>NZ_CP172892.1:445000-1647500 GCF_050531945.1 Enterococcus sp. DIV1411a | reverse complement strand
GAGTTGTCCGAGAGGCCGAAGGAGCATGATTGGAAATCATGTAGATGGTGCAAACTGTCTCAAGGGTTCGAATCCCTTACTCTCCGTAGCAAATTTACCTGGCCCGTTGGTCAAGCGGTTAAGACACCGCCCTTTCACGGCGGTAACACGGGTTCGAATCCCGTACGGGTCATTTTAATTGAATGTTGGAGGTTTAGCTCAGCTGGGAGAGCATCTGCCTTACAAGCAGAGGGTCAGCGGTTCGATCCCGTTAACCTCCATAATGAACTGGTTCCGTGGTGTAGGGGTTAACATGCCTGCCTGTCACGCAGGAGATCGCGGGTTCGATTCCCGTCGGAACCGTCGTTCTTGTTATTCAATTAATAATTTTAAAATATGGCGCGGTAGCTCAGTTGGTAGAGCAACGGATTGAAGCTCCGTGTGTCGGCAGTTCGATTCTGTCCCGCGCCACCATGGAGGAGTAGCGAAGTGGCTAAACGCGACGGACTGTAAATCCGTTCCTTAGGGTTCAGTGGTTCGAATCCACTCTCCTCCATTTTATAGGGGCATAGTTTAAAGGTAGAACAGCGGTCTCCAAAACCGTTAGTGTGGGTTCAATTCCTGCTGCCCCTGCCATGGCGAATGTGGCGAAGTGGTTAACGCACCGGATTGTGGCTCCGGCATTCGTGGGTTCGATTCCCATCATTCGCCCTTTTTATTCTTGGGGTATAGCCAAGCGGTAAGGCAAGGGACTTTGACTCCCTCATGCGTTGGTTCGAATCCAGCTACCCCAGTTTCTATAATTTATTCTTTATTTTATAGATTGATAATAGTATAATGGCGGTATAGCCAAGTGGTAAGGCAGAGGTCTGCAAAACCTTCATCACCGGTTCAAATCCGGTTACCGCCTTAGTACTAATAAATCAACTTGCCGGCGTGGCGGAATTGGCAGACGCGCTGGACTCAAAATCCAGTGCCCGTTGAGGGCGTGCCGGTTCGACCCCGGCCGCCGGTATTGACTAAGATGTCTTCATCTTAGTTTTTTATTGAGAAATTAAATAACATCTTTTATGATGGCGAATGTGGCGAAGTGGTTAACGCACCGGATTGTGGCTCCGGCATTCGTGGGTTCGATTCCCATCATTCGCCCTTTATTCTTGGGGTATAGCCAAGCGGTAAGGCAAGGGACTTTGACTCCCTCATGCGTTGGTTCGAATCCAGCTACCCCAGTTATTATTTTTAAATTTGCCGGCGTGGCGGAATTGGCAGACGCGCTGGACTCAAAATCCAGTGTCCGTTGAGGACGTGCCGGTTCGACCCCGGCCGCCGGTATAATTATCAATATAGCAACTTTCTTATAGAGAGTTGCTATATTTTTTTTGTTTTTATGTAATTACCTCCAAATCAATTCGATACAAGTATTATCATAAAACGAGTAAAAAAGATATTGATAACGCTTTTATTATGTGTTAAACTATTTTTGTAAATTATGTAGGGTGCTACTATTCAATTAGGCACGACCTAAGAAAGGGTTCTTTCTTAGGTCGTTTTTTGTCTTTAAAAATTATTTGGAGACAAAAATATGTATGAAGGAGTCTGCAAGTTGTTTTGTTTTATCATATAGAGGAGGTGAATTAACGGTGTATGTGATGAAAAAGCTGAATCATAATGCTGTATTGATCGATGACGATGGAATAGAAAAAATTGCGATGGGGAAAGGGATTGGCTTTTCTGCTAAAGTGAGTAAGCCATTTGATGTTGAGGATGCTGACAAATTATTTGTATTAGATTCTAAAGAAAAGATCAAACGATTCAGTGAGATAGTCTCGCAGATTCCAATCGAATTTATGGATTTTGCGGAAGAAGTGATTGAACTGATAACAGCTAGGATCTCCTCTCCATTAGATTCAAATATCTATATTACATTGACAGATCATATTTATTTTGCTATTCAACGAAAAAGAGAAGATAGAGATGTCACAGCAATTATGTTGCCAGAAATGAGATTCCTTTATCCAAATGAATATGATATAGCAATAGAAGTGGTCGAGCGAATCAATCATCGATATCAAACCGAGTTAGGGTCAAATGAAGTAGGATTCATCACTATGCATATCATTAATGCTGAGCTAGGAGAGCCTAATAGTTTAAAGAGCTTAAAAATAGTAGAAATGACGACCACGATTTTGTCCCATCTAGAAAAATCCTATTCAAACGTTTATGATAAAGAATCACTGACTTATCATCGCTTAATGGTTCATATCAAATTCCTGGTTAAACGCTTGATTTATCAGGAAGAAACGCCAGTAGAAAATATTGTTTTTTTTACTGAAATATTTAAACATAGCAAAGCGTATTGTACAGCACTAAAGATTAAAGATATCATCGAACAGCCATTTCAACTTGCCATTCAAGAAAATGAAATCATCTATTTGGCAATTCATCTAGCACGAATCTATTAAAATAAGGGCGTAACTATCTATAGGCGCAACCAAATGACACATAGTAAATGGACTATGATTATTTGGTTGCGCCTATTTTAGTAGAAAAAAGAAGGAGAATGAAATGGGAAAAGTGATTTTTAATTCGGATGATTTTGGCTATAGCCATGGTGTGAATTATGGGATTATGGATGCTTATCAGCGAGGAATTTTGACATCAACTACATTGATGGCAAATATGCCGGGTTTCGAGCACGCTGTGAAACTAAGAAAGGAAATGCCTAGGCTAGGTGTAGGAGTCCATTTAACATTGACGTGTGGCAAACCACTTCTCAAAACTGTCGATACTCTTATCGAAAGCGGAGAGTTCAGATCCTTATCTTATTATCAGCATCCATTAACATTGACAAAGATCAACTGTATCAGGAATGGAATGCTCAGATTCAAAAAATTTATCATGCGGGGATCATACCAACTCATTTAGACAGTCATCATCATACTCATACTTTGGATAAAAATCAGGAGGTAGTTGTTACATTAGCAAAAAAATATGATTTGCCGGTTCGGAGCAACTTTGAACGAAAAGATGAAGTTCGTCATGTCGATTATTTTGAGCCTTGTTTCGATGTCGTAGGAGAAACTGATGAAAAAAAACGACAAATCAATACGAGTGTGGAAGAATATTTGGCAAGTTTACTCATGATATTGAGAGAAGATAAAACGATCGAAGTCATGTGTCACGCAGCGTATTTGGATCAGGAATTGTTAAATGGTTCAAGTTTTGTGTATCCTCGTACCCACCAAGTCGAATTTTTAATTCATTCAGCATTTTCTCAAAAAGTGAAAAATGATTCTTTGATTGAGTTAGTAACATATGAGGATATTTAATAGAGGAGGAATAAAAATGAATGTTAAATCAAATGTGCAGAAACTTGGAAGAGCGATGCTACTTCCAGTTGCAGCGATGCCATTAGCGGGATTGATCATGCGTTTATCAGCTGATGATATGCTGAACATCCCAGTAATCGGTGCAGCTGGAAATGCCGTTTTTGGAAACTTGGATATCTTATTTGCTATAGGAGTTGCAATCGGTTTTGTCAAAAATAAGGACAAAGGAATACCTGCACTTACTGGTTTTTTAGCGATTGCTACCTTGAAAAAAGGCTTAGAAATTATGGACCCAGAAGTGAATATGGGGATTTTTGGTGGAATTATTTCCGGTTTAGTAGCGGCATGGACGTATAATCGCTTTAAAGAACAAAAATTACCAGTAGTTTTTTCTTATTTTGCGGGCGAAAAATTCCCATTGACTATGGTGATGATTCTACAAACAATCGCAGCTGTTTTTTTGGGCTTTATCTGGCCGCTCATCCAAATTGGGATTGATAATTTTGCAAAACTGCTCGTTGATATGGGGGCATTAGGTGTGGGGATATTTATGTTTTTGAATCGTTTGCTGATCCCCTTTGGACTGCACCATGTGTTGAATACGTATATTTATTACGATTTAGGAAGCTATAAATCTCCTAGCAAGGAAGTTTTCAGAGGAGAGATGACACGCTTTATCAACGGAGATCCTCAGGCTGGACTGTTTTTATCAGGTTTTTTTGTAGTAATGATGTTTGGTATACCAGCTATATGTCTAGCTATCTATAAAGCAGCTTATAAAGAAAATAAAGAGATGGTCAAAGGAATCATGGGAAGCGGTGTAGGAACTTCATTTATTGCAAATATCACTGAGCCTGTTGAATTTAGTTTCATGTTTCTTTCTCCTATGTTGTACGTGATCCATGCACTTTTTGCCGGTTTAGCAGGGATTGTATGTTACTTATTCAATATACGAATTGGTTTTACATTCGGAGCATGTATTGTTGATTATCTCATCAATTTTCGAATCGCTACCAATGCTATTTTGATTCTTCCAATCGGAATTTTCTTTTTTGCCTTGTATTACGTTACTTTTTATTATTTGATCAATAAGAGAAACATTCAGACATTAGGACGTGAAGCTAAGGCAGTGTTTGGCAATGAAGTAACCTTAGAAGAAACAGAGTTAGGGTTAGCAAGTAAAAATTATGAATATATGGCAACAAAAATGCTACAAGCGTTTGGAGGAAAAGCCAATATCCTGGATGTCTATAGTTGTAATACACGCCTACGGGTAGAGGTAGTGGATCCCACCATGGTCGAGGAACAGCGAATCAAGCAATTAGGGATAAGCGGGATCATTAAACCAACTGAAAAAAATTATCAAATTATCATCGGCTTAGAAGTGACTTATGTTATGGCAGAATTCAATAAATTATTAGAAGAATAGAAAGGAAAAGATGATGATGAAAAAACAGATTATCACTATAGCTGGAGGCGGGAGTACGTATACACCAGGAATCGTTCAAGCCATTTTGAACAATGAAAAACGGTTGCCATTATCTGAAATACGTTTATATGATATTGATGAAGAAAGAAATATGGATATGTACTTGATTGTTAAATTTATGCTGAAAAGAAAAGGTTTTTCAAATATTCGCATTCGTGCAACGGATGATCCAAAGCTTGCTTTTACAGGATGCGATTTTGTTTTCTCACAAATTCGTGTTGGAGGATTGGAGATGCGAGAAAAGGACGAAAAGATTCCACTTAAACATGGATTAGTAGGACAAGAAACGTGTGGACTCGGAGGATTTGCTTATGGGATGCGCTCAATCAAAGGTTTATTGGAAATTGTCGATCATATACAAGACTATGCCCCCAAAGCATGGATTTTGAATTATACAAATCCAGAGTCGATCGTTTCTGAAGCTGTTCGTCGTAAATATCCGAATGTAAAAATGATTAATGCCTGTGATATGACTATTTCAATTGAAGAAACGATTGCAGTGAATTACGGTTATGATCGTAAGAATTGGATCGTTACGTATTATGGTTTAAACCACTTTGGCTGGTATACATCGATTTATGATAAAGAATTGCAACGAGAAATTATGCCAGAGATTATTGAAAAACTAATAACAAAAGAAATGCAAGTCGCCGATTTTAATATAGGAGACAAAACTTGGCAAAAAACATTTCAAATGATGTCAGTCATCACGAAAAATTTTCCAAGTAATATCCCGAATAATTACTTAGAGTATTACTTATATCCTGATATGGTCGTTGAGCATACTGACAAAGAGTATACACGTGCTAATATGGTCATGGATGGACGAGAGAAAAATACCAAAGAAATGGCTGATAAAATACGCCGCGGTATTGTGGAAGAAGTATTGAACTTTAATTTTGGGGAGCATGGACAATATATCGTCGATATAGCTATTTCCTTGTTGAATGATGATCGTCGTCGCTTTATGCTAATCGTTCCTAATCAAGGGGCGATTCCGAATCTACGGTCAGATGCAATTGTTGAAATACCGGCATATGTTGGTGCAACTGGTGTGGAGCCAATTACACTAAGAAAACCAATCAGTGATTTTCATAAAGGATTGATGGAGGCACAAGTTGCAGCAGAGAAGTTACTAGTAGATGCTTACTTTGAAGGTTCTTATCAAAAAGCTTTACAAGCATTTACATTGAATCAAACCGTACCAAATGCCAGAGTCGCAAAAAAAATACTAGATGAAATGATCAAAGTAAACAAAAAATATTGGCCAGCATTAAAGTAGAGGTGATAAAAAGTGCATTTCTTTAAAACAAGAAACATTCTAAAAGCTGTAGCTAGTGGTCAAATTATTCCATTAACAGCAGTAAAAGACGAGGTCTTTTCTTCAAAAATGATAGGAGTTGGATACGCTATAACGAATCATGATGGATATATCCATGCGCCAGTTAAAGGAATAATCGATAATATATTTCCTACCCGACATGCCATAACGATCGAAAGTGAATCTGGCAGAAAAATACTGATCCATATGGGTTTAGATACGGTTGAACTCGAAGGAAGTCCGTTTCAGATACGGGTTGAAAGTAACCAGGAGGTAAAAGAAGGGACACTGTTAGCTATTATAGATTTGAAGAAGTTGGAGCAAGCACAAAAAGATACGGTGATCATTGTAGTTTCTCCAGGCATTTTTGAAGGAAATTTATTAAAACAAAACCAAGAAGTAAAGATTAAAGATAGTTGTTTTGAATTTTAGTGTACGATGAAAAAAGTTAAATAGGGTGATATTTATGGGTGAATTTACAAAATTTTTTTGAAATGATATGTTTCAATCACTAGATTTAATCATTTTGATTTTTGTTAATTATCGAATTTTTTTGTTGCTCCTATGATTTAGAAAACTTATTTTCAGGATTCTTAAAAATAAATTTGATTATTTAAGAGAATATATTGGGGAGCGTCAATAATTTTGTGTAAATAACTCGTCCTTCTGCAAAATAATGGGTTACTCAGTAAACATTGAAGCTAATGTATCCGTCACTTGTTGGAAGCCTTTATGGCTTCTATTTAAGAATTTTTGATTGTATGTATCAAAGATGGATACTAGGAAACGCTCTAGTGATTCTTCATTTTGAAACTGCTCTTTTCTGCGGCTGTATTTCTTGATTTGTTTATTGAAAGATTCGATTAAATTAGTTGAGTAAATGCTTCGGCGGATACCAGGCGGAAACTCATAAAAAGTCAATAAATCTTGATTTTTTATCAGTGACTGCGTCACTTTAGGATAAGTTTTCTGCCACTTCTCAATCATACTCCCTAAAAAGGTATTTGCCTCTTCCTTTGAGCTAGCTTGATAAACAGCCTTAAAATCATCACAGATTTCTTTTCGATCTTTGACACGTACTTTATGAGCAATATTACGGGAAACGTGAACACAGCAATGTTGGTATTTAGCTTTAGGATAAATCTGGTGAATCGTATCTTTCATGCCTTTTAAGCCATCGGTAATAAACAGTAAGACATCATGAACCCCTCTGGAGTAAATGTCCTGTAACAACTCATTCCAAACGTAGGTCGATTCAGTCGGGGCAATCGCATAACTTAGTACTTCTTTAGTGCCGTCTTCTCGTATACCAATGGCAATATAGATTGCTTCTTTGGAGACGATTTGCCGTTTTAAAGGAATATAAGTAGCATCCATGAAAATAGCGACATACTTATCATTTAGAGTTCTAACTTTAAATGCATTTACTTCTTCAGTCAGCACTTTAGTCATGTTGGACATGGTTTGGGGCGTGTAGTGATGCCCATACATTTTCTCAATCAAGTCTGCGATTTCCGACATGGTAATACCTTTTCGGAAGAGGTGAATGACGGTCTCCTCTAAGGTATCATTCGTCCGTCTATAAGCAGGAACAGTCTGTTGCTTGAACTCGCCGTTGCGGTCGCGCGGAATCTGGAGATGAAGTTCCCCGTACTCGGTCTTGACCGTACGGTCATAGGAGCCGTTACGAGAATTACCCGTGTTAAAACCAATGCGATCGTACTTTTCGTAATCGAGGAAAGCCGTTAACTCCGTTTTGAGAAGCGTATTGACAGCTTTTTCCAAATGGACACGGAATAATTCATTCAAATCGCCTTTGTTCGCTAGAGTCTTTAGAATTTCTGTAGTAAAATCGTTCATATGGAAGTCCTCTTTTCTGTGAATGTGTTGTGGTAACTCTATTCTACAGAAGGGACTTCCTTTTTTCTATTTACACAAAATATTTTACACTCTCATATATTGAAATAAAATTTCTTAATTATATAATTAGTTATGAACATTCTTTGCGTTGTCATGCAATGAATGGTTCATATTTTATTGAAAAGGAGTGGTTTTAGTGGAAAAGATGATGAAATGGGTCGAAGAGAAACTTGTCCCACCAATGGCAAAAATTGGTACACAGCGTCATTTATTAGCAATTCGTAATGGGGTTGTTTCAACATTGTCATTGATTTTGATTGGGACATTTTTTATGGTCTTTATCAATTTACCGTTTCCTGGATGGAATGAATTTATTGCCCCTTATTCGGCAACGATTGTTTTACCCTTTAGGATGACGATGGGATTGATGGCTATTTATGCAACTTTTGTTATGGGTTCGGATCTAGCTAAATCATATGGATTAGATAGTGTGACAGGTGGTATATTATCTTTAGGAACGTTCTTTATGTTACAAGTTCCTGTAAACGTTTTAACTCCTGAAGAGGCACCTCTTGGCTGGGTCTTACCTATGAGTTCTTTGGGAGCATCTGGGATGTTTGCGGGGATCTTATCTATGATTTTTGCAGTGGAAGTATATCGTTTCTTTAAAAATCGAAATATTACTATCAAAATGCCAGAACAAGTGCCACCTGCTGTTGCCCGTAGTTTTGAGGCATTGATTCCAGGTGCAGTCATTTTAACAATTACTTGGCTGATTCGAAGCGTCGCGGGCTTTGATGTAAACGCTGCCTTATTATCGTTATTCGAGCCTTTAACCAATATTTTAGGGAATAATTTGCTTGGTGTTTTACTACCAATGTTTTTGATCCATTTGTTGTGGTCATTTGGTATCCATGGCATGAGTATTGTAGGGGCTGTTGTTCGTCCAATGTGGCTGATCATGTTGGATGAGAATGCAAAGGCATTGGCAGATGGTACAGCTGCCACACAATTACCCTATATCGCTCCTGAACAGTTTTATCAATGGACGGTAACAATTGGTGGTGCAGGAGCAACGATCGTGGTATCTGTTTTGTTTATATTCTTCTGTAAATCAAAATTCTTGAAAGAGGTTGGTCGTTTTTCTATTATTCCTGGTATCTTCAATATCAATGAGCCCATGATTTTTGGAGCTCCTATGATGTTGAATCCTTACATGTTCATCCCGTTCAACTTAGTTCCTTTAGTTTTGACTATTATCAGTTATTTTGCAGTCAAATTAGAAATGGTCAATAGATTTACTGTTTTGCCAACATGGACATTACCAGCTCCAATCGGCGGTTATCTTTCAGCAGGAAATGACTGGCGTGTTGTTATCTTGATCATGATCAACACATTGATAGCATTTATTATCTATTATCCATTTGTAAAAGCTTATGATAAAAAGATGCTGTCAGATGAACAAAGTCGTGGAGAAAACGAAGTCCAAACTGTCTAAGTTTGGTTTTTAGAAGGTGGGAAACAATGTATTGGCTGACTTTATTTTTTGTTTTTATCTTTTTATTAACGGCTAGTCACCTTATATTGAATATGCTAGCTACATATCATATTCAAATCAATCGATGGATTTGGGCACTGGCATCATTTTTGATCGTGATTCTTCCAAAGATCATTGTACCGCATATGAATGTTTTGTTTTCATGGGGGACATATGTACTCTGTGGAATTTTTGCTATCAATTTTATGATCGAGCAGCATAGATGGTTTGTCACATCGAAGCTTTAAATGTTCTAAAAGTGGTTGTGACAGAAGTGGTTAGCTTCAAGAAATAAGAAGAAATTTACGAAAATTGCTTCTTAAATTTTTGTGAAATGTTGGCTTATTTTTCGTTTGGTTGAACTTATTACCGCAGATGCAAGCTTTTGACCACCGTTTATTCGGAATATGGGACTGTGACAAGGCTTTTGTCACAGCCCTTTTTTACATAAAGATTATTATTGTTTTAACTGTTTTGGCAGAAAGAAGGAGGCAAAAATGAAAATTTTATCAGCAATGGATTTAGAATTAGTAGATCTACTACCAAAGTGATCAAGTCAAATATAGATTTGGGAGCTTACAACCATATAGTAGGGGCTGCAGTATGGTGTATGAATGGTAATATGTATGATGAGAGTGTTTATTCAAATCATGAAACGTGTATAGAAATAATTGCGCTGGGAATAGCAATCAGTCATGGTGAACGTGACTTTTAGTGTATCGTTGCTGACGACATAGAACATTCTGACATGATCTACTCAATATGTGGGGATTGCTGGCAGTTTATATAGGAGTATGCATCGGATTGCGAGATCATTGTCTCAACAGAAGAGGGAGGTTGATTATCAAAGATAAAGTGGTAAATCCTACATTTGATTTAGTAATTGTTGAGGGGACTAGCGGCACAAATCTCTACAAAGCGATGCTTCTAGATCTATATGACACATTTTAAGAAAATGTATTTGCCTAATTATTATGGTCTTTCTTTTGAAGAAACGTTGAGATGATCCAACCAGAGAAAGGTGTCAAAGAATTTGACTAAGAATAAATGGCAGACGCTACCTATGCTCATTTGGATAGCGTCAGATCTTTTATTTTAAGGATGATTTTGTGTTTTTTAGACACCGTAATTTAAGTAACTCTAACTTTTCAATCCACTATTTACTTTTTTTGTATTTTCACTGTCTGGGTCTCGAATAGCGAAATTACTGATGAGTCTCTATTAAAAAAGCTTTTTCTACTTGAAACTATATTGGGTGGTTGCTCAGGAAGGTTTCGATTTCTTGAATTGCTTGTTGTGGACCATTTATTGGAAAAACGGCTTGCAGCGTGCGTGCCTGCTGACGAATCTTGGGTGAAGAAACTTCGCGCAGAGCAATCTGCAGTTTTCTTTCAGTCACTGGTTTTGTGAGGGCGATTGCGTTTCCGTATTTTACACAATAGTCAATATTACAGCTTTGCTCAAATTGCATCCCCACACCGATAAACGGTTTGCCGGATTCACAGGCAGTTTGGACGGTCCCTTCCCCGCCGTGGATAAAAGAAAAATCAATGAATTCATGCAAAAGATGACTAGACAGATATTCTGTTATTAAAAGATCTTCTGAGTCAGATTGAATGTCATCAAGCAGATAGTCAATAGGTGCAATAACCGCTAGATCCGGTTGTTTTTGTAAGAAGAACAAAATTTTGCGTAACATACGCGGATTGCCTGAACTACCCATTGCGAAATAGATAATACGTTTTCTTTCTTGTTGCTTTCGCTGTATAAAAGTTAGCACTTCTTCAGGCAAGGAAGTACTGAGCTTAGCAAAAATTGGACCAACGATTCGATAATTTTCCGGCAGCTGTTCTTCTTCCAAAAATAGTTTAGGCGTTGTGATGAGATTTAGATCAGCATCCATCATTTGTAAACTTGTTTTTGGTAAAGGAAGCATTTCTTTTTGTGCAGCGTGTTTGAAGGCATTGGGGATCCATCGGGTATTTACTATACGCTTTTTTGTCCAGTGCCAAAGGGGATTGCTTAAAGGGCCGAAGAAACGTAACTCGTGGGGCATCAGCGCATGCTCTGATTGAAAAAAAGGTTCACTCAAAGCATAGGGTTTAACATATACTAAAGGAATCTTTTTATTGCGGGCCGATAAAAAAATTGTCACATTCGAACCTGTCACAATCAGTCGAGGCTCAAACTTAGCAATCAGACTCTGTTCACTAGTGATACGAGAGGCAACCATTTCTTTGGTAAAAGGGTTTTTAAGTGTACGCAACTGGTCAAATTTTATGATTTGTTCTTCTTGTTTTTTCGTAAGGATCGGCGCTAGTAAATGATACTCAAAGCCACTTTCTGTGATCAAAGGAGCAAAAGTTTTAGAAAAGCCAAAGAATACACAGTAATAACGGTCTTTCATAGCTTTGGCAACCTCAATCATTCGTGTTGTCTCAGCTAAATTGAATACTGCAGGAGCAAAAAGAATTGTCTTCATGAAATCCTCCTTATTGGAATGAGTCTATCCCTTCGTTTCTTACTAGTATACTAAAAAACACAGCGTTCGAGTAGCCTATGTATATTTTGAATATTAAACTGTCTCTCGCTGTTTTCACAACTTCTAAATTTAAATTTTGTAATCAAGTTGAAACTCCAATTTTCAAAAAAACACGCAACAATTTTTTGATCGATTTATATGTTGTGCCAGATAAATACGAGAAGTTGTGTCATTAAAAATAAACATGAGAACATAAAAAAATAAAATAATTATATTAATTGATAGGTGTGCTGTCGTCATTATACACACGTAAGAAAGAAATAGTTATGTTTAAAAATATTCTTAGACTTTCTCGCCATGACAATTTTCACTATGTGTTATAACTGTAAACGATAATTATTCAGATAACACAAAAAGAAATCAAGGAGCAGATACGCCAGTTGTTTAATTTGAATATTATTTTAAAATTAAAATTTTTATTCTGTTCTAAACATTTTTGGTTGTTTAGAACTTTTTTTTGTGTATGATATAAAGGAGAAATAATTTTTTAAAGGGAAGGAAATTGTTTTGATTAAAGTAGATGGAGCATTACTAAAAGAATACCGAAAGAAAAAGGGGTTAACACAAGTACAATTAGCAGAAGGCATTTGTGAACAAGCAACTGTCAGCAATATCGAAAACAAGAATATGTCGCCAGGCATCAATATCTTAAGTGCGCTTTGCAAAAAGCTGAATGTCGAGATCTCCGATATATTAGTAGAAACAGAAGAAGACAAAATCAGGAAAAAAATAAATGAGATTCAATCATTGAATTCTGTATCAAAATACCAAGAATCTTATAAAATTTTACAAACGATCGACCAGGAAAAAGTAAGTAATTCTGATCTTTTAAATCAAATTTTATTTTATCAAGGACTGCTTGATCATCTTTATGCGAAAAAACCAGATGCAGCATTATTTTATTTTAATCAAGTGTTGGAACAAACGACCGAAACAGATATCCATCACTTACAAGCAGCTGCAAACGTGGCAATGATCTACTTGTCAAAAGGAGAATTAGATTTTGCGAAAGTTTATGTGGAGCGTACACTTAAAATATTGAGTGAGACTGATTTTGATAATCTGATGGTCTGCATTGTATATTATGATATCGCCACCTATTACCGTAAAATCGAGGATTATGATAAAGCAATCCAATTATGTGAGAAGGGTATTGAGTATAATAAGAAACATAAATCGACTTATGCATTGGAATACTTGCTTTATGAAATTGCTTCTTGCCATAAGCAATTAGGAGAAGATGATTATTTAGAAAGATATATGGACGCAAAAAAAATAGCGCGTTTCAACGGAAATGATTACGCGGTAAAGGTGATTGAAAACGACCTGAAATAAAGTGGTTGTGAAATCAGTGTTCTGATTTGAATACCGTTTATTCGAAAAAAGGAGGTGTGACTTTTGTCATACCTCCTTTTTTCGATATTGTTTGATTCCTATTTAGGCAACATATAACGGTTATAAAAGAAGCAATAGATTATGATGGTATCGATTGGATGGATACATCTTGGGATTCCTTTATCAATTTGAGCGTAGCGTGTTTTTCATTTATCGATAAATTTGTTATTCATTTTTTTGATAATCCTATTTACATATTTACGTCCTGGTTCTTAAAATGAATCTACTTGAATGGTTTTTATCCCCGTATTTCTGATCTCCTCTAATACTTTTTCAGAACAAAATTTATCAGTGATCAAATAATCAAAGACTGAAATATCAGCAATCTTGAACTTTGATGTCAGTCCGATTTTTCGATGATCAGCGACTAAAATCTTACATTTGATTGTCTTGTTGACCATCATTTCGTTGATCGTTGATTCATTTAATATCTTTGTTGTGACCCCATGTACTACATCGACTCCGCTACAGCCAATGATACAAATGTCTGCATTGACTGAAGAAATCGTATTTAATGCGATGTCGCCCACTAGTGCTTCTTTTGGAAAGCGCATCTCTCCACCAGTTAAAATATAACTACAATTATCTTTGTGCGGAGAGTAATTGATTTTCACGTTGTTTGTAATGACTGTCAAATGGTTAGATTGAAGAAAATCCAGTGTTTTCAACGCAGTCGAGCTAGAATTGATAAACAGCGTATCATAATCGTTAATGTATTTACTAGCTTCTCTGGCAATCGCTTGTTTAATCCTTTCAGGACCAGATTGATCAAAATCAGTCTGGTTTTTGTAATTATAAGAACAATAACCGTAATTGCGTATGATCTCGTTTTTTTCTTCTAATAAATTTAAATCTCTTCGTATCGTACTAATAGATACATCAAGGGATTCAGCTAATTCGAAAGTTGATAGTTGTTCAGTCTGCTGAAGCAGTTCCAAAATTTCTTTTTGACGTTTTTCAATATTGACAAGTGAGTTTTTCATGACTTTTGCCTCCTGAGGGACATCTTGATCCATGGATTTATTTGACTAGTTGTTCATTTAAACATTCATATCTGTCTTTATTATACTGAAACAATCATTGATTACTGAAAGAAAATCATATAAAAAACAAACGGTCATATGAAAGAGCTTTCATGGATGCTGATACACATTAATATTTACTTGTAAGTTGGAACAACGATATGGGGGGAGCAAGCAAATGAGTAAAACTGTCAATGAAGTAACAAAAGAAAAGTGGTTAGTAGAAACATTTCCTGAGTGGGGCACATACTTGAATGAAGAAATCGAAACAGAAGTAGTGGATCCTGGAACTTTTGCTATGTGGTGGCTGGGCTGTACGGGAATTTGGCTGAAAAGTCATGAAGGAACGAATATTTTATGTGATCTATGGTGTGGGACGGGAAAACGTAGTCATGGGAATGGCATGATGAAAAAAGGCCATCAGATGATGCGTATGAGTGGCGTTCAAAATATGCAGCCTAATTTACGTACTCAGCCTTTCGTAATCGATCCTTTTGCGATAAAAAATGTAGACGCTTTAATCGTTACACATATCCATTCCGATCATCTAGATATCCATACAGCCGCAGCAGTTCATCAAAATTGTCCTGAAGCAGCATTCATTGGGCCAAAAGAAGTGGTTCGCACGTGGCAAAAATGGGGAATTCCTGAAGAAAAAACGATTACAGTAAAGCCAGGTGATGCAGTCAAAATCAAAGACATCAATGTAGTAGCTTTAGAAGCGTTTGATCGGACAGCGTTGGTCACTTGTGAAGATCCAGAAGAGGTATTAAAAGGAAAAATGCCTCAGGAGATGGATCAAATTGCAGTAAACTATTTATTCGAAACATCAGGAGGGAATCTTTATCATGCAGGAGATTCACATTACTCCAATTTATTTGCCAAACATGGTAATGAACACAAAATCGATGTCTGTTTAGGGGCCTATGGTGAAAACCCACGAGGGATAACAGACAAAGTTACTTCTGTTGATATGCTGCGCATGGCGGAGTCATTGAATGCAAAAGTAGTGATTCCTGTCCACTACGATATTTGGTCTAATTTTATGGCTGATCCAAAAGAGATCACTGAAATTTGGAAATTCAAAAAGGATCGCCTGAAGTATGGATTTAAACCTTATATCTGGCAAGTAGGCGGGAAATTCATCTATCCGACAAACAAAGATGATCTTGAGTTTAATTTTTATCGAGGATTTGAAGATGTCTTCTCGATTGAAAATGATACACCGTTTCCGTCGTTTTTATAAGAAAGAAGGGGAGTTTCTTGCTGAAATACTTTTTTGACCATCAATTGATTCATTACCCAGATAAAGAAATCACGGATTGGCGTGAAGCTATCGCCGAAAGCTGTCTTGTATTGATCGATAAGGAAATTATTGATGAAACGTATGTGGAGGAGATCATCCATTGTGTAGAAAAATACGGTCCTTATATTGTGATCGCACCTCAAGTAGCAATGCCGCATTCTTCAGAAAAAAGTGATGGTGTTTTTGGAACAGCTATTTCATTTACCAAGTTGAAACAGCCAATCCGTTTTGAAAGTGAAGGGGAGAATGAGGAGAAAACGGCTAGTTTGTTTTTTACACTCGCAGCAAAAGATCCAGAAGAACATCTAGAAAATATCCAAAAATTATCCGAATTATTAATGACAGATGGATTGGTTGAGCGTCTCATCTCTACGAACTCCATCGATGATTACCAAGTTGTGATGGCAGAATATAATTAATTGATAGAGGAGAAAAAAGATGGGGGAATTTTTGTTAAGCATTTGGACGTATTTTGCAACAAATATCTTGACGCAGCCAGCATACCTGATTGGTTTTATCGTGTTATTAGGCTATATTTTGCTGAAACGCCCGCTTCATGAATGCATCGCTGGATTCTTAAAGGCAACGGTCGGTTACTTTATTTTGACTGTTGGCTCTGGTGGTTTGGTCAATAATTTTCGGCCAATCTTGGTTGGACTAAAGGAACGGTTCAATTTGGATGCCATAGTTACAGATCCTTATTTTGGACAAAATGCTGTGGATGCTGGATTAATGGAGACATTTGGCCGTACCTTTGGAGATGTGATGATTTTATTACTGATTGCATTTGTTTTAAATATCTTATTAGTCCGTTTTCAGAAATATACGAAACTGCGTTCCGTTTTCACTACCGGAAACGTTCAGGTTCAACAAGCAGCTACCGCTTTTTGGATTTTACTGTTTTGCTTTCCTGATCTAGGTAGGATACAAGTATTGATTTTTATGGGACTGATTTTAGGTTGTTATTGGGCAGTAGCTTCTAACTTAACAGTAGGAATCACGCAGGAATTGACAGAAGGTGCCGGATTTGCAGTGGCACATCAGCAAATGTTCGGAATCTTTATATTTGCAAAATTAGCTGAGTGGATGAAAAAGCGGGATGAAAAGAAAAATAGATCAATCAAGCAAGACAAAAAAATTGAAGATATCAAATTACCAGGATTCTTGTCGATTTTCAATGAGAATATGGTTGCTACTTCGTTACTCATGCTATTTTTCTTTGGGATCATTCTGATTGTACTAGGCAAAGATTATTTGATTCAAGCGCAATTCATGCAAGAAGGGCAGAGTTTCTTATTCTACATTATGACGACTTCTTTAAATTTTGCGGTATATCTGGCGATCTTGCAATTAGGTGTTCGGACATTCGTCGATGAACTAACTCAATCTTTCCAAGGAATCTCAAACACGATTTTACCAGGAGCTGTTCCAGGAATTGACGTAGCTGCTACTTTTGGCTTTGGTTCGCCAAATGCGGTAACGATTGGGTTCTTGTTTGGTGCTTTGGGACAGTTTTTGATGATTGGTTTACTGATTTTATTGAAATCACCAACGATCGTCATAGCCGGTTTCATTCCGTTGTTCTTTGATAATGCCGTTATAGCAGTTTATGCCAATAACCGAGGTGGATTCAAAGCCGCTTGACTGTTCCCGTTTCTTTCAGGAATCATACAAGTAGGCGGTTCAGCATTATTCGCTACATGGATTGGGATGTCAACATACGGTGGTTATATCGGGATGTTCGACTGGGCAACAGCTTGGCCATTGTTTACAGTAATCATGAAAGTCCTAGGTTATGCTGGAATTGCCGTAGTTGTCATTGGTTTATTGGCTATTCCGCAGTTACAATATCGGAAAAATCCTGATGGTTATTTTTTGATTGTAGAAGACTATGACACATATGCAGAAAAGCAGAGAGTATAAAAGAAAATCTGATTAGACAACACTCATAATGGAGGGATTAAGATGAGAATTTTAGTATCGTGTGCAAATGGATCAGGAACAAGCTTGATGATGATGAGAAGTGTGGAAAAAGCAATGAAAGAACTAAACGTACCAATTACCAAAATCCATCATTGTGCCATTTCAGAGGGAAAAAGTTCAGCTGGCCAATACGATGTAGTTTTTACGCCAGTCAATTTTTTGAATATGTTTACTCAGGCAGAGAAAAAAGGAGTTACAGTTATCGGTATCAAAAATGTGATGTCAGTCAAAGAAATCAGTGAAAAATTTGCTGAAACAAAGTGGTACCAAAAAAACAAGTAAAGGAAGGAACTAAGATGAGCAGGCCGAATTTGCAAATTGCGTTAGATCACAATGACTTAGAACATGCATTAGGAGATGTTATGAAAGTTGGTGATGTAGTAGATATTATTGAAGTGGGCACAATTCTTTGCTTACAGGAAGGACAAAAAGCGATTCGCTGTATTCGCAGTATGTTCCCAGATAAAAAACTAGTCGCTGATACGAAATGTGCAGACGCTGGAGGAACAGTGGCGAGTAATGTTGCAAAAGCAGGAGCAGACTGGATGACAGTCATTTGTTGTGCAACGATTCCAACTATGGAGGCAGCACAAAAAGAAATAGGTGAATTGCAAGTAGAACTCTACGGCAATTGGACTTTTGAACAAGCCATGGATTGGCATAACATCGGTATCCGGCAGGTAATCTACCATCAAAGCCGTGATGCGCTGTTATCTGGTGAAACTTGGGGTGAAAAAGATTTATCGAAGATCAAAAAACTGATTGAACTAGGCTTTAATGTTTCTGTAACTGGTGGATTAAATCCACACACATTACACTTATTTGAAGGGATCGATGTGTATACCTTTATCACTGGTCGTGGTATTACAGCAGCAAATGATCCGATGAAGGCCGCACAAAACTTCAAAGATGAGATCATTCGTATCTGGGGGTAAGGAAATGGCTCAAATTGGGATTTATGAAAAAGCGTTACCCAAAGATATTTCATGGAAAGAACGTTTTTCCCTTGTAAAAGAAATGGACTTCGATTTTATCGAGATGTCGATTGATGAGACGGATGAGCGGTTAGCACGATTAGATTGGTCTGAAGAAAAGATAGCTGAGCTGAGAGAAGAGATGTTCAGCTCCGGTGTACGTATCCATTCGATTTGTTTAAGTGCGCATCGGCGATTTCCGTTTGGTTCTGCTGATCCAGAAAAGAAAAAAGCAGCGAAACAACTAATGAAAAAAGCAATCCATTTGGCGCATAATCTAAGCGTCAAAGTAATCCAAATAGCTGGATACGATGTTTATTATGAAGAGAAATCAATGAATTCCAGAGAAGACTTTATCGAAGAAATAAAAGAAAGCGTAAAGGAAGCTTCTAAATATGGCATCATTCTTTCCGTGGAAATCATGGATGATCCATTTATGAACTCCATTTCAAAATTTTTAGAAATCAAAGAACAGATTCATTCACCTTTTCTACAAGTATATCCAGACCTAGGCAATTTGTCCGCATGGCCGGAAAATAATCCGGCTCGAGAACTTGAGAAAGGGATCGATTATATCACTGCTATCCACTTAAAAGATACTTACCCTGTAACAAAAGAATATTCAGGCCAGTTTCGTGATGTTCCTTTTGGTAGCGGTTGTGTTGATTTTCTTGGATTATTAAGACATTTGAAACGTCTAGATTATGATGGAACATTTCTGATTGAAATGTGGAGTGAAAAAAGCCAAGACTTTCGAAGAGAAATCCAGCAGGCAAAAGACTACTTAAGTTCTAAATTGAAGGAGGCTGGCTATGATGTCTTGTGAAGAAAAAATTGCAGCAATGAAGCAACGTGTCCTTGAAGCAAATCTGGCATTGCCGCGATACGGATTAGTCAAATTGACTTGGGGCAATGTGAGTGAAGTGGACCGTGAGCTAGGAGTCATCGTCATTAAGCCAAGCGGTGTCAGATATGAATGCATGCAAGCAGATCAAATGGTGGTAACAGATTTGTCGGGAAATATAATAGAAGAAGATAGCTTAAAACCATCTTCAGATCTCCCCACACATGTTGTTTTGTATCAAACTTTTGAAGATATAACTGCTATTACTCATACTCATTCCACGCACTCCGTCATGTGGGCGCAAGCAGGACGCGATTTGCCAGCTTATGGCACGACTCATGCTGATGCTTTTTATGGTAAGGTTCCTTGTACACGCCAATTAACGAAAGAAGAAGTAAGAGAAGCTTACGAAGTTCATACAGGGAATGTGATTGTCGAGACGTTTAAGGAAAGAAAATTAGATCCAAACGAAGTCCCTGGAGTACTTGTCTATGGACATGGACCGTTCACATGGGGGGATTCACCTATGAAAGCAGTAGAAAACAGTTTGATCTTAGATGAAATTTGTCTGATGGCCAAAGAAAACGAGCTGATCAACCCCAATATATGTGAAATCCCGCAATATTTACTAGATAAACATTATTTTCGCAAACATGGAAAGTATGCATACTACGGGCAATAGAGATGCTAGGGTAAGGGTAGAAAATTAAAAGATAACACTTGATAGAGAGAAACAGAGGTTGTGAAGAAAATTTATCACAACCTTTTTATTTATCAAAAAGGATGCATTCTAAAAGGAAAGAGGAATTTTAAGGAATCGAGAGAATCTTTACAGGAGAGTTATATGTGATAGATTAAATAGTCAAAGAACTGTATTATTAGAGGGAGAATTGTATAAGAAAGGAAGAAAAAAATGAATATTGATTCCCTTATGATCGATGAGATTTCTGAATTATATAAGAGCGTTGGTTGGACGAATTACACAAAAGACACTGCAAGGTTAGCTAGAGCATTTGAACAATCTGAATCTCTGATAAAGCGTAATGGGGAAGGGAAGATTATCGGAATCGTTCGTTGGATCACTGATTTTGCGACGATCGCATTTATTCAAGATATCCTCATTCATCCGAGGTATCAGCGCCAAGGAATAGGCAAAGTGCTTTTGAATGAAGCTTTGGAGAAGATCACTAGTTATGGACCAGTCCAAATCGAATTATTGACAGATGATACTGAGAAAACAAAAAAATTTTATGAATCAGTAGGATTTGTTCAAGTAAAGGAAATGGGTGGTATTTCTTATGTCATAGATACTAGAAGAAAAAAGGTGCTTTTTGGTAATGACAAATAACATATAATAACGTACAAAAGAAAAAATTCTAGCTTAGTTCTTTAGAAAAACAAGAGGATAGACTTAGTATCACTCAATCTATCCTCCAATGCTCAGCTATTTTATTTTTTTACTCACCTCTTTATCAAATACAATTTTTTGCAAATTCGAACTAATATAAAAAATGAACACATGATTTTTTTTTAAAGCAAATGCTATGCGATAATTTTTTTTATTAATTTTGACTTTCATCTCGTATATTCCTTTTGCCGAACGAGTACGCACTGGCTTTATACGAAAAAAATTATGCTCCAAATACTCTGTCACTTTGTGGGAAATTGCTTCTTTATACATGAAATGTTCTTCTTGTGGAAATTGCTTAAGTAGTTCACTGTCAAATTCAACAGTATAATCCATGTTTTATTTCCTTTCTATACTGATACATTATAAAAATAAACAATTTTATAAGTCTCTATATTTCATGATGAATGACAAGTATATTTGATTCATCTTGATATAGCTCTACGAGATCTCCAATTCCAGGATACATATTGAAATAATCATATGGTATACAAACATTTATTTTTTTTCAATTGTCAACACTGCGTCTTCTTCTTCTAATTCTATAATCTTAGCAATTTGTACGTCGCTTTTCATGTGTGATCTTCCTTTCTATACATTGGATTTACTTTTCGATGATATCTACAACAGCTTTGCCACAAGTCAGTTCTTTTTCTAGCTCGTTCTTTATTTTTATGGCACATGGTTTGGAAAAAGGAGCAGCTTCTTTCCATGAACCAAGTAAAGGATATTCGTTACTGATACCTTTCACATATTGTTTGTTTTTGACGCCTTTTGTTTTTACTTCTACATAATACATTTGATCCTCTTCGGGAGCGTCAATAATTTTGTGTAAATAAATTGTCCTCCTACAAAATAATTAGTTACTCAGTAAACATTGAAACTAATGTATCGGTTACCTGTTGAAAACCTTTATGGCTTCTGTTTAGAAATTTTTGATTGTATGTATCAAAAATGCTGACTAGAAAGCGTTCTAGTGATTCTTCATTTTGAAACTGCTCTTTTCTACGGCTGTATCTTTTAATTTGCTTATT
The DNA here is from genome assembly GCF_050531945.1 of Enterococcus sp. DIV1411a. Lineage (NCBI taxonomy): Bacteria > Bacillati > Bacillota > Bacilli > Lactobacillales > Enterococcaceae > Enterococcus > Enterococcus sp. DIV1411a. The sequence continues at coordinate 1,625,477 of NZ_CP172892.1, read as the reverse complement.
GAAAGACTCGATTAGATTGGTTGAGTAAATGGTTCTACGAATGCTAGGTGGAAAATCATAAAAAGTTAATAAGTCTTGGTTTTCTATGAGTGACTGCGTCACTTTAGGATAGTTTTTCTTCCATTTCTCAATCATGCCGGATAAGAAGGTATTCGCTTCTTCTTTTGAGTTAGCTTGATAAACAGCCTTAAAGTCATCACAGATTTCTTTTCGGTCTTTGACACGTACTTTATGAGCGATATTACGAGATACATGGATACAACAATGCTGATATTTTGCTTTAGGATAAATTTGATGGATAGTATCTTTCATGCCTTTTAAGCCGTCCGTAATAAAAAGCAAGACTTCTTGAACTCCTCTGGAGTTAATATCCTGTAGCAGCTCATTCCAAACGTATGTTGATTCAGTTGGAGCAATCGCATAACTCAGTACTTCTTTAGTGCCGTCTTCTCGTATACCAATGGCAATATAAATCGCTTCTTTGGATACGGTTTGACGTTTTAGTGGAATGTAAGTAGCGTCCATAAAAATAGCGACATACTTATCATTTAAGGCTCTGGATTTAAAGGCATTTACTTCTTCAGTCAGAACTTTAGTCATGTTGGACATGGTTTGTGGAGTATAGTGATGACCGTACATTTTTTCGATCAAATCAGCAATTTCAGACATCGTAACACCTTTTTCGAATAAATGGATAATAGTGGTTTCCAATGTATCGTTTGTTCTTTTGTAGGCTGGTAAAGTTTGTTGTTTAAACTCACCATTACGATCTCTAGGTATTTCCAATGTTAATTCACCATATTCGGTTTTGATTGATCGAAAGTAAGAACCTTTTCTCGAATTACCTGAATTAAAACCAGTGCGATCATATTTTTCGTAATCTAAAAAAGCCGTTAATTCAGTCCGTAGGAGTGTGTTTATCGCTTTTTCTAAGTGCGAACGGAATAATTCATTTAAATCGCCTTTAGTGACTAGAGTTTGCACAATTTCTGTAGTAAAATCATTCATAGGGAAGTCCTCTTTTCTGTGAATTGGTTGTCGTTAACTTTATTCTACAGAAGGGACTTCCTTTTTTGTATGGATTTTTTCATTTACACAAAATATTTTATACTCTCTAATTGACATCGATGAAACAGATAACGTCAAGGATTTGATCAAAAAATTATTATCGGATGACCGAACGGTGATTGTCACGACCATTCAAAAAATGAATCATGTGATGCGCCGTTTTTCTGATAAAGAAGGGACTAAACGCTTTACACAATTAACGCAACTGCGCGTAGCTTTTGTTGTCGATGAATGTCACAGAGCAGTTAGCCCGGCGAAGAAAAAAGAAATCGAAGAATTTTTTGTCCAATCATTATGGTATGGATTTACAGGAACACCTATTTTTGTAGAGAATGCTCGAAAAGAAATCGGTAATCTACCAAGGACAACCAAACAACAGTATGGAGAATGCCTACATGAATATACAGTAAAAGAAGCTATTCACGATAATGCTGTACTAGGCTTTCAAGTAGAATATAAATCGACGTTTTCTGAAGAAGAATTAGACAAGACAATCATTGCGTTAGATAATTCCGGTGAATTAGACCCGGATACTCTAGAAGTAGCAGAAAAAGAAGCTCGTCTTCCTAAAAAAGTATATGAGAATGATAACCATATGTTGGAGGTCATTCATTCGATTATCAATAAATCTCGTAAAAAATTAGGATTTGCGAAAGGTGTCGGACAAACCTATAACGCTATATTGACAACGAGTTCGATTGCTCAAGCCCAACGTTATTATGATCTCATTAAAGCAGTGAAAAAAGAGGAGTCATCGGTAAAAATTGATGAAGCAACGAAGAGAGTCTTGCCAGATTTTCCTAAAGTGGCAATCACTTATTCTATTTCTGAAAATGAAGAAGCATCTATTTCAAATCAGGAAAAAATGAAAGAATCTATCAAAGATTATAATCAAGAATTTGGGACCAATTTTACCCTCGAAACAATGAGAGCTTATAATCGAAATATAAATGATCGCTTAGCTAGAAAGAAAGAGAAGTATTTAGCTAGATCAGAACAATTAGATTTGGTTATCGTAGTTGATCGATTACTTACAGGTTTCGATGCGCCTTGTTTATCTACGTTGTTCATTGACAGGGCACCTATGCAACTACATGAATTGATTCAAGAATTCTCTCGAACGAATAGATTATTTGACAAAAGCAAGAAATATGGACAAATCGTAACTTTCCAGACGCCAAAAATATTTGAACAAAAAGTGAAAGAAGCGTTGATTCTTTATTCAAATGGGGGAGAAGATGAAGTGCTTGCGCCTACTTGGCTAGAAGCTAAAGAACGTTTTGTAGAGGCAAGTGAGCAATTAATCGAAATAATGAGTGATCCAGTCAATGCTCAAATAGACAATCTAAACAAGGCAGATTTGAAAAAATTTGTTAAAGCTTTTCAAAAATTTGACAAAACCTTTACTGCGATACAAGTATATTCGGAATTCGATTCAACTCAAATGGGCACAGAATTTCCAATTTCTATTGATGAAGTAGAGATATATCATGGGAATTATGTAAATGCATTGGAACTTCTTAAAGCTGAAATAGATGATGGAAACGATCCAGAAGTAGAAATTGATATCGAATATGAATTAGAATCAATTAAAACAGAAGAAATCAATTATGAATATATACTAATGTTGATTCAAGCTTTTGTACCGAGTGGTAATACAGAATACGAATTATTTGCGAAAGAAGATAAAAAAGCAACAGAAGAAATCGATCGTTATTTAAATGATTTAGAGAAAACTAATCCGCAAATTGCACGGTTAATGCGTAGCTTATGGAAAGATATTTTAATTGATCCTGAAAATTATCGAGATAAAAATGTTTCTCATTTACTAGAAGAGATGATTCAAGCAAAACAATATGCGGCAATCAAAGATTTTTCTGATAAATGGCATGTTGAAGAAGAAGAATTAGCGTATGTCGTCGCAAATTATAATGTAAAAAAAGAAAAACAAAGTGGTGAAAGTGAGTTGAAACAATCAGCTGATTATGAGGGATACAAAGCATCCACTGAAAAACCACTTTCTAAATTGAAATATTGGAAAACGGTACGTAATGATTTTGAGAATGTAATGAAAAACCAAATATTGCCATTGCAAAGAAGATAAGGAAACTATATCGTTTTGTGGTATGTTCTTTATTAGAACGTTAATACATGTGGATGTCAGGACTTATTCGCTGTTTAAATAATCTAGTTGATTTTGCTTCTCGTAAAATAAATGATAAAAGAGTTAAAAGAAACATTTCAGAAGATTTCGAAGGTTATATTTATTTACAAAAATCAGGAAATATCTATCAAACCCTTTAACCTACAATTTAATTTATTGTTAAATATCTAATTTTGCTGAATCTATAATTGGTTCGACAAGATGTAAGTTCGAACTAGCAAAAAAGATAGATTGTTTGTTTAGACACATTAATAAAAAGCTAGTCATCGTAATAAGTAAGACTTGTTTACGATGACTAGCTTTTTATTTTAAAATTGAAGAAACTAATTCATCTTTGCGACCCAATCCCTCGCTTGCTCGATTTCGTCCATCGTCAACTGATGACCTGTTACAGTTAGCTGGATGGTCACATTTGCTTGGCGTGTTTCGAATTGATCGGCCAATTCTTTAAAGGAAGCAGGGGAAACGATTGGATCGTTATCACCATAAGAAAGCCAGACGGTTTTATCCTCTAATGTGGAATGGCTTTGATGAACACCTAGAGACATTGGATGGAAAAACAACCCTTTATTTAGCTCGGTCTCACGCTCCAATAATAGATGGGCAGCGATATTTGCGCCATTTGAATAGCCGACAAGCAGCCAATCACTTAACGGTATCTGTTCTGTTTCGCTGATTTCTTTGATTTTTTCATGGAGTTTATCTGTTTCTTTTTCCAAACTGTCCAGGTCGAATTGATTCAATCCATTACGCTTGAAAAAACGATTCATCCCATCTTCTTGGACCGTGCCACGAAAAGAAAGCAACGTACTGTTTGGTGCAAGAAAGTGAGCGATATCCAGTAAAGAATGTTCGTCTCCACCTGTGCCATGAAGTAAGATCAAATGTTTGCCACTTGTTCCTTTTTCAAAAATGTAGGTCATTTTGTTCCCTCTTTTCTGTTTCTATAGATGCAAATGAAGTAGCATGAAGAGATTATTCACGTTTTTTATTTGCATCACTTGTATCGAAAGGACGGACATAGGCTTCAATGGCTTCACGACGTTCTTCTAAGAATGGAGGAAGAGATAGTTTTTCTCCAGCGGATTCTGCTGGTTCATCTTCAAGGAATCCAGGACCATCAGTTGCTAATTCAAACAGTACGTGATGAGCGGCTAGGAAGTACTCAGATTGGAAATAGAAACGATCGACGAAACCAGAATTTGGCAATTCAATCTTATTGATTACTTGAATCCAGTATTCCAATGCTTCTTTGTCTGCTACACGCAATGCTAAGTGATGGATATTTCCAAATCCTTCGATTGCTTTTGGCAAGTCTGTCCGATGTTCAATAATGATGCTTGCACCATTTCCGCCTTCACCGATTTCAAATAAGTAGAAATCTCCTGAATGGTCTGTTTCTTTGAATCCTAAGATTTTTTCAAGAATCAAGCGGATATGCTCTAATTGACTGACACGGACAAAGACAGGTCCAAGTCCTGTGATCGCAAACTCTGTCGGTACATTGCTGTTTTTCCAAGGAATGCCAGCTGCTACACCTTGATTGTTTTCGTCAGAGATCAATTGATAATACTGATTATCGAAATCTTCAAATTCGATATATTTTTTGCCGAAACGTTCATTGATTGCTGAATGAGTAACGTCATATTTTTCAAAACGTTCCAACCAAAAGTCTAATGCTGCGTCACTTGGCACACGGAAATAAGCACGAGAGATCGTATCTGTTCCTTTTTTTCCTTTTGGCTGATTTGGAAAATCAAAGAAAGTCATATCTGTTCCTGGCGCACCAGTATCGTCTGTAAAGTAAAGATGGTAAGTTTCGATGTCATCTTGGTTAACTGTTTTTTTGATTAAGCGCATTCCTAAAATATCTGTAAAAAAGCGGTAGATTTTTGTAGCGCTAGATGTCATTGCTGTGACGTGGTGAATTCCTCTGATTTGTGTATCCATGATAAATTTCCTCCTGTTAACTTACAAAAAGTAAGTAATTGATTTAGACATAGTATAGAGGGTGCATCTCTATTTTGCAATTAATTTGTCTTCTAAAGTATCAGGAAGGAATCAAGAATGGAAAAGAGGAGGGACGGATCAATAAAATAAAAAGACTTACGACTAGCTGTATCGATTTCAAAAAAACTAGCTTTAAAAAGCTAACTTTAGAATCATTACGGGTGGTCATAAGTCTTTTTATGCTGAGTTATTTTTTCATTTTTGAGCTAATGCTTAGGATAGGATAGAATGTTGATTTCACGATCTCTTCTTGTTACTTGAAACTGCTTACCACTGTCACGATCTCTTGGTAAACGGCTTTTTCACAACCTCTTTGGTTAAGTTGAACGCACATCCAGCACAGAATAGTTCCGAACATCAAATCGGTTTCGGCTGGAAGAATATTCAATCGGCTGTCCATCTTTGAGATAGACGACTTGCTGAACTTCCAGTACAGGATCGTTTTCTGCACAGTTCAAATATTGCTGATCATATTCATCACTTTTATCTGCAGAAATAGCACGATAAGCCCCTGCAAAATGGACATTCAATTCTTGATGAAGATGATCATAGATAGAGGCTAACAAATGTTCTTTTTTTAAACCCGGCACAAGATGGACTGGCATAAAGGTATGCTCTAAAACATATGGCTCGCCATCTAAGATCCTTAACCGGTGAATATTGTAGACAGGTTGCTCGGCATCGATCATCAATCGTTCTTGGATATATTGATTAGGGAATTCAACATCAAAATGAATGATTTGACTCTTCAAAGAACGATGTCTGCGTTTCATTTGGAGACTCAAACCTTCATACTCGTTAGCGGGCGATGTGTCTTTTTGCATAAATGGATGATTCAAGATTTTCGTTCCTGATCCTCGCTGCGAATAGACAAGTCCTTCCATTGCTAAGATATTGATGGCTTTTTTGATTGTCATCCGGCTCGCACCAAATTCTTTTACCAAGTCGACTTGATTAGGCAAAAAACTATCGGGAGGATACTCTTTTGAACGGATACGTTCTCTTAAAATATTTGCGATTTCTTCGTATTTTGGCACGTTATTCACCTCTTCTAGAGTATAACGAAAGATTATGCTTCCGACAACTCGAAGTAGCATCTGGAACATTGTTTATTCGAAAAAAGAGGTCATGACAAGTTTTTGTCACAACCCCTTAATGATCTATTAAGCAATATCTAAATCTGGTTGTTTATCTAGTACTTTCAGGAATGGGTACCAGATAAAGGCAACGATGACAAAGTCGATGACTTGCAGCATACCACCAAGCCATGAATTTGTTGCTAAGACACCGCTTGCAATGATTGGCACAGTCCATGGAACAGAGACGCCAGTTGGTGCAGGGACAAGTCCAGCAGCCATTACCAAATAATTGAACGTCGTTACGATTAGAGGTGCCACAACCCAAGGAATAAGGATTGTTGCATTCAATACGATCGGTAGACCGAAGATCGCTGGTTCATTTACATTGAAAATACCAGGTGCTAAAGCTAATCGTCCAACATCACGATACTGTTTCTTTTTAAGAACAAAGGCCATCAATAAAACGACAGCTAAAGTCATTCCAGAACCACCAATACCAACAGTGAAGGTTTCCATGAATGGTTTTGTGATGATGTGTGGTAATTCTTTTCCATGTTGATAAGCTTCTAAGTTATCAAGCATCAGTGTATTCCAAATCGGGTCCATTACAGAGTTGACGATGATTTGTCCGTGAAGTCCGAAGAACCATAAGAATTGGACAAAGAACAAAGCAATCAATGTTGCAGGTAAACTACTTCCCAAACCAGTTAATGGTTTTTGGATCACTTCATAAACGACGTCATGTAAGTTAGCATTGAAAATACCAGTCATCACAGCATTGATTACTAAGAAAATAGTTAGTGTCACTACAGCAGGGATCAAAGCGGCAAATGATTTTGTTACTGCAGGCGGAACTCCATCAGGCATTTTGATCTGCCAGCCGCGTTTCGTGATTCTGCAGTAGATTTCTCCAGCCAAGAAAGCAGCGATCATTCCAATGAACATTCCTTTTGCGCCAAGACGATCAAGTGAAAGCACACCAGTCACATCTTCACCGCCAGCGGTTTTCATTGCAAAAGGCGTAAGAATCAAGAAGCTGGCAAAAGACACGGCACCACCGAAAATACCTTCAACGTCATAAGATTTTGATAAATAATAGCCGATACCAAAAGTAACAAAAACCGACATGATGCTCATTGTTGCATTTTGCCCATTACCGAATAAGTTCGATAAAGTTCCCTTTGTTGCGTCACTGAAAAAAGGCAAGTTATTGATAACGACAACGATCGAACCGAACATCGTTAAAGGGAAGGAAAGCATGAAAGCATCCCGCAGCACTGTAAGGTAACGATTTTGCCCTAATAAATTAGCTAAGGGCATGATTTTCTCAGAAAGCTTGTCCATAAAACCGTTCATTTTTATTCACCTCAAATTTATTTGCAATCGATTACATACAAAGTATAACGCCAAAAATTTTAAATGTCTAGTCATTTTCATAAAAAGTATTGATTTATTTTTTAGGGTTCGTTATGATTACGGTATCAAGAAAAAAGAGAGGAAGTAAAAAAATGAAAACCTACACATTCCCAGAAAATTTTTGGTGGGGTTCTGCTGCTAGCGGACCGCAAACAGAAGGAAGAGTAAGTGATGATGGTAAAGGAGAAAATATTTGGGATCATTGGTATGAATTAGAGCCCGAAAAATTCTTCGATCAAGTAGGACCTGAAAAAACTTCGCAAGTTTACACAAAATACAAAGAAGATGTTCAGTTAATGAAAGAAACTGGCCATAACACATTTCGTACATCTATCCAATGGAGTCGTTTGATTCCAGAAGGGACAGGTGAAATCAATCAAAAAGCTGTTTCTTTTTATCGAGATTATTTTACTGAATTGCTGGATAATGGTATTGAACCTTTTGTGAACCTTTACCATTTCGATATGCCACTACCACTGCAAGAAAAAGGCGGGTGGTTATCAAGAGAAACGGTCGACGCTTATGTTTCTTATGCAGCAGCGTGCTTTGAACTGTTTGGAGATCTGGTCAAAAAATGGTTTACTCATAATGAACCAATCGTACCTGTAGAAGGAGGCTACTTGTATCAATTCCACTATCCAAATCATATCAATATGAAAGAAGCGGTCCAAGTAGGCTATCATGAGAATCTAGCAAGCGCAAAGGCAATCAAAGCCTACCATGAAGGCGGACATGATGGTGAGATCGGAATCATCTTGAATCTGACACCAAGCTATCCGAGAGATGAAACGAACCCAGAAGATGTAAAAGCGGCGAAGATCGCTGACGCATTCTTCAACCGATCATTCCTTGACCCTGCAGTGAAAGGAGAGTTTCCACAAGAGTTGATCGAAATTGTCAAAGAATTGGCTATAATGCCAGAGATCCATGAAGGAGACCTAGAACTCATCCGTGAAAACACGATTGACCTGCTAGGAATCAATTACTATCAGCCTCGTCGAATCAAAGCAAAAGAAACTCCAATCAATCACGAACATAGCCCCATGCCAGATGATTATTTTGATAATTACGACATGCCCAATAAAAAAATGAATCCATATCGTGGATGGGAAATTTACGAAAAAGGAATCTATGATATTTTAACGAATACAAGAGAAAACTATGGTAATATCAAATGCTATATTTCTGAAAATGGGATGGGGGTCGAAGGAGAAGAACGATTTGTTAACAGCGAAGGAACTATTGAAGATGATTACCGGATTGAGTTCGTTACGGATCATTTGAAATACGTCCATCAAGCAATCCAAGAAGGAACCAATTGTGTGGGTTACCACATGTGGACATGTATGGACAACTGGTCTTGGACAAATGCTTATAAGAATCGCTATGGCTTTATCGCTGTTGATTTGGCACAAGACGGTAAACGGACGATCAAAAAATCAGGTCGCTGGTTTAAAACGGTCTCTGAAAAAAACGGATTTGATGCCTGATATTTTTTGATAAAACGTTCACAAAATGTTTGTTCTAACACTGTAATCGTGCTACACTAACAGTGAAGGAGGCGTTTACAATGGTAGATACTTATCGTAATATTTTAGTAGCAATTGATGGTTCTGAAAAGGCAGAAAAAGCATTTCTTGAGGCAATCACGATTGCCAAACGAAATCAGGCAACGTTGCACATCCTGTATGTCAATGAAGTAACAGGAAATTACTTTGGTGATTTTGCATTTGTTACAACAAGCCTTCAGGAAGAATTGGATGAGGTTGCGGAAAACCAGATGAAAGAACATCGAAACTTGGCAATTGAAAAAGGCCTGACAGATATCGAGACATATGTTCTTTACGGTTATCCAAAGACACTGATTGCTAATTTCCATGAATCGAAAGAACCAATCGATCTGATTGTCATGGGGGCGACAGGTCTGAATGCGGTAGAACGTGCACTAGTAGGTTCCACTACTTCCTATGTAGTCAACCACGCATCATGTAACGTCATGGTTGTAAAATAAATAAATTAAGGAAACAGAAAGCAAAAAAGCATAACGCTTCTTTTGCTTTCTGTTCCTTTTATTTTTTTGTAAAAAATTACTTTACCTGATGAAGTAATCATGCTATTCTAATTACAACGACAGATGGAGTAATATGGAGGAAAGAAAATGATTTCAAGTGATGGAATACGCGGATACAATGATGCGATTATTTTATCGATCCTTAACAAAAACGATTCTTATGGATATGAAATTTCTAAAACGATTCGTGAGATGACAAATGATTCCTATGTGATCAAAGAGACAACACTTTACTCCGTTTTTGCCCGTTTAGAAAAGAATCAACTGATTGTTTCGTATCCTGGAGAAGTGACTCATGGAAAAAAGCGGACATATTATAAAATCACTGAAATAGGGCGTAATCTTTTAGAAGAAAAAAAGCAAGAGTGGCTGACGACGAAAGACGTAGTCGATCAATTTTTGGAGGGAAATTAAATGGATACAATCCGTAATTATTTAGACAGTCTTTTTTATCGGAGTACCTCAAAGTACCGAGATAGATAAGCTGAAAACTGATTTGTTGGCAAATATGGAAGACCATTATCATGAATTGATGGGAGAAGGAAAAAATGAACAGGAGGCCATCGGTACAGTAATTTCGACATTTGGTTCAATCGATGAATTATTAGAAGAACTAGATGTCGAAAAAAAACATCAAGCTGACGAGACGGAAACAAACACAGCTTCTATTTATTTAAGCGAAGCAGAAAACTACTGGAAAGAATACAGAGCGGCAAGTCTCCAAGTGGCATCAGGTGTTCTATTCATTAGCTTATCTTTTGCAAGTTTTCTTTTCTTTTGTTCAGCAGGATATGTGTTCATGGGTATTTCTTGTCTGATTTTCGGTATAGCATTAGCTGTCGGTTTTTTTATTGCTTCTGGTATGAAAATCACACGTTTAAATCACTTTTTGCACCATCGGAAAATACCTGAAAAAGTATTAGCAGAAGCAAAAGAAAAAGAAGAAGAGTATCAGCGAAGTTTTGGCTTCTCACTGATTGCAGGAATTGGATTATGTATTTTTTCACTTTTCCCACTTTTGGCTTCTTTAATGTGGTATATGGATGGTAGTATCGGTGCCTCTATATTTTTTGTTACGGTAGGAACGGGAGTCTTCTTGATCATTTATGGCAGTCTGGTCCGTCATTCTTATCGTCAATTCACTCAAAGTGCTTATTACTGGTGAATGTATTCAGATTTGTAAAAATATTCTATTTATCCGGCGTAGAAAAAAAGACTGTGACACGCTTTTGTCACAGTCTTTTTTATATATAATAATTTAAAAATTCATCATCTAAATCCGTAGAATTTTCTAGATTGCTTACCCATGTAAAATCGTTATAGACAGATTTCAGTTGACTTCTGCGCCATTGTACAGGGATAAAAAGACGCATACTATCTTCATTGAATCCGACTAATAATTTCTTTCCGTCAGTAATGATGGGACGTTGTAACAAAGTAAAATGCGAGACGATCAGATCGACAAGCTCTGAGGTCGTACATTGGTCGATTTGATCTTTCAAATTTTTATAATCAATCGAGCGTTTAGCTAATAGATCGTCAAATCCGTTTTCTGTTAATGACAATAAATAAAATATCTCTTTCCTTGTTAAAGGCTGTTTAGGTGTGAAAATTCGTTCTCTGTAAGGCATTTGATGGTCTTTCAGCCAGTTTGCCATCAGATGGTAACTATGTGTGCGAGAAGAATAGATCGTAAGCATAAAAAAACTCCTTAAATAGTCCATTAATTTGTTAGATCTGTTGAGATAAATAATAGGTAAGGAGCTGTGCATAAGCATTGATCAAAACAACCCAAACATCATTAGAAATAACTTTCTAAAGTCTTAAACTTGCGACGAGAAACAACTAGACTAATAGAAAAAATGTCTTAGCCATTTGGCTTCCTGTTTGTTTTTTTGCTTATGCTGCAGCTCCTCGGGAAAGGGTTCTAACAATTTGAAGAAGGTTGATGATTGATCTAGTTTAAATTGTGTGAAATTTGAAATCTGGTGTTTTTACTAGATGAATCACCTAACAACTATGATTATAACTTATAGAACTTCTGTTTTGTATTCGGTTTTGTTATAGTTGTTATAAAGTTTTATTTTATTACAGAACATTTTTAATTAATAAAGAACAGTTAGAAGTTAAAATTGCTGATTCACATAGAGTTTATGACTTCTTGGAAATTCTTTTTCAATCAGTTTTTTCATCTGTTTATGAAATTCTTTTTTTTCAGTAAACATAAAGGTTTGGGTATCGTAACCTTCTTCATGTAGGAAATAGATTATTCCTTTTTCTGTGTTTTGCGTATAAGCTTTTATACTCCTGTCTTTTTTGAAAGAACAGATCGTATAGCCATCTATTTGGTCTGGTAGTCGTTTGATTTTCTTCAAAATGACTTTTTTATCCTCAAGTTTCATTTTTTTCACCTGACTTTATTTTTTTCATATGGAAATCATAGCGCCTTTGGTTATATGAAAACAAGAAGGATACTGAAATATATATAAATCAAATAGTGGTTATTTATTATTAGAATAGCGAATACAAATAAACGACCACTATTTTCTGATTTATTGCAAATGTTTTTTCAAATAAATTTGATTACCAAGAAAAGGTAGTGGTATATTTACTGAGGGATACTTTGAAAAACATATGATAGAAACAGTAACAGCATTATGAAAAATCTTTTTATAAAAATGGAGGAATCGATTTGATGGAAGATCAGTATGTACAAGCAATGACGATCGCAGGATCAGATAGCGATGGAAGCGCAGGGATGCAAGCAGATATGCATACATTCTTTACAAGAAATGTTTACGGTGTTTCTGTCATGACCGCATGTGTTGCAGGTAATTCTTACGGAATCGGAGCAAGTGTGACATTGCCAACAGATTTTATCGACAAAGAATTTGAACTGATTGCGAAGGACTTTCAAATACGTGCAGCTAAAACAGGTATGCTAGCAGATTCAAAGTTGATTGAGACAGTTGTAAAAAATTACCAAAAATATGATTTTGGACCATTAGTCGTGGATCCCGTAATCGTAACGAAACATGGAAATCTTTTACTAGAAGAATCTGCTTTGCAAAGCTTGAAAGAAAAGCTTGTCCCTTTGGCCGAAGTACTGACACCTAATTTTTATGAAGCAGAAAAGCTGACTGGACGGACATTAGCAGCTGAAGAAGATTTTGTGCAAGCAGCAAAAGAACTGCAAGATATGGGTGCAAAAAACGTTATGATCAAAGGACATCATGCTAAAAATGCGCAGCAAGAAACAGTCAATGACTACGTATTGCTCGAATCAGGAAAATCATTTTGGTTAAATGCACCATTTTATCCTACCGACCGGATCAACGGAACTGGCGATTCGCTATCTGCATGTATTGCAGCTGAGTTAGCGAAAGGAAAAACAGTTGAACAAGCGATCCGATTGGCAAAAGACTATGTAAACCGTGCAATTCGTGAAGAAATAAATGTAGGGCACAAATATGGCCCCATCAATCATTGGGCAGCTGGTGAATTAGAGTAAAAGAAAGAGGTCGTGAGCCTGCCGTCCAGCTCCGAGTCACAAGGAACAAGTTCAAAAAACAGCTTCTCATGTTTGTTGAATATTGTGACTTGTGACCGAGGAGTTGGCAGGAGAACACCGTTTGTTCGGAAGAAGGGACTGTGACAAGATTTTTGTCACAGTCCCTTTAATCTTAGTATATTTTTCTCTACTTGAATAAAAAAATTATAGGATTGGAGAAAATAATCGAGAAATTTGTTGCTTGAATAATAGCCAGTTAGACATTTCCTTGACTGTTTCAGTTGTCATGGATGAACAATGTGTCTCATCTTCTTTGAACTGAGTAGCAAGTTCTTCTAAAAACTCAGGATCGTAAATGACAGCACTTGTTTCAAAATTCAATCGGTAGCTACGAATATCTTGATTTGCTGAACCTACCATGCAGATTTCATCATCCATTATCAATGTTTTTGCATGGAGGAAGCCGTTCTCATAGACAAGGATTTGTACATTTTCCTTGATCAGCTGCCGAGCATAATATTGTGTTGCTCGATAAATAAAAGGATGATCCGGTTTGTTGGGAATCATGATTTTCACATCTACACCAGAGGCAGTTGCGATTTTTAAAGCAGCAATGACACTTTCATCAGGAACAAGGTAAGGTGTCTGTATCCAAACACGTTTTTTAGCAGAAGTAATCAATTTGATAAATGAAAGCTTGATTTGTTCCCTTTCGTTATTCGGTCCGCTTGAAACAAGCTGGATGGATGTATCAGCAAGCTTAGATTCATCTCGATCTGCTTTTTTAAAGAAATAATTCAAATGATAGCCGACCTTTTTTTCTTCAGGTACCGAGACGTTCCAGTCTGTTAAGAAGCGAAGCTGGAGCAAAGAAGAAGCGGCACCGAAAATCCGTATATGCGTATCGCGCCAATAGCCGAATTTTTTTGTTGTATTTACATATTGATTGGCAATATTGAAACCACCGGTATAACTAATCTTTCCATCGATCACAACGATTTTTCGGTGATCATGGTAATTCAATCGGAAACGAAGTAATGCCTTTTGTGAGGTAACAAATGTATGGACATGTCCACCATTTTTGATTAGACGATTGAAATCTTTTGCTTTTGTGCCATGAGAGCCAAATGCATCATATAATATTCGAACTTCCACGCCTTCTGCGGCTTTTTCTTCTAAAACATGTAAGACTTGCTGGCCGATATTATCTGTCACAAATGCGTAATATTCGATATGGATCGAATGTTTGGCTTTTTTTAGATCTTGAAGCAGTGAATCCAATTTCTCTTGTCCGTCTGTGAGAAGAGTGACAGAATTCATTCTTGTCAGCGGCATACGATTTAATGAAGAGAAGAAGTCAACAAATTGCTGTTTGTCTTTATCGCCCATGTCAGGATCGTAATGTTCAATGTTATCTCCTCTAAAAGACTGAAAGTTTTCTAATTCTTTCAAGTCACTTTGTCGGAGATAGAATTTTTTCTTATCCGTTAATCCACGTCCGAAAAATAAATATAATACAAAGCCCACCCCAGGAAGGGCAAACAATACTAAGAGCCATGCCCAAATGGCTGCTACATCTCGGGGTTTGATCAAAATAGCCACCAAAGCAATAAGTGCATTTAATAGATAAAGGGCGGTTATAATACTAGATACCACAAAAATGTTCCTCCTTACATACAATAACATTAGTATAGCATGATAGAAGAAAGAAGCCTACCAAGGTGAATATACTTTTCACTCCTTTCATGAAAATGTAGGTAAATCGGGCTAAAGTAGTTGCTTTTTGTAGGTTAATAAGGTAGGATATTAGTACAGTTGAATATCTCCTTAGGGGAGTAACCGGCAACGTTTGTTGCGATAATATCAACAGTAAGTTAACCAAATGGTTTTCTGGTATTGTATGAAATGGTGAGACCTAAGACAAATGCGTATTTGTCTTAGGTCTCTTTTTTTTCAGACAGGACTAGGGCCAAGATCAAAAAATGGGGGATGAAATTTGGAAAACAAGGAACAAGCACAACAAGCGGTCTATAAAGAAACGATCGACTCGTTGATGCAGCAAACGCAGAGCTCAACCGATGGATTGAGCACCACGCAAGCGAAGGAAAAATTAGAAAGAGATGGCTTGAACCAGCTAAAAGAAAAGCCGAAGAAGCCAACTTGGAAATTGTTCTTAGAAACTTTCAAAGATGCAATGGTTATCGTATTGCTGATTGTCGCACTGATTCAGATGGTCATGGGTGACTACATCGAATTCTTAGTTATTTTTGCAGTATTGATGTTGAATTCTATAATCAGTGTTGTCCAAACAAAAAAAGCAGAAGGTTCTTTAGAAGCGTTGAAAAACCTTTCAGCGCCCGATGCTCGAGTGATTCGTGATGGTAAGGAAAAAACGATTCCGGCAAACGAACTTGTGGTAGGAGATATCGTGTTGTTAGACGCAGGCGATTATGTACCTGCTGATGGACGTTTACTAGATGCGGGATCATTAAAAGTAGATGAAGGTATGCTGACAGGAGAGTCGACTTCTGCAGAAAAAGAAGTAACGGATATCACAAGTACGGTACCAATCGGAGATCGTACAAATATGGTATTCAGTGGAACGATCGTAACTTACGGACGCGGTAAATTCTTAGTGACTTCAACTGGGAATAATACGGAGATCGGACAAGTTGCTGGCCTTTTGGAATCAACAACTGAGCAAGTCACTCCGTTACAACGAGGTCTGGATAAATTCAGTAAAAAACTAAGTCTGGCTATTTTGGCATTGTCTTTATTGATTTTAGGTATCCAACTGTTTCGTATTTATCTTGGAGAAGGTACAGGAGATATGACTGCAGATATCGTCAGCGCAGTGATGTTTGCCGTAGCCGTAGCCGTAGCTGCTATTCCAGAAGCATTACAGTCTATCGTAACAATCGTGTTATCTTTGGGAACGAATAAAATGGCGAAACGTCATGCCATTATTCGGAAGCTTCCAGCAGTTGAAACACTTGGTTCGACAAGTATCATCTGTACAGATAAGACTGGTACATTGACACAAAACAAAATGACAGTTGTTGACTACTTTTTAGGTAATGGCGATACTGGGGATTTCACAAATGACCCTTCAAAATGGACAGCTGACGAACGTCGCTTGATCGAAATCAGTGTTTTAGCGAATGATGCATCGATCAGTGAAGACGGTACTAAATTGGGCGACCCTACGGAAGTAGCGTTTATCGACTTTAGTGAAAAATTAAACCAGCCTTATCAGGAAATCCGAAACAACTACCCAAGACAAGCAGAACTTCCTTTCGATTCTGATCGAAAATTAATGTCTACTGGACACACAATTGATAACAAAAATTACTTGTTTGTCAAAGGCGGACCAGATATCGTCTTCCAACGCAGTAAAAAAGTATTGCTAAATGGTGAAGTCGTTCCGATGACGGATGAATTGATGAAAAAATTCCAAGAGCAAAATGAAGCTTTTTCAACACGCGCATTACGTGTACTAGCTTTTGCTTACCGTCCACTTGATAATTTTGATTTATCATTTGAAGATGAAGACGATTTGATCCTTGTTGGTTTGCTTGCTATGATCGATCCTCCACGTGCTGAAGTGACTCAGGCGGTAACAGAAGCAAGAAGTGCAGGAATCAAAACAATCATGATTACTGGTGACCACAAAACAACAGCTGTTGCTATCGCAAAACAAATCGGGATTTTTGAAGAAGGAAACCTGGCTTTGACCGGGACGGAACTAGATGAATTGACAGAAGATCAACTAAACGAAGTTTTAGAAAAAGTCACTGTTTATGCACGTGTTTCACCTGAGAATAAAATTCGTATCGTTCGTGCTTGGCAAAATAAAGGTCATATCTCAGCTATGACAGGTGATGGTGTAAATGACGCACCAGCATTGAAACAAGCAGACATCGGAATTGCTATGGGAACGGGTACAGATGTGGCAAAAGATGCAGCAGCGATGGTATTGACGGATGATAACTTTGCTTCTATTGTCAGCGCAGTAGAAGTAGGACGTAATGTGTTTGATAATATCAAGAAAGCTATTTCTTATCTATTTGCAGGAAATTTAGGTGCGATCATTGCGATCATCTTTGCCTTAGTTGCTGACTGGTCCAATCCATTTACAGCATTACAACTGTTGTTCATCAATTTAGTCAATGATTCACTGCCAGCAATTGCATTAGGTACAGAAAAAGCTGAACCTGCTACGATGAACCGCCCGCCAAGAGATCCAAATTCAGGAATCTTTACGGACAAAACATTGATTTCTGTAACGTATCGTGGTGTGCTGATTGGGATTGCTGTTATCTTTGCTCAATGGCTTGGCATGCAGCATTCACCTGAATTCGGTGTAGCCATGTCATTTTCAACATTGATTTGGTGTCGGACATTGCAAACATTCCCAGCACGTTCAAACACACAAACAGCTATCCAAGCAGGGTTCTTCTCTAACAGAAGTGTCTTACTAGCTGTAGTTGTATGTAGCGCGCTTTACTGCTTAACAATGATCCCAGGACTGAAAGAAGTCTTCTCTATCCCATCAGCATTTGGATTGACAGAAGTCTTTACATGTATGGGAATCGCACTTGTGACAATTGTTTTGATGGAGATCACTAAATTGATCATTGTACGAGTACAAGGAAATAAATAAAACGAATCAACGAGGTTGTGAGCCTGCCGTTTAATTCTGAGTCACAAGGTGCAATTTCAACAAACAGCTTCTCATGTTTGTTGAATATTGTGACTTGTGACCGAAGAGTTGGCAGGAGAACACCGTTTAAGGAAGAAGTTGTAAAATCAGCATTTTGAGCTAATACTGAGGGTCATCTGATTGGACACTGTTTATTCGGAAAGAGGGACTTTGACACGACTTTGGTCACAGTCCCTTTTTTTATTTATGATAGACGGAAAGCCAATCATTTTATTATTCATCAAAAGAGATAGAATAGATAAAAGAGGAGAATAATTTATTCCGAAAAGTGAAAACATATAACAAAAAATTAGAGGAAATCAAATGAATGAAAAAGAATGGGATGAATTTGCTGAAGAATATTATGAAATCCAGCAAGAATCGCAAGTAACTATTGCTGAAGATGTAAAAAATTATCTGAAAACGGAGAAAGTCCTGCCTGCTGAAACAGCAGCAGACGTTGCTGGAGGATCTGGCAGATTTCTTTCCTTAGCAAAAGAAATTAATCGCTATGATTTGATCGATTTTTCTTCAGGAATGCTAGAAAATGCAAAAAAAGAAGCAGAAAAAAATGAGTTGCCAAATGTTTCCTTTATCAAACAGTCGTTAGAAGAATTTATCCAATCAAATGAGACATATGAAATGGTTTTTACAGCAGCAAATCCAGCATTGGTACATCTTATTCAATTAGAAAAATTGATGAAAAAGTCAAGCAAATGGTGCGTGATAATCAGGGTAGTGGAATCAATCGATGATGTTTTTTATCCTATCGAAAAGCAACTAGGAATGATAGAAGAAGATCCTAATACATCGCCAGTTGTAATGGATCAATTTGAAACATACTTAATTGATGAAGGATTCAAAGTGAAGAAAAAAGATTTTACTTATTTTACACAGGAATCAATTACTGAAGAATTGATGAAGCTATACTATGACGCGTACGCAAAAGATCCTGTTGTGACCAGGTACATTCGCAAACTATTCAGTGAAAAACGAGAAATCCTTAGTACGACTAAGCTGACCTATAGACTGCTCCTTTGGTCCGCAGATAAAAAAAGAACCTTTCACGACTCGTGAAGGGTTCTTTTTATGATTTTATTATATTTTGTAGTAACGAATATCATTTTCGATCTTTGTAATCGAAAAAGGTACATCTGAAGTATATTCTGCACATTCTCCGTGTTCAGGAAGCGTCTCACTGAAAATCGTTTCATATTCGTCAACAGTGATCCGTGTTCGAGAATCTAGCATCTCTTGATGAGATTGTGCGAAGAGATATTCTTGATAGTTTTCTTCCAGATAACCTGTAAAAAATTCACTTACTGCACCAGAACCGTAGCTGAATAGACCGATGCGATCTCCTGGCTGTAGTGATTTCGAATTTTCCAGTAGAGAAGTTAGCCCCAGGTATAATGAACCAGTGTAAAGATTACCGATTCGTCGGCTGTAACGGATGCTTTCTTCATAGCGAGCCATAAGACGTTCCTGATTTTCTTCGTCTGTTTGGTCTAATACGCTTTGCAATGCCTTTTTTCCCATCTTAGTATACGGAATATGGAAAGCAATCGCCTGATAATCTTCGAGTCCTCGACCCGACAATTCTTTATGTCGATTCCAAACTTTTTGGAATGATTCGATATACGTAGAATTAGATAAAGGACCATCAACAACAGGAAATTCGCTATAATCTGGACGCCAGAAATCATAGATATCTTCTGTCAGAAATACGCTGTCGTCTTCAATCGATAAAATACGCGGGTTTTGAGTGATCATCATCGCAACAGCACCGACACCTTGCGTCACTTCACCACCGCTTGCCAAGCCGTAACGAGCAATATCACTTGCTATGACTAGTACTTTTCGTTCTGGATGATTTTTGACATATTCTTTCGCCATGTGCAAAGCTGCGGTGCCACCGTAGCAAGCCTCTTTTACTTCAAAAGAACGAGCAAAAGATTGGATTTTCAGTAAATGGTGGATAATTACCGCACTCGCTTTTGAATGATCAATCCCGGATTCTGTTCCGACGATGACCATGTCGATTAGCTCACGGTCTTTTTCTGTTACGATTTTGCTGGCAGCATTTGCTCCTAGTGTAATGATGTCTTCATTTGCACGATTGACTGCCATTTGGTCTTGACCAATCCCTATATGGTATTTTGCAGGATCATCCCCACGGCTTTCTGCCAACTCTGTCATATCTAAATATAAATTAGGAATAAAAAAGGAAAGACGATCAATCCCTATTTTCATTTCAACACCTCTTTACTTATGATAAAAAACTTACTTTACTAAGGTATCATAAAAAGATTAAAAGAAATATAAAAAAGAGAATATTTAAGGATTGTTAAAATTTAATCTTAGAAAAAAATAACTGGAACAAGAGCTATTTGTTTTTACAGCAAAGAATGGTATATTTTTGTAGGAGGTGGCTTACTTGAAAGAAGTCGTTATGATAGATGCTGCAAGAACGCCGATAGGAAAGTATCGCGGAAGTTTAAGTCCATTTACTGCAGTTGAATTAGGCACACTTGTGACTAAAGGATTATTAGATAAAACAAAACTGAAAAAAGATAAAATCGATCAAGTAATATTTGGAAATGTCCTGCAAGCTGGTAATGGTCAAAATGTTGCCAGACAGATTGCTTTGAACAGCGGTCTCCCTGTAGATGTCCCAGCAATGACGATCAATGAAGTTTGCGGATCTGGTATGAAAGCAGTGATCTTAGCACGCCAGCTGATCCAATTAGGTGAAGCAGAACTTGTGATAGCCGGCGGAACAGAGAGTATGTCTCAATCACCTATGCTGAAACAGTATCAGTCAGAAACAAATGAATATGGTGAACCAATTTCCAGTATGGTCAACGACGGATTGACTGACGCATTTTCAAATGCACATATGGGATTAACCGCAGAGAAGGTTGCAACACAATTTTCTGTGAGCAGAGAAGAGCAGGATCGCTATGCCTTGTCGTCCCAGTTGAAAGCAGCACATGCTGTCGAAGTCGGTGTATTTTCTGAGGAAATCATCCCAGTCAAGATTTCTGATGAAGACGTGTTATCTGAGGATGAAGCAGTTCGTGGAAATAGTACATTGGAAAAACTGGGCACGTTACGTACAGTATTCTCAGAAGAAGGAACTGTAACAGCAGGAAATGCTTCCCCGTTGAATGACGGTGCCTCTGTGGTGATCCTTGCATCCAAAGAATACGCAGAAAATAATAATCTGCCTTATTTAGCAACCATCAAAGAAGTAGCGGAGGTCGGTATTGACCCAAGTATCATGGGAATCGCTCCAATCAAAGCCATTCAAAAATTGACAGATAGATCAGGAATGAATTTATCAACAATCGATCTTTTTGAGATCAATGAAGCATTTGCAGCTTCTTCTATCGTAGTTAGCCAAGAACTGCAGTTAGATGAAGAAAAGGTCAATATATATGGAGGAGCAATCGCATTAGGCCATCCAATTGGTGCAAGCGGTGCACGTATCTTGACTACATTAGCTTACGGATTGCTTCGTGAACAGAAGAGATACGGTATTGCTTCATTATGTATTGGTGGAGGTTTAGGCTTGGCAGTCTTGTTAGAAGCGAATATGGAGCAAACACATAAGGATGTGCAAAAAAAAAAGTTTTATCAGCTTACGCCATCTGAACGGCGCAGTCAATTAATAGAAAAAAATGTATTGACACAAGAAACTGCGTTGATTTTTCAGGAACAAACACTTTCTGAAGAGCTCTCCGATCACATGATCGAAAACCAAGTGAGTGAAGTGGAAATCCCAATGGGCATCGCGCAGAATTTTCAAATCAATGGCAAGAAAAAATGGATTCCGATGGCAACAGAGGAACCATCTGTCATTGCAGCTGCAAGTAAAGGTGCAAAAATCTGTGGAAATATCTGCGCAGAAACACCTCAGCGGCTGATGCGAGGGCAAATCGTTCTATCAGGAAAATCGGAGTATCAAGCAGTGATCAATGCAGTTAATCATCGAAAAGAAGAGCTGATTCTTTGTGCAAATGAAAGTTATCCTTCAATCGTGAAACGCGGGGGCGGTGTTCAAGATATCTCTACTCGGGAATTCATGGGGAGTTTCCATGCATACTTATCTATTGATTTTTTAGTGGATGTAAAAGATGCAATGGGCGCTAACATGATCAACTCGATTCTTGAGAGTGTGGCAAACAAGTTACGGGAGTGGTTCCCTGAAGAAGAGATTCTATTCAGTATTTTAAGTAATTTTGCTACAGAATCATTGGCTTCTGCCTGTTGTGAAATCCCATTCGAACGCTTGGGGAGAAACAAAGAAATCGGTGAACAAATTGCCAAAAAAATCCAACAGGCAGGGGAATATGCGAAGCTTGACCCTTACCGTGCAGCAACGCACAACAAAGGGATCATGAATGGTATAGAAGCTGTAGTGGCAGCTACAGGAAATGATACACGTGCGGTTAGCGCTTCGATCCACGCCTACGCGGCAAGAAATGGATTATACCAAGGATTAACAGACTGGCAGATCAAAGGGGATAAACTAGTTGGAAAACTAACGGTGCCTTTGGCTGTTGCCACAGTAGGCGGAGCTTCCAATATCCTGCCAAAAGCAAAAGCATCTTTAGCTATGTTAGATATTGATTCAGCCAAGGAACTAGCACAAGTAATTGCTGCAGTAGGGTTAGCTCAAAACCTGGCTGCTTTGCGTGCATTAGTTACAGAAGGAATCCAAAAAGGCCACATGGGACTTCAAGCTCGTTCATTAGCGATCTCAATTGGGGCTATTGGTGAGGAAATCGAGCAAGTTGCGAAAAAATTACGTGAAGCAGAAAAGATGAACCAGCAGACAGCTATACAAATATTGGAAAAAATCCGGGAAAAATAAAAAAGCAATATCTTTAGAAGAATAAAGCAAGATTTACAGTTATTTTATTTACTGCAGATCTTGCTTTTTTCTCTATCAGAAAATATGTTTATTATTAGAATTTTTTATAGTTAAGGTTAGGCATCTTAAGAAATCAGGCAACTCCAAGATATCTTCAGGTAGAAGAGAAGTCGCCTAACATTGTAGGATCATAGGTGATTTGTTGGACAGGTCAAGCTGATATTTGAGCCTGATGTTAGAAGGAATTTCTTTTTACTTGCTGTAGAAATTATTATATGACTAAAAAGGCTGGGATTTTAAATCCCAGCCTTTTATGACAAATAGAATTTTTATCGATCAGTAATCGCTGTCGCTGCAAATTGTTCGATCAAAGGAATCAAAGTCAATTTGACTTTGTATTTCCGTTCGAGTGCTTTTTCGATAACGAACTCATTTTCAGTAGTCATAGAAATAGTTGCTAATTTACGAGGTTCATCAGCATTTTTTTCATTAATAACTACTTCATGTTCATTTTGTTCTGTGTAAAATTTAGGATACTCAGCAACGGCTTTTGAAAAATCAGCAAAACTTAAAGCGGCATTCGTATCAGTTGAGCGTGTATTTTCAGTTGTGTCCGCTTTTGGTTTTTCTGTTTTTTCTTCTGGCACACTGACTGTTTCTTCTGTAACTGGTGTCGCAACAGCTTGCGCAGTTGGTTCATCGTTTTTCAATCGTTGATCATTCCAGTAAGACACGATTTCAATAAGAAGATTGTCACGGAATCGTTCGAAAATCCCGTTTTCTCCTGAACGAATTCTCTTTAATACAGTATTGAAGTTGTCATCGATTGGCACGTTGATCCGTGTATCTTCATTTGTTTTCCCAGCTAATCCGATCGTTAAGATTTGACGGTTTTTGGGATCAAGCATGACTTGTAACGGCAAACCATAACGTCGCAAGCTTTCTTCTTCTAGAGAACGGAATAATTGTCCTCTTACACCATCCAATGAAGGACGGAATTGATTTAATAATTTTTGTTTCTGTTTTTTCTTCATATGTTCTCTCCTTCGCTCATACCCTTTCGATTATAAGAAAAAAACAACCAAATGAAAAGGAGTAATGCAAAAAAACTTGCGTATACGCAAATTACAACAGAAAAATTTGCGTATTTTCCCGTTTTTTGAAAGAAAAATAAAAAATGGAACGGATTATGTATATATACATAATCCGTTCCATTCTTTCTATTTTTTCGGTATCAAGGCAAAAACAGGTAGTTCAGGTGAATAAATGACTTCATGTTCGTGCCAGGGTTTGACCATTAGCGAATGATCGAACCGTTTTTTCAGTTCTTCGATGATTTGATCATGTGTCCAGTTTCTTGCAGGAAAATGTTGGATTTTCTCTGCATCGATCAAAAAGACAAAATCGGAATGAAAAGTCTGGGTAACTTCTTCCGAGAGAGAATTCAAGCGTTCGATTGGATCCATAAAATCACCTTTCGACTTAAAATTGGGTAGTATCTGGGTCTTTTGCTTTGCCGACTACACCATCTAACTGATCGATTTGTTTCATTTCTTCTTCTGTTAATTCAAAATCAAATAATTCAGTATTTTCTTTGATTCTGCTTGGTGTCACTGACTTAGGAAGAGGAAGGAATTCGTGTTGCAGCGACCAACGCAAAGCAACTTGTGCAATCGTCTTGTCATGTGCTTCAGCGATTTGTTTCATTTCAGGCACATCGAAGATTTTACCAGTGCCTAATGGACTATATGCTTCGAGGATCATATCATGTTTTTTTGCATACTCAACTACAGTTGGCTGTAATTCGCCTGGTGCAAGGAAAACTTGATTGACCATCGGCATAATTTTTGCTGTTTTTGCTAGTGTATCTAGATGGTGGGGTAAGAAATTGCTCACACCGATTGCTTTTATTTTACCTGCTTCATACAGTTCTTCAAATGCTCGCCATGTATCTGCATTTGCTTGTTCCCAATTATCACGAAAAGCAACAGGGTTTGGCCAGTGGATCAAAAACAGATCTAAATAATCTGTTTGGAGCTTCTTCAATGATTCTTCAAAAGAAGACATCACAAGTTCATAGCTGTGGTTTGCATTCCATAATTTTGTTGTCAAGAATATCTCTTCTCTAGGAATTCCACTTTCCTTAATCGCTTGGCCGACACTTTCTTCATTCTTGTATCCTTGGGCAGTATCGATATGGCGATAACCTGCAGCCAGCGCTTCTTTAACAGAGGAAACAGCGACATCCCCATCAGGTGTTTGCCATGTGCCGAATCCTACTACCGGGATTTCGTAACCATTTGATAGACGATAAGTGCTTGTTAATGAATTCATACTTTCAGCTCCTTTTTTATTCGTTCAACTATAAGTGTAGCGCATTTTTCGAAAAAAAGAATCCATTTTGTTTCTACTCTTGAAATTTTTGTTTAAAAGAAAATGATTTTGATTCTGGTATTTTTGATTTTTTTTCCGTAAACTAAGACAGAAGGGAATGAGAAAATGGATATCTATTTAAAAAAAGCAATTCTGCATATTATTGACAGAGAAACTGGTTCTCCAGTCTTTTCACAAAAAGAGCTGGATCTGACAAAAGAATATATTCGTGATTTTCTTCAAAAGAAGATCCAAAAAATCTCTTCTGCTCAAACAAAAACTGGACAACTAGCAGAAGAAAGCATGATCGTTGAATCACTTAAAATCGCTCAAGAAAATTTTGTGGAAGCAAGTGAAGCAATCGTTCAGCGGTGGTTCGATATCTACCAAGAAAGTGAAGAAGCACCTAGTGCAGATGTATTTGTTGTTTTGTATGAATTAGATACAGTGATGTACTTATCTTTATTGAAAGTCAATTATCGTGAGGCTTACACTCACTTTGTTGAAGCAGACGAAGCAGGGATCGACAACCGCTTGATTTTGAATCGAGCAATTCTAGGGGCGAAAACACAAAAAGCAGATGAAGCATTCGCTGTGAATTTGACTGATTGGACCTACGAATTAATTGAAAAAAAATATGAGTTTTCTGGCAAAAAAGAGCTTTATTTTTCTGGAAGAGTGATCGAAAGTGTTCCTGCACCTTCTTTAGAAGAAAATGTAAAAGTGATCCAAAAAGTAGCCAAGCATCTTGGAAAAAAATTTGAGACAGAAGAATTTGATATCATGGCTGATTTGAAAGAAGCTGTCTATGATACGATAGAAGAAAAAGGTCGGTTGGATCATGAGATGATTGCGGAAAAAGTCTTCAAGGAAAACATCACGGCAAAAATGGCTTTTAAAGAAGAAGTACAAGAGCAAGGATTTGTCCCAGAAGCACCTCCTGTAAAAGAAGTACAAGAAATTTCTGAGAAAAAATTTGGAAAACAAAAATTCAAGCTATCAAACGGGATCGAACTGATCGTACCAGTAGATGTATATCGCAACCCAGATTTGATTGAATTTGTGAATAATCCGGATGGTACGATATCCGTGATGATCAAAAATGTGGATGAAGTATTGAATCGTTTATAAAAATGACTAGAACATTAGGTGTTCAAGTACCAGTGATCAGTTAAATGAATTGTGTCAAGAGAAGGATCGGAAAAGACGAATATAACAAAAAAAGAGCGTGAGACAAAAGTAAAGAACACTTTTGTCTCACGCTCTAAACACGTATAAATGGCGGAAGCAGAAGCAACTCCTTCGGAAATAAGCTGAAATTCACAAAAATTTGAAAAGCAATTTTCGTGAATTTCTTCTTATTTCTTGGAGTTAAACGCTTCTGTCCCAGCCTCTTTTTATCTAATAAAATTTTAAGACCATTTACTAATTATCGATTTTTTCTGCCGCATTTTTAGGCACTTCAGAAGCCTTTATTTCTTCCCAGCTTAATACACCTTTACGAGGATTGACTTTGAGTTTAAGATACGCATTCATCTTTAATGGATGTTCTCTTTCTTCGCGAAGCGTCACCTGTTTTTTTTCACCATCTTTATTATAAGCCGCTTGCTTGTAGGTATAAGTCGTGAATTTCTCTCCGCTATCTGCTTGGGTAGCTGACATTTCGCCATTCGTCGTGATTTTTGTATAATAAGCTTCGCCGCCGTAAAAATAATGATAAGCTGCAAAACTTCCGCCGAGAAATATGCCTAAAACGACAAGTACGCCAATTAATTTTTTCATGTACTTCACCTCTTTCCTTATTATTAACGAAATAGAAGATTTCGTCTATTGAAAGTTGTTGGCAACAGCTGAATTTTAAACTTTTCCTCATTTTGTTCTTATTGCTTCAAAAGAAAGTTAAGGACTATCTTGAAGTTTTTCTCAAAAAACACATTTTTTTATTTATAAAAGGTACTTTTTTCGCGTATAAGACAAGCGAGTGCTCTTAGTTGACTTTGACCAATATTGACGTATAATAAGCTTAGTTCTAATCTTACAAAAAGTAAGTCGGACGTATTCTTTTTGATTTAGTCAAAAAAAGACTATAATAAAAAGGTGAGAGCTGAAATTTTTCAGTGATCTATATTATTTAGGAGGTTTGTAAATTATGGCAAAAGAACATTATGACAGAAGTAAACCACACGTTAACATTGGTACGATTGGACACGTTGACCATGGGAAAACTACTTTAACTGCTGCGATCACTACAGTATTAGGCAAAAAAGGCCTAGCAAATCCTCAAGACTATGCTAGTATTGATGCAGCTCCAGAAGAACGTGAACGTGGGATTACGATCAATACCGCACACGTAGAATATGAAACAGAAAAACGCCACTACGCGCATATTGATGCACCAGGACACGCGGACTATGTGAAAAACATGATTACAGGGGCAGCACAAATGGATGGTGCAATCTTAGTTGTTTCTGCAACTGACGGTCCGATGCCTCAAACACGTGAACACATTTTATTGTCACGCCAAGTTGGTGTAAAATACCTGATTGTTTTCTTGAACAAAGTTGATTTAGTCGATGATGAAGAATTGATCGATTTGGTAGAAATGGAAGTTCGCGAGTTATTGAGCGAATATGGTTTCCCAGGCGATGACACTCCTGTGATCAAAGGTTCCGCATTAAAAGCATTGCAAGGCGATCCAGATGCTGAAGCTGCTATTATGGAATTGATGGATACAGTAGATGAATATATCCCAACACCAGAACGTGATACAGATAAACCATTACTATTGCCAGTGGAAGACGTCTTCTCAATTACAGGTCGAGGAACTGTTGCCTCAGGTCGTATTGATCGTGGTGCTGTTCGTGTCGGTGATGAGGTAGAGATCGTAGGGATCAAACCTGAAACACAAAAAGCAGTTGTAACAGGTGTAGAAATGTTCCGTAAAACGTTAGATTACGGGGAAGCTGGGGATAACGTAGGCGTGTTGTTACGGGGGATCCAACGTGACGATATCGAACGTGGACAAGTACTTGCTAAACCAGGTTCCATTACTCCACATACAAAATTCAAAGCAGAAGTGTACGTGTTGACAAAAGAAGAAGGTGGACGTCATACTCCATTCTTCAACAACTATCGTCCACAGTTCTACTTCCGCACAACTGATGTTACAGGAACAATCACATTGCCAGAAGATACAGAAATGGTCATGCCTGGTGACAACGTGACGATTGATGTTGACTTGATCCATCCAATCGCTGTTGAAAACGGAACGACATTCTCAATTCGTGAAGGCGGACGGACAGTAGGTTCAGGTATCGTTACAGAGATCGAAGCATAAGAAACGCGACTCGAATATTTTGGTAATGAAAAATGTTTAAAATAAAAGAGCGGTCCAAACAGGATTTCTGTTTGGACCGCTCTTTGTTCTTCAATTGTATAAGAAGAGATTGTAGAAGCATGAACTTTCGTTTTACTTCAGTCTCTTTTATTCATCATGAGAGTGTTCATCTATCGGTATGCAGTTTTTAATACTTTCTTCGTATCCATTTTTTCAAACCACTTATTCTACCTTGTGTCTGCTCAACTGGCGCATTATCAATAATCAGCAAAGCAATCATAACATATGCAATCCAACTATCTCTAGAATATAGAGTATAACGTGAGACCCAGTTTGTAGCGTACTTGCTTTTATATTCTCTTAATCCATGGAAAGAATAAAAATGAGAACCAAACTCGTAAACCAAGTATGCAATCCTTTCCTGTAAAAAACTCTTTCTGGAAGTTCCGACATTTGAAAGAGGGGCCATCCCTAAATTGAACCATTGGATATGTTCTTCTTTCATATAGGCAAACAAATGCAAGAACAAGAAATCCATACTGCCAGAAGGTGCTTTTTTAGGATCATATCGCATCAGATCAATCGTTCCTACTTTATTGTTCGTGTAAGTAGGCATGATCGTTGCAAAAGCGACAATTTCTTCTTGGGTATTTTTGACAACTGCAATAGGCGCTCTTTGTAGATAATCTTCAGAGAAAAAGCCTAAAGAAAACCCTTTTTCCTTTCGTGAACCCAACCAATTATCAGAGATATTTTTGAAAGTACTCATTTGCTCAGTAGAAAATGGTGGTTGTAAGACATCAAATGTAAATCCTTCTCGTTCGATCCGATTCAAGACAGCACGAGTGCCCTTCATTTTTTTCCCTGAAGTTGTAAAACTATTCAGGTCTACATAAGCTTCTTCCCCCATCTTAATGAAATCGTAGCCGAATTCATGCAAAATCATAACAATCTCTTCGCTTGTTTCGTAGAAAACTGGTAAATAGCATAGTCGATCTGTTTCTTCGATAAAAGCTTCGATTGCTTCTGGAAAATCTTCTTTCTTACCAGAAGGATCACCCATTACAATACATTTATTATTGAAGCAAGCGAATTGGAGAAGAACAGTTGGTTCACCGTCTTTTTCATAGGCAAACATCCGCTTATCTTTTAAGAAGATCAATTGACTATCGGAGTTTCCTCCATAAGTTGTAAGGATCTTCAGGGCCTTTTCTTCATTAAAGGCTTCGCCAATCTGTTTCTTTTCTCCTTGAAGGAAATGAACAAATAGAACGATCATGAAACTAACAGCGATGATGGCCAACAATCCCGAAAACCAAATCTTTTCAGAAGGAAATAAGAAAAAGGAAATAAAATGGTGACGCCGATGAGGGAAATCCGGCAGATTGTATACCCCAATAACGATGTAAAGCAAGGACAGTGCACCAATAATGATTCCATCGATCGTACGCCACTCCCATGAATAGATCAATTGTTCCCGAAATAATTCGTTTTTAGAAGCAAGAATGATCAGAAGCAGAATAGACAAGAAAACCACCGGTGTGAAACTAAAATCACTTAATAAAACATAAAGTAAAGCTAGAACAATCAAGAAGATTGTAGGCAAATATGCTCGTTTCACACGTGCTGCGATCCCTCTGCCCATAATGATTAAAAGAAATCCCAATAGTATACTAGGAAATTGGATAATAAAATGAAATTTCAATGGGTTCAAACTATGAAGCCAGCGAAACTCTGTAAAAGCTTGCGGGATAGTGGCAGAAAGTACTAGCATGATTCCAGAAAAGTATAATAAGACAACCACGATTTTATGCGCAATTTCTGTTGCTAATTGTTTAGGGATACCAGAATAACGCTGATCAAAAGTGGAACCGATATTTTTGAAGAAAAAGACGATTCCAATCAAAAACGGAATGATGTAGTAGAACAGGCGATAGAGCAAGATCCACACAACGACTATTTCTCTTGGCACACCAATAGCGGACAACCCGATAATCATCATTACATCGAAACTCCCAATTTCTCCTGGAATCATAGACACGATTCCTATCACTGAAGCAGCAATGAATAACGGAATTGTTTGCCACAGATCAATCCGGATTTCCATTAAATAACCAACAGAAAGGAAACTAAACAGGACACCGGTCCATTCCAACAATGAAACTAGCAATAGCTGTCCTTGAGTTTTAAGTGAGGTACCACCAAGGAATCCTTTCTTTTTGAAAGTAGTAAATAAAAAGACGACAGGAAAATATAGACCGCCGCCGATCAACCATATCCAATATTGCTTCAAAAAAGGAGCAACTGGCGTGAAGACTACAAGTAAAAAAGAAAGCAGACTGTAAATAGAAAGTCCAGCCATCAAAAACAAGAAAACTTTCGATAATGCTTGGATCACGTTTCTGCTCTCTTTCTTTTGTCCATATAGTTCAGAGCGAAGCCCCACACTAACAAACCCGCCGAAACCGGCAATATTGTTGATTGTATTGATCAGCCAGCTTGTCTCAAACAAGTAACGAGGATTCTGCTTTTGTTCAAGCATCCGATTCAAAATAATATCATAACCAATCATAGGTAACACAGAGACAAGACCAATCAACAGCATAAGTCCGCTTTTCCATACAGGTATAGTGGCAAACGTTTCTCCTAATTGCTGGATAGATAGAGTTTTACCGATGGACATCAATTCACCGACAATAATGACAATGACAGAAATCAAAAAGATTGTTTTGAACAGTCCTAGGTGGTTTTTCAGCCATTGTATGGTATTTTTTAACAAATAAATCACCTTCTATTCCTAATAGTTATGTTTCAGAAAGAAATTGAAGAACTTCTCGATTGAAGCGTTCAGGATCTTTTCTAGCTAATTCATGTCCTTGTTCTTTCACAAGCACAAAGGAAGCTTTTGGTATAGTTTTAGCTATATACAAAGAATGTTTTAGCTTGATTATATCTTTTTTTCCCACGATGATCAAAGTGGGGGAGTTGATTTTTTTTAAATCATTTTCTGTAAGCCCGATGTCATGCAGCAAAAGTTTGATAACTAAAAGATTTTTGCGAAGACTTGGGCGAAATAAAGAGAGTAACCATACCCATGCATAATGAATATTACTGATGACTCTGGCAGAAAAACGAACGCCTTTAACAAGCGTGTTTCCAGAATTTAAAATCAATCGATGAACTTTTTTAGGGAAGCTGCTGGCAAATACCAGTGCTAGATTTGCTCCATCACTAAATCCAAGAAAATCTGCCTGATCCATTTTTTCCAGCAACATGATCGTATTCAGATCCTCGGCCATTAACTGAAAATTCAACATAGATGCTTCGTTTGTCGAACGACCATGTCCTCGGCTATCTACTAGATACACGGTATAGTAGCGTTCGAGTACAGGGACCTGTTCTGAAAAAAAGCGGCCGCTGCCGTCATTGCCATGCAGTAAAAAGAGAGGGAAGCCTTGACCGCTCTTTTCATAGTAAATTTCGCTCCCATCTGGCATTTTTGCATATTTCTTTTCTTTTTTCACATAATCACCTACTGTGTAAAGTATAACGATTATATCAGTCATTGGGCAATTGTTTTTACTGAAAAACAACGATCATTTTCGTAAGATGACAAAAAATACAGGAAAATTCATTTTTTCTTAAGGCGTACACAGAAATCAAGGAAGAAATAGCCAAGAAGATAAAGAAATAGTAAGATAAAAAAAGATGTCAAAATAACTAGGTGATGAAATGAAGCGAAAACGATTATCTATTATCCGTATTCTTTTTTACATGATCATTCTGACGGTTATTGGTGCGGTGTTGTTTTTAGGAGGAAGAACTTATCGTTCGGTAAAACGAGTGGAAAGCTATCAAATAGAAATAACAACAGCTGCAAAAAATTATCATATGGAAAACTACGAGAATTTGATCAAGGCGATAATATTGACCGAATCAAAAGGAAAAGGGACAGATCTCATGCAGAGCTCGGAAAGTCTGCATGGAGAAGCTGAGATCATTGATAATCCAGCTGACAGTATTGATCAAGGTGTCAAATATTTGGCGGAAATGATAGTAGAAGCAAAGAAACAAGGATGCGATTTATGGACAGCTGTCCAAGCATATAATTTTGGGAAAGATTATATTGCCTATGTAAAAAATCATGGCGGAGAAAACACAGTAGAATTAGCAGAAGCGTATTCTAAAGATGTGCTGAGCCCACTTTTAGGAAATGAGGAAGGGAAACAATACCGATATTGGCGGATCCAGTCCTTGCTTTACAATGGCGGCTATCTCTATCATAATGGAGGTAACATGTTTTATCCTGATATTGTCAAAATGAATGAAAAAATAATAGAGACCTATGAAAAAGTCTTTAAGTAAAATAGCAGGAAATGTTCAATCATGAATAAAATTAAATGAAAGAAGGAGTGCGCAAATAGTGGAAAAAAGGCAAAAAATGGAAAATCAAAAAGTGGGGTACACAACCAAAGACTGGATGTTACGGTTTGTGAAGGGAATGTTTATCGGTTCAGGATTTATCTTGCCAGGAGTCAGCGGTGGTGCATTAGCAGCTGTCTTTGGCATGTATGAGCGGCTGATTTCTTTTTTAGCCCACCTTACAAAAAATTTCAAAGAAAATGTTTTGTTTTTTCTGCCTGTTGGTCTAGGCGGAGTGACAGGCATCTTTCTACTTTCTTTTTTAGTCAGTTTTTTATTAGGTGCGTATGAAACAACGATATTATGGTTTTTTGTCGGATGTATCGCTGGAACTGTTCCTGCGTTATGGAAAGAAGCAGGGAAAAAAGGAAGAGATACTTCTGATGTGATCATCATGGTTGTTACTTTTGTTCTGGCTTATTTGTTTTTATTATACGGCGCTCAATTATTTGACGGGCAAGTCGATCAGAATTTTGGAACATGGCTGATTGCCGGCGGATTGATTGGTTTGGGTATGATCGTCCCAGGATTGAGCCCTTCTAATTTTTTGGTGTATATGGGATTGTATAAAGCGATGGCTGACGGATTTAAAGAAGTACGACTTGAAGTGATTGTGCCGATCGGAATTGGTGGGATTCTTTGTGTTCTTGGATTGTCAAAAATCATGGATTACATTTTCTCAAAGGCATATAGCAAGCTATTCCATTTCATTTTAGGTGTAGTTTTTGCTTCAACGATTATGATCATTCCTACCGATTACGCGGGATTGGGAGTTGCTGGGGTACTAGCTTGTCCTGTTCTTTTTATAGCCGGTACAGCACTAGGTTGGTGGATGAGCCGTTTGGAGGAACAATATAAGTAAAGATAGATTGATAATAAAAACAGCACACGGGTGATTCAAACAAAAAGGTTGGCATCTTTTTTGTAAAATCATTCGTGTGTTTTTCTATAAATTTTATAAAAACAAGTTGTTTTTAATCTTGGAACACGCTAGACTTAAACACGTGATTATTTTTGAAAGTTGGCGGAAAATGGAGAAAAAGAAAATGAATGGACTTACACAGCAAGAGGTAGTTCAGAAAATGGCTTCTGGCCAGCAAAATGACTACCAGGAAGATGCATCAAAAAGTACAAAACAAATATTCAGCGATAATATATTGACGTTATTCAATTTTCTGAACTTTGGTATTGGGATTTGTCTGTTATTTGTAGGTGCGTATTCCAACATGGCGTATTTAGCAATTATTGTCGTCAATATCGTTATTGGAATTTATCAAGAAATACATGCAAGAAATCTTGTACGGAAATTATCGATTGTTTCCCAATCAGAAGTACTAGTGATCCGGGACGGTAAAGAACAATCGATTTCTACTAAAGAGCTGGTATTAGGAGATTTGGTAAAAATTGGAGCAGGAGAACAGATACCAGCCGATTTACAGGTTATATCTGGACGGGCAGAAGCAAATGAAGCTCTTTTGACAGGCGAATCTGATTTGATTGTCAAAGAAACTGGAGCTGAATTGCTTTCTGGAAGCTTTTTGACAAGCGGTTCTGTCATGGCTGAAGTTATCCGAGTAGGTGCAGATAATTATGCTGTCCGCTTGACTAGCGAGGCAAAGACTCACAAAGCTATTCGTTCTGAACTTGTAGATTCGATTCGCAAAGTATCCAAATTCACTAGTTTCGTGATTATTCCTTTGGGGATCATACTATTTTTGGAAGCACTGTTCATCCGCGATGCTTCTATCAAAATTTCTGTTATTGCATCTGCAGCAGCTTTGTTAGGCATGCTTCCAAAGGGTTTGGTATTGCTAATAAGTATTGCATTAACGACAGGGGTAACCAAACTGGCAAAAAAACGAATCCTTGTTCAAGACATGTATTCAATTGAAACGCTGGCCCATGTCGATACATTATGCTTGGATAAAACAGGGACCATTACTGAAGGAAAAATGAGTATCCAGCGGGTAGAAGCACTACATCCGCTGTACGAGAAAGCCATCCCAGAAATTATGGGGACGTATCTGGCAGAAAGCAGTGATAACAACATCACTATGCGGGCTATGAGAGATTATTTTGAGCTTTCTAATCGGTATGATGTGACAAACAAAGTCGCATTTTCTTCTGATCGCAAA
Source organism: Enterococcus sp. DIV1411a (assembly GCF_050531945.1). Lineage (NCBI taxonomy): Bacteria > Bacillati > Bacillota > Bacilli > Lactobacillales > Enterococcaceae > Enterococcus > Enterococcus sp. DIV1411a. The sequence goes on along the minus strand of NZ_CP172892.1, from coordinate 1,590,310 downwards.
TGGGGCGCGATGGAATTTCCAGAACTGGGAGTCGTGTACGTAGGAGCGCCTGAACGTTTGGTGGAAGAAGATCGGCTTCCGGACAGTCTAAAAACAGCCCAAGCGAATGGCTATCGCGTACTTATGTTAGGGATCGCTCCAAATCAGCAATTGAACGAAGAAAAACCAGCATTTGTTGAGCCGGTTGCTCTGTTTGAAATCGATGATCCAATCCGAAAAAACGCTCAAGAAACACTAGCTTATCTTCATGAGGAAGGTGTGGATCTGAAAGTGATTTCTGGAGACAATCCTTTTACTGTCTCCAATATCGCTAGACGTGCAGGATTACCGAATTATGATGCGTATGTCGATCTTTCTCAAATTACTGAAGAAATGGAAGTGCGAGAAGCTGCTCATCGCTATACGGTTTTTGGACGAGTGAGTCCTCAGCAAAAGAAATTGCTGGTAAATGAATTGAAAGAAAGCGGCAGAACGGTTGCAATGACAGGCGACGGTGTGAATGATGTTTTGGCGTTAAGAGAAGCAGATTGTAGCATTGCTATGGCAGAAGGTGATGGAGCAACACGTCAGATTGCGAATCTGGTATTGTTGGACTCTGATTTTACTACATTGCCAGAAGTCCTGTTTGAAGGACGCCGAGTGGTCAACAATGTGACGAAAGTCTCAGGCATCTTTTTTATCAAAACGATTTATTCATTTATTTTATCGATTATATGTGCCGTTACAGCAATTGGATTTCCGTTTATCCCTATCCAAATCACGCTGATTGATTTAGCGATTGAAGGGTATCCTTCCTTCTTTTTATCTTTTGAACAAGATAAAAGAAAAATCACTTACCGTTATTTGCCTACAGCACTTATTAATGCTTTACCAAATGCCTTGCTTGTAGTAGTGAATATCATTGCGGTGTATCTACTTGGAAAAACATTCGCATGGGGAAATGCTGAAACTACTACTTTGATGTATTACTTGCTGATTGGGATCAGTTGCATGGCAGTTGTAAAAGCTTGTTATCCCTTCAACCCATTGCGCATCTTCCTAGCAGTAACGACGATCGTAGGGATATATGTAGCTGCAATGCTGTTCCATGGAATTTTGGAAGTAAACTTAGGGTTGGGAGAGAGCGTAGGATACTTCTTTGTATTCATGCTCGTAAATATTGTTCTTCGAGTTTTGTACTGGAAGGCTGATATTCAAAATCAGTTACTGAAAAGAGTAGCAAATTGATGCTTAATGAGATAGAAATGTGTTATACTTGAAAAAGCAATGAAATATGATACAATCAAACATGTATAATTGTGTCCTTTAAAATCGCACTGATTTCAGTTAGTGCGATTTTTTACCGGTTATTCTCCTGAAATATCTTCTGTTAAACCCAAAAGATATCAATAGAGCAGGGGGTGAAAAAATGGCTCAACGGATTCCTCAAGAGGTTATCGAAACAGTACGCAGTCAAACGAATATCGTTGAGGTGATTGGACAATATGTCCAGTTGAAAAAGTCTGGTAAAAATTACTTGGGGCTGTGTCCTTTTCATGAAGAACGTACACCGTCTTTTTCTGTTGCAGAAGACAAGCAGATTTTTCATTGCTTTGGTTGTGGTAAGGGCGGAAACGTGTTTACTTTTCTTCAAGAACTAGAAGGTCTAAGTTTTCCAGAAGCAGTGGTAAAAGTGGCAGACTTCGAACAGATACCGTTAGAAGATCAATGGCGTCAGCGTACTATAGCTGTCCAAAATCCTGAATCTGCTACGGGGAAACTGATTGCTGCTCATGAAAAAGCAGCGGAAATCTATCATCACATGCTATTGCATACAAAAGCTGGACAGCCAGCTTTAGAATATTTGCAAAGTCGTGGGTTGTCTTTAGAATTAATTGAAGAATTCAACATAGGTTTTGCACCTAATGAGCGTTCTTTTCTTCAGCAAGTATTCAAGAATGAATCAATTTCAAATGAATTGTTAGAACGCTCTGGATTGTTTGTCACGCATGATGATGGCCGTATGTCTGATCGTTTTTATCAAAGAGTGATGTTTCCACTTCGTAATTCTCAAGGCCAGACGATCGGTTTTTCAGGACGCTGGCTTGCACCTGAAAAAGGGCAGGAAAAAGATCAGCCCAAATACTTGAATAGTCCAGAAACAGAACTGTTCAATAAAAGACAAGTTTTATTTAATCTTGATAAAGCAAGAAGCGATATCCGGAAAAACGGAGAAATTTTGTTGTTCGAAGGGTTTATGGATGTGATTGCTGCATGGCAGGCTGGTATCAAAACTGGATTAGCTTCTATGGGGACAAGTCTAACAGCTCAACAGATCCAACAAATGGAAAAGCTGACGAAAGAATTGGTCTTTTGCTATGACGGAGACAACGCAGGTTTTGAAGCAACCAATCGAGGCATTGAATTGCTTCGGCAAAACAGTCGCTTAGCACTTTCTGTCGTAGTCGTTCCAGAAAAGCTTGATCCTGATGAATATCTCCGTAAGTATGGAGAAGCATCTTTCCAAGAATTAGTGGCTCATGGGCGCGAAACAGTCTTTACTTTTAAATCACGTTATTTAAAACAAGGGAAAAATTTAGATAATGAAAAAGACAAGATCGAATACCTCGAAGAATTACTAGTTGAACTTAGTCGAGTTGTTTCACCAATCGAACAAGATATGTATCTATCTCAACTGTCAACAGAGTTTCAGATCGGCAGAGAGACGATACAAAAACAACTGCGCGATCTTCGAAGGACAAATCAGCAAAATCGTCAAGAACCTCAGGAAAGTCAACACACTCAGGTTACGAGACAAGAAACTGCACGAAAAAAGAGACCATTGACGCAAGTAGAAAAGGCAGAGCAGATTCTATTATATCGTGCATTTAAAGAAGTTTCTGTCCGTAATATTTTAAAAGAACGAGAATTTCAGTTTATTCATGATGCATATGCAGAAGTTTATTTTTTATTCGATGCATATGTCTCACAACATTATGAATTCAACCTTGCAGAGTTTTTAGACTTTTTGCAAGATGAAAATTTAAGGCGGTTGGTGGTGGAAATCGAATATTTACCGGTGGCAGAAGAAAGTTCGCCACGAGAAATCCAAGACTTGCTAGATGTGATCAGCAAATCTGGCTTAGCTGATGAAATAACATTAAAAAAACAAATGCAGCAAGAAGCCAGACGAACTGGAAACAAACAGCTTGAGCTTGAATTGACGATTGAAATCATCAATTTAACGAAACAGTTAAAACAAGCCAAATAGCTACTCAAGGGGGGCCTTCTTTTATGGCAAATGGAACAGATAAAAAAACGTATGAAGCAGCAGTAGCAGCTTTCATCAAAGAAAACAAACCCAAACGACAAGTTGTATATGATGATTTATCCAATCAGCTTGCTACACCATTCACTTTGAATGCAGATGAAATGGACAAATTGATCCAAAAGATTGAAGACGCAGGTATCAGTGTGGTGGATGAAAATGGTGATCCATCAATTCACAGCTTGAAGAGTGCTGAGAAAAAAGCTGAACAAGCAAAAACAGAAGATCTATCTGCGCCAACCGGTGTAAAAATCAATGACCCGGTTCGTATGTATCTGAAAGAAATTGGCCGTGTCTCCCTTTTAACTGCGGAAGAAGAAGTAGCGTTAGCATTGAAAATCGAAGAAGGCGACCAAGAAGCGAAACAGCGTCTGGCAGAAGCAAACCTTCGTTTAGTAGTAAGTATCGCTAAACGTTATGTAGGACGAGGCATGCAGTTCCTTGACTTGATCCAAGAAGGAAACATGGGACTGATGAAGGCAGTTGAAAAATTTGACTACCGCAAAGGATTTAAGTTTTCAACCTATGCTACATGGTGGATTCGTCAAGCTATCACTCGAGCAATCGCTGACCAAGCACGTACGATCCGTATTCCAGTTCATATGGTTGAAACAATTAATAAATTGATACGTATCCAACGTCAATTGCTGCAAGACCTTGGAAGAGAACCTACGCCAGAAGAAATCGGTGCGGAAATGGATCTTCCAACAGAAAAAGTCCGAGAAATCTTGAAAATCGCGCAAGAACCTGTTTCACTTGAAACGCCAATCGGTGAAGAAGATGACTCTCACTTAGGTGATTTCATAGAAGACCAGGAAGCAACAAGTCCAGCAGAACACGCAGCTTATGAGTTACTAAAAGAACAATTGGAAGATGTACTAGATACATTGACTGACCGGGAGGAAAATGTCCTTCGCTTACGTTTTGGTTTAGATGATGGCCGGACGAGAACATTGGAAGAAGTAGGGAAAGTATTTGGTGTTACTCGGGAACGTATTCGTCAGATCGAGGCTAAAGCATTAAGAAAATTGCGCCATCCTTCTCGTTCAAAACAATTAAAAGATTTCTTAGAATAAGCATGAACTATTGACCAGAAGAGAAATCAGTAAAACTGTTTGGTTTATTTTAAAAGAAAAAAAGCTTGAGACTACGCAGTCTCAAGCTTTTTTTTCTATAGGAAGGAAATTCATTCATTATTTTTAAGTAAATCCTAAAAATAAGCTATTGGCGTGACGTATAGAATATGATAGATTAAATGGTAGCGTAAACCTAGTAAAGGAGCCGATCGCTAAGTGATGAAAAAATGTCCAAATTGCGGATCGAAAAAAATGGAGAAGAATACTATCTGTCCAGACTGCGGTCATCAAATAACTGCAGAAGATCAGCAAATAAAAGAATCAATTGAAGAAACAAATACAGATGCAGCTATGCAGGATAAATCAACTGAAGATGCAGTCTTTCCTGATACAGAATTAAACGATCCAATCGAATGGTCGGAATTGAAAGATTTACCTCTAGAATCTGTAATGGAATTATTCGAAAAAGCAGAACCAGAAGACGAAGAACCACCTGCTCACGATCAAGTAACTAATATAGAGAAAAATGAACAGAAGAAAGCAACTGTTCATGAGACTTCGGAAGAATCAGGAAAGAATCAAGAAGAAACGCTTGAATCAAAACAAAAAAGAAGAGTAGCTGAACTGAAAGAAATCGTCGATAATGAGGAAGAAAATTCGATACTATCCGCTTATATCAAAGCACATCGTGAAGATACAAAAGAAGAGCACGCGAAAGAGCTGCTCAAAATGATCAGTGAAAAAATTGCACAGGAAAACAAAGTAGAGCCAGAACATGAAGCTGAAAAAGACACTGAAAAAGACATTAGTGGAGTAAACGCTGCAGGTAAAGAATCATTAAAAACGAATGATCTAAAAACGAATGATCTAAAAACGGATATCCCGGAAAAAACTGAAACATTGTCTGAAAAACAATCAGAAGACGAGAAATCGAATGGGTTGCCGGAAGCAGATAAAAAAGAAATGCTCGAAAAAGCAGACAAGAAGGCAACAGAGTCGGATGGAATAAATAATGAAGCCGATGCTGAAACTCAATCTGCAAGTGAAGATAGCACTGCTCTTGAAGCTAAAATAGAAAAAGAAGAGAACCAGCCTGAGCTGATTGAAGCAGAAACAGAACCAATAACAATCGTGCCAAATACTGAAAAAACGCCTCAAGAATCAAACCCAGAAAAAAAAGATTTAGATAAGACACAAAAGAAAAAATCAAAAAAAGTGCCGTATCTCGCTTTAGCAGCAGTTCTTCTACTAGGTGGGGGAGGCTGGGCTTATTATGACCATCATCAAAAAGTAGAAGCCGAAGTAGCAGCAGAAGCAAAAAGACAGCAACAAATGGAAGAACTTCATGAGAAACTTGCTGCCTTTTATACAGATGATCACCATCAATTTATTCGTGCAGATATGATTCATCAAGATTTATCAAAACTAAAAAATGATTTATCCAGTCTTAAGAATGAAAAAGGATATTCAGAGTTAGAAACAACTTACCAAGATATCCAATCTAAGATCCGAGATATCCAAAAAGTGAATGAGTGGTTCATAGCACCTGCCATCGTCGATGATCATCTAGCAGATGACATCAAGTTGAAAGCAGATAAAGAGATCCAAGCAATCGAAACGGATAACACAGATTTTGGAAAATTGATTCAACAAGCACAAACAGAAGCTAAAAATCAATATGCTGAATTGCAAACAGCTAAAGAAAAAACAGCTATAGTCTTTAAAGACGGAAAAGTAGTGGATTCAGCAACACGCGACCAATACAAGACGGCAAAAGAAGCAGTAGAAAAAGTGAAAAATACAGATCTATCTGCTCAGTTGAATGAACAATTGCAACAAGTAGATAAGATGCTCACTGATAAAGAGAAAAAAGAAGAAGAGGAAAAGAAAAAAGCAGAAGAAGCGAAAAAAGCAGCTGAAGAACAAGCAAAACAAGCCGCTCAAGCAGCAGCTGCAGCTCAAGCCGCTCAACAAGCTGCGGTCGCACAAGCAGCACAGCAAGAAGCGGCATCCTCGACCCCTTCCTCTTCAAACTCAGCGAATCAGCCAATCAAATCTGCCAGAGCAAGTGATATTGCCGATGCATCTAATCCAGCATGGACGTGGGCACCAGGTGTCCAAAGCAAAGTGATTGCTACATGTATCCAACGTGGATATATCGTTGAAGGAGGATACAGATTAGAAAAAGCCAGAATCGAAAATGGGGAAGGCTATTACAATCTATATGCCACTTCAACAAAATCTGCATTGATGAAAGGCATTGGAGAAAGTGCTTTGCCATTTTACATCGTAACCATCAACTGTAAAACTGGATGGTTCGGAGGAAATGGGAGCAATTAATTTTAGGCAAATGAAAGAGGCTGTGAGCCTGCCGTTTAACACCGTTTATTCGAAAAAGGGGAGTATGACACAACTGTTGTCATACTCCTTTTTTCACCTTTCCAAACCAAGGCTCAGCTATTCAAGTAGATAACATTATGTTATGATAGCAAAGAAATGTATTAAGAAAACCTTTCACTATAGAGGGAGAAAAAAATGAACGATTTATTAGCAACTATATTTACAGGTATTATTATTGATGAAAATGAAAAAAACTACTTTGTCCAAAAAAACGGACAAACCTTTGGCTTAAGCAAATCAGAAGGTGAACACAAAATCGGTGAAGCAGTGGAAGGATTCGGCTACCAAAATCAAAAACATGAAAATCGGATCACTACACAAATTCCTAAAAGCCGTATCGGTCATTACGCTTTTGGAATCGTTACTGCTACACGAAAAGATTTAGGTGCGTTTGTCGATATCGGTCTTCCAGATAAAGACTTTGTCGTATCTCTTGATGAATTGCCGACAATGACAGAGCTATGGCCTAAAAAAGGGGATCGCTTGATGATTTCCCTTAGAGTTGATGCAAAAGACCGTATTTGGGGCAGTTTAGCAGATGAAAAAATATTCAAATCTTTAAGCAAATATGGAACAGAAGAAATGAAAAACAAAGATGTGATAGGAACAGCATACCGCTTGAAATTAACAGGTACGTACGTTTTAACGGAAGATTTCTATCTTGGGTTTATCCATCCTTCTGAACGATATAATGAACCTCGTCTAGGCGAGCAAATAAAAGGTCGAGTGATTGGTGTCCGACCAGACGGTGTACTGAATCTTTCATTGAAGCCAAGAGCATATGAAGCTATATCAGATGATGCACAAATGATTTTAACCATTTTAGAACGTTCTGCAGATCAGCAAATCAACTTTACAGATAAATCGGATCCAGAAGAAATCATGAAAGCTTTTGGTATCAGCAAAGGAGCATTTAAGCGCGCATTAGGTAATCTTTTGAAACAAGGATTGATTACACAAGAAAACGGTGTGACAAAACTAGTCAAAAAATCTAATTGAGAATCCCTTGCATGTTTTTCTTAACTAGCTTATAATAATTTTAATTAACATAGTGTTATATCTTTTTTTTATTTGTAATTATTATAAATTGTTGGGGTTGAGTAAATGGTCATGAATGCTATTTCGGCGATGAAAAAAACAAAACAGCAGCTACATGAAGCGGGGTTTAAGCTGACACCGCAAAGAGAAGCTACTCTGCTTGTGCTTTTGGAAAATGAGAAAGAGCATTTATCTGCAGAAGAAATCTTCTTTTTAGTGAAAAAAAAGAGTCCGGAAATTGGACTTGCTACTGTTTATCGAACCCTTGAAATCTTGACAGAATTGAAAATTGTCGATAAAGTAAGTTTTAATGATGGATTAGCCCGTTATGATTTGAGAAAAGAAGGCGCCAAACATTTCCATCATCATTTACTATGCTTGAACTGCGGCACGATCGAGGAAGTAGAAGAGGATCTTTTACTTGAAGTGGAGCAAGTAGTAGAAGAACGTTATCATTTTTTAGTAAAAGATCATCGGCTAACGTTCCATGGAATCTGTCAGGAATGCTATGAAAAAGAAAAAAGAAACCAGTCCGTCTGAGTGTCTAGACGGCTTTTTCTTTGCTCAGATTATGGAAAAAGACTATCAGAATGAAGCGGTATCTGATATGATAGAGAGGCATGAGGGGGATTATTATGAAAGAGCAAATCAACGATTATCTCCACTACTTGAATATTGAACGGGGATTGTCCGCCAATACACGACAAAGCTATGAACGTGATTTGGAACAGTACTTGCATTTTCTACAGGAGCAGAAAATTGCTTCATGGCAGGATGTCGATCGCTTTTTAGTCATCCGTTTTCTGGAGAAGTTGCATGAAGAAAAAAAAGCGACAGCAACTGTTACTCGGATGATCTCAAGTCTCAGAAGATTCCATCAGTTTTTACGGCAAGAGCGTATCACTGATCATGATCCGATGCAACATATCGATACGCCGAAGAAAGCACAGAAATTACCAAGTACATTGACTCTGACAGAAGTAGAAAAGCTGATTGAAGCACCTGATACGACAAAAACGTTAGGGATAAGAGATCGTGCAATCTTGGAAGTCATGTATGCTACAGGGATGCGCGTCAGTGAATTGATTGGATTGAAATTGGGAGATCTTCATCTTTCTCTTGGACTGGTACAGACAGTTGGAAAAGGAGATAAAGAGCGGATCATTCCTTTAGGTGATTATGCGATCCAATGGCTGGAACGCTACTTAGACGAAGCACGTCCATTACTTGTAAAGGACGCATCTGAAATGCATGTATTTGTCAATAATCATGGGAAAGGTCTTTCTCGGCAAGGAATCTGGAAAAATCTGAAGCAGCTAGTACGAGAGGCTGGGATTTACAAAGAAGTAACACCACATACGCTGCGGCATAGCTTTGCCACACATCTGCTAGAAAATGGAGCTGATTTGCGGACAGTACAGGAATTGTTAGGTCACGCGGATATCTCTACGACTCAGATTTATACACATATCACGAAGAAAAGAATGACGGATGTTTATAAGCAGCATTTTCCAAGGGCTTAGTCATAGGAAGGTGAGAAGATGTTAACACATTACCGGAAAGAAAACCGTAAAATTGCTATGGGACTATTGAGTTTCCATAAGAAACTGACAGGTAAAACTTCTTTGTTGAAGGAGATTGATACGTACGAATCTGAAGACGATTATGAACTTTTTTTCTTTACGCCAGAAGGTTCAACCAACATTCAAGGGATTATTGGTGTTTACTGGGCAACGAACGATCAGCTGATCATCCATGACATTTCTTTGAATCCGTCTTATCGCGGTGAGAATATGGGCTTTCAAATGTTAGATGAATTACAGGAAAAGTACCCGGATGTCTCCATCCGTGCAACTGAAATCACAGAGCCTTACATTGGAAAATGGCTAGCAAAGAAAAAGAAGAAAGAGTGAATGAGTTGACGGAGATCAATATTAAATTAGATGTATTCGAAGGTCCTCTCGATCTGCTGCTTCATCTGATTCAGCAAATGGAAATCGATATATATGATATACCGATCGCTACGATCACGGAGCAATATATGAATTATATCCATACAATGAAAACACTAGAGCTAGCTGTTGCAGGAGAATACTTAGTGATGGCTGCTACATTGATGGCAATCAAAAGCAAGACATTGCTTCCTGTCCAAGAATTCGTCACAGATGATGAAGAATTATGGGAAGAAGATCCTCGAGAAGAATTGGTCACTCAGCTTTTAGAATACCGTAAATATAAATATGCAGCTGAAAGACTGACAGAAAAAGCAGAGGAACGAAGTCTTTATTACACAAAAGAACCTATGAACATCGATGGGTTAGCGGATGCTGAAAAGCCGTTGAAGCGAGGACAAGTCAAAAAAATCGATTTGATCCGTGCCATGCAGAAAATCTTAGAACGTAAGAAATTTTCTCAAAAAGTGGAAAAAACGATCACGCCCGATGACACAACGATCGAAGAACGAATGGTATTTATCGAAGAGCGTATAAAAAGAAATGCGCATGGCTGTACTTTCGATTCTTTTTTTGAGTCACCTTCTAAAAGTGAAGTTGTCACTACTTTTATGGCTTTGCTAGAATTGATGAAAAAAGGGCAGATCATTGCGCAACAAAAAGAAAACTATGAATCAATTATGCTTTATCCAGCAGTAGGAGATACCGAACATGACGAAATTAAGTGAACTTGAAGCCCTTCTTTTTATTGTTGGCGAGGAAGGGATCAGTAATGAAGAATTAAGCGGACTGTTAAATCTCAGCGAAGCAGAAGTCACAAGTTTAGTGAAAGAATTAAAAGAATCTTACACTCAAAACTCGCACTCAGCTTTGCATATTTTTGAAACGGAAAGCCATTATGTATTAACGACTAAAAAAGAGCTGGCTCCCTTACTTAAGCGATATGCGCAAGGGACATCAAACACATTATCTCAAGCCGCTGTCGAAACCTTAGCAATCATCGCTTATAAACAGCCAATCACAAGAGCTGAAATCGAGCAGATTCGAGGAGTTCAGGTTTCAGGAGCGGTACAGCGTCTAGCTGCCCATAAACTGATTGAAGAAAAAGGTAGAGTAGAAGGGCCAGGTCGGCCGATATTATATGGAACAACTGGCTACTTCTTAGATTATTTTGGTTTGAAATCATTAGAAGAACTGCCTGATACACAAGAAATGGAAATTTCACTTGAAGAAGACGTGTCACCAGATCTATTCTTTGATGGAATGAATAAAGGAGAATAATTGTAATGGAAAGATTGCAGAAAGTAATTGCCCACGCTGGCATCACTTCTCGTCGAAAAGCAGAAGAATTCATCCTTGCAGGACGTGTAAAAGTAAACGGACAAGTTGTAAGGGAATTAGGGATAAAAGTTGGGAAACATGACACTGTGGAAGTGGATGAAGTCCCAATTTATCAAGAAGAATACGGTTATTATTTATTGTACAAACCTAAAGGAGTTATTTCTGCTGTTGCAGATGACAAAGGAAGAAAAGTTGTTACGGATCTTTTGCCGATGGTAAAAGAACGTATCTATCCTGTAGGTCGACTGGATTACGATACTTCGGGGATCTTGCTACTGACAAATGATGGAGATTTTGCTCAGCGCCTGACACATCCAAAACATGAAGTGGATAAAGTTTACGTTGCAAAGGTAAAAGGGATCGCTACAAAATCGATGCTTGCACCTTTGACAAAAGGAATAAAGATCGAAGGACGAAAAACATCTCCAGCTAAATTCCAAATTTTATCAGTGGATCCTAAGACAAACCACAGTATCGTGGAATTGACGATCCACGAAGGACGTAATCATCAAGTGAAAAATATGCTTCAAGCAGTTGGTCTTCCTGTGCAAAAACTAAAACGTGAAAAATACGGAGATCTGACTTTACAAGGCCTACGTCCTGGGGATTACCGTGAACTGAACAAAAAAGAAGTCAGCAGTTTGCTGAACCACTCAAAATGAACACTTACTTTTTATAAGTGTTAGATGTTGCGTTTTTTGAATAGATATGTATAATGAATATGTAAACAAAAATTATATAAGGTTCGTCTTCAGGGGCAGGGTGAAATTCCCGACCGGTGGTTATAGTCCACGACCTATTTTGCAAAAAATAGCTGAATCGGTGAAATTCCGATACCGACAGTATAGTCTGGATAAAGAAGATAGAGCTTATTTGACGACGCTTGATCAAATAACTCTAACTCTATTTTCCCTGGAAAATAGAGTTTTTTCATTTGGAGAGAAACGTCAAAAAGTTCGCTGAAGAGGAGTCCTAACAGGAGGATTTCAAATGAAGAACACCCGTGTACAGAAAATGGTTGCAGTAGCGATGTTTGCTGCGATCGCGTTAGTTTTACAGTATTTTGCTTTTCCGATCATGCCGGCTTTTAGTTTTTTGAAGATCGATTTTAGTGATATCCCGGTATTGATCAGCATGTTCTTATTCGGTCCAGCGGCCGGAGTTGCAACAGCGTTCTTGCGTTCAGTATTACATCTGCTGACTACAGGTTTTTCTCCGGATAATTTGGTAGGAGACACTGCTAGTTTCTTATCAACAACGATCTTTACATTCCCGATTTATTATTTCTTTAGTGTAAAGAAACAGCATAAAGGAAGAAACAAATTTTTAGGTGTCATTACAGGAACCATCGCTCTAACTATTTTTATGAGTATCGCAAATTATTTCGTTATTACGCCGCTTTACTTAATGTTTTTAGGACTGAACGCAACACAGATGCTAGGCATGTCTTTAGCAAACTATGTACTGATTGGGATCGTTCCTTTCAACTTGATCAAAGGATTCATCGTGAGCGCTGTCTTTTTAGTGCTGCATGCGCAACTTCTTCCATGGTTAAGTCGAAAACAACATCAGTTCGAACAACGTCATACAGCAGTCAAATAAATATCAAAAAGATCAAGAAATTTCTTGGTCTTTTTTTTTGGAAAAAAATACAAGACATGCAATAATGTAAACGTTTTATTTGTTTGTTTTGAGTATTTTTTTGATTTATGCATAAAAATCAATCAATTCTTTGCAAATGTGAAATTCTTCTCCTTTTAAAAGACGAAAATGTTTGTTTATAAAAAAAAGGAAACGCTACAATGAAAAAGAAGAAAGCTTTAAAAACCTGAAAAAAGAGGAGGGAATAGGGAAAAACGAACTTTTTGAACAAAAGTTTTACAAAATGCGTGTTATTATTTTTGTTCTGATACTCTTTTTGATAAAATAACATTAGAGCCAAAATTGTTGTCTCTAACGGAAAAGAAAGGAAGAAGAAGATGGAACAAACAAAAAAGAAAAAATTTCAAATGCCTTCAGCGTATACGGTCTTATTTATTATTATTGCAGTAATCGCTGTACTTACTTGGTTTATACCAGCTGGGCACTATAGTGTAGACGATGCAGGCAACATCGTCGCTGGATCATATGAACGAGTACAACAAAATCCTCAAGGGCTGTGGGATATTTTCATGGCGCCAATCAATGGGATGTTAGGTGTACCAGCGGGGGAGCTAACTAAAGAAACACCTGCTGCAATCCCAATCTCTTTCTTCATTTTGGTTGTTGGTGGATTTTTAGGTATTATCAACAAAACAGGGGCACTAGATGCCGGGATTGCTTCAGTTGTGAAGAAATTCAAAGGAAAAGAAAAAATGCTTATTCCAGTATTGATGCTGTTATTTGCATTAGGCGGCTCTACTTACGGAATGGCAGAAGAAACGATTCCATTCTATGCTTTACTGATCCCAGTTATGATGGCTGTAGGCTTTGATACAGTAGTAGCAGTAGCAATCGTATTAGTAGGGTCTCAAGTAGGCTGTCTAGCTTCAACGGTAAATCCTTTTGCAACAGGCGTAGCTTCACAAGCTGTTGGGATTTCGATGGGTGAAGGTATTGGTCTTCGATTCTTGATGTTCGTTATTTTGTTAGCTATTTCTATTGTATATGTGTATCGTTATGCATCAAAGATCGAAAAAGATCCAACAAAATCATTAGTATACAACCAACGTAAAGAAGATATGAAGCATTTCGATATTGAAGCAATCGGTCGTCAAGAAGTAATCACGAAAAAACAAAAACATGTTAATGTATTGTTCTTTATTACTTTTGGTATCATGATCATCAGTTTGATTCCTTGGACAACCTTGAATCCGAATTTCACGATTTTTGAATCATTGACAAACTGGTTAACAAACCTTCCGGTACTAGGTACTGTTCTAGGTAAAAGCATGCTTCCATTAGGTGACTGGTACTTCCCAGAAATTACTATGTTATTCTTAGTAATGTCCATCGTAGTAGCAATCACTTATGGCATGAAAGAGTCTGAATTTGTCTCTGAATTTTTAGCTGGTGCTTCTGATTTGATCGGTGTAGCAATCGTAGTAGCTGTTGCTCGTGGTATCCAAGTGGTTATGAACAATGGATTAATCACAGACACCATCTTACATTGGGGCGAACAAGGATTAAGTTCATTATCTTCAAGTGTATTCATCATTATTACATTTATTTTCTATATCCCTATGTCATTCTTGATTCCTTCAACTTCCGGCTTAGCTGCTGCAACAATGGGAATCATGGGACCTATGGGTGAATTTGCCGGCGTCGGTAAGGATTTAGTAATCACTGCTTATCAATCTGCATCTGGTTTAGTAAACTTAATTACACCAACATCTGCTATCGTAATGGGTGCTGTAGCAATTGCTCGTTTCGATGTTTCAGTGTGGTGGAAATTTACCGGTAAATTAATTGCGATATTATTTGTAGCCATCTGTGTGATCCTAGGTGTAGCAGCAATGTTCTAAACCTAGACAAATACAGGTACAAGGTCTATCATAAGAATGAAGAAACCGATAAACGGCTATCGATAAGCACGTGGACAAGTCAATAGCTCCATTCAGTGAGTGTTTTTTCTTTCATCATTTGTTAAGAACATTCTGCTTGCTGATGGAGCAGGCTTAAAACGTCATTATTTGAGAAGAAGAGGTTGTGTCGGAGGAATTTGACATGACCCTTTTTAACATATTAGGAGGATAATATCATGAAAAAATTTGTGACAGAACAACATCATGAACAAGCATTAGAATCATTGAGCGAATTGATCCGAATTCCTTCCGTACTAGATGAAGCAGATTCAGGACAAGGACATCCCTTCGGTAAAAAAGTGATTGAAGCTTTGGATAAAGTATTGGAAATCAGTGAAAAGCTAGGATTTAGAACATTTAAAGATCCAGAAGGCTATTACGGTTATTCAGAGATTGGCTCTGGAGATGAATTATTCGGTATCTTGTGTCATATGGACGTTGTTCCAGCAGGGGACGAAAATAATTGGGAAACAAAACCATTCGATCCAACTATAAAAGACGGCTGGTTAGTTGGTCGCGGATCCCAAGATGACAAAGGTCCTTCTATTGCGGCAATGTATGCCGTCAAAGCTTTGATTGATGCTGGCGTGGAATTCAAGACACGTATTCGTTTTATCTTTGGTACAGATGAAGAAAATTTATGGCGTTGTTTAGAAAAATATAACGAAAAAGAAGAAGGAATTACGCAAGGATTTGCGCCAGATGCTGAATTTCCTTTAATTTATGCAGAAAAAGGCTTATTGCAAGCTTACTTGACAGGACCAGGAACGAACGAGTTTTCTGTAAAAGCTGGAGGAGCGTTGAATGTTGTTCCTGATGCAGCTCCTTACTCTGGAGAAAAGCTTTCTGAAGTAAAAGAAGCATTGAAAAAACACGAATTCGATTTCGAAGAACAAGGTGAAGGCATCGTCGTTCTTGGTAAAAGTATCCACGCGAAAGATGCAGCACAAGGAGTGAATGCTATTTCTCGTCTGGCAATTGCTCTTTCAGAAGTATTCGATTTTGGCCCAATCAATTTCTTAGGAAAATTAGTTCAAGAAAATGCAACTGGTGAAGCTGTCGTGGGCAAAACAGAAGATGAACAATCCGGCGAGCTAACGATGAACTTTGCAAGTTTGGAAATCACACCAGAACAAACAAAAATCGGTGTAGATATGAGAATCCCTGTTACATTCAAGAAAGATGATTTAGTAGCTAAATTAACTAAAACAGCAGAAAAATATGGGTTGACTTATGAAGAATTTGACTTCCTTGATTCATTATACGTGCCACTAGACAGTGAGTTAGTGAAAAATCTATTGGGGACATATCGCGATATTACTGGAGACATGACTGAACCGTTTGTATCAGGCGGCGCTACTTTTGCTCGTACGATGAACCAGTGTGTGGCATTCGGTGCGATGTTCCCTGATACTCCTGACTTTATGCACCAGGCGAATGAACGATGGGAATTAAGTAGTATGTATAAAGCAATGGAAATTTATGCAGAAGCTGTGTATCGTTTATGTGCTAAATAAAAATAAACATACAAAAAGGGCGGATATTCAAATGGATATTCCGTCTTTTTTTATTTGATGCTGGAAAGTTTGCATTTCTCTCTTATTTTTTTTAAGGTATAATCATACTTGATTAAGAAAAAGGGGTCACTCAGATAGAAAAGGTGGGAGAAAGTGAAAATATTTAGACGAATACTAATTGGCTTAGTCATCATTTTAGGATTACTCGGTGGAGCCGGTTATTACTATATACAGCAAAATACGTACGAACCATCGTCAGAAGCGCAAGTGTTGGTAAAAGAAGGAAAAAACAAAGAAGATTACTTATTTTTTGAAGGAGAGAAAAAGAATCATGGAAAGTCTCCATTACTTATTTTTTATCCTGGTGCTCTCGTAGAGCCAGAAAGTTATAGTATTTGGGCGCAAGATTTAGCAAAAAACGGCTTTTCAGTCGCTATTGTCAAAATGCCACTTGATCTAGCAGTGATGGGCGGAAACAAAGCGGATAAGGTCAAAGAAGATTTTCCAAATTCCGATTATGTGATCGGTGGCCATTCATTAGGTGGCGTAATGGCAAGTCGTTATGTCAATAAGAATCATTCAGACAAACATTTAAAAGGGGTATTCTTCATGGCAAGTTATCCCGACAAAAAAGGAACATTGACAGAATCAGCTGTTCCTGTTTTATCGATCACGGCGACAAAAGATAAAGTATTGAATCAGGAAGCTTATCAAGAAGCTAAGCAGTATTTACCGGAAAGAACAGAGTATGTATCAATCAATGGCGGAAATCATGGAGGTTTTGGCAGCTATGGTGAGCAAAAAGGAGATGGAGAGGCAGAAATTTCTAACGCAGACCAGCAAACTGTGATCGTCAATACATTGGAAAACTGGCTGAAAAAGTTGAAATAATATAAATGGGTCCTATAGGGTCCGTGAAAAAACTAGTCAATTAACTATAGATAGCAAATGAATCTTTCAAAATAAGTCGGGATTTCACGGAACAAGAGAAACAGATCCCGGCTTATTTTCAAGTTTAGAGAACTTAGTGTACGTTTTTAAAGTTTCGTTTATATTTATATTTTATTTTCTAATAAAATCGCTCGAACTGGACATTTTTGATACGCTTTTTTTACATATGTTTCTTCTTCCGGCATCACGAACTGTTGATGAGCCTCTGGTTCTTGGGCAAATAAAACGATTCCTTCTTCATCATAATCGAAAATATCTGGCGCTTCGATTTGACAAAGACCGCATGCAATACAGCGTTCAGGTACAAGTTTACATAGTAGTGACATTTCTAACCATCCTAACTTAAGGAGAATAATATGATTGTTTTTATTTTATCGCTATTTTCATCAGGACACAAGCTGCGGATTAGTTCTCTTTACCAACTCCTTGTGGGAAAACGAACGACTTCAGTACTTATTTATGGATTTACCCACGAACTTTTGTTTATCCATAACAGTTTTCCAGAATTGAAGCAGGATAAGTTTTATCAAATTTTGCAAAAAATTGCGCAGCAAGGTTGGATCGAAATAAATGAAAATGAAGCAAAGCTAACGCCTGCAGGGGCTGATATGTTGTCCGAACATCAAATAGAACATACTGGTTTGCGTTTTGACCGCTATGGCAGAACAGGGGAAACTAGTTGGCGGCTCATTAAATTTGCTGTTCAAGTAATTTCTAATCTGGCAACGGGTATTCAAGACTATCTTCCAGCAGAGACAAGTCCTTTTTATACTTTCCAACTAAAAAAATGGCTTAGTGAAAGCCAATTGCCACGTGAAATTTTGATTGATACTGCGTATGAGAGTTTGGTGCAGCTGTTTTCGGAGATACCAGAAGAAGCAGCAGATTTTTTAGCTAACCAATTATCTGGAAATGAGCGAACAGGGCTGCTTCCTTATCAGCTGGCAAAAAACAATGATGAGTCAGCGGTTTATCTGCAACAAAGCAGATGTATCCACCTTTTGTTAGCACAAATCGAAAAACGGCCAGATTCGCTTTGGCACGCTTTGATCGATTCATTATTACAGCAAAATTTCAATCAAAGCATGATGATCACCAAGCAGATGTTTATGAATGGTCAGACAATTGACCAGATTATGGCAATCCGTCATTTAAAAAGAGGAACAGTAACAGATCATCTTATTGAGTGGGCCTTGTTTTTTGATGATTTTCCATACGAGCGGATTCTCTCTGCAGAAACAATCGAACGTTTGGAACCAAATAAGGATTCCGTGCGAGAGTGGCGCTTTAGCGAATGGAATGTAGATGGACAATTAGATTATGGAGAATTTCGTTTGTATCAAATCTATCTATTGAGAAAGGAAGCGATACAGAATGTTAATAAATGAATTAAAAAAATATTTTGGATTTGATTCATTTCGTCCCGGCCAAGAAGAAATCATTCAGGCGTTGCTTGATGGAGAAGATACTCTCGCTATTTTGCCTACAGGAACGGGAAAAAGCCTTTGCTATCAATTGACGGGGTATTTAATGGAAGGTCTGGTCATCATCGTGTCACCGCTGCTTTCTCTAATGGAAGATCAAGTGACGCAATTACAAAAACGAGGGGAGAAACGAGTAGCTGCTTTCAATAGTTTACTTTCGCAATCTGAAAGAAGATACGTCCTCCGTCATCTATCGCAATATAAATTTTTGTTTTTGAGTCCCGAAATGTTGACTAATCCTTCTCTTTTAGAGCATCTGAAAAAACAAAATATTGCGTTATATGTAGTAGATGAGGCTCATTGCGTGTCTCAATGGGGAGTTGATTTCCGTCCAGAATATCAACAGTTAGGAAAAATCCGAAAGCTTTTAGGAAACCCGGTCACACTGGCACTAACGGCGACAGCAACAGATTTAGTAGCAAGAGATATACGTCATGTACTATTTGATCGACCACCAAAAGAGATCAGACAATCAGTCAATCGGCAAAATATCTCGCTTTTTGTTCGGAAAACGCAGCAAAAAGAACAAGAACTTGAACACTTCATGGAAAGAGCACAAGGAGCGGCAATCATTTATTGTGCAACAAAAAAAGAAGTCGAACGATTGTATCATTTATTCAGGGAACGTTTTACAGTTGGATACTATCACGGTGGTCTTGATGCAGCTCAAAGAAGACAACTTCAACAGCAGTTTGTAAAAAATCAGCTGCAGTTTCTCATTGCTACGAATGCATTTGGTATGGGGATCGATAAATCTGATATCCGTTATGTGATCCATTATGATTTGCCAGACAGTCTAGAAAACTATGTACAAGAAATCGGTCGAGCAGGCAGAGATCAGGAAGAAAGTGCAGCAATTCTTTTTTATCAAAGTGGGGATGAACGTATCCATTATTTCTTTAATCAACTTTCTAGAGAACAGCGACAAAGTTTTGAGCTTTATTTGGAATATGCCACAGAGCAAGCTCCCTTTGATGAGCTGCAAAAAAAATGGATGGAGCTGATCCAGCAGTCTGAAAAACCAGAAAATTGGGTGGAACGGCTCAAACATCAGGAAAAAGAAAAAGAATTCCGCCTGCAGCAGATGCTTCGCTATATTAATGAAGAAAACTGCCGCAGAAAATTCATCTTAGCTTATTTTGGCGAAAAACTCTCCGAAAAGCCGCAGAATTGTTGTGATATTGATGGAGCAAAAGCAGAACTTCTGCCAAAGAGGAAGCTTTTTTCTAAGACTGAACAACTTCATTGGGAAACGATTTTACTAAATTTATTTAAAAAAAACATGGAACATTGATTTTTTAGGACAAGACACTTTTTCCTATGGTATAATACACACGATAGAGTTTAGGAGGTAAAACAGTGAGCAGAAAAGATAGACATCAATCTACAGAAAATAACGAAACACAAGAACCATGGGAACAACCAATCTACGATACAGATGATGAAGTTTCATCAAGAAGTTCTCAGAGACAACAAAAGAAAGGAAATACATTATTTCTTTCGCTATTTTTGATTTTACTGGTCTTATGTATCGCTATTCCAGCAGGTGCTTATTTCTGGATCAGAAATGGATCAAGCAACAATGCAACAGCAGCAACTTCTTCTGAAACTTCGACATCAGTAGTAGAAAGTTCTACAAGTACAACAAAAGAGGAGTCAACTGAGACTTCAACAGTAGAATCTAGTACAATCGCGGAAGAATCTACTGTGTCTCAAGATACAGGTGTAACGTCAGAAAGCAGTATTGCAGCAGAGACAACACCGACTTCCTCAAGTGAGGCAACTTATCAAGCAGGGGATTCAAGCAGCAATGCAGCAGAAACAACACCTTCTTCATCAGCTGCAGCCGGTTCAACAACGACTGTTCAAGCAGGCGAAGGTCCAAAACAAGTGGCTGAGCGTGCAGGGATCACCACTGATCAATTGTTTGAATTGAATGGCTTAGATCCAAACAACTTTATGCTTTACCCTGGTCAAGAATTAAGAATTAAATAATAATAGCCGCGCTTTGCGGCTTTTTTTTTGAGAAAAAGGAGTTATATCATGACACAAATCAGTATTGCAATCGACGGGCCTGCTTCATCTGGGAAAAGTACCGTTGCCAAGATATTAGCAAAAGAATTGAATTATATTTATACAGATACCGGTGCCATGTATCGCGCAGTAACTTATTTAGCTATTACGAACAATGTATCTTTTTCAGATGAAGAAGGGCTAGTTTCGCTGATCAAAAAGTATCCTATCTCTTTTTCGCAACAAGAAGATGGACAGCATGTATTCATAGCATCAAAAGATGTGACTTTAGAAATCCGTCAACCAGATGTCACAAAAGCTGTTTCTGAAGTCTCTGCACATGGAAAAGTCAGAGAAGAATTAGTTGCTATCCAACGAAAAATAGGGGAACGCGGTGGCGTTGTCATGGACGGAAGAGACATCGGGACAGCTGTATTACCGAATGCAGAAGTGAAAATCTTTTTAGTAGCAAGCGTAAGTGAGCGCGCAGAAAGACGTTTCAAAGAGAACCAAGAAAAAGGAATTCCGACTGATCTTGAAACACTGACGAAAGAGATACAGGAAAGAGACCATTATGATTCAACAAGGGACGTCTCTCCGCTGAAGCAAGCAGAGGATGCTGTTCGTATCGATACGACTGGCAAATCGATTCCAGAAGTCGTTGCAGCAATAAAAGCTGTTGTTTTGAAAAAAGGTTATCTTCTTTTTTAAATTAAGAAAAAAAATGAAAAACAATTGTTTTTTCAAGGAAAACGAACGAAATCGCTTTATTTTTTTTGAATAATCAATTAAACTAAAAACAGTACCGTACTTACGGCAGAATGTTGGTTAGGAGGACAAGTGTTATGACAGAATTTGATCAAAATCAAGAGAACAACCAGTCAATGGAAGACGCAATGAAAAGCGTACAAGAAGTAAAAGTTGGCGATGTTGTTAAGGGCGAAGTTTTAGTCATTGAAGACAAACAAGTGATTGTCGGAATCGAAGGGGCTGGAGTTGAAGGAGTCGTTCCGGCAAAAGAATTATCAACTTTGCCGGTAGAAGATATCAGCGAAGTAGTAAAAGTCGGTGATGTATTAGACTTAGTCGTTATCAGTACGATCGGCAAAGATAAAGAAAACGGCAGCTACCTACTTTCAAAACGCCGTTTAGATGCTAAAAAAGTTTGGGAAGATATCGAAAGAGATTTCCAAGAGGGCAAGGTGATCGAAGCACCTGTTACAAATGTTGTCAAAGGCGGTTTAGTCGTTGACGTCGGTGTACGTGGTTTTGTCCCTGCATCAATGGTGGAAGATCATTTTGTTGCAGACTTTTCAGACTATAAAGGCAAAACATTGAGCTTTAAAATCATCGAAATCGAACCATCAGAAAATCGTTTGATCTTATCGCATAAAGCGGTAGTGGAAAACGAAAGAGAAGAAAAGAAAAAAGAAATTCTTTCAACTATCCATGAGGGAGATGTTCTCAGTGGACGTGTTGCACGTCTTACTGATTTTGGCGCATTTGTCGACCTAGGCGGAATTGACGGTCTAGTCCATGTCTCAGAGATTTCACATAGTCATGTAGCAAAACCAAGTGATGTATTGGCTGTCAATGATGATGTAAATGTCAAAGTGTTGTCTATCAATCCTGAACAAGAACGTGTTTCCTTGTCCATCAAAGACACACAGCCTGGACCTTGGTCAGAAATCGATACAAAAGCTCCAGTTGGCACAGTATTAGACGGAACAGTTAAACGTTTGACAAGCTTCGGTGCCTTTGTTGAAGTGTTCCCTGGAGTAGAAGGGCTAGTCCATATCTCTCAAATTTCACATAAACATATTGCGACACCACATGAAGTGCTTCATGAAGGTGACGAAGTGAAAGTGAAAGTATTAGAGATCCATCCAGAAGAACATCGTATTGCATTGAGTATCAAAGCTTTAGAAGAAAAACCAGCTTCAGAAGAAGAACCAGCTTCAGAAGAAGAACCAAAAAATGTTGAGTCTTATGAATTACCAGAAGAAAATACTGGATTTACTATGGGAGACATTTTAGGTGATGCGTTGAAAGAAGAAGTAGAAGAAAAAGCAACCGATGATTCTGAAAAATAATTGATTTTGTATCTGTGACTGAGATGAAAGCAGCTGCTTTTGTCTCAGTTTTTCTTTTGAAAAGCGATTAGTATTTCAATAAGGAATAAAAATACTTCGTTTAATTGACAATCTATGCTTGAAAGTTGGCAATGCATTCGTTAAACTAAGTGAGATTGGAAACTTGTGAGGAGGAAATAATATGGCAAATCCAACAATTGCAATCGTTGGCCGCCCGAACGTCGGTAAGTCTACGATTTTTAACCGCATCGCTGGTGAGCGTATCTCGATTGTCGAAGATACTCCTGGAGTAACTCGTGATCGTATTTATGCAAAAGGTGAATGGTTAGGTCGAGAATTCAGCGTGATCGACACAGGCGGAATTGATCTTGGCGATGAACCCTTTATGGATCAGATCAAGCATCAAGCAGAAATCGCGATTGAAGAAGCAGATGTAATCATTTGTGTAGTCAGCGGACGCGAAGGCGTGACAGACGCAGATGAGATGGTTGCGAAAATTTTATACAGAAGTAATAAACCAGTGATTTTAGCAGTCAATAAAGTAGATAATCCAGAAATGAGAAACGATATCTATGAATTTTATTCCTTAGGGCTAGGCGATCCTTATCCTGTTTCAGGAAGCCATGGACTAGGGATTGGTGATATTTTAGATGAAGCAGTGAAGTATTTCTCTGAAGAGACTGAAGAAGAGGACGACGACACGATTAAGTTTAGTTTGATTGGTCGCCCAAATGTTGGTAAATCCTCTTTGATCAATGCGATTTTAGGAGAAGAACGTGTAATTGTTTCGGATATTGAAGGAACGACCCGAGACGCAATCGACACCCACTTCGTTTCTGAAAGTGGTCAGAAATTCTTAATGATCGATACAGCTGGTATGCGTAAACGCGGAAAAGTATACGAAAATACTGAAAAATACAGCGTGATGCGTGCAATGCGTGCCATTGACCGTTCTGATATCGTTTTGATGGTACTGAATGCTGAAGAAGGGATTCGGGAACAAGACAAGCGAGTAGCGGGTTACGCCCATGAAGCTGGTCGTGGAATTATTATCGTCGTGAATAAATGGGATCTTGTAAAGAAAGAAACCAATACAATGCGTGATTTCGAACAAGAGATTCGTGATGAATTCCGGTATCTTGATTACGCTCCAATCGTTTTTGTTTCTGCAGTGACTAAACAACGGTTGGAACGTCTGCCTGAAATGATCGAACAAGTAAGTATGAACCAGAATCTTCGTATCTCTTCGGCTGTGTTGAATGATATCATTATGGATGCTGTAGCAATCAATCCAACACCAACAGATAAAGGAAAACGCCTGAAGATTTTTTATGCTACACAAGTCGCTGTCAAACCACCTACATTTGTCGTTTTTGTCAATGAAGAGGAATTGATGCATTTTTCTTATGAACGTTTCTTAGAAAATCAAATCAGAAAAGCATTTACTTTTGAAGGGACGTCCATCCGAATTATCCCTCGTAGGAGAAAATAGGCATTTTACCATATCGACGTTTTTTTTCAAAAGAAAAAGACAGTTTCGTTTGTTACGTTTCTATGACTAAAAAAAGCATGTGAAAATTGGTAAAAACCTTGCTATTAAGCGGTTCATATGATATCGTGATAACAGAATATTGAAGTTAATCAATATTTCTTTTTAAACTTCTGGACCACTCAGAAAGTTTTAACTAAATGATATTTCTATCATATCTCTTGTGGAGGAGGTGAATCTATCCATGGCAAACAAAGCAGAATTAATCGAAAAAGTTGCTTCAGCTACTGATTTAACTAAAAAAGATGCAACTGCAGCAGTAGATGCTGTATTTTCAACTATTCAAGATGCTTTAGCTAACGGCGAAAAAGTTCAATTAATCGGTTTTGGTAACTTTGAAGTTCGCGAACGCGCAGCTCGCAAAGGTCGCAACCCACAAACTGGTGAAGAAATCGAAATTCCAGCTAGCAAAGTACCTGCATTCAAACCAGGTAAAGCATTAAAAGACGCTGTTAAATAAGACAGTTGAAAAAGCGCTTGTGGCTCTAGGGCTACAAGTGCTTTTCTTTTTATTTCCTAGCAGAAAAGGAATAAATAAGAGACAGAGATTCCGAATCCGTATGTCATACATAGAAAACACATGTATTTTATTTAATTTTTATTTATTTCCAAGTTATGAGGTGAGCTTTGCTCTTATCTTTTCTAGAATTTGCTTACTAATGGTAAAATAAAAATAAGAAGAGGAGGGATGCGTATGGAACTTGATTATCAAGTAGAAGATGCGTTGACGAAAGTGTTTTACGGAGAAACGCTAGTCAGCCAGCTAAGAGAACTTTCCATTGATCAGCCAATCTTATTTTTAACGAATCAGCGCTATTATGATTTGTTTGCAGATAAGATCAACCCGTTATTTGCAAATCAAGCAAACAATGACTGGTATATTTGTGCCAACACTCAATGCAATCATTTAACAGAATTAAAGAACCTGCTTGATTTCGTCAAACGCTATCCCGAAAATCAATCCATGTTTATCATCGGATTTGGAAATGAAGGGATCATGGATCTGGCAGGTTTTTTTCAAAAACATACAACCCTTGATTCATCACTATGGATGATCCCTGTATCGATCCGTTCTCTAAGCCGAGCATTAACACCGCAGCGGACGATTTTGCAGCTACCAAATCGTGTAGTACTGCAAACCATCAATCTGCCAGAACGCATCGTTTATGATCAAACAATCAGCGAGCGGCAAGTGGACGGAAAGCAGATTGACTTTTTGACTTTTATCTGTTGCGGAATGATTTGTGATCATCGTTTTTTGCAAAATCTGTATAAAAACTATCCAAATAAAAAGCAATCAACGACTCGGCCGTTTGCCGGGATGATCGAAGAAATGATCTATTTTTATCAATTAGAGGCAGAAAACCTGTCAAATTATGGTAAACTGTTTGAACAAGCTTTTTATCTGACCGAAAATGGCCATCTACTTTCTGCTAGTATGAAAAAATTTTTAGGAATGATGTTTCATTTCGTGTGGAATCTCCAAGCATATCCTTTTGATTTCCAACTAAAAAACTTTTTTGTGTGGCTGGACTTGCTTGGCTATCCAATCCACTGGCTGGAACAGATTTCAAAGATGGAGTATTTGGAAAAAGTTCTTTTTTTGGCAGAAAAAAGCAAAAAAATACTTGTTTTAGAAAAAATAGGTATAATAGACGGATACCAACGTCCAAACGAAAAAGAATTATTGAGAACAATGACGGTATTTCAACAAATCGTCAGTGAGATAAGAGGGAATTGAAATGAATACAAATAGCGAAAAAATGTTGCAAGCTTTATCAGATGAAGACTTGTCACAAGCACAAATCTTTTTAGAAAAAGCATTAAAAGAAGACCCAGCAGATATATTAGCTGAACTAGGCGAAGAATTGCTGGCTATTGGCTTTTTGATCGAAGCAAAACAGATTTTTGAACAACTGATCAACCAATACCCAGAAAATGACGGACTGAACATCCCGTTAGCAGAAATTGCAATCGAAGATAATGAGATCGACTTAGCTTTTGAATACCTGGAAAAAGTGGATAAGCAAAGTGATTACTATCCGCAAAGCTTATTGGCGATAGCTGATTTGTACCAAGTTATCGGAATCCCTGAAGTGAGTGAAGCAAAATTGAAAGAAGCAGCTGGGTTGCTTCCTGATGAACCATTGATCCAGTTTGCGCTAGCTGAATTGTATTTTTCAGTTGATCGTTTCAAAGAGGCAGCAGTGGTTTATGAAACATTGTTGGCAAGCGGGATAAATGAAATTTCAGGAATCTCGATGCAGGAACGTTTAGGACAATCCTTAAGTATGCAAGGAGAATTCGAAGCAGCTATCGCACCTTTAGAAGAAGCACTGAAAGAAGAAAGGACAGATGATCGACTGTTCCAGCTAGCTTTTACGAATCTTCAATTGAAAGAAAATCAGCAGGCAATCAACTATCTGGAAGAACTTCGAGAAGTTAATCCGCATTATCAATCGTTATATCTATATCTAGGACAAGCTCTTCAAGAAGAAGAAATGATTGAAGAAGCACAAACAGTGTTAGAAGAAGGAATCAAAGAAAATCCTTACCAAGTCGAACTTTATCACCTGGCCTCGGAAAATGCTTTCCGTCTGCATGATAGACAGCGAGCAGAAGAACTTTTACTGAAAGCTTTAGAAGTAGGAGACAAACAAGATGAAACATTACTTACTTTAAGCAATCTTTACTTGGATGATGAAAGATATGAAGATGTGATACAAGTGATCAATCAGATGGAAGAAACTGCTAATCCTTATGCAGAATGGAACCTAGCCCATGCTTATAATGAATTAGAAGACTTTACCGTTGCAGCTGTACACTATGAACAGGCTTATCATGAACTATCACATGAACCAGATTTCTTGAAAGAGTATGCCTTTTTCTTAAGAGAAGAAGGGCAGCTGAAAAGAGCGCAAGAATTATTGACTTATTATTTAACACTTGAACCAGGAGATATGGAGGCACTGTCATTATTAGATGACCTAACAGAGAGGTGAGAAAAATGCTAATTGATGTACGGGAAAAGAAGAATTTTTTAACGTGGATGGTCAATCATGTATCTTTTAGCCGAAGAGAAGTTTTTTGGATCTTGAATTATCTTGCCAATCATGAAGCGATTTTAAGCAATGTCCACTTTGTTGAAGGGGCGAATTTTGCGGATCGAGGACTGCAGATCAGTGATCTATCTGTTGAAGGGGAACCCATGAAATTGTTTTTGCAGGGAAAAGAATTTACGGACACAGACCAGATTTTTCATGAAATCCGTTTGAATTGGAAAAAGCCTTTATATGTGGAATGTATATTCGAAAATGCTTGGCAGACAAGAGAATATCTATCTATCTTAGAAGACAATCCATTTTCTTCTTGGGATTCTTCAGTCAGTGAAGAAGATACTGAATTAATTGAACGATATTTTCAAGAAAAAGAAGAAGAGGCAAAACTAAAAATGCTTTATGCTCAAATCGATCAAGCACTAGAAGATGGAGATAGGGATGCTTTTTTGAAATTATCTGATGAAGTTAACCGAAAGATCCTTTTGCAGACACAAAAGAAAAGTAACCGGGTAAGTGAACATAACAATTAGTTAAAAATAGTATAGTACTAAAAAAGACAAAGATCAGCTGGATGTGGAATCTTTCCTCATAGCCTATCTTTGTCTTTTTTCTTATAGTTTTTTCAGTAATCTTGTCTGTGGCTTCAAATAAGTAAAGCCTTGCCCTTCCACTTCATGCACATTGATGATTGAAAGGAAAGCTTTTTCGTCAATCTCGTGGACGATCCTCTTAGCTTCAGTTAATTCACTAGAGCTAACGACCATATAGATGATTTTTTTTGAATTACCAGAGAATGCGCCTTCTCCAGAAAGAAAAGTCACACCTCTTTGCAGACCGGTCATCAGTAGTGGTGCAATCTCTTCGCTTTTGTTGGAGACGACAAGTAGACCTTTTGCAGAATATCCGCCATCTAAGATCGAATCAATCACACGACTGAAAACATACGAAACAATCAACGTATACATCATACGTTTCAAGTCGATATAGGTTAATGAAGCAAGTAAGACGATGATATCAAATGCCAATAGGGAACGCCCCATAGTGATGCCGTAATTTTGTTCTAAAATCCGAGCAATAATATCGCTGCCACCTGTTGTTCCACCCATGCGGTAGACGATCCCGCTTCCTACACCTGCAACTAAACCCGCAAGTAGAGAAACGATCAGTAGATCATGCTGTAAATTGATTTCTAGTGGAACCCTTTGCCAGATCCATAAAAAGAATGACAAAGAAAGTGTACCTAGAACTGTATAGGCCAAGGAACGTTTACCGAGGATCTTTCCTCCTAGTAAAATCAATGGGATGTTGATTAATAAAGTCGTATAAGCTGGATCAATTCCGAATAAAGCTCTTAAGATCAAGGTGATCCCTGAGACGCCCCCTTCTGCTAAATGATTAGCGATGTTCAAGTAAACAAGACCAAATGCATAAATACTTGTTCCTATAATGATAAAAAGAACTTCTTTTACTGTTTTTCGTTTGACCATATGAATTCCAGCTTTCAATTATGTATTTTCACAGAATTTCCATTTAGAAATTCCTTTCTAAATGTAGCATGGAAATTCGATTTTCTCAATTGCTCTTATCTAGGATTTGCGTTAAAGTTTTGGTAAGATAGTTTTGGAGGGAAAAAGATGGATAAAAAGCGTTCTTTATACAGTATGCAGCAGGAAGTGGATGAATATATCCAGCAATTCAAGGTGGGGTATTTCTCTCCATTAGCTCAGATGGCTCGATTAACTGAAGAAGTAGGTGAATTGGCAAGAGAAGTCAACCACACTTATGGAGAAAAAAGCAAAAAGGCTTCTGAACCAGTTAACTCGGTAGCAGAAGAACTTGGTGATGTTTTATTCGTTACGATGATCATGGCTAATTCATTGAATATCGACTTAACTGAAGTTTTTGAAAAAAACATGGAAAAATTCAATCAAAGAGACCATAATCGCTTTGAGCGTAAGGACGAGTAAACAAGATGAAGTGGTCCTGGCCTTGAAGACTCTGAAACGGACTTGTCAAACAGTCACCATGCAACTGAGTCTTTATCTCAGTACAAGAAACACGCAGGAAAGGTTGGAAAAATGAAATTAAAACAATTACCTCTGGAATACCAAAAGGCAATTCCAGTTCTGAAAAAATTAGAGAATGCAGGATATGAAGCTTATTTTGTAGGTGGAAGTGTACGTGATATCTTGCTGAACCAGCCAATCCATGATGTGGATATCGCAACAAGCGCATTTCCAGAAGAAATCAAACAGCTTTTTCCAAAAACGATAGATATTGGGATCGAACATGGAACTGTGTTGGTATTAGAAAATGATGAACAATATGAGATCACCACATTTCGGACGGAATCAACTTATCAGGACTACCGCAGACCAGATCATGTCGAATTCGTTCGTTCGTTGGCAGAAGATTTGAAAAGAAGAGATTTTACGATCAATGCGTTTGCTTTGAGAGAAGATGGAGAAATCATCGATTTGTTCGATGGTCTGCAAGATTTAGAAGAACAGATCTTGCGAGCTGTAGGCAATCCTCATGAGCGGTTCCATGAAGATGCCTTACGAATGATGCGCGGGTTGCGTTTTGTCAGTCAACTAGGGTTCAAATTAGAGGAAGAAACCTTCTACGCCATCAAAGAAAACCACGAGCTATTAGGTAAAATATCTGTAGAACGTATAAATGTGGAATTCATCAAGATGCTCTTGGGAAATGAACGGGCCGCGGGAATCCATGCATTTATTGAAACAGAGTGCTACATTTGCTGTCCCGGTTTGAAAGAAGAAGGCGAAGCACTTTTACGTTTTGCTGAATTACCATCCGTCCCATTGAAAGAAGAGAGCCAAGTATGGACATTATTGATCAGCCAACTGGGTCTAAAAGAAAATGAGATTCGTTCCTTTTTGAAATCGTGGAAGTGTTCTAACCAAATGATTAAAGACGTTCAAGCACTTGTCCAAGGACTACGACAACGAGAAACTGGAGCTTTGGAACCATTCGAATTGTACTTCTTAGGCAAAAAACATGCACTGCAAGTAGAAGAATTGATGATCTATTTTGACGAAACACCTCAGATGGATGCCGTAGGAGAATCCTATGATCGTTTACCTATCAAGTCATTAAGCGAATTAGCAGTAGATGGTAAAATCTTGCTAGAAGAAACTGGAAAAAAACCTGGTAAGTGGGTTAGTGAAGCTTTGCAATTAGCTGAAAAAGCCGTCGTAGAACAAAGAATAAAAAATGATAAAAAACAGGTTTTGGATTTTTTATCGAAAGAAAAATTGATTTAAAAAACACTAGACTGTATCTGCTCAGCTTTGTTGGCTACTTAAAGTGGGCAGATAAGTCATTAGAAGAAAAAACATAAGATGTGACCACTTACATAAATTTGTGCTAAACTGAGGTAGTACAAGAATAAATTACATCATAAAGGAGTCTTTTTAATGAGTAAAGAAATGACAGCGCTAAAATTTTATTTTAGAAATGGAGAAACCTGGACGATCAACCGCCGTCATATCGGCGATCTTTGGATCAAACAAATCACAACAAGTTTTGGACGAATCAATGGCAGTGAATTTGTTGAAATCCATCCGTGTGCTGGATTTAAAATCGAAATCTTCCATGAAGGGGACGCAGTTGCGACACATGATATCAACCTAGGCGGACTGGAAATGGGCATGTTTAATCGCGCATTG
This sequence comes from Enterococcus sp. DIV1411a, assembly GCF_050531945.1. Taxonomy (NCBI): domain Bacteria; kingdom Bacillati; phylum Bacillota; class Bacilli; order Lactobacillales; family Enterococcaceae; genus Enterococcus; species Enterococcus sp. DIV1411a. The sequence continues at coordinate 1,559,275 of NZ_CP172892.1, read as the reverse complement.
AAATACGAAGATATCGAGCGAATGGAAATCCTTTACCGAAATGGCACACCTGATCTTGTGTACTTCCCATATCTAGATAAAGGAACAGAAGGATTAGACAATCAATATCAATCAACAAAAATCAGCGAAAAAACAGGTAACTTGTATATCGTGATCAATCCAGATCAACGTGTAGAAGATGTATACGGGGAATTTTTCGAATAAATCGATTTTTACGCAAAAATGAGGCTGTGAAAGAGATGTGTCTTATTACTACTGATAGGCTGTCTCTTCCACACCGTTTATTCAGAATAAGGGACTGTGACAAGATTTTTGTCGCAGCCCCATTTTTTTGTTGTGATAAAAGAACAAGAAAGGCAGGAATGGAAAAGTAAACATCCTTTTGTCAGAAACTTTTATCTTTCTTAAGTTTTACTTGATATCTGATACTATTTGGAATAGAATGAGGCGTTGAAAAATTTATGGAAATTTCTAACTAGCAATAAACGATGAAACAATGAAATATTTTTCATCCAAAAAGAACTTTGCTATAATGATGGAAGTTTGTGTATAGGAGATCTGGAAAATGAGAGAGAGTTTTGAACAACAAAAAAAACTGTTGCATGATCGCTATGGCGCCCTTTCGATGGATGACCGCCGTCAAATACTTTGTAAGTTGCGTAAAAGAAATATATTGATGTATCGTCAGTTGGAACGTCTGAAACATGATCTGCTTCGTTTGGAGTCAAAACGTGTACAGTGTGAATTAGAGGGTAACCAAACACAGGTTGAAGTAGTCGAAACCAAAATTTTAAAGAAAAAAGAACAATTTTTAAAAATGCTTACACAAAATAAAAAATAAAGGGGATGGACGATGGAATTTGCTGAGTTAGTTATTGTATTTGCAGTAACGATCACCTTATCGAACATAGCTAGCCGCATTTTGCCAATGATTCCAGCTCCACTGATCCAAATTTTCCTTGGAGTGGTATTAGGTCTGACAGAGTGGGGACAATCAATCGATTTTGAACCTGAATTGTTCTTAGTTATGATTATTGCACCATTGTTATTTAGAGAAGGAGAAAAAGCAGATATTTCTTCGATTCTCAAAAATTTCGGGACAATTTTGTTCTTGGCATTTGGAGGAGTCATTTTGACCCTTGTCGGGGTAGGTGCGACGTTATCATTCCTGTTGCCAAGTGTCCCACTTGCTGCCTGCTTTGCTTTTGGAGCAGCGTTAGGTCCGACAGATGCGGTAGCAGTCAGTTCTCTTTCTGGACGAGTGAATATCCCTAAAAAGGCGATGCATATTTTGGAAGGAGAAGGTCTTTTGAATGATGCATCTGGTGTTACTGCCTTCCAGTTTGCTCTTGGTGCGCTGATCACCGGATCTTTTTCAGCAGTAAACGCGGGGATGAGTCTAGTAGTTTCTAGTATTGGGGGAGCTTTGATCGGCTTTTTGCTTGTCTGGTTCAAACAAAAAATAATTCATTTGATCGAAAAAGCATCAGCACAAGATGTCACAGGGTATCTGCTGATCGAACTTTTGCTTCCTTTTCTAGCCTATGTATTGGCAGAGGCATTTGATGTATCTGGAATCATTGCTGCAGTGGCAGCAGGTATTCTCCAAGCTTCTGGTTTTAGGAAAATCTCTGTGTTTGATGCAGAATTGTCGAGCTTGTCCCACAGTACATGGACAACTATTGCTTTTACACTGAATGCATTAGTATTTATATTTTTAGGAATCGAATTGACGCAAGTGTTCTCGCCAGTATGGGGAGACGGTTTATATCCAAACGGTCTTTTATTAGCGATTATCGTATTAATCTCTGTCATGCTTTTTGTGATCAGATTCATTTCTATCAGTCTTTTTTATGTATTCAAAGATGGCAGTAAAAAGTTCAAAAAACAGTTGAACGAGATCTTGATCTTAACATTTGGCGGTGTAAAGGGAACAGTCAGTTTGGCTACGATTTTTATTTTGCCATTTTCAATCAATAATATGATGTTTTACCAGCGGTCTTTGCTTTTGTTTCTGACGGCGGGTGTCATCTTAGTGACTTTGGTCATAGGGATCATTGTCTTGCCTATGCTGACGGAAACAGAGGAAGCGAAAAGCACGGATTTGAATGCTTTGATGATTTTAGAAGAGGTCGTTGAAGTTTTGCGAAAAGAAATAAAGGAAATTGATCGTAATACAAAAGAATTTTTAGCCACTGAAGCAGTGATAGAAAATTATCAAGAACGGATACGTGATCTGTACTTGGAAGATTTAACCGATGATGAAAAGCAAGAAGTACAAGAAATACAAGCACTGATTTTGTCGATCGAACGGGATGGATTGGATGAAAGTTATCGTTCGGGCAAGCTTTCTTCTAATGGTTATCGTTTTTACTCCCGTTTTCTTTCTCGATTCGAACATTCTATCACAAGCCAGATTTTGTCTTTTATCGGCTTTTGGTTCATTGTTGTCCGTAGGTTAATGCGAATCGTTCTCCATCCGAAAATGTTTTGGCAAAGAAGACATGCTGATCGTCAGACATTTATTAGTGATGAAGATATCCAAGAAATCAGAGAGACATATCAAAAAAATACTCAGTTGATTATTGAAAGTTTAGATAACTTGACTGATATTTATGATGAAACGATGGTTCAATTTTTTATCCAGCAACGCAAACTTGAAGGAATAAAAATGAACTCGGGGAATTTGATTTCTTCGTGGATGATCCAGCAAGATAGTCTGTTTACAAAAAAAATGCTAAGAGGTTATTATCTTGAAAGAAAAATCATTGATGAATACGAAGTTGCTGAGAAAATCACGACGTTTTCTGCGAACAGCTATCGCAGGAATATCAATTTGTTAGAATCTTATACGATGAACAAACCATCTGATAACTTTTCTTTCCGATTTGCGTTTCGAGCAAAGTCAAAAAAACGAGTCCAATAAAATAAAAAGGTAAAAATTTTCAAGTTTTATAAAAAACAAAACATATCAGAACAGGATCGAATCGGTCCTGTTCTTTTTTTGAGAACACAAAAAGAACAAATACCAAAAAAATTTTCCTGAAGTTCACTATTTTTATGATACAATATCCAAGATAAGGAGGGAACATGTTGAAAGAATTAAAAGTAACTGACCTCAAAAAAACTTATGGTGAAAAAGATTTGTTTGACCAGATTTCTTTTTTGGTCCACGAAAAAGACCGTATCGGGTTGATTGGGACGAACGGGACGGGTAAAACAAGTCTCTTAAATATTATTGCCGGTATCGATAGCGGCGACGGTGATCGGCAAACAGTGTTTTATCCAACTGATTACCGTATTGGTTATCTTTCTCAAGCAGCTGAATTTTCCGATGAATTAACTGTTCTCCAAGCAGTCTTTCAAGGAAACAGCCCCTTGATCCAAACTGTTCGAGCATATGAGGAAGCATTGATCGAACTAGGGGAAAACGGAGAAGACCCTGATGTGCAAAAACGTTATGCTAAAGCAGAAGAACAAATGAATAAAGAAGATGCTTGGACTACAGATACCAACGCAAAGATTATTTTGCAAAAATTAGGAATCAGTGAATTAGATAAAAAAATCAGTACTTTATCAGGTGGTCAGAAAAAACGAGTTAGTCTGGCGCAAGTGTTGATTGATGAACCCGATTTACTATTACTAGACGAACCAACAAACCATTTAGATTATGAAGCGATCGAGTGGTTGGAAAACTATTTGAAACAATACCGTGGCGCACTATTGATGGTTACCCACGATCGTTATTTTCTAGATAGAGTAGCAAACCGAATCTTCGAACTTTCATTTGGAAAATTATACGAGTATAAAGGAAATTATGAAGCTTACGTCTTAGAAAAAGCAGAACGTGATCGTGTAGAAGTAGAACAAGAAGAAAAGCGCAAGCGGCTTTATAAACAGGAATTAGCTTGGATGAGGGCTGGCGTACAGGCACGTGGCACCAAGCAGCAAGCACGGATCAACCGTTTCGAAGATCTAAAGGAGAACTTGTACCAAGTAAACCAAGAAGATGATTTAGAGCTGAACCTAGCGACACAACGTTTAGGGAAAAAAGTACTGGAAATCAAAGATGGCAGTTACCGTATAAATGACCAAACACTGCTAGAACATTTAGATTTACTGATTCAATCTCGGGAAAGACTAGGTATTACTGGTAAAAATGGTGCGGGAAAATCGACATTGCTTAATATTCTAGCTGGCAGAATTCCCCTGGATAGCGGTACAATGTCTATCGGTGAAACGGTTCATCTTGCGTATTATACACAAGAAAATGAAGAAATGGCACCAGATAAACGGATGATTGCTTACTTACAAGAAGCTGCTGAAGAAGCAAAAACAGCAGATGGCAGTCAAATCGGAGTAGCAGAATTACTTGAACGATTTTTATTTCCAAGATTTATGCATGGGACACTGATAGGCAAACTTTCAGGCGGAGAAAAACGCCGGTTATTTTTGTTGAAACTGCTGATCCAGCAACCTAATGTTTTATTATTGGATGAACCGACCAATGATTTGGACATAGCAACATTGACGATTTTGGAAGATTATTTTAGAAGTTTTCCAGGTGCTGTGATCACTGTTTCCCATGACCGTTATTTCTTGGACAAGGTAGCAGATAAGTTATTAGTATTCCAAGGAAACGGAAAACAAGAACTTTATTACGGAAACATGTCCAGTTATTTACTGAAGCAAAAAGAGACCCAGCAGCCTGCTGAAAAAGCGAAACCAAAAATACAGAGCAAGGAACCTGCTGAAAAGAAGAAATTATCTTACATGGAACAAAAAGAATGGGAAACGATTGAAGATGAGATTGCAGAACTTGAAGAAAAAATCTCATTGCTCCAAGAAGAGATGAATCATCAAGGAGATAATTTCACTCGATTACAAGAATTGCAAAACGACGTATCTGAAACAGAAGCACAACTTGAAGAAAAAATGGCACGGTGGGAATACTTGAGTGAATGGGTAGAAGATTAGGAGGAAAAAGGATGGAACAAGCGTATCTTGACTTAGGAAGAAAATTGTTGGAAGAAGGGCATCGTAAAGAAGACAGAACAGGCACAGGCACATTAAGCTTATTCGGATACCAAATGCGGTTTGATCTGCAAAAAGGGTTTCCTTTGTTAACAACGAAACGAGTACCTTTTGGATTGATCAAAAGCGAATTGCTTTGGTTTTTAAAAGGAGATACGAATATCCGCTATCTATTACAAAATAAAAACCATATTTGGGATGAATGGGCATTTGAACGCTACATCAAAAGTCCAGACTATAATGGACCAGATATGACTGATTTTGGCCATAGATGTTTGACAGATCCTGAATTCAATGAAGAATATAAAAAGCAGAGCAAGCTTTTTTGCGAGAAGATCCTAACCGATGATTCCTTTGCTGAAACATACGGCGATCTTGGACACATCTACGGCTATCAATGGCGTCACTGGGAAACAAAAGACGGTGGCTTTATCGATCAAATCAAAGAAGTGATCGAAGCAATCAAAAAGACTCCTGATTCTAGAAGATTGATCGTTTCTGCATGGAATCCGGAAGATGTTCCTAGCATGGCTTTGCCTCCTTGTCATACGATGTTTCAATTTTATGTTCAAGAGGGACGGCTAAGCTGCCAATTGTATCAACGCAGTGGAGATGTGTTTCTAGGCGTTCCGTTCAACATTGCAAGTTATGCGTTGCTGACTCACCTAATTGCACATGAAACAGGTTTAGCGGTTGGCGAATTTGTTCACACATTAGGAGACGCTCATCTTTATATCAATCATATCGAACAAATGAAAGAACAATTGAGCCGAGAAATACGCGCATTTCCGACTTTAGTTTTGAATCAGGAAAAGCAGTCAGTATTTGATTTTGAGATGGAAGATATCCAATTAGAAGGATATGACCCACATCCGGCGATCAAAGCTCCTATCGCTGTTTAGAATCAGAAAGGATGAGAAAATGTTAGCTGCAATTTGGGCACAGGATGAAAACGGATTGATTGGAAAAGAAGACCGTCTTCCTTGGCGTTTGCCAAATGATCTGAAATTCTTCAAACAAATGACAGAAGCAAATACACTAGTGATGGGACGAAAAACTTTCGAAGGGATGGGTAGCCGTCCGTTGCCGAATCGTCAGACGATTGTTTTGACGAGAGATTCTTCCTATAAAGCAGAAGGCGTGCATGTCATGCATAGTGTGGAAGACGTGCTTGCTCTGGAAAAAGAAACAGACGGTATCTTTTTCATCGCTGGAGGGTCAGCTGTTTATCAAGAATTTCTGCCATTTTGTACGATATTATACCGTACAGTCATCCATCATGTATTCGATGGAGATGCTTATTTTCCACCTGTTGACTGGTCTGATTGGTCACTGATCAATACTAGTCAAGGAGAAATAGATGAAAAAAATCGTTATCCGCATCAATTTGAAACGTATCAGCGTAATGAGAATCCTGTAAAAAGCGGGACAGGCGAATTGACGATATAAAAAAGCTATGGATAGACTAGCTGTTATTTAGAGCTGTCCCATCCATAGCTTTATTTTTTTTATTAAGTAAAGAATAAAACAGAGAAGTACATAAAACCTGCACCTAACATAACAAACAAATGCCAAACAACATGCATATAGCGGATAGAATTCAAGCTATAAAAGAATGCGCCTATCGTGTAAGAAAGCCCGCCTGCTACCATCAAAATAACACCAGTCATTCCAAGAGAGTGATAAAGAGGAACAGCAGCCACGACACAGAGCCACCCCATAAAAATATAGATGATCGTAGATACTTTTGATACTCTCTCCCGTTTATGCAACGTCAACGCTTTATATATAATGCCAAGAATCGCAAACAACCAGATTAATACAAATAAAGTCCAACCTAGCCATCCTCGGATACTCAGCAAACAAAAAGGAGTATAACTTCCTGCAATCAAAAGAAAAATCGAACTATGATCGAATACTTGGAACACCTTTTTTGCTTTTGTAAAAATCAATGAATGAAACAAAGTAGACGTTAAAAATAAAAGAATCATCATCGATCCATAGATAGCATAAGAGACAATATGGAGGGAGGAATGCAAGTGGGCACCTTTTACTAAAAGAACCACTAGTCCCGCGATACTCAATCCAGTCCCAATTCCATGGGTGACTGCATTAAACACTTCATTTAATATTTCATACGTTCGATTAAATTTCGTTTTTTCCATGAAAACGGCTCCTTTACTAGGTGTAATTAATGAAAAATCATTATTTGTCTGTTATACTAAAAATAGAAATTGTCTTACATGTAGTTTAACATGAATAAGGCATCTTGTTAAAGAAAGAGAGAGAGAAAATAATGACAAATGTAAAAATCGTAACAGATTCTTCATGTACGATGGAAAAAAATGTACGCGATGCTTTAGGCATTCGTGTCATGCCGCTATCCATCATGATCGACGGAACAGTATATCCCGATGATGACCAACTAGACGGCGAAAGATTTATGGAAATGATGGCAAAAGCAAAAAATCTGCCCAAAACAAGCCAACCACCGATTGGAGAATTTATCTCGATGTATGATGAGCTAGGAGAAGACGGCAGTGAAGTGATTTCGATCCATATGACAAAAGGCTTGAGTGGAACAGTAGAAGCAGCAAGACAAGCCAGTAATCTAACAAAAACGAAAGTAACGGTTATCGACAGTGATACCACTGACCAAGGATTATCTTTTCAGGTAATTCGAGCAGCTGAATTAGCAAAAGAAGGTAAAACAGTAGAGGAAATCCTTGAAGAAGTCAAAAAAGTACAAGACAATACAAAATTATACATCGGAATATCCACACTAGATAACTTGGTAAAAGGTGGAAGAATCAGTCGAACAACTGGTTTGCTGTCTAGTGTTTTGAACATACGCGTGGTGATGAATTTCGCCCATTCTGAATTAATCCCTGTAACTAAGGGGCGAGGAAAGAAAACGTTCGATAAATGGTTTAATAATTTGAAAAATGAACTGAAAGAATTGCCAAATGTGCGACAAATCGGTATTTCACATGCGGATGCAAAAGAATTGGCGCAAGAATTCAAAGAGGGTTTGCAAGAATTATTCCCGGACATGCATATCCCTGTACTGCATACGAATCCGGTTATCGCTACGCATACTGGTAAAGACGCGTTTGCAATCATGTATTATGTAGATTAGTCGAAAAGAGGATAAGCCCTCAGCCTGAAAGGCTTGCAGCTTATTCTCTTTTTCTTCGCCGTTTGTATAATTAAGCGAGACAAATAAAAAAGCCATTTATGTTACACTCAAATTGTAATACCCGCTAAAGCATACAAGGAGAGTGAACATAAATGACTTATACCCATCTTACACCAAACGAGCTTGTAATGATAGAAGCATATTTTCATCAAGAAACTCCGGTTGCTATCGTTGCGAAGCAGCTTAAACGTGGACGCCAAACAATTTACAATGTCTATAACTTTCTCAAATGTGGTGGAACAGCACTTGAATACTTTGAACAATACAAAGAAAATAAGCGACGTTGTGGGAGAACCGAAATCATTTTTCCTGCTGAGGAAAAAGAATACATTGCAAAAAGATCAACTGAAGGTTGGACCCCAGACGTCATTATTGGCCGTGCAGAGCGAACCTTCTCTTGTTCAGTAAGTACCCTCTATCGCCGGTTTAAAACGGGAGAATTCAATGTTTTACATTTACCGATGCAAGGAAAACGAAAACCAAATGGTTATAAGGAAAAACGTGGAAAACAGGCATTCAAAAGAAATATTTCTGAACGTAAAAAAGATTATGTCGTTTTCGAAGAAGAATTTGGACATTTAGAGGGTGATACGATTGTCGGCATCCGCCATAAAAGTGCCGTCATCACACTCGTTGAGCGACTTTCAAAAGCCATTATCGTCTTGAAACCAGAAGGCCGTAAGGCAGTTGATATTGAAAATTCGATTAATGAATGGCTTCAATCCGTACCCAAAAATCTTTTCAAATCAATTACCTTTGATTGTGGAAAAGAATTCTCTAATTGGAAAAGTATTAGTAATACGAATGATATTGATATTTATTTCGCAGACCCAGGAACGCCTTCCCAACGGGGATTAAATGAACATTCAAACGGACTCCTCCGAAAAGATGGACTACCAAAAGAAATGGACTTCAACCAAGTCAATCAAGGATTCATCTCATCCGTTGCGTCCAAAAGAAACCATATCCCTAGAAAATCACTAAATTACCAAACACCATTAGAAGTTTTTTTGAGTTACGTAAATGGAAAGTTTTGTCTCGCTTAATTTGACAAATAATACTTTATAAAATTAGGAAAATAATTGTTTTCTTTTTTCATAAAGACTACCTTTTTGATAAAATTTTTGATAACATTAGAACCAATCGAATACAAGAGGTGAAAAAATGAAATTAACGAAACGACATCTGATCCTCGTTTTGTTCCCATTATTAATTGCGATCATCATCTATGCAGGTTTAGCTGCTTCTATACCGAAAGCTGGCCCACTAATGAAACCAGTAACTACTGTGAGAGAAGATCCAAATAAAAAAGAAAAACTTCACTACATAGCTATCGGAGATTCGCTGACTGAAGGAGTAGGAGATCAAACCAAGCAAGGAGGATTCGTTCCCCTTGTCGCAAATGATCTAAAAGACCGTTATAATTTGACCGCGGTTGAAACAGAAAACTATGGTGTAAATGGTGAACGAAGTGACCAGATCTTAAAGCGAGTAAAAACAAAAGAAGAAATTCGAAACAATATCAAAACAGCTGATTTTATCACACTGACTGTTGGCGGTAATGATTTGATGAAAGTTATCCAAAATAATTTATTCGGGTTAACGGTCAATTCCTTTAAAAAGCCACTGAAAAACTATCAGGAAAATGTCACAGAACTATTGGAAGAATTTCGATCCCTCAATAAAACCGCACCTATTTACATTTTAGGCATCTACAATCCATTTTATTTGAACTTTCCTGAGATCACTGACATGCAGACAATTGTTAACAATTGGAACAAAGGAACAGAAACGGTGACAAAAAAAATGCCGAACTGCTACTTTATCCCAATCAATGATTTGCTTTATCAAGGATTGAATCAGGAAGTAGGTGTCACAGAAGAAGGAACAGATCAAACAACTAGCACGACAGAAAATCTAAATGGCATCAAAAATAATGTGCTCTATGAAGAAGATCATTTCCATCCAAATAATTTAGGTTATCAATTGATGGCAAATGCAGTGAGAGATCAGCTGATCGAGACACAAAACCAATGGCTAGAGAAGGAGGATGATCAATAAACATGAAAACAAGATCTGACGTATCTTCAAACAAAACAAAGAAAACAAATTACTGGAAATTCGCCTTCCTTATCCTTCTTGGGGTAGTACTTGGTTCGACCGTATTTTTAGGCAGCCGTATTTTTGCTAATCGGGAACCAGAACTCCCAGAAATACCAGCTCTTACGGAAAGACAAGGAGATCCTGTCTTAACGATCAATTCAAATAAAGAAAAAGTCAATCAAATCATCAGCTTTTTCCTTAGTGAGTATCAAAAAGATAGTGATATTGAATATAAATTTTATTTGGAAAATGAAGCACTACTCAATGGTACTTTCGAAGTACTAGGTTTTCCTATCGATTTCTATTTATATTTTGATCCGTATGTGATGGAAAACGGAAATGTCCAACTAAAAGCTAGAAGTCTTTCTATCGGAACATTGAGTTTGCCAATCAAAGATGTGATGAATATGATCAAGAGAAACTATAAATTACCAGATTGGATCGAAGTCAATACAGATGATCTGACTATCATGCTTAGGTTGGATCAATTCCGAATGCAAAACGGGATGTATATTAAAGCAGATAAAATCGACTTAGTAAATGATGACATTCGGTTTAGTCTATATTTGCCAAAAGATACCTCTGATGCTTCAAACAACTCAAATACCAACAAAACTAGCACCAGCAGTACTGAAAGCAAGACAAAAGAAAATAAAAAATCATCGGATGAGTAGTATTAGAGGGGGAATCATAATGGAACGAGCAATATTTGCAGGAGGCTGTTTCTGGTGTATGATCCAGCCTTTCGACACGCTTCCTGGTATCCATACAGTGATGTCAGGATATACTGGAGGGCATGTACCAGATCCGACTTATGAACAAGTAAAAAGCCAAACGACTGGACATACAGAAGCAGTGGAGATTATCTATGATCCAACATTGATTTCATATGAACAATTAGTAGAACTTTACTGGCAGCAAACTGATCCAACTGACGCTTTCGGACAATTCGAGGATCGCGGTGACAATTATCGCCCGGTGATCTTTTATTTGACAGAAGAACAGCGGATCATTGCTGAAAAAAGTAAGAAACAGTTAGCTGAAAGTGGACGTTTCGAACAGCCAATCGTTACAAAAATCGAACCAGCCCAACCATTTTATCTAGCAGAAGAAGACCATCAAGAGTATTATAAAAAGCATCCTGAAAATTTTAAAAGAAACCATGCACGCCGGGCTGCCTTTATCGAAGAAAATTGGAGGAACGAAGGGTGAATCGAAGCTTTTTTCATTATTTAATGACACTGCGAGGCGGTGGCACACATGATGCTTTATCTGTTTTCGCTACAGAAGCCGGTAAAGACATCCAATTTCCTAAGCACAGCTCTAGCTACGAAGAAATTTCTAATTATCTGGAACTGAATGTCGACTATTTGCCGTCCATGGATATCTTTGACGAAGCATGGGAAAAATATTTAGAAAATAATCATGACATATAAGAGATAGTTTTGTACTTTATGATCAAAAAAGTTTTTTGTCCAATAGCCTAATTGAAAGAATTATTTTTATTTCAGCTATCTAGTCGCATTTTTTTGATATTTTTCTTATAATAAAGAAAGAATGAAAAAACGAGGGATGGATTGATAGAGATTGACAAAAAAACAACGCTATATTAATCGCTTCTGGCTTGTATTCAAATACTTACTTGTTTCTGTATTCCTTGCGTTCATGTTGCGGGGATTTTTATTCATCCCGGTACCAGTGGAAGGCAATTCAATGGAAAACGTGTTGAAGCAAGGTGATATGGTTGTGATGGAAAAATTTTCGGAGATCAGACGATTTGATATTGTTGTTTTTCAATTAGCAGATGGCACGATTTATATCAAACGAGTAATCGGTCTTCCAGGAGAAAATGTCAGCTACCAAAATGATCAATTGAAGATCAATGGGAAAGTAGTTAAGGAACCTTATCTAACTAAAAACCTGAAATCAGATCATGCAAATGCATCCTATACGACGGACTTTACACTACAAGAGCTAACGGGACAATCCAAGCTTCCGGAAGATAATTATTTTGTACTTGGAGATAATCGAAGAGTTTCAAAAGATAGTCGTTCGTTTGGCACGATCAATAAAACTGATATTCTAGGTAAAGCAAGATTTGTCTATTATCCACTTGATGAAATAAAATGGATCCAGTGAGAAACAATAAAGCGTGCAATCTGTTGAGACTGCACGCTTTATTGTTTAATCCAAAATCAGTTTACTACCTTAGTACGTAAAATCAAACAGCTCGTTTAAACACTTTTCTAGCCTCTAAAGTTTTGATAAATGAATAAACAACCATTATTTGAATAGGGATTTGGATCATATTCCTGATGACTCTACCTAGAAAAATCACTTTGAAATCTGCACCAAACAAAACAGACATCAGCCAAGAATTGATAAAAAGGCTGACTGGGATCATAATCAATAATTGGGCAGCGATGACGGAAGGCAGGTTTATCTTTTTATGATATAAAAATAAGCCATTAATAAATCCACCAAGGAAAGCCGTGATAAGAAAAGCAGCTTGAAACGTTCCTGAACCAAATATCGTGAAATTTAAAGTGTTCGACAACATTTCAAGCAAACCAGCCCAGATCGGTCCATATAGATAACCCATAAGCGCCATACTTAAAAATCCGAATGTGATTTGAAAATAAGCAGGACCAATCGCTATCTTGTATAAGATGACATCAAGGGCTAATAAAAGAGCAGAGGTCGACAACAATCTTGCATTTATTTCGGGCAATCTAAAAACGTCTTTTGCAATCAAAGTGTTCAAAATATTCTCTCCTTCGTCAGTTAATAATAAAAGGATACCATAAAATCACCAATGTGTCATGACACATTGGTGATTTACATACACTGGCATCTAACAATTAAAAAAAGGGTGAGAAGACTGCTTTTATAAACTGTAAAAAAGAGATTGTACGAATGAAAAAAATAGAGGCGGAGAATACTTATCGTATCATCCGCCTTTGTTTTTTTGTTATAAAAAACGTCAGATTAGTTATCTGCTTACATCTTCATCCATACGGGTTCTAATGTATTTCCGTCTAGATCTTGGACTTCTAATGAAAACATTTCTTCTTCAGGCATTCCCATATCTACTTCGTGGAAAGTACCACCATTTTCTTTTGCAATTTGAGCAAATTTTTTTACTTCATCCGCGTTTTCAACACTAAACGAAATCAAAGCACCACTTGTTTTTTTATTATCAGCTATTTCTTTATCTTTTATAAATTTTTTATAAAAATCATGAGAGAGAAGCATTACCCAAAAAGTGTCATCCCATACCATTGAACCAGCTTCTTCAGTAGAAAATTCTTCATTTTTTTTTAAACCCAGCTTTTCATAAAAAGCAACGGAACGATTGACATCAGCAACAGGAAAATTAACAAAAACCATACTATTCATTTGTTTCGTCTCCTTTCTGTTTTGTTCGTCTATCATCTCTTATTTAGGAAACGTTGTCAAAAATTTAGATTCATATATAGAAACCAAAATAAAAATTTACATCATCAAAAAAGTGAAGATGTGATAGAATGAGGACTGGTTCACTTTCACTTAACTAATAGATGGAATTTCTTTATAATAAAAAAGTGAATTTATATTGAAAAAGAAAAAAAACAAGTAAAGCCGGGGAATATTCCGGTATGAAAGGAATGGAGAGAACAATGACCATCCAATGGTTTCCGGGACATATGGCAAAAGCCCGACGAGAAGTTTCTGAAAAAATGAAATATGTGGACATCGTATTTGAATTGGTAGACGCACGATTACCTTTATCTTCTCGTAATCCAATGCTAGATCAGATCATTCAGCAAAAACCTCGCCTTGTTTTATTGAATAAAGCGGATCTGGCAGATCCACAACAGACAAAGCTGTGGCAAGAATATTTTCGTAAACAAGGCCATCTTGCATTAGCTATCACGGCACAAGAAAGTAAAGGAATTAAAGGTCTAGTACCTGCGGCTAAAGAAGCATTGAAAGAAAAACGGGCAAGAGATGCTGCTCGGGGGATCAAGCCTCGCGCTATTCGGGCAATGGTCTTAGGTATTCCAAATGTTGGGAAATCTACGTTGATGAATCGACTAGTAGGCAAGAAAATTGCACAGACAGGAAATAAGCCTGGCGTAACAAAAGGTCAGCAGTGGCTTCGTTTAGGTAATGAGTTGGAATTGTTAGACACACCAGGGATTTTATGGCCCAAATTTGAAGATGAAGAAATCGGCAAAAAACTAGCGCTGACAGGCGCGATCAAAGACCAGCTTGTCCATTTAGATGATTTAGCGATTTACGGATTAGACTTTTTTGCCCGATATTATTCAGGAAGAATCAGCGATCGTTATGGTTTATCAATCGAGCAAGAAGAAAAATTGGCACCGGAATTACTGATGGATATTACAGCAAAACGTGGGTATAAAGAAGACTATGATCGCGGCAGCGAATTAGTCGTGCATGATATTCGCCAAGGAAAACTTGGACGATACACACTGGATCGTTGCGAAGAAATGGAGCAAAAAAGTGATGACTGAATCCATCCAAAGTATCAAAGAACGATTGAAAAGCATACAGAGAATAGATGATCCTACACTAGAATCATTAAGAAATGATCCACGCAAAGGCGTGCAGCAAGCACTGGCTTCTTTTGAACGACGATTGAAAAAGGAAGCATTAATTAAGGAAAAATATGAAGAAATGTTTTGCTTTGAAAAGCAAGGGTACGCACAAGGTCACCAATGGATTGCCGGCATTGATGAAGTAGGAAGAGGACCATTAGCTGGACCTGTCGTGGCAGCTGCAGTTATCTTGCCGAAAAATGAGATCATATTAGGGCTGAATGACTCCAAACAATTATCAGAGAAAAAGCGAGAACTTCTTTATCAACAAGTTCAAGAAAAAGCCCTGGCAATCGGGATCGGGATCGTTGATCAGCAGACAATCGATGATGTGAATATTTATGAAGCAAGTAAATTAGCGATGATCCAAGCAGTAGAAAAATTGTCCATTGTACCAAGCTATTTGTTGATCGATGCGATGACCTTGGATTTGCCTATCCAGCAGGAAAAAATAATCAAAGGGGATGCACGATCTGTGTCGATTGCTGCTGCAAGTATCATTGCTAAAGTATATCGAGACCAATTGATGAAAGAATATGACGTGCTTTATCCTGGATATGGTTTCTTGCATAATGCAGGTTATGGAACAAAGGAACACTTAGAAGGACTTGAACGACAAGGAATTACGCCAATCCATCGTAAAAGTTTTGCACCTGTAAAAAAATATTTACAATAAAAAACAGCCGCTTTTACGTATCTTATTAGAAAGAGAGACGAAAGGCGGTTTTATGATGTATCAAATAGAAGAGAATTTATTGAAACTTGCTTATGCAAAAGGAATCAGTAGTCAAGGAAAATGGGCACTTGCTAACTGGATGATGCAGTATCCTTATAAAGAAATCGGATTTGAAGACATCATTAAGATAGGTAAAATAACCACACATCGGGAGCTGTTTCGCAAAAGTTGGCAGGAAATTCACGCTAACTGGGGCAAAATCCAATCGAAACAGTCGTTTATCACTTGCTTTGATCCCAAATATCCCCCTCAGCTACTTCACTTGACCTATCCGCCAATTGTACTGTTTTATAATGGTGATCTATCTTTACTTTCTTGTAACATGTTAAGCGTTGTTGGTGGAAGACACACTTCTGCTTTAGCCAAAAAAACAGTTTATTATTTACTAAAACCAGTGGTAGAAGCTGGATATGTGATCGTCAGTGGCTGCGCGAAAGGGATAGATACATACGGTCAACAAGCAGCAATCTCTCATGGTGGACGGACAATCGCAGTCATTGGAACAGGGATAGAGCAAGTCTATCCTGCTGAAAATCGTGACTTGCAAGAGGTGATTGCAAATGATCATCTTCTTTTGAGTGAATATCCTCCTCAATCCGGCCCGAAAAAGCATCGTTTTCCAATGAGAAATCGGATTATCGCAGCTTTGTCTAAAGGAACATGTGTCTTTGAAGCCAAGAAAAAAAGCGGCTCTCTGATAACAGCACAGCAAGCATTGGATCTTGGAAGAACAGTTTTTTCTGTTCCAGGAAATATTTTAACAGAACATTCTACCGGATGTCATCATTTGATCCAAGACGGTGCAGTTTGCACGGTTTCGGGTGAAGATATCTTGGCAGAATTTAAAGAATAACACCATACTTTTCATTTGCTTTTCTTGACAAACGTTTTCTGAATGGATATGATTAGCTACGATTTGTATGAATCCTCTTTTAATAGTAGGAACACGACAATGGAAAGGAGTCCATTCAGTAATGGCGTATAAATATTTAGTGATTGTAGAATCACCTGCAAAAGCCAAGACAATTGAGAAATATCTTGGACGAAACTATAAAGTAATGGCCAGTGTTGGCCATATAAGAGATTTACCGAAAAGTAAAATGGGTATCGATTTTGAAAACAATTATGAACCCCATTATATTTCTATACGCGGAAAAGGCGATGTCATCAAAAGCCTTAAAGCCGCAGCAAAAAAAGCTCAAAAAGTTTACTTGGCAAGTGACCCGGATAGAGAAGGAGAAGCGATTGCTTGGCATTTAGCGTACCTACTTGGGTTGGATCTGAAAGAAAAAAATCGGGTGGTCTTCAATGAAATCACAAAAGACGCAGTCAAAGCAGCTTTTAAGGAACCAAGAACGATCGATGTAGATTTAGTAGATGCACAGCAAGCTCGTCGTACCTTAGACAGAATCGTTGGTTATTCGATCAGTCCTATTCTCTGGCGTAAGGTCAAGAAAGGGTTAAGTGCAGGACGTGTCCAATCTGTCGCTTTAAAAATTATTATTGACCGTGAAAAAGAGATCCGAGAATTTGTTCCAGAAGAATATTGGAGCATCGACGGTAATTTTAAAAAAGCTCGCAAGAAATTCAAAGCAAATTTCTGGGGAATCGACGGTAAGAAAAAGAAATTACCAGATGCACAAAGTGTAAAAGAAGTCACTGCTAGAATTGATGGAACAGACTTCGAAGTTAAAAAAGTAGAAAAGAAAGAGCGCAAAAGAAACCCTGCGAATCCTTTCACTACAAGTAGCCTGCAACAAGAAGCTGCCCGTAAGTTAAACTTTCGAACAAGAAAAACCATGATGGTAGCACAGCAATTATATGAAGGAATCACTTTGGGTAAACAAGGAACAGTCGGCTTGATTACATACATGCGTACTGATTCTACCCGGATTGCCGATACAGCAAAAGCAGAGGCCGCAGCATTTATTGAAGATACGTATGGAAAAGAATTTTCTAGACATGATCACCGAAAGATCAAAAATGCTCAAGGCGCACAAGATGCCCATGAAGCTGTGCGTCCAACGAGTGTGCTTCGTACACCAGATGAACTCAAACAATATTTAGATAAAGATCAATTGAAACTTTATACATTGATCTGGTCACGTTTTGTGGCTAGTCAGATGACACCAGCTATTTTAGATACAATGAAAGTGACATTAGAACAAAATGGTGTCATCTTCATTGCGAACGGTTCAAAAATCAAATTCAAAGGATTCATGCAAGTGTATGTGGAAGGTAGAGATGACGGCAAAGAAGAGAAAGAAAATATTCTTCCAGAACTTGAAGAAGGCGATATAGTCCAATCTGTTGATATTGAACCAAAACAACATTTTACTCAACCACCAGCACGTTTTAGTGAGGCTACGTTGATTCGTGCACTAGAAGAAAACGGGGTAGGGCGACCTTCCACTTATGCACCAACACTTGATACGATCCAAAGACGCTACTATGTAAAATTGACACAAAAAAGATTTGAGCCGACTGAACTAGGAGAAATTGTCAATTCACTGATCTGTGAATTCTTCCCTCAAATCGTCGATATCCATTTCACAGCAGAAATGGAAGGAGATTTGGATAAAATTGAAGAAGGCACGGAAGCGTGGGTCAAAGTGGTTGATCGTTTCTATAAACCGTTTGAAAAAGAACTGACGAATGCGGAAGAAAAAATCGAAAAAATTCAAATCAAAGATGAACCAGCAGGATTCGATTGTGATGTCTGTGGACATCCGATGGTAATAAAATTAGGGAAATATGGGAAGTTTTATGCTTGCAGTAATTTTCCTGATTGTCGGAATACGAAACCAATCGTAAAAGAAATCGGTGTGACTTGCCCAGTATGTCATGAAGGACAAGTCATTGAACGAAAATCTAAGAAAAACAGACTATTCTATGGTTGTTCCCGTTTCCCAGAATGTGAATTCACTTCTTGGGATAAACCAGTGGGCAGAAATTGTCCAAAATGTGACGGATATCTGGTCGAGAAGAAAGTCAAAGGCGGTAAACAAGTAGTCTGTGTAAATGGAGATTACGAAGAAGACATCCAAAAATAATAGAAAAGAGGTTCTTTCATTGAAAATGGTAAATGTTGTTGGAGCAGGGCTTGCCGGAAGTGAAGCTGCTTGGCAAATCGCACAAGCAGGAGTCCCTGTCCGTTTATATGAAATGCGTCCAGTCAAATCGACTGAGGCGCATCACACAAGTAATTTTGCTGAACTAGTATGTTCCAATTCATTAAGAGGAAACAGTTTGGCTAATGCAGTAGGGTTATTGAAAGAAGAAATGCGCCGATTGGATTCGGTAGTAATCACTTCGGCAGATGAAACAGCAGTGCCAGCTGGTGGTGCCTTAGCTGTTGACCGCGATTCTTTTTCTGAAACAATTACCCGAAAAGTCAAAGAGCATCCATTAGTAACAGTGATAAACGAAGAAATTACTGAAATACCGGAAGGAATCACCGTAGTAGCAACAGGACCTTTGACTTCTCATCCATTAGCAGAAAGCATCAAAGCATTCAATGGTTCAGATGGTTTTTATTTCTATGATGCAGCTGCACCAATCGTAGACAAAGCTACGATCGATATGGATAAAGTATATTTGAAGTCCCGCTATGACAAAGGAGAAGCAGCTTACTTGAACTGTCCGATGACAGAAGAGGAATTCAAAGCTTTCCATGAGGCACTAATCAATGCCGAAGTGGCAGAACTTAAATCTTTTGAGAAAGAAAAATATTTTGAAGGATGTATGCCAATTGAAGTAATGGCACAGCGAGGATTCAAAACGATGCTTTTCGGACCTATGAAACCAGTTGGATTGGAAGATCCTAAAACTGGCAAACGTCCTTATGCTGTTATCCAGCTGCGTCAAGACAATGCTGCAGCTTCTTTATACAACATCGTGGGCTTTCAGACTCACTTGAAATGGGGCGAGCAAAAACGTGTTTTCCGGATGATTCCTGGGTTAGAAAATGCTGAATTCGTTCGCTATGGTGTGATGCACCGAAACAGCTTTATGAATTCGCCAGAATTGCTGAAACCGACTTACCAATCAACGAAACGCGAAGATCTGTTCTTTGCAGGTCAGATGACTGGTGTAGAAGGCTATGTTGAAAGTGCAGCGAGCGGACTACTTGCTGGAATCAACGCCGCACGCTTAGCAAAAGAAATGGAACCAGTCGAGTTTCCACAAGAAACAGCTATTGGAAGTATGGCATACTACATTACTCATGCGGAAGGAAAACATTTCCAACCGATGAATGCCAACTATGGTCTGTTTCCTGAACTGCCAGAGCGCATTCGAGACAAAAAAGCAAGATATGAAGCAATTGCACAACGAGCTTTAAAAGCTAATGAGGCAATAAAAACAGAATTAGAAAAAACTGCAATCCCAAATGAGTAAGGAAACTCCATGAAGAGGGTGAGACGGATAGTCTCGCTCTTTTTCTTGCGTTTTTCTTAAGAATTTCTCAAACAAAATGTGAGGAATTGCGCCAATTGTGAACAAACTTAGAAATATTGGTTAAATTCTGACAATTTATTTGTCTTTTTATAAACGCTGTGCTAAATTATTCTCTGGGACAAAAGGAAGGTGAGAAAATGACAGAAGCCACGTGGGAACAAAAATTTTTGCGTTATTTGATTGTCGAAAGAGGATATTCAGAAAAAACGAAAGAAGCATATGAAGAAGACATTCTCCATTTCAAACATTTTTTGGAGGAATCTGGAGACGCTGATCTGCTGAAGGCGGAATATTTTACGGTTCGTGTCTATTTGAGTGCATTAGCTGATCATCGTCCTAGCTATAGCAGAAATTCTATCAGTCGCAAGATAGCCAGCCTACGTTCGTTTTATCAGTATCTTCTCAAAGAAGAAGTGATAAAAGAAAATCCATTTTCTTACGTTCATCTCAAAAAGAAAAATTTGAGACTGCCACGTTTTTTTTATGAAAATGAAATGCAAGCACTTTTTGACAGCGTAGCAGGAGATAGTCCTTTGGATTTGAGGAACCGCGCTTTACTGGAAGTCCTTTACGGGTCAGGCATCCGTTTAAGTGAGTGTAGCAGTTTGTCGGTATCAGACATTGATTTTGATTCAGAGGTCATGTTGATCCATGGTAAAGGGAACAAAGAGAGATATGCTCCTCTAGGTTCTTTTGCTCAAGATGCTCTGCAAGAATATTTCAGGGAAGGCCGCCAGGTATTGATGACAAAATATCACGAAGAGCATGATATCGTTTTTGTGAATCATCATGGAAAACCAATCACGCCTACTGGAATTGAATATGTCTTGAATCAAATGATCAAAAAAAGCAG
Organism: Enterococcus sp. DIV1411a; assembly: GCF_050531945.1. Classification (NCBI taxonomy): domain Bacteria; kingdom Bacillati; phylum Bacillota; class Bacilli; order Lactobacillales; family Enterococcaceae; genus Enterococcus; species Enterococcus sp. DIV1411a. The sequence continues at coordinate 1,538,288 of NZ_CP172892.1, read as the reverse complement.
TTTGGATAGTGATATCCATCCTCACATGCTGCGCCATACATTTGCTACTCATTTATTAAATAATGGGGCAGATTTGCGGACAGTCCAAGAATTGCTAGGACATGCCAATTTATCGACTACCCAGATCTATGCCCATGTAACAAAAGAAAGTTTACAAAAAAACTATCGTTCTTTCCATCCAAGAGCGTAAAAATAAGGAAAAGAACAAATTTAGGAGGAAACAAACATGGTCGAATCACCATTTCATTCAACCACTATCTGTGCCGTCGAAAAAGACGGGAAATTTGCTATGGCTGGAGATGGCCAAGTAACAATGGGTGAATCTGTTGTCATGAAAGGCACTGCAAAGAAAGTACGACGTATCTACAATGGAGAAGTTGTTGTAGGTTTCGCCGGAAGTGTTGCAGATGCGTTTACTTTAGAAGAAAAATTTGAAGGCAAACTAAACGAATATAACGGGAATCTACAACGCGCAGCTGTCGAATTAGCTCAAGAATGGCGGACACAGCAATCTATGCAAAAACTTGAAGCGATGCTGATCGTAATGAATGATAAAGAAATGCTTCTTGTTTCAGGTACAGGAGAAGTTATCACACCAGATGATGGTATCTTAGCTATCGGATCAGGAGGGAATTTTGCGTTGGCTGCAGCCCGAGCAATGAAAAACTATGCTCAAAACGACATGAGTGCGAAAGAAATTGCAGAAAATGCGTTAAATATTGCCGCAGATATCTGTATCTTTACTAATCATAATATTATCGTAGAAGAACTGTAAGAGGTGAGTAGATATGTATGAATTAAAACAAACACCAAGACAAATCGTAAGTGAATTAGATGAATATATCGTAGGACAGCACGCAGCAAAAAAATCTGTTGCCGTTGCTTTGCGTAACCGCTATCGCCGTTTGCAGTTAGATGAAAAAATGCAACAAGATATTACACCAAAAAATATGCTGATGATCGGACCTACAGGGGTCGGTAAAACAGAAATCGCACGACGTTTGGCAAAAATCGTCAATGCACCATTTGTCAAAGTCGAAGCAACAAAATTTACTGAAGTCGGTTATGTCGGAAGAGATGTAGAATCAATGGTTCGGGATTTAGTAGAAAATGCGATCCAAATCGTAGAAAAAGAGCAGTACAGCCGTGTATACACAAGTGCTAAAAAAAATGCAGAAAAACGTTTGGTAAAAATCTTGGTACCTGGTATCAAAAAAGAACAGAAACAATCCACTAATCAATTTGAACAAATGATGAATCTTTTTAATGCTAGTCAGCAAAATACCGCTGAACCGCAAGAAGAAGTGACAGAAGATATTCGAATCAATCGCCGTACAGTCTTGGAACAACTACAAAAGGGTTTACTGGATAGTCGTGAAGTAACCATTGAAGTTGAAGACCAAAAGAAACCTGCACCAATGATGAACAATGGATTGGAGCAAATGGGGATCGACCTAAATGAAACTCTAGGTGCTTTGACACCGAAGAAAAAAGTGGAAAGGACGGTAACAGTCAAAGAAGCTTTAGAGTTATTGATCAAGGAAGAATCAGCAAAATTAGTCAAGGATGCTGATATCCATAGTGAGGCAATCAAATTAGCGGAAGAAAGTGGAATTATTTTTATCGATGAAATCGATAAGATCACTTCTAAATCACAGCAATCTGGAGAAGTATCCAGAGAAGGCGTCCAAAGAGACATATTGCCAATCGTCGAAGGTTCACAAGTAAATACAAAATACGGGATCATCCAAACAGATCATGTCTTATTCATTGCTTCAGGAGCGTTCCATTTATATAAACCGAGTGATTTGATTCCAGAACTCCAAGGGCGTTTCCCAATACGGGTAGAATTAGATGATTTGACAGCTGAAGATTTTGTGAAAATTCTGACTGAACCGAATAATGCTTTAATAAAACAATATGTAGCATTGATTGGTACAGAAAATGTGTCAGTTACGTTTACAAAAGAAGCAATTGAACGGATCGCTCAAATCGCTTTCGATGTCAACCGTGACACAGATAATATCGGCGCACGCAGACTGCATACCATTTTGGAAAAACTACTAGAAGATCTATTATTTGAAGCACCAGATATGCAAATGGGAGAAATAACGATCACAGAAGCATATGTGGATGACAAACTTGGCTCAATTGCGGCAAATGAAGATTTAAGTCGCTATATTTTATAAAAAATCGGAGGACGACAATGACAGACTTGCTAACGAAAACCCGCAAGATAAACACACTTTTGCAGCAAAAGAATACTTTTGACATGCAAGCAGATTTGCCTTACGATAAAATGGCTGTCACACTAGGTGGTATTCTTGACAGCAACACCTATATCATAGGAAGTGACGGAGTATTACTAGGTTATAATGAACGTCACGATGTGAACAATGAACGAATCAAAACAATGTTTGTTGAGAAACAATTTCCTGAATCTTATACTGATACAGTGGCACAGTTGATGAAAACTGAAGCTAATATCCCAATTACTAGTGATATTACTGCATTTCCGGTAGAGTCAAGAGAGAAATATCCATTTGGTCTGACGACTGTCGTTCCGATCTTTGGAGCTGGCGAACGTTTGGGTACGATTATCTTATCTCGTATGGAACAATCGTTTGCAGATGACGATCTAGTCTTAGCAGAATATGGAGCTACGGTTGTCGGTATGCAGATCCTTTATCAGAAGTCTCGAAGCATCGAAGCAGATGTACGGAGTGCAACGGCTGTCCAAATGGCAATCAACACATTATCTTATAGCGAATTGAAGGCTGTACAAGCTATCTTTGAAGCATTGGATGGAGATGAAGGTCGTCTGACTGCTTCTAATATTGCCGATAGTATCGGCATCACTCGTTCTGTGATCGTCAATGCTTTACGAAAATTGGAATCAGCTGGAATCATTGAATCTCGTTCGTTAGGCATGAAGGGAACTTATTTAAAAGTATTGAATTCCCGTTTTAAAGACGAGTTAGCAAAACACAGTTATTAGAAGTAAGGGGACTGGGGCAGATAGAAATGTTTGTTCCAGCCTTCCCATTTTAAAAAGTAAGTCGAAGTTGGAGGAATGGCAATGACTGTTATTATTCAAAATGACCAGCTGATCGCCGAAATCGCTGAACACGGTGCGGAATTGATCAGTCTGAAATCAAAAGAACATGGTTTAGAGTATATCTGGCAAGGTGATCCAGCGTATTGGGGCAGACATGCACCGGTTTTATTCCCTTTTGTTGGACGTTTAAAAGATGATCAGTATGTTTATCAAGGGAAAACATATCAAATGGGGCAACACGGATTTGCTCGGGATATGGATTTTGAAGTCATTGAACATGGACAAGAAATGGCTAGTTTCATCTTAAGGAGTACGCCGGAGACATTAGAAAAGTATCCATTTGATTTTGAATTAGTGATCAGCTATGAATTAGGAGGAGACGGCATCACGGTTCATTATCAAGTGGCAAATACCGGTGAAAAAGAAATGTTCTTTTCTATCGGTGGACATCCTGCTTTCAATGTACCTCTTGAAGAAGGATTGTCATTTGAAGATTTCTATCTGGCATTTTCTCCATTGAAATCAAGATTACGCCTACCATTGAAAGGCCCATTCATCGATATGGATCAAAAGACGTTAGGTCAGACAAATACGAATCTGGCTTTGAATCGTGAACTTTTTGAGCAAGATGCCTTGGTTTTTGAAACAAGGGGTCTAAATGCGTATGCCATTCGAAGTGAAAAATCTTCCCATAGCGTAACTTTAAGCTATAAAGATATGCCTTATGTAGGGATCTGGTCTCCTTATCCAAAAGAAGCGCCTTTCGTTTGTATCGAACCGTGGTGCGGAATCGCTGACGCGGTGAACAGTAGTGGAAACTTGATGGAAAAAGTAGGGATCAATCAACTAGGTGCCCATGAAATCTTCAAGACAAAATATTCCATCACAGTGAAGTAAGAGGTTGTGACCGAGAAGTTAGCAGGGAACACCGTTTACCAAGGTGTGTAAAAAAGCTATCCTGTAAGTAATAAGGGAGTGTGACATCGATTTGTCACACTCCCGTTTTATCTCTTTGGAATGAAAAAGTATCAGGATTTTTTCTTGCTGCTATTCAAACCAAACGGGATTCGACTTTCAGTATGGTTTCTGATACGCTTGATATTGTCTTTATGCCGATAAAAGATAAAGGAAGAAACTAAAAAGGCAATGATCGTCAGTAACCAATTGGGCTTAGCCAAAATCACAGGAGCTACATAAGGAAGGACGATCGTAGATAAAGTGATCAATACTGCACTGATCATACTGCTCAAACTCACCATACTTGTACAAAATAAACTAACGATAAAGATGATACAAGAATAAACAAAAAATACAGGATTAAATCCTAAAAGCATTCCTGCACTTGTCGCAACAGCTTTTCCTCCTTTGAACCCAGCAAAAATCGGAAATGTATGGCCAAGAATGGCGCATACCCCAAACCAAAGAGGGTTAATCCCAGAAAGGTGGAAGATCATCGGCAAACAAGTAGCCAATGTACCTTTTAAAATATCCATAAGCAGGACAACAATCCCGGCTGTTTTGCCTAATACACGAAATGTATTGGTCGTTCCAGTATTACCGCTCCCGTGTTGTCGGATATCTTTTTTGAAAAACAATTTGCCAATCCAGACACCGGAAGGAATAGAACCTAAAAGATATGCTAAAATAAGTAATAAGATCAATTTCATTTTTTACCCTCTTTCAAGTTGAAAACTATCCTTTATTTTAGCATGAATAGGTAACAGGAACAATTGAAAAAATGAAAGATACAAGTATAATAGATGGAATAAAAAGAAAAGCAAGGGGTGGCAGAAATGTCTGTAAAAAATCCAACACAAGAAACGATTTTCAACTATTTGGAAGAAGCAAAAAATATTGCCGTCGTAGGCTTGAGCAATAAACCAGAACGAACAAGTTACATGGTTGCACAGGTATTGCAAGACAATGGATATAAAATCATACCAGTAAATCCATTATTGGCTGGTGAAGAAATTCTAGGCGAGAAAGTCTATGCGAATTTGACAGAAATCGATGATCCAATCGATATCGTAGATGTATTTAGACGGAGTGAATTTTTACCTGAAGTAGCAGATGATTTTTTGAAAACTGATGCTAAAGTGTTCTGGGCACAATTAGGGATTGAAAACAAAGAAGCAGCTGAGATGCTAAGAAAAGCAGGACGTACAGATATCGTGATGGATCGTTGTATTAAGATTGAACTTGGTAAGTTGAAAGAAAACCAAAAATAAAAATGACCACAAAGAAGAGATGATCGATAGAGGGGAATGTCGAAAAAGCGGTTAGGAGATAATTAAAATTGATTTCTCGTCTACCCTCTTTTTTTTCACGACCTTTTCTAGTATGATAATCGTGGTGCGGTTTTGCCGCAAAGTATTATTGAAGGAGCGTTTGCCTTGGCAAAAAAAGTAAACAACGAATACAATGACTCGTCCATCCAAGTATTGGAAGGATTAGAGGCAGTTAGAAAAAGACCAGGGATGTACATTGGATCCACTGACAGCCGAGGCTTGCATCATTTAGTCTATGAAATCGTCGATAATGCAGTTGACGAAGCATTATCAGGTTATGGCAGTGAGATTGATGTGACCATCCATGAAGACAATAGTATAACTGTTGCAGATAGCGGACGTGGGATGCCTGTAGGAATGCATGCTTCCGGAATACCAACAGTTGAAGTGATTTTTACTGTGCTGCATGCTGGCGGAAAGTTTGGTCAAGGAGGGTACAAAACTTCTGGTGGACTGCACGGTGTAGGAGCCAGTGTGGTAAATGCCTTATCGAAATGGCTAACTGTAACGATCGTTAGAGATGGCGTAGAGTATCAGCAGAAATTTAAAAACGGCGGTAAACCTGACGGTACGTTGAAAAAGATAGGAAAAACAAAAAAAGCAAACGGGACGACTGTCCATTTTTTACCAGACGATACAATATTCAGTACAACGAAATTTTCATATGAAATTTTAGCCGAACGGTTAAGAGAATCTGCCTTTCTTCTAAAAGGCGTTAAAATCTCTCTTTCTGATCTTCGTGGAGAAGTACCAGTCAAGGAAATTTTTCATTACGAAGAAGGAATCAAAGAATTTGTTGATTATCTGAATGAAGAAAAAGATACATTGACACCAGTTGTTTATTTTTCAGGAGAAAAAGAAGGTATCGAAGTAGAGGTCGCTTATCAATACAATGACGGGTATTCAGAAAATGTCTTATCTTTTGTCAATAACGTTCGGACAAAAGATGGGGGAACCCATGAAGCTGGAATGAAAGCGGCAATGACGAAATCTTATAATGAATATGCGAGAAAAGTTGGTTTGCTGAAAGAACGGGACAAGAATCTGGAAGGTAGTGATTTCAGAGAAGGGTTAGCTGCTGTACTTTCTATCCGTGTACCTGAAAATCTTCTGCAATTTGAAGGGCAAACAAAAGAAAAACTTGGTACGCCAGTTGCTCGTACCGTAGTAGATAACGTCATCAGTGAACAAATGGGCTTTTATTTGCAGGAAAATAGCGAAATGAGCCAGATGTTGGTCCGTAAAGCAATCAAAGCCAGAGAAGCGAGAGAAGCAGCACGTAAAGCCAGAGAAGAAAGCCGAAATGGGAAGAAGCGTAAAAAAGGCGAATCTCTTCTTTCAGGAAAATTGACACCCGCACAATCCCGAAACCCTAAGAAAAATGAATTGTATTTAGTCGAAGGGGATTCTGCTGGCGGATCTGCTAAACAAGGAAGAGACAGAAAGTTCCAAGCAATTCTACCTTTACGAGGAAAAGTCATCAATACCGAAAAAGCTAAAATGCAAGATATCTTGAAAAATGAAGAAATCAATACGATGATCTATACGATTGGTGCAGGAGTCGGTCCTGAGTTTTCTATCGAAGACTGTAATTACGACAAAGTAATCATCATGACCGATGCGGATACAGACGGCGCCCATATTCAAGTATTACTGCTTACTTTCTTTTATCGTTATATGAAACCGCTGATTGAAGCTGGGAAAGTATATATCGCGTTACCGCCTTTATATAAAGTATCCAAAGGACAAGGAAAGAAGCAAGTCATTGAATATGCGTGGACAGATGACGAATTGGCAGCAATGATTAAAAAAGTCGGCAAAGGATATATGCTGCAGCGATATAAAGGACTTGGAGAGATGAATGCGGAACAATTGTGGGAAACAACGATGGATCCGACTTCCCGTACGTTGATCCGCGTCCGTATCGATGATGCTGCGCAAGCTGAACGTCGAGTAACCACACTGATGGGTGACAAAGTAGAACCTCGAAGAAAATGGATCGAAAATCACGTGCAATTTACGCTCGAAGAAGATGGCAGTATCTTAGATAAAAAAGAGGATACTGAAATCTCTCCTTCAGTTTCTAATGATTTATTAGATGAAGAACGAGCAGATAAAAATGAAAACAATCAGTTATTTGAAGTAGAATAGGAGGTCACCTGATGGAAAATCGACAAGAAGTACAAGAATTAACTTTAGAAGAAGTGATGGGTGACCGCTTCGGACGTTATTCCAAATATATTATCCAAGAACGTGCACTGCCTGATATCCGTGATGGATTGAAGCCAGTGCAACGCCGGATATTATTTGCCATGAACAAAGATGGCAATACGTATGACAAAGGATTCCGTAAATCAGCAAAATCTGTCGGAAATATCATGGGGAATTATCATCCTCATGGTGACAGCAGTATTTATGAAGCGATGGTCCGCATGAGCCAAGACTGGAAGTTGCGGGAAGTACTGATCGAAATGCACGGGAATAACGGGAGTATGGACGGTGATCCACCTGCTGCGATGCGTTATACTGAAGCCAGATTATCCAAGTTAAGTGGAGAGATGCTAGCAGATATCGAAAAAGAAACAGTCGATCTCGTGTGGAATTTTGATGATACAGAAAAAGAACCAACAGTCCTTCCAGCTCGATACCCAAACCTTCTCGTCAATGGATCGACAGGTATATCTGCTGGATATGCAACAGAAATCCCGACTCATAACTTAGCTGAAGTGATTGATGGCACAATCTATATGATCGATCATCCACAAGCGAGCCTTGAAAAATTGATGGAATATATTCCTGGACCTGACTTTCCAACAGGAGGGATCTTGCAAGGAAAAGATGAAATCAAAAAAGCTTATGAAACAGGGCGAGGAAAAGTTATTCTTCGTTCGAAAACAAAGATAGAGGCAATGAAGGGTAATAAACAGCAAATCGTGATCACAGAAATCCCATATGAAGTAAATAAAGCGACCTTGGTGAAAAAAATGGATGAGATCCGTTTGAATAAGAAAATCGATGGAATAGCTGAAGTACGAGATGAAAGTGATAGAACAGGTCTGCAAATTGTCGTCGAATTGAAAAAAGACGCCAATGCTCAAGGAATTTTGAATTATTTGTTCAAAAACACTGAGCTACAGATCAATTACAATTTCAATATGGTCGCTATCGACCATATGACTCCGCATCAAGTTGGACTGAAAGACATTTTAAGAAGTTATATCGAGCATCGAAAGCAAGTCATAACAAAACGTAGTCAATTCGATTTAGCCAAAGCTCAAAAAAGACAGCATATCGTAGAAGGATTGATGAAAGCTTTATCGATTCTGGATGAAGTAATCGTAACGATTCGTGAAAGTAAAGACAAAAAAGACGCCAAAAAGAATTTAGTCGACGTCTTTCAATTTACAGAAGAACAAGCAGAAGCAATTGTCACATTGCAATTATACCGTTTGACGAACACGGATATCACAGAGCTTCAAAAGGAATCCGAAAGCTTGATTGCGCAAATCACAGAGTTGAATAAAATCCTTTCAAATGACAAAGAGCTTTTCTCTGTTATGAAAAAAGAATTGCGAGAAGTGAAAAAAAATTATTCTTCCGCTCGTCTAACGACAATCGAAGACGAAATCGAAGAAATCAAAATTGATACGCAAGTCTTAGTGGCACAAGAAGACGTAATTGTCAGTGTGACGCGAGAAGGCTATGTGAAGCGAACAAGCCTTCGTTCTTATAGTGCTTCCAAACCAGAAGAAATCGGGATGCGAGAAGGCGACTACTTGCTATACTCAGGTGAATTGAGTACATTGGACCATGTTCTTCTGATCACAAATAAAGCAAATGTGATCTACCGCCCTGTCCATGAACTACCCGATTTGAAATGGAAAGATGCTGGTGAGCACATTTCTCAAACAATCTCCAATCTGTCTGTAGACGAATCGATTTTAGCTGTTTTCCCATATCAAAAAATTCAAGCAGAGAAAACATTTGTATTCATCAGCAAGAATGGATTGATCAAGCAAACACGAATGACAGAGTTCGAACCATGGCGCACCTATAAGAGCCGTCCGCTCAGCTGTATGAAGCTAAAGGCGGAAGAAGATGAACTGATTGCTGTGTATCTGAAAGAAGATCAGCCAGGCTTAGATGTTTTCTTAGTAACGCATCAAGGAATGGGTTTGCGCTATCCTTTAACAGATGTTCCCGTTGTTGGAGCAAAGGCAGCTGGAGTGAAGTCTATGAATTTGAAAGATGGAGATAGGATTATCAACGGGCTGCTTGTGTTAGCAGAAGGTGATACGCCGATCGTAATCGTTACTCAGCGAGGAGCTGTTAAACGCATGCTTGCTCAAGAAATCAGCCAAACTTCACGTGCGAAGCGGGGAGTGACGGTCATGCGTGAGCTGAAAAAAAATCCGCACCGTATTATCTATATGTCGGAAGGAAGATCAAAAGAAATAACCTTGATGAATCAAAAAGGGCAGCAGTTAACGATTGACCCAACTGATTTCCCTATAGGTGATCGAACATCGAATGGATCATTTGCGATGGATGAGAAAAAAGGTGGAGAAGTCATCGAAGTTATCGATGCTCCTGAGATTTTCATCGAGTCGTAACTGTTGTAGTATTTTAATGAAGAGACGCCATCTGTATTAATACAGGTGGCGTCTCTTTTTCATTCATTTTTAATAAATCCTTATACGTTTGCAAAAAAAGATGAAAGTGTTCACAATGCTTAAATGTTGGTATGTCAACGTTGATTTAAATATATGTAAATAAAACATAAAAATTGTTAAATAAAAAACAAGAAAACCCTTGCAAAGATAGGGTGCTGTGTTATACTAATCACGTAAAAACTGTTACATAAAACAGAAATTTAGGAGGTCCATACAATGGAGCAATGGAATGGATTTAAAGGTACCAAATGGAAAGAAGGCGTAGACACTAGAGACTTTATTCAAAATAACTACACTGAATATCGCGGTGATGACAGCTTTTTGGAAGGCCCAACAGAAGCAACAGAAAAATTATGGGATGAATTGCAAAAGTTAAATGATATCCAATTCGAGCGTAACGGTGTCTATGATATGGACACAGAAATCGTATCAACTATTACTTCACACGATGCAGGCTATTTGGATAAAGATTTGGAAAAAATCGTCGGTCTACAGACAGACAAACCTTTGAAACAAGCATTCATGCCGTTCGGCGGAATCAATATGGCTAACAATGCGCTAAAAAGTAATGGCTATACACCAAACGATGAATTGACACATATTTTCACTGACTGGCGCAAAACACATAATCAAGGTGTATTTGACGCTTATACTGCTGAAATGCGTGCTGCTCGTAAAAACAAAATCATTACAGGGCTTCCAGACGCTTACGGTCGCGGACGTATCATCGGTGACTATCGTCGTGTGGCATTGTATGGAATCGACTATTTGATGGAACAAAAGAAAAAAGATCATGATATGACTGGTTATCATACAATGAGTGAAGAAGTGATTCGTTTACGTGAAGAAATCACTGAACAATATCGTGCATTAGCGCAAATGAAAGAAATGGCTGCGAAATATGGCTATGATATTTCTAAACCAGCTGCAAATGCAAAAGAAGCTGTCCAATGGCTATACTTCGGATATTTAGCAGCAATCAAATCACAAAATGGTGCTGCGATGTCAATCGGACGTATCTCAGCATTCCTTGATATCTATATCCAACGTGATTTGGATAATGGAGTAATCACAGAAAAAGAAGCACAAGAATTGATCGACCACTTAGTAATGAAATTACGTATGGTCAAATTCGCGCGTACACCTGAATATAACCAATTATTCTCAGGATTCCCTATCTGGGCTACTTTATCCATTGCAGGTATGGGATTAGATGGTCGTTCATTAGTTACAAAGAATGATTTCCGTCTGCTTCATACATTAACAAATATGGGACCTTCACCAGAACCAAACTTGACTGTTTTGTATTCTGAACACCTTCCAGAAGGATTCAGAACATATGCTAGCAGAATCGCTATCGAAAGTTCTTCGATTCAATTCGAAAATGATAATCAGCTTCGTGAACAATGGGGTTCTGATGATTGTGCGATTGCTTGCTGTGTATCAGGAACAGTTGTCGGAAAAGACATGCAATTCTTTGGTGCTCGTGCTAACTTGGCTAAAACACTATTATATGCCATCAATGGCGGAGTCGATGAAGTGACTGGCGCCCAAGTTGGACCAGAATTTCGTCCAATCACATCAGAAATACTAGACTTTGAAGAAGTGAAACATAACTTCATGAATATGATGGATTGGTTAGCAGAACTATATGTCAATACGTTGAACATCATTCATTATATGCATGATAAATATTCTTATGAAGCAGCTCAGCTGGCTTTGATGGATTCTGACTTGCAACGCACATTTGCTACAGGTATTGCTGGGATTTCTCATGCGGCAGACAGCTTGTCAGCGATCAAATATGCAAAAGTAAAAGCAATCCGTAATGAAAAAGGAATAGCAGTTGATTTTGAAGTGGATGGCGACTTCCCTAAATACGGAAATGATGATGACCGTGCAGATGAATTAGTTTCATGGATCTTGGAATACTTCATGGGACAAATCAAACGTCATAAAACTTACCGCAACTCAAAACCAACAACTTCATTATTGACGATTACTTCAAATGTTGTTTACGGTAAAAATACAGGAAATACTCCTGATGGCCGTGAAGCTGGAAAACCACTTGCGCCAGGAGCAAATCCAAGTTACAATGCGGAACAAAGTGGGTTATTAGCTAGCCTGAACTCAACAGCTAAAATGAATTACGGCTGTGCATTGGATGGAATTTCAAATACCCAAACAATCAATCCTTCAGGTCTTGGAAAAGAACAAGATACAAGAATCGAAAACTTGCGTAATGTCTTAGATGGATACTTCTCAAAAGGAGCTTATCATTTGAATGTCAATGTATTCAGTAATGATTTATTGCGTGATGCAATGGAAAATCCAATGAAATATCCGAACTTGACGATCCGGGTATCTGGTTATGCAGTTAAATTCCGTGACTTGACAAGAGAACAACAATTAGATGTCTTGATGAGAACTTCACACGACAGAATGTAAAAAGTTCGTGAAAAAAGTTTTTCGACTTAGCGTCGAAAGGACGTTGAATAGCCATCGCATCAAAATCGAATAATCAGTATGCTTATTTGAAAGAAACGATTTACAGGGGCAGGACTTGTATGTTCCGTCCCTGTAAATTTTACACATAACGAAGCGGCAATTGCGAAAAATTTTGTTCAGAAAGCTTCGCTTCGACAGCTAACTTGTACTTAAAATGAAATCAAAGAAAAGATGTGAACTTAAATGGAAGAAAAAACAATCGGCTATGTTCATTCTATCGAAACTTTCGGTTCAGTAGACGGACCTGGACTGCGCTTTGTCGTGTTTATGCAAGGATGCCGCATGCGTTGCCAATTTTGTCACAATCCAGATACTTGGAATATTGGCGGAGGGAAAGAATACACAGCAGATGAACTTTTAGATAAAGCAGAACGCTTCAGACCTTACTGGGGAAATAAAGGTGGTATTACTGTTAGTGGTGGAGAACCTCTATTGCAGATCGATTTTTTGATCGAACTATTTAAAAAAGCAAAAGAGCGGAAGATGCATACTACATTGGATACATGCGGAAAACCTTTTACGTATGAAGAACCTTTCTTTTCACGTTTTCAAGAATTGATGAAGTATACAGATTTACTGTTATTTGACATCAAACACATCGATAATGAAGAGCATAAAAAACTAACGCATTGGGACAATGAAAATATTTTAGAAATGGCTCAATATTTGTCAAAAATCAACAAACCGGTTTGGATTCGCCATGTACTAGTTCCTGAGCGAAGTGATTATGATGAATATTTGATCCGACTAGACAACTTTATTCAAACCTTGTCAAATGTAGACAGAGTAGAGATTCTTCCTTATCATACGATGGGAAAATACAAGTGGGAAACACTTGGTTTGAAATATCCATTAGAAGGGATCGAACCACCTACAAAAGAACGTGTCGAAAATGCTAAACGATTGCTTCATACAGAAGAGTATACAAAATATTTAACGCGATAGGTCGCATCGGAAAGAAGATAAGTATTGCTTCTTTCCGTTTTTTTGCTATTATTAAATAGGAGAAATCACAAAGGAGCGAATGACATGTCAAAAATTTTAGTTTTTGGTCACCAAAATCCAGATACAGATGCAATCGGGGCAGCCATTGCGTTTTCACACTTGCAAAATGAATTAGGTAAAGAAACAGAAGCAGTTGCTCTAGGTACACCTAATGAAGAAACACAATACGCATTAGACCACTTTCAGCTATCTGCACCACGAGTAGTAGAGTCAGCTAAAGCAGAAAATGCAGATGTCATGCTTGTGGATCATAATGAATTCCAACAAAGTATTTCAGATATCAGCGAAGTAAATATTTTAGCTGTAGTAGACCACCATCGTATTGCAAACTTTGAAACAGCTAATCCATTGTACTATCGTGCAGAACCAGTTGGATGTACAAGTACGATTATTTTAAAACTATATAAAGAAAACCAAGTAACAATTCCTAAAGAAATCGCAGGAATCATGCTCTCAGCTATCATTTCAGATACATTGTTGTTCAAATCACCAACATGTACGCCTGAAGATGAAGCAGCTGCAAAAGAACTTGCAGCAATCGCTGAAGTCGATCTAAACACTTATGGACTTGAAATGTTGAAAGCAGGAACAAATCTAAGTGATAAATCAGCTGCGGTTCTTCTTGATTTGGATGCAAAAAGTTTCCCAATGGGCAGTTCCAATGTTCGTATCGCTCAAGTCAATACAGTGGACCTTAATGAAGTGATGGATCGACAAGCAGAGCTAGAAGCAGCAATGGAAGATGAAATGAAAGCAAATGGCTACGATCTGTTCGTATTAGTTGTCACAAACATCTTAGACAGTGATTCAGAATTACTTGTTGCTGGTAAAGGAAAAGAAAAAGTAGAAGAAGCTTTCCAAACAACTTTGACCAACAACCGTGCTTTGCTTAAAGGTGTCGTTTCACGTAAAAAACAAGTCGTACCTCAATTGACGGCTGTATTTAGCTAATCAAAGGGTAGTATGAAGCATTCAAAATGAATGGATAAGCGATTGATATAAAAAGAAACATAGAACATACTAAAGGCCGAAGAAATGGAGGAGAATAACAGTCAATTATGACTCTTGTTCTTCCTCCTTTTTACGTAAAAGCCTTTTAAGTAAAATAAAACGGATAGAAAAGAGAACATATATGAACTATTATTATTCAAAAAATAAGGAAAACTTTTATCAAAAACTGACCGATGATCCGCTTTTTTCTTCATTGACCGATTATCTATATGAACATCGAGAACAAGAAACGATTCTAAGAGAATTGAAAAAAGAATTTTCGCAAAATAAATTTTCCCATTTTCTTGATCTATTGATCGATGCAGGATTAATCAAGAGGGAAGAACGAAGATATCATTTGAACTTTCCAATATTTGATCCTAAAGATTACTTGCAACAAGCCACTTCGGCTGCTGAAACCATAGCTGAACAATTGAAGAGACTCTCTGTTGATGAACAAAAATTAGCGATGGGAGAAGTTATTTGGGCGTATTGTTTCGAAGATGAACGGAAAGAAGCGTATTTTTATGGAGTAAGAAACAGCCGAGAGACAGAATTGCTGAGGGCAACTGCAGGAAATGAGAAGTACCGTTTTATCACACTTTCCTCTATAGAACACTTCCCGCTTACTTTGGCTAATTACTTTTTTGTACAGAAGAATCAGCTTCCTGTAACGAAGGCATTCAAAGAATTAGCCGAACTTATTGGAGACGTAAATGAAGCGTACTTTTTTGATCAAATAGAAGTTATCGTTGACAGGATACGTAAGAATAAATATAAAAATCGCCGGCCTAGTATTTTCCATCAGTCTCTACTTGTGACGAATACTATAAAGGAAGAAGAATCATTCACATTAGAATTACCTATTGTCGAAAAAAACAATTTTGAGATTGAATTACCAACATTGGATCCTTCATTGACAATGGAGGAAACGGCCTTTCTTAAACGACAAATCTTTTCTGAGCTGAGCAAGAAATTTATACCGCATGCATTTTCTTATATCAAAGAATATAGAACAGTTTTAGTGAGTAAAACCTAAGAGAGCAGTAAGCAAAAATTATACTGACTCTTGCAGGAGGAGCCTTTCTCTTCCTTTATGGTTAAAAGAATTATTTGAGTATTTTGCCTATCTACCACCTATTGGATTCACTACATGGTCTGGAAACAAAGGAATGCAAAAAAATGGTGAGAAATGTGGAATGACAAAGGAAGTAGTGATAAGAAAAGTTAGATTTTTAAATAATCAATATTATGATTCAGTCAAGTATGGCATTTTATGGGAAGAACTAGCTGCTTAGATTAGGAAGTCCATTTGATGATCCAGAATCACTAAGAAACGAATGGCGAGTCATTAATAATTTATACAATCTTGGGTTATTCTTTTAGATTGAAGTGTTTAAAACTAAAAAAGCATTTATGAAGTCGTAATAGTCAGGCTTCAAAATGCTTTTTATTTTGTTTGTTTTTTCTTTGCCACATAAATACACCTAGACTGACGATGAAGAGCATATCCAACAGATTTCCTGCGACTTGGATCGTCGAAGGGTTGGTCAGTGGCATTAAAGCAAGGACAAAAAAGGAAAACAAGCTGTAAATAAAACAGGTGACAGGAACTAATCGAAAGAAGAGTGGACATTTCAATTGGCTAAAAATGAGTGAAAAAATAAAATAAGTAAAAATGGATAAAATCACGACTAAACCATTCATGATAAAGAAGAAAAGCGTATTGTGATTAAACGAATAAAAAAGAATTGCTAAAAAAGAAAACGTTTTAAATGCAATCAATACGCTTGAAGCTTCGTTTAACGTACCAGGATGTCGATGAAAAAAATAGGCACCGAAATAAACAGAAAACAGTAAGCCGCAAAGAGAAGACAAAATCAAAAAAAACGGATTTTCTTCGGCTTCTGTGATATCAGAATGATCCAAAAGCAACCAGCCTAATGCACTAGAAGGCGCATGTGAGGTCTTAAGGTATGAATAACATAGAAAAAATAAGATCGTCAAAGTTGCAAAAAAAGAGCCTAAATGTAAAAAATTAGTGGTTCTACGTTGAATTTCCATAATATCTCCAAATTAAATTGATAAGTATATAAAGTATAATAACAAATTGATGAGTATATGTCGATGTTTTTTAATCAAAATAATAAATAAAAACTGTCTAACATTTAAAATTTAATTTAGATATTAGACAGTTTTTAAGTTTGTGAGTTATTTTCCTTGTCGTTTTCTCACTTTTTTAGTCCAGAAACCACCTGAAATATATTTTGGCTCATAAGAAATGATAAAAGCACGCTCTTCGATTTCTTTGATCAGGCGATACAGTTCACGTTCGCTTTTTCTAGGAGAAAGTATTTCGAGAACTAGCCGCTCACCTTCCAGCCCCATTGCAGAAGTCTGTGTCACACCATAACCGTGTTCTCTCAGTATACCCGGCAAACTTTTATCTTCTGCGCTATTTGCTGGCAAAATCGTTGTGACCATGATGTATCCTAATGCCAATTTGTCTTCAATCAAAATTCCGACACTGATACCTACTGCGTAACCTAACGCATAGACAAATAAATTCAGTGGATTATCTAAACGATCTAAAACAAGGGATAAGCCGACGATATAAATCGTGATCTCGACCATACTGACAAGTGGAGCAATCAGTCGATAGCCTTTCATTGTCAACATGAAACGTAACGTGTTCAGAGTGATATAAGCAAAATTAATGAGGAAGATCATCCCCAACATTTTTGGATCAATCATTTGTAAAACTCCTTTCATTTATATAACAACAATATCAAAAAAAATCGTAAGTGAAGAAAAATTGAAACTTTATACATACAAAAAAATGATAAAATGATTATAATAGAATTATAAAGATAGGTTAGGTGATTAAAATGAAAACGGTCAATCGTGTGTTTTGTGCCAGCCACGTGCTAAGTCTCCTTCTCAGTATATACTTAGGTGTCTATTCGATTCAACAGCCAATTGAGGTAGAGAACATTGTTTTTCAGATGTCGCTGACAGATGGTTTAATTTTAAGCGTTTTTTTCTTTTTGATACTGTTTATTGGTAATATTTTCGGTAGCGTTGCCAGTTTTTTGAATTTTTCTATTTATCCACTCCTTTCGCTAGCATTAGGAGTGGTGGGACTTTGTTCTCTGTGCTTATTTCCCGAGCCATTCAGTCCTGCATTTATATTATTTGGTACACTGAACCTGTTCCAGACAACTGTTGGAGCATGGTTGCTATGGCGATCAGGAAATTTAATGAAAATAGGTGAGTAACAATTGAATCCAATTATATTGAAACGTTCTGTCCATCATATTCCAGTGTTAGAAGTTGTTCTGAAAGAATTAAGAGAGGAACGTATTCCCGTTGTCATCTATTATCACGGATGGCAGACAAGTAAGGAGTTAGTTTTGACGCAAGGAAGAAAAATTGCGCAGCAGGGCATTCGTGTGATCCTGCCAGATGCGATGAATCATGGGGAGCGCAAACAGCCGGTTTCTTCTATTCCATCCTATACATTTTGGGATAGTATCTACGGAAATCTGTTTGAATTTGACACACTTATCAAGCATTTAGAAAAAAGAGGTCTTCTACATGATCAGCTTGCAGTTGGCGGGGTTTCGATGGGGGGAATGACAACATGCGCCTTGTTGGCTAAACATCCTCATATAGTAGCGGGCGTGTGTTTGATGGGTTCCCCTGCACCTTTGGAATATGGAAAAGAAATCGTAAGGCGCGGATCGGAATATAATTATGTCGTACCAAAAGACTATTTTGATTTGATTTCATGGGTTAAGAGCTATGATTTGTCATTGCAGCCGGAAAAGTTAGCTGGACGTCCTCTGTTCTTTTGGCATGGACAAGCTGACGAAAAAATCCCTTATATACAAACGGAACGATTTGTAGAAAAAAATCGGCATAAGTCTTACGGAAAAGAAATTGTTTTTCGTTCCTCAAAAACACAGCGACATATGGTACAAATACCACTAATGGAAGAAGCTTCCACTTTTTTAGCAAAAAATTTGATAAAAAAGTATAAATAATTGAAACGGAAAATCACTCATGACGATAGAGGATTTTCCGTTTTTTATTTTGGGCTATAATAAACTCTGTTAGGAAAATTTGGTATAATTGATAGTAAGAATGACAACATGTTAGAAAGGAAGAGAGCATGCCCACTTTAGCAGATGTTGCAAAACGTGCCAATGTTTCAAAAATGACGGTCTCTCGAGTCATCAATCATCCGGAACAGGTGACTGACGAATTGAAAGAGTTAGTTTTCTCAGCAATGGCTGAACTGGATTACCGTCCAAATATTGCTGCAAAAGCACTTGTCACGAATCGGTCGCAGATCATCAAATTATTTATACTGGAAGAAATCGACACAACTGAGCCCTATTACATGAATTTGCTGATGGGAATCGCTAAACGGATCGGTAAAGCGCATTATTCTCTCCAATTAGTTACAAATGATGCCTTCGACGTCGGTTCTTGTGATGGATACATCATCACAGGTGTCAGAAAAAAAGACTTCGATTGGATCGATCGTTTGGAAAAACCAGTTGTCTTGTTTGGGGAAAATTCTGAAGGATATGATTATGTAGACAGCGATAATGAATATGGTACAGCAAAAGCAACGCAATATGCCTTAGAAAGAGATTATCAAACGATTATTTATATCGGTATCGAAGTGGACGAGCCTTTTGAAATTTCAAGGGAAACTGGTTATTTATCTGTGATGAAGGAAGTTGATCTTCCTAGTAAAATCTTGCGGTTTCCAAATCATTCGACAGAAGTAGAAAGATATATGACAGAAAACTGGGCAGATTTTACAGATAAAACTTGTTTTGTATGTAGTTCAGATCGGCTAGCACTAGGAGCAGTAAGAGGGATTATAAATGCTGGAGGACACTTGCCCGAAGAATTTGGTGTGATTGGATTTGATGGGGTATTTTTAGACCAAATCAGTTCACCTAAATTGACAACGATCAAGCAAGATATTATACGTATGGGTGAAGTATGTGGAGAAATGTTGTTAAAAAAAATAGAAGAAAAAGGGGCGAGTCAAGGTTATCGTCGTTTTTTTCCTGAACTAGTTATCAGAGAGACAACGAATTAAGTCTTATTACTATATATATATTTATGAAATTCATCGCTATTTTCTTAAAATAATCAGCGCATTGCTACTGAAAACAATGAATCTGTGCTATTATTGAGAAAAGTTCCATTTTTGAGAAGGATGGTTTGAATGAAAGAAATCAGACGAAAACATTTCCGTTTTCCTGCGTACGATGATGAGTTAGGCGTAAAATTAACCAACGACAAGAAGCGAGTATTATTTGACGGACAAGAAGATCTTTTGACTGAACAGAATCAGTCCCCGTTTGAGCAGATGAAAGAATTTCATTTCACGAACACGAACACCGAGAAAATCCGTCGCAAGCGTCGTGCAACAAATGGATTGAAGTCAGCTCCGCGTAAGGGAAATTTGGAAAAGCATAAAGGAAAATTACCGGATTATACCGGCCATTACCAATCAGAAATCACATCGACAGGACGAAAAAAACTTTTTGGTGATTCCTCTCGTTCTGTCAGACAAAGTGAAACAAGGACAGAGTCCAAGCATACTACACGAAACGCATCTGTTGACACGAAGGTGCGGGAGCGTTCTTATTTTGTTCCTAAATATGTACCCGCATCGATTATCCCAGACCCTAGAGAAAGCAAAATTTCTGAGGATCATTTAATCGAATCGATGAAAAAAACGGATGACTCTTATCTGTTGTTCGATACTGAACCGACGCCGTATCAAGAAAAAAGAAATGGTGAGCCGTCTGTACGAACATTCAATCGAACAAAAATGTTAGAGGAAACAAAGCAGTCAGAAGAAAAAAAATCGAAAAAAAGCCATGGTATTTTAGAACGCTCATTACAAGGATTGATCGATGATCAAGGAAACTCTTTGGGAGAAAATAGCTATTTTAAATAAGTGATATACAAATTTATATTCGGCTACAGTTGGAAAGGAAACGCTGCGGCGTTTCCTTATTTTATACTCTATCCGAAAGTTTATATCGTATCCTCAGATTTTTTTGAGCTTAAGCGAATTTTTTCTCCCAATAAGTAAGAAAATAATGGCAAAATAAAAAAACAAACTATTTTCGCAGATCGTTTGCAAAAATAGTTTATTTTTTATTTTTTTATAAAGAAGATTTTACTGAATAATATCATTTTAGTTTACATAATGATATTTCTGTAAATAAAGTAGTGAAAAATAAGAATCAGTGCTCTAACTGTTCAAGAGGGTCAAGTGGTTCAAATGTTTCTGTAGTCTGTTTTGCTTCCAATTGGGGCAAAACAGATCCAATTTCCAGATATTTCACTTTATTCAATGTATAAGATAGAATAGAACAGCTAAGTAATGTATACAGAAAATGTGTGAGATCCAAATAAAGCAAGGAGACAACTAAAATACCAAAAGTAATCAAGAAAAGACTTTTGCCAATCTTAATATGAAAATATTTTTCAATGGCTTGATAAATGATATCTGTTCCGCCTGTGCTTCCGCCGAATCGAAAGACGAGACCGCAACCAATGCCAGAAAGAATACCTGTCATCAAACTATTGATCAGTAGACTATCTACAGCAAAATGTATATGAAGGCTCTCCCATAAATGTAAAAAGAAAACTAGCGCAAATGTTCCGACGATCGTCCGGAGAAAAGCGTGTTTTCCAAAAAGAAACAATGAGATAAGCAATAAAGGTAAATTAAAAAGCAGTGAAGTGACAGAAGGAGCGAATCCAAAAAGATTATGCAAGAGCAAAGCAATACCAGTAACCCCACCATCTGCCAGCTTAGATGGAATATTGATTCCTGTCACAGCTAATCCGTAGATTCCTGCGCCTAAAATGATTCCGCACAATTCTGTAAATAAATTTAATTTTTTCATTTCTAGCCTCTTTTCTTTTGAAAATTTTCAGCAACTTCTTTATTATACTGACTTATACTCTTACTTCAAGAGGAAAATGAAAAAAAATTATTTTTGGCTGTTTCTTTTTATTTATCAAATAAGGAGTGGAAAAATGCGAGCAGCAGACTTATTGACAATTCTTACAAAATCACCCAAAAAAACAGAGTATCAAGGAGTTTTTTTGGCTCAAGAACAAAAACTGGTGCCTGTGACAATGGTCCAGATAAATAAAGCAAATCAATTTATCTTTTTATTTGAACACGGCAAAGCACCACTTGCTATGAAAGACATCTTTCTTTTTTTGATGAAGAACCGTGAGAAAGCTGTTTATTATCAGTCAAAAGAAGAACTCATTCCGCTTTATGGAGTGAAAGAGATAGAAAATAAAGTGGTGATATAAGTAAAAATAAGAAAACAAGACGTTTATGATGTCAAAACAACCGTTTTTTACATTTTTGGCAAAAAAGTGTCATGATACAGTATAATATTCGTTGAACAGGCCAATAAAGGTGTTCTCCCCCACGAGATTTCTACTTTATTGGCTGTTTCTTTTTATTAAAATAAAAGTTGTGTGTGTAAAAAAGATATAGCTGATTCCAAGTGACAATTTCGTATAGATTTTTATGGTATTCGTAGTGAAAAAACGAGAACCAAAAAGTTGATCCGACTTTGTTGCTTGGATTCTTTTTTGTCAGCATATTTAGAGGTATTTTTTTCTTTTTTTTTGTTCGTGCTGTAAGGTTAAGGCAAGACAAGTTAGTTGGGAAAAAGGAAAGAAATGTTTATACTTAAAGAATAACAGAAAGGAAGGTCGCATGAATAATTTTATACAAACATTAAGTGAAAGAAAAGGCGAGTTGCTGGAAGCTGCATTTCAACATCTGTCCATTTCTCTCATTTCTTTGCTGATTGCAGCACTGATTGCTATTCCTTTAGCGATTTGGGCAGCCAATCATAAAAAAATGGCAGAAGTCTTATTGCAGATCACGGGTGTGCTCCAAACGATTCCTTCACTTGCCTTATTAGGTTTACTTATCCCATTTGTAGGGATCGGAACTGTTCCAGCATTGATTGCACTTGTTATTTACGCTTTGCTTCCGATTTTCCAAAACACGTATATTGGTCTAGCTGAAATTGACCCGTCTATTGAAGAAGCAGCGGTAGCATTTGGTATGTCCAGAATGAGACGCTTGCTGAAAGTAGAGCTTCCCATCGCATTACCTGTCATTATCTCAGGTATCCGAACTGCCTTAGTTTTAATCATCGGTACGGCTACTTTGGCAGCATTGATCGGAGCAGGTGGATTAGGGACATTTATTTTGTTAGGTATTGACCGAAATACACCTGTTTTGACATTGATTGGTGCGATCAGTTCTGCCTTGCTTGCAATTATATTCAGCGGACTGATTCGCTGGTTGCAGCATAAGAAACCTCGATATTCCATCATTACTTTAGCAGCAGTGGTGTGTTTATTTGGCGGCGTTTCTTTATATCAGTCTGCCTTGTTTAAAAATGAAACCATCACGATTGCTGGAAAATTAGGAGCGGAACCTGAAATCCTGATCCAAATGTATAAAGAATTGATTGAAGACAACACAAAAACAGAAGTTGAATTAAAACCGAATTTTGGCAAGACGAGTTTTTTGTTCAATGCACTGGATCAAGGTCAAATCGATATCTATCCTGAGTTCACAGGTACTGTCCTAGAAAGCTTGGTGAAGGTACCTGAAGCAATGAAAAGTGCTGATTTGACAAAAGAAAAAACATATGACGAAGCAGAAGAATTATTGAATAAGCAATTCGATATGACATTATTAAAACCAATGGCTTACCAAAATACGTATGCCTTGGCAGTCAAGAGATCTTTTGCGAACGAACATCAACTTAAAAAGATTTCCGATTTGGCAGCTATCTCTGATCAGATCAAAGCGGGATTCACACTGGAATTTATTGATCGTTCAGATGGATATAAAGGAATCCAAGAAGCATATGGCTTGAATTTTTCAAGTGTACAAAGCATGGAGCCAAGTTTGCGTTACCAAGCAATCAATAATGGAGATGTCAATATTGTGGATGCCTATTCCACAGATAGCCAGCTCAAGGAGTACGATCTAGTGACTCTAGAAGATGATCGAGGGTTATTCCCAGCTTATCAAGGCGCACCGCTGATGAAAAAAGATTTTGCTAAAGAACATCCTGAAATCGTTAAAGCACTGAATAAATTAAGCGGAAAAATAACAGAGGATCAAATGATTGATATGAATTACCAAGTCAATGTCGAAAAGAAAAAGCCGACAGAAGTAGCACGAATCTTCCTGAAAAATGAAGGATTAGTAAAGGAGGAAGATCAGTGACTAAATTAATCGAGTTCAAACATGTGCAAAAAAAGTATGATAGAAAGTATGTCATCGATGACCTAAATCTGGCAATCAAAAAAGGAGAAATCTTTGTTTTGGTTGGTCCTTCCGGTAGTGGAAAAACAACTACTTTGAAAATGATCAATGGATTATCTAAACCATCAGCAGGAGACATCTACTTCAAAGGAAAATCGTTAAATGAATATAATCTGCAGAAAATGCGGTGGAATATGGGATATGTGCTGCAGCAAATCGCTTTGTTCCCGACCATGACAGTCAAGCAAAATATTGAAGTCATCCCTGAAATGTTAGGTTGGGAAAAGCAGAAAAGAGCAGACCGTGTAGATGAACTTCTTCAAAAAGTTGGCTTATCTCCTGATATTTATCGAGATCGTATGCCTAGAGAGTTGTCTGGAGGAGAACAGCAACGGATCGGGATCATCCGAGCTATTGCTGCAAGCCCAGATGTGATTTTGATGGACGAGCCATTTAGCGCATTAGATCCGATTTCAAGAAACTCATTACAAGAATTGGTTTTGTCCTTACACGAAGAATTGGGCACGACCATCGTTTTCGTTACGCACAATATGGAAGAAGCAATCAAGCTAGGTGATCGTATTGCATTTATGAAGGATGGAGAAATTATCCAATGTGACACACCAGAGCAGTTATTGATGAATCCTAAAAACGACTACGTTCGGCATTTCTTTAATGAACCGAAACAGACGAAAGAGTGGCGAGTAGAAGATTTAGTCGTCAATGGATATTTCTTAAATGAAATACCAGAAAATGCTCGTCAACAAGTTTGCTTTGATACGCCTATGAAAGAAGTATATTCGCTTCTTTCGGTGTATCCAAGCATTGTGATAGTAGAAAAGCAAAGAAGTATTGGGTCGCTGACAAGTAAAGAAATCTTTGCTTTTTTAAGTCGAGAGGAGGAAGGAAATGAAAACATATGATGCAATCGTCATCGGTTCAGGTGTGAGCGGCTTAAGTGCTGCTTATGGATTGAAAGAAGCAGGTAAAACAGTACTAGTGGTCGAAGAAGATCTATGGGGCGGGACTTGTCCTAACCGTGGATGTGATCCTAAAAAAGTCTTGTTAAGTGCAGTAGAGGCACGTAATCGGGTAAAACAATTGAGTGGAAAAGGTTTTAACGAGATCCCAACTGCCAACTGGGAAGAACTTCAAAAATTCAAACGAACATTTACGGATCCAGTCCCAGAAAGCCGAAAAAAACAATTAGCAGAAGCTGAAATCGATCATCTTTCAGGAACCGCTCGTTTTTTGGATGATTCATCTATTGAAGTCAACGAAGAAGTCTTCCATGCGGATTACTTTGTTTTGGCAACCGGGCAAAGACCTACGATCTTACCAGTGGAGGGAAAGGAATACTTGAAAACTAGTGCAGACTTTTTATCATTGCCTGTACTGCCTAAAGAAATCATTTTTATCGGTGGTGGTTATATTGCTTTTGAGCTAGCTACGATTGCCAATGCTGCAGGGAGCAAAGTAACCATTGTCCATCATAATCAACGGCCATTAAAAGAATTTGAGGCGTCTTTGGTAGAGGAAGCCGTCCATCAAATGGAAGCATCTGGCATTCAGTTTGCTTTTGGTGTTGAAACCCAAAAGATCATTTCAGAAGGTACTCGCTATCGTTTAGTCGGAAAAGAGACGGAATTAGTAGCAGATATGATTTTTTGTGCGACTGGGAGACAGCCGAATACAGAATCTTTAGCACTTGAGCAAGCGAATGTCGTCTTTGATAAACACGGAATTGCAGTCAATGATTATCTGCAAACGAGCAATCCAAAAATTTTTGCGTGTGGAGATATTGTTTCAAGGAAAACCCCCAAATTGACACCAGTCGCCACTTTTGAAGGAAATTATGTAGCTAAGCGGATAACGGATGCAACAAGCGAACCTATCAAATATCCGATTATACCTACGATCGTCTACGCCAGTCCTAAACTTGCTGAAGTAGGTGTTACAAAAAGTCACGCTTCTTCGTCAGATCAAGTGGTAGAGATGGATCTTACCAGTTGGTTCACCTATCATCGTGTCAATGAACCAGTTGCTAAGGCTGAATTGACCTT
The DNA here is from genome assembly GCF_050531945.1 of Enterococcus sp. DIV1411a. NCBI lineage: Bacteria > Bacillati > Bacillota > Bacilli > Lactobacillales > Enterococcaceae > Enterococcus > Enterococcus sp. DIV1411a. Next base: position 1,512,336 of record NZ_CP172892.1, on the reverse strand, counting down.
TGACCAGCAAAATTATTTGATTGGTGCTGCAGTGATTAGCGAGCAAGCAGACGAATTGATCGATGATTTGACACTAGTCATCAATCAAAAATTGACTAAAAAAGAGTTGGATAGCTATATCATGGGGTATCCGACATTGGCAAGTGATCTCTCCTATTTATTGAAATAATCAGCATGATAACTAAAGCGCTTGTTGCTTTTTCCTTCTTGTGCTACACTTTAAAAAATGAATACCTGTTTCTGGGGATGTCGTAGACGACATGAGAGTAAGTTGTGAACTTAGACCCATTGAACCTGTCAGTTAATACTGGTGAAGGGAGAAACATAGCAGACGCTTGAAGCGGGTTACTATGTCGTGCCCATTTCAAGCGTTTTTTGTTATTCATATTAGAAGAAAGGAGGTAACAAAATGAAGAAAAATCTTTATCCAGCAGTCAGTATGGCATTCATTTTAATTATTTGGCAGATTGTTGTCATAGTTTGGAAAATACCTGCCTTTATTTTACCCGGACCTGCTGCTGTATTTTCTGCATTAGCGGCAGATGCACAAGTATTACTTTCCCATTCTGTCACGACATTAAATGAAGCAGTGCTTGGTTTGGTAATAGCTAGCGTTCTTTCTTTTATTACTGCCTTGGCAATGGATTATTGGAAGTTTTTAGAAATGTCTTTTTATCCGTTACTAGTGATTTCACAAATGTTGCCAATCATGGTGTTAGGGCCATTACTTACCCTATGGTTTGGTTTCGGTATGCTTCCAAAAGTGATCCTTGTTGTCTTGATAAGCTATTTTCCGATCGTAGTTTCTTTTTCGGATACATTGAGGAAAGTATCAAAAGAGCAAATCATCTTTTTGAAAACGATGGGGGCAGATACAGGGAAGATTTATCGAATATATAAAATACCAGCGGGTTTATCCGGCTTCTTTTCCGGTTTAAAAGTGGCTGCTACTTATTGTGTCAGCGGAGCAGTCGTTGGAGAATGGCTAAGTGCTCAAGCAGGCTTAGGGTATTACATGATACGCGTAAAAAACAGCTACCAGATCGATAAAGTTTTTGCTGCGATCATTTGTGTCATTCTATTGAGTTTATTGCTGAATGGCGCTTGTTCATTATTGAAAAAAGGGTATTATCGTATGCTTTATATTTTTTAAGAGAAGGGGATCAAATGAAAAAATTATGGCTTTTATTACCGCTACTGTTGCTTTTATCCGCTTGTGGCACTGCAAAAGAAACAAGTAGCAAACAAGAAACAAAGGATTTGAAAAAAGTGACACTTGTTTTGGATTATGTACCGAATACTAATCATACTGGCATCTACCTAGCAAAAGAAAAAGGCTATTATAAAGAGGCTGGTTTAAATGTCCAAATCATCGAACCAGGAGATAATTCGACAAGTATTGGTCTAGTAGGTGCGGACAAAGCACAATTTGGTGTAAGTTATCAAGAAGATGTCACTTATGCTCACGCAGATGGACAGAATATACCAGTCAAAGCAATTGCTACAGTGATCAAACATAATACTTCTGGATTCGCCACCCTATCAGACAGTAACATCCATTCACCAAAAGATTTTGAAGGAAAAACATATGCAGGTTGGCAAAGTCCAAGTGAAGAAGCTGTCTTAAAAGCTGTGATGGAAAAAGACGGCGGGGACTTTTCAAAACTGACAATGGTAGGAAGCAATGGAGAAGGGCCAGAAAGCTTAGGAAAATCCTCAGATATCCAATGGTACTTTGAAGGTTGGGATATGATCAAAGCAAAAGAAGCGGGTATTGAACTAAACTATATCCCATTGAAAGAATTAGATGAACGGTTAGATTACTATACTCCGGTAATTATTACGAATGATCAACTGATCAAAAGTGATCCAGAATTGGTACAGTCTTTTATGGATGCCACGAAAAAAGGCTATCAGGAAGCTATTAAGGATCCAAATGACAGTGCTAAACTGTTGCAAAAATATGCAAAAGAAAATGATCGGACGTTTTTAGAAGAATCACAAGCATTCTTGTCAAAAAATTATACGGATAATCCTGAGAATTGGGGATTGATGGAAGAAAAAGTTTGGCGCAATTATACAGCTTTTATGCAGGAAAACGGATTGATCAAGCAAGATGTACCTTCGCAAGAACTATTCACTAATCAGTTTATAAAATAGGAGTGATAGATATGTCAATCCAAATCAGCCACTTGAATGTAGTCATTGAAAACCTGAAAATATTAGAAGACATCCATTTCACTATCCCTAAAGATACCTTTACATCGATTGTCGCGCCAAGCGGAGCCGGTAAGTCAACATTGCTGAAAACTTTAACAGGAGTCCAGCCTATGACTTCTGGAATGATCAAAGTAGACGATCAAAAAGTAACTGGTCTCCATACAGCATTTAGTTATATGCCGCAAGAAGATATGTTACTTCCTTGGCTGAGCGTCTATCAAAACGTTACGTTATATCAAAAAATCAATCATCTAACAATCAATGAAGAACAAGTAAGGGATTATCTGGATATCTTTGGGTTAAACGGATATGAACATTTTTTGCCGGAACAATTATCTGGCGGGATGAAGCAGCGAACGGCCTTGTTACGAACAATCATGAATCCTTCTTCTTACTTGCTTCTTGATGAACCATTTGGAGCGTTAGATGCTATGACCAGAGGGCAGATGCAAGACTGGATGTTGAAGCTGCCTAAAAAAGCAAAGCGGACTACTTTACTTGTGACGCATGATATCGAAGAAGCAATTTATTTATCAGACAGGATTCTTGTGCTTTCCGCCCGTCCGGCACATGTGATTGCTGAGATTCAAGTGCCTGAAAAACGACGGTCACGTGAATGGCTACTGCAGCAATCAGAGTTGAAGCAAACGATTTATCAGTTATTGGCAGGTGAATTAGATGTTAAGTGATGCTCATTGTCATTTAGATGGGAGTCAGAGTTTAGCACTCCTTCAGCAGGAACACACGATTTTGACGATCATCAATTGTGATTCGCCAGAAGAATGGAAGGAAAACAGACAGCTTGCAGCAAGTAAGACTCAAGCCTTAAGTTACGGTATCCATCCTTGGAAAGCAGATAGCTATACGTTTGAACAAGTTGAGCCTTTTTTGAAAAAAGCAAGGATCATCGGTGAAATAGGGTTAGATAATATTTGGACGAATGTACCGATGACTACACAAAAAAAGTATTTGAGCGACAGCTTGCTTTTGCAGCCATAAATGAGAAACCTGTTGTACTGCATACAAAAGGATGCGAAAAAGAGATCTTAAATTATATCCAATCTTACCCTAATCACTATTTGATTCATTGGTATTCTTCTTTGGACTATCAACAAGACTATATTGATTTAGGCTGTTATTTCAGCATTGGTCTTGATTTGAAAAAGAACCCAGCAGTCTGGCAACTAGCTAAAACAGTCCCAATCGACCACTTACTTATTGAAACGGATGGACTACATGCAGCAGAGTGGGCTTTAGGGGGGATTTTTTCAGAAAAATATTATGTCTCACTGCTTGAAGAACAGTTAAAGACAATCGCTGAGATCAAAGAGCTATCAGTTGAAGAAGTTAAGAAAAATACTTATCAAAACTTGGAACGTTTCATTAGATTAGGTAAATAAAAAGGAGGTGTGACACTAGTTGTGTCACACCTCTTTTTGGCTTTCTTTGTATAAAAGTAAACCGTTCGATTAATAAATGAATCTTAGTACCAACCGTTTGCTTCCCAGAATGCTTTCGCCGCTTCCCAAGAACCATAACGTGAAGTAACATATTGTTCTGCTACTCTTTCTTGGTTTGCAGCAGAGTAGTCACCATTTAAGTAAGAAGAATCTAATTGGTAACGTCCGATGTAACGTCCGTTCGTTGCTGTGTAAGAACCGCTTGATTCTTTTTGTGCGATCCATTCTTTTGCAGAGCTTGTACTTGCTGGAGTAGCAGCAGTTTCTGTTACAGCAGGAGCAGGTTGTGTTTCAGCAACAGGCGCTGCTTGTGTTTCCGTTTGAACCGTTTCTTGTACAACAGGTTGTTCAGCTTGGACTGGTGCTTCTTGAACGGCTGCTTGAGGTTCAGCAGCTGCTTGTGCAGAGCCTTCTGTTGGGATTGTTAATTGTTGTCCTGAGTAAATCAGGTTAATATCAGAAATTGAATTTGATTCTGCAATGGCATTGATCAAGGAGTTATCACCAACGTATTTTTGAGAAATCGTTGATAGAGTATCACCTGATTGAACGGTATAAGCTTCGTCCGCATGAGCAGTCGTTCCCATGAAGAATGCAGCGCCGGCAGCCAAAGTTGTTCCAAAAAGTAAAGTTTTAAGTGATGTCATGAAAAATCTCCTTTATTCGTTAAAAAGTTTTATTTGTTGTGTTCAACGAGGAATACTTTAACACGTGAAAATATTTCATAGGTAAAAGAAGCATGACAATTTATGACAAATCCACGTTTTTTGTAATAAATACAGTAATCTATGAAATGAAAAGGGTTACGTTTAATAAAACTTGCTTTTTTGTTTTTGTTCACCATAAATATTTATTTAAGAAAGTATTAACCTGCATTTTTCTCTATAAAAAAGATTTTTTAAATAGATAAAAAAGGAGGATTAAATGAGTATTTGATAGTATTTATATTAAAATTACATATGTAATTTAAAAACGCTTGACATTGTGTTTGAGATCACTTACTTTTAGTATGTAAAAGTATTGGATTAAGGAGCTATGCAAATGAAAAAGAAATTTATTACTGGTGGGATTGTCGTTGCATTTCTATGTCTAATTGGCTACACAGGCACGCGGTACGCAAATGAAATTATTTTGTGGGGTGGAGAGACAGATATTGATACAATCAATGAGAATCTGACACAGCTTGATCATACATTGACAGATAAAGAGCAAGCGATTACAGATCTTACCGCTCGACTAGCACAAAAAGAACAGACATTGCAAGATTCAAAGGCAGATGTCCAAGAATACCAAACAAAAGTAAATGAATTAGAAAACCAAAAAAATCAATCGGCAGCAGAAAAACAAAACTTAGAAAGTCAATTAGTCAGCAAGGATGCACAACTACAAAAATGATGAAATCAATCATCTGAATGCAGATTGGACAGCAAGACTACAAGAAGCACAAGCAAAACTTTCAGAATTACAAAATACTGTAAATGGTTTGAATCAACAAATCGCAACACTGACACAAGAAAAAACAAATGTAGAAACTCAGTTAACAGATACACAAAAGAAATTAGACGAAGCAACTGCTGAAAACTCAAGCTTGAAACAATATATTCAAAAGTTAGAAAAAGCAAAAGATGAAGTGGAAGATACAGCTGATAAATCTCAGCAAATTGTTGAAGAACATTTGCGTAAATAATCTTTCTTAACAAGTAAACCTAAATTAGTAAAGAAGCAACAGTAATCTATACTGCTGCCTCTTTTTTTTAGTACATGTCCTTCATCTTCGCAGGAAGTGCAATATGATTTTAAGAAAGGTAATAGACAAAAAGTCAAAAAGATAAAACAGAGTTTCTTCTTTACAAAGGGAATGTATGTTCGTATAATGGTATTGAGGTAAGGTTATGGAGAAAAAATATGGAACAGTAGATAAGATCCGTACTTTGCAAGTTAGTGCCAGACCGTTGATCCGTTTCAGTTTAAATGGGGTCAATTGTTTGATTGCTTCCCATAGTTTGAACTTCCTAGCTGAAGTAGACGAAGGGATGAAGTTAGTCGTTACAGGTTATTATAATAATAGAAAGCAATTTGTTGTGAGATCCTATCATGTGTTAGGGAAACCCAAAATTGTGGTAGAATATGAGAAAAGTCTATACCCAAGAAAAAAGGTCCGACAAGATGAAAGAATAAACTAGAAAACAAGCGGCTGAGACAAAAATGTCCTAGCCGCTTGTTTTGGAAAGATGGATGCAGACGATGGGATTTGAACCCACACGAGCATACGCTCACAAGAACCTCAATCTATATATAACTACATGTATTTAAGTATTTGTGATGAATCACTAAACTTTCCAAACTCATTTGAGGGATATTGCTTAAAGATTGAACAGATCAATTCGAAGCCCTATTAGTATTCGCTCAATGGGGGGATCAGAGGCCATAAAAAGAGACTAGTCATTACTAGTCTCAGGTAGTGGAATTGTAGGATTTTAAACGTTCCTGGAGAGTACCGGTATGTAACTCGAAGAGGTGATTATCATAGTCGTAAAAGTAAATTGAAGAAGCCTCGTCTTTCACACGAGAACGTCCTGGTTCGACAGTTAAACCTAACATTTGGATTTTTGAGACAAACGAATCTATATCTTGTTCGTCAATTTTAAAAGCAATATGATTGTATGTCTTTGGCAGTTTATTCGACGAATTCTGCATTACTGCAATCCATAGGTCCTTAACTAAGAAAAATTTTTCTGGATATAATGAAAATTTTTTTTGTTGACTATCGTAGATTTCTTTTGCATCAAATAAGGTATTTAACAATTAAGTATTTAAAAGATAACTTTTAAGTTATCTTTAAGTAATGCTTAAAGCTATGTTATACTCTATTAGGAAATATAAGAAGGAGTATAAAAATGAACAAACATAATAGAAAAATAACGAATAACAAAGAACTGATCTTGTTACTAATAGGGATTTGGGGTATCTTTTTACTCTTTAATATGTATATGCCGACTATGAGAGCGGATGACGTAGTTTATGCAAGTAGATTAGATGAACTTGGCTATTTGGGTGCTTCGATAGAACATTATAAGAGATGGAGTTCAAGAATTATTATAGAACTATTCTTAATGTTCTTTTCTAAACACTTTATGCTATGGAAATTATTAAATTCTACGATTATGTTAGGAATTGTAGTATTACTTTGCAAGTATGTTTTTGAGAAAATAAATGTTAAAAATTTATTATTGGTTTGCTCTATATACTGTTTAATACCATTGACAGTAATGGGGGAAACCGGTTGGAGAGCAACCACCTTGAACTATCAGTGGCCAGTAGCATTTAGTTTACTAACTTTTTATCCGTTTTTTCAACTCTTAAGAGGAGAAGAAATAAATAGAAAAATATATTGGGTAAGTATTCCTTTATTGATATTTTTAACTAATCAAGAACAAGTCAACGCCTGTTTTTTTGTTCTAACAAGTATAGTTAGTTTATATTTGATTGTCAATGGACGATATAATTATAAGTTATCAGTATTTTCAATAATAAGCTTAGCAGAATTAATTTTCTCTTTGACAACTCCAGGGAATGCATTACGTGCTGCACATGAAATTAATAAATGGTTTCCTGAATATAAAAATTTCAACTTTCTTAATAAGTTAGATTTAGGTATTTCATCATTTGGAAAGCCGTTTTTTTTAGACATGAATATCTTATTTTTATTGCTATTTTTCTTAATTTTCCTTCTAACATATAGGAAATGTCAAAACTATTATGTGCGTATATTGACTGCATTACCGTTTTTCTTAAACCTGATTATTTATTTTGGTAATACAATGGGTCAAAGCTTTACTTACGTCAATGGAAATAAAAGGGCAATGATTTGGAGTAGTAGTAACCTGAATAATCTCTTTACAGAGTTAGGAACGAAACTGTCACTTTTTTATCCAGGTACTTGGATAGCTACTTTAGTAGTCTTGGCATTATTACTATGTTTAATTGTTGGAATTTATTTAAGTTTTGACAATAAGAAAACTTCTATTTTTTTAGTTATTTTGATGATAATGGGATTTTGTTCAAGGTTAATTATGGGATTTTCTCCCACAGTATGGGCTTCCGGAATGCGGACGTACTATATACTTTATGTTGTTATCGCCATCTTAGTACTAATGGCAGTTAAAGAGCTAATGAAAAGCATGAGTTTACAAAAAAATGAATTTATGCAATTTGGATTAACCGTGCTTGGTATTTGTACCTTTATAATAACGGTGATAAACAGATAATATACAAAAAATCCCTCGCTCTAGTATTAGGTGAGGGATGGATTTGAGTCAATACCTCGGACACGATTTGTGAGAATTTTTTCGAGATTCCAGCGGGTGAGTATCTCATCGTTTCGACCAGCGGTCAAACCAAAACCGTTTGACCGCTGATCGAAGCGATGAAGTTGAAACCCTGTGGAAATCTCGCCAAAAAAATGTAGGTGGTAGCTAGGAACTAAGCTTGCAATGCCAACTCCTCCATCTGATTTGGTGTTAAATAGTTGATACTACTATGGATTCGCTTGCGATTGTAAAATCCTTCAATGTATTGAAATAACGCTAAATGAGCAGCTTCAAAGTTTTCATACGCTTTTGATGGATAGACTTCTTCTTTTTTGAGTGAGGCGTGAAACGATTCGATACCGGCATTATCGTAGGGACAGCCCTTACGACTGAAGGAGTGCCGAATGTTCAATTCATTCAGCTTTGCCTCATAGGCTTCGCTAGTGTACTGAGAACCCAAATCTGAGTGGATGATCAAGTTCTCGGAGGGTGTTTGGTTTAAGAGCGCATTGTCAAGGGTTTCGATAACCAATTCTTTCGTCATCTGCTTGCCAAACTTCCAACCGATGACTTTCTTTGTGTGGAGGTCTTGAATAGTGGAGAGGTAGGTCCAGCCATCTTTTAGGGTATGAATATAGGTAATATCTGTCACCCATTTTTGATTGATCGACGTAGTGGTAAAATCTTGGTTTAACAGGTTTTTACGTCCTTCACTTTTAACTTTCGCTTGTTTGCCAGGCTTGTACTTCTTGAGGGTGACTGAACGCAAGCCTAATTTTCTCATCAGTATTTGTACTTTCTTTAAGGACAAGGTCTCGCCACGGCCAACAAGAATCTTATGAATTTTAGGCGCACCATAGATACCCTTGTTTTCAAAGTAGATTCCTGAAATCAAGCGGTTTAAGCGTTTGTTTTCTGATTGGCGCTTGGAAGGTTTCTTTTTCTTCCAGTCATAGTAGCTGGATTTCGGTGCTTCCAAAACGGTACACATTTGTTTTACGTCATGATCATGAACATTTGATTGAATAAATTCGAAGACATCACTCATTTTTACTTTTGAGCGAATATGGTTAAAGCCTTTTTTAGGATAGTGTTTTCCTCCTGCATGCGGGCCATTTCCTTTTTCATCGCTAGGATTTCTGCCTCAGTCATGCCGGTTGCTACATTCTTTGTATGAAGCTTCTTCCAACGATAAATCGTTTGTGTAGCGATACCATATTGCGCTGCCAGTTCTTCGACCGATTGGCCAGACTGGTTTAAATCTAAGATCATCTTCTTAAAGTCTTCATCAAATTTTTTCTTGGCTTTTGCCATCGTGGACACGTCCTTTTCTTAGTAGTTAGATTCTACCAAATCGTGTCCATGAAATCATCCTAACATCAGGATTTTACTCGTTTTTCGATTAATTGTTTTAACACTTGCAAGTTTCTACGAGTAGCTTGTTTCCGACCTTCATATACTCACCTCAGGCTGTTTACATGATTGTACGTTCTTTTTGTAAAGGATACAGTGATATGTATATAATGGCATAAAGAAACGTTCAAACAAAAAAACTCGTGAAGCAAAATTAACTTCACGAGTTGTAGTGCAGATGATGGGACTCGAACCCACACGAGCTAACGCTCACATGACCCTCAATCATGCTTGTCTGCCAATTCCAACACATCTGCGTAATAATAACACAATAATGATAGCGAGGTTTTACATAGTTGTCAAGCTCAAAAATGGGAGGACTTATTAAGATGGAGAAATATGACGGAGAATTTTCAGGACTGGGAATGATCTTAGGTGTATTGATTGGACTTGCATTCGGACGTTTTTTGCTTGGTTTTATGCTAGGAATCATTTGTGGAATTGCAATGGATTGGGCAGCGAATCTATGGAATGACTATCATGACAATTAAGTTCTTAACGCTTGTTTGTGTTTTTTTAATACTTACGTTTTTCCTAAATAAGTGGCAAAATTTTCTAGGATGGAGTATGATATTGAAATAGTAAATAACAAAAAATTTGGAAAGTTCTAACTTTTTGAAATGAGGGATTGGCTAAGTGATGAGAGAATTTGAAAAATCCAACAAATTAGAAGGTGTCAGTTACGATGTTCGCGGTCCCGTTCTAGAAGAAGCGGAGCGGATGCAAGAAGAGGGCATTAGTATTTTAAAATTGAACACGGGAAATCCCGCACCTTTTGGATTTGAAGCACCAAACGAAGTCATTCGTGATTTGATCATGAATGTCCGTGACTCAGAAGGCTACTCAGATTCCAAGGGGATCTTTTCTGCTAGAAAAGCAATTGAGCAATATTGCCAACTGAAACATTTTCCGAATGTGACGATCAATGATATCTACACCGGCAACGGAGTGAGCGAATTGATCACGATGTGTATGCAGGGGTTGCTGGACAATGGAGATGAAGTACTGGTTCCAATGCCGGACTATCCGTTGTGGACGGCTTCTATTGCATTAGCTGGAGGCACACCTGTTCATTATATTTGCGATGAAGAGGCAGAATGGTATCCTGATATTGATGATATCACATCAAAAATAACGAGTCGGACAAAAGCTATTGTTATCATTAATCCTAATAATCCTACTGGGGCACTTTATCCAAAAGAATTATTAGAAGAAATCGTTGAAGTAGCTCGACAAAATAACCTGATTATTTATTCCGACGAAATCTATGATCGCTTAGTGATGGATGGTCTAGAACATATTCCGATTGCTACATTAGCGCCTGATTTGTTCGTTGTTACGCTGAATGGTCTATCCAAATCTCATCGTGTAGCAGGATTTCGAGTAGGCTGGATGGTCCTAAGTGGAGATAAGTCACACGTTAAAGGCTATATAGAAGGGCTGAATATGTTGTCCTCCATGCGTTTGTGTTCCAATGTATTGTCTCAGCAAATTATCCAAACCGCGCTAGGCGGTTATCAAAGTGTCGATGAGCTGCTCCTGCCAGGCGGAAGGATCTATGAACAAAGAGAATATATCTATAATGCAATCAATGATATTCCTGGTCTTTCAGCCGTAAAACCAAAAGCTGCTTTTTATATATTCCCAAAAATTGATACAAAGCGATTCAATATTTTGGATGATGAAAAATTCGTTTTGGACTTTTTACATGAACATCATATTCTACTTGTACATGGTGGTGGATTTAATTGGAACCAGCCAGATCATTTTCGAATCGTTTATCTTCCTAAAATGGATGATTTGAAACAAACAGCTAAGAAAATGAGAGAATTCCTAGCAACCTATCGCCAAAAATGATTTTAAAAACCAAATTTTTCAGTAGGAGGGCCACAGACAAACACACTGAGGCTCTCTTTCTAGTGGAGTTTTCTTAAATAACTAAAGTATATTATTTAGTTGCAAGTCTTTTCTTGAAGTTTGCGACTTCCTAAAGTAAAATACGAATAGAATGCGAATACGCATATTTTGGGGAGGATACTTATGGAAACGTTAATCGAGTCCTTTGGCACGATCATTAAAGAGATTCGAAAAGAACAAAAAATGACGCAAAAAATGCTTTCGCAAGATATTTGTTCACAAAGTGTATTAAGTCGGATCGAAAATAATGAGGAACTGCCGAATGTATTGGTGATGATGCAGATTTGTCAACGGCTAGGGGTAACGATTGATCATGTGATGAATCTCTCTCGAAAAACTACTCGGACAAACGATAAATTATTTGAACTGTTGGATAGTTGTTTCCAAAAACGTGATTATCGGAAGTTAGAACAAGTACTAAAATCTTCTGATATTTCTGAAAATCTGTATCAAGCAACTGACTTTCAACGCTATTATTATTATCTCGGTGTTTGCGAATTCACGTTGCGTCAAAATATCTCTCAGTCCCTTTATTATTTGAAAGAAGCATTAAGCTACTCTAGCCAAAAAGAAAGAATCCATGTTTCTGACACAGAAATACAACTGATCAGTTGCATTGGAAAAATATATGGTGTTGCAGGAAAAACGGCTGAAGCACGCTATTATTTGAGTCGAAGCATTCAACTGTTGCACCAATCAGCTGACGAACGATCAAAAAGTGAATTTTCGCAAATTTTTTATAATTATGGAAATTTCTTATTCCATCAAAATGAAATCGACGAAGCGTTAGAACAGGTGAATCAAGGAATCTATTGGGCTCAAGAGAAGAATAGCTACTATTACCTCAATGATTTATTTGTGCTTAAAAGCTTAATATACAAGCGTAAAGAAGAACCAGAAAGAGCAGCATTCTATGAAGGCTTAGCACAAGCTGTGAAACAAATTTCAAAAAATTTGTAAATGGTGTAGACCATTCTTGACTTCTTCTCTAAATAAGAGTACTTTAGAGGTAGAAAAACAAAGGGAGAGAATAGAATGAGAACTTTTATCTATGCTGACAAATTCTTTTTAGCGTCAGGTGTCAAACATGCAGGCTATCTTGAAATTACCGATGGACTTTTTGGTGAATACACCAAAGAACTACCTGAGGGAGAAGTCAACATCATTGACCAAAGCGGCAAATGGATTGCTCCTGGTTTGGTAGATACACATATTCACGGCTATATGAATCATGATGTAATGGATAATGATGCAGAAGGCATCAAAGTGATGTCTGAAGGTCTGTTATCTTGTGGAGTGACTTCATTTTTACCAACAACATTGACGTCAAGCAAAGAACGTTTAAAAGATGTAGCTGAGACAATCGGCAAAATGTATCAGGAAGCACCAGGAGCTAAAATCAAAGGAATCTATTTTGAAGGTCCTTTCTTCACAGAAGAACACAAAGGGGCACAAAACCCAAGTTATTTCGGGGATCCTGATTTGGATACTTTCCATGAATGGCAAGAAGCTTCAGGCGGTTTAATCAAAAAAATTGCTTTAGCACCGGAACGTCAAGGTGTAGAAGAGTTTGTCAAACAAGTGACTGAAGAAGGAGTAGTTGTTTCTCTAGGTCACAGTAACGCTACGCTAGAAGAAGCGCAAAAAGCTGTTGAAGCTGGCGCCAGTGTATTTGTCCATGCTTTCAATGGTATGCGTGGATTGAATCATCGCGAACCAGGTATGGTGGGTGCGTTATTATCTTTAGAACATGTCTTTTCTGAATTGATTTGTGATGGCCATCATGTACATCCAAATGCTGCGGGAATCCTAATGGAAAAAGCAGGACATGATCATGTCGCATTAATTACAGACTGTATGATGGCCGGTGGGATGCCTGATGGAAATTACAATTTAGGCGAATTTCCAGTAGTAGTAAAAGAAGGAACAGCACGTCTAGAATCTGGCAACTTAGCTGGAAGTATATTGAAATTGAAAGAAGCAATTAAAAATGTTGTAGACTGGGGATTAGCAACACCAGAACAAGCAGTCATGATGGCTAGTCTGATTCCAGCAATCAGCTGTAAAATCGATGATACATGTGGAAAAATCGCTCAAGGACGCGATGCAGACTTTATCGTATTGAACCCTGATATGACATTGGAAGCAACTTATCTAGATGGCGTGGAACGTTTCCACGCATAATATAATTTAAGTTAACCTTAAAACTAAACTTCTTAAGTTTGGTTTTAAGGTTTTTTTTGTGTTCTAGTAAAAATCACTTTACATAAGTTTCAAAAGTTTCTTTAATTTCCTATTGTTCAATAAGTAACAATGTAAAGATAAAATTAAAAATGTTAATACGTATTAGCAAAATAAAAGCGTTTTTTATTGTGAATAAATGAACATAATTAGGAGGAGAAAGTCAAGTCCATAATCCTGTGTAAAATACTATACAATGTTTTACCGGTCTCTCATTGATCAAACTTAATATATTTTCTTGTAGAACTGAGCCATTCGTCATGAAGGTCCATAAGGACAGCTCCAATTAATCGATTGGCAGACGTTCGGTTGGGAAAAATCCGAATAATCTTTTCTCTTCTGCGGACTTCCTGGTTCAGTCGTTCAAGAAGGTTGGTGCTTTTTAGCCGATTATGACTATTTCCGATAACCGTGTATTGAAAGGCATCTTCGAAGCCATTATCCAATATTTCGCAGGCTTTTGTATATTTAGGCTGGTCGATATATTCACCGACTAAGGCATTCTTAGCTGTTCGAGCGAGTTCAATATCCGTAAACTTAAAGATCGCTTTTACTGCTTCTCTAAACGGTTTTGAATTCTTTTTTGGAATGGAACTGAAGATGTTTCTTAAAAAATGGACCTGGCATCTCTGCCAACTTGCGTTGGTAAATGACTTACGAATCGCAGACACTAGGCCTTTATGGGCATCAGAAATGATGAGTTCTGTCCCCTTTAGGCCGCGTTCTTTTAAGTATTCAAAGAAGATGGACCATGTGTCATCACTTTCTTCATTTTGAATCATGAAGCCAATGATTTCACGGTCGCCACCTTCTGTTATCCCGATCGCAATATGGCAGCTTTTAGAAAGCACTCGATGGTCCTCACGGACTTTTATGTAGAGAACATCAGTCATCAGATAAGGATAATTCGTACCTGAGAGTGAACGGTTCTGCCATTCGTTGACCATCGGGTCTAACTGCTCAGTCAGGCTAGAAACAAAAGATTTCGATACAGATTTTCCACATAGCTCTTCAACAATCTTTGAAACTTTACGTGTCGAAACGCCCGAAACATACATCTCAAGCATTGAAGCGAGCAGTGCCTTTTCATTTCGCTGATAACGCTCAAACACCGTCGGTGAAAATTCACCATCACGTGTTCTAGGCACTTTTAATTCGAGTGTACCCACACGAGTCGTAAAGTCTCGCTCATAATAGCCATTTCTTTGACTCTGACGACTTTCTGAACGTTCATAGTCATCGGCTTGAATATATTCTGTTCGTTGATTTTCCATCAATTGGTTGAAAACAGTGGTTAAAATATTTTTAGAAACATCATCTTTTACCGAATGTTCAATAATACTTTGAACCTCTTCGTTGTTCAGTGTAAAATGTACTTGGGTCATGTAACGTCCTCCTGGGTATGTTTTTGTGGTTAAAAACATTGTACCGTAAAAGGGCTGTTACATGGCCTTTTATCTTTTACACAATTATATGGACTTTATCGAGGAGAAAGATGAACTTATTTGACATTTTTCGATCGACTTTGACAGATATGTCGATTGTCAGTGCAATCACTTCAACAGTTTTTATTATATTATTAGGGTTTGTTTGTAGAAAAAAGGGGATTTTTTCTGAATCTGTTGGAAAAATTCTATCGAAAGTCGTCTTAACAGTGGCTTTGCCAGCACTGGCATTTCGAGCTTTCATGCAAGATATCAATACAGAATTACTGATGCAAGGAATCAATGTCTTGATTTGGGGATTAGTTATTTATATTATTCTTATTCTAGTTTCAAAACCTTTTTTCTTAAGCTATAAAGGGGATAAGCAAACAACGTTGCGTGTCCTGACGATCTTTGGTTCTACGACCTTTTTCGGAACGCCTATCGTCAGTGCGATTTATGGTCCTGTCGGCGTGATGTATTCCTCAATTTTCAATATTGGCTACCGAATCTTTTTGTATTCTTATGGATACATAAAAATGAGTGGCTTGAAGATGGAAGCTAAAAATATCAAAGCGATGTTCGTCAATCCAATCATTATCGCTACTTTTGCCGGCCTTTTCATTTGGCTGTTCCAAGGGTATCTGCCACAAGTGTCAGTTACAGGTGCAGAAGGAGAGATAAGCCAAGTAGCGTTTTTGCGAATTGACCAGACTGCACCGTGGCTATTTCAGCCGATGGATTATTTAGCTGGTTTAAGTTCACCATTGGCGTGGCTAGCAATCGGCGCAACATTAGGTGAAGTAAGCTTCAAAAAAGCTGCATCTGAAAAAACTTCATGGTATTACAGTCTAGTCAAAGTGGTATTTGTACCTGCATTGAATATCGTGATTCTAGCAGTTTTGACGGCAACGAATATTCTACCAGTCAATTTTGAAGCACTGGCAACAATCGTTATCATGATGGCTACACCAGCTGCAACAGTGGCAGCAGCCTATGCTATCAGTTTTGATAGGGAGGCACTTTTAGCCTCCAATGCATCCTTACTGTCAACTATTTTTGCTGTGGTACTGACACCTGTATGGATCGTTGTATTACAAATGATTCATGGCATAGGTTTATTTTCATAAGAAATGGAGGAAGAAAGTATGAGAATCGCATGTTACGGTGTTCGTCCGAACGAGATAGATTTTTTTGAAAAATTGAATATTTACCATTATGATCTCAGTCTTTATGAAGAACTGTTGACACATGACAATATCGTGTCAGCAAAGGACCATGATGCTGTATTGTTGAGGGGAAATTGTATAGCAGATGAGACCAATCTTGCAAAAATGCAGGAATATGGGATTTGTTATGTTTTTACACGGACTGTGGGAGTCAATCATATCGATCTACAAGCGGCAGCTGATTTTGGTATGACAGTAGCCCGTGTACCATCGTATTCGCCAAATGCGATAGCAGAGTTATCTTTGACTTTTGCCATGATGCTTTTGAGAAATACTGCGTATACGACGATCCGAACATCTTTCAAAGATTTTCGAGTGGATGAGCAAATGTTTAGTCGTGAAATCAGAAATTGCACAGTAGGGATCATAGGAACAGGCAGGATAGGGTTGACGGAAGCTGTTTTGTTTAAGGGACTAGGAGCCAAAGTTATCGGCTACGATATTCATCAGACAGAAGCTGCTAAAAAAGTATTGACGTTCCACTCGCTTGAAGAGTTATTAGCCAAAAGCGATATCGTCAGTATTCATGTACCTCATATCCCAGGTGAAAACGATCAAATGATCAATGAAGGATTTTTAGCTCAAATGAAAAAAGGCAGCATCTTGATCAATACAGCCCGTGGAGAGCTTCAAGATAATGAAGCTATTTTAAGAGCTTTGAAAAGCAATCATTTAGCTGGTTTTGCAACCGATGTTTTTGCAAATGAAACAGAGGTTTTTTTCCGATCCTTCAAGCCATGGGAGACGATTCCAGACCCTGCTATCCAGCAATTAGTAGAAATGTACCCTAGAGTTCTTGTAACCCCGCATGTAGGTTCAAATACAGATGAGGCATTATCAAATATGATTTCGACAAGTTTCGAGAACTTTCGTGAAATAATAGAAACTGGAAAAACGAAAAATGAGGTATCTCTTCCTAAAGCCCGTCAATTAAGATAAGAAAACATGGATATTCGTCAATAAAATGTTTAAAAATAGTCCAAGTAAACAGTTGTTACTTCTGTATACTTGGACTATTTTGTATGGGATAATTCGATGACTCAACAGTAATCTGTGAGCTTTTTCCGCCCATTCTTTGTCAATTCATAACAGGTTAGCGGCCGGCCGATTTCCAAATATTTGATTCTTTCGTTCAATATATCTTGTTCTACCAAAAAATTCAAATATTTCTTGACTGATATACGTGACAGTGAGCTTTTTTGAGCCAGTTCTTTTGTTGAAAAAATAGTATCTTCTTTTAGAATAAATGCACTTATTTTTTTTAAAGTCAGTTTTGACAGACCTTTAGGCAAATCGATGAATGATGGTATTTCGTGAATGGGAGTGGTGTGGTTGAATACTTGATCGATCAATTTCTGATCGGCTTTTTCAGTCGTTTGGATTGTCTGAGAGAAAGCAAGATACTTTTCGATCGCCAGCTGAAAACGTTGCAAAGTGAACGGTTTGATCAAATAATCTAAGGCACCGTAGCGGATCACATTCTTTATGGTTTCGATATCATCTGCAGCAGTGATCAAAATCACTGGGATATCATTTCCTTGCT
Source organism: Enterococcus sp. DIV1411a (assembly GCF_050531945.1). Classification (NCBI taxonomy): domain Bacteria; kingdom Bacillati; phylum Bacillota; class Bacilli; order Lactobacillales; family Enterococcaceae; genus Enterococcus; species Enterococcus sp. DIV1411a. Next base: position 1,494,579 of record NZ_CP172892.1, on the reverse strand, counting down.
GTCTAAGCCAAGATAAAAAATGGATACCACTTTCGCCAGGCATGTATACATCAAGCAGCAGCAGATCTGCGTTTTTTTGTCTGAAATATTTTTTTCCTTCTTCTACATTTCTGAAACTTTCGATTACGTTCATATTAGGGATGCTTTCCACAAAAGTACGATTCAATTCTGCAACCATTGGATCATCTTCGATTATCAGGACATTTGTCATCATTTTGATCTTCCTTTTTTGGTAATTCTAGATAGACGATTGTACCGCCATTTGTTTGTTTGGAAAATTCTAAAAATCCACCGTGGCGTTTGACGATTGAATGGATGAGATTCAATCCAAACCCACGATTGATTCCCTTCGTCGAAAAACCTAGCGTAAATATTTTTTCTGAGATTTCTTCTGATATCCCGACACCGTCATCGCAGACGGTCACGATGAATACTTCAGCTTCTGTGTCATAGTTTAAATGAATCCGGACCTGTCCGTTTCTTTCATGTTTTTGTAGCACGGCTTCTTTTGCATTATCAAGTAAGTTCCCTAACACTTGCAAAAGTGAATGGATGGAGTCATCCATCTCCATTTTAGGGATAAAAGAATCGCTTTCTAACAGCATTTCAACAGATTGTTCTTTGGCTTCGTTTATTTTGCCTAATAAAAAACCGGCAATTGCAGGTACTTTGATCAGACTTGAGACTTGGCCAATCTCTTTTTTATAATTTTGATTTAGCTGCTGGATAAAATGGGTGACTTCTTCATACTTCTTCAAATCAATCAAACCAGAAATGACATGAAGTTTATTCATGAATTCATGGGTTTGAGCTCTCATGGAGTTTATATATTGTTTCGTCCCCCCAAGCTCCTCCATTAATTTCATTACTTCTGATCGATTTCGTAAAGTTGCGACTGCTCCTAAAAAACGGTCATTGCTAAAAAGAGGTGTAACGCTAGAAATAGTTTCTATCCCATTTAAATACATGGATTGAGTCCGAACGGTCGTTTGATGCTCAATCGTCTCTTTAAACAAAACGTCATATAGATTATCACTGATTTTTTTTCCTACTTCGAAATCCAATAGCTGCTCTGTTTGGTAGAAAATGTTTTTTGCAGGTGTATTGATCAAGAGGATAGTTTTATCAGAAGAGATGGCTAAGATTCCTTCATCTACTTCATTTTCGATAATCGTTTTTTCACTTAACTGTTCTGCTATTTCTTGTGGTTCAAGTCCAAGCAGTACTTTTTTCATTTTTTGGGCAAGAAAAACGGCGCCTATGATGCCTACGCTAAGTCCAATAATCAATGAAAAAACAATCATTTTTTGTCCATCTTTGACTTGATTGTCAATCGTGTTGTTTGTTAAGCCAACACAAACTGCACCAATAATCTCTTGATCATAATAAATAGGGACGAAATAGCGGAAGCCGAACCCTAACATTCCTTCTTTTTCAGAGAAAAATTCTTGTCCTCCAATCACTTTTTTCACATCTTCATGACTTGAGAAAGGAAGACCGATGTAACTTGGGTCTGCGTGAGAATATCGAATGCCTTCAGGGTCCATGACAACGATAAAATCTAAATTCGATGCAATCATGATTTCATTTGTTATTCCTTGAATCGCATGTGTCGGGTCACCAGTCTGCAGCTTTTTTTGGATGAGTTTATCATTGGCAACGATTTTAGCAATGCTAGAGATTTTATCTGACACACTAGATCGGTTCATCGAAAGAATAAAATTCCTGATCAATATGGCAGAAACAATCAAAGAAACGAATGTGGAGAAACAAACGACAAGGATGATCGTGTTCTGGAGCTTTAATGGTTTTTTCTTAAAAAAAGGAAACATAGGCTACCTCGAAAGAATTTATTGTGAAAATTTTAACATGAAAACAAAAATTTAACAAATTGTCAACGATAAACACAACCTTCCTATAAAAAACACCACTGAGTCGGTAAAAGAAGCTATACAGAATTTTCAAACATTGGTATGATAGACGTAGAAATGGAAGGAGGCGTGTATATGATAGGGGGAATCGCACTTGAGACGATTTATTGGTATACATTGCTGATTTGTGCAGGATTGGCAGTCCTATTGATTATTTTTGGAGATGTATTCGATTTTGATGGCCCGCTTGATCCGATGCTTATTATCCCTTGGTTAACTTTCACAAGCTTATTTGGTTTTCTAGGTGAGCGTTTAACAGATCAATCATCTTTATTTTTATTTATTGCTAGTGGAGGCATATCGATAGTGTTGGTATTTTTGCTTAATTTCTATATATTGATGCCGATGAAACATGCCGAATCAACGATGTCGTCTTCTGAAAAAACTCTGGAAGGACAAGTAGCTGTTGTGATCACACCGATCCCTGTACGAGGTATGGGAGAAATTCAGTTGAAAAGTGTTACCGGTTCCATTAGTCGTCCAGCTTGTTTTTACAGCCCCCAAGAACAGACAGCTGAGCGGGGAACGAAAGTATTGATCATTGAGATCAAGGAAAGAATCTGTTATGTCATGCCTTATGAAAGCATGATAAAAGCTTAAAGGAGCGTGTGTTAAATGGAAATACCAGTTGTTTTTATCGCGATCGCAATCGCAGCTTTGATTTTACTGATGTTGCTGATCGTCTTTGTAGCGAAGTACCAGACAGCAAAACCGGATGAAGCGTTGATCATCAGTGGAAGTTATTTAGGAAGCAAAAATGTGCACATTGATGAAAGCAATAACAAAATCAAAATTGTGCGTGGAGGTGGCGCATTCGTCTTGCCAGTTTTTCAACGTTCGAATCGGATCAGTCTATTATCGAGTAAATTGGACGTCTCCACCCCTGAAGTGTATACGGAACAAGGCGTACCGGTGATGTGTGATGGTACTTCGATCATCAAAATCGGTTCATCTGTAGAAGAGATTGCTACAGCAGCAGAACAGTTTTTAGGCAAGACAAGAGAAGAACTGGAAAATGAAGCAAGAGAAGTATTAGAAGGACACTTGCGCTCGATTCTTGGTTCTATGACTGTAGAAGAAATCTATCAAAATCGCGATAAGTTCAGTCAAAGCGTACAAGAAGTCGCTTCTGTAGACCTTGCAAAAATGGGGTTGATCATCGTTTCTTTCACTATCAAAGAGGTCAGAGACAAAAACGGTTATCTTGACTCTTTAGGGAAACCAAGAATCGCCCAAGTCAAAAGAGATGCAGATATAGCAGAAGCGGAAGCTCTAAAAGAAACGCGTATCAAAAAAGCTCAAGCAGAAAAAGAATCACAAGCAGCTGAATTACAGCGACAAACAGAGATCGCAGAATCATTAAAAGAAAAAGAACTGAAATTAGCAACCTACAAACAAGAACAAGATGTTGCTAAAGCAAAAGCAGACCAAGCCTACAATTTAGAAAGTGCCCGAGCACAACAACAAGTAATCGAACAGGAAATGCAGATTAAAATCGTAGAACGTCAAAAACAAATCGAACTGGAAGAAAAAGAAATCACACGTCGTGAAAAGCAATATGATTCGGAAGTGAAGAAAAAAGCAGATGCCGATCGGTACGCTAAAGAACAAGAAGCACAAGCTCAAAAAGTCAAAGAAGTGACTGAAGCCGAAGCAGAACGATTCCGTGTGGAAGCACTGGCAGAAGCGGAAGCCAATAAGACACGTTTAGCTGGACAAGCAGAAGCCGAAGCAGCACTAGCAAAAGGAAAAGCCGAAGCCGAAGCAAAACAAAAGATCGCCAATGCCTTCAAGGAATATGGCGAAGCAGCTGTCTTGAGTATGGTTATCGATATGCTACCGCAATTGATGCGCGAAGCAGCACAGCCGCTAGGAAATATCGAAAAAATCTCTGTTGTCGATACAGGAAGCAGTTCAGGAGAAACCAGTGGAGCGAACCGAGTGACAAATTATGCCACAAATTTGCTTTCTTCTACTCAAGAAACACTAAAAGCGACAACAGGACTTGACTTGAAGGAAATCGTAGAGAATTTGTCGACACGTGGGACTACTAGCCAAGTAAATATGTATGAAGCGCCAAAAGAGGCAGAACAAAACTCGATGAATGAAGAATAAAATAGTACACTTCACCGTTCAATCAAAAATGGAGGAAGACTTTTTAAAGTTCTTCTCTCCATTTTTTTATTTTATTGCAAAAGAAAATTAGTCCTCGCTATTTTTCTTTTGTTTTTGGATCTTAGCTTCTATCTCTTGTAAATTTGTTCTTAGCAATCGTTCTTTCTTTTGGAGTTCGACCAAATCTTCTGATAGTTCTTCCTTCTTTTCTGTTTCAGGAGGACGAAGAAAGAAATTGATACCGATTGCAATGAATGTCCCTATAAAAGTATCTAGTACACGTTGGATAGCATACAAAGCGGATTCGCCTTGAGGGATGCTCAACGCAATCAGCAACAACGTAGCGATTGCGGAAATGATACCGGAATTATTGTTAATACCATCTGACACGACGATCACAATAATAACTAGAATAGGAAGCAAGATCAATTCTACCAAAAAATCATTGTGAAAATAGCTTTTGACAAAAAAATAAATGATAGCTAATGTACCACCTAATGTATTGCCGATGATCCTAGACTTTCCAAAAGAAACGGTTGTAGTCAAGTCCTGACGCAAAGAAAAAACAGCAGATAATGCAGCAATCATCGGGATTCCTCGTTGAGTCAAATGAAAAAACAAGATACATAAAAAAACAGCTAAGGCACTTTTGATCGTACGCATACCTAGTCGAAAACGGCCAAATTGCATAGAGATTCTCCTTTTTGGTCTTTTTACTATCATACCTAAACTTTTGTCTGATAGCTAGTTTTTCATTATTCAAGTATAATTAAAATAAAAAAAGGGGGAAGTAAATGCGTATAGGAATGCGAACAGTCAAAACAGTGATCAGTGTCTTCTTTTCGATGGTCACAGCGGGTAGCTTATCGCTGTTGTATTGGCCAGCTGCAGGGATCATTGCATTATTAAGTGTAGGAAATACCAAGCGCTCTACATTGCGTACGGGCATGAATCGAATCGCAGCCTTTATATTAGCTACGGCAACAGCACTGTTCAGTTTTTTTGCTGTTGGGTATACTATTTTTGGCTTCAGTCTTTTTTTATTCCTGTTCATCCCGCTTGCCTCTCGCTTCAAATTAACCGAAGGGATCGTAGTAAATTCGGTTTTGGTCACTCATTATTTAGTGGAGGAAAACATGTCTTGGCAGCTGATCGGCAATGAAGCGGGATTAATGGCGATTGGATTAGTATTTGCTTTGCTTGCAAATGTTTACATGCCAGATCGTACGAAGCAGCTGAAGGAAAACCAAATACAGATCGAAAAAGAATTTCGAAATATTTTGAGACAAATGGCAGAATTTCTTTTATCAGAAAATAAAGAAGATGTGCAGATCAAATGCGAACGTTTACTGACATTCATTCGCGAAAGCCAAGAAGATGCCAGAGAACATCAAGAAAACTACTGGCTCAGACAGCCGCTATACTACGAAACTTACTTCTCTATGAGAAGAGCACAGGCCAATGTGATTAAAGACATGCTGGAAAATCTAGAGAGAATCCAGCAACCAGCTTATTATGGAAAACATATCTATGGTTTATTGATTTATACTGCAGAAACATTTTCAGAGTCAAATGATGGCAGACAAATTTTAGCACGTATTGAAGAAGTTTATGTATTGTATCGGCAAATGCCTCTGCCGACTAGTCGCCCTGAATTCGAGGATCGAGCAGAATTGTTCCAGTTTTTGCAGTCTTTTAAAAGTTTTATTGAAATCAAGGCAGAATTCTCCCAACAAAAAATCCAAAAATAGAGGTTGTGAATTCAGCTAATATTCAGGTCAAAAAGCTGAGTTCACAACCTCTTCTTTAAACGGTGTTCTCCTGTCAACTCCTCGGTCACAAGTCACAATATTCAACAAACATGAGAAGCTGTTTTTTGAAATTGCTCCTTGTGACTCGGAGCTGAACGGCAGGCTCACGACCTCTTCCTTAAACGGTGTTCTCCTGTCAACTCCTCGGTCACAAGTTACAATATTCAACAAACATGAGAAGCTGTTTTTTGAAATTGCTCCTTGTGACTCGGAGCTGAACGGCAGGCTCACGACCTCTTCCTTAAACGGTGTTCTCCTGCCAACTCCTCGGTCACAAGTTACAATATTCAACAAACATGAGAAGCTGTTTTTTGAAATTGCTCCTTGTGACTCGGAGCTGAACGGCAGGCTCACGACCTCTTTCTTAAACGGTGTTCAAAAGCTTGCATCTGCGGTAATAAGTCCAGCCAAACGAAAAATAGGAGGAGCTATTTTTGTTTGGCTGTTCTTATTACTTGATGCAGAACAGCTTTTTCACAACCTTTTAAAATTACATATTTTTCCATAGAACTTGCATTTGATCCAAGATTTCGATGACATCTTTTGTCAAGAAGAGAGAGCGATTGGGCAAGTCACCTTCAATCATGTGTATCATATTCTTTATTTCGTAATTCATTGCTTCAGATGTATTCCCGCTTTCGATGAATTCCTTTGTACCATCTGTAAATAAGATCTCCGCACGATCAGCACGCGGGTAATCAGCAATCGTCACATAACCGTTCTCAAAGGCAACGATACCGACTTTTGGCATTTTTGCCTGAAAAGTCAAGCTGACAGCAGCAAGTTCATTTTCTTTGTTACGCAAGATAGTGACTGATTGTTCGTCCACGCCTGTTTCAAAAGGAACCATTGTAGAGGCAACTACTTCAGGTTGAGAGCTCAAAAAGAAACGAGCGAAAGATACAGCATACGTACCGATATCCAACAGTGCTCCTCCAGCTAATTCTGGATTGAAGAACCGGTTTTTAGGGTCTGGTTCTTTGTAACTGCCGAAAGGTGCTTGGATCATTTTTAAAGCCCCCAGTTTTCCTGTATCCATTATTGAGCGTAACTGCTGATAAAGTGGCATGTTGAAGATTGTCATCGCTTCTGCTAAGATCAAATTCTTTTCTTCTGCTAAGCGCATAGCGTCAGCCAGTTCTTTTTTATTCATCGTGATGGCTTTTTCACATAGAACGTGTTTGCCTGCTTCCAATGCTGCCAAGATATGGTCGATATGCTGTCTATTTGGTACAGCAATGTACACGATGTCGATTTCAGCATCGTCTAACATTTCTTGATAGCTTCCGTAAGCTTTTGGAATATTGTAACGGTGAGCGAAGTTTTCCGCTTTTTCTGAAGTTCTGGAAGCAACTGCTGTTAGTTCGCTCGTCTCTTGATTGAAGCTTTCGGCAAACTCATGTGCGATGGTACCAAGACCAACGATTCCCCATTGATATTTTTTCATCTGAAAACGCTCCTTCATAATTGGATTGAGTTTCTTGTCTGTCTATTATTATAACAAAAATCACGAAGAATAAAGAGGAGAGGACTTGAAACATTAAAAAAAATGAAAGCAGCGATTTAAGAGGTGCTTTTTGATCAAAACTTAAGTAGAATAGTTAAAAGGAGGGGATAAACGTGCATCAAGTATATATTGATCTTATTATGAGTGTATTATTAGAACAGTTTGAAACTGAAAAAAATTTTTTAGATGAATACTTGCTGATCAGTCCAGAACAATGGCAAAAATGGAAAGATGGCGAGAAAAACCTGCCATCTGAAGCGATGCAGAAAGTAAAAAATCTTTTCACTGATTATGAATGGATGCTAACGCAAAAGATTTTGCGTCAAACGATTATTTTTCCCGAAAAACGAAACGTTGCCGTTGCAGAGTACAAGCAAATCAAAACACGCATCGCGCAAAAATGGCTTAGCAGCAAAGCAGCAAAAGTCGAGCTGATCCCTTTGAAAAATAATCAGCAGGCTGGTAGATACCTTGACTTGAAAGTAAGTATTCAATATGATGAATGGGGCTATGATGATATTTTGAATTTTCGTCTGCCAGCAGATGTTCAAAAACAGATCGAAGGAGAAAAAATCGAACTTCTCGATTGGGTGAATGAAAATCTGGAAGAAACTTACGTTCATGAGGCGAATGGGGAACGTGAAGAACAACGAAAGGATTTTTCAAGTGAATAAATTTTTAGGATTTGGAGCAGTTGTGATTATGATCGCAGCAATGGGCTATGTTATTTTTAGCGATGATGATTCGCATGTTCAAGCCGGCAATCAAGCAGTCGAACGAACAAGCACCAAAACAACTGCTAGTAAAGAAAAGAACAATCAAACAACCAGCAGCAAGGTAAAGGACAAAGAAACAAAAGATCGTACGTCCAAACAATTGCCAGATGTTAAAACAGACGATTGGAAGCTAGTTTTGGTTGGTCCAGATCACAAATTAGAAAAAGAAATCGATGAGTCTACTCAATTGGCATCATTAAGTAACGGATACTTGATCGACAAACGCATTGCTCCAGAATATGAAGCATTTGCTAAGGCAGCTGAAGCAGCTGGATTTCCATTAGTGATGGTCTCAGCTTACCGGTCTGTATCATCCCAACAACAAGTTTTCAAACAAAATGTCCAAGATGTGATGAGTCGTCAAGGTGTATCAGAAGAGGAGGCGACAAAGATTACTAAAGAGACGATTACGGAGCCAGGATACAGCGAACACCACACAGGTCTGGCAGTCGATGTCGTCGATCAAAACTGGTACAACAGTTATCCTTCTACTGTATTGGATGCAAGTTACGGAGATCAGCCTGGAGCTAAATGGATCGCAGATAATGCTGCGCAGTATGGATTTATCGTTCGTTATCCAAAAGGACACGAAGATATAACTAAGATCACATATGAACCTTGGCACTTACGTTATGTCGGTAAAGAAAATGCTGAGTATATCACCAAACACCAATTGACGCTAGAAGAATATCTGAATGAATTAAATGAAAAGTAGGAATTGATCATGGCGAAAAAAAAGTGGAAAAAGCAAAAGCGCAAGAATATCCGTTGGCCAGCAGTGGTTGCCGGTGTAGCAGTGATACTCTTAGCCTTTGTTTTTTCCTTGAAGAATCTGTCTTCTCCTTTTACTGATAATCAGCAAGAAAATGAAGCGCAATCCCATCAGAAATTTATTGAACGGCTTGTTCCGCATGCCCAAGAACTACAAGATGGTTATGGAGTGCTTCCTAGTATCATTTTAGGACAAGCTATATTAGAATCAAATTGGGGAAAAAGTACCTTGGCTAGCAAATACAATAATCTTTTCGGGATCAAGGCTTATGGGGATCAGAAGAAAGTAAGCCTGGAAACAAAGGAATTTGTTAACGAAGAATGGATAACTATCCAAGGAGACTTCAAAGTGTATGATTCATGGGAACAGTCCATGAATGACCATACACAACTGTTCGTCCAAGGAGTAGATTGGAATCCTGCGCTGTATGAAAAAGTGATTACGGCCACCAACTATCAGGAAGCCGCACAAGCATTGCAAGATGCAGGTTATGCGACAGACCCCGGTTATGCGCAAAAAATCATCCAGGTCATCGAGACGTATCAATTGAATCAGTATGACCGGAGATAGCAAAGGAGAAGTGGCTGATGGCAGAACAATTTACGCCAGAAATCATGACGGAATTGAGAAAAGATATCGTAAGAGTACCGGAAATCATTTTAGAAGCAAGCGGGATCAAGATATTTGGAAAATTGATCCGTTCCATCATCTTTACTACGGATATTGCGATCATACGTAATACAAATGCGAATGCAGTAATTGCTGTGTATCCTTTTACACCTCATCCAGCGATTACTAAAAGCATTATTGAGGCAGCTGACATTCCAGTTTTCTCTGGTGTAGGTGGTGGTTTGACACAAGGTACTCGTTCTTCCTACATGAGCATGTTCGCAGAAGCGCAAGGTTCGTTAGGGGTCGTTTTGAACGGTCCTACGCCTTTAGAGACAGTAAAAGAAGTTTGTCGAGTAGTTGATATTCCAGTTATCAGTACGGTAACGTCGAAATATACAGAAATAGATGAAAAGTTAGCAGCTGGTATTTCGATTATCAATATCAGTGCAGGTAAAGAAACTGCAGAAGCAGTACGCCATTTTCGTAAAAAATATACTGAACTTCCTATCATTGCGACAGGTGGTCCAACGGAAGAAAGTATTGCTGAGACCATTCAAGCAGGAGCAAATGCCATCACATATACGCCACCAAGTAGCGGAGAACTTTTTAGTCGTAAAATGGAAAAATATCGGGAAACTGAGAAAAAGAATCATGAATAACAGGTGAGAATCAAAAGACGAGGAAGAGCAGATAGTGGCTCTTCCTCGTCTTTTGTACTCCAGTACTATTTGTTCAGAATTCAAAAAAAAGAGAAATTTTTTTGTTTTTTTATCTGTAATGTACATAAGAAGAGTTAAAACCTTTTGTTATTATTAGCATTCTAACAAAAAAATGTCTTGATTTATTGAAGCGCTTTCTATAGAATGAAAAACGAATAAAAACTAAAAAAAGGCACCCGACAATTTAGTAGCAGCTAAATTGTCGGGGCTTGAAAAGTCAGCGGGAACTGACCAATCAAGTTGCCATAGTCAATGCTTGTGCATCGACGTGTATATTGTACCTAATTTCATACAGAATTACTAGTTATTTTTCTGTTTTTTAGGGAAGAGCGTACACGAAGAAGCATGCTTATTTAGCTATGTCAAGGATATTGGACAGTTGTCTGATATCCTTTTTTCTTTGCGTAATTATCCTCCCATCATTGAAGCAAGAAGTGTTTTTAGCGATGAAAGAAGAATCAGCACTATCTAATTTTCCTTGAAAGTATTGAGTTGTTCATCCTAGGCAGAACGATAAGGCAAGTCTTGGTTTTTATTCCCCTTGAAAAAGATCGTTTAATAAATATGTTCTGTATAAAAATACAGTATATTGAAAAATAACAATGGAAGTAGAGGTGCAGAGAATGAAGAAAAGAATGAGAATCATCTTAGCTTTAAGTGTTATGTTATTCTTCTTGACGGCTTGTGGGCAAGAAGATGACAAAAAAATCACGCTGAACATGGCTTGGTGGGGTTCGCAAGTCCGACACGATGCAACAGTAAAAGTAATCGAGCTTTATGAAGAAAAAAATCCCCATGTGACGATCGATTATGAATTTTATGATTATGAAGGATATTACACAAAATTAGGTACACTAGCAGCATCAGATGATATCTGGGACATTTTCCAACTGAACAATCAATTTCCTCAATACATCAATCAGATTGAACCATTAGATGAATATGTGGAGCAAGGGATAATTGATATTTCTAATGCAGATGAATCCTATTTAGCAACGACGACTTACGACGGGCAATTAGTTGGACTGTCTAACGGGGTGAATTCGTTTGCGATTGCTTACAATAAAAATATATTTGAACAATTAAATATCCCTGAACCAGCTTCAAATTGGACATGGGATGAATTTGAACAAATCAGCTATCAAATCACTGAAGAATTAGGAATCTATGCTATTTCAAGATTCGAAGATTTTATAGCTGGCTGTATTATTCAAATACCACAAGTTGAGAAAGGATTGAATTTTTATAATCGGGAAGATCTATCTAACAGCTTGGGATTTGAAAATCCAGACTATCTACCAGATTTTTTCCAGCTGCGTAAAAATCTGGTAGACAAAGGGGCCCATCCAGAACCAGGTGGTGGAGCTGCAAGTACGACGGATCTGTCTTTTCAGGCGGTTAGGGATAGAGAAGCGGCAATGGTGTTTCTATCAAGTAACCAGTTGACAGAAATATTGTCAGGGGCTCCTGAAGATATGGAGATTCAGTTGATTAATCCACCTCGCAGAAAAGCAGATGGAGAATCTGGTATCCCTTTACGTTCTTCGCAAATGCTGAGTATGGCAAAAAGCTCAGCCCATAAAGAAGAAGCTGCTAAGTTTATTGATTTCTTTCAAAACAGTGAAGAAGCCAATGAAATTTTAAAAGGAGAACGTGGTGTACCAATCATGTCGAATATTCGAGAACAGCTCGCTCGTGCAGATGATGCAACTTTGCAAGCGACATTTGATTATTTAGAAATGATTTCCGATATGGACAACGGCGAAGTGAATGTCTTTGATAGTGCTTTGAATCCGGAAATTCAAGACCAATACAATCTTTTAGTTGAAAAAGTCATTTATGAAGAAGTAACAGCAGAAGAAGCAGCAGAGAGTCTTTATGAGTTTGCGTCAAACATTCTAGGATAGCAGCAGGAGGAAGGCATGAAAAAAGAAAAACTAAAACGGTTCTTGGATCAAGACAATGTGGTCGGTTACGTATTTGCTTCTCCATTCATCCTAGGATTTCTATTGATAACAGTGATACCGATGATCTTGTCACTTTATTATTCGTTCACCGATTATCGTTTGGGAAATCCAGTCTCATGGATCGGCTTGGATAATTATATAAAGATGCTGAGTGATGCCCGTTTTTTGAACTCCATCCGAGTCACTTTTCTCTATGTATTTGCATCTGTACCTGTGAAACTGATCTTTGGTCTATTGATTGCTTATCTTTTAACGAGGAATATCAAAGGAACGACTTTCTTTCGTTCTTTGTATTATGTGCCTAGTTTGATCGGTGGCAGTATTTCTATCGCTCTAGTTTGGCGGGAGTTGTTTTCTAAAAACGGGTTAGTGAATATTTTCCTGGAACGATTAGGCGCACCTGCGCTTTCCTGGTTTAGCGATCAAAAACTGGTCATGATCCCTCTTGTTTTGATGTCTGCTTGGCAATTCGGTTCGGCAATGATCATCTTTGCTGCAGGTATCAAAGAGATCCCAGGCTCGTATTATGAAGCGGCAGAGATCGATGGAGCGAACAAATGGCAGACGTTTTACAAGATCACGTTACCTCTTCTTTCGCCGATCATTTTGTATAACTTGGTTATGCAGACAATCGCGGCGTTTATGACTTTTACGCAGGCATTTATCATTACCCAAGGTGGTCCGAATGATGCCACGAACTTTTATGCTCTTTATGTGTATAACCAAGCTTTTTCTTTTAATTCTATGGGGTATGCTAGTGCTATTTCGTGGATCATGCTGTTGATTATGGGAGCTGTCACCTTTCTGATTTTCAAATCATCAAAAAAATGGGTCGTTGTGTGAATGAGAGGAGGAAGAAATGAATAATACAGTAACGAAATGGTTTCAATACGGTTTTATTTTGCTATTAGGTCTAGTCATGATTTATCCGGTCTTATGGATGATCGCAGGTTCTTTTAAAACGGATCAAGAGATTCTGAGTGGTTCGCTGAATTTGATTCCAGAGACTTTTCAATGGGAAAATTACGCAAAAGGATGGGCGGGGTTTGCTGGAATTTCATTTTTTACTTTCTTTAGGAATTCGTTTGTCATCTCTGCAGTTTCGACGATAGGGACAGTTCTGAGCTCGACTTGTATTGCTTACGCATTATCGAGAATCGATTTCAAAGGAAAAAGATTCTGGTTCGTCGTCATGTTAGTAACGATGATGATTCCTGCACAAGTGATTTTGATTCCGCAGTTTATTATTTACAATCGGCTGAATTTGGTTGGGACGTATGTGCCGCTGATTTTACCACATTTTTTTGGACAAGCATTTTTCATTTACCAGATCATGCAATTCATGGTCAGCATCCCCAAAGAGTTAGATGAATCAGCGATTATTGACGGATGCAGCAAGTATAGTGTCTTTACCAAAATTATTTTTCCTTTGCTGAAACCTTCGATCATCACGACGATCATCATCCAGTTTTATTGGAAATGGGACGACTTCATGGGACCATTGATTTATTTAAACAAGCCGAGATCTTACACGGTATCGATTGCCATCAAATTATTTGCAGACGCTGGATCTAGTATGACTTACGCGAGTATGTTTGCGATGTCTACGTTGTCGCTGCTACCGGTTTTTCTGATTTTCTTATTCTTCAATAAATATCTTGTCCAGGGGATCAGTACAAGCGGTCTGAAGGGCTGAATATGAAAAAGCCAATAGAAGAGATGTTTCTTTACAAGCTCAACTACTATGTCTGTCGGATTTTTTTAACCAGTCTTATCAGTAATGCTCTTTTCGCTTTAGTTCTAGGATGTTTGTTCACTTTAGGATTAGTGCTGTCTGCTCGTGTTGTCTATCTGATTTATTTTTTGATGATGTATCCTTCTTATTATCTATCTGTCCATTACTTGGCAGAAAAAAAGGTATGTTGGAGGAAAGGAAAAATCAAACGGATGTGTTTCATCATTACGTTGTTTCAGCTGTTTGTCATTATTTTTGCAGTTGATTGGTATTTATTAGTGGGAAAGATTGGAGCTTGGTATCTGATTCCTTTTCTATTGTGTCTGTTGCTTTTTGTATCCCATAGTTTTTTTAGTACGCTAATTGATATCTGCAAAGAAGATAAAGCAGATAGTCTTGTTTATTTGATCAAAAGGAATATCTGGCTGTTGTCAAAAAACGTCAAGGGGTTTCTGTGGTATTTATGCCTTTTGTATGGACTGTTCTGGTGTATACAGCATGATTTTTTACTCACTGCATTACTGTATCCAGGGCTGCCATTTGTCACAGTATTTTGCTTAAAAGAAAAGGAGAATGACTTTAAATGAAGAAAAAATATGTACAAGTCGGACTTGGTGGGAGAGCGCGTTTTTTTTATGAGGCAATTGCCTCTACGTATCATCAAACTTGTGAACTAGTCGGTTTTTGTGATGTATCTCAAACAAGGATGGATTATGCAAATCGGATACTTGTGAACAAGTATGGACAGAAAAAAGTAAAGACATGTATGCCATCACAATTTGAGCAACTACTGGATGACGTACGGCCGGCTGAAGTCATTATTACGTCAGTAGATCGAACGCATCATGATTATATCATTCGTGCAATGAAAAAAGGATATGATGTTATTTGCGAAAAACCTCTGACTATCGATGAGGAAAAAGCTCAAGAAATAATAACGGTCCAAAAACAGACGGGAAGAAGCCTGCGAGTCACTTTTAATTATCGTTATGCACCGTATCACACGAAGATAAAGGAACTGATAGAAAGTGATGTGATTGGTGATGTGTTTTCTATCCACTTCGAATGGCTGTTAAATACGCAACACGGGGCAGATTATTTCAGAAGATGGCATCGAAATAAGCACAATAGCGGCGGGCTTCTTGTTCATAAATCTACCCATCATTTTGATCTAGTGAATTTTTGGTTGAACAGCCGTCCCCAAAAGGTATTTGCATTCGGTGGATTAAACTTTTATGGGATGCATAATGCGGAGAAACGCGGAGTAGAAACATTTTACAGTCGATGCTATGGAAGCGAACTAGCTAAAGCTGATCCATTTGCTATAGACCTGTCAGCCAATGAGGAATTGCGAGAAATGTATTTAGAAGCAGAAAAAGACAGTGGATATATTCGTGACCGCAGTGTATTTTCCGATGATATCTCTATTGAAGATACACTAGGCGTAACGGTCAAATATGAAACTGGTGCGATTTTGACGTATTCGCTAAACGCGTATATGCCGTGGGAAGGATTCAATGTTTCTTTCAATGGCAGCAAAGGACGGATCGAAATGAAAGTGATCGAAAAGTCTTACATCAATGCAGGTGGAGATAAAAAGGATGAAGGAGCAGCCGTTCTTCAGTCCATCCATGTCTATCCGATGTTCGGTGAGCCATATGAGGTAATCGTCGAACAAGAAGCGGGCGGACATGGCGGAGGAGATCCGCGTTTATTAGATGATCTATTTGGTGAAGAAAAAGAAGAAGATCCGTGGAATCGGGCAGCAACTCACGTAGATGGTATTTTGTCGATTTTGACAGGAATCGCAGCAAATCATTCTATTGCTTCAGGAAAAGCAGTAGTGATTGACGAGCTTGTCAGCTTAAAAGAATAAGAATAGATTTACGGAAATTACTTCCCGTAGTTTATAAAATCTTGCCTTATTGCCGATAGGCTGTCTTTTGAACACTATTTATTCGGAAAAAGGGGCTATGACATGCTTTTTGTCATGCCTTCTTTTTATGTGGGCTGCTTTTTTAGATAGGAGAAAATAAAAATAACTATTTAAACCCGAACAAAAAGGAATAATGCATTAAAAATCATTAGATTTTACAAAAAAATAAGTAAACCACGTTGTCAGTTTCAGAAAGTAGTGTTAGACTGTTTTCAATATTTGAAACAACATTTTTTATTCAAATATGGCAAACTGCCTTCACGTGCAAAACAGTTGCAAGAAAATGAATTTACACTATTATTAGTTTTACATACCTACTTATATATCGTCATAATATGGATGACAGTTTCTAGCCAGTACCGTAAATGCTGGACTATAAGTAAAAGATTGGCTATTTCACCCTTCTTTTCTTATGATAAAGTGGAGGGTGTTTTTCTTTAACAGAAACATAGTAGGTTTTTGCACAAAAGCGGTTATTTCGGTATTAATAAATGATAAAGGAGCAAATAAAGTGAAAGAATTAGTTGAACGTATTCAAAAAGACGGACGTATATTAGGCGAGGGCGTATTAAAAGTCGACAGCTTCGTCACTCACCAAGTAGACCCTGTATTGATGGAACAAATGGGAAAACGGTTTGCAGAAGTATTTAAAGAACAAGGAATCACGAAAGTTGTGACCATTGAAGCTTCTGGGATCGCACCAGCTTTATTTGCTGCAAGAGAATTAGATGTTCCAATGATCTTCGCTAGAAAAGCAAAAAGTTTGACGATGGATGAAGAATTATTGACAGCTTCTGTTTATTCTTTTACGAAACAAGTGACAAGTACGATTTCTATTTCTCGTAAATTTTTATCTTCAGAAGACAAAGTATTGATTATCGACGATTTCTTGGCAAACGGACAAGCGGCAAAAGGATTGATCGAATTATGCCAGCAAGCTGGAGCGCAAGTAGAAGGAATCGGGATCGTCATCGAAAAGTCTTTCCAAGATGGACGTCAGTTACTTGAAGAAATGGGATTGAGAGTCGTTTCTCTTGCGCGTATTGCTTCCTTGACGAATGGACAAGTTGAGTTTCTTGAGGAGGACGCATAATCGTGGAAAAAGAAACACAAAATGGAAAAGCTGCGGTTTTAGGGCTGCAGCATCTGCTAGCGATGTATGCAGGAGCAGTAGCGGTGCCTCTTTTGATCGGTACAGGACTAGGCTTTAATCAAGAACAGATGACTTATTTGATTTCAATTGATATCTTTATGTGTGGATTAGCGACATTATTGCAATTGACAGTTAACCGATTTTTCGGAATTGGCTTGCCTGTCGTTTTAGGATGTGCGATCCAAGCAGTAGCTCCACTGATCTTGATCGGAACCAATGAAGGAGTAGGAGCTATCTACGGATCTATTATCGCTTCTGGGATCTTTGTTGTGTTAGTTTCTGGTGTCTTTTCTAAAATTAAAAAACTATTCCCTCCTATAGTAACAGGAACGGTTATCACCGTTATTGGTTTGACTTTGATTCCTGTAGCAATCGAGAAAATGGGTGGAGGTAATGCAACAGCAGCTGATTTTGGTGACAAAACAAATCTGCTACTTGCATTTGTGACGATTCTCCTAATTGTAGGCGTGCAAATGCTGGCAAAAGGGTTCATTCGTTCAATCGCGGTATTGATTGGTTTAGTCGGAGGAAGCATCTTAGCTGCTTTCATGGGAATGATTGATCTGAGCGCGATTGGAGATGCGCCGTTGTTCCATGTTCCACAACCCTTTTATTTTGGTAAACCAACTTTCGACGTATGGTCGATTTTACTAATGATCATCATTTCCATGGTCAGCATGGTAGAATCAACAGGTGTATATTTTGCACTTGGTGACATTACTGGGAAAAATGTTGGAGAAGAAGAATTGAAAAAGGGATATCGTGCAGAAGGACTTGCCGTTATCTTAGGCGGTATTTTCAATACATTCCCTTATACTGGCTTTTCTCAAAATGTCGGATTGGTTCAACTTTCGGGAATCAAAACAAGAAAACCCATCTATTTCTCTGCATTCTTCTTGATTGTTTTAGGATTATTCCCTAAAATCGGTGCGTTAGCACAAATCATCCCTGAGCCGGTACTTGGTGGAGGAATGTTAGTCATGTTCGGGATGGTGGCAGTCCAAGGAATCCGTATGCTGTTGGAAGTTGATTTCAGCAATGATAAAAATCTATTGATTGTTGCTGTTTCTGTTGGATTTGGGCTGGGTTTCAATGTTACGCCGACATTATTCAGTCAAATGCCGCAAACATTGCAAATGTTCACTGGAAATGGCATCGTAATGAGTAGCATTACGGCTATCATATTGAATTTGATCTTTAATGGATTGAAAAAAGATGAAGAAATATTGGAAGAAGCCTTCAAGAAGTAATAGAGCAAAAGAAAGGTTGTGAAATCAGCGTTTTGACCTGATTGTTAGAGAAACAAACGGAAAAATAGTTCCTCGTATTTTGCCGTTTGTTTGAGCTAATACCGAGGGTCAGCTGATTGAACACCGTTGAAGGAAGAGGTCGTGAGCCTGCCGTTCATCTCCGAGTCACAAGGAACAATTTCAAAAAAAAGCTTCTCATGTTTGTTGAATATTGTTCCTTGTGACCGAGGAGTTGGCAGGAGAACACCGTTTATCCATAAAAAGGAATGTGACCTAACTTTTGTCACATTCCTTTTTTTCATCTTTAATAAACACGAACAATAAAATGTTTTTCTTTGTTAACATTCGAAATTTCTTTGACATCAAAAAAAGTGATTGTTAAAATATGAATGTAGAAAAACTGGGAGGAAAAACAATGACAGCAAAAATCTCTGTGATTATGGGGAGTACTTCAGATTGGGAAACAATGAAAGAAGCATGTCAAATATTGGATGAATTCGGTGTGTCTTATGAAAAAAAGGTCGTTTCTGCTCATCGAACCCCAGATTTGATGTTTGAATATGCACAAAACGCTCGAAAAAAAGGAATCAAAATCATTATTGCAGGAGCAGGGGGAGCCGCGCATCTGCCGGGTATGGTCGCATCAAAAACAACTTTGCCGGTTATCGGTGTACCGGTCCAATCACGAACATTAAATGGTTTGGATTCGCTTCTTTCGATTGTCCAAATGCCTGGAGGAGTACCTGTAGCTACTACAGCAATCGGAAAAGCGGGAGCAATTAATGCTGGACTACTTGCGATACAGATGCTTTCCATGTATGATTTAGAATTGGAGGCTAAATTGGCTGAAAGACGTTCAATGTTGGCTAAAACTGTTATAGAAAGTAGTGATCAACTTGGTTAAACCTTTGTTGCCTGGTTCAACGATCGGGATCGTCGGTGGCGGTCAATTAGGTCGTATGATGGCGATTAGTGCAAAAGAAATGGGCTTTAAAGTAGGTGTGCTGGATCCTGTGAGCGATTGTCCAGCCGCACAAGTTGCAGATTGGCACATTGAAAGTGTCTATGATGACACCTTTGCGCTGAAAGAGCTTGCCAGAAGAACAGATGTCATTACCTATGAATTCGAAAATGTCAGTGTAGAGGCGTTAAATGCGATTTTACCCATGTCATTTATTCCTCAAGGGACAGACTTGCTTGCGATTACGCAAGACCGCCTGTTAGAAAAATCTTTTTTGGAAACGAACAACATCGTGATTGCTCCTTATGCAACGATCGTCAGTCCGACGGATATCCAAGATGCGATTGACGGGATCGGCTATCCTTGTGTTTTGAAAACCACTCGAGGCGGCTATGATGGCAAGGGGCAGTATGTTTTGAAAAGTCGGGCGGATCTAGCTCCTGCCATGGACCTTTTAAGAGAAGGAACCTGTGTTTTAGAAGCATGGATCCCGTTTGAAAAAGAGATTTCGATCATGGTGGCAGGAAATGGTCAAGGAGATTTCACGACTTTTCCGGTCGTGGAAAACATCCACCACAACAATATTCTTCATGAAACGATTGCTCCAGCCGCGATTGATCAGGATGTGATCGAGGAGGCTGAGCGTATTGCCCGTGTGATTGCAGAAGCAGTGAGCCTTTCAGGTGTTTTAGGGGTAGAAATGTTTTTAACAAAAACAGGCGGGCTATATGTGAATGAATTAGCTCCTCGTCCTCACAATTCTGGACATTATTCTATTGAAGCTTGTTCTATGAGTCAGTTCGATGCCCATATTCGAGGTATTTGTGGTTGGCCATTAGGAGAAAAAGTACGTTTGATAAGCAATGCAGTAATGGTCAATGTTTTGGGAGAACAACTGCTGGAAAGCTATCGCTTGATTGAGAATAAGCCAGACTGGCAATTCCATTTCTATGGAAAAAAACAAGCAAAAAAAGGTCGCAAGATGGGACATATCACTATCTTGACAGAAGACATCCAGCAAACGCTGGAAGAAATCAAACAAACGAATATTTGGGATTAGAGGAGAAAAAACATGTTAGAACGTTATACACGCCCTGAAATGGGGAATATCTGGACGGAAGAGAACAAATACCGTGCGTGGCTCGAAGTCGAGATTTTAGCAGATGAAGCTTGGGCAGAACTTGGTGAAATCCCGCAAGAAGATGTGAAAAAAATTCGTGAGCATGCATCATTTGATATCGATCGGATCTTGGAAATCGAAAAATTAACACGCCATGATGTCGTTGCGTTTACACGAGCGGTTTCTGAAACATTGGGAGAAGAAAGAAAATGGGTCCATTATGGTCTAACAAGTACGGATGTCGTAGATACTGCTTATGGCTATCTCATCAAGCAAGCAAATGATATTTTACGGGAAGACTTGAAACGTTTTACGGAAATCATTGGCGAAAAAGCAAAAGAACACAAATATACAGTGATGATGGGTCGGACACACGGTGTCCATGCTGAACCAACTACTTTTGGATTGAAACTTGCCACATGGTATTCAGAAATGAAACGGAACATCGAACGATTTGAACATGCGGCAAAAGGAGTAGAAGCAGGAAAAATCTCAGGAGCAGTGGGGACGTTCGCAAATATCCCGCCATTTATTGAAGAGTATGTATGTAAACAATTGGGGATCCGTCCACAAGAAATCTCTACTCAAGTTCTCCCTCGGGATCTACATGCTGAATATTTCTCAGCGATGGCGCTTATTGCTACAAGTATTGAACGTTTTGCAACAGAGATACGCGGATTGCAAAAATCCGAAACACGTGAAGTAGAAGAATTTTTTGCGAAAGGTCAAAAAGGTTCTTCTGCTATGCCGCACAAAAGGAATCCGATCGGTTCAGAAAATATGGCTGGTCTAGCCAGAGTGGTGCGCGGACACATGGTCACTGCCTATGAAAATGTCACATTATGGCATGAAAGAGATATTTCTCATTCTTCAGCAGAACGAATCATCTTGCCTGATACCACGATTTTATTGAATTACATGTTAAATCGTTTTGGCAATATCGTTAAAAATCTAACGGTCTTTCCTGAAAACATGAAGCGGAATATGTCTGCAACATTTGGTTTGATTTATAGCCAGCGCGTTATGCTGAAATTGATCGATAAGGGAATGACAAGAGAAGAAGCTTATGATCTTGTTCAGCCAAAAACTGCGTACGCTTGGGACAACCAAGTGCAGTTCCGCCCGCTGTTAGAAGAAGATCCAACCATCACATCGGTATTATCTAAAGAAGAAATAGACGATGCCTTTGATTATCATCATCATTTGAAAAACGTTGACGTGATATTCAAACGAGTAGGTTTGGAATAAAGAAGAGTGAGTTGCAAAATTCAATTAAAATAGAATAGCAAAAATAACCAAAAAAGAAGCAGATCCGTTAGCGGTTCTGCTTCTTTTAGTTTATTATATTTTCTTATCAATAATAGGAACCTGATTTTAAAAGCGGCTACCTCTTTACCGTGCCTCTTTACATACAAAAAATAGAGGAATTAAGCGTAAATGGCTTGGCTATTATAACTAAAATGCTGGTTATGGAGATGTTGCAGCAAGTTTTCGAGAAAAGCGTATTCCATCTCTTGTCCATTGAATAAGATCTGGATACGATAATGATTTTTGAAACGCTTCTGTTCATGAATCTGACTGATTGAAAGTTCGCCTTTGTGTTCTGTTTGATAAAGAAAAGTCCTTTTACGGCATTCAGCACAGCGCTTGGTTGCTCGGCGGATTTTTCGGAATGTATAAAAACTAGTATCTTTATTGCATAAATAAACGTCTTTGATCGACAGCAAATCATTATATAGACAGGAACGTTCTTCAGCTGTTAATTCTGATAAAAAAAGCTGACCTTGTTTTATTGCATCTTCCATCGGCAAGTGCCTCCTCGAACCCATTATCCAAATTTTTAGTTAATTCTAATATACCATCATTAAGTATAAATGTAAACGCTTGTTGATGGTATAAGATTTTCGTTTCTGATAAAACACGAACATTAAAAGAATCTAATGCCTTAAATGTACATATTTTTGTTGATTTATAAAAAGATGATTGCTAAAATTTAAAGTGAAAACACGAACAAAAAACGATGTATTTGCTTTTAATGTAAATAAAAAGGAGAGACGTACATGGAGAAGAAAGAACTTTTGTATGAAGGAAAAGCCAAAAAAATATATCTTACTTCTGATGAGAACTTGATTTGGATAGAATATTTAGATCAAGCAACTGCGTTGAATGGCGCGAGGAAAGACCAGATAAGTGGAAAAGGAGAATTGAATAATCAAATCACAAGTGCAATTTTCCGTTATCTGACTCAAAGAGGAATAAAAAATCATTTTATTGAACAATTGTCTAAAACCGAACAATTAACAAAAAAAGTACAAATTATCCCTCTGGAAGTGGTTATCCGAAATATTGCAGCAGGAAGTTTCTCAAAACGTCTAGGTGTTCCCGAAGGTAAAGAATTCATCAAACCAATCATTGAATTCTACTATAAGGATGACCAGTTGGATGATCCATTTATCAATGAAGAGCATATCTATTTCTTACAACTTGCAAAACCGGAAGAAATCAGTGAGCTGAAAGCCCAAGCGTTGGCTATTAATGAAATTTTGACCGAATTATTTGCTAAGGTCGGTTTGGTTTTAGTAGATTTCAAGCTAGAATTTGGCCGGTCGAATGGACAAATTTTGCTTGCGGATGAAGTAACACCGGATACTTGCCGATTATGGGATGAACGTACGAATGAACATATGGACAAAGACGTTTACCGCAGAGATCTAGGTGATTTGATCCCAGTCTATCAAGAAGTATATAACCGTCTATCGGAACTAACTGAAGAAAAGGAGCGAGTATGATGTATTTCGTAAAAGTATATGTAACCTATAAAGATTCAGTGTTAGATCCTCAAGGGGAGGCAGTAAAAAAAGCAGTCCATCGTATGGGATATGAAACAATCGAAGATATCCGAATAGGAAAATACTTTGAGATACAACTTGCTGATGCAGAAGAACCAATCGATACAGTGATTGAAACGATTTGTGACAAGCTGCTTGCAAATGTAAATATGGAAACATACCGATATGAAATCAAAAAAATGGAGGAAGTATAACATGAAATTTGCGGTCATCGTTTTTCCAGGTTCAAATTGTGACGCAGATATGTTATGGGCAGTTCGCGAGATCATGGGCGCTGATGCCGAATTTGTACGGCATGATGAGTCCTCTTTAGAAGGATTTGATGGGGTTTTACTGCCGGGAGGATTCTCCTATGGTGACTATTTGAGATGCGGTGCGATTGCTCGGTTTTCTACAATCATGGAAGAAGTGATTCGTTTTGCTGAAGAAGGGAAACCGGTATTCGGTACATGCAATGGATTCCAGATATTGACAGAAGCAGGACTTTTGCCAGGTGTACTGAGACGAAATGAGTCTTTGCATTTTATTTGCAAAACTGTACCATTGAAAGTCAACTCCAAGACGGCCTTTACTTCAGAGTATGAAGCCGACGAAATAATCTATCTTCCAGTTGCTCATGGGGAAGGAAATTATTTCTGTGACGAAGAAACACTTCAAGAACTAAAAAAAAATAATCAGATTGCCTTTACTTATAATGACAACATCAACGGCAGCGTGGAAAACATTGCAGGGATTACGAACAAAGCAGGGAATGTGTTAGGAATGATGCCTCATCCAGAACGTGCAGTAGAAGACTTGCTAGGATCAGAAGATGGGAAACGGTTCTTTGCTTCCATTTTAAAAAACTTCGGAAAGGTGACCGTATAGATGAAAACATTGAAAGAACCGACAGCTGAAGAGATCAAGAAAAAAAGAATCTATGCCGAATGGGGATTGACTGATGAAGAATATCGAATGATCGAAGAAGATATCTTAGGAAGAATGCCTAATTATACGGAAACTGGACTGTTCTCTGTTATGTGGAGCGAACATTGTTCCTATAAAAATTCTAAACCGGTTCTACGCAAATTTCCTACTAGTGGACCTCATGTGTTGCAAGGCCCTGGAGAAGGCGCAGGCATCGTCGACATCGGTGATGGACTAGCAGTTGTCTTCAAAGCAGAAAGTCACAATCATCCTTCAGCCGTGGAGCCTTATGAAGGAGCTGCGACAGGAGTTGGCGGAATCATCAGAGATATTTTCAGCATGGGGGCTCGTCCAATTGCGTTGCTAGATTCATTGAGGTTCGGCGAATTAGATAATCCAAGAACGAAATATTTACTAGAAGAAGTAGTTGCAGGTATCGGCGGATACGGCAATTGTATCGGCATACCGACTGTAGGCGGCGAAATTGCATTTGATCCTTGTTATGAAGGAAACCCATTAGTCAATGCAATGTGCGTAGGTTTGATTGAACACAAACATATCCAGAAAGGGCAAGCCGCTGGCGTCGGTAATTCGATCATGTATGTAGGCGCAAAAACAGGTCGCGACGGTATCCACGGAGCAACTTTTGCCTCAGAAGAATTTAATCAAGAAGAAGAACAGCAACGTTCTGCTGTACAAGTAGGCGATCCTTTTATGGAAAAGCTGCTGCTTGAAGCGTGTTTGGAATTAATCTTGCATCATTCGGATTCTCTAATAGGTATACAGGATATGGGAGCAGCAGGACTTGTTTCATCTAGTGCGGAAATGGCTTCAAAAGCTGGTTCAGGACTTATATTGACATTAGATGAAGTCCCACAAAGAGAAACTGGAATGACGCCTTATGAAATGATGCTATCGGAATCACAAGAACGGATGTTGATTTGTGTCAAATCAGGAGAGGAAGAAAAAATCCAAGAACTATTTCAGAAGTATGATCTAGATGCAGTCACTATCGGGAAAGTAACAGATGACGGGCAATATCGGCTATATCATCAAGGAGAAGAAGTAGCAAATCTGCCAGTCGATGCATTAGCTGAAGATGCACCAGTCTATCATAAAGAAATGAAAGAACCAGCTCGAATCGCAGAATTTCAGCAGTTAGCTCCTTATCAGCCAGTTATCGAAGAACCTGGACAAGTATTGCTTGATCTGCTGCAGCAACCGACGATTGCTTCGAAACGTTCAATCTATGAAACTTATGATTCACAAGTACAAACCAATACAGTTGTCCGTCCAGGAAGCGACGCTGCTGTGATGAGGGTTAGAGGGACGAATAAAGCGTTAGCTATGACCACAGACTGCAACGCGCGCTATCTGTATTTGGATCCAAAAATCGGAGGACAAATAGCAGTGGCAGAAGCTGCTAGAAATATTATTGCTAGCGGTGGCAAGCCCTTGGCGATCACCGACTGCCTGAACTATGGTTCTCCTGATAAACCAGAAGTTTTTTGGGAATTATCGACTTCAGCTGATGGAATTGCTGCTGCGTGTGAAACGTTAGGAACTCCTGTTATTTCAGGAAATGTCTCTTTATATAATGAAACGGATGGTCAAGCAATCTATCCAACACCAATGATTGGTATGGTCGGATTGATTGAGGATCATAAACATATCACTACTCAGGAATTCAAAAAATCAGGGGATCTAATCTATATATTAGGTAAGACGTTTGCAGATTTTGATGGCAGTGAATTACAAAAGATGCAGCTTGGAAGAATCGAAGGTGTGATCCGAAACTTTGATCTATCCATTGAAAAGAGAAACCAAGAGTTAGTATTGACAGCCATCCAAAACGGATTGATTGAAAGTGCTCATGACTGTTCAGAAGGTGGCTTGGCAATTGCACTGGCAGAATCAGCTTTCAAACATCAGCTAGGGATATCTGTACAGTTTGAATTGTCCTCTGCTCAATTATTTGCAGAAACTCAATCAAGATTTGTGTTGACAGTCGCACCGGAAAATAAGACACGATTCGAAGAAATGATGGGAGATGCTGCTGTTTTAGCAGGTAAGGTGACGGATGAAGCGATAATCGAAATTTCAGCAACTGACGGTCAGATCAAAATAGAAACTGCAGTAGCAAGAAAGTGCTGGGAGGATGCAATCGTATGTCTTATGAAGTGAAGAGTTTAAATGAAGAATGCGGGATCTTCGGCGTTTGGGGTCATCCGGATGCCGCTAGTGTGGCATACTTCGGGCTCCATAGTCTTCAGCATCGAGGACAAGAAGGTGCGGGCATCGTGTCCAATGATCGAGGAAAGCTTATGGGTCATCGAGATCTGGGGCTGCTTTCTGAGGTATTCAAAGATCAAAGAAAACTGCAGCAGTTAACAGGAGAAGCTGCAATCGGACATGTACGTTATGCAACAGCAGGCAATGGAAGTGTGGACAATATTCAGCCTTTTCTATTCAAATTTCATGATCAGTCGATCGGCTTAGCGCATAACGGCAATTTGATCAATGCTCGTTCACTTAGAAAAGAGTTAGAAGAAAATGGAGCGATCTTCCATTCTAACTCCGATACGGAGATATTGATGCATTTGATCCGACGAAGTGAAGAAACAGATTTTTTAAATAAATTGAAAAGTGCTTTAAATGAAGTCAAAGGTGGCTTTGCCTATTTATTAATGACAGAAACGGCAATGATTGCCGCTTTGGACCCAAATGGTTTTCGTCCATTAGCAATTGGGCAAATGAAAAACGGAGCATACGTGATTGCCTCGGAAACTTGTGCATTAGAAGTTATCGGGGCACGTTTTATAAGAGATGTCCAGCCTGGAGAGATAGTGATCATCAATGACGAAGGAATCCAGATTGATTGCTTTACGAAGAATACGCAGCTTTCCATTTGTTCGATGGAATATATCTATTTTGCCAGACCAGATTCAAACATCGCAGGGATCAATGTGCATACTGCACGGAAAAATATGGGACGGAATTTAGCGAAAGAATCGCCAGTAAAAGCAGATATGGTCGTCGGCGTACCTAATTCTTCTTTGTCAGCCGCAAGCGGTTATGCGGAAGCTAGTGGAATCCCTTATGAAATCGGATTAGTAAAAAATCAATACATTGCCCGAACATTTATCCAGCCAACGCCTGAGCTAAGAGAGCAAGGTGTTCGAATGAAATTATCTGCTGTACGAGGAGTAGTGGAAGGTAAAAAGGTGATTATGGTCGATGATTCAATTGTTCGGGGTACGACAAGCAGACGGATCGTCCATCTTTTGAAAGAAGCAGGAGCAAAAGAAGTCCATGTGAGGATTGCTTCTCCTCCTTTGAAATATCCATGTTTTTACGGGATTGATATTCAAACGCGTAAAGAACTCATTGCGGCAAATCACACGATTGATGAAATCAAAGAATGTATCGGTGCAGATTCTTTAGGATTTTTAAGTGAAGAGGGTCTGATCGAATCGATTGGACTGAAAAAGGATGGCCCGTATTCAGGATTGTGTATGGCTTATTTCAACGGAGATTATCCAACGCCGTTATATGACTATGAAGAAAAGTATCAGGAATCGCTAAAAGAAAAAGTATCGTTCTTTTAAAAGCAGACCAAGAAGGGAGTATATGAATTCAATGGCAAATGCATACGCAAAAGCTGGCGTAGATGTCGAAGCTGGATATGAAGTAGTAGAACGGATCAAGAAGCATGTCAAAAAAACGGAACGTTTAGGTATGATGGGCGCTATAGGAGGATTCGGCGGTTGTTTTGATTTATCGGTCTTTCAATTAAAAGAGCCAGTCCTTGTCTCGGGGACCGATGGTGTGGGGACGAAATTAGCAGTGGCAATCGAAGCAGACAAACACGATACAATCGGGATCGACTGCGTAGCGATGTGTGTCAATGATATCTTAGCACAAGGCGCAGAGCCGTTATATTTCTTAGACTACTTAGCAACGGGGAAAAATGATCCGATACGTTTGGAAAATGTAGTAAAAGGTGTAGCAGATGGATGTGTTCAAGGAAATATGGCGCTGATTGGCGGAGAAACAGCTGAAATGCCTGGTATGTACTCAGGTAATGATTATGATCTAGCCGGATTTGCTGTAGGGATAGCTGAAAAATCTCAATTATTGACAGGAGAAACGATCAACCCAGGAGATGTGTTGCTTGGAATAGCATCTAGCGGGATCCATTCAAATGGGTACTCTCTTGTTCGCAAAATTTTCTTTGAGCAGCAGCAGTTTTCTTTATCATCAAAACTGCCAGAATTGAAAAAAACACTTGGCGAAGAATTGCTTGAGCCAACGAAAATCTATGTTTCTTCCTTGCTTCCGCTGATCAAAGAAAAGAAAATAAAAGGAGCTGCACATATCACTGGTGGAGGGTTTGTAGAAAATATCCCGCGAATGTTACCAGAATCTATGGCTGCACAAATCAAACTTGGCTCATGGCCGATTCTTCCAATATTCGGCTGTTTACAAAAATATGGTGAAATTCCTGAGATGGAGATGTATGAAATCTTCAATATGGGCATCGGCATGGTCCTGGCAGTCGAAGAATCGAAAGTAAAAGAAATAGTACACGAAATTGAGCAAGCTGGCGAAAAAGTTTATGAAATCGGGAAAGTGATCGCCAAAGAAAAACATCGTGTGGTGTTTATAGGAGAAGAACGATGAGAATCGCTGTTTTTGCTTCTGGAAACGGAAGCAACTTTCAAGCGCTAGCCGATTATCTATCGAAAAAAGGATTGGAAGCTTCGATTGACTGGTTGTTTTGTGATCAGCCTGAAGCATATGTTTTGAAACGTGCAACTGCGTTGAGTGTACCGGCAGATTGTTTTTCACCTAAAGAATTTGATTCAAAAAAAGAGTATGAAGAAGCAATTTTGCATAAATTGAAAGAAAAAAAGATCGATTTGATTGTATTAGCTGGATACATGCGAATCATTGGACCAGTATTGCTGGAAAATTATGATAAAAGAATCATCAATATCCATCCATCTCTTTTACCTGCATTCCCTGGTTTGCATGGCATTCGTGATGCATTTGAAGCTGGAGTAAAAGAAACGGGTGTCACAATTCATTATATCGACCAAGGTGTAGATACCGGACCAATCATCCGGCAGGAAAAAGTGAGAATTGAACAGGAGGACACGTTCGATTCTTTAGAAGGAAAAATCCATAGAGTAGAGCATCGAATCTATCCAGAAGTGATTAGTGAAATTATTGAAAATGGAGGCTATCTGAAATGACAAGAGCATTGATCAGTGTATCAGATAAAACTGGGATTGTAGCATTTGCCCAAGGTTTGATTGAACAAGGAGTAGAAATCATTTCAACAGGAGGAACAAAGCATGCGTTGGATCAAGCTGGGATCAATACGCTTTCGATCGAAGAAGTGACAGGGTTTCCTGAAATGATGGATGGCCGTGTCAAAACACTTCATCCTAAAATCCATGGTGGTCTTTTAGGAAGACGCGATCTCCCTAGCCATATGGAGGCAATGGAAACGGAAAATATCCAACCAATCGACTTTGTTTGTGTCAATTTATATCCTTTCAAAGAAACGATTATGAAACCAGATGTCGAAATAGCAGAAGCTATTGAAAACATTGATATCGGTGGTCCTAGTATGCTCCGTAGTGCAGCAAAAAACCATGAATTTGTCACCTCTGTTGTTGATCCATCTGACTATGAAGAAGTACTTTCAGAATTACGTCAGTATGGGCATACTTCACTTTCTTTCAGACAAAAACTAGCGGCAAAAGTCTTTCGTCATACTGCGGCATATGATGCACTGATCGCTCAATACTTAACGGATTGGGTGGAAGAAAAAGAACCGGAAAAATTGACACTTACGTATGAACGAAAACAAACGCTTCGTTACGGTGAAAACAGCCATCAAGCCGCTGCCTTTTATCAGTCCGCTCTTCTGGAAAAATATTCGATCGCAGCAGCAAAACAACTCCATGGGAAAGAACTTTCTTATAATAATATCCGAGATGCAGATGCTGCGCTACGGATCATGAAGGAATATGACGAGCCAACGGTAGTCGCCTTGAAACACATGAATCCTTGTGGTATTGGGACAGCATCTACGATTTTAGAAGCGTGGGAAGCAGCGTATGAAGCAGATCCTGTTTCAATCTTTGGTGGGATCATCGTTTTGAATCGAGAAGTAGATCTGCCAACAGCAGAACAGATGCATAAGCTGTTTCTAGAAATCATCATTGCCCCTTCTTATACACAAGAAGCTTTGGAATTACTGCAAAAAAAGAAAAACATCCGATTACTGACAGTAGACTTTGCGCAGGAAGAAAATCAAAAGCGAGAAGAAACGGTCTCAGTCTTAGGTGGACTTCTTGTACAAGATCAAGATCTGGCAATAGAAAATGAAGAAGAGTGGAAAGTCGTGACAAAACGTAAGCCGAATCCAGCAGAAGCAAAAGCATTAGCGTTTGCTTGGAAAGCTGTCAAACATGTGAAATCTAATGCGATCGTACTGGCAAACGAACGTCAGACAGTAGGAATCGGAGCCGGGCAGATGAATCGAGTCGGTTCAGTAAAAATTGCGATTGAACAAGCGCAAGAGAAAATGGAAGGTGCAGTTTTAGCTAGCGATGCTTATTTTCCAATGGATGATTCGGTTGAATATGCAGCCAAACATGGTATAAAAGCAATCATTCAGCCAGGAGGAAGCATCAAAGACCAAGATTCTATTGATATGGCGAATAAATACGATCTAGCAATGGTCTTTACTGATGTTCGGCATTTTAGACATTAGAGAGGAGTCGGATAAATGAACGTTTTGGTAATCGGTGCAGGTGGTCGTGAACATGCAATAAGTAAAAAACTTTTAGCCAGTCCGAAGGTGGATACGGTGTATTGTGCGCCAGGAAATCCGGGGATGACAAAAGATGGTATCAATTGTGTCGCTATCAGTGAGCGAGATCATTCAGCGTTAATCCATTTTGTTAAGAAAGAGGCTATTGATTGGAGTATCGTTGGTCCTGAAGTTCCTTTGTTAAATGGGATCGTCGATGATTTTATGGCGGAAGGATTGAAAATCTTCGGTCCGACAAAAGCAGCAGCTCTGATCGAAGGTTCGAAAAGTTTTGCTAAACAATTAATGGATACTTATCAAATCCCGACAGCTAAATCCAGAAGTTTTGAATGTTACGAAAAAGCAGCAGCGTATATCAAAGAAAATGGTGCGCCAATCGTAGTGAAAGCAGATGGCTTAGCAGCTGGAAAAGGTGTAGTCGTGGCTACAACAGTGAAGGAAGCGCTGGATGCGGCAGAACAAATGTTGAACCAGCATCGATTTGGGAACAGCAGCAAAAAAATCGTCGTAGAAGAGTTTTTGGCAGGAGAAGAATTCTCCCTTTTGGCGTTTGTCCGTGATACCAAGGTGTATCCGATGGTCATTTCGCAAGATCATAAGCGGGCATTTGATAACGATAAAGGGCCAAATACAGGCGGAATGGGTGCTTATTCACCAGTACCGCAAATTCCAAAAAAGATGATTGAAGAAGCTGTGGAAGAAGTTTTAAAACCAGCGGCTTTGGGAATGAAAGAACTAGGACGCTCTTTCACGGGTGTTTTATATGCGGGTTTGATTGCTACGAAGGAAGGACCAAAAGTGATCGAATTCAATGCGCGTTTCGGTGATCCTGAAACGCAAGTCGTTCTTTCTCGGTTGAAGAGTGACTTTGCGCAAGTAATCGATGACTTATTAGAGAATCGTGCAGTAGAGTTAAAGTGGCAGCAAGAAGGATACAATGTAGGCGTTGTGGTGGCAGCTGCCGGTTACCCCGAAGAATATGAGACAGGAATGGTTCTACCAGATTTTCCGGAAGAAGAGCTTTCTGTTTACTATGCTGGAGTTTCCTCAAATAACGGCAAACTAGTTGGAGCAGGAGGACGTCTTTATTTAGTAGAAGCATACGGTGAGACGATCAAAGAAGCACAGGAAAAAATCTACACCGCGTTAATGGATAAAACGACAGATGGAACATTTTATCGTACAGATATTGGAGAAAAAGCTGCCAATAGCGAACTGATCGTGAAGTAAATCAGCTGCTTCCATTTATAAAAAATACAACAAACATAATCGGAAGCGCCGATTTTAGTGAAGCCTTTTCATAAAGAGTGTGGTACACTTTTGTTGTGTATATAAATAAGGAGGAGTTCAGATGAAAAAAATTCAATTAGGTACTTCTGATCAGAAAGCAGCTGCAGTGATCTTAGGCTGTATGCGTATCAATAATGCGGAAGATCCAGTAAAAGTGATTGAGACAGCTTATGAAAACGGCATTGATTTTTTTGACCATGCAGATATTTATGGAAACGGTGAATGTGAAGAAATCTTTGCAGATGCTCTAGCAAAAACATCAATCAAACGAGAAGATCTTTTTATTCAAACAAAATGTGGAATCGTTCCAGGTGTGATGTTTGATTTTTCTAAAAAACATATCATTGAATCTGTGGAAAAAAGTTTGACCCGTCTGAAAATGGATTATGTGGATGCTTTACTTCTTCATCGTCCAGATACATTGGTAGAACCAGAGGAAGTAGCTGAAGCGTTTGATGAATTGGAACGGTCAGGAAAAGTTCGTTATTTTGGCGTCAGCAATCAAAAACCAATGCAGATCGAATTGCTGAAAAAATATGTTCGTCAACCATTAGTAGCTAATCAGCTCCAATTTGGCTTGAAACATACTGGAATGATCGATCAAGGGATTCATGTCAATATGACAGATGAAGCAAGTATCGATCATGACGGTAGTGTACTTGATTATTCCCGATTGCATGATATGACGATCCAAGCATGGTCACCATACCAGTATGGATTTTTTGAAGGTGTATTTATCGGGAACGAAAAATTCCCTGAATTAAACCAAACATTAGAAGAACTAGCAGCTAAATATCAAACAACACCAACTGGCTTGGCTTCTGCTTGGATTTTGCGCCATCCAGCCAATATGCAAGTGATCGCCGGTACGATGAACGTAGGGCGAATCAAGGAAATCGCTCAAGCTTCAGAAATTAATATGTCTCGGGAAGATTGGTACGAATTGTACCGTGCTGCTGGAAACATTTTACCTTAAAGATTGTCATAAGCAGGTCAAAAGGGCTATAAATTAAAAAGACAGAATAACTTGAAAGCTGTTTTCGGCTTCGAGATATTCTGTCTTTTTTAATTGCAAATGGAAAGAGTATCATTGTACGGATTTCGTTTATTGGTTATTTTTGTTTTTAAGGAAAAGTTGTGTCCGATATTCTTTTGGAGAAATCCCTTGTTTTTTCTTAAATAAATAACTGAAATAGTTAGGGTCATTATAACCAATTTCAAAAGCAATATCTGAAATACGATAGTCTGATTGCTGCAATAATTTTTTTGCTAATTCGATTCTTTGTTCTGTCAGATAATCGATGAATGTTTGGTTAAACGATTGAGAAAAAATCGTACTGAAATGAGAGGGACTTAATGCAACTTGTTGAGCGACCCAAGTTAAGGACATATCTGGATCGGTAAAATTTTCTTTGATAAAATCCAATGCATGGTTCAAAATTGGCTGATATTTGTTCCTTGAAGGCTGTGAGGGCAGAGCAGTTAAGAAAGAAATGAACATATAAACTGTCGAACGGTAAAGCGAGTCGTCGGTGCTGATTGCTAAGCGTTGACTGGTGGATGTGCAATGAACCATTTCTTGCGGGATTTTCTTTTCTTTCAGGCAGACATGCTGGAGTAGCTTAGTCAAGACAAATAAACGATATAATCGTGTTCGAGTTGGTGTGCCTTGTGGTTTCGTCAAGTGTTCGATGTACTTAGATACTTCGTTTTTCGATAATGAAGACAAATCAAGTGAGAGGTCAAAGTAAAAGACAGAATCAACTGGAAGTTTCGCTTCTTGAATCAAATCCTCATAGCTGATAATTTGTTCTTTAAGGGAACTGGCGGTTTCAAGTATCATCTGCGTGATCTCAAAAGATGCAGGTAATTCGCTGATTCTTTCTGCGACAGGACCAATGGCGACAGAAAAATTATTTTTTTGTCCCTTTTCTAATTCATGGACCAACGTTTGGGCTACCTGATAACTGGTCTCGATCACATTTTCTTCAAGAGAATCAACTATTAAAAATTTGATGAATCGAGAGGAAACAGCAGAGAAGATCACTTGTTGATTCTCCCTAAATAAAAACTTTAAATAATCACTGAGATGAGCGTAATCTTCAAAGTCTGTACTAACTTGGTTTGCTGCTAATAATACGGTCATTTTTTTCCCTGCTAAAGAGCGATTGAAAGATTCAGCAAGTTTCAATGTTTCACTGATCGTAAGTGAGCCTTTGAACAAACCGTTCAAGAAATGATTTTTTTTCAATTCGAAAACAAGATCAGAAGAAGTGTGCGTTTCTTTTTGCTGCAAATCTAAAGCAGTTACTGCTTTTTCTATTGCTTGTTTCAATTCGTTACTTTTAATCGGTTTAAGCAGATAATCATCTGCCTGTACCTGGATTGCTCCTTTCATATAATCGAAATCGTCGAATCCACTAATAAATATGAGACGAGTCCAAGGAAGTAGTTTCCTTGCTTCTTTTGAAAAATTCAACCCGTCCATGAAAGGCATTTGGATATCAGTCAGAATGATGTCGGGCTGTAAGTCGATAATTGAAGACAGTGCCATCTCACCATCTCCAGCTTCGCCGACATAAGTGATTGGATAATAAGAACCAAGGACAGTTATTTGTTCCCGCAAGTTATTGCGAATGAGGTATTCGTCTTCGATGATAAAAACTTTATACATGTTTGTTTCCTCCAATTGTTTTGGGAGATAGAGGGATCATCAGTGTGACAGTTGTTCCTTCTCGGTATTTGCTGTCAATCGTGATAGGTTTTTGATCATTTCCGTAATAAAGAAGGAGACGCTTGTTTACGTTGTAAAGTCCGTAGCCGATACTGAAATCTGAATCGATCCCTTTGGCTAACTCTTTACGTATTTCTGCCAGTTTTTCTGCAGGGATTCCAATCCCGTTGTCTATGACTTTGAATTGGATCATCTCATCGATTTTGCATGCGGTAATACGAATAAATCCTTTGTGACGGACGTACTTCGTTCCATGGTACACAGCATTTTCAATCAATGGCTGCAAGATCATTTTTAAAATAGAAACAGGAAAAAGTGTTTCTGGTATATCGATCTTATAGTCAAGCATATGGCCGTATCTTATTTTTAAGATGACTAGATAATCATTGATATGGCTAATTTCTTTTTCAAGAGGAATCCAGTCTTGTCCTTTGCTTAAAGACGTACGAAAAAAGCCGGAAAGTGCATGGGTCATAGTCAGAGCTTCTTCAAAGCAGTCTTGTTCGATCAAAGAAATAATGGCATCCAAACTGTTATAAATAAAATAGGGAGTAATCTGAGCTTGCAATACACGAACTTCACTTTGTGCTAAATGGTATTGTTTCAAAGCGTTCTCCCGTAAAGACTGGTTTAGATCTTCCGCCATTTTATTCATGCTAGCGGTAAGTGTTTGTAATTCCAGTGTTTCCGGCAGGGTTAAACGAAAGCCAAGGTTCCCTGAAGAAAGTTGTTCTGACATCTCGATCAGCTGATTGATCGGTTCTTGGACCTTTCTCTCTAAAAAGCGACGATTCTTTTTCGCATAGAAAAAAATGGTACTAAGAACTCCAAGTTCCACTATTGTTAATAGAATGAGCGAGCGGACAAGTGTCGTATTTTTTTTGCTTGCTAAGTCGATCTCCACACGAACAAAATCTTGTAAGATATCTGACAGCAGTTGAGTGACAGAATCTACCTGATTGATGATCTCTTCATTGGTATCCATAAAATCTTTTGCCAAGATATTATTGATCAGCTCGTTTTGATAATCTTCCAGTGTATCGATCGTACGTAGCGATACATCTAACGTACTAATTTCTTTAAGTGTATTTGTATTACCTGAATAATTCATACTTTTAATTAAAACCATGTGAAACTGCCTCACGGCAGCTTACAATTACTTTTTCATCTTCACCCGTTAAGTGATGAAAAAAGAACCCCTTTCTGCTATGGTTAAAGTGACTAAACCAACCAAAAGAAAGGAGTTCTTTTCATGACTAGCTTACACAAAAACCAAGTAAAATTCAATTCAAATATCACTATTTCTCATACAGGTGGTCAATTATCGAGTGATTCGGGTCTCGTCCTAGTGAAAGAGCTGATGAACATCTTTGGTTTTTCTGAACTGGCTAAGCAACACATTCACATTGAAGACGAACGAGCGTATTTTACTCATGACAACTTATCCATACTTGAGCAGTTCATTATGCAATTAATTGCTGGTTACTCAGCTGATTCTGCAGCTAATCTCCTGAGACAAGATCCTGTGTTTAAAGCTGTTTTAGATAGGAAAGAACTCGCTTCTCAATCTTCACTTTCCCGATTTTTAGATCGACTATCTGAGGAGAATATCCATGAACTTCAAGCTTTGAACCAAGAACTTATCGATAAAGCACGCCTCATCCGTAATGATACGGAATTAATCATTGATTTAGATTCGACCCATTCAGATACATTTGGTCACCAAGAACAAACGAATTATAATACACACTACCAAACCTATGGTTACCATCCATTGGTAGCTTTTGACGGATTGACTGGTGACTTCTTAAAAGCTGAACTACGTTCAGGAAATCAATATACATCAAAAGGCGTAAAGGAGTTTCTCACACCTTTATTAGAGCACTATAATCACTCTCTACCAAACACTGACATCTTGGTTCGTGGAGACAGCGGGTTCGCTACACCTGGTGTGTATGATTCGTGTGAATCAAAAAAGAGTCATTATGTTATTCGACTGAAGAATAATCGTAGACTAGGTCAAATAGCTGAGAAATCAGTACTTTATGGCGATAATCAAAAGTGGGAAGAACGAGAAGTTCAGTACTTCTCGACCACTTATCAAGCACAATCCTGGTCACAAAGTCGTCGCGTGTGTATACGCTCAACACGTGAAGCGGGCGAACTACTCTTTCGACATGAATTTATCGTGACGAATCTATCAGAAAATGTTTCTCCTGATACCATCTTTTCTATCTATGCCAAACGTGGCACAATGGAGAACTTCATTAAAGAAGCGAAAGCTGGCTTTTACTTTGACAAAACAGACAGTCCTCGCTTTTTGGAGAATCATGTCCGAATGATGCTCAGCTTGATAGCTTACAACTTAGTCAACTTCTTAAGAACGATTGGCTTTGAAGAAGTCCAAAAGGGAATGACCATTCATTCTATTCGATTGAAGTTTCTGAAAGTTGCTGGGAAATTAGTCCAAACGGGTAGACGAGTCTATCTCAAATTATCTAGTTATCATGTGTATCAGAATGAATTCTACAGGGTCTTTGCTCGCCTGAGGCGAGCCAGTCAATGGATCTAATCCAACAATCTAACGATTTTTTTACTGGGAAGTTATCCAGGGAGAAGTATGCTCAAAATGCCTTACACCCAAAATTTATTCCTCAATATTTTTGAACAGTGAATGTTTGAAGTAACTTTTTAGTCAAAATCAGTTGATAGGGATATTAGTGATACATATTTCAATAAAATGTGCCAAAGAATTAAAGCTATGAATTATTCAGGGTATTATTTTTGATCTCTCGAATATCATTCCTAAGTTCTTCTAGGATATTTTCCTCATTGAACTCATCTACGGTTACTTGGCCAGAAATCAAGTCCCACATACTTTCCAAAACTTTTTGATCAACCTTCAAAGCAATTGCATCTGCTTTTTGGATATTTGCGATCGTCTGTTGATAAATCAAAAGCTGTTGCGAATATAACAGTATGCTCAGTAGCAAAGGGATAACAGCAAATAGAAGCATGGCTTTGTTTGCTTGGGCAAAAATCTGTTTTATGCTTAAATTTTTTGTCATGATACTTCTCCAGTCAATAATTTCTGGTTGGGATGTTAGTTATATTCTGCTGGGAAAAGACAGTCTCGGAAATAAAAATATCTTTAGGTAATGTTTTTCCTGTTTGAATATTTCCAAAATAACGAGTAACGGTATTGGCTACATACCAGCCGACATCAGGTTTACACTCGACTACACAATTGACGATTCCTGAGCGTAGCTTCTCGATCATATCTTCTTGTCCATCAATCGTTACAATGATCAAATCTTCTCCAGGTTTGATTGATGTTTCTTTTATCGCAGCTAAAGCACCGTGAGTCATTTCATCACTATGGCTGTATAATACATCGATTTCGGATAAATCATTTGTTTCTAAATATCGTTTCATCTGGTCTTTTCCTTTCATCCGAATAAAATCACCGACAATTCGGTGAACAATAGTCATCGGAGGTTTATGGTCGATGGTTCCATC
The DNA here is from genome assembly GCF_050531945.1 of Enterococcus sp. DIV1411a. Taxonomy (NCBI): domain Bacteria; kingdom Bacillati; phylum Bacillota; class Bacilli; order Lactobacillales; family Enterococcaceae; genus Enterococcus; species Enterococcus sp. DIV1411a. The sequence continues at coordinate 1,456,066 of NZ_CP172892.1, read as the reverse complement.
TTTTTTTAGGGTTGGTTTACGATTGATTGATTCCAAAAATCCTTCGGAGCGTAGCTTGGTCGGTGTGGAGTTCTCTGAACCAGCAAGTTCTAGGATTCTGATTTCCTGTTTCTTTGAATTTGTGAAGTGATTGCTGACAAATAAACCCGCCCGATTTCCTTCTGCTTTGAAACTGGGGCCAATGTGGGTGACGAAAAGCTCGGGATCATTCGTTTGAATATGTCTGTCGACAAGTATGACAGGGATCCCTGCTCGCTTTGCTTCTTTTAATACAGAGTCCCACCCGGATTCTTGCAAAGGAGTAAAAATGATCATATCCACTTTATAGGCAATGAACGTCCGTATATCTTGGATTTGCCGTTCCTGATTCATGTAGCCATTTCGGTAGAGAACTTGGTAATCTTCTTTTTCAAGCGCAGTGATAATTGATTCAGTATGCTTTTTCCGCCAGCTACTCTCCGTTCCTGATTGCGAAAAACCAACGACTAGTGGGTCAGGTGCTTCCTTTGTATTAGGTGTACACCCCATCATTTGGTAAGCGATTACAACAAGGGCTAAAAAAAATAAAACACGTTTCACTTTAAATCACTCCATCTGGATTTGTTAGTACTATCTTATCAGATAAAAGGGAAAATCAAAGTCAAAAGGAATCAATCGAAAAAAATCCAAGAAACTTAAAAAAATCCAAGACAAAAAAAGTACACCTAAAAAATTTAAAGTAAATCCCATAAAAAAATCAATGTTAACGCTTTCTTTATTAGCTATACTCGGTGTATCAATTGAAATGGGGGATAAAAAATGAAAAACAAATTTAGAAAGATTGTTGGGAGTATCGCTATTTTGACCGCAAGCATTCTATTAAGTGCGTGTGGCAATTCAGGATCTGCAGATGATAGTACGGGGTATGTAGGAATCGCTATGCCGACCAAATCAGCAGAAAGATGGATCGCTGATGGGAACAACATGGTCTCGGAATTAGAAAAACTGGGTTATAAAACAGATCTTCAATATGGAGAAGATAAAGTAGAAAATCAAGTAGCACAAATCGAAAATATGATTACAAAAGGGGTAGATACACTTGTGATTGCTTCTATCGATGGTTCGGCTTTAACTGATGTGTTAGCTAAAGCAAAAGAAGCAGATATCAAGGTGATCGCCTATGATCGTTTACTGATGAATTCAGAAAATGTCGATTATTACGCGACTTTTGATAATTTTGGAGTAGGTGTATCGCAAGCAGCTTATATTGAAGAGCACTTAGGATTGAAAGAAGGAAAAGGACCATTCACGATTGAATTATTTGGTGGCTCGCCTGACGACAACAATGCACTAATTAATTACAACGGAGTGATGTCTGTTTTACAACCATATATGGACAACGGTCAGTTGGTTGTGCCATCTGGACAGACGAGTTTCAGTCAAATCGCTACGCTTCGCTGGGATGGTTCTACGGCGCAAGCAAGGATGGATAATCTGTTAAGCGCAAATTATACTGACCAAACATTGGATGCTGTTTTGTCGCCATATGATCCAATAAGTTTAGGGATCATTTCGTCATTAAAAGGCGTGGGGTATGGGAGTGAAAGTAAACCTTTACCTGTGATTACTGGACAAGATGCGACAGTTGCTGGCGTTAAATCGATCATTGCCGGGGAACAAACACAAACGATCTTTAAAGACACACGTATCTTAGCAAAAAATACGATTGAAATGATCAAAGCAATCAGTGATGGAGAAGAGGTCCCGGTCAACGATACTGAAACTTATGATAATGGGGTGAAAACTGTCCCTACGTATTTAGCAAATACAGTATCTGTCGATAAAGATAATTATCAAGCAGAGCTGATCGACACCGATTATTATAAAGAATCCGATCTGAAAAATTAAGAGGAACCAAACAAGGAACTAAAGAGATCTAAGTCAGAGAGAGGATAAGAATTATGGCGGATTGTATTTTAAAAATGGCAGATATCACCAAAAAATTTTCTGGAATCCGAGCGTTAGATTGCGTGAATCTGATGATTGGACGTGGGGAAATCCATGCATTGTGCGGAGAAAACGGAGCGGGAAAATCAACATTGATGAATGTCTTGAGCGGCTTGTATCCATATGGCTCCTATGACGGGGAAATCTTTTATGATGGAAAGCTGTGTCAATTTAAAGATTTGAAAGATAGTGAAGAAAAAGGCATCGTCATCATTCATCAAGAATTAGCACTAAGTCCTTATCTTTCAATAAAAGAGAATATTTTTCTCGGAAATGAACAAGCAGAAAGAGGCGTGATTGATTGGGAACTGACAGAAAAGAAAACGTATGAACTGCTGAATAAAGTCGGTTTGTCTATCGACCCGAATCTTCTAGTATCCCAGATTGGCGTAGGGCAACAGCAATTAGTTGAAATAGCTAAAGCATTATCAAAATCCGTCCGTCTGTTGATTTTGGATGAGCCTACCGCTGCATTGAATGAAGAAGAAAGCGCGAATTTGCTGAGATTGATCCGAGAGTTGAAAGAGCAAGGTGTAACCTCCATCATTATTTCACATAAGCTGAATGAAATCGTGGATATCGCAGATCGAATCACCATTTTACGGGATGGACAGACGATTGAGACACTAGAAAATGAAATGATCAGCGAAGAGCATATTATTCGCGGGATGGTGGGCAGAGATTTAGTTGATCGTTATCCTGAAAGAAAACCGGATATTGGAGAAGTTTATTTTAAAGTAGAAGACTGGACGGTCTATCACCCTCTTGATCATGAGCGAATCATAAATGACCACATCAACTTGCATTTGAAAAAAGGAGAGATTGTAGGAATAGCTGGACTGATGGGAGCGGGCAGAACTGAATTCGCTATGAGTCTATTTGGACATTCTTATGGAAGCAAGATATCCGGACGTATATTAAAGGAAGGGGCAGAGATATCAGTTAAGACCGTTCCTTCAGCCATTGCAAACGGACTCGCTTATGTCTCGGAGGACCGAAAATCTTTAGGACTGAATCTGCTGATGGATATTCGGGAAAACGTGACGCTGAGCAGTTTGGATAAAATAAGTCAAACAGGAGTATTAGATAAAGAAAAAGAAGTAACTGAGGCAGAAAATTTCCGGAAAAAGATGCGTATAAAAACAAACTCCATCCATCAAATTGTCAGTAGTCTTAGTGGTGGGAATCAGCAAAAAGTCGTTTTATCCAAGTGGCTGATGACACAACCCGATATTCTTTTTTTGGATGAGCCAACCCGTGGGATAGATGTTGGGGCAAAATATGAGATCTACACGATTATCGAAGAAATGGCAGCAAATGGCAAAGCTGTCTGTCTTATCTCTTCTGAACTTCCTGAAATATTAGGGATGTGTGATCGAATCTATACGATGAACGAAGGACGTATTACAGGAGAAGTCTCGCGAGAAGATGCAGATCAGGAAGTCTTGATGAAATTAATGACGAAAGAAGAGGTGGGTTAAGTTGGAACAGGCAAAAAATCTTACGGATAAAAAAGAGAAAAAACTAAATTTGAAAAGTAGAGCAGCTGATCTTTTTGGTCGCTACAGCATGGTGATCATTTTAGCGGGACTACTTATTGCGTTTCAATTGATGACGGATGGTATTTTCTGGCGTCCATTGAATATAACTAACCTTGTTCTGCAAAATAGCCATATATTAGTACTAGCTGCAGGGATGTTATTAGTTGTGCTCTTAGGTCATGTGGATTTGTCGGTAGGGTCAGTGATGGCGTTTGTTGGTGCAATTGCGGGCATGATGATGGTCAATCGCCAAATGAACCCGTGGATGACAGTTATCGCATGTCTTGCAGTAGGCGGGCTGATCGGCGCATGGCAAGGTTTTTGGGTAGCTTATGCAGGGATACCGGCGTTTATCGTGACTTTAGCAGGATTGCTGATGTTTCGTGGACTGACACAAGTTGTTCTAGGAGGCCAATCTCTAGCACCTTTTCCAGCTGTTTTCCAAAAAATGTCTACGGGTTATTTACCAGACTTAAGCGAAGGAAGCAGCCTTCACTTCTTGACATTGATTTTAGGAATGATCATCACGATCGTGTTAGTTGTTGGTCAATGGCGAACAAGAAATCGTCGGAAAAATCATTTATTTGAAGTGGAATCTCCAGCAGCTTTCTTGGTAAAGGCGGTATTTACAGCAGTCGTTGTACTAGGAATAACTTATATCTTTGCCTCTTATCAAGGGTATCCGATTATTTTGATCATTCTTGGTTTGATCGTTGCAGCATATGGGTTTTTGACAAATAAAACAGTAGCAGGTCGACAGATTTATGCGACGGGCGGAAATCGAAAAGCGGCTGAACTATCAGGGATCAAAACAAAGCGAATCACGTTCTGGGTATTCGTCAACATGGGAGTCATGGCAGCTTTAGCTGGATTAGTTTTAGCTGCTCGATTGAATGCGGCAACACCTCAAGCAGGTACATCGATGGAACTGGATGCAATGGCGGCAGTATATTTTGGTGGTGCTTCGACTTCCGGCGGCATTGGAACAATCATGGGTGCGATTGTCGGTGGCTTGGTCATGGGTGTATTGAACAATGGCATGTCGATTTTAGGCGTCGGGGTAGACTGGCAGCAGGCAATCAAAGGATTGATCTTGCTTTTAGCCGTTGTGTTAGACTTGTATAATAAGAAAAAACGAACAACGTAGGAGAACGCCGGTTATTCAGAAAAAAGACTGTGACAAGACATTTGTCACAGTCTTTTTTTTGCTAAAAGCGAACATTCATTGTTTCGTTTGTATAGACTAAAAATAATATATGTTTTTTTACCATTCGTATAAATTCTCTTTTTGCTCTTGATTTTTTTGCTTAATTGAGTTAAATTACATAGGGCGCTAAAAAAAGCCTTGATTAAATTAATAATGTTCGTGTTTTGCTAGATGTGAACATCAGGAGGATAATGTAATGAAAGTATTTGATTACGAAGATATTCAATTAATTCCTAATAAATGTATCGTAAATAGCCGTTCTGAATGTGATACAACGGTCACATTAGGTAAACATACATTCAAAATGCCAGTAGTGCCTGCCAACATGCAGACGATTATTGATGAAACAATCGCAGAATTCTTAGCGGAAAATGGTTATTTCTATATCATGCATCGGTTTGATGAAGCAGCTCGAATTCCGTTTATCAAAAAAATGAAAAAGCGTGGATTGATTACCTCAATCAGTGTTGGCGTCAAGAAAGAGGAATATTCCTTTATAGAGAAGTTGGCAGAAGAATCGCTAAATCCTGATTATATCACTATCGACATCGCACATGGACATGCTAACTCAGTTATTGATATGATTCAGCATATTAAAAAATATTTGCCTGAAACTTTTGTGATTGCCGGTAATGTTGGTACACCGGAAGCCGTCCGTGAATTGGAAAATGCGGGCGCAGATGCAACAAAAGTCGGGATTGGTCCAGGAAAAGTATGTATTACAAAAATCAAGACAGGCTTTGGGACTGGAGGCTGGCAACTGGCAGCTCTTAGATGGTGTGCGAAAGCAGCTCGCAAGCCGATCATCGCTGACGGTGGGATCAGAACACATGGCGATATTGCAAAATCTGTCCGTTTTGGTGCGACAATGGTCATGATTGGTTCATTGTTTGCCGGTCACGAGGAATCTCCTGGCGAAACAAAAGTCGAAAATGGAATCGTGTATAAAGAATACTTTGGTTCTGCTTCAGAATTCCAAAAAGGCGAAAAACGAAATGTTGAAGGAAAGAAAATCTGGATCCAGCATAAAGGATCTTTGAAAGATACACTAGTGGAAATGCAACAAGACCTTCAATCATCTATTTCTTATGCTGGAGGAAGAGATCTGGAAGCCATTCGAAAAGTTGACTATGTCATCGTGAAAAATTCGATTTTTAATGGAGACACAATCTAAAAAATAAATAAAATATTAGGATGTTGTGAAAAAGTTGTCCTGCATTAAGTAATAAGAACAGCCAAACAAAAATAGTTCTTTATATGTTTTGTTTGGCTGGACTTATTATCGCAGATACAAGCTTTTGAACATCATTATTCAGAATAAGGGACTGTGATAAGACTTTTGTCACAGTCCCTTATGTTTTGCAAAAAAAGTTTTTCTTTTTTCTCGTAAATTCGGTAAAATCAAAAGAAAAAATAGACAATAGAAAAGAGAAGCTTATGTGGGAAAAAGTAGAGAAAAAACAAGGACCGATTTATCGTCAAATCATGGAACAGATTATGAGAGAAATCGAAAACGGAAGGATCAATCCTGGAAGTCAACTTGAATCAGAACGAAAACTAGGGCAACTTTTTGGTGTGAATCGTTCCACCGTTGTCCATGCATTGGAAGAGCTTAGGGAGCTTGGGGTACTAACGAGCAAACGTGGCAGCGGATGGTTTGTTAATCAGACTGAATGGGGGAAATTCGCTGTTCCAAGAATCGATTATCGGCAAATGATCTCTCCTCGTTATGAGCAGATGGACTGGTATGAGCAAAAAATAAGAGAAGCAAAGCAGATCCAAAAAACATCGTTTCTTGATTTATACGCTAGCGAGATGCCAGATGAGCTTTTGCCGAATTTTGAGTTTCCTTCTTATTCTCTTGAAGAAATCTTAGCGGAAGAAAAAGAAATGGATCTTTTAGGCTATACTCCGTTACGTAACAAAATCAAACGGTATTTGGAAAGTAAATTTGAATTGGCATTTTCCCCCAACCAGCTTCTTGTGACTGGTGGCGGTCAGCAAGCAATCTTTTTGATTTTACAAACGATTCTTTCAGCTGGAGAGGGGATAGCTGTAGAGTCACCTTCTTTTTTTTATCGATTACCTCTTTTCAAAGCTTCAGGAACGCGTTTATTTGGGATACCGATGGATGAAGAAGGGATCGACTTAGAAAAACTGAAAGAATCGATCCATAAAAATAAATTGAAAGCAGTGCTTATCAACCCGAATTTTCAAAACCCTACAGGAAAAGTGATGAGTCAAAAACGACGAGAAAAGCTAGTAGAATTGTGTCGACAGTATCGGCTTCCAATTATTGAAGACGATGTATTTACGGATCTTTCATTTCTAAATCAAGAAGAAGTCCTTCCTATACGAACGATTGATCCGGATAATGTGTTATACGTCGGTTCGTTATCTAGGGTTTTAGGAAAAACAACGAAAATCGGTTGGGTGATAGGACCTGAGACTTTTATCTCGCAACTAGCTCAAGCGCAAGAAATGATGGAGTTTTCGATGAATATCCTTACACAAATCACAGTGGCTAATGTATTTAATGAAGCAATTGATTTGAAAATGCAAGATGTAAGAAAAAAGTTGAAAGAAAAAAGCCGACTGATAAGCGCTTGGGGAGATTCACAATCGTTTTTCAAGCTTCATTCAATTTTAGGTGGTTACTATGCCTGGATTACTTGGGATGGGAAAAAACTAGACCCCGAACTAGCAGAAAAAGTAGTAGATATGGGTCTTGGAATTGCACCAAGTCTACTTTTTGGGCAAGATATAAATGGAATCAGAATCAATTACAGTAGGCTGGATGAAACCCAAATACCGTTGTTTTATTCAAAGATGAAAATTCTAGAAAAGTGGTTAACAGAATAATTTAACAAAGTAAATAGATTAAAGAATATAACAGCTTGGATTTAAATTTCAAGCTGTTTCTTTTTTTTCGGAAAAAGAATACGATATAAAGAAACTAAGAAAAAACCATTATTTGTACGTCCGTTCACGATGTGTAAATAAAATAAATATTTGCAACAAAACTGTATAACACCAACGTTTCTAAATAGAAACAGATGGTTGTAAGTTTGATTAGAAAATAGAAAAAATGCAGATGAAATATAAAACGCTTTCCTTATTGTGATTATATTCACTAATGCTGTTAATATGCGGATTGGCATAATTTCCTTTCATCGTGAAAATTTGTGCTTTTAGCTTGTATTTCTCATAAATCCATGATAATTTATTAATGAAGACGGTTAAATAGTGATACAGTTTTATTCACTGTTTCAATCGCAGAATGAAGAGATTTTCTTATAGATGAGAGAGGAATGTGTGACAAATGGCAAACAAAAAAGCACCGATCGACTTCCAAGCACTGCTAGATGAAGTCAATGCAGATTTCCCAGTATATCAAGCAATTGATCAAGATGGAAACGTAGTTAACAAAGATTTAGTACCTGATTTATCCGATGATGAACTCGTTGAATTAATGACTCATATGGTATGGTCTCGTGTATTAGACCAACGTTCAACAGCGCTGAACCGCCAAGGACGCCTAGGCTTTTTTGCACCAACTGCTGGACAAGAGGCAAGTCAGCTGGCTAGTGCTTACGCATTTGATAAAGAAGATGTTCTTCTTCCAGGTTATCGGGATGTACCTCAACTAGTAAAACATGGTTTACCTTTATCTCAAGCTTTTTTATGGTCTAGAGGACATGCTGCAGGTAATTCTTATCCGGAAGAATTGAAAGCTCTACCACCACAAATCATCATCGGTGCACAATATGTACAAGCAGCCGGTGTTGCATTAGGTTTGAAGAAACGAAACAAGAAAAATGTCGTCTTCACTTATACTGGTGATGGCGGTTCATCACAAGGTGATTTTTACGAAGCAATCAATTTCGCTGGCGCTTACCATGCAAATGCCGTATTTTATATCCAAAACAACGGGTATGCGATCTCTACACCTCGTGAAAAACAAACTGCAGCAAAAACACTTGCACAAAAAGCTGTCGCAGCTGGGATTCCTGGTATTCAAGTCGATGGAATGGATCCGCTTGCAGTATATACTGTATCTAAAATGGCACGGGAATGGGCAATCAGTGGAAATGGACCAGTCCTAATCGAAACACTGACTTATCGTTATGGACCACATACACTATCTGGTGACGATCCAACCCGCTACCGTACAAAAGACACAGATGACGATTGGCAGAAAAAAGATCCATTGATCCGCTTCCGTAAATATTTGACGGAAAAAGGACTTTGGTCTGAAGAAAAAGAAGAACAAGTCATCGAAGCAACTAAAGAAGAAATCAAAGCAGCTATTGCTGAAGCCGACAAAGTACCAAAACAAAAGGTTTCAGATTTCTTGAAAAACATGTTCGAAGTATCTCCACAATCAATCAAAGAACAAATTGCAATTTATGAAGCGAAGGAGTCGAAATAATCATGGCACAAAAAACAATGATCCAAGCAATCACAGATGCCTTAGCACTTGAACTAGAAAATGACGAGAATGTCGTTGTTTTTGGTGAAGATGTTGGGAAAAACGGAGGAGTTTTCCGGGCAACTGAAGGATTGCAGGAAAAGTTCGGAGAAGACCGAGTATTCGATACTCCTTTAGCTGAATCTGGAATCGCAGGATTGAGTTTCGGTCTTGCGTTAGAAGGATTTCGTCCAGTTCCTGAAATCCAATTCTTTGGTTTTATTTTCGAAGCAATGGACGAAGTAGTAGCTCAAATGGCTCGTACAAGATATCGAATGAGCGGCACTAGAAATCTACCCATCACAATTCGTTCGCCATTTGGTGGCGGTGTTCATACACCAGAATTGCATTCGGATAATTTAGAAGGTTTGATCGCTCAGTCTCCTGGTATTCGAGTAGTGATTCCTTCCAACCCTTATGATGCAAAAGGACTATTGATTTCTTCTATTAGAAGTAACGATCCGGTTGTTTTCCTAGAACACATGAAACTATATCGCTCATTCCGAGAAGAAGTGCCGGATGAAGCTTACGAAGTTCCTTTGGATAAAGCAGCAGTTACTCGTGAGGGAACAGATGTATCTATTATCACATACGGAGCAATGGTGCGTGAAGCAATCAAAGCAGCAGACAATCTTGCAAAAGAAAATATATCTGTTGAAATCATTGATCTGCGTACAGTTGCGCCATTAGATGTAGAAACGATCATTCAATCCGTGGAAAAAACTGGTCGCGTAGTTGTTGTCCAAGAAGCACAACGACAAGCGGGCGTTGCCGCGCAAGTAGTTTCTGAGATCTCAGAACGCGCTATCCTTTCATTAGAAGCCCCAATCGGACGAGTTTCTGCACCTGATACAGTCTTCCCATTTGGACAAGCAGAAAATGTCTGGTTGCCAAATGCAAAAGATATCGAAGACAAAGTAAAAGAAATCGCGGAATTTTAAGAAAAGAAGGGACGAAACAAAGTCATGGCTTATCAATTTAAATTGCCGGATATCGGTGAAGGAATCGCAGAAGGTGAAATCGTCAAATGGTTCGTCAAACCAGGAGATACGATCAATGAAGATGATACATTACTAGAAGTTCAAAATGACAAATCAGTAGAAGAAATCCCGTCACCTGTTACAGGAACGGTTAAAAATGTGATTGTTCCAGAAGGTACCGTAGCAAATGTTGGGGATGTATTAGTAGAAATCGATGCACCAGGACACGAAGACAATGAAGGGGACAGTGGTGTAGCCGCAGAATCCCAAACTCCAGCTAAACCGGCTGCTGAACCCACTGTTGATACAGAATCAGCTGGATCGTCAAGCGAAGGAGTCTTCCAATTTAAGTTACCGGATATCGGTGAAGGAATCGCAGAAGGTGAAATCGTCAAATGGTTCGTCAAACCAGGAGATACGATCAATGAAGATGATACGTTACTAGAAGTTCAAAATGACAAATCAGTAGAAGAAATTCCGTCACCTGTCACAGGGACAGTTAAAAACGTGATTGTTCCAGAAGGCACTGTAGCAAATGTTGGGGATGTATTAGTAGAAATCGATGCTCCTGGACACAATAGTGCACCGTCAACTAGTGCGCCATCAGCTGAAGCACCAAAAGAAAAAGTGGAAACATCAGATTCAGCAAGTGTCGTTGAAGCTGCCGATCCAAATAAACGTGTATTGGCTATGCCATCTGTTCGTCAATTTGCCCGTGAAAAAGATGTAGATATCTCACAAGTAACTGCAACTGGAAAAGGTGGCAGAGTAACAAAAGAGGACATCGAAAACTTCTTGGCAGGAGCTCCAAGCAGCGCACCAGCGAAATCAGAAGCGCCAGAAGCGGCAACTCCGAAAGAAGCAGCTCCTGCAGCAGAAAGCAAACCCGCTGAACCAGCAAAACCATTCAAGTCCAACTTAGGAGATTTGGAAGAGCGTGTAGCAATGACACCAACACGTAAAGCTATTGCTAAAGCAATGGTCAATAGTAAGCATACAGCTCCACACGTGACATTGCATGATGAAGTAGAAGTGTCTAAACTATGGGATAATCGGAAACGATTCAAAGAAGTAGCTGCTGCAAATGGTACGAAACTTACTTTCTTGCCATATGTCGTGAAAGCTTTAACAGCGACTGTTAAGAAATACCCAGTATTAAATGCATCTATTGACGATGCAAACCAAGAAATCGTTTATAAACATTACTACAATATCGGTATTGCAACAGATACGGATCACGGATTATATGTACCAAATGTAAAAGATGCAGACCGCAAAGGAATGTTTGCTATTGCAGATGAAATCAATGAGAAAGCAAAATTAGCTCATGACGGCAAACTATCTGCAGAAGATATGCGCAATGGAACAATTACGATCAGCAATATCGGATCTGTAGGTGGCGGTTGGTTTACACCAGTCATCAACTATCCAGAAGTAGCTATTTTAGGTGTAGGAACGATTGCGCAACAACCAATCGTAAACGCTGAAGGCGAAATCGTTGTCGGTCGTGTGATGAAACTATCACTAAGTTTTGATCACCGTATCGTAGATGGAGCAACTGCGCAACAAGCAATGAACAATATCAAACGTCTTTTAGCTGATCCAGAGCTATTAATGATGGAAGGATGATAAACAAATGGTAGTTGGAGATTTTGCTGTAGAATTAGATACAGTTGTAATCGGTGCGGGACCTGGCGGCTATGTAGCTGCCATCCGTGCTGCTGAAATGGGACAAAAAGTAGCAATCATTGAAAGAGAATATATTGGCGGTGTTTGTTTGAACGTCGGCTGTATTCCTTCAAAAGCATTGATAGCTGCGGGACACCATTATCAAGAGTCACTAGATTCCGAAATGTTTGGAGTAACTAGCGAAAATGTCAAACTAGATTTTGCGAAAACACAAGAATGGAAAGAAAACAAAGTTGTCCATACGTTGACTTCTGGTGTTGGTTTTCTATTAAAAAAACATAAGGTTGAAACAATCGAAGGCGAAGCGTTCTTCGTAGATGATCACACACTACGCGTCATTCATCCAGATTCAGCTCAAACTTATTCGTTCAATAACGCAATCATCGCAACAGGTTCCCGTCCAATCGAGATTCCAGGATTTAAATTCGGCGGACGTGTGTTAGATTCTACTGGCGGATTAGCATTGAAAGAAGTACCTAAGAAATTTGTGATCATCGGTGGCGGTGTGATTGGTGCCGAATTGGGCGGAGCGTACGCAAACTTAGGAGCAGAAGTAACGATTCTTGAAGGCTCACCACAAATTTTACCAACTTACGAAAAAGATCTCGTAAAATTAGTAGAAGATGATTTCAAGAAAAAAGGTGTAACAGTCGTAACGAATGCGATGGCAAAAGAAGCAGTCGATAACGGTGACAGTGTGACAGTGAAATATGCAGTGGACGGGAAAGAAGAATCTGTTACTGCTGACTATGTGATGGTCACTGTAGGACGTCGTCCAAATACGGATGATATGGGCTTAGAACAAGCGGGTGTCGAAGTAGGAGAACGTGGATTGATCACAGTAGATAAACAAGGACGTACGAACGTACCTAATATCTATGCCATCGGTGATATCGTTCCAGGGGCGGCATTAGCGCATAAAGCTAGTTACGAAGCAAAAATCGCTGCTGAAGCAATCTCTGGCAAAAAAGTAGCTGTAGATTATAAAGCAATGCCAGCAGTTGCCTTTACTGATCCGGAATTGGCTTCTGTAGGTATGACAATCAAAGAAGCAAAAGACGCAGGTATCGAAGCGAAAGCATATAAATTTCCATTCTCAGGGAACGGTCGAGCATTATCGCTAGGTAAAACGGAAGGATTCATCCGTTTAGTCACGACGATCGAAGATAACGTGCTTATTGGCGCGCAAATCGGTGGAGTCGGCGCAAGTGATATGGTCTCTGAATTAGCTTTAGCAATCGAATCAGGAATGAATGCTGAAGATATCGCCTTGACGATTCATCCTCATCCATCTCTTGGCGAAATCGTCATGGATGCTTCGGAATTAGCATTAGGTTTACCAATCCATATTTGATTTGAATAATACAGGCGAAACGCAACTGAAAAATCAGTTGCGTTTTGTTTTTTAGAATTATTAATAATATTATTATGTAAACTTAAAAATATGACAACTTCTTGGTTTATTACCACTTCCTATGCTACACTGAAGAGGAATATGAAATAGGAGAGTTGAAGATGCAAGAATATCAGTATCCACTTGATTTAGATTGGACAACAGACGAAATGGTCATTGTAATGAAGATGTGGGAAGATCTGGAACGTGCGAATGAAAAAGGGATAAACAATGAAGCTTTTTTGAAGACTTATCAGCAGTTTAAAACTGTTGTCAAATCCATTGGTGAGGAAAAACGATTGGGACGGGAATTTGAAAAAGCTTCCGGTTATTCTTTATATCGTACAGTGCAGCAAGCAAAAAAAAATCCAAACAAAACTTTGAGAATGAACGGGTGAGATAAATGGAACAGATGATTGATCATATCAAGTCCTGGCTTGAAGAAGCTGGTGAGAAAATCAAATCTTCTCAACAAACATTAACAATCTCGCAAAAATCAAATCGAACGGATCTAGTAACAAATGTCGATCGAAACATCCAGAATTTTCTAATCGAAAAAATCCATTCCTTTGATCCAGAGGCGAAAATATTGGCAGAAGAAGAAGGGTGTAATCAATTATCGGATCTCGATGGAAGAGTCTTTATCATCGATCCTATTGATGGCACCTTGAATTTTGTGATTGAAGGGGAAAATTTTTGTATTATGCTCGCTGTTTATGAATCCGGCGTTGGAAAGCTTGGTTTCATTTATGACGTGATGAGAAATGAACTTTTTTGGGGTGGAAAAGGAATAGGCGTGTATAAAAATGATGAGCCATTGCCTAGACCAGCAAATAAATCCTTATCGGAAGGCTTACTTGGTGTGAATAGTTATCTTTTCGGTCATAATAAATATGGAATCCGAGAAATTGCGGAAAGCAGCATGGGGACACGTATGTACGGATGCGCTGGTCTTGAACTAGTGGCAATCTTGAAAGGAAACCACATTGCTTATATTTCAAACCTTAGCCCTTGGGATTATGCAGCGGGAAATGTCTTATTGGAAGAGTTTGGTATGGTAACAAGCGGTCTTTTTGGTACTCCTTTGACATTTGAAAAAAGGGAATACTATTTAGCAGGGACTTCTTGTGCATATGCAGAAATCGCAGACCTTTTGAAAAAAGAAGGCTGAAAAAAGGTAGAAATCATTCACAAAAATGATAAAAACGGGCAAAAGATTAATTTTCTCGAAAAAATGAAAACATTTTACTATATTTCATGAAAAAAGTCTGCTATAATTAGCAGTCGAGTAAAATTTGCCCTGTCATAAAGAACCAATAAAAAAGGAGTTAGTTACATTGAATTATAGAAACGATATCCGTAACGTCGCAATTATTGCCCACGTTGACCACGGAAAAACAACATTAGTTGATGAACTATTAAAACAATCAGATACATTAGACGCACATACGCAATTGCAAGAACGTGCGATGGACTCAAATGCGCTAGAAAAAGAACGTGGTATCACGATTTTAGCCAAAAACACAGCTGTAGACTATAAAGGAATTCGCGTAAACATCATGGATACTCCAGGACACGCGGACTTCGGTGGCGAAGTAGAACGGATCATGAAAATGGTTGACGGCGTTGTGTTGGTCGTAGATGCGTATGAAGGAACAATGCCTCAAACACGTTTTGTATTGAAAAAAGCACTGGAACAACATATCACACCAATCGTTGTCGTAAACAAGATTGACAAACCTTCTGCTCGTCCTGAGCATGTCGTAGATGAAGTTCTTGAACTATTCATCGAATTAGGAGCAGATGATGATCAGTTAGACTTTCCTGTGATTTATGCATCTGCACTAAATGGTACGTCAAGCTTGTCAGATGATCCAGCAGATCAAGAACCAACCATGGCACCTATTTTTGATACAATTATTGAAAAAATCCCTGCTCCTGTCGATAACAGCGACGAACCATTACAATTCCAAGTTTCATTACTTGACTACAACGATTATGTAGGTCGTATCGGAATCGGACGTGTATTTAGAGGAACAATCAAAGTAGGAGACCAAGTAGCATTAATTAAATTAGACGGAACAGTTAAGAAATTCCGTGTAACGAAATTATTTGGTTTCTTTGGACTAAAACGTCTAGAGATTCAAGAAGCAAAAGCTGGAGACTTGATTGCTGTCTCAGGTATGGAAGATATCTTTGTCGGTGAAACAGTTACTCCTGTGGATCATCAAGATGCGTTACCTATCCTTCACATTGACGAACCAACATTGCAAATGACTTTCTTAGTTAATAATTCACCATTTGCCGGTCGAGAAGGTAAATTCGTAACCGCTCGTAAGATTGAAGAACGTTTGATGGCAGAACTTCAGACAGATGTATCCTTACGAGTTGAACCAACAAACTCTCCAGATGCATGGACAGTTTCTGGTCGTGGAGAATTGCATTTGTCTATCTTGATTGAAAACATGCGCCGTGAGGGATACGAATTGCAAGTATCTCGTCCAGAAGTTATTGAAAAAGAAATCGACGGTGTAAAATGCGAACCGTTTGAACGCGTGCAAATCGATACACCAGAAGAATATATGGGTAGTGTTATCGAGTCCTTGAGCTTACGTAAAGGTGAAATGCAAGATATGGTCCATACAGGAAACGGACAAATCCGTTTGACATTCTTAACACCTGCCCGAGGTTTGATTGGTTATTCAACTGAATTCCTTTCAATGACACGTGGTTACGGAATCATGAACCATACTTTTGATCAATATCTGCCAATGCTTCCTGGTCAAATTGGCGGACGTCACCAAGGGGCGCTTGTTTCGATCGATACAGGAAAAGCAACGACTTATTCTATCATGAGTATCGAAGAACGCGGTACAGTCTTCGTAGAACCAGGTACAGAAGTATATGAAGGAATGATTATCGGGGAAAACAGCCGTGATAATGATTTGACTGTCAACATCACGAAAGCAAAACAAATGACAAACGTACGGTCTGCTACTAAAGACCAAACATCTGTCATCAAAAAACCAAAACAATTGACGTTGGAAGAATCTTTGGAATTCTTGAATGATGATGAATATTGCGAAGTAACACCAGAAAGCATTCGCTTGAGAAAACAAATTTTAGAGAAAAATGCTCGTGAAAAAGCATCTAAAAAGAAAAAATAATCTGTAAAAGGATGAAGAGAGAAACCAGCTTGTTATAAAAAATAGCTGGTTTCTTTTTTTGTCCAACTCTTTTCTGTGGAGAAGTCATCTTTGTCAATGGACATAAATTCAGAAAATACGCCAAAAGACGTTTAAAAGACTTTTAAAAAACTTATTTCTAGAGAGTTTTTGTTTCATAACAAGATAATGTTTCACGAAAGGAGATCAACTTGTCCTTCGAAGAAAATCGAAGTAAAATGGCAAGAGAAAGGAGCGGGAAGATGAACGACTTATTAAAACAATACTTTGGCTATGATGAGTTTAGACCTGGTCAAAAAGAAATTATCCAGAAAGTCATTGATCAGGAAAATGTATTAGGAATCATGCCTACCGGAAGTGGGAAATCAATCTGTTACCAGCTTCCAGCTTTACTATTAGATGGGCTTACTGTGGTTGTGTCCCCTTTAATCTCTTTGATGAAGGATCAGGTGGACGCGGCGAATCAATTAGGTATACCCGCCACTTTTATCAATAGCTCGTTAGATGGTTACGAAACAGCTAGACGCTTCCAAGAAATCGATAGACAGCAGTACCGTTTACTTTATATCGCTCCTGAACGTTTTATCATGCCAGATTTTATCCAAGCAATGAAGCGATGGAACGTCCGTATGATCGCTATTGACGAGGCACATTGTATCTCTCAGTGGGGGCATGATTTCCGCCCAAGTTATTTACAGATGGCGAACCAGCTAGATCAACTGCCAAATCGTCCTGTAATTGTTGCTTTGACAGCTACAGCGACTGTGCAAGTAGCTGCTGACATAAAAAGACTTTTAAAAATTCCAGAAAACAACCATATTCAGACTGGTTTTGAACGAGAAAATCTACGATTTCAAGTAATTAAAGATCAAAAAAAAGAACAATATCTAATCGAATATTTAAAGATCAACAAAAATCAATCTGGTATCATTTATGCAGCAACGAGAAAAGAAGTAGACCGTCTCTATCATTTGCTTAAAAAATTCGATTTTTCCGTGGGTAGATATCATGGTGGTCTAAATGAGAATGAGCGAACAGAAATGCAAGAAGCCTTTTTATACGATCGCTTGCAGCTGATTGTAGCGACAAATGCATTTGGTATGGGTATAAATAAAAGCAATGTCCGTTTTGTTATCCATTATCAAATTCCTGGCTCTCTAGAAGCATACTATCAGGAAGCTGGTCGGGCGGGAAGAGATGGTCTTTCCAGTGAAGCCATCCTGCTTTTCTCTCCTCAAGATATCCAAGTCCAAAAGTTTTTTATCCAGCAGTCCCAAAGAGAAGAAGGGCAAAAGCAAAAAGAATATGAAAAATTAAAAGCGATGACAGAATACGTGTATATTGAGTCCTGTCTTCAGCAATACATCCTAAACTATTTTGGCGAGACAAGCAGTCCGTGCAACCGTTGTGGTAACTGTTTAGATGACAGAGAAATAGTAGAAGTAACGACAGAAGCACAGATGGTTCTTTCTTGCTTAAAACGTATGGGTGAGAACTATGGTAAACAAATGCTGATGAAAGTCTTAGCAGGATCGAAAGAACAAAAGCTGCAAGCTTTAGGTTTTGGACATTTATCTACCTATGGACTGATGAAAAACCAATCGCAAAAAGAAACGATGCAGTTAATTGAATATTTGATATCGAATGGCTATCTTCTGACCATCAATGGTGAGTATCCTGTTTTGAAAGTAACAGAAAGAGGGATACAAGTATTGAAAGGACAAGAATCTGTTTATCGAAAGGAACCCAAGAAAGTCCAGCAGCTATCGGATGAAGAAACCGATACACTATTTGAAGTGCTGCGGGAACTGCGAACGGATCTAGCATCAGAAGCAGGCGTTCCCCCGTATGTCGTATTTTCAGATTCCACATTGAAAGAAATGAGCCGAATACGTCCATCAAGCAGATTGGAGATGCTTCAGATAAAAGGGGTTGGCCAAAGCAAGCTTGATAAATATGGCGAAGCCTTTTTATCTCGGATAAAAAATGCGGACTCTAACGTTCTGGATAAGTAGAAAGAACGAATACGTAAAAATGAATAAAAACAACTGGTTAAATCTGTTTTTTTTGCTCCTTATGAAAATCAAATATGTTATAATTAAGGAATTAGAATGGGAGGTAAGCACAGATGGATTCTTTGTCGAAAAAACTTGCGATCCAAGTATTAAATGATGAAGCAGAACGGATCAAACGATTAATCCGAAATCAAAACAACAGTCTCTGTATCTCACAATGCAAAGCCTTCGAAGAAGTGGTAGATACACAGATGTACGGCTTTTCCCGGCAAGTCGGTTTTGCTGTCCGTATAGGAGTAATCGGAAAGAACGAGGGCCAGCTGATGTTAAGTGAGCTAGAACGAGAATTGAATCAGTTATAT
Source organism: Enterococcus sp. DIV1411a (assembly GCF_050531945.1). NCBI lineage: Bacteria > Bacillati > Bacillota > Bacilli > Lactobacillales > Enterococcaceae > Enterococcus > Enterococcus sp. DIV1411a. The sequence continues at coordinate 1,437,237 of NZ_CP172892.1, read as the reverse complement.
AGTGAGGTTTACCAAGAAAATTATGATAAAAAAGAAGTTGGCAAGGAGGAATAGACTTGCCTAAGAAAGTGAAAAAAAGGCATCTATTAGACTATAGCATCTTGATTCCCTATTTAATTTTATGTGTATTGGGATTGATCATGGTATATAGTTCTACGTCGTATCTATTATTAGAAAACGGACAAAATCCGTCCGCATCAGTCATTAACCAGAGTATTTTTTGGGTGCTTAGCTTGATTGCTATCGCACTACTTTATAAAATGAAAACAGATGTTTTGAAAAACCAGCGTTTGATCATGGCAGCCATCGCAGTTTTGACGATTTTGCTGCTGATTGTTGTGTTTTTTGGTAAGGAGATCAATGGGGCGAAAGGTTGGCTGCAAATTGCAGGATTCTCGATCCAACCTGCCGAATACCTAAAAATCATTTCTATCTGGTACCTGTCTCTGACTTTATCTAAAAGACAAAACAGTGTACAAAAAGATTTTCTTGGGACTGTGAAACGTCCACTTGCAATGGTTATCGGACTTACTGCATTAGTCGCTATTCTTCCCGATTTTGGTAATGCGGCAGTTATCTTTTTGATTATTTTGGTTCTGCTTTTAGCCAGCGGAATCAATTATGTGTATACTTTGATTGTAGGAGTAGGAGGCTTTTGTCTAAGTACTTTTACGATCTGGCTGATCAATATCACAAACGGAAAGATCTTACCTGGACGTTTACAGTATATCTATAATCGATTTGCTATTTACCAAAATCCTTTCTCAGACGAATTAAATAAAGGGCATCAACTAGTCAACGGCTACTATGCCATGTTCAACGGAGGACTATTTGGCAGGGGATTAGGTAACAGTATCCAGAAAAAAGGATTTTTACAAGAAGCACAAACCGATTTTATTTATGCAATCGTAGTGGAAGAACTGGGAGTGATTATGGGGATTTTGATATTAGCGTTGCTATTCTTTATGATTGTGCGCATTGTCCTTGTAGGTATCCGTTCAAAAGATCCGTTCAATTCGCTTTTGTGCATTGGGATCGGCGCAATGTTTTTGATCCAAGTATTTGTCAATCTTGGAGGAATTACTGGTGTTATTCCTTTGACAGGGATCACGTTCCCATTTTTAAGTCAAGGAGGCTCCAGTTTGCTGATGCTTTCGATTTGTGTCGGCTTTGTCCTCAACATCAGTGCGGATGAAAAACGCAAGAGCTTAGGTTTATAATAAAAAAAGATGTAGGAGTGGTTCGATGAAAAAAGTTTTAGTTGCTAACAGGGGTGAAATCGCTGTACGTGTATTTCGTGCTTGTACAGAATTAGGAATTAAAACTGTTGGAATCTATGCAGAAGAAGATGAATATTCCGTACACCGTTTCAAAGCGGATGAAGCATATTTAGTAGGACAAGGAAAAAAACCGATTGATGCGTATCTAGATATTGAAGGGATCATTTCTATCGCGAAAGAATGCGGAGCTGACGCTATTCATCCGGGTTACGGTCTTTTGTCGGAAAACTTGAATTTTGCGCAACGGTGCGAAGAAGAAGGCATCATTTTTGTTGGACCCAAACTGCATCATTTAGATATTTTTGGAGATAAAATCAAAGCAAAAGCTGCAGCTATCGAAGCGGGGATTGCTTCGATTCCAGGCACAGATGGACCAATCGCTTCTATAGACGATGCCTTGGAGTTTGCGAAACAATACGGTTATCCGATTATGATCAAGGCAGCTCTAGGCGGCGGCGGACGCGGCATGCGTGTAGCTCACGATGAAAAGAGTGCAAGAGAGGGCTACGAACGTGCGAAAAGCGAAGCAAAAGCAGCCTTTGGTAGTGATGAAGTGTATGTTGAAAAATACATCGCTAATCCTAAACATATCGAAGTACAGATTCTCGGGGATACGCATGGAAACGTCATCCATCTTTTTGAAAGAGATTGTTCTGTTCAGCGCCGTCACCAAAAAGTAGTAGAAGTAGCGCCTTGTGTCTCTATGAATGAACAGCAACGTCAAAAAATCTGCCAGGCAGCTGTCCAATTGATGAAATATGTCGGGTATGTCAACGCAGGTACAGTAGAATTTCTTGTTGAAGGAGATGATTTTTACTTTATCGAAGTCAACCCTCGCGTCCAAGTGGAACATACGATCACAGAAATGATTACAGATATTGATATCGTAACAACGCAACTGTTGATTGCTCAAGGTTTGGATCTGCATAAAGAAATCGGATTGCCTCAGCAAGAAGGAATCAAATTAAATGGTTCAGCCATTCAATGCCGAATCACTACAGAAGACCCGTTGAATAACTTTTTACCAGACACAGGGAAAATCGATACGTATCGTTCACCTGGTGGTTTTGGCGTACGTCTGGATGTCGGAAATGCTTACGCGGGCTATGTAGTGACACCGTATTTTGATTCATTGCTAGTAAAAGTATGTACGCATGGTGCTACTTTTGAAACAGCCATTCAGAAAATGGAACGTTGCTTGAAAGAATTTAGAATCCGTGGAGTGAAAACAAACATTCCATTTATGCTCAATGTCATCACACATCCTGAATTCCAATCAGGAAATGCAAAAACAACCTTCATTGATAGTACAGCAACATTATTTGAATTTCCTCGACTACGAGACCGCGGAAACAAAACGATGAAATATATCGGTGAAATTACTGTGAATGGTTTTCCAGGTATCGAAAGTGGCGAAAAACCATTTTATGAAGAACCACGTATGCCTAAAGATCTAATCACAAGAACTGATTACGTAACGGCTAAGAATGTATTAGATGCGAAGGGTGCCGATGCTTTGGTCGAATGGATCAAAGGACAGGAAAATTTGTTGTTGACGGATACGACATTTAGAGACGCCCATCAAAGTCTGCTAGCAACTCGTGTTCGGACAAAGGATTTCAAGCAGATTGCACGTTTGACTGGAGAAGGTCTTCCTGAACTCTTTTCAAGTGAGATGTGGGGGGGAGCAACATTTGATGTGGCTTACCGCTTTTTGAATGAAGACCCTTGGCAACGGTTGAGAAAAATTCGTTCTTTAATGCCTAATACGTTGCTGCAAATGCTTTTCAGAGGTTCAAATGCCGTTGGGTATTCTAATTATCCTGACAATGTATTGGTGGAATTTGTCAAAGAAGCAGCAGCGCAAGGAATCGATGTATTTCGAATCTTTGATAGTTTGAACTGGACTCCACAAATGGAAAAAAGTATCCAAGCTGTACGGGATACTGGTAAAATCGCAGAGGCAGCTATTTGCTATACTGGCGATATCAACGATCCAAGTCGGGCAAAATACAATGTTCAGTATTATAAAGACATGGCAAAGGAACTAGAACAACTGGGTGCGCATATCATTGCAATCAAAGATATGGCTGGGCTGCTTAAACCGCAGGCAGCTTATCGTTTGATTAGTGAATTGAAAGAAACGACAGATCTGCCAATCCATCTGCATACTCATGACACCAGCGGGAATGGAATCATCACTTATTCTGCTGCTTCAAAAGCAGGAGTAGACATCGTTGACGTGGCAATGAGTGCAATGAGTGGGAATACTAGTCAGCCTAGCATGAGCAGCTTGTATTATGCACTGGTCAATGGTCCACGGCTGCCAGAAATCACGATTGAAAATGCACAGAAATTAAACCATTATTGGGAAGATGTGCGCATGTATTACAAACCGTTTGAAAACGGCTTGAATGCTCCTGAAACAGAAGTATATATGCATGAAATGCCAGGAGGACAGTATTCGAATCTACAGCAACAGGCAAAAGCTGTCGGATTAGGTCATCGCTGGGATGAAATCAAACAAATGTATCATACTGTCAACTTGATGTTTGGCGATATCGTTAAAGTAACTCCATCATCTAAAGTAGTTGGAGATATGGCACTATTTATGGTCCAAAATGATCTTACAGAAGAAGATATTTATGAAAAAGGCGAAACACTAAGTTTCCCTGAATCTGTTGTGACTTTCTTCCAAGGAGAACTAGGGCAACCCGTTGGCGGATTTCCTAAAAAATTGCAAAAGATTATTCTTAAAGGCAGACCTGCATTGAATGAACGTCCAGGTCTTTTGGCTGAATCAGTCGACTTCAACGAAGTAAAAAAAGAATTGGCAGAAAAAATTGGCTATGAACCAAAACAAGACGAAGTATTAAGCTATTTGATGTATCCGCAAGTCTTTTTGGACTATCAAAAAGCATATAATCAATTTGGCGATGTTACATTACTGGACACACCAACATTTTTCCAAGGTATACGTTTGGGTGAAACAATCAATGTACAAATCGAACGCGGAAAAACGCTTATCATTCGTTTAGATGAAATCGGAGAACCCGATATCGAAGGGAATCGCGTACTGTTCTTCAATTTGAATGGACAAAGACGTGAAATCACTATCAAAGATAATTCGATCATCAGTACGGTCCAAACCCGATTGAAAGCTGAACCGACAAACCGAGAACAAATTGGAGCAACGATGTCTGGTTCTGTTTTGGATGTATTAGTGAAAAAAGGCGATAACGTTAAAAAAGGTGATACGTTGATGATTACTGAAGCGATGAAGATGGAAACGGCCATCGAAGCACGTTTTGACGGAGAAGTCGCACATGTATATGTGTCTTCAGGAGACACTATTTCGTCTGGTGACCTTTTGATTGAAGTGACTGAGAAATAATAAGCGAAAGGTGGGGAAACATGAAAAGACTGGGTTTGTTTTGGCTGATTCTGCTATTAGTTATTGTGGCATTCTACATGGAACCAGTCTTGTTTCCGCCAAAACTTGAAGTGAAGGAAAACTCTGATCAACAAATAGCAAACCAAATGACAACGTGGAAATACCAGGAGCTTAAAGCAACTGGTTTTTCTACTTATATCGGAAAACCGATCGATCAGCTGGAAAAGGATTTTGGCCAAGCCTATGATCGATTAACTAGCGGATTTGGTTTTGAAACAAGATATTATGAAAATAAAGCTAGTCATCTCACATTTGAAGCGAACATCCAAGACAGCAGAGTCACAACTGTTAAAGTACTGCAAACAGGGCCTGCTGATATCGCGCCGTTTTATTTAGGGATGACGATGCAAGATCTTACGAAAATCACTACTATCTATACTAATTTCACTTTTGAGTACCATGATACAGAAGTTGGAATCGAACTAATGGAAGAGGATATGAATTACCGTCCGCTAATTGCTTTTGATAACGACACTTTTGCTATTTTATTTTTTGATCAAACAACAAACGGCCTATTTTCAGTTGTGTATTTAGATAAAGATAGTCTTTTGAAACTATTGCCATATCAAGTGTTTGGTGAAGGCCTTCCACATTATCAAGCAGATAAATCGGCTGATTGGGAATCAATCAATCGCGTTAAAGAACGAAAAAGTACGACTTTATTAAATATGCTTAGAAGAGAAGACGAACTTCCCATATACAATCAAACACTTGCCTTTCAAAACCACAGTCAGCTGCTACTACATGATTTTTTGACAAGGCCTGAGGAAATATTGTCAGAGGAACGTATGGCTGATTGGCAAAAATCGCTAGGCAGTGCTCAAACGACAGTGAAATTCTCACTGACGAATGATGAATTGGAGAAGTTAATCAGTAAACAAAAATTAGAAAATACTAGTGGGCTATTTATTCATCCGGCGATCGACGCTACTTTTTCGTTTTTATATTGGTACAGCGATCCTTACAACCATGACCGTTTCATGGACCCGGGAACGGATTCTGTAGGCATTGCTTTTTCTAAAGAAAATATGTTAGTCTTATTGCAAGAAGAAAACGGAGAAAGTAGTGATAGCAGTGATCGTTAACGAAGAGCTGTTTCAACTGGAGGATCAATGCCTCCGAGTCGCTGAAATGATAAAAAAGAGTAAAACGATGGCTTCTTATCTTGAACATAAACAGTCAATGGAAGAATCTGCAAAAGTTTGCCAGTTGAAAGAAGCGTTCTTGTCTAAGAAAGAAGCGTTTGAAAATGTAGCGGCATATGGTGAGTATGCACCTGATTATCGTGAAAAAAAACGAGCTGTTCGAAAAGCAAAAAGACAGCTTGATATGGATGAGCATGTTGCAGCTTTCCGATATAGTGAAACACAGCTGCAAAGTCTGTTGGATCAAATTGTCCAAGTACTTGCCGAAGAAGTTTCTAATGAAATCAAAGTAGATGCAGGTAGCCCGTTTTTTGAAACGAAAAAACACTTTGGATGCGGAGGTAATTGTCATGCAATTAGACAATAGTGAATTTGAAATAACAAAACGACGCGGGCTGATCGTATGGGTCTACAGCTTAAAACAATTAAAGAATCTGAAAAAGTTCGGCTTGTTGCATTATGTCTCAAGAAGAATGAAATATGTCGTGCTTTACTTAAATGAAGAGACATTTGAAGAAACAGAAGAACGAATCCGTAAATTACATTTTGTTCGAAACGTGGAACGTTCTTACCGACCGGATATCGAAATGAATTTTGCCGAAAAAATAGGAAACAAAACAGTATTAAAAGACGAAGGTTTCGAAATCGAAGAGCTAAATACAGAAATCCGATTAGCTGAACATCTTTAAAAATCTCTTATGAGCAGTTTTTAAATAAAAAATAACTTGGATAACGATCGATTTTTGATCATTGTCCAAGTATTTTTTTGTCTTTTTTTTGGTATACTAGTACCAGTACCATTTCTAAGGAGTGAGTAGATGCGGATAATATCAGGAAATTATGGCGGGCGCCGTTTAAAAAGTTTAGCAGGGGCGAACACCAGACCAACTACAGATAAAGTAAAAGAATCCATATTCAATATGATTGGACCATATTTTGATGGAGAGACAGTATTGGATCTGTTTGCAGGAAGCGGTGGTTTAGCTATCGAAGCAGTATCTAGAGGCTGCAGTCATGCGGTATGCGTAGACAAAAATTACCAAGCGCTAAAAATCATCAAAGAAAACATCGAAATTACGAAAGAACCAGAGAAATTTACCACAATAAAACTTGATGCGGACAAAGCAATCGAACGACTAGCAGCGGAGAAACAACAATTCGACTACTTCTTTCTTGATCCGCCATATGCAAAACAAAAAATAATCGATCAAATCCATAAAATGGAAGAACTGGGACTTTTTTCTAAAACCGCAGTTATCGTATGCGAAACGGATAAAACAGTCGAATTGCCAGAAACTGTGGCTGGATTCCATCAAATAAGAAAACAGATTTATGGCATAACGGCCGTAACTATCTATAGAAAAGAGGGAAATCAATGAAACGTGCATTATTCCCAGGAAGTTTTGATCCTTTTACAAAAGGTCACTTAGATACGGTGGAACGTGCGGCTAAATTATTCGATGAGGTAGTAATTGGTGTTTTTATCAATACTTCAAAGAAAAGTTTGTTTCCCCCAGAAGAAAGAGTGACATTGATCACAAAAGCTGTTTCTCATCTTCCTAATGTAAAAGTCATGAATCAAGAAAATCAATTGACGGTAGAAACAGCAAAAGAGATTGGTGCAGATGCGTTGATCAGAGGCATACGAAGTATCAAAGACTTTGAATATGAACGAGAGATTGCTCAGATGAATCATCATCTATATGATGAATTGGAAACTGTCTTCTTATTAGCAAAACCAGAATATAGTCACGTGAGTTCCAGTATTTTAAAAGAAGTACTGCACTTTGGCGGAGATGTGAGCAGCTACTTACCGCCAGTGATCAACGAAGCTTTAGCTGGAAAGCGTGAATCAAATGAAAGCTAAACAATGGTTGAAAACAGTACTGATTATCATATTTGGAATGTTGATCATTGGATTTGTAGTAGTTCCCTTGCCGTATTATGTAGAATCACCGGGAGCCACGATCGATCTGAAAGAACTAATTACGGTCAATGATAAGGAAGATAAAGGTTCTGGGTCTTTCTCTCTTACCTCTGTTGGTATCAGGCAAGCTACAGGTTTCTTAGCTTTAAAAGCTAAAATGACCCCTTTTGAAGAATTGATCAGTGAAGAAGAATTGACTGGTGGGGCGACAAATGAAGAATATAATCAAATGCAGCAGTATTATATGGATTCTTCCCAAAATGCAGCAATCGAACAAGCGTTAAAACTTGCAGACAAGCCTTATAAAATGGAATTCAAAGGCGTATATGTCATGAGTGTAGAGAAAACATCGAATTTCTTTGGCAAGCTTTCAGTTGGAGATACAGTAACAAAAGTAGACGGGAAAAGCTTTCAAAGTACAGAAGCATTTATGGATTATGTAAAAAGCCAAAAAGTTGGACAAACAATCGAAATCAGTTATTTGCATAATGGTGAAGAAAAAACAGCTTCTGGTGATCTGATCGAGTTACCAACAGATAAAAAGGCAGGAATAGGTATCACGCTTACTGACCATACCGAGATCGAATCAGATACAGATGTTCGTATTAATTCTGGCTCTATCGGTGGGCCATCAGCGGGATTGATGTTCACTTTAGAAATCTATGAACAAGTCACTGGTAAAAACTTGCGACATGGTAAGCAAATTGCAGGAACTGGAACGATCAACAGTGAAGGAGAAGTTGGCCGAATCGGAGGAATCGATAAAAAAGTGGCAAGTGCGGATAAAGCTGGCGTAGAGATTTTCTTTGCACCAGATGATACGATTTCAGTCGATGTTAAGAAAGAATATCCTGAAATAAAAACCAACTACGAAGAAGCAAAAGCTGCCGCTAAAAAATTGAATTCCTCAATGAAAATCGTACCAGTAAAAACAGTACAAGAAGCGCTTGACTATCTAGAGAAAATGAAATGAAACTAAATAATTAAAGAGGGGTTGTGACACGAGTTCTGTCACACCCCCTCTTTTTCGTCAAAAATCTTCACGATAAAAATAAAAACAAAAGAAAAAATTGACGTAATTAGATGTTGAAGGGACGATTTTGCCAGAGCTCACTGTTTCTTCAATTTTAAATGAAAGGAGTAATGAATGATTTTTACTGGTCATTCTTTGAAAAAAGAACAATGATAGAAAAAATCAGCAAGAAAATACTAGCTTCACCCAAATTGATCATTTGGATGTCTATGATAGTTCTTATCTTTTGTATCGCAAGTGGTTTTTTATTGTCAAATCTGCTATTTTATAGAGAACCAGAAGAGACTGCTGCAAAAGAAATACTTTCTCCGTTTAGTTCCAGTGGAGAAGATCCATCAGCTGAAGGAAACGATGTAGAAGAGGATGCTCGTCCAAAGGTCATGTACACCGATATCAAAGGAAGTGTGAAGGAGCCTGGTATCTATTCCTTTTCTTCAGAAGAACGGGTCTATGATGTACTAAAGCGTGCAGGTGGATTATTAGAAGAAGCGGATAGCGATCGAATCAACTTTTCTGCGAAGATAGAAGATCAGCAAGTCCTATATATCCCTGCTGTAGGTGAAGAGCTGCCAGAACATCTTGATCAGTTGGCATCCTCGGAAGGAAAACAGCCTACAGCAGATTCCGAGCCTCCCAAAATAAATATCAATACAGCCACTCCATCAGAACTTCAGCAGATTCCTGGGATCGGATCAGTCAAAGCGCAAGAAATCATTCGATTTAGAGAAGAAAACGGATCCTTCCAGAAAGTGGAAGACCTGCAGGAGATTTCTGGTATCGGTGAAAAGACAGTTGAAAAACTAAAAAACTTCGTTACAATTAAATAGAATGATTCAAAATCGACTGGCACGAGCAATAAATGGACGCTAATGGATACTAAGAATAATCCAATTCTAAGAGCTTGGCAGGACGAGGAGGTAGTATTTTTGGATAGGAAATAGCTTGATTGTTCGCAAAGAAACATTAAAAAAACCAATGCTGAATGTCTATCTCCAAAATAAAATATCTGGGATTCATATTATGAATACGGCTGTCAGCGGCAATAACAGTCAAGCTCTACGAGAACGCTTTGCCAAAGATGTACTTAGCTATACAGCAGATAAAGTATTTATTCTCATTGGGACGAATGATCTAGCAGAGCATAAACAACTTTCTAAAGAAACGTACCAAAAAATCTGCAGTGGATGATAGTTCAGCTGAAAAAAGACTATAGTTCTGATCATGCTTTCTTTATCACGCCACCAGCAGTCGATGAGACAAAACAAAAATATCGGAATAACAAGTTGATCAAAGAATATATCTCTGTTCTCACAGAAGTAGCAAAACGCCATGATTGTGAAGTATCGATTTTTATACGGAATTTCTTGAACAAATGGATTCGAAGAATTTTTATAATGGGCTAATGGATGACGGACTTCATTTCGGCAGTGAAGGGTAGGATCTTTTGTCAGACAGGATGATTCGTTATATTTAAAGAATATTTTGTTTAAGCAATGAGTACTTTTTAATCAACTTGAAAAAAGGGAGGAATATAAAACATGTTAGAAAAATCTTCAAAAGCATGCGATACGAATAAAGAAAAAGTTACTGATAAGTCACATAATGAACGCATTCCTTGGGACCAGTACTTTATGGCTCAGGCAGTACTGTTATCTTTACGTAGTACGTGTACACGTTTAGAAGTAGGAGCGACACTCGTTCGAGAAAAAAGGATCATTGCTGGCGGCTATAATGGAGCAGTCAGTGGAGATGTCCACTGCATAGATGAAGGGTGTTACGTCGTGGATGGACACTGCTTGCGAACGATCCATGCAGAGATGAATGCACTCCTACAGTGTGCAAAACTTGGTATCCCGACGGAAGGTTCAGAAATCTATGTCACACATTTTCCATGTTTGGCCTGTACAAAGGCTTTGTTGCAAGCTGGTGTGAAAGGGATCAATTATCTCCATGACTATCGAAATGATCCTTATGCCCAAGCGTTGATCGAACAATTAGGTGTATCTGTACACCAAGTTGCTTTAGACTCACAGCATTTTTCAAAACTTCAAAATGAATTAACAGGAAAACATGTCTAGCGTTTTAGAAAGGCATGTTCGAAATCGGTTGATTTTTCCGGCAATTACGTCGATGATTATCTGTTTGTTGTATTACACTGACAATTGGGGTTATCGTTTGCTTCTTGCCGGAATTTTTTTATGGTTTTCGCTAAAAGAAGGACGTTTTATCGCGTACTTGTGTATTTTGTGTAGCATAACGGTATCCATTTCTTATAGGCTACAAGAGTATTCATTTTTAGAGGAAAAAACAACATCTGCGCAAATTACTGTATTTACAGATACGATTCGTGCAAATGGTAATTTTTTGACAATGGAAGGAAGGTTATCAGAGAATAAACAAAAGCTCCAGCTTTCTTATCAAGTAAACACAGAAGCAGAATTGAAAACATGGCTTAACTTCCGAGGAAAGGGAATAGAATTGACTGCTGAAGGCGAGTTCATCTCTCCAGCAAAAAAGCGGAATCTTTATAATTTTGACCAAGAAGCTTACTTCAGGAACCATAGAATTTCTGGACGGTTCCAAATTCAAAAGATTGAACAGATCACCATGCAAAATCACTGGCGAAACTGGCTTCAGAGAAAAAGAGGATCTTTTATCTCCTTTGTCCAATCTGAATTTCCGCAAAAAACAAGTGTATATATTAATTCTTTATTATGGGGCTATAAAGATGCAGGATTCAGAGAATCAGAAGAAATTTTTAGGGAGAGTGGTTTGCTGCATCTGTTCAGTCTATCGGGTCTACACATCCAATTTTATTTAGGGTGGCTGTATTATTTATTTCGACGTATCGGATGGCCACTACACGTCAGTATTATTCCGTTGAGTCTACTAACTATCTGTTATGTTTCTATTGCAGGAAGTTCTATTTCTGTTTTGCGTGCTAGTTTGCTGTTTTTATTGCGATTGCTAGTCAAATTGCTGAATAAGCATTATTCCACCATGGACTTATTTGCAGTTGTCTTTTGGCTTCTTTTACTATTTGATCCTCGATTTCTTTTTCATGCGGGTGGACAGCTTAGTTTTTTCATGAGTTTTTTGTTTATCCTGATTTCTTTTGATGGAGATTGGTTGAAAAAAACGGCCTCTCACGTCCTGTTTACTATGATCACGATGCCGTTGATTGTATGGCATTTTTATGAGTGGCCTATTTTAGGTAGTCTTTTTACATTACTGATTGCACCGGTATTCAAGTTTCTTTTTCTTCCTGGTGTGTTATTTCTCACACTCTTCAATCGCTGGCTGCCGGAAACTTTACTATTGCTGATAGAAGAGGGATTAATCTTATTTGAGCGAATAATCGATTTTTCTTCAGGGTCGTCTCTCATTATAGGACGTTTGTCCCTTGTGCTATCTGGGATGTATATTTTCGGATTACTGATTTGTACGGATAGGTTGAAAGAACAACCTGTGAAACACTTGTTTTATGTTGGTCTTTTTTCTTTTATTTTTTTGACTTTGCCATTTTTACGCTTTTCTTCAACGATCGCTTTTATCGATGTCGGTCAAGGAGACAGTATCTTTTTGCAAAGTCCTTTTCGAAAAGAAACGATTTTGATCGATACTGGAGGTCAGTTACACTTTGAAAGAGAAAAGTGGGCGCAAGGTATGATACGTCCTCCTGCTGAAAGAAATATCGTTCCATATCTAAAAGGTCAGGGGATAAGTGTAATCGATAAACTCATCTTGACACATGACGATACGGATCATGTGGGAGAATTACCCACGTTATCTCAGCATTTTACTATCAAAAAAATTTATATCGGTTGGGGCGCTGGACGAAATGAGCCATTACAAAGGCATTTATCTGAAGCTCAAAAAAATGGTACTGAGATCATTGAAATCAAACATGGGGACAGGATCAGCGGTTATTATGATCTTTATGTATTGACTCCTTTTGAAAAGGGAGAGGGAAGAAATGAAGATTCGATTGGTCTATGGATGGAATATAACAATAGGCGCTTTTTATTTTTAGGAGATTTGAATCAAGCAATGGAAAAACAATTGCTTTTGATTTATCCTAATCTGAAAGCCGATGTAGTCAAATTAGGTCATCACGGTAGCCGTACGTCAAGTAACACAGATTTTCTTTCCCATATTGAAGCAAAACATGGGATTATATCCTGCGGCGTAAATAATCGTTATGGTCACCCGCACAGCGAAGTATTGGAGACACTAGAAGAAAATCAGATAAAAACATGGCGAACGGATCAACAAGGAATGATCACCTATCGCTGGCATCCAGTTTTTCATCCTCATGGGCTAGTGGAAACAATGATAGACTAGTAATTCTCATCTGCTCATGGTAGGATAATTTTTGAAAGTGGTGAGTAATTTGAGTATACAAGCAGAGTTACAAAAAATACGTAAAGAAAAACTTGCATCTTGTTACTTGATTTTAGGAACAGAAAAGTTTCTCCAAGATCAAGTTCGGACAGAGATTGTCAAAAAAATCCAATTAGAGGGCGAAGATGACTTAAATTTTTTAAGTTTTGACATGGAAAATGCAAGTTTAGATGAGGTAGTAGCTGAAGCAGAGACGTTGCCGTTTTTCGGAGATCAACGGTTAGTATTCGTAGAGAATCCTTATTTTTTAACAGGTGAAAAAGTAAACAATGGAATCGAACAAAATACTGATTTATTGACGGCTTATTTGAAAGAACCATTAGAATCGACTGTATTAGTATTCTTTGCGCCATATGAAAAGTTGGATGAACGGAAAAAAGTAACGAAACAATTGAAAAAAACAGCAATCATCGTCAATGTCCAACAGTTGAATGAAAAAGAAGTACGTCAATATCTGATGAATACCTTAGAGAATACCTCAATCAAAATGGAACGAAGTGCAATTGATTTATTCTTGAGGTTGACCGACTTAGATTTATCCAAAATGATGAGAGAGTTACAGAAATTGGTCCTTTATGGACAAAATCAACAGCAAATCACGGTAAGAGAAGTAGAAGAATTAGTTCCTAAAACGTTAGAACATAATATTTTTGACATGACCCAATATATTTTAAAAGGGAAGACGGAACAAGCTTTGCGTTTATACGAAGATTTAGTTATGCAAGGGGAAGAAACAATCAAAATTAATGCGATTTTGCTTTCTCAATTACGTTTATTTTTACAGACAAAATTTCTTGTAAAGATTGGTTATCAGCAGGCAAATATTGCTGAAACATTGAAAATCCATCCATATCGTGTAAAACTTGCCATGCAGGAAGTAAAAAAATTCGATGAACATTTGCTGGTACAGTTGTTTGATCAATTAGTTGAGATGGATTATCAAATCAAAACGGGACAAATCGAAAAAGAATTAAGTTTTCAACTATTCGTTTTGCGCACAGGGCAGTTGTTAAGAAATCGATAAGAAGAAAGACGAGGGCAAAGCATGCGGGAAGGTCGTTTGTTTTTGTCCTTTTTTTGACAATATTATTTGTCAAATTAAGCGAGACAAAACTTTCCATTTACGTAACTCAAAAAAACTTCTAATGGTGTTTGGTAATTTAGTGATTTTCTAGGGATATGGTTTCTTTTGGACGCAACGGATGAGATGAATCCTTGATTGACTTGGTTGAAGTCCATTTCTTTTGGTAGTCCATCTTTTCGGAGGAGTCCGTTTGAATGTTCATTTAATCCCCGTTGGGAAGGCGTTCCTGGGTCTGAGAAATAAATATCAATATCATTCGTATTACTAATACTTTTCCAACTAGAGAATTCTTTTCCACAATCAAAGGTAATTGATTTGAAAAGATTTTTGGGTACGGATTGAAGCCATTCATTAATCGAATTTTCAATATCAACTGCCTTACGGCCTTCTGGTTTCAAGGCGATAATGGCTTTTGAAAGTCGCTCAACGAGTGTGATGACGGCACTTTTATGGTGGATGCCGACAATCGTATCACCCTCTAAATGTCCAAATTCTTCTTCGAAAACGACATAATCTTTTTTACGTTCAGAAATATTTCTTTTGAATGCCTGTTTTCCACGTTTTTCCTTATAACCATTTGGTTTTCGTTTTCCTTGCATCGGTAAATGTAAAACATTGAATTCTCCCGTCTTAAACCGGCGATAGAGGGTACTTACTGAACAAGAGAAGGTTCGCTCTGCACGGCCAATAATGACGTCTGGGGTCCAACCTTCAGTTGATCTTTTTGCAATGTATTCTTTTTCCTCAGCAGGAAAAATGATTTCGGTTCTCCCACAACGTCGCTTATTTTCTTTGTATTGTTCAAAGCATTCAAGTGCTGTTCCACCACATTTGAGAAAGTTATAGACATTGTAAATTGTTTGGCGTCCACGTTTAAGCTGCTTCGCAACGATAGCAACCGGAGTTTCTTGATGAAAATATGCTTCTATCATTACAAGCTCGTTTGGTGTAAGATGGGTATAAGTCATTTATGTTCACTCTCCTTGTATGCTTTAGCGGGTATTACAATTTGAGTGTAACATAAATGGCTTTTTTATTTGTCTCGCTTAATTATACAAACGGCGCAAATAAAAAAATCGGCCGAAGCCGATTCTTTTATTTAGCGATTTTTTTGCTTAAACGAGATTTATCGCGGTTAGCTTTGTTTTTGTGGATTAGACCTTTTGATTCAGCCATATCAATAGCTTTAACAGCTTCTTTATATAACGCATCTACGTTGTCAGCACCTGAAGCTACAGCATCTTCAAATTTTTTGATTGCAGTACGCATAGCGCTTGTTTGAGATGAATTTTTCACATTAGCGTTTTCGCTTGTACGAACACGTTTGATTGCAGATTCAATGTTTGGCATTAGTTTCACCTCCGATAACTTAAGTTCTTACGCGTGTTACCGCATAATTCAACATTCATTATTATACCTAAAGGCAGCGTGCTTTGCAATATGAACATGACAAGTTTTTTTCCTTAACAGTCTTTTATTAGGATTTTTTTTCAGTAAAAACGGATAGTACAAGCTGAAAAAAATCAAAAAGACGCTATTGTGGGAGGCAATAGCGTCAAACCAAACTAGATTTTTATTTATCTATTTAAACAAAGTTTGAATGGGAATGTTTGGTACTAAGTTATTATATAACAAAGAGAACCGTTTGCAAAGTTTTTTTTGAAAAGGGATACGATTCCCTGTTGTTCTTTGTTTTTCTATTAAGAAACTGCAGTTATTTTATAACCAGTATCCTTTGATCAGTAAAGGCTATTCTGGTGTACCGATTATTTTAATGTATTCATCGATATTTTTTATCAACATTTTTTTTATGACCAACTGGTTCCGACGGTTCCATTTGCCACTTACTTCCAGCACATATTTATTTAGGGGCAAACGTAAGATATATTTTGCCAAATAGCGATCTTTAAGCAGGCCATTGATCACACGGTCCTCAAGCTGCAAGTTGATCCCAGTCAGCATCATTGGCTGTTCTTGTAAAACGTACGTATCAATTAAAAGACCTTCAAAAGTTTCCACAAGCGTCTTCCTTTCTTTTCAAAGTAACCTGAAAACAGGCACTAATTCTTCCATTTTGATATTCGTTGAAGTGGATGCGATCATTCTTTCTTTTGTCCACTGTAATCTAGTATAACAAAAAAGAGCAGAAGAGCCAAAAAGAAAAAAGAGCATCGAATTCTATAGGAAGTCTCATTGGCATGGCCTAAATTATTACAAAACATTGATTAAAAAAAGCCCCTGCATCGCAGGAGCATCCCCTATATCGTTTTAATAGGTCAATCAAAAAGCAGTATCAAACACATTTTGTATCAAATCAGGAAATAATAGATAAGCTAAGCCCAGAATCAAAAGTACCGCTAGAAGAAACCAGCCGATTGTTCCTATGAAATACTTTAATTTTTCGAACATTGTATCACCTCGTTGTCAGTATATCACGGATCAGTAAATTGGGGGTGTTAAGAATCTCCTAAAATAGACAAAATTTGTTCTATTTTCCTAAAGCAAATACTTGTAAGATACAGTAAGTGATACCAGAAGCAATGACCGGTCCGGCGGCGATTCCTCTTAAGAAGACAACACCTAAAATCGTGCCGAAAACAAGTGCAACAGTGATTTGTGGATCAGAAGCAATCAATCCTACACCCTTGGAAGATAAGACAGCCACTAGCCCACCGCAAAAAACAGCTACCCAGCCAATAGGGGATTTAAAGGCTTCTAATAGATCACGTAGACCGATTTCTCCTGTTGCGATAGGGATTAGAATAGCCGCTGTGATGATCGTCACCCCAATATTGATTCCTTTGCCTTGAAGCCAAGGGAAAAAGGAACGGGAGGCTGGTATGAGCTTCATAATCAAAACAAAAGCTGCCGCTATCATCAGACTTTGATTCTTAGCTAAAATTGCTACAAGTAAAATAATTCCTAAAAAAAGCCAACTTTCCATGAAATATATTCCTCACTTTCTTCGAAACAATCATAACATGTTTTTAGAAAGTTGCAAAAGTAGGAATTCATCCTTCAAGACCTATTCATAAGCTGTTTTTTTCATAAAATAAACAAAATCATAAAAAAACACTTTGCTTATTTGACAGAAGACAGCCGCGCTTTGTATAGTGGACAAGACTTACATTTTTTTGAAGAATCAGAAAGATCAGGTAAAGGTCTTAGTAAACGCAAGCCATTCAGAATAACCAATATTGTGCTTCCTTCGTGTCCTACAACTCCAAGAGGTAGATTTAAAAATTGCAGGAAGTTAGAAGCAATCAACAAGAGAATAACAAGAATCGAAAAAATAATATTTTGTTTGATGATCCGCCGCATTTTTAAAGATAGCCGATGACTGTAGACAAATTTATTTAAGTCGCTTTTCATTAAGACGATGTCTGCGATATCCATAGCGGCATCTGTCCCTTGCCCCATAGCGACACCTAAAGAAGCGGCTGCTAAAGCAGGCGCATCATTGACTCCATCACCAACCATCGCATTTACTTGGTAAAGTTCATTCTCTTTTTTGACTAGTTGTGTTTTTTCTTCCGGAGTACAGCTTGCATAGTAATGTTCAATCCCTACTTGTTCAGCAATGGCCTTTGCTGTGCCAGAATGGTCGCCGGTTATCATACTTGTATGGATGTTTTGGGATTTAAAGTAGGAAATTACTTGTTGGGTATTTGCTTTTGGAATATCTAGCAGACCTAAAACAGCAATTAACTGCTGATCTTTAGAAAGATAAATCACGGTTTTGCCTTGATTTTCCAAACGTTCGATCATTTCCGCAATCTCTTTGCTGATTATCATCGTCTCAGGATCATATGCGTGCTTGCCAACTTTCCATTGCGCACCTAAATAGGTAGTTTGTAATCCAAAACCAGTAATTTCTTCTATTGGTAAGTATTGGATTTCTTCAGGTATTGTGCAATCGAAATATTGCAAAATCGCATGAGCAAGTGGATGCGTCGTTTTTTGTTCCATAGCAACAAGAAGTTGTTGTGCCAAATCCTTTTCATCAAAGAAAAAGCTGTCAGTTACAACTGGTTTTCCTTTAGTGAGCGTTCCTGTTTTATCAAAGGCAATCGCTTTTAATTCAGAAAGCTTTTCTAAATGGATACCGCCTTTGATTAAAATCCCATTTTTTGCAGAATTTGAAAGAGCAGCTAGAGAAGCTGGTGTAGCAGATGCGACAAGCGCACAAGGAGAAGCCACAACTAATAATACCATTCCTCGATAAAAGCTTTCATCCCAACTCCAACCTAGGAAAAAGTGGGGGAGAAGGATCATTAGAGGAACAGCAAGCAAAATCAATTTTACATAATTATTTTCGATTCGTTCGATAAATGAAGCTGTTTGAGTTGGCGTATTCTGCGCTTCTTCTACTAATTGGATAATCTTAGCAAAGACAGTTTCGGAACTCGTTTTTGTTACTCGAATCGTGATGGGATTTCCTTGATTCAGCGTTCCTGCATACATCTCATCGCCTAAATATTTTTCTACAGGCACAGATTCACCGCTTAATGCAGACTCATCGATCGTTGCCTGTGTGCTTTCTAAAAAGCCATCTATCGGAACAGCTGCTCCTTTAGCGACAAATACCAAGTTATCCACCTTTAGTTGAGAAACATCTACTTCTTGCATTTGTCCATTTTCTTTTAATAATTGGGCTTTTTGTGGTTGAAGATTCATCAAAGCAGTAATTTCTTTTTGACTTTTATTAGTTGTGTATTCCTCTAATGCACCGCTTAAACAAAAGATGAATGTCAACATTGCTCCTTCAAAGTAATTACCGATCAAACAGGCACCAATAGCAGCTAAAGCCATCAATAAATCCACATTCAGTGTCCGATCATTCCACAATTCTTTCAAGCCTTCCGATGTTTGTTTATATCCACCGATGATAATGGCACTGATATAAAAAAGTGGGGTGATGGTAAGAGAGAATCGGTCGAAGATAAAACCGAAGATCATAAATAAAAGGCAGCCGATTGTTGCTGCAAAAGCTTTTTTCTGATTAGTCATCGTTATTAGACCTCCTTGTCAAAACAAGGATAGCATAATAAAAATGTAATTGATAATAATAACAGCTAAATGAGAACGATAATGGTTATCATTTGGTGATTAAGCTTGATGTTGTTTTTATTATTTATAATGATTATTATTAAAGAAAATAAAAAACCAGAACATTTCTCAAATAAGAGAAGTGTTCTGGTTTTTTCTACATTGCAATAAACCAATAACCAATCAAAATGATACCAAGGATAATACGATACCAGCCAAAAGCGGTAAAGTCGTTTTTCTTCAAATAGCTTAGTAAGAATTTGATAGCTAAGACGGAAACCACAAAAGATACGAATGTTCCTACAAGAAGAACAACAGTTTCTTCCATTTTGAATGAATTCCCTTCAGCTAAATATTTGACGATCTTCAAGCCGCTTGCGCCAAACATGACAGGAATCCCTAAGAAAAATGAAAACTCTGTAGCGACAAAACGCGAAGCACCAATCAAGATAGCTCCTAGGATCGTTGCGCCAGAACGGGATGTTCCGGGAACAAGTGCCAAGACTTGGAATAACCCAACAAGAAGAGCTGCTTGGTACGTAAAGTCATTCAGAGAAGTCCAACGAGGTGTTTTGTTTTTGTTGCGTTTTTCGACAATAATAAAGGCAATACCGTAAACGATCAAAACAATGGCAACTGGTAAGAACTTGTGGAAATTTGCTTCTAACCAATCATCCAAAGGCAAACCAATGATGATGGCTGGTATGCAAGCAACGATCACTTTAAACCAAAGTGTCCACGTATCTTTTTTTTCTACCGTTGATTTACTTGGAGAAAATGGGTTTAACTTGTGAAAATAAAGAACGACGACAGCCAAGATCGCCCCTAATTGGATAACGACATTGAACATCGACATAAATTGTGAACTGGCATCCAGTTTGATGAATTCATCTGCTAGGATCAAATGACCAGTACTACTGATGGGCAGCCATTCCGTTATTCCTTCAATAATACCGAGAATCACTGCTTTGATAATATTTGCAAAAAACATAAATTCCTTCCTTCCCAATTAAGATACATCTTATAGTATACCGTTATTTTTTGAGAAACCCAATCTGTTTTTTAATATTAAGAAAAACTTGAGAAATAAAGCAGATAAGTACACGAAGAGAAAAAAGAAGACAAAGCCCTCGTTCAGACTTTGCCTTTTATGATTCTCTGGTAAAAATTAAAATATCCCCATTATAGAAACGAGTCGCGACTATGTGTTTTCCCGTTATCGATATAAGACGTATCATTGATGCCGTGGATAGAAAATCGACCGTTTGCATAAGTGACCTTTGTTACGCTGCCATTTAAAAGCCCAGCACGAACAGGCTGTTTAGGATCGATCAGATTAAGCAAAAAGGCGATCGTCAAACCATGAGATACGACTAAAACATTTCCACCACCATTTTTTTCGCAGTGATGGGCGATATCTTCAAATCCTGTCCATACACGGTCTCGCAATGTTTCATAAGTTTCCGCCCACCCAGCGGTATCTAAGTTGTATACAGCATTAGCAATTTGTTCAAAAGAAACTTCTGTGGTAAACATTTCATCATATGTTTTAAAATTCAATACACGAGGGATCACACCCCACATTTCCATGTCATATCCACCTTCAAGAGACCCGAAACACCATTCTCTAATCCTTTTTTCAATAAAATAAGGAATTTCTTTTCCCTTAGAATGTTCTCCTAGAATAATACGGGCAGTTTCGATCGCACGACCACTGTCACTAGAATAAGCAAATGAAAAGTCGACATTTTTTAACCCGCGACCTAAATAATGAATGCCTTCTTGTCCTTGCTTTGTGAGGGGTGTATCACACCAGCCTTGTACTCGTTCAATTGTATTGAACATCGTTTTTCCGTGTCGTACGATATAAAGTGTAGTTTCTGTCATTTTATTCTCCTCCTAAGTCGTTTTAACGATTGAAAAAAGGATTTGTCCTTTTTTCCTGTTCAATCGTCGTTGCATCGCCATGTCCTGGATAGACTGCAAATTCATCAGGTAATACAAACAGCTGGGTCCGAATACTATGAAGTAATTGTTCTAAATTCCCTGTATACAGATCGGTTCTACCGATACTTCCTCTAAACAGGGCGTCGCCAGAGACGACAAAATCATCAAAAATAAAGCTGACGCTTCCTATAGAATGCCCTGGGGTAGGGACGACGCGAAAAGACATGTTTCCTAAAGTATAAGTTTTCATTTCAAATTCATATTCTGCAGGCGAGACAATAACATCAGCAATATCATCATGTCTACCGAGTCCAGAAAGATTCAAAATCGGATCACCTAGCCATTTTTGCTCTAGTGGGCTGACATAAACTGGGATTTGATAATACGCGCGTAAAGGTTCCACTGCACCGATATGATCGTAGTGGGTATGGGTAAGCAAAATCGCTACCGGCTGTTGGTTTGTTTTTTTGATTTCTTGTTTGATTCGTTCCGCATCTTCTCCAGGGTCAATGATCAAAAGTGCTTCTTCGTTGTAGACCAAATAACAGTTTTCTTCAATCATTCCTGTTTTTAATCTTTCGATATGCATGTGCATTCCTCCTTGATAGCCAAAACTTCTTTCATCCATTAGTATAACGCATTCATTGCTAGGAAACAAAAACAGGTACTTATTTCTCTTTACTTATCTGAATTATCAGACTATATGAAAAGTATTTGGATATTCTAAAGAGAAGGAAAGTAAGTTTTCATAGCATTTTAATATGTCCTTGTTACATTAGATTCATCCAAAAATCCAAATTCTATATCCTATATCCCTGCCTAATCAGCAGGGTGTTTTTTTATGTTTGGAAAGAGAGCTCTTTTTGCTAAACTAGGTTTTTTCAGGTAATCTTAGAGAGAAAGAGGTGGTGGAAATGATCAAACAGTCAAAAATATCTGTGCGGCACTTAGTAGAATTTATTTTGCGACGTGGAAGTATCGACAATCGTAAAAAAAGTAACCATACTGCATTAGAAGGAGCGAGAATCCACCGCAAGCTCCAAAAAGATGCGGGAGAAAACTATGAAAAAGAAGTCTTTTTAAAAACAACAGTTCAATTAGATGAATATCACCTGATCGTTGAAGGCCGTGCAGACGGTATTTTCAAAAGAGACGGTATTTATTATATAGATGAAATCAAAACCTCCGAACCACGATTTGAAGATTTAGAACCAGAACAAGTGGAACTTTTCTTTCATCAAGCAAGGGTGTATGCCTATATCTATAGTCAAGAACATGATTTACAAGAAATAAATCTGCAATTGACTTACTTCCAGACGGCAGAAGAAGTGATCACGAGAAAGGTTGAACATCAGACAAGAGAGCAGTTAGAAACTTTTTTTAAAAAGCTGACTGAAGATTATAAAGAATGGCTTGTTTTTCAAGAAAACTGGCGCACTGTACGCAATGCCTCTTTGATGGCTTTGAAATTCCCCCATGATGAGTATAGGAAAGGTCAGCGTGAACTAGCGGTAGCTGCTTATAAAACGATCCGTACGAAACAGAAATTGTTTGTAGAATCACCTACCGGAACAGGAAAAACAATCTCTACGTTATTCCCCGCTTTGAAAGCTGTAGGGGAAGAAGAGGGAGAAAAGATCTTTTATCTAACGGCTAAAACAATAACTAGACAAGTAGCTGAAGATGCTATGACAGCATTAAAAGATACAGGAGCTGAAGTAAAAAGTGTCACTTTGACGGCGAAAGACAAGATCTGCTTTTTAGATGAGACGACCTGTAATCCAGATCAGTGCCCATATGCCAATGGTTATTACAATCGGATTAATGAAGGTTTATGGGATCTTTTGAATCATGAGAATCAGATCACTCGTGAAGTCATCGAAACTTATGCAAGAAAGCATACACTTTGTCCTTTCGAACTATCATTAGATGTCAGTATCTGGTGTGACGTAATCATTGGGGATTACAATTATTTATTTGATCCAACTGTTTATTTAAGACGTTTTTTTGAAGATGAAAAAAACGAGGACTATCTGTTTTTGATTGACGAAGCACATAATTTGGTGAATCGTTCCCGAGAGATGTATTCGGCAGAACTATCTTATGAAAAAACGAAACGAAGTAAGGAAGCTATACCAAAGGAATTCAAAAAACTTCATCGCCGTTTCAACAAACTATTAAAAGAATTTGATTCGATCCGAGAAATAGCAAAAGAAGATCATTGGGATTATCATCATCAAAAAGCACCGGCTGAATCTTTAGTAAAGGCAGGTTATCAATTAAGCGAAAAAATTAAAGAATGGCTGGCAGAATTTCCTGAGCACCCATCACAAGAACAATTGCTTCCTTATTATTTTGATTTGCTTCATTTTTTGAAGGTCAGTGAATTTTATGATGATCACTACGAAACAACAGTCGAAAAAACGTATCGCGATCTGATAGTAAAAGAGTTTTGTATTGATCCAAGCTTGTTTCTTGAGCAGTCGTTGGATAAAGGAAAAAGCAGTATTCTTTTTTCTGCTAGTTTTTCACCACTCTCTTATTATCAGGAAACACTGGGGGGACAAAAAAGTCTGGCTTACAAACTGCCGAGTCCTTTCCCAGAAGGAAACCAGCAAGTTTTCATCGCAAATTACCTAGAGACGACTTATCGAAAAAGGGAACACAGTCTGGCAAAATTAGTAGAGACGATTCATGCTTTTGCTGATGGAAAGGTCGGGAATTATTTCGTTTTCTTTCCTTCTTATCAGTATTTAGATCTTGCGGTGGAAGCATTCAGACAGCAATATCCCGACAGCAATGTGCTAATCCAAGAAACGGACATGAATGAGGAAGAACGCGAACGATTTTTAACAAAATTTCAAACAAATCCCGCTGAAACATTGATTGGATTTTGCGTACTTGGCGGGATTTTTTCAGAAGGAATCGATTTGAGAGGGGACCGATTGATCGGCAGTATGATCGTAGGTGTAGGTTTGCCGCAGATGAATCATGAGCAGGAACTGATCAAATCATATTATGATGAGAAGGAACACCTTGGATTTGCTTACGCTTATCAGCTTCCTGGAATGAACAAAGTCTTGCAAGCTGGTGGTCGAGTGATTCGTGGCATGGCGGATCAAGGAATCGTTGTATTGGCAGATCAACGATTTTCTAGTTTTTCTTATCGACGTTTATTCCCACAACATTGGCAAACAGCAAGAGAAGTACGAAGTGTTGGGGAATTGGAAGAAGGAATACAGCGTTTTTGGTTATCAAAAGAAGCAGTAAATCAAAAAAACGAGGAATGACAGACGTCAGCCTCGTTTTTTGATTAACGATAGTTAGTGAATTGCAACTCGATTGGTAAGTCAAGTTTACGTAATAAAGCAATCACAGCTTGTAGATCATCACGGTTCTTACCTGTCACTCTAATCTGATCTTCTTGGATTTGTGCTTTTACTTTCAGTTTTTCATTTTTGATAGCTGTAGTGATTTTCTTCGCGTTTTCACGATCGATTCCGTTGACCAAATCGGCAGTTTGTCGAGCTTTGCCACCTAGAGCGTGTTCCGATTCAGAAAAATGGATATTTTTGATTGGTACATTTCTTTTGATCAGCTTACCAAATAATACATCTTTGATCTGTTCGATTTTGAAATCATCATCGCTCAATACAACTAGATTGCTGTTCTCTAATTTGATTTCTACTGTAGAATCCTTGAAGTCAAAGCGATTGGACAATTCTTTTGTTGTTTGCTGAATCGCATTTTTTACTTCTTCTGTATTGACTTCTGATACAATGTCGAAGCTAGCATCTTTTGCCATAGGAACCCTCCTGATATACATATAAATATTTACCATACATCTATCTTATCATAGGATTAGGGCAGATTCTTACCTGTTTGCTAAAATTCTTCTCATTTGAGTTCGAAGTATTTTATTTTAATAGATAAACTGTTATTCTTACATTTGGAATACCAAAGTAGGGGAGAGGTGCTTGTGAGTAAAATTATGACTGCGTATCATAAAAATGAAAGATTAAAGAAAATAGTGGTTATTTTGATAACCGGATTGACCGCTGCGGTCGCTTTAAATTATTTTTTGATTCCAGCCAATGTCTTTTCTGCAGGGATGAATGGGATCGCTCAAATCATTTCCTCGCTTTTATATGAATGGTTTCATATAAAGATAGACACAGGAACATTTATTTTTCTTTTGAATATCCCTGTGTTTGTATTAGGGTTTCTCAAAGTAGGAAAACGAGCAACGATCCTTAGTTTTGTGAATGTTGTATGTGTATCGGTGATGACGATGCTGCTTCCAGTCGGACAGATCACTGATAATATTTTGATGAATGCCCTAGTAGGCGGTGTTTTATTAGGTCTTGGCGTAGGATTATCTTTAAAAATGGGCTTTACAACTGGTGGGATGGATATCATCTCTCTTGTACTTTCACAAACAACTGGAAAAACAGTCGGAAACTACATGCTGATTCTAAATGGTATCATTGTAGTCATCGCAGGCTTCTTCTTTAACTGGGAAAGTGCCTTGTATACGATTATTTCCATTTATGCAATGACTCAAGTAATTGATGCCATCCACACGAGTCATCAAAAAGTAACTGCAATGATCGTTACCGTCAAGCCAGAAGAGGTAACAGAAGAACTAGCAAAACGGATGGTACGTGGAATGACATTACTGCCGTCTGTCGGTGGCTATTCAAAAAAACAAGGGAACATGATCATGATGGTCATCACCCGCTACGAAATGTATGATCTTGATCAGATCGTTCATGAAATCGACGACGATGCATTTATCAATATTTTACCAACTCATTCAGTATTTGGCCGGTTTGCAAATGAAAACGAACAAAAAATGTATCGAACAACTGGCGTATTGCCAGAAATAAAAAATCGTTCACAAAAAAAATGAGGAATCAGGTTTATTTTAGAATAAATTTAATCTATTACATCTAATAAGAACATTTTTATAAATTTAAACGAGAATCTTCCTTCTAAATTCTCATTTACAAGCAGCTAAAAAAAGAGTATGATAAATAAAAATCGTGTTAAGGAGTGTCGTACGATGAGCGAAGCAAACCAAGAACGGTCTGGACAAGAAATAGAACTAATCAAAGAACGTATTCTTGCTGCCTTGGAAATGGTGATTGATCCTGAATTAGGAATCGACATCGTCAATTTAGGCTTGATTTATGATATAGAATTCAATCCTGAAAATGGAGAAACAGTCATTAAGATGACATTAACAACTATGGGCTGTCCATTAGCAGATATTTTAACAGAATCTATCCATGACGCATTAAAAGAAGTGCCAGAAGTAACGAAAGCAGAAGTCAAACTAGTCTGGTATCCAGCATGGACGACAGATAAGATGAGCCGTTATGCACGGATTGCGTTGGGGATACGATAGAAATCTTGGCTGACTAGCTATGAGAAGCAAATAGGAAAAACAAAAAAGCCTTTTATCCTTTCTAGAAGAAAAGAGATAAAAGGTTTCTTTGTTTATAAAATTTTGTCTGCTATATTATAAGTTAATTAAATAAATGTGTTCTATTGATAAAGGACATTCAAATCCCTTTCCTTTTGGAATCCTTCTTTTTTACATCAGTTTGATTTTCGTATAGTATTCTTTCTCATCTTCACGATAAATCGCAGCCCCATTTTTTTGTTGTGCTTTAAGACTGCCAAGATTTTTTTTATTTACAGACAAAAGTGCCTCATCAATGCCGATTTTTTTTGCCTCTTGTAGTACTAATGCTAATCCTTGTGTGGCATATCCTTTTTTACGATAATTAGGGGAGATGCCGTAACCAATATGGCCAGCGCTGTTTCTTAATGTTTCGTTCAGTTTATGGCGCAAATTAAAAATTCCTACATACTCATGTTCATCACTTTCTAAAATAAAGACGGTTGCGGGAACGTAACTCTCAGGAAGATCGATTCCTAAAGACGTTTTTTCGCATTTTTTTACATAATCTAAAAATTCAGCAAATGTATAGCCATAAGCATTGTTGATAAATCCACTCTCATTTGGTCCAAAGCTAGTTTGTAGCTGATAAGCTTTCTTTAAATCTGCTTCCCATAGTTTGATCAGTTTCATCGTATTCACCTCTTTAAGTAACCTTATTCATTTGTTTTCTACTATAGCACTATTGTTGTAAATAGCCATGCCTATTTTTATTTATTGTGTCATATCGTATTAAGAATCATCGAACAATACAAATATGAATTACAATAAAAAAATTATTTGAAGTTCGTTCATTCGTTACTTATGATCTCTAGAAGAAAGAAAACGTGAATTACTTCAGCGTCTAGAATTCCAGAAGGATAGTAACCAACAGAAGAAATAATCAATATCCAAATGAAAGAAGATAGCTGAATCGAGAAAAAGAGGAAAAAAGAAATGAAGAAAAAAATAAAATAGTTACTAATCCCAGAGTCGTTCGTTTAACATTGAAATCGATCATATGGATAAAACAGATTTTTTCACCAACCCTCAATAGATGATGGAGTTGCTCGGATGAATTATTTGTGTAGATGGCATAAGGGAGGGCGTACAGAAATGAAAAAGAACAAAAATATGTTCTTGACAAAAAACACATGTAATCCTAAACTAAAAGATGTGATGCGGCTATGGCGGAATTGGCAGACGCGCTAGCTTCAGGCGCTAGTGAGGGTGACCTCGTGGAAGTTCGAGTCTTCTTAGCCGCATAATTTGTTTTTTTGAGAAGGAAAAAAGATATCGACGGAGTTTCTCTGTTGATATCTTTTTTTATAAAGAGAAGGTACACCTGGAGCGATGAGAAAGAAAATAACATATTATCTAAAAGAATATAGGAAAAATTTTAAACAACGGAACCAGATTCAAATAAATCAAAAAAATTTGTGTGAAGGTGGGACAGTTTAAAACCTAATAGATTGATTCAAATAGTAGATTTATAGATTCTGATACAAGAAATACTGGCAAACGTTAGTTAAGGAATCAAGACTAAACTTAAACTCAAAAAGAGGTCATGCGAAAGAATAAATCGCATGACCTCTTACTATATTTTGAATGTGTTTAAACGTTCAAATAATGAATCTTAGTACCAACCGTTTGCTTCCCAGAATGCTTTCGCCGCTTCCCAAGAACCATAACGTGAAGTAACATATTGTTCTGCTACTCTTTCTTGGTTTGCAGCAGAGTAGTCACCATTTAAGTAAGAAGAATCTAATTGGTAACGTCCGATGTAACGTCCGTTCGTTGCTGTGTAAGAACCGCTTGATTCTTTTTGTGCGATCCATTCTTTTGCAGAGCTTGTACTTGCTGGAGTAGCAGCAGTTTCTGTTACAGCAGGAGCAGGTTGTGTTTCAGCAACAGGCGCTGCTTGTGTTTCCGTTTGAACCGTTTCTTGTACAACAGGTTGTTCAGCTTGGACTGGTGCTTCTTGAACGGCTGCTTGAGGTTCAGCAGCTGCTTGTGCAGAGCCTTCTGTTGGGATTGTTAATTGTTGTCCTGAGTAAATCAGGTTAATATCAGAAA
This sequence comes from Enterococcus sp. DIV1411a, assembly GCF_050531945.1. Taxonomy (NCBI): domain Bacteria; kingdom Bacillati; phylum Bacillota; class Bacilli; order Lactobacillales; family Enterococcaceae; genus Enterococcus; species Enterococcus sp. DIV1411a. The sequence goes on along the minus strand of NZ_CP172892.1, from coordinate 1,408,392 downwards.
TTGAATTTGATTCTGCAATGGCATTGATCAAGGAGTTATCACCAACGTATTTTTGAGAAATCGTTGATAGAGTATCACCTGATTGAACGGTATAAGCTTCGTCCGCATGAGCAGTCGTTCCCATGAAGAATGCAGCGCCGGCAGCCAAAGTTGTTCCAAAAAGTAAAGTTTTAAGTGATGTCATGAAAAATCTCCTTTATTCGTTAAAAAGTTTTATTTGTTGTGTTCAACGAGGAATACTTTAACACGTGAAAATATTTCATAGGTAAAAGAAGCATGACAATTTATGACAAATCCACGTTTTTTGTAACAGAATGATGTTCGCTCGATGTGAAAAATGATGAGGAATTTCACATAATGCAGTAATAATGGGATTAGAACAGGTGTTCTGATGAGAAAAGAAATGTATAAATAACTCGAAAGAAATTGCTTTTGTTCATCATTTTATTTACATATTGCGTATATTTTTTGTATTTTTGCTTGAGATGTTACAATAAAAGAAAAAGGAGGCGGTTCCAATGAGTAAAAGATACCAGAACATCATGGTAGCAGTTGACGGATCAAGACAATCGATCAAAGCGTTCGCTGAAGCCCTTGACTTAGCAAAGGACAATGAAGCCCACTTATTTATCGTGTCAATCATCAACAAAGTTGAGCTGACCCATAGTGCCTATGCCTTTTCAAAAATCTATGCAGATGAAAAACAAAGAACAGAAGTAGCCATGCTTAAAAAAATCAATGATGCCAAAGAGTTCGGCATTGCTGAGATCCACGCAATAGTTGAAACTGGAGATCCAAGAAATTTGATTGCCAATGTCATCCCTGGACAAGAAAATATTGATTTGATCGTTATGGGAGCGACAGGAAAAGGTGCTATACAACAAGCATTAGTTGGATCGACCGCTTCTTATGTCGTATCACATGCCCCTTGCAGTGTGTTGGTCGTGAAGTAATGAGATAAGGGAGGAATAGAAAATGGTTCGTCCTCAAGAAGTTCGTGCGCCAAAAGAAAAAATAGAAATTTTAGCAATTATTGAAGACGGCACACAAACAAGAAAGGGATACTCGATCGCTTTAGTAAAGTGGAAAGGAAAAAAAGGTGTCGCTCTGAGATGGGATGGAGATAATCAACAAGATAAAGGATTCCCTGTCACAGCTAACGGTTATCATCCAGCGTGGTTTGTTCTGCCTGATAAATTTATGGAATTATACAGCTATGATTATGCAAGAGCCGCAGCATCAATCAAAGCATTAGATAAATTAACAGAAGAGCAGAATGAAATGGAGGAAAAATAAAAAAGACGAACCAATCAGCCTTTAGAAAACTGATTAGTTCGAGGAGTAAAAATGAAAAAAGGTTATTTGGGATGAAACTAGAATAATGCGTATAACTTAAATAAAACTTAAAGCAATAAAATGGCAAGAGGGTGAGGCAAATGGAAGCAGGAAAAGTATTACAGGAAGTAAAAGCACTATGTGCAGATAAAAAATATGAAGAAGCGAAAAGCCTGATCGAAAAGAACAAAGAAAATTTGGAAGAAAAGTACCCGATCGCACAAGAATTTATAGAATCTTAATTGTCAAATTAAGTTAGACAAATCATCAATACTTACGTAACTCAAAAATACTTCCAAAGGTGTTCGATAATTCAGTGATTTTCTAGGAATATTATTTCGTTTCGATGCGACAGATTGAATAAAAGATTCATCTACTGAATTGAAATCCATAGATTTCAATAAACCATCTCTACGTAACAATCCGTTAGAATTCTCGTTTAGGCCTCTTTGAGACGGCGTTCCTGGATCAGCGAAATAAATGGCAATATCATTGGCATTACTGATCTGTTTCCAATTTGAAAATTCCTTTCCACAATCAAAAGTGATGGATTTGAATAGATTTTTCGGTACAGATTCAAACCAATGATTTAATTTGTTTTCAATATCAATCGCTTGTCTACCACACGGTTTCAATGTGATGATAACTTTTGATAATCGCTCAACTAAGGTAATTACAGCACTTTTATGTTTCAAACCTACGATAGTGTCACCTTCAAGGTGACCAAACTCATTTGAGAATTGGCTATAATCTTTTTCACGTTCATGAATAGAGCGACGGAAAGCTTGTTTTCCACGTCTTTCTTGATGTCCATTTGGTTTACGCTTGCCTTTCATCGGTAAGTCAGAAGGATTAAATAGCCCCTTTTTGAACATACGATAAATGGTACGAGCAGAACAACGAATAGGAAACGCTGCACGACCAACAATCACATCGGGTGTCCATCCTTGAACAACCTTTCTTTGAATATATTCTGATTGTTCCTCAGGTAAAACAAGCGGGCGTCTACCACAGTTTGATTTGTTTTTCTTATACTGTTGATAGTACTCTAAGGCTGATTTTCCTTGCTTGAAGAACAGGTATACTTTATGGATCGTTTGTCTTGAACGATTCAAGCAATGCGCAGTTTTCGCAACAGATTGATTTATTTTGAAATAAGACTCTATCATTACAAGTTCATCCGTTGTAAGATGGGTATAGGTCATTTGTACTCACTCCTTATAATTCTTTGGACGGAACTATTTTGAGTGTAGCACAAATGACTTTTTTAGTTGTCTAGCTTAATTTTACAATCGGCGGAATTAAAACAAGGAACGATCCTTCACCGATTCAAACATTTTTTTGGTATAACAGAATAGAAAAAACGATTAAAGATCGGCAGAAATTTGCTGCATCTTTAATCGTTTTCTTTTTAAACATGCGAGGGATTCAATTCTGATTCTTATATAAAAAATAGATCCAAATAATAAGAAAAATTACTGAAAGCGTCAATTCGATGATGTGTGTTAATAATACAGACGTTGTTTCCCAATGCCTAAAAGAAAAAATTTGATAAGTAAAATATACAGCAGGTAAAGAGGCCAGTAAAACTGAAAACTTCTTTTTTGTCCATTTTATGTAATAGAAAAGAATGCTTATCATAATAAAAAAAGGAATATAAAAAACAAATTGACCGATCGCGATCATACTATTGCCTCCAATAAATAAAGTCCATGATACAAAATAACACTTTGTGCGAAATGGCGCAAGCAGTTTTGTGGATTTATCCAGTAAAATCTGTATCGATTTTGAAATTAGAGGAGAAACTTGCTATAATCAAAGTGAAAGAAGGAGTGGGATTTTCATGGATCATGTAGTGTTAGAAATCGATTTGCATTTAATCAATAATATTCGGGTGATTTACTATGTTGTAAGCAACAGTGTCGAACAACGTGTACTGACGAATAAAATAAATGGTATTTTAGCAAAGAAAGACGTTCACCGATTCAATAATGGTGAAGGAAGTTATTATAGTATCCCAGTAGAAAAAATTATTTATACGACAGTCAAAGTCAGAGAAGATCTAGATACCAAAAAAGCATATGAACCTATTTTTACAACTTATTGATTGACAGCAGATGGAGGAAAAAAATGAATCCATATGAACAACTTATTCAAGATTTGATCGATGGAAAAATCGAAAAGATTGATGTAAAAAGAGAAGAATTAATGGCTTTTCGAGAAGCGTGGCTGAAGTTGGAGAATCGTAAATATGTGGTGGGAAAAGCCTCACTGAACGGCAATGTGACTTATCATTACGATCCGACACGTTTATTTTAGTATGAAGTATTCAGAAAAGAACCAAAGGAGGACGATGCAGTAGCATTGTCCTCCTTTGATTTTACAAAAGTGAAAGTTTTACTTATTTGAATAGATTTTTAAATTTGTTTTTGACACTGTCGATATTTACATCTTTTAAAAGATTTTGGGCTTTCTCTTTATAAGGTCCTAATTGTTCTTTATGTTCTTCGATAAATCGTTTTGCGCCATCGAAATTGCCGTTCTTAATCATTTCCTTGACTTTTTGAAATAATTCTTCTTGATTCATTTTGAACACATCCTTTGCTATCAACATGATTTTTTACATGGACAAAACGAGAAAAACTGATTTATCCACACGTCAATAATATCAAATAACGATCATTTTTACTAAAAAAACACTCGATTCTCGCTTCTAAAGTAGGAGAAAAATCTCCAACTTGGGACGGATGGAATTTCTTTAACTGACCCATATACTGAATATATAACAAGGAGGTAGAAAGATGAAAGTGATTAAATATTTGATTGGACTGGCGGCGATTAGTGGTATTTTGCTATTTGGACTGAAATATTATACTGAAGGAAGTTATGGAGAAATCCCTGGTATACTTGATCAGCTAAATCCATTAGTTGAAAAAGGAGAGGTCTATGTAAAGACACAAAAACCAGAGGAAGTAAATGAATATGGTACAGCAAGGTATGTGCAGAAAGCTGCTGATGCCAATGGGAAAGAACGAACGGTTGAATTTAATGGTCTTTCTGTGTTAAAAGAAAATCATTATTTGAAAATCAGCAATAAAGGAGCACACATAGAAACGTATGAGGAAGTTCCTAGAGAAAAAGTTCCAGAGAAAGCATTAGCAATTATTGGGTAAATCAGTTTTTGTATTAAGAATACGCCCGATTTTATTATTCATAATTTAATTATGTAAACTAAATAGAAGTAGTAAAAATAATACAATAATCCCCCTGCAAAAAGATTGTTCTTTTACAGGGGGTTCATTTTTTCAGCAAGCACATCAAATTGGGATGGCAGGGTTCGAACCTACAATTGCTTGATTCAGAGTCAAGTGCCTTACCAGTTTGGCTACATCCCATTTATTCAACAAAATAATCATAGCACTTTCCTAAAAAAACGCAAGTTATTTTTCTTGATCGGATAGTTGTTGCTTTACTCGTAAAAGGCGGCGTACTAGTTTCTTTTCTAATCCAGCAGGAAGGGCAATCAGTTCTGCTACTGACAAGACGGTGTCCAATAACTGATATTCTTTGACAGGTTCATTCATAATATGATAAATGTTTGCTAAACGTTCAATATATTCAAAGCGAGTATACTCTGTTCGAGCAATCAGAAATTTCAATAAATCGGTGGCTTTCTCGTACTCTTGATCTGCGTAATAAACAAGAGATTGACGATACAATTTGATTTCCAGTTCATTGAGGGTAGCAGGTCTGCGACGCTCGTTCCACTCATTAATAGAGACTTTACCTTGAACATTTCCCTTGCAGTCACGGACAAAAATAATCGGAATTTCATTTGGATCCATTTTTTTATGTGTGAATTTTTCCATTATCTACGCTCCCTTCAAAGGTTTGGTATCTTGAGTATAAGGGATTTTTGTTTGAATTACTAGCTTTTCTCCAAAGTTAGCATCTGTCCACCCATTGCAGTGAAAATCGCCGAAAAATCGTTGATCGGTACTGCTCGATTTTTTACACCATAGGGATCGTTGACATAAATATTTTCTTTGTCATATCCAGTGACTACACAAGCATGAACAAGAGGAGTGACTCTTACTTCTCCATTATTTGTGGTCCAAGTCATAAAATCAGTTTCATCTGGGACTTCAAAATTGATAGTCACAGAAGTCCAGACAGGATTTCCTTTAGATAGTGCTTTTTTGATATCATCGAGTTGAGCATCGGTTTTTGGAAAAGTGTGATAATCCGTTTGGACGATTTGCTGAGCAAGGGAGGCAACTGGGGGAACATAGACGCCCATAGCCCAGTCTCCGCCACTGATATCACCAACAAATCCTTCATTAGGATCGCCATGAGTCCCATCTGCATTGAAAACAGGGACGTAATCCAATTGCTCAGCTAACTGGTTTTTAGTTGTTTCATAACCATAAAAAGATAAAAGCATAGAAAGCGAAGTGACTTCACAGCCATTTTCTAAAGAAGGAGAATCAAACTGGCTCTCTAATGGAACATCTAGTAAAACTTCTGCTTTCTCTTTTGTCTTTTTTGTTTTTTGTGTTGAACTTTTTTGTGCAGTGTTCATTGTATGTTCTGGAGAATGGATATGTAGGTAATAACTTGTACCGCTTAATAAAAGAGCAGCTGTGCCCCCTAGAAACAATAGTTTTTTGAACGTTTTTTTCTTCATTTGAAAACTCCCTTTTCAGCTGTTTATCTTTCCTATTATAAATGTATTTTTATTGGAAATGGAAGTATTATATTTTAATATGTAGGAAATAATTAGTTTTTAAGGAATATGTTTTAATTTTTTGAAAAAAATTCTTCTAAATACAACAGCTGTTTTAATTGTGAAAACGAAAACAGTACGCTATAATGCCTGTAAGGTTGATTTTTAACTGTAAATAAAAATCAATGAGTTAAATCTCCAAAGAAATAGCAGTGGTAATGTGGAGAAAAGTTCCAGCAGTTTAGGAGGATTTTGATGACGGAAGAAATGATTAATTTAGGAGAACAATATGCATGCAAACCAATTGGTTTTACAAAAACGGTCATTGGTGAAGTTGTATCAAAAATGACAAACTGCGCCGTGGTCAAAGTTGCCCAATGTGCTGCAGAGGACCAAGAATTATTAGATGAAAAAGCAAGCATGGTTGTTGCAAAATATGATACATTTGAATAAAGAAAACAATTGGACGTGCGGCGTGCTGCAAGTCCAATTTCTTTGAGAAGGTAAATCAGTATTCTTTTCCTATTTTCTGGAGAAGAAAAAGCGAGGCGAGTTGTCATGGTAACATTCTTTACGGTTCTATTGTTTTTATTCGTTGTTGTGATGTTTTTATTTCTTTGGCTGGTTCGAAAAGAAATTATTTATCGGACTGTGCGAAATCGATGGGTCTACTTGGTGATACCCTTCTTAGTGTCACTAGTCATTTGGTATACACTCATCAGTCATCCTACAGCAGATGAATTGGCAAAAGGGATCTTGTCAGCAATGATTTTTATTAGTTTTTTGTTGGACAGTAGAGGAATCACAGAAGAAGGACTTGTTTTGAATAGCTTTGACAAAAAAGGTGTTCCTTTTTCTGAGATCAATAAAATTGTATTATATCAGCCAAAAGGTTCTAAAATCGTAAAAATGAATTTTTTCCGAAACGGATGGCGAGGACCGATGCTGAAATTTTCTGCATCATTAGAAGAATTAGTTCCATTTTTGTCCCAACGCTTAAACGATGAGGCAGAGATTGATATTATGATTGATCCAGAATAAAAACAGAGGTTGCGACAAGATGTTTGTCACAACCTCTGTTTTTTATTTCAAATAAAATTATCCAAATACGCGGAAGCGATCGGCATCGTTCATGTATTCTTTTTCCCCAGCCGGTGTTTCTGGTGAACCGAATACTAATTGCGAACGTAGTTTCCAGTTTGAAGGGATATTCCATTCTTTTGCAACTGCTTCGTCAATAACTGGGTTGTAATGTTGCAAGTTTGCGCCCAATCCTTTATCAACTAATGCTACCCAAGTATTAGCTGTTGCGATTCCGTTTGATTGTTCTGACCAATCTGGGAAGTTGTCTGCATATAATTCAAATTGTTCTTGTAGACCTTTTACCACGTCAGTATCTTTGAAGAATAATACTGTACCATAACCATTTTTGAAACCAGCTAATTTGTTTTGTGTATTTGGGAAAGCTTCTGCTGGAGTCAATGGGCGAAGTGCTTCTTCAGTGATTTCCCAAAGTTTTTCATGTGCATCTCCGAAAAGGATAACTGCGCGTGTTGATTGAGCATTGAAAGCAGTTGGGCTTTCTTTAATTGCTTCTTTGATCAAAGTTGTTAATTCTTCATTAGAAAGTGAAACATTACGTCCTAGATGATAGATTGAACGGCGGTTTTTCAAAGTGTCAGTAAAAGTTGTCATAATAAAATTTCTCCTTTGATTTGCGTTTTGCATTTTTTTAATTGATTACGAAATGAAGTATAGCACCTTACAAAAAGTAAGTAAACAGATATGCTCACAAAAAATAAGCGAAGTTAAAAAAACAATTTTAATAAGAAAAATCGTTATGTAAGGATTTTCTTAGTTATCGCTTTCATTGTTGTGTTTTAGGAATTTTTGCTTATTTGAAAAAAACAGCTGATATATAATTATTAAATCTCTATCTTCTTTTTTTTATGATATTGCCATTAAAAATTACTTGTTTTTATAGAAAATTAGTTTATATTTCTTAAATAAGTTTTTTAGTTAAATTTTTCGGTAAAGATGTATAATATTTTCTGAAAATTTAAAGAATTGGGGTATAGATTATGGAAAAACAGCAAGACAAGGGCTTCTTCGGGCAGCCGAAGGGATTGTCAACTTTGTTCTTCACTGAGATGTGGGAACGATTTAGTTATTACGGTATGCGTGCATTACTTATCTATTATATGTACGATACAGTTGCCAACGGGGGACTTGGATTACCACGAGCAACAGCATTAGCTATCATGTCGATCTACGGATCTTTGATCTACATGTCTAGTATCGTCGGCGGATGGGTATCTGACCGAGTGTTAGGAGCAAAACGCACTGTATTCTTCGGTGGAGTTTTCATTATGCTTGGCCACATCGTCTTGGCTTTACCATTTGGTGTAAGTACATTGTTTGTTTCGATGGCATTGATTATTATCGGAACCGCCTTTTTGAAACCAAATGTTTCTGGCATGGTCGGACATCTTTATTCAAAGACTGACTTGCGAAGAGATGCAGGATTTTCGATTTTTTACATGGGTGTCAACTTAGGGGCATTATTAGCACCACTAATCGTTGGTACAATCGGTCAAGAATATAACTATCATTTAGGGTTCTCTTTAGCTGCTATTGGGATGTTCTTTGGATTATTACAATACATCATCCAAGGACGCAAGACATTAGACGGAGTGGGTACAACACCGCCGAATCCTTTGACAACTGAAGAACGTAAAGGATTCATCCGTAACTTGATCATCGCACTTGTTGTTATCGCTGCAGTATTCGGCGGGGCACAACTAACTGGTCATCTGACAATTGACTTTTTTGTCAATACAATCAGTGTATTGGGGATTATCTTACCGTTGTATTACTTTATCAAAATGCTGACTTCAAAAGATGTAACTGCTGAAGAAAAACCAAGAGTATGGGCTTATATCCCATTATTCCTTGCAGCAATCATTTTCTGGTCATTACAAGAACAAGGTTCATCTATCTTAGCTTTATTTGCTAGTGAACGTACACAATCTACGCTATTTGGTGTAACGATCCAAGCAAGCTGGTATCAATCATTGAATCCAATTTTCATCTTTATTCTGACACCAGTATTCGTAACGATGTGGACGAAACTTGGTGAACGTCAACCATCTACAGTAGTGAAATTCTCTCTTGGACTTTTATTTGCAGGATTATCGTACTTGCTATTGATGTTGCCGGGTATGCTTTATGGTACAAGTGGGAAAGTAAGTCCATTGTGGTTGTTGGGAAGTTTCTTCATCGTGGTTATTGCTGAATTGTGTCTTTCACCAGTTGGTTTGTCTGTGACAACAAAATTAGCACCACGAGCATTTGAATCACAAACAATCGCTATTTGGTTCTTAGCTGATGCTTCTTCACAAGCAATCAATGCACAAATTGCACGCTTCTACACACCGGGAACAGAATCTGCTTACTTCGGTATTATCGGTGCAGTAGCAATCGTCGGTGGTATCTTGCTATTTACTGTGAAAGAACCAATCAAAAAACTAATGGGATCTATTCATTAATCAATGAACATAAAGACAGGAATTGCTTATTTGCAGCAGTTCCTGTTTTTTGCGTATACTTAAAAAAGTAGAAATATCAGAACCTTAAAAGGATATAATTTGAAGAATATAGAACAAATGTTCAGTATTTTTTGATATAATAAAGGAGCACCGTATCATGTGTTGAAGGAGGAAAAGCATGTCTTTACAATTTATTCTTGGAAACGGGAAAAAAGATCACCGTCAAGTCTTGATCGACGAAGCATCCGCTTGGATCGACCAGGATGCAAGTAACCAAGTATTTTTCCTTGTTCCCAACTACAGCAAATTCGAACAGGAACAAGAAATTTTAGCGGAGATGCGAAGAAGAAGCGGAAAAAAAGCTTTCAGCACAACAAACGTTCAAGTATTTAGTTTTTATCGTCTGGCTTGGTATTTGCTGCAACAGACAACTCTTCTTACAGGAAATGAATTATCAGAATCAGGATCTGCAATGATCTTGCGACAGATTTTAGAAAAAAATGAGGAAGAATTAACAATCTTTCGCGGAGAAATCAATAAAAGAGGGTTTATTCGTCAATTACAAGAACTCTACAGTGAATTGCGTACAGGAAATATTCAACCAGAAGACCTGATGCTTTTATTTGGTGATTCACCTAATGCAGAAGACCAGCAACTTAAAATGAAAGACTTGAAGCTGATTTTTTCAGCTTATGACAGCGAATTGACTCAACGTGCACTAACAAATGAAGATGCACTATCTATACTAGCAAATTATATGCAGACACAAGATTTCAACAACGTCAAATTTATTGTCAGTGGTTTTTCTCGAATCAATGGTCAAGAGTATCAATTACTGCAGGCAATGATGGAAAAGGGGCAATTGGTTGTCGATTTATTGCTGGATCGTCCTTATACAGCGGATCTTCCAGAAGTACTTACGCTCTTTCATGAGACTGGAAAGCTTTATTTCCGTCTTTTTCAAAGTGCAAGAGAACGGAAAGTCCCTATATTAGTGGACCGATTTGCACCAGAGCAGACTCGTCCGACAGAGCTTCAACTGCTGCAAACAATGTGGGAAGAGACATCTAGCCAAAAGAAAGCGGCAGTACACAAATTAGGGGGACAAGAGCATCTCCATTTGTGGGAAGCTGAAAATCCAACTGAAGAAGTCCGACAATTAGCTGTTGAAATCAGACGACTAGTCAGTGAAGAAAACTACCGTTATCGTGATATCCAAGTGCTGACAAAAAATATGTCTTTATATGGAAATATCCTTCGGCCGATCTTTCAAGAAATGGCAATTCCTTTTTATATCGATGAAGAACAAATGATGGAAAATCATCCGCTGATCGAATGGATCAACAGTCTGTTCGCTCTTGACCGCTATTCTTATCGGCTAAGTGATATTATGCGTTTTTTCAAAACTGAATTATTTCTGTCGACGGAAGCAGAAACCGAACTTGATGAATGGAAACAAGAGCGAGATGAATTCAGGAAAAAACTGGACATCACTGAAAATGTAGCACTTGCTTACAATTATCAAGGAACTTATTGGACTCGTGAAAAAGACTGGCAGTTTGTGGCGTATGATTTTGAAGCAGAACAGATTGAAGACGTACAGTATTTGGAAGAACAGTCAAATACGATTAGACGATTATTTCAGAAAGCTGTACCAGTATTTTTGAAAAAAATAAAGAAAAGCAAAACAGGACAAGAGGCCGCAAATGGTTTTTATCAATTTTTGATCCAAAGTGGCGTACAGCAACAATTATTGTTTTGGCGTAATCAGGAAGTAGACAGAGGAAACTTAGAAGCGGCAAGAAACCATGAGCAGACATGGGGAGCGCTGATTGATCTGTTGGATGAATATGTAGTAATTTATGGTGAATCGGCTTTTGACTGGTCACTGTTCCAAGAAATCATTACGAGTGGTCTAGAAAATCTAAGTTATGGTAAAATCCCTACCGCAATCGACCAAGTGCGAATCAATCGTTTGGAATTAGTTCGACCAAATCAAGCTGCCGTCACTTTTGCATTAGGGTTGAATGATCAAGTGTTTCCAGACCGAAAAGAGACAAAAGGATTGTTGTCCAGTGAAGAACGAGAAGTATTAAATCAGGCCTTGCCAGATGGACAGTTTTTATTCGACCCATCAAAGGAAAGTATCTCTTTTGAGCCTTTCCAAGCCTATCTTGTTTTTCTTTCCGGAACAGATCGATTATATCTTAGTTATGCACAAAGCTATGACACAGATGGTTCGCTGAAGATGTCTCCTTATTTGCGTAGAATCACAGAATATTTATCTGTTCCCGTCGAGAGAAAAGAGCATTTGACGATCGAAAGCGACCCTAATTGTTATGTAGGGACTTACAGAAGCGGAATCAATACAGTCAATAGGATTTATCGATTAGCTTTAGATGAAAAAAAACCTGTACCAAAGCACTGGCAAAAGCTCAAAGAATTAGTACTGAATTCGTCATGGCGAAATTTTGCTTTACAGATTTTTGAAAGTCAGGAACATTTAAATGTTCCTGTTTCGATGCCAGAAAAAATGGCGGAAGAGCTTTATGGAAAAGAAATTTATACTTCAATTTCACGTATGGAGAATTTTTATAATTGTGAATACAAATACTTCATGCAATTTGGTTTGAAATTGAAAGAACGAACTGTTTATGGTCTAACTCCAGCAGCAACTGGTGATTTTTATCATGAATCATTGGATCGTTTCTTCAAGCTACTGTTTTCAAACCAATTATCCTTAGTGAATATGTCCGATGCGCAGCGTAGAGACTTTACTGAAAAAGTGCTGCAGGAAGTATTCGGAGAACTTCGGTTTGAGATATTGGATAGTTCTGCAAGAATGAACTATATCCGCTACCAGTTAGGACAGACGATTCAAAAAGTGGCATGGGCTTTGCAAAAACAGAGCAAAAATACAGGCATGCATCCTCTTCAGACAGAGATTCTATTTGGTCAGATTGCTGGAGCAAAAGGTATCACAGGTCTGGAATTACCGTTGAGTAATGGTGGAAAACTCCATGTTCGAGGGAAAATCGATCGAATCGATGTAGCTTCTGAACAAGAAGATACTTGGCTAAGCGTCGTTGATTACAAATCTAGCGGACGTTCATTCGATGTCACAGAAGCTTATTATGGCATGGCTATGCAATTATTGACGTATCTGGACGTAGCATTGATGGATGCGGTACGTTTGACTGGAAAGGCGGCTGTTAAACCAGCAGGATCATATTATTTACATGTTCATAATCCTGTATTGACGGAGACAGATGATGTAGAGAAGAATACATTGAAAAAATTTAGTTATGATGGCGTTTTTGTCGATGATCCCGCTCTTTTAGAAGTACTAGATCATTCACTGGAAGCAAAAGAACAATCACTGATCTATCCAGTGAAAAAAAATGCGAAAGATGAATACCAAAAAGGTAGTTTCAGTAAAGACAAATTTTTCACGGAAGAAGAACTGCAACTATTCATGGCGCATAATCGGGAAAATATGCGGTTAGCTGGAGATGCGATTACTTCCGGAGAAATCAAACTAAATCCAGCTTATAAAGATAAACAGCGGATTGCCTGCGAATTTTGTCCATTCAGAAGCATCTGTACGTTTGATGTGATGCTGAAAGAAAATAATTACCACCGTCTGGAGAAAATAGATAAGGAAGAAGCACTGCGTAGAATATTGAAAAGGAGTGAAGAAGAGTGAATCAAATTCCTTTAAAACCGCAAAATGAACGATTCACAGATGATCAGTGGCAAGCGATTTTTGATCAAGGAGATAATCTATTAGTCTCTGCGTCTGCCGGATCAGGTAAAACTACAGTGCTTGTTCGAAGAGTGATTGAAAAACTAAAAATGGGTTTTGATATCGATGAATTATTGATTGTGACATTTACTGAAGCTGCCGCAAGAGAAATGAAAGAAAGAATTCAAGAGGCATTACAAGAATCCGTCAATAGCGAAAGTGACCCTGTACGTAGACAGCATTTTACTAAGCAGTTAGTTTTATTGCCCACAGCGAATATCTCAACCTTACATGCTTTTTGCCTGACAGTTATTCGACGTTATTATTACTTAATTGATATTGATCCAGTCTTTCGCATGTTAACAGATGAAACAGAAACGATCTTGATGAAGGAGGATGTGTGGGACGAGCTGAGAGAAGCACTTTATGCAGAAAATGATGAACGATTTTTCCAATTAACAATGAATTTTTCTAATGATCGTTCAGATGACGGCTTGACGAATCTGGTGTTTTCTCTTTATGAGTTTGCCCGTGCCAACCCTGACCCCCAAAAATGGCTAGAACAGTTAAGCGATAATTATCGTTTGCCTGAGGGGCTAGCTAAATCTCGATTATATCAAGAACAAATCCGTCCTTTAGTTTTGGCAGATATATACCAATGTGTACAGTTATATGAACAGATGACTCAGTTAGCACAAGGTGAAGGATTAGAAAAAATGAATGAGCAAGTAGCTGGAGAACAACAGCAGATCAAGAATATCTATGAAGCGTTCTCGCAAGATCGGTTAGAAGAAGCTTATGCTGGTTTGGAACAACTAACTTTTTCAACTTTTAAGAGCAGCCGGAAAGCAGAATTGAAAGAAATTTCCAATGAAGTCAAGGGCATGAGGGATAAAGCAAAAAAACTGATTCAGCAGATAAGTAAAAGTTATTTTCCTGTTTCCCCAAGCCAAATGGAAGAATTAACGGACAAAGCACTACCATTAGTCGAAGAAATGACAAAAGTCACGCAAAGCTTCATGGACGGTTTCAGTATGCGTAAACGGGAAAAAGGTGTGCTGGATTTCAATGATCTGGAACATTTAGCGTTGCAGATTCTCACAGAAAAAACGAAAGATGCATGGCTGCCAAGTGAAGCTTCAAAACATTATCGAAAAAAATTCAAAGAAGTAATGGTAGATGAATATCAAGACGTGAACCAATTACAAGAAGCCATTTTATACTGGCTAAGAGAACCTGATGATACAAAAGGAAATATGTTCATGGTTGGGGATGTCAAACAATCCATCTATTCTTTCCGTTTAGCAGATCCTAGTTTATTTATCGGGAAATACGAGAATTTCTCAAAGAAAGAAGGCGGACGTCGAATCGTTTTGGCTGAGAACTTCCGCTCTAGAAAAGAAGTCCTTTCTTTTACGAATCTTATTTTTGAACAACTAATGGATCCAGCAGTGGGTCAAATCAATTATGATGAAGCAGCCAAACTGATCCAAGGATTTTCAGACTTTCCAGAGAATGAACAGTTTGAGCCGGAAATCATGATCTATGAAAAAGAACAGGAAGAATCAGAGATTGAGATTCCGACGGATGATATACTGGAAGACAAAACAGAAGGCGAACTTTTTATGACAGGACTAAAAATTCGTCAATTAATTGATTCCTCCTTTATGATTTATGATAAAAAATCAAAAAAAAGTCGTCCGATAGAGTACAAAGACATTGTTCTCTTGACACCTACAAAGAAGAACAACTTAACGATTTTAGAGATTTTCAAAACATTGGATATTCCATTAGAGATGAATGATGCTCAAAACTATTTTCAAGCGACAGAAATTCGCACGATGATCTCGCTGCTACAATTAATCGATAATCCCTATCAAGATATTCCGCTTGCGGCTGTATTGCGCTCACCGATCGTGGGTCTGATTGAACCAGAATTAGCCAGCATTCGATTAGCTGACCGTGCACATACTTACTATGATGCTGTGCTTGCTTATCAAGCATCAAACGAAGATGAATTAGCAGCTAAGCTGAAACATTTTGGCAAGCAACTAGAGCATTGGCGAGAACTTGCTCGCCGTTCTTCGATCACTGACTTGTTATGGGATATCTATTATGAGACGGGATATCTAGAGTATGTGGTCGGTCTGCCAGCAGGGGCACAGAGACAAGCCAATCTTTATGCATTGGTTGATCGTGCCAAAGCTTACGAGCAAAGTTCTTTCAGAGGATTATACCAGTTTGTGCGTTTCATTGAAAAAATGCAAGAAAAAGATAAAGACTTAGCAGAACCAGTCATTTCAATAGAAGATAATGCTGTTCGCGTTATGACGATCCATGCAAGTAAAGGCTTGGAATTCCCAGTTGTATTTTTGTTAGATATGACAAAGGAGTTCAACTTACAAGACTTGCGCAATCGGTATGCTTTTGAAGAAAAACTTGGAGCAGGAATTCGCTATATGGATCCTGAAACACGAGTGTTATATGATACGTTACCGTTTCAAGCCATCAAATTGGCAAAGCAAAACAAATTGTTGTCGGAAGAAATGCGTAAATTGTATGTAGGATTGACTCGGGCAGAACAAAAGCTTTTCATTGTCGGTTCCTATAAAAATAAAGAGCAAATGATCCAAACGTGGTCTGAAGCAGCTGATCATGAGGAGTTGGTTTTTGATCCTGCGCTACGTTTGAAGGGCAGAAGCAGCTTGATGAATTGGATTGGTTACGGATTGATCCGTCATCCTGAAATGCAGAAATACTTAGAGGAAGAAATTTCGACTTCTCTTCTTCAACATTCAAATGCACAGTTTTCTATTTCATGGATGAATCAGCAATCGATCATTGAACAAAGACAGTTGCTTGCTGAAAAAGAACTGGTTAACTTAGATCAGCAGATGAAAGAAGATGAAACTTTATTAGCAGATTCGTTACAAAAACGTCTGGCATATGAATATCCTTATCAAGCTTCTTCACAAACCACAAGTTATCAATCTGTATCTGAAATCAAACGATTATTCGAAGATCCAGATGATACACAAGAATCACGTTTGACTCTGGAAAGCAGTCAGAACAAAGCAGCATCCCGTCAATTTCGTTATACGCAAGAACAACTAGCAGAACCAAAATTTTTGCAAAAAGATCGGCAAGTGTCAGCAGCTACTGTTGGAACTGCTACGCATGCTTTGTTACAATTACTGCCATTAGAGATGCCAACTACAGAGAGTATCCATCAAAAATTACAGGAATTGGTAAGGAAACGGTTAGTAGACGAAAAAGTCGCGAAAAAAGTAGATGTTTCTTCTATTATATGGTTCTTTCAAACAGAACTTGGTCAACAGCTGATTGCCAACAAAGAAAACGTAAAACGAGAACAACCTTTTTCCATGCTGCTTCCTGCTGACGAAGTATTTCAAGACTATCCAAATCAAGAAGATGAACTATTAATCCACGGAATCGTCGATGGATACCTAGAAGAAAAAGATCATCTCAATATCTATGATTTTAAAACAGATTTTATTTTACCTCCGGATGATCCAGCAGAAATAGATGCAATCGTCCAAAAATATCAAGGACAGCTAAGACTTTACCAACAAGCAATGTCAGAAGCTTTGAATAAGCCAGTAGAAAATGTTTTCCTAATTTTGCTTCGAGTGAAACAAATTATAAACATTAACAAATAATTATAATTGAGCAAACTTGACTTATGTTTTGTAAGGATTATGCTATACTCTGGGAAGAGGTGAGTATGATGGAGCTAACACAGACAGAATTCGTTTTATGCCCTAAATTTGAAAAAACATTCTCTATTTTAGGAAAAAAATGGAACGGATTGATTATCGATGTACTACTCGAAAACGGTCCGCAACGCTTTGTTGAGCTTGCGGCAAAAATCCCGATGGTCAGTGATCGAGTATTAGTCGAACGCTTGAAGGAATTAGAAAAAGAAGGAATAGTCACTCGAAACTTTGCCTGTAGCGAAAAGAGCCGTTCAGAATATCTCTTGACTGAAAAAGGAGCAGACTTGCAAAAAGCGATGCGTCAAATACAAGTTTGGAGCGAAAAATGGGTCACAGAGGAAGAATGCGGTTGATTTTGTAAAAAAAATCTTGTAAACTATAGTCCATACGAATAAGTAAAGAACGATGACGAAAAAGAGTAGTTTGGCTAAACCAGTTCAGGGAGATCTGTCGCAGACTGAAAGCAGATCCTGTGTTTGAAAAATGAAGTTCACTTTCCGAGTTCGTCTGATAAAATCAGACCGGCAATTGTCGTTAACGAAGTAAGAGTGCGGTGTAAGTCATTTATCCGCAAATTAGGATGGTAACGCGAAGACCTCGTTCCTTAACAGGAATGAGGTCTTTTTGTTTTGTATTTGGAATTTAAAGGAGGAACAAGCACATGTCTCTACAAGCACAATTAGAGAGCTTGAAAGAAGCAACGCTCGTCAAAATCACAGCGGCACAAGATTTAAATGAATTAAATCAAATACGTGTTGAAACGTTAGGAAAAAAAGGACCGATCACAGAAGTATTACGTGGGATGAAAGATCTAAGTCCAGAAGAGCGACCAAAAGTCGGAAGTTTCGCAAATGAGATCCGAGATCTTTTGACAGAAGAGATCGAGCGAAAAAAACAAGTATTAGAAGAAGAAGCGTTAAATGCAGCTTTGGCAAAAGAAACAATAGACGTGACACTACCTGGTAGAAAAGTAAAACATGGTACACGTCATATCGTGACACAAATCATGGAAGAAATTGAAGATATTTTTGTGGGTATGGGCTATCAGATCGTAGAAGGATATGAAGTAGAATCTGATCATTACAATTTCGAACGGATGAATCTGCCAAAAGATCATCCAGCAAGGGACATGCAAGATACTTTCTATATTTCAGACGAGATATTGATTCGGACACATACTTCACCAGTCCAAGCACGGACAATGGAAAAACATGATTTCTCTAAGGGTGCTCTACGAATGATCTCGCCAGGGAAAGTCTTCCGCAGAGATACAGATGATGCGACCCACAGTCATCAGTTCCATCAAATTGAAGGGCTAGTTGTTGATAAAAACATCACAATGGGCGACCTTAAAGGAACATTAGAAGTCGTAATGAAAAAAATGTTTGGGGAAGATCGTGAAATTCGTTTGCGTCCAAGTTATTTCCCATTTACGGAACCATCAGTAGAAGTAGATGTCAGCTGTTTCAAATGTGGTGGTGCCGGTTGTAACGTATGTAAATACACTGGATGGATCGAAATTTTAGGAGCTGGCATGGTACACCCGAATGTGTTGAAGATGTCAGGAATCGATCCAGAAGAATATTCAGGCTTTGCTTTCGGCCTTGGACCAGACCGCGTAGCTATGTTGCGGTATGGAGTGAATGATATCCGTAATTTCTATCAAAATGACTTACGTTTCTTAAGTCAGTTCAAGGGGGAGTAAGAAAATGTTAGTTTCATATAAATGGCTCAATCGTTATGTAGATTTATCGAATGTAACACCAAAAGAATTAGCGGATAAGATGTCTGTGACAGGAATCGAAGTAGAGGGAGTAACGGTTCCAGAAGAAGGCTTGAAAAAAATCGTTGTCGGTGAAGTCAAGGAATGCGTACCACATCCAGATTCTGATCACCTTTCTATTTGTCAAGTCGATATTGGCGAAGACGAACTGTCTCAAATCGTTTGTGGAGCGCCTAATGTGAAGGTTGGAATCAAAGTGATTGTTGCACTTCCTAACTCACGTATCGCTGGTAATGTAAAAATCAAAAAAGGAAAAATGCGTGGCCAAGTATCAAATGGCATGATTTGCTCATTACAAGAAATTGGCTATTCAGATAGTGTTATACCGAAAGAATACGCTGAAGGTATCTATTATATGCCACAAGAAGCTGTAAATGGCGATCCAGTTTTTCCTTATTTGGATATGGATGATTCGATTATTGAATTATCTATCACACCGAATCGTGCGGATGCATTGTCAATGCGTGGCGTAGCTTATGAAGTTGGGGCAATTTATCGTCAGACTCCTACATTCGATGACGAAAAGTTGCTAGAATCCTCACGACCTGCTAGCGATAAAATTCAAGTGGAAGTTGAAGATAAAGAAGCAGTTCCTGCTTATCAAATCAGAATCATTGAAGGAGTAAGAATCCAGCCAAGTCCTCAATGGCTACAAAATCTTTTGATGAACGAAGGCATTCGTCCAATCAACAATGTAGTAGATGTGACGAACTATATTTTGCTTTTATTCGGACAACCACTACATGCATTTGACTACGACAAATTGAAATCAAAAGAGATCTTTGTCCGCCGTGCAAAAGAAAATGAAACATTAGTAACACTAGATGGAGAATCTCGGGAATTGACAACTGACAATCTCGTCATTACTAACGGCAAAGAACCAGTTGCTTTAGCTGGTGTCATGGGAGGGTTAGACTCAGAGATCACGAATGA
The DNA here is from genome assembly GCF_050531945.1 of Enterococcus sp. DIV1411a. Taxonomy (NCBI): domain Bacteria; kingdom Bacillati; phylum Bacillota; class Bacilli; order Lactobacillales; family Enterococcaceae; genus Enterococcus; species Enterococcus sp. DIV1411a. The sequence goes on along the minus strand of NZ_CP172892.1, from coordinate 1,388,585 downwards.
AACAACAACAGTTGCACTAGAATCTGCTTTATTTGATCCAATTTCGATTCGTCGTACAGCAAAACAATTTAATTTGCGTAGTGAATCCTCTGCACGTTTTGAAAAAGGAATCAACCATGCGACTGTTGGAGAAGCCAGTGAGGTTGCTGCAGCAATGATCGTTTCTCTTGCGGGTGGGGAAGTTCTACAAGGCGCGGTCAAAGGCTCAGAGATCAAAGCAGAAGACGTATCAGTGAAGATTTCACTTGAACGCATCAATCAATATTTAGGAACATCTCTTGTCGTTAAAGAAGTAAATGAGATTTTTGAAGCACTTGGATTTAGCTATGAAGAAAAGGAGCATGTTTATTCCGTAGTAGTACCACCAAGACGCTGGGATATCCAAATCGAAGCAGATATTATCGAAGAAGTTGCTCGTATTTATGGATACGACCAGTTGCCATCTACACTTCCAAGTGGAGAAACGGTTGCTGGAAGCTTGTCAAAAGAACAAGAAACTACTCGTAAAATTCGTACAATCTTTGAAGGAAGCGGATTGAGCGAAGCAATCAGTTATGCATTGACAACAGAAGAAAAATCAAGACAGTTTGTTATAAATGAAAGTAATATTACACGTTTGGACTGGCCAATGAGCGAAGAACGTTCTGTATTACGAATGAATTTGATCAGCGGACTATTAGATGATATCAGTTATAACACTGCTCGAAAAAATACAGAGATTGCTTTATATGAAATTGGGCGGGTATTCTTCCAAGAAAATGATCCGTGCACACATCTGCCGCAAGAAGTAAAACATGCAGCAATCGCTATTTCTGGTATTTGGGAAGAAAAAGATTGGCAGACGAAAGCTCAAAATGTAGACTTTTTCACCATCAAGGGTCTTTTAGAAAACTTATTTGAACAACTAGGCATCACTGAAGATGTCCATTATCAAACAGTGACAGAAATGAAGGAAATGCATCCTGGAAGAACTGCTGCGATTTACCTTGGCGAAAAATTTATTGGTTTTGTCGGTCAAGTGCATCCAACGATTGCAAAAAGTTATGATATTCCAGAAACATATGTTGCTGAGTTTGATTTATCTGCTGTAGTGGAAGCTGCTCAAAAAGGGATTGTTTTCGAAGCAGTGACAAAATTCCCAGCAGTCAGCCGGGACATCGCTTTGCTTGTAAAAGAAACTGTGACAAATCAGGAATTAACAGAAGTTATCCGTTCTGCTGCCGGAAGATTTTTAACAGATATCCAATTATTTGATGTCTATCAAGGAGAAAACATTGAAAAAGGACATAAATCCATGGCGTATAGCCTGACATTCGTCAACCCAGAAGCAACATTGACAGATGAAGAAATCAATAAAGGAATGGAAAAAGTCGAAAAAGCGTTGGTAGAAAACCTAGAGGCAAGTATTCGCTAAGAGGGAAAATATAGTAAGTAACGATCAAGTAGCTTTTGAAGACCATACATTTGAAAAAGAGATGTGACACAACTTCGTCACATCTCTTTTTTTGATTTTAAAAAAGGAATAGCACAGAGACGAGATAAAAAAACAGGCCTTTACAGCCTGTTTTTTTAGAGTAAATGAATTAATGGAAGTAATTGATTCCCATTGCTGATTTTACTTCAGAAAGTGTTTGTGCAGCTACTTTAGCAGCTTCTTCACTACCTTTACGTAAGATTTCCATAACAGCTGAAGGATCTTTTTCCAATTCTTCTCGGCGCGCACGGATCGGTGCAAATTCAGCTTCCAATACATCAATGAGGTATCGTTTGATCTTTACATCACCAAGTCCGCCACGGCGGTAATGAGCTTTCATTTCTTCAATTGCTTCTTTATCTGTTCCGAATACATCCAAGTAGGTGAAGACCATATTCCCTTCTACTTGTCCAGGATCTTGTACATGGATGTGGTTTGGATCAGTATACATACTCATGACTTTTTTCTGTAAGACATCGGCAGGATCGGAGATATAAATACCGTTTCCTAACGATTTACTCATTTTGCCATTTCCATCGATTCCAGGTAATCTACCCATTCCTTTTGGTGGGAATACGCCTTTTGGTTCCACCAAGACTTCACCATATGTATGATTGAAGCTTTGTACGATTTCCTGTGTCTGCTCTAGCATTGGTTTTTGATCCTCGCCAACAGGTACAAGATTCGCTTTGAATGCAGTGATATCTGCTGCTTGAGAAACAGGATAGATAAAGAATCCTGTAGGCACGCTTTCACCGAATTTTTTTTGTTCGATTTCTGTTTTGACAGTCGGATTGCGCCGAACGCGTCCTACGCTGACTAAGTTCAAATAATACATGGTTAATTCAGCTAATTCCGGAATTTGTGATTGGATAAATAAAGTAGATTTTGCAGGATCTAATCCCACGGCTAAATAGTCTAAAGCAACTTGCAAGACATTTGATGAAACCTTCTCAGGATTTTTAGCATTATCTGTCAGTGCTTGCATGTCAGCAATCATGACAAACAGTTGGTTGTCTTCATCTGCCTGCATAGCCACTCGGGTTTTTAGAGAACCGACGTAATGCCCTAAATGCAGCTTCCCAGTTGGTCGATCTCCCGTTAAAATAATATTTTTCAAAAAAGACACCTCTTTACGATTTGTAAGTCTGAGCACTTAATATCTTACCGTTTTTCCTGAAAAGAAACAACAGTTCCTAATGAAAAAACAAGGAAAGAGGATAAAATAACTAATAGATTAGAAATGGAAGAAATATTTATGGGAGAATAAACGTTCTAAGAAACTTTACAAATTACTAAACTATCAGATATAATGTATTTTATTATACATCTTTAAAAGAAATCTTACTAAATAATAATGGGAGTGTAATTCTATGGCAATGATTAAATTTGATCACGTGGATAAATATTATGGCAAGTTCCACGCATTAAAAAATATCAATCTCGAATTCGAGAAAGGAGAAGTTGTCGTTGTCATTGGTCCTTCTGGTTCAGGAAAGAGCACGATGCTTCGCTGTATCAATGGATTAGAGACGATTTCTTCAGGCAAGCTACTAATTAATGATACTGACTTGCATGATAAAAAGACAAAGTTGACAGAAGTCCGAAAGAATATCGGCATGGTTTTCCAGCATTTCAATTTGTATCCTAATAAAACCGTTCTGGAAAATATTACATTAGCACCAATCAAAGTGTTAAAGCAAGACCAGGCAACTGCAGTCAAAAACGCGGAGAAATTTTTGAAAACTGTCAATATGTTAGATAAGAAAGATTCTTATCCTTCCATGTTATCCGGGGGACAACAGCAACGGGTGGCAATCGCCAGAGGTTTAGCGATGAATCCTGAGATGCTGCTGTTTGATGAACCTACTTCTGCTTTGGATCCGGAAATGATTGGTGATGTATTAGACGTTATGAAAAAATTGGCTCATGACGGTATGTCAATGATTGTCGTGACACATGAAATGGGCTTTGCCAAAGAAGTGGCGGATCGTGTTATCTTCATGGCTGATGGAGAAGTATTGGAAGACAGCAGAAATGTGAGAGACTTTTTCGAAAATCCAAATGAAGTCCGAGCACAGCAATTTATCAGTAAAGTTATCAATCATTGATAGGAGGAAAAAGATGCGCAGGTTAAAAAAAATACGCCTGATTTTCCTTTTAGGCATTGCTTTTCTTGCACTAGCCGGATGTAAAGGAAATGGGTTGGCAAATGAAGATATTTTAGAGCGAAGCAAATCTACCAATGAAATCATCTGGGGTGTCAAGTATGATACTCGATTATTTGGAATGATGGATATTGAGAGCAGAACTGTACAAGGATTTGATGTAGATATTGCAAAAGCAATCACTAAAAAGATCCTTGGTGACAATGGAAAAACAGAATTTGTTGAAGTCACTTCTAAAACTCGGATTCCATTATTGAAAAACGGAAATATCGATGCAATTATTGCAACGATGACGATCACAGATGAACGAAAAAAACAGGTTGACTTTTCAGATGTCTATTTCGATGCTGGCCAAGCTTTGTTGGTAAAGAAAGGAAGCCAAATCAAAAGTGTAGATGATTTGAATGCTTCTACAACGGTTCTAGCAGTCAAAGGTTCTACATCGGCTGCGAATATCCGACAGCATGCACCAGATGCAAAAATTTTAGAATTAGAAAACTATGCAGAAGCATTTACTGCTTTACAATCTGGTCAGGGAGACGCGATGACTACGGATAATGCGATTTTGTTAGGGATTGCAGATGAAAATCCAGAGTATGAGTTAGTTGGTGGAACGTTTACTAATGAGCCTTACGGGATTGCGATCAACAAAGGGCAAGAAAACTTCTTGAAAGCTGTTAACCAAGCGCTAGAGGAAATGCATGCAGATGGCACATACGATAAAATCTATCAAAAATGGTTTCCAAATGAAACTGAAGGAAAAGTAGAGTAAGGGGGAGAGGCAATGAGCGAATTGATACAAACTTATGGACCAATCTTTGTCGACGGGTTCAAGATCACATTGTTTTCGAGTGTCTTAGCACTTGTGTTTAGTTTGATTATCGGAACGTTAATGGCAATCTTCCAATTATCAAAGAATAAAGTAGTGAGCGCCTTAGCAAAGGCATATGTAGAATTTTTTAGAAACATTCCATTATTAATCATCGTGATGTTTTTTTATGTTGTCGTACCGATTTATTGGTTTAATCTAGATGGATTCCAAGCAGGTACGATTGGATTAACGATCTATACATCTGCTTTTATTGCTGAAACAGTACGTTCAGGGATTCAAACCGTACCAAAAGGTCAAACAGAAGCAGGACTATCTTCTGGTTTTACCTATTCAGAAATCATGCGTTATATTGTTTTACCGCAAGCATTCAAAATCGTTATCCCGCCATTAGGCAACCAATTTATCAACCTCGTAAAAAACTCATCTATTTTAGCAATCGTAGCTGGTTTAGATTTGATGTATCAAGGAGACTTGATCGCTAGTGAAACATTCAATACCTTCGATACGTATATCATCGTTGGGTTATTTTACTTAGTTATCACGCTACCGTTATCTTACTTAATGGTTTATCTTGAGAAAAAATGGGCGGTTCGTTCATAGAAGGAGGGGAAATACATGGATTTTAGCGGCGCTTTTTCATGGATGAATATCCGTTTTTTATTGGAAGGATTAAAGGTTACTGTTGAAGTTTCATTGTTTTCGATCATTTTTAGTTTCTTGATCGGTGGTCTGACAGGTGTGATTCGTTTTGCGAATATCCCTTTCTTTTCCAAAATCCTTGGTGTAGTGATTGATATTATACGGAATCTTCCATTATTATTGATCATTTTCTTCACTTACTTTGCCTTACCTCAAATCGGCATTCAGATGAACATCTTCTGGTCCGCTGTCGCAGCATTAACGATTTTTGAGTCAGCTATGTTGTCGGAAATTTTCCGAGCTGGACTCAATGCTGTTCCAAAAGGACAGATGGAAGCAGGATTATCAACGGGACTGACTTATGTAGAATCGATGCGAACGATCGTGTTACCGCAAGCATTTAAATCAATGATCCCGGCAATTGTGAGCCAATTGATTTCACTGATCAAAGATACTTCATTAGCAGTAATCATTTCTTTACCTGAACTTTCTCATCAGGCACGTATTATTTATGGACAGAACACCAATTATGTGCTTCCGATGTTCATCATCATGACACTTATGTACTTCGTGGTATGTTACGCGCTTTCTCTGCTTTCCGGTTACTTGGAAAAGAGACGGTACAGTTATTAATAGATGATTCTTTTAGCGGTTGTGGCAAACTAAAGTCACAACCGCTTTTCCTCTTTCCATTCGAAAAAAAGAGATTTCGATTGTTTTAAGCAAGTAAGAGCACTTGAAAATTCACGCTAAAAAGTACACAATAGGGAGGATAGAATTTATTGAAAAAAAGGATGATACGATTGACAGATAATCGCCCTATCGGATTTATTGATTCAGGTGTCGGCGGCTTGACTGTAGTAAAAGAAGCCCTGAAACAATTACCGAATGAAAATATTTTATTTGTAGGAGACACAGCACGCTGCCCATATGGCCCTAGACCCGCGGAACAGGTAATCCAGTATACTTGGGAAATGACGGATTATCTGGTGGAGCAAGGAATCAAGATGCTGGTGATCGCCTGCAATACCGCAACTGCGGTGGCTTTAGAAGAAATCAAAGCTGCTCTTTCTATTCCAGTCATCGGTGTGATCCTTCCCGGTACTAGAGCGGCAGTAAAAAAAACACAAAATAAACAAGTTGGCATTATCGGTACGATTGGTACGGTAAAAAGTCAAGCTTATGAAAAAGCACTGAAAGAGAAAGTACCAGAATTGACTGTGACAAGTCTTGCTTGTCCCAAATTTGTTTCAGTTGTCGAAAGTAATGAATACCATTCATCGGTGGCGAAAAAAATTGTGGCAGAAACATTAGCTCCTTTAACCACTAAAAAAATCGATACATTGATTTTGGGATGCACCCATTATCCATTATTACGCCCCATCATTCAAAATGTAATGGGAGAAAATGTTCAACTGATCGATTCTGGAGCAGAAACAGTAGGTGAAGTATCTATGCTGTTAGATTATTTCAATTTGAGCAATTCACCGCAAAATGGTCGGACATTATGCCAGTTTTATACAACTGGCTCTGCCAAACTTTTCGAGGAAATAGCTGAAGACTGGCTTGGAATCGGACACTTAAATGTAGAACATATCGAATTGGGAGGAAAATAAGGATGCGTCATGACGGGAGAAAAGCCCAAGAGCTTCGCAAACTGGAGCTTCAAACAAATGTTTTCAAATATCCAGAAGGATCGGTAGTGATCCGTTTTGGTGATACAACAGTTATTTGTTCTGCAACAATAGAAAATTCTGTTCCCCCTTTTTTGAGAGAAACAGGAACAGGATGGGTGACAGCAGAATATAGTATGCTGCCTCGAGCAACGAGTACGAGAAATCGTAGAGAAAGCAGCAAAGGGAAACTTTCTGGTAGAACAATGGAAATCCAGCGTCTTATTGGTCGTTCCTTGCGTGCAGTAGTAGACTTGGAAAAATTAGGAGAACGTAGTATCATCGTAGACTGCGATGTGATCCAAGCGGATGGCGGTACTAGAACAGCAAGTATCACTGGGGCATTTGTGGCATTGAAATTAGCCATTGAAAAACTTTTAAGAGAAAAAGAATTGTCAGAAGATCCAATAAAAGAACATCTTGCTGCAGTTAGCGTAGGAATCTTACCAGATGGGACTTGCGTCACAGATTTGGATTACCAAGAAGATTCCGCAGCACTTGTAGACATGAATCTTGTAATGACAGAATCTGGAAAATTCGTGGAGATTCAAGGAACTGGAGAAGAAGCAACGTTTGATGGTGAACAGTTGAATGAAATGCTCTTTTTTGGAAAAAACGCGATTGAAGATTTGATCAAAGAGCAAAAACATGCTTTGCTAACAGAGTTTGCTCAAAATGATGAGCGGATAGAAGAAACAAAAACAATCATCATTGCGACAAGAAATCCAGGAAAAGCAGAAGAGTTTCGAAATATGTTCAAAGAAGCGGGATATCATGTAAAAACATTACTTGACTATCCTGAATTGCCAGATGTGGAAGAAACTGGCAGCACATTTGAAGAAAATGCCCGATTAAAAGCAGAAACGATTGCACAATTGCTTGATCAGCCAGTCTTAGCAGATGATTCAGGTTTGAAAGTGGATGCTTTAGGCGGTATGCCAGGAATCTATTCTGCACGTTTTGCAGGGGAACAAAAAAGTGATGCGGGGAATAACGCCAAATTATTATATGAATTGACAGATGTGCCGGATGAAAAAAGAACAGCACAATTCCATTGTACGTTAGTATTCGCGGCACCCAAAAAAGACAGCCTTGTAGTAGAAGCGGAATGGCCCGGTCGAGTAGCCCGTATACCATCTGGCGAAAATGGCTTTGGGTATGATCCTTTATTTATCCCAGAAGGTAAGAAACAAACAGCAGCAGAATTATCGAGCGAAGAAAAAAACAAGATCAGTCATCGGGCTCAAGCAATGAAAAAATTGAGTGCCGAGTGGAAACAATGGCTGGAAGGAGAGAGATAGATGCGGTATTTAGTAGTAAGTGATAATCATGGAGACAGAGATATCCTCGTTGACTTAGTAGATCGTTATCGTTCTGAAGTGGATATCTTTTTCCATTGTGGTGATTCGGAATTAGAAGCTTCTGACCCATTATGGGATACATTCCAAGTGGTTCAAGGTAATTGTGATTATGGACCAGGATTCGAACAGAAAAAAGTGATCCAAACTGGTCAGGATACAGTATTCATGACTCACGGTCATTTATCGAATGTCCGATTTGGTTTGACACAGTTAGCAATCGAAGCTCGAGCTGCAACTGCCGATATGGTGTTTTTTGGTCATACCCATCAAATAGGCTGTGAGATGGATCAGAAAATCCTGTTTTTGAATCCTGGTAGCATTTCTCAGCCTAGAGGCCCGATCCAAATCCCATCATATGCTCTTATCGAAAGTTTAGATGACCAAATTTCTGTTCAATACTATAACCGTGCCCATCAGGCAGTTGAAGAGTTGGCCTTTTCTTTTTCGAGAGAGCGCTGAATAAAAAAACTCTAATTTTTAATAAAAATAAGCTTTATTTTATGAATTTTGCATCCGGTTTCGGTAAAATAGTAGTGTTGAATGAAATAGAAATGGAGGCCATCAGATGATTGGACCTATAGTAAGAGAAATGCTGCTGGAAAATCAGGAAACGTTTTTGATTCCTGCAGAAAATGTGGCAAATGTTATGTATCATCATCCATTGTCCCATGGTTTACTTGTGTTATCGAAGGTCGGTTATTCCAAAATTCCTGTATTAGGAAAAGATGATCACTTTGTAGGACTAGTAAGTTTATCAGATGTGGTCAATAAAATGATTGACTTGCAAACAATCAGCATGGACCCGTTAGAAGGACTAACGGTTGCTGACGTGACAGAAACAGATGTTCCGACAATTGATGAAAATTGGGAACTAGAAGAAGTACTCCATTTGTTAGTCGATTCGCCTTTTTTACCGGTTGTCACAGAAGATCGGATTTTCAAAGGAATCATTACAAGAAAAGAGCTGCTTAAAGCCGTAAACTTCATGGTGCATGAATTAGAACGTCGTAATATATTGTCTCCGAAAATCGAAGAATTAAAAGAACAAATCGATATCGTGAGCTAAAGAACGAGAAACTAAAAGATAATCAAAAAATAAGTAGAAAAAACAGCGTACCAGTTTTGACTTTATCTTGAAAAAGAGGCTGGGACAAAAGCGTTTAACTCCAAGAAATAAGAAGGAATTCACGAAAATTGCTTTTCAAATTTTTGTGAATTTCAGCTTATTTCCGAAGGAGTTGCTTCTGCTTCCGCCGTTTATACGTGTTTAGAGCGTGGGACAAAAGTGTTCTTTACTTTTGTCCCACGCTCTTTTTAGTGAGATTCGTTGCATCGTTTGTCCAAATTATTTTCCGACAGCAATTGGACTGTTCGGAATCGTGAAACCAGAAGCTGTCAATTCTTTGACATAGGAGCTCAAGAACTCTTCTTTTAAGGCATATTGTTTTCCGTTCAATGCGTAGCAGACCGTACGAATCGCAAAATTGCTGTTTCCAAGATCCACTAATCCAAAGATAGAAGGTTCAGTTTGGAGCTCTTCTTGGTATTTTTCAGCTAATGTACGATTTACTCGATCAATGATCTCATAGATTTTGTCATATCCTTCTTCAGGAACAATCCGAATATCTAAAAGTACTTGCATATTTGCACGAGAGAGATTGCTGATCGTGGTGATGTTTCGATTCGGGATGAAATGGACAGTACCATCCGTTGCTTTCAGCTGAAGGGTACGGATACCAACAGATACGACGGTTCCTTCAATCGTTAAGTTTGCTAGCTTGATGTAGTCCCCAACATCCATCTGTTGTTCCATGATAATAAAAAATCCGGTAATAACATCACTCATGAACCCTTGGGCACCAAGACCGATTGCCACACCTGCAATTCCGGCACCAGCCAAAAGTGATCCGATCGGCACACCGATAGCAGATAAAATTGCATAGATAAAAAAGAAACCAAGGGTATAATGAAAAATAGTATTTAAAAGACTATGTAAAGTCTTTAAGCGGCTCTCGTTTAGAATGGCTTTTTTAGAATACTGATTAAAAGACTTATCAATCAGATATTTTCCCACACGGTGAAGAATCCAAAAAAGGACGATCAAAAAAATCAGATATAAACTTTTTTGGATAAAGGCAGCCAAAATGGCGTCCCAATCAATCCCGTCCCAAAACCGCTGAAACGCATTTACTTTGCTGACAGCTTGATCTGTCAATGTCTCGCCAGAAGAGTCTGTCGTACCGGCAGTTGCTAATAATGAAAACATAAAATCCTCTTTTCTAAAATTTGATTCTTTCTGTATTGTACCAAGAAGTTTTCAAAAAAGGAAATAGCAAAAATAACTATAATGAAGGAAAAAAGCTGAAAATAAAATGACAAATAATATGGATAATGATAAAATGTGGAGAAAATAACGAAGGTGGTAAGTATATGCAAATCGATTGGAACAATCTAGGTTTTTCTTATATCAAAACTCCTTGGCGTTTTATTGCCAAATGGAAAGACGGACAATGGGAAGAAGGAGAATTGACAGAAGATAATTACCTGACGATTCATGAAGGCTCTCCAGCGCTTCATTATGGTCAGCAATGTTTTGAAGGTCTAAAAGCTTATCGTCGAAAAGACGGCAAGGTCAATCTCTTTCGACCTGAACAAAATAGTCGACGGATGAATCAAAGTGCTAGACGATTGCTGATGCCAATGGTCCCTGAAAAGATGTTCGTTGATGCTGTCAAGCAAGTGGTAAAAGCAAATGAAGATTTTGTGCCGCCCTATGGAACAGGCGCTACATTATACTTGCGCCCTTTACTGATTGGGGTCGGTGAAAACATTGGTGTCCATCCAGCTCCAGAATATTTATTTGTCGTCTTCTGTACGCCAGTAGGAGCGTATTTCAAAGGTGGACTAAAACCAACGAATTTTATTGTATCTGATTACGATCGTGCTGCTCCTAAGGGGACTGGTGCAGCAAAAGTCGGCGGAAATTACGCAGCGAGTTTACTTCCAGGAACAGAAGCAAAAGAACTGGATTACTCAGATTGTGTTTATCTTGATCCAGCCACACATACGAAAATCGAAGAAGTAGGTGCAGCAAATTTCTTTGGAATTACAAAAGACGGAAAATTCATCACTCCGCAATCGCCCTCTATCTTACCAAGTATCACGAAATATTCCTTGTTGCAGTTAGCTGAAGAACGACTAGGACTGCAAGCAATTGAAGGAGATATTTTCATTGATGATCTAGATCAATTTGCAGAAGCTGGTGCATGTGGTACAGCGGCTGTTATTTCTCCAATCGGTGGGATTTATCACAATAACAATCTTCATGTATTTTATAGTGAAACGGAAGTAGGACCAGTAACAAAACGGTTGTATGATGAATTGACAGGTATTCAATTTGGAGACATAGAAGCACCAGAAGGCTGGATTGAAGTCGTGGAATAATTTCAAAGTAATGAGTTGAAAAAAACGTAAAAAGAAAAAATCAGGAAGAGACTTTAAAAAGTTTTTTCCTGATTTTTATATGTTTTACTTTAAAGAATGCAACAAAAGTTTATGAAAGATGGACACCTTTGTCAACGTAGATAATATCACCGATGATTCCGCTGGAAAGTGGGCTGATTAAGAAAGCACAAGCATTACCGACTTCTTCGATCGTCACACCTTGCTGATCAGGCGTACGAGATTCAGATAACTGGATCAGTTTTTGATAGTCTTTAACACCTGTGACAGCTAATGTTTTGATTGCCCCAGCTGAGATTCCATTGACCCGAATTCCTTTAGGCGAGAACTCAGCTGCCAAATAACGGATAGCAGCTTCAAGAGAAGCTTTCGCAATACCCATCATGTTATAATTCGGGATTGCGCGTTCTGAACCTAGATAAGTCATGCTAACGATCCCGCTGTTTGGTGCAAGAAACGGTTGTGCGTATTTTGATACAGCAATTAAAGAGTAGCTGCTGATATCTTGAGCTAATTGATAGCCGTCTCTGGAAATATCAGACACATTTCCGGACAATTCTTCTTTGTTGGCGTAAGCAACTGCATGGACAAGGCCGTGGATCTCCCCAGCATATTCACCGATGGCATTCATTGCTTTTTCGATGCTTTCGTCGCTAGAAACATCACATTCTACAGTGAATGCTTCTTCGCCGACCAATTTGACTAATGATTTTTTCATTCGTTCATTTTGGTAAGTATAGATAATTTCTGCCCCTTGTTTCAACATTGCTTCAGCACAACCCCAAGCAATGCTTTTTTTGTTAGCGACGCCCATAATGACGATTTTTTTTCCTTCTAGAAATGACATAATGACTCTCCTTTGTTTCTGATAAAAATTTGATAGTCGTAAAAAAATAGAGAATAATAGCTAAAATAACTTCTTGATTTCTTAATTATTAGTCAAAATGTTTTGATTGTCAAACTATTTTTTCTTAAATTAAAAAAAGATTGCTAAATATTTAGGAATATGATACTTTGATAGTCAAAGTAATGAAAATGGCAATTGCCTGAAAGAAGGAGTTTAATTATGTCTTACGTATTATCTGCTACTGAAGTAATGGAATTGATTCCTAATCGTTATCCTATTTGTTATATTGATTATGTAGATACTTTAGAACCAGGAAAAAAGATCGTTGCGACAAAAAATGTAACAATCAATGAAGATTTTTTCCAAGGTCACTTTCCTGACAATCCAGTGATGCCGGGTGCGTTGATTCTAGAAACACTGGCACAAGCAGGTTCGATACTTATCCTAAAATCAGAAGAGTTTCTAGGAAAAAGAGCTTATATCGGTGGGATCAATAAGGCCAAATTCCGTCAAAAAGTTGTTCCAGGAGATGTGCTGAAATGTCATTTTGAAATCACCAAAATGAAGGGATCAGTCGGTACAGCGTTATCTGCAGCATATGTAGATGATAAAAAAGTCTGTGAGTGCGAGTTCACGTTCATCGTCAACCAAAATGCTTGACTATAAAACCTGATATAGCAAAACAAAAGGAAGCTTACTTGCTTTTTATGTAAAAAGAAGACGCCTGAATCCTAGCATACGTTGTCATCTATGCAGGATTCAGACGTTATTTTTTTATTTTTGTTTTGCTTCTTGCAGTATATTGATTTTATCGATTTTTACTTCTTCTTTTGGTTTGTCTGAACTATCTGTTTCGATATTTGCAATAGCATCCACGACATCCATTCCTTCAATCACTTGGCCGAAGACAGTATAATGGCCATCTAGTGAAGGATAACCGCCGTTTTTATAAGCGTCGATGATTGCTTGAGGATAGTCGTCTTTTAAAAGACCATCATGCATATCATCTGTATTTTGAACGATAAAGAACTGGCTGCCGTTACTGTTAGGATCTTGTGAGCGAGCCATAGATAACGCACCTCTTATATTATAAAGGTGGTTGTTGATCTCTGTTTCAAATCCTTCTCCCCAAATGCTTTCCCCTCCAGTGCCATCGCCTTTAGGATCGCCACCTTGGATCATGAAATCTTTGATGACGCGATGGAAAGTCAGTCCGTTGTAGTAACCGTCTTTTGCATGTGTCATAAAGTTTTCAACCGCTTTTGGTGCGTATTCGGGAAATAATTTGATTTTGATTGTGCCTTTATTCGTCACCATTTCGACCAGATCTTCATTTTCGGCGACATCTTTCGTCAATTGTGGTAATTCCAATGCGTTCAAATCGACGCTACTGGCAGTCGTGCTTTCCGCAGTAGATGTACTTTTTGAACTTTCTGTAGACGAACTAGAAGAAGTCGTGTTGTTTGCAGAACAACCAGCAGCAAACAGCAATGCTGCTGCTAAACTAATACTTAAAATAACTTTATTTTTCTTCATAACTGTTCCTTTCCAATTTACTATTTTGTTATCTTTAATGATAACAAAATAGAGGGAAAATACCTACTTAAATTATTGGAATTTATCATTTATTTTAAAAGAAAAAGAAAAGGTGTAGACCATTTACTTTGTGTTTGCTATAATGTAAGTGGATACAAAAACGAAAAGATGCAGGAGGAAATGGTAATATGGGAAAATTAGGAATCTCGATTTATCCAGAACGGTCAACATTTGAAAAGGACAAAGCGTACTTGGATTTAGCTCATAAGTATGGGTATAAACGGGTTTTTACCAGTTTGCTGCAGATCAATGATGATAAAGAAAAAGTTCTTTCAGAATTTAAAGAAGTAGTTGATTACGCGAATAGCCTAGGCATGGAAGTAATGGTTGATATCAATCCAGCGTTATTTGAACAGTTGGAGATTTCTTACGATGACTTATCTTTTTTCCATAAGATGGGTGCCTACGGGGTCCGCTTAGATATCGGATTCACAGGAGCAGAAGAAGCAAAAATGACGCGCAATCCTTTTGGTATCAAAATCGAGATCAATATGAGTTCGGGCACGAATTACGTTGACAACATCATGAGTTATTCGCCAAACACGGATAATTTATTAGGTTCTCATAATTTTTATCCTCATCGATACTCTGGTTTAGGATACGAACACTTTGTTTTTTGTTCAGAAAAATTCAGAAAATATAATTTGAATACGATGGCATTCGTCAATTCGCAATCTGCTGAGTTTGGCCCTTGGCCTACGCAAGATGGCTTGTGCACGCTGGAAGACCACCGAGATCTTGAAATTGCGACACAAGTGAAGCATTTAATCCTTACAGGATTGATTGATGATATTTCTATTGGAAATGCGTACGCAAGTGAAGAAGAATTGAAAGAAATGGCAGAAGCATTTAACGCGGATTATCCAACATTGAAAGTAGATACGGAAGAAGGTATTACAGAAAACGAACGAATTTGCTTGTTTGATAACCTTCATAGTTATCGAGGGGATCGCTCAGAATATATCCTTCGTTCAACGATGACTCGTGTATACTACAAAGATAAAGATTTCCCGCCTCATAATACGCGAGATATGCATCATGGGGATGTACTGATTGACAATGAAGGGTACGGTCAATACAAAGGAGAAACACAAATCGCCTTGAAGGATATGAAAAACGACGGACGTGTCAATGTTGTAGGAAGAATCTCCGATGACGAATTATTCCTCCTTGACTTTTTGAAACCATGGTCAAGCTTTAAATTAATTGAAAATAAAAAATAGATAATTAGTTATTGCAGAAATAATCCGCTAGAAATAGCCAGTTATTTCTGCTTTTTTATTTTGTTTTTTTATAGGTTATGATTTGTCAAATTAAGCTAGAATAAAATGCTTCTTGTACATAGCTCAAAAATATTTCGATTGGTGTTCTGTAATTCAATGATTTTCTTGGAATATGATTACGTTGATTGCTGACACTGGAAATAAATGTCTGATTCACTTTTCTAAAATCCATTGATTTCGGCAGTCCATTACGACGCAGAATCCCGTTAGAATTCTCGTTTAATGGGCGTTGAGAAGGTGTTCCAGGGTCCGCAAAATATATATCAATATCATGTTGGTTACTAATGGCTTTCCAGTTAGAAAATTCCTTTCCACAGTCAAACGTAATAGATTTAAAGAAGTTTTTAGGGAAGCGAGAAAACCATTGATTAAGGGCAGTTTCAATATCTAATGCCTTACGGCCGTTGGGTTTAATCGTGATAATGACTTTAGATAATCTTTCAACTAAAGTAATGACGGCACTTTTATGATGAATGCCAACGATCGTATCACCTTCAAGGTGACCAAACTCAGAATTGAAATCAGGATAATTATCAGGTCGATCATGGATTGAGCGCTGATACTGTTGTTTTCCCCGTTTTTCCTGATGGCCATTGGGTTTTCTTTTACCTTTCATCGGTAGTGTGTCAATATCAAATATTCCTTTAGAAAATAAACGATAAAGTGTTCTCATACCGCATGAAACAGACCTTTCTTTTCGCCCGATAATGACGTCAGGCGTCCAACCAAGAGTGACTTTCTCTTTAATGTAATCTACTTCATGAGCAGGTAATTGAATGACTTTTCTACCACATTTTTTCTTATTTTCTTTATACTGGTGCCAATAATCAAGAGCAGTCTTGCCTTGCTTGAACTTATTGACTACATTATAAATAGTTTGTATAGCACGTCCCATTCGGTTAGCGATTTCAACCGGCTTATTATGTTGAAGATAATATGATTCTATCATTGTCAGTTCGTCTATGGTAAGATGTTTGTAGGTCATTTATGGTTACACTCCTTTGTTTTCTTTCGTCGGAAATACAATTTGAGTGTACCATAAATGCCTTTTTATTTTTCTAACTTAATTTTACAATTCGCGGGTTATAAAAATGAACATTGCATAGTAGAGATTCTTTGATTATACTAATTCAAGGTTATATGAAAAAAGAGAAATGAGATGGATGATTTATGAAACTTTGGATGAAAATCCTTTTAGGCGTCGCTTTAGCTCTGATTGTTGCGTTAGTGTTTGCAGGGAATTATTTTTATAATTATGCTGTTGTGCCTTCTGAGAAAGACTTTTTAGACGAAGATACACCTGGTACAACACAGACATCCAAAGAAACGGATGCACATAAATGGTTTAGTTCAAAAGAAAACCGAAGCGATTGGACCATCACTTCAAAAGACGGTCTGAAATTATCAGCGATTTATCTTCCTGCTGAAACGAAAAGTGAAAAAACAGCTCTTGTGGCTCATGGCTATATGGGAAACGCTGAAACGATGACCAATTACGCAAAGATGTTTCATGATATGGGTTACAATGTCCTTGTTCCTGATGCAAGAGGACATGGAAAAAGCGAAGGGGATTACATTGGATTTGGATGGCCAGAGCGTAAAGACTATGTACAGTGGATAAACAAAGTGCTAGAAAACAATGGAAAATCGCAAGAAATCGTTCTATACGGTGTCAGCATGGGAGCAGCAACAGTTATGATGACTAGCGGAGAAAAACTACCAGATAATGTGAAAGCAATCATTGAAGATTGCGGTTATTCTTCCGTTCATGATGAGCTTGCTTATCAGCTAGACGATATGTTTAGTCTTCCAGCATTTCCGCTTATGCAAGTAACGAGTCTAGTGACAAAAGTCCGTGCTGGCTACTTTTTCGGTGAAGCAAATGCAGTGGAACAATTGAAGAAAAACCAGCGCCCAATGCTCTTTATACATGGAGACGAAGATACATTTGTACCATTTGAAATGTTAGATAAGGTCTATCGTGCAACGAAGGGACCAAAAGAAAAGTATGTTGTAAAAGGAGCCGAGCATGCGGAAGCATACAAGACAGATCCTGAAAAATATCAGCAAGTAGTCCAACAATTTTTAAGCCAATATGTTCATTGAACGAGTTTAAAAGTAGGGGATGAAAAGAAAGAAGCCTTTGACTGGATCCAGTCAAAGGCTTCTTTTATCGATTGATCTATCAAATTACAAGTTAGCGAATTTTTCTAGTAAGCGAATCATTTGGCAAGTAAATCCATACTCATTGTCATACCATGCAACAGTTTTAACAAGTTGGAAATCACCAGCAGTTGTTACTTCTGTTTGCGTTGGGTCAAAGATCGAACCTTGAGTTGTTCCAATGACATCGCTAGAAACGATTTGACGGTCATCATACCCGAATGAAGGATTGTCAACTGTGTGTTTTTTGATTGCTTCGTTTACTTGATCAGCAGTTACTTTTGTTTTCAATACTGAAACCAATTCAGTTAATGAACCATCAACGACTGGAACACGTTGTGCGTGTCCTTGTAATTTTCCTTGTAGCTCAGGGATAACTAAGCCGATTGCTTTCGCAGCACCAGTAGAATGTGGGATAGTATTGTCAGCAGCTGAACGAGCAGCACGCAAATTACCGCCTTTTACAGGTCCATCTAAGAGCATTTGTGTGGAAGTGTAGGCATGAACTGTTGTCATTGTACCAACTTCGATCCCAAATTCATTATTTAAGAAATAAGCCATAGGTGCTAAACAGTTTGTTGTACATGAACCTGCTGAGATGATTTTGTCGTTTTCATCTAATGTATCATCATTGACGTTATAGACGATGGTTTTCATAGCACCAGCTGGGGCAGAAATAACTACTCGTTTGACACCAGCATCTAAATGCGCTTTTGCTTTTTCTTCAGATGTATAAAAACCAGTACATTCTAGTACGATATCTACACCGTTTTCTTTTGCCCAAGGGATTTTGCTTGCGTCGGGTTCTGCATAAACACGAGTTGCTTCGCCATCCACTACGATTGAGTCTTCTGTTGCAGTAACTGTGCCAGGATAAGTACCATGAGTAGAGTCAAATTGCAATAATTGTGCTAACATAGTTGGACTTGTTAAGTCGTTGATTGCTACTACTTCAATATCATCTGAGACTTCTTTGATGCGGCGGAAAGCCAGACGGCCAATACGCCCAAATCCGTTAATACCTACTTTTACTGTCATATCAAAAGTTCCTCCTTTATTAGGGGTGCTGTGAAACGGCATCCTCAATTAATACAATTAATACACTGTTATTCTGCTACGCAAAGAATATTTTGTCAAAAAATTATACTTGGTAGCAGAAAAAAGGTTGGAAACCTTACCAAATGATAAAAAAAGAAGAAGGTAAACAATCTTTTTGCTGAAATGATAGACAAAATCAGATTTCACCGATAAAATAAGTAAGACTTTTGTTTATTGTGGAAATTCAGGCAGTCAAATAAATAAATGAATAATAGGAGGACTTAATTATGTCCATGTTTTTAGATCAAGTAACGATCGATGTGAAAGCTGGCAAGGGCGGAGACGGAATGGTTGCATTTCGTCGCGAAAAATACGTTCCTGACGGCGGACCGGCTGGCGGAGACGGTGGTCGTGGCGGCGATGTCATCTTGATCGTCGATGAAGGGTTACGTACATTGATGGATTTTCGGTTCAATCGCCATTTCAAAGCGCAGCCAGGTGAAAATGGGATGAGTAAAGGGATGCACGGTCGTGGTTCAGAAGATACCTATGTTAAAGTACCACAAGGAACCACTGTCCGAGATGCGGAGACTGGTGCTCTTTTAGGAGATTTAATTGAAAATGGTCAAACACTAGTTGTGGCAAAAGGTGGACGCGGTGGACGAGGGAATATCCGTTTTGCCTCTCCTCGGAATCCTGCACCGGAAATTGCTGAAAACGGTGAACCAGGACAAGAGCGAAAAATCGAACTAGAATTGAAAGTATTGGCAGACGTTGGACTTGTAGGTTTTCCATCTGTCGGGAAATCGACTTTACTATCCGTTATTTCATCTGCTCGTCCAAAAATCGGCGCTTATCATTTCACGACGCTCGTACCTAATCTAGGAATGGTTACTACAAGTGATGGCAGAAGTTTTGCCGCAGCAGACTTGCCAGGCTTGATTGAAGGAGCTTCGCAAGGTGTTGGGCTGGGTACACAATTCCTTCGTCATATCGAAAGAACACGAGTAATTTTACATGTGATCGATATGAGTGGGATGGAAGGACGAGATCCTTATGAAGACTATCTTGCCATCAACAAAGAATTATCTACTTATAACTTACGCTTGCTAGAGCGTCCGCAAATCATCGTGGCAAACAAAATGGATATGCCGGATGCACCGGAAAATCTAGTGAAATTCAAAGAACAGCTGAACAAGGAAAAAGAAGATGAATTTGCTGATGACATCCCAGTATTTCCAATTTCTGGAGTGACTCGACAAGGATTGGACGCGTTATTGAATGCTACAGCAGATTTGTTAGAAGTAACGCCAGAATTCCCATTGTACGAAGAAGAACTGGAAGAAGAAACTGTACACTATGGATTCAATCCAGAAGGTCCTGAGTTCCAAATCGATCGTGATTCAGATGCAACGTGGATCTTATCTGGTGAGAAGATCGAAAAATTATTCCAAATGACGAATTTCGATCATGATGAAACAGTGATGCGTTTTGCTCGTCAATTACGTGGTATGGGTGTGGATGAAGCTCTTCGGGCACGCGGTGCGAAAGATGGCGACCTTGTACGTATCGGTGAGTTTGAATTTGAATTTGTCGAATAGGCAAGCAAATAAAAACAAATACCAAAAAATATAGATTCAGATTTAAGGGAGGTTGTGACAGAAGTGATCAGCTTCAAGAACGCCGTTTATTCGGAAAAAGGAGCTGTGATACGACTTTTGTCACAGCCCTATTTTATTGGAAAAAAAGAGTGCTTTTCTTTTCTTATTTTACAATTAAAGGTAAAATAAATAACAAGAAGGTATGAAAGGGGCGTTTTTAATGAGCAAACGAGTAATCATTTTAAATTTTCAAGTAGAAAGCCAGGCATATCAGGCATTTTCAGAAATCAAAAAGTTACATGCTGTTCGTTCGATTAAAGGAGAACAGATGGCAGTTGTCAGCCATGATCCTAATGGGACACATCAATTCAAAATAGAAGATTTTATCGACTTTACCGGTAATAACAAATCTTCTACGGGTGGATTAATCGGAATGTTGGTTGGTGTATTAGGTGGTCCGCTAGGGATTTTATTAGGATGGTTTGCCGGAGGAATGATCGGTGCGACACAAGATGCCAAAGAAATAAAAGATGCCCAGACCGTGTTCGACTTTGTAGGAAATAAAATCGGTGAAGGAGCTACAGGACTGATCTTGATTGCTGATGAAGAGGACAATCGCCCACTGAATCAATTGGTAATGATGGAATTAGGCGGAGAAATTACTCGCTTGGATTATGAAGATGTCGAAAAAGATGTGCATGATGCGAAAGAAGCTGAAAATCATGCGAAAGAAGCTGCACAAAAGACTTGGAAGGACAAACATCCGCAAACTTCCAACGACAATGAAAGTTCTGGATCTTCAAATTAATAAAAAACAGCAGAGGATCTCAAACGGGTTCGCTGCTGTTTTTATAGTAATTTTCAAAGAAAACGCTATCGCTTTAGAACGTTATTTTTAATTTGAACCCATTCTCGACTTACGGTTGATTATCCCTTCTTTTTACCCTAAAATTAAAGAGGAACTTAAAGAAAGTCAGGTAGATTATGGAATTACAATTTTTAGGAACAGGTGCAGGTGTTCCTGCAAAACATAGAAATGTGACAAGTATAGCATTGAAACTTTTAGACGAGCGCAATGAAGTTTGGTTGTTCGACTGTGGCGAAGGCACGCAAATGCAGATTTTGCGAACGACTATTCGTCCGAGAAAAATCGGTAAAATTTTCATTACACATTTACACGGCGATCATATTTTTGGACTTCCCGGGCTCATCAGCAGCCGGTCATTTCAAGGTGGGGATACGCCATTAGAGATTTACGGGC
The DNA here is from genome assembly GCF_050531945.1 of Enterococcus sp. DIV1411a. Lineage (NCBI taxonomy): Bacteria > Bacillati > Bacillota > Bacilli > Lactobacillales > Enterococcaceae > Enterococcus > Enterococcus sp. DIV1411a. Next base: position 1,367,187 of record NZ_CP172892.1, on the reverse strand, counting down.
CAAAAGGGATAGAGGAATACATAAAAGTCTCTTTAGGTATTTCGCAAACGCGTTTAAGTTATCCGCTGAAATTCATTGAGCTAAATGAAACAGCCCCGATTTTTACTGATCAGCAATTTTCTGTTTATACAAAAAAACTAAATCATGGGATCGACAGTTTTGGTTATCGTGTGGTTGAACATGATCATAAAGGAGAATTGCAGGTGGATCGTCTAAAAGAATTAGGTATTCCAGCTGGACCACTGTACGGCAAACTGAAGCAAGGTGAAACGATCCAACTAGAAGATGGGCGGACGATCAATGGAAAAGATTTCGTAGGTCCAGATAAAAAAGGACGAATCGTGACTATTTTAGGCGATACGAGAAAAACACATAATTCCGTTGTGCTTGCGGAAAATAGCGATATTCTGGTACATGAAAGCACATTTAATAAAGATGAAGCAAGAATGGCGCACAACTATTTCCATTCCACGACTCATCAAGCTGCTGAAGTTGCAAAAGAAGCGCAGGCAAAACGGCTGCTACTTACTCATATCAGTGCGAGATATTTAGGAAAAGCAGCTTTAGAGCTTGAAAAAGAAGCACAAGAAGTGTTTGAAAACACGACGATTATGAAAGATTTTGATAGCATTGAGATTCCATTTCGCGAGGAGGAAGAGGCATGAATTTAGAAGATAAAGTTGTTTTAGTAACAGGTAGTTCAGGCGGTCTGGGCGCACAAATCTGTTATGAAGCAGCAAAGCAAGGAGCAATCGTTATAAGTTGCGCACGAAGAATGGCATTTGTAGAAGGTGTCAGAGACGAGTGCAGACGCTTGAGCGGCAAAGAGGCTTATGCTTTCAAGGTAGACGTCAGCAATCCTGAAAGCGTGGACGAATTATATGAAAAGGTGATGGAAGAAGTCGGGCGCGTCGATATTCTGGTAAACAATGCGGGTTTTGGGATTTTCGAAGACTTCCTTACATTCGACCTTGGAAAAGCATACGATATGTTTGAAGTCAACATCTTAGGAATGATGGTTTTGACACAAAAATTTGCGATCGATATGGCAGAAAGAAGACAAGGTCATATCATTAATATCGCCTCTATGGCTGGAAAAATGGCAACTGCAAAATCAACGGTTTATTCTGCCACGAAATTTGCAGTCCTTGGCTTCTCCAACGCTTTGCGATTAGAATTGAAACCACTTGGCGTAGCTGTTACGACAGTGAATCCAGGTCCAATCGAGACAAATTTCTTCGATAAGGCTGATCCAAGCGGAAGCTATTTGGAAAAAGTCGGACAAATCGTTTTAGAACCTGCCAAGTTGGCAAAAATGATCGTCCGCAATATGAGACATCCAAAACGGGAAATCAATCAACCGTTTATTTTAGAAGTTGCATCAAAATTTTATACGCTGTTTCCAACGATTGGTGATTATTTAGCCAGCGGAATTTTTAACAAAAAGTAGGTGAAGGAATTGAAAAAGCAAAGCAATGTGATTCTTGGATTTGTTTTAGTTTTGATTATTGTTCTTTTTGCTGTATTGAACAATAAAAATGTTCCTGTAAGTTTTGGCTTCACTTCCTTTTCTGCGCCATTGATCTTAGTGATCATCGGTTCTGCGCTGATTGGTGCACTGATTGTATTTTTGACTGCTTCGGCAACACTATGGCAGCAAAAAAAGCAAATCAAACAGCTGACTCAGGAAATGTCAGAATATCAAACAGAACTTCAAAAGAAAATTGAAGAAGCAAAAGAAGAACAGCAACGCGAGTTTAGAAACGAACGTGCGGAGTTGGAAGCTGCTTATCAGGCGGAGTTACAAGCGAAAACCGCACAAATCAGTCAATTGAAAGCGCCGGAAGAACAAAAAACTCAATCGCCCAAACAAAGCTTCAATTATTTTGACTAATAGGGATATTTCATAAATGGTCGTACAAAAGATCAGGTCCTGCTGAACATCTGTCTAGCGGATCTGATCTGTTTTTATTCTTTCTTTCTGCTTTTTTTTGCTGATTTCCTTTGCTATAATAACTAAGTTAGGAGTGAGAAAGTGAGACAAGCAAATTTTGATTGGAAGTTAAGCGAGACAGAGCCTTCTGAATCCTTTCTCCAAATGATCCGTGAACTGAAATTATCTCCATTTGTCGGTAAGTTACTGTGGCAAAGAGGTTACCATGAGGAAAAGGATATCAACCGATTTTTACATCCAAAGGAACAAGAATTACATGATCCGTATCTGATGCACGATATGGATAAAGCAATCAGCCGAATCCAAGAAGCTGTAATCAGTGGAGAAAAAATCCTCGTTTACGGTGATTATGACGCAGATGGGATCACCAGTGCAACGGTAATGAAAGAAACACTGGAATTACTTGGTGCAGAAGTAGAAGTATTCCTGCCAAATCGATTTGAGCATGGGTATGGACCAAACCAATCGGTATACCAAGAAAAGATCGAAGAAGGAATCCAGTTGATCATCACTGTTGATAACGGGGTAGCAGGAAATGATGCGGTAGCATACGCTCAGCAAGCTGGTGTAGACGTGATCATTACAGATCATCACGAACTACCTGAGAATTTACCAGACGCTTATGCGATTGTTCACCCTCGTCATCCAGCGGGGCACTATCCATTTCCAGATTTGGCAGGAGTCGGAGTAGCATTCAAAGTAGCTTCTGCATTATTGGAAGAACCGCCTGCAGAATTTTTGGATTTAGTAGCGATAGGAACGATCGCCGATTTAGTTTCATTGACTGATGAGAATCGAATCCTTGTTTCATTAGGAATCGATGCCATTCATCATTCAGAACGGATAGGACTTCAGGCGCTATTTGAAGAAAGCGGCGTAAAAATGAGGGACGCAGACGAAACAACGATCGGTTTTTCGATTGCTCCCAGACTAAATGCAATCGGTCGGATGGGCGATCCACGTCCTGCCGTCTCGTTACTTGCGACGTTTGATGAAGAGGAAGCATCCGTTCAAGCAAAAAAATTGAATGAGATCAATGAAGAAAGAAAAGCAATCGTAGAGCAGATAACACAAGAAGCATTAGCGATGGTCAATAAGGAGAATCATATCCATCTATTGGTAAACCGAGGATGGCATGAAGGCGTTTTGGGCATTGTTGCTGGGAAAATAATGAATGAAACGGGTAAACCAACGCTTGTCCTTACTTTAAAAGAAGATGGATCAGCTAAAGGATCTGGACGTAGTATTGAAGCCTTGAATCTTTTTGAAATGCTTGACCAGATGCGAGATTTATTTACTTACTTCGGAGGACATCATGCAGCAGTCGGTTTAACGATGCCAAGTGAAAATGTCACTATACTACAGGAGAAGATGAACCAATATATAGTCGATCATCAAATTGACTTGATGAGAGGGCCTGAGTTGAGAATTGATGAAGTATTGCTGCCAAATGAAGTAACAGTAGAGCGAATTGATGAGCTGAAACTATTGGCGCCATTTGGTACGGATAATCCTTTGCCTCAGTTTTTATTTCGACAAGTCCAAGCAGAAAATATCAAAAGAATCGGAGCAAACCAACAGCATCTGAAATTTGTCCTTTCCGATGCATCGAGTCAGCTTGATGCGGTCGCTTTTGGTTTTGGTACTCAAGAAGAAGAACTGCTGAATAATCAGGTAGATGTGGTAGGAAAGCTTTCGATCAATGAATGGAACGGGCGTAAGAAACCGCAGCTGATGGTATCTGATTTTTCTGTGGGTGGTCTGCAAGTATTTGATTGGCGGGCAAAACGTTTCCGTGAACAGAGCCGAACGTCGGAAGGTAGCCTTTATTTAGCATTTGATTCTTCGACGTTGAAATTCGTGCCTGAGATTATCCAGGAAGCTGCGATTGTTTTCGAAGGACTAGATTCTGTAAAGGCAATAATTGAAAAAAGAAAACCAAACTCTCTAGTTGTTATGGATTGTCCAGATGATTTAGCGGATCTGAAAGAAGTTTTTCGGTCTTATTCATTCAATCGTGTTTATCTGATGGGGATTTCACCTGATGAGGCCTATTTGAATGGGGTAGGCACAAGAGAACAGTACGCAAAATTGTTTAAATTGATCCATTCTCAAGAACGAATTGATATACGTCATAAAATAAAAGCAATAGCTCAATATTTGCGTATCCCTGAAAAATTATTAATTTTTATGATACAGGTGTTTTTTGAATTGAAATTTGTTACAATAGAGAACGGTGTTTTACAAAAAGTCGCTAGCCCAGAAAGTCATCCTTTGACTGAGAGCAGATTATACCAGCGACGGCTCAATAAAATCAAAGTTGAGGAATTTTTGCTTTTGAGCGATATTCCTACCATAAAGAAATGGTTAACAACCTAGGAGGAAACAAAGAGTGGATTTAAAAGATTATATTGCCAGTATTCCCGACTATCCGTCAAAAGGAATTGTGTTTCGAGATATTTCCCCACTGATGGCAGATGGTGACGCTTATCGGGAAGCTACTAAACAAATCGTAAATTATGCAAAAGAAAAACGAATTGATATGGTAGTTGGGCCAGAAGCCCGTGGATTCATCGTAGGATGTCCTGTTGCTTATGAGTTAGGAGTCGGTTTTGCCCCAGTCCGCAAAAAAGGGAAGTTACCTCGAGAAACCATCGAAGTGACTTATGGATTAGAATATGGAACAGATACATTGACATTGCATAAGGATGCCATTAAACCAGGTCAACGTGTGCTGATTTGTGACGATTTGCTAGCTACTGGAGGAACAATCAAAGCGACGATCGAACTGATCGAACAATTAGGCGGTGTAGTCGTAGGCTGCGCATTTTTGATCGAATTGATGGATCTCCATGGACGCGACAAAATCAAAGGATATGACATCATTACATTAATGGAATATTAAGCAGAAAAAAGAAGCTATTCTTGATGTTATTCTTAAAGAAGCGATTTTAAAGCGACCCTCAAAAGTCAGATTCTCTATCTGACTTTTGAGGGTCGCTATTTTTTTATAAATGGAAACAAGCAAAGACCAGTAGAAGTTTAAAAAATCACTTTTTCCGCAATTTGACTTAATACCGAAAAACTGGCTTTAGAACACCGTTTATTCGAAAAAAAGGATGTGACCGATTTTTGTCACACCCCCGTAAAAGTTTAACTTCTTGTCTTTTGAATAATTAGCAGTCAATCCTTATTATGATTGCCTGGATCTGTAGTAGGGCTCATGATAGAAATGATCTTCATGAATTCTGCGCCGCTCAGATTGACGGTACTTCTTTTCATCCCACAACATGAACCACAAAGTAAATAACGGAACAAACACAAGTAAAGCTGGACGTATGCCGAAATTACCAATAATAATACCTAAAAACAAAACAGTTAATACTAAGCCAAGACGTCTCATTGATTTCATGAATTCTCACCTCTTTAATTTATGCGAACAATTGTTCGTATATTTAGTATACGAATATTTGTTCGGTTTGTAAAGAGGGAAGTGATAAAAATTTGAAAGAAGAAGAACCCGGGCGAAAAAAGAGTTTGAGACCAACGTCTCAAACTCTTTTTAAAAAGTTTTCTTTTAATTAGTAGCAATTAATAGATATGACTACGATAAAGTCCTACTACTCGTCCTAATATAGATACTTGATCTAAGATGATTGGTTCGAGCAAGTCGTTTTCAGGCTGCAGACGGAAAAAGTTTTTTTCTTTATAGAATCGTTTGCAAGTCGCTTCGTCCTCGGCAGTCATTGCAATGACAATATCGCCATTTTGAGCAGTTTCTTGCTTCCGAACGATCACGTTGTCACCATCCAATATCCCAGCATTGATCATACTATCTCCACGAATTGTCAGCATAAAGAGACTGCCTTCTTCGGAAGAAAGATTAGGAGGGATTGGAAAGAAGTCTGAAGCATCCTCTACTGCTAAAATGGGTTCTCCAGCTGTTACGACGCCAAGTACTGGAATAGTTGTTGGACGAATCCCAATCTTTTCTAAACCTTGTTTTGTCAACTCGATTGCACGAGGTTTCGTCGGATCTCTTTGGATAAACCCTTTTTTTTCAAGCCGTGCAAGATGACCGTGAACAGTAGAAGTAGAAGAAAGCTGAACAGCTTCCCCGATTTCACGGACAGTCGGCGGGTATCCTTTTTGGGTTACTTGTTCATGGATATATCGTAAGACTTCGATTTGTCTTGATTCAGTTTGTCGGGCCACAAGGTACACCTTCTTTCACTTGATAAATAAATAGTACCATATAAAAAGCGCTAAATCAAACGAATGTTCGTATTTTATTTAGTTTATCTAGTTGTTTTTTTTTCAGTTTTTATATAATATGAAGGAGAGTAAAAGGAGGGCTGAGCATGCTGTCACCTGAAAAAATAGAGCGGATCAATGAACTTGCACGTAAAAAGAAGGAAAATGGTCTCTCAAAAGCCGAAGAACAAGAACAAATCAACTTGCGCAAAGAGTATTTGGAAGCTTTTCGTTCCGGTATGCGTCATCATATCGAAGGAATGAAAGTCGTCGATCCTGAGGGCAATGACGTGACCCCGGAAAAATTAAAAGAAATCCAAAAGAAAAAAGGCTTACACAACCGAAATGACAACTTTTAGTAAAAAATACTGAAAAAGATTGCTTTTTCGTGTGACATCTTATAGAATGAAAGTGTAAGAAATAAAGGTAAAAAAAACCTAAATTAATAGGAGGGGTTATTTTGTTTGACAAAATTGACCAACTTGGCGTTAACACAATTCGTACATTAAGTATTGAAGCAGTCCAAAAAGCAAACTCAGGACATCCTGGATTGCCGATGGGCGCAGCACCTATGGCATATGCGTTATGGACAAAACACCTGAAAGTAAATCCAACGACATCAAAAAACTGGGCTGACCGCGACCGTTTCGTTCTTTCGGCAGGACATGGGTCAGCAATGTTGTATAGCTTGCTTCATTTAGCTGGCTATCAAGTGACAATCGATGATTTGAAACAATTCCGTCAATGGGATTCTAAAACACCAGGACATCCTGAAGTACATCATACAGATGGTGTAGAAGCCACTACAGGGCCATTAGGACAAGGGATTGCAATGGCTGTCGGTATGGCAATGGCAGAAGCGCACCTTGCAGCAACGTATAACAAAGAAAACTTTAATGTGATGGATCACTATACGTATGCAATATGCGGTGACGGAGACTTGATGGAAGGGGTATCTCAAGAAGCAAGTTCGATGGCAGGTCATATGAAACTAGGGAAATTGATCGTTTTATACGATTCAAACGATATTTCACTAGACGGTCCAACTTCAAAAGCTTTCACAGAAAACGTTGGTGCTCGCTATGAAGCATATGGCTGGCAACATATCTTAGTGAAAGACGGAAATGACCTAGAAGCAATCTCTAAAGCGATTGAAGAAGCAAAAGCTGAAACAGACAAACCAACATTGATCGAAGTAAAAACAGTCATCGGCTATGGTGCTCCTAAAGAAGGAACATCTGCTGTTCATGGTGCTCCTCTTGGTGAAGATGGCATCAAGATGGCTAAAGAAGTTTATGGTTGGGAGTATCCAGATTTCACTGTTCCAGAAGAAGTAGCTGCCCGCTTCCATCAAACGATGATAGAAGAAGGACAAAAAGCTGAAGATGCATGGAATGAAATGTTTGCCAATTATAAAAAAGCTTATCCTGAATTAGCACAACAATTTGAAGATGCTTTTGATGGCAAACTACCAGAAAACTGGGATGCAGAATTGCCAACTTATGAAGTTGGAAGCAGTCAAGCAAGCCGTGTTTCAAGTAAAGAAGTCATCCAAGAATTATCGAAAGCTATACCAAGCTTCTGGGGTGGTTCAGCGGACTTGTCAGGTTCCAATAATACAATGGTGGCTGCAGATAAAGATTTCACTCCTGAACATTATGAAGGACGCAACATCTGGTTCGGTGTCCGCGAATTTGCAATGGCTTCGGCTATGAATGGTATCCAACTTCATGGCGGAACTCGTATCTACGGTGGAACATTCTTTGTCTTTGTCGATTATCTAAGACCAGCAGTTCGTTTAGCAGCAATCCAACATACTCCTGTTGTTTACGTCTTAACACATGACTCGGTTGCTGTCGGAGAAGACGGACCAACGCACGAACCGATTGAACAACTAGCATCTGTTCGCTGCATGCCTGGTGTTCAAGTGATTCGTCCGGCAGACGGAAATGAAACACGTGCTGCTTGGAAAGTAGCGATGGAGACAACAGATGCGCCTACTATCCTTGTATTGAGTCGTCAAAACCTTCCAGTATTGCCTTCTACAAAAGAAGTAGCAGATGAAATGGTGAAAAAAGGTGCGTATGTTCTTTCTCCATCACAAGGAGAAACACCAGAAGGTATTTTGATTGCAACAGGTTCTGAAGTTGATTTGGCTGTGAAAGCTCAAAAAGAATTGGCTGAAAAAGGCAAAGATGTTTCTGTTGTTTCTATGCCAAGCTTTGACCTCTTTGAAAAACAATCTTCTGAATATAAAGAAAGTGTACTTCCTAAATCAGTGAAGAAACGTGTGGCTATCGAAGCTGCTGCATCATTTGGATGGGAACGCTACGTAGGAACAGAGGGCGCAACGATTACAATCGATCATTTCGGTGCATCTGCCCCTGGCACTAAAATTTTAGAAGAATTTGGATTTACAGTAGAAAATGTCGTGAATACGTACAATCAACTATCATAGATCCAAGCAATTGTTTGACTGATAAGAACAGCTGTCTGCAAGTTGGAGACAGCTGTTCTTTATGTGTTAGAAGAATAAATCAATATTACTTTTCGTTTTCGGCTATGTTACATTTAAATGACAAAACAAAGAATTCTTCGGATTAGTTTGTGTTTCTTGAGAATTAAAAGTATAATTTAATTAATTAAGTTTGTTTTAAGAAGAGAACTTTTTATTAAGTTTTTTTATTTTGAGGAGGAATTTGAATGCAAGAGCTGAAGACCCGCAGTGCCCGGCACCATAGACCTAAAAGAAAAATGGTGATCAATAAAAAAGCGATTGCTCCTTTAATTGGAACGAGTCTTTTAGTTGGGCCGATGATGGTTACAGCGGTACCGCAACATGTTCATGCAGATGAACAAGGATCTCAAACAGTCGCTGATCCTCAAGCGTTTATCGATCAAATCGGCTGGTCTGCGTCAGAAGTTGCTGCAAGTAATGACTTGTATGCTTCAGTCATGATCGCTCAAGCGTTGTTGGAAAGTGCATATGGCACTTCCGGATTAGCTAGTGCGCCAAATTATAATCTATTCGGTGTGAAAGGAAGCTATAACGGACAGGTCGTTTATATGGCAACCAAAGAATATGTAAACGGACAATGGGTAACGATGAATGAGCCATTCCGAAAATATTCTTCTTATTGGGAATCCTTCCAAGACCATGCGAATGTTCTTCGTTCAACCAGTTTTTCCACGGGCGATTATCATTATGCTGGCGTGTGGAAAAGCAATACAACAAGTTTTTATGATGCAACAGCGTACTTGACAGGTCGTTATGCTACCGATCCAAATTATGGGGCCAAATTGAACTCATTGATTAATACTTATAATTTAACCCGTTTTGATACGCCATCAACAGGTTCGGCTACAACAACCACAAGTACAACAACAACGACTACTACGACGACTTCAACGTCATCATCTTCAACAACAGATGTAAATACAAATAATGGTCAGACATATACAGTCGTGTCAGGTGATACGCTATGGGATATTGCACAAAAATTTGGCATGTCTGTTGATGATCTAATGGCGAAAAATGGCATGTCTATGTCCAGTTATTCTTTATTAGTTGGTCAAGAACTAAACGTTTGATTTAGATAAAAAGGCAAAGAAATTACCATATATGGTATATCTTTGTCTTTTTTTTGCTAGTCAAAGACGAATCACTCGCCATAAATGAACAGATTGTATTATGATAAGTAAGAAGAGCAAAGACAAGGAGGAATTGAAGATGACAGCTATCTATAACTCAGTCACCGAATTGATTGGCAAAACGCCAATCGTCAAATTAAATAAAATCGTACCAGAAGATTCAGCAGATGTTTTTGTAAAGCTTGAGTTTTTTAATCCAGGAGGAAGTGTAAAAGATCGTATTGCTTTAAGTATGATAGAAAAAGCAGAACACGATGGTCTACTGAAACCAGGTGATACTATCATTGAACCTACTTCTGGAAATACAGGAATCGGATTGTCGATGGTAGGAGTTGCAAAAGGATATAAAGTAATCATCGTGATGCCTGAGACGATGAGTATCGAAAGACGTTTATTGATGAAAGGGTACGGCGCAGAGTTGATTTTGACTCCTGGTGCGGATGGTATTTCTGGATCAATCAGAGAAGCAGAACGTTTGGCAAAAGAAAACGGCTACTTTTTACCATTACAATTTGAAAATGAAGCAAATCCTCTTGTGCATGAGAAGACGACTGGTCCTGAGATACATCAAGCATTTGGAGTAAATGGCTTGGACGCGTTTGTTGCAGGTATCGGTACAGGAGGAACGATCACTGGCGCTGGCCGAGAATTAAAACGTGTGTATCCGAAAATCGAATTAATCGGGGTAGAACCAGCAGAATCTGCTATTTTAGAAGGGAAAGAAGCGGGACCTCACAAAATCCAAGGAATCGGTACAGGTTTTGTTCCTAAAACACTGGATACTTCTGTGTATGATAAAGTCCTTTCTATTAGTGGAGACGAAGCGATGGAAACAGCTAGAGAAGTTGGGCGAAAAGAAGGGATTTTAGTAGGCATCTCATCTGGCGCTGCAATTGCTGCCGCGCTAAAAGTCGCAAAAGAATTAGGAAAAGGCAAGAAGGTATTAGCTGTGGTTCCCGACAATGGTGAACGTTATTTATCTACAGCCCTTTACCAAGAGATATAAGGCACTTGGTTTTTCTCCAGATAGGTTTATGTAAAAAACTTTTAAAGATGAAAAGAACACACAAAAATTTATGATGAGAAAAATTATTTGAATAGAGACGTAGAATAGTGAACGCGACTGTTTTACGTCTTTTTTCATTAAAATACAATAAAATTGAATTTTCTTTTCATGTTAAGTGGATTTTAAAATGTAAAAATAGTATGATAAGACGAGAATAACAACGTGGGGTGTTTACATGGAAAATAAGTTAGTCGAAGAGGTTATCGAAAAGTTAAAAAAAGAGAACATTCGAATCACACCTCAACGGTACGCGGTTTTAGAATATTTGATTGAACATCATTCCCATCCAACGGCTGATGAGATTTATAAAGCACTTGAACATCGGTTTCCAAATATGAGTGTTGCGACTGTTTACAATAACCTTCGCTTATTTACTTCGATTGGATTTGTTCAAGAAATGAAGTACGGCGATGCTTCTAGCCGATTTGATTTCAGTTCAAAGCGTCATTATCATGTAATTTGTGAAAACTGCGGTAAGATTGTTGATTTTCATTACCCAGGGCTTGAAGATATAGAAATGGCTGCAAGCAGACTGACTGATTTTGAGATTAATGAACATCGGTTGGAATTGTATGGACTCTGTCCGGATTGTAAAGAGTCAGCAAAAAAGGCGCAAATGTAAAAACAGTTTCTACAAGTGTTATACCTAAAAAAAGCTAGCTGTGTAAAAAAAACGCTAGCTTTTTTATTTTTTTGTCTTTTATTCACAATCTTAGATATAAAAGTGAATATTATCAAAATAAGAATCTTGTAGATATTGGGTTCTTATGCTTGAAAAGGAATGAAACTACAAACAAACCTTTGTGAATTCACAAGCATTAAACTGTTGTATCCGTTTTATTTCTGTTATAGTAGTTTTGTCGAAGGACAAAATGTTAATCGGAGGGACCATAAATGAAAGTAGTAGTAATTGGCTGTACTCATGCAGGTACTGCAGCTGTAAAAAGTATTTTAAAAAATCATCCAGAAGCAGAAGTGACAGTATATGAAAGAAATGACAATATTTCTTTCTTATCTTGCGGTATCGCACTTTATGTCGGCGGAGTAGTAAAGGACCCAGCAGGCTTGTTCTACTCAAATCCTGAAGAATTATCTTCATTAGGAGCAACAGTTAAAATGGAACACGATGTAACAGACGTCGATACAGAAAATAAAACAGTAACGGCAAAAGATCTGAAAACAGGAGAAACAGAAACGGTTTCTTATGATAAATTAGTGATGACAACTGGTTCATGGCCTATTATCCCACCGATTAGTGGAATCGATGCGAAAAATGTACTCCTATGCAAAAACTACAATCAAGCAAATGAAATTATTGCACAAGCGAAAGAAGCAAAACGTGTAGTAATTGTTGGTGGTGGATATATCGGTATTGAATTAGTAGAAGCTTTTGTCGAATCTGGAAAACAAGTGACATTGATTGATGGATTAGATCGCATCTTGAATAAATATCTAGATAAACCATTCACAGATATCTTAGAAAAAGAATTGACAGACCGCGGTGTTACTCTTGCGCTAGGCGAAAATGTTACTGAATTTATCACAGATGAAGAAGGAAAAGTGAAACAAGTAGCTACACCAACAGATACATTTGATACAGATATGGTCATTTTATGTGTGGGCTTCCGTCCAAATACAAAACTGATCGAAGGAAAAGTAGATACACTGCCAAACGGGGCAATCAAAGTGAATGAATACATGCAGACAAGTAATCCAGACATTTTTGCAGCTGGAGACTCTGCAGTAGTCAACTACAATCCAAGTGGCACGCAAAACTATATTCCTTTGGCAACAAATGCCGTTCGTCAAGGTTTGCTTGTGGGAAATAACTTGACAGATCATAAAATGGCGTATCGTGGTACTCAAGGAACTTCAGGACTTTACCTATTTGGCTGGACGATCGGTTCGACAGGTGTGACCAAAGAAAGCGCAACTTTGAACGATCTAGAAGTCCAAGCGACTGTATTTGAAGATAATTATCGTCCAGAGTTCATGCCAACTACTGAAAAAGTAATGATGGAGCTAGTCTATGAAAAAGGAACGAATCGTATCGTAGGTGCTCAGTTCATGTCCAAATACGACATTACACAATCAGCAAATACCATGTCTTTAGCTGTTCAAAATAAAATGACTGTAGAAGATCTCGCACTTTCAGATTTCTTCTTCCAACCACATTTTGACCGCCCATGGAATTACTTGAACCTACTTGCACAAGCAGCGCTAGGCGAAATCGAAACTGCACAATAAAGAAAAAGGGTTGTGACACAATTTTGTCACGACCCTCTGTCTTTTTTTGTGAAAAGTACAATTAGTTGTCTTTCTTCGAATTTTTTGTCACAATAAGCAGCAAAGATAAAGCTGTTACATAAAAGAACAAGCAGCTTTATTTGATTTTGAAAAGAAAGGTGAGAAAGAAGATGAATAAAGAATATTTTGTCCAACAAGATGCATTTTTAGAAGATTATAAAAGTGCTTCGAAGAAATCAACGATCAATATTGATGAGTTGGCAGATCAAGTACTCTCTCAGTTGAATGAAACGCAAGAGGAATATTACACGATGCCAGCAAAAGACGCCAAAGATAATGTTTCTCATCGTTTTCCTTTCAGTAGACGCATCTACTCAGATGAAAATGACGGCACATTGAATACAGAGTACACATATGAAGGTCAGCCATATGTGCTAGAAACTGATGATGATCTTTAAAGACAGTTTTTGAAAAGGCCGCTCATCCTTAAGTGATGACAAAAAATCATCACAATTACCGATGACTGTCTCTTTACTATCTTTTAATCAGAAAAAGGGGTTATGACAAGCTTTGTCAACCCCTTTTTTTCTTGGTTTCAGATTGGGTTTTCCTACAAAATATTTTTATCTTTGTTGAATAGGAAACAAAAAAACAATATAATGAAAGAAAAAGAAGGTGTAGAAATGGATAAAAGACAACTGCTAATAGAAGAATATCTGGATTTAGCTAATGAGATTATTCATCGTAATAAACCAGAAATGGAAAAAGAATTTGCAGGATTTACTCTAAATGAACTAGAAGTGATTGAACATATCGGGAAAATCCCTGATCCTAACGTGACAAAATTAGCGAATGCTAGTTACATGACTAGAGGAGCCATCAGTAAGCTAACAAAAAAACTGATAGCTAGAGGGATCATAAACACTTATCAAAGCGAAGAGAATAAAAAAGAAATCTATTTTCAATTGACGCCAATCGGACAAAAAATAAGGAATAGACACGAGCAACTCCATCAAAAATGGGTACAGCGAGATGCTACTGTATTTGAAAATATGTCAAAAGAAGAATTTGACACAGTATTTCGTTTTATCGGTCGATACAGAGAATTTATACGAAGTAGCAAATGAAGCTACTATTTTTTATTGTAGTGATAATAGGCAAAAATCATAAGCAAAAATCCGAATACCGTCGGAAGAAATGGTGCTGCAGCATAAAGCTGTCCTGCGATTAGCGGGCCGATGACGCGCGATAGAGATTGTATACTTTGGGTACCGCCCATTACAAGACCTTGCTGGTTATCTGAGACAGAATTGGATAGTTGGCCATTGAATACAGGAGTAAAAATAGAATCACCGAAACCATAACAGATAATCCCAAATAAAAACAAAATCGGCAGTAGAAGAATTCCAGATAATGTGATGAATAGATAGGCGAGGATTTCACTGAACATCCCTATTCTTGTGATCTGCTGTTCTGAAAATTTTTTGAGCAATCGAGGCATAATGAACAATTGCGAGACAGTATCCAAGATTCCAATCAAAGAGAAGCTTAAACCAACCAACCCAGCCTTCCACTGAAAGGCGTCAATCGAAAATTGAGAAAAGATAGATTGAAGAGAGCCAGCTGCCAACCAAACAGCAAAACCTGCTGTCAATAAAGGAATAACGGATGAAATCTTGAATAATTGTTGTAATTGGTGAAAAGGTCTTACATGGGAGAAACTTAAATCTACTGAACGTTTTTTTATTGGAAGGCTTTCTAGCATAAATGTGTAGCCATAAACGGCATTTAAGAAAGTAAAGAGTGCTCCAATAAATATAGGAACAGAATTCCCCAACTCAGCTAATAGACCCCCTATAATAGGACCCAGCGTTGTTCCTATACCGACTAAAGCACCCATCCATCCAAAAACTTTGGTTCTTTCATTAGGTTCCGTGATGTCGGCAAAGTAAGCATATAAGGTGGAGATTTCTCCTGCCGTCAATCCTTCAATGATACGACCAAGGAACAACATCCATATCGAATTTCCTAAACCAAAAAGCAAATATCCGATACTTGATCCTAATAAACTGATAATAAGGATCGGACGACGCCCAAAATGATCACTTAAGCTACCGAGAATGGGGGCAGATAAGAAGGCAGCTAGAGCATAAACAGACATGAGCAAAGTGATATAGAAAGCTTGCTGATGTATGGAGTGAGAATAAGGCAGCGTTAAAAACGGAAGTACAGGACTGACGATAGTAAATCCTAATCCAGTGAATAAGACAGAGACGTATCCAAAAACTTTAGAATGTTTATTTGTGAAACTGTACATGTAAAAACTCCTTTATGCAATAATGTTAACTTGGAAACAAAAATAGTGTATAGTAATTTTGTTTCCTTGTCAACATTCTAAGGAACAGCGAAATCTACTTAATTTATTTATTCCGAAAAGTGAAGATACGCATCAAAAACATGAACAAACAAAAATCAAGTAGACGACATTGTAAATCTGACCGATCAGTGAAGTAAATAGAAAAGAAACCTGTTCTTGCTTCCCATGTTTTTTTTACGTATACTGTGATTGAGCGGAGGAGAAATCATGTTGAATTTAGAAAATTACTTAAGCGCTGGACAAACAGTCATATCTAATCTTTTACTTAAAAATTATCATAGGATCGGTCTACAATCTGAAGAATTTTTATTTGTTCTACAGTTGCATATGGCACAGCTTGAAGGAGATACTTTCCCTGATTTGCAGATGATTGCTATGGATATGGGAATCAAACAAGATCAGATTTTTCAAATACTGGATCGTCTCGTAACAAATGGATTTATCAAGATAGAAACGACGATTGTCAACGGTAAAAAAGCAGATCGATATAATCTTTACCCCATCTATGATCTATTAGGTGAGTATTTAAAAACACAAGAAAAAAAATACGAAGAAAAAACACAAGAAAAAGAAATCCAGTCAGTGTATCAATTATTTGAACAAGAATTTGGACGCCCGCTTTCTTCGATCGAGTTCCAGCGGATCGGACAATGGCTAGAAGAAGACCATTATCAGCCGGAAATTTTGAAGCTAGCACTGCGGGAAGCCGTATTAAATCAGGCTTATAGTTTTAATTACGTTGACCGCATTTTGCTATCGTGGGAAAGAAAAAATCTACGTACAAAACAACAAGTGGAAGAAGACCAAAAACGAAGAAAACAGCAGCTTCTTCAAAGAGAAGTAGAACAGTCAGCTCAACAAGAAGAATTGCCGAAAGTCTCACTGAAAAATTGGTTGGAGGAGTAGCGGAATATGTTAAGCAAACAAAAAACAATGGAAGCTCTAGAAACGATGTATGGAATGTTTCCCGAAGCACATGGAGAACTCAAGCACAATAATCCATTTGAGTTATTGATTGCAGTGATCTTAAGTGCCCAGGCGACAGATGTATCAGTGAATAAAGCAACGCCAGATTTGTTTGCCTCTTTTCCGACACCCGATGCGTTAGCAGAAGCTTCAATCGATGAAATCATTCTTAAAATAAAAACGATTGGTTTGTATCGAAATAAAGCAAAAAACATCAAAGCGTGTGCACAGCAGCTGATTGAACGTTTCGATGGGCAAGTGCCAACGTCAAGAGAAGAATTGATGTCTCTTCCTGGTGTAGGCAGAAAGACAGCAAATGTCGTATTGGGGGATGCATTCGGGATACCAGCAATCGCAGTAGATACCCACGTGGAACGTGTCTCAAAACGCCTGAGGATCTGCAAACTAGATGCTACGGTCATGGAAGTAGAAGAAACACTGATGCGGAAAGTACCACAAGAATTATGGGTAAAGACACATCATACACTGATTTTTTTTGGTAGATATCATTGCACGGCAAGAAATCCCAAGTGCGAGGTATGTCCTTTGCTATCAATATGTCAAGATGGGAAAAATCGGATGCGTCTAAAAGAAAAGGCACTAAAAAAGAAACCACGCCTGTAGACGTGGTTTCTTTAATTGCAAATAAATGTATGAATTATCTTGTTATTATGGAGAAAAGCTGTTTCGTTTATCTTTTTTGCATGAAAAAGTAAATGTACATACTCAGTAGCTAGGATGGTAACTTATTACAATTTATTGCGATAAAAATAAAAGTTGTTATTTTTATTGGGAAAATACCCGATGTAGAAAATAATGCCTTCCAATATACCTATAAAATAAGTCCAGTATTCCAAAGGATTATATAAATAAGTGACGTATCTATCTAAAGGTGTAATAAAAATGATAAGTGATAATAAAAAAATACCATTTATAACTAAACATAAACTAATGGATTTGGGCGGTTTCAGGCTCATCAGAAAAATATAGATTCTGGTGAACAACAACCATAAAAAAGTGAGAATCATTGCATGAGAGCTTCTTTCCATAAATTTTCCTTTAAGAGTAGTGCTTAAAAGTACAGAAAAAATAATAAATGCAAGGATAGGAGCAATTAAAGTAAATTTATTTAATAATAAACAAAATTTTTCAGCTTTTTTATTCTTGGAATAACGAGGTATTGTTTTCGATAAAAAAAGATGGTGCAGACAAATTATGATAATTAAGCATACTATCAGATAACTCAAAATGAAGCCTTCTTTCAAAAAATTATTCAAAACCATATATTGTATTTTTTATTTGATAATAACAATGGGATTATTAAGAAAGTCAAGTCCATAATCCTGTGTAAAATACTATACAATGTTTTACCGGTCTCTCATTGATCAAACTTAATATATTTTCTTGTAGAACTGAGCCATTCGTCATGAAGGTCCATAAGGACAGCTCCAATTAATCGATTGGCAGACGTTCGGTTGGGAAAAATCCGAATAATCTTTTCTCTTCTGCGGACTTCCTGGTTCAGTCGTTCAAGAAGGTTGGTGCTTTTTAGCCGATTATGACTATTTCCGATAACCGTGTATTGAAAGGCATCTTCGAAGCCATTATCCAATATTTCGCAGGCTTTTGTATATTTAGGCTGGTCGATATATTCACCGACTAAGGCATTCTTAGCTGTTCGAGCGAGTTCAATATCCGTAAACTTAAAGATCGCTTTTACTGCTTCTCTAAACGGTTTTGAATTCTTTTTTGGAATGGAACTGAAGATGTTTCTTAAAAAATGGACCTGGCATCTCTGCCAACTTGCGTTGGTAAATGACTTACGAATCGCAGACACTAGGCCTTTATGGGCATCAGAAATGATGAGTTCTGTCCCCTTTAGGCCGCGTTCTTTTAAGTATTCAAAGAAGATGGACCATGTGTCATCACTTTCTTCATTTTGAATCATGAAGCCAATGATTTCACGGTCGCCACCTTCTGTTATCCCGATCGCAATATGGCAGCTTTTAGAAAGCACTCGATGGTCCTCACGGACTTTTATGTAGAGAACATCAGTCATCAGATAAGGATAATTCGTACCTGAGAGTGAACGGTTCTGCCATTCGTTGACCATCGGGTCTAACTGCTCAGTCAGGCTAGAAACAAAAGATTTCGATACAGATTTTCCACATAGCTCTTCAACAATCTTTGAAACTTTACGTGTCGAAACGCCCGAAACATACATCTCAAGCATTGAAGCGAGCAGTGCCTTTTCATTTCGCTGATAACGCTCAAACACCGTCGGTGAAAATTCACCATCACGTGTTCTAGGCACTTTTAATTCGAGTGTACCCACACGAGTCGTAAAGTCTCGCTCATAATAGCCATTTCTTTGACTCTGACGACTTTCTGAACGTTCATAGTCATCGGCTTGAATATATTCTGTTCGTTGATTTTCCATCAATTGGTTGAAAACAGTGGTTAAAATATTTTTAGAAACATCATCTTTTACCGAATGTTCAATAATACTTTGAACCTCTTCGTTGTTCAGTGTAAAATGTACTTGGGTCATGTAACGTCCTCCTGGGTATGTTTTTGTGGTTAAAAACATTGTACCGTAAAAGGGCTGTTACATGGCCTTTTATCTTTTACACAATTATATGGACTTTATCATTAAGAAGTGGCACTAAATAAAAGACTAGTGTGTATTTAGCCGATTTAATTATAAACAAGTAAATGGATAAAGTATATGTAATGATAAAAGAAAAATGGATTTTCTAATTTTTAAGCTAAATGTTAGATCACACATGTATATGCTGGATAGTCTTATAAAAAATCATGTAATACAGCTTGGTACATGATTTTTATTTGTAGCTGTTTTTTACATAGACACAAAAAAGAAACCACGCTTGTAGACGTGGTTTCTTTTTTACTATCTGTTTCCAGAAGCTGAGGTGCTGCTGGATGGTGTATGGTCATTTGCAGCATCCGCTCCGCTAGTTGCTGGCTCACTGGAAGAAGCAGGAGGAGCAGATGAAGACGGTGTCGAGCTTTCTTCGGATGAAGAAGAAGGAACCGTTGTTGAAGACGCTGGCTCGCTTGTTTCTGCTGTCGTGCTTTCTTTTGAGGACTCAGCAGTTGATTCGCTTTGACTAGTAGAGCTAGAGCTTTGAGTCGTTGTCTCTGTTGTTGAGCTTCCAGGAGTCTGGACATAGCTGGAAGATGGAATAGTTGTTGATGGTGTAATTGCATTCGATCTAGCTGTATATTGATCTTTGTAGTACAGTTCACCGCCCACACGAATTAATCCGCTTGGCATCTCCCAGTCTGTATTTGTCACGTTAGCTGAAACATACTGCATAAGCTCGCGATAAACATCAGAGGCTACGTGTGACGATTCCGAAGTGACAGGTGTCATTTTTTTATTGTAACCTGTCCACACGGAAATCGAATAATTTGGCGTATAGCCCGCAAATAGGATATCTGGATACACCCCAGAAGAAATACCAAGTTTTGCATACTCGTCATCTGTGTAATTGGATGTTCCGGTCTTACCGGCTTGATATAACCCAGCGATTTGCGCATTCGTACCAGTTCCTTCAGTGATCGTATCTTTTAAAATGTCTGTGATCATATAAGCTGTTTCTGGAGACATGGCTGTTTTTCCATCTGGCTCATAAGTTTCTTCTGTTCCGTCTTGGAAGACGATTTTATTAACATATTGAGGTTTGTAATAAGTCCCTCCATTGGCGAAAGCCGCATAGGCTGCTGCCATTTTTAAGGAAGAAGCTCCGTATTTTGTCCCATCTTGTTCTTCCGTATTACTAGAGATCGCATTCGATTGATGGATCGTACTGTATTCGATCCCAAGATTTTTTAAGAAAGAAGCCACTTTATCTGAACCGACTTCATTGAATAATTTGACTGCTGGAACATTACGGGATAAGTAAAGTGCTTGGCGTAAAGTAATGGTGCCCATATATTGATTATCCCAGTTTCCTACAGGAGTCGAAGTCCCTTCATAGTTATACGGTGCGTCAGTAATAGTTTTTCCAGTAGAATATTTCAAATATTCAAAAGCTGGTCCGTAATCTGTGACAGGTTTCATCGTAGAACCAAAATCACGGGAAGTATTCACTGCTAAGTTGTTGCCTAAAGTTACGTCTTCTGCGATGTGACGTCCGCCAATCTGGGCTTTTACTTTCCCGGTATTGGTGTCGATAAGGGTGGAGGCAACTTGCATCTCGTCGTCTGGGTAAGAGACATACTGATCCGTGTTGACGATATCATATAGTTTCTTTTGGGCGTCCAGATCCAAATTCGTATAAATCTCTAAACCGTCTGTGTAGACATTCTTATCTGTTTTTTCTTGTACTTCATTGATGACTTCTTTGACATAATTATCGACGATCTTAGTATTGTCATCGGATTGAGTTAGTTCTTGCAGACCATCCGTTACCGGTACATTAACAGCTTGATCATATTCTGTTTGAGAGATTTTTTCGTTTTGAAGCATCGTATACAAAACAGTATCTCGTCTTTTCTTCGCCTGATCTGGATAAACATAAGGATCATAGGCGGAAGGGGCTTGAGGCATCCCAGCAAGCAATGCTGTTTGCGGTAAAGAAAGTTCTGATAATTTCTTACCAAAGTACATCTCAGAAGCTGTCTCCATCCCGTACAAGCCGTTTGACATATACACTTTATTTACGTAGTAGGTCAAGATCTCTTGTTTCGATTTTTTTTGTTCCAATCTTACAGCCATCCACGCTTCTTGGGCCTTGCGTTTCAGAGTCTGATCCTCGGCACTGGTGGAGAAGAAGGAAAGTTTGATCAATTGCTGTGTCAAAGTACTTCCGCCTTGCAGTCCGCCAGAGGTAAAGTTAGAGAGGGCAGAACCGATGATCCGAATAGGGTCAACCCCGATGTGTTTATAAAAACGGCGATCTTCTACCGACACGATCGCATCTTCTAATGTTTTCGGTAATTCATTCGCAGAAATTTTTTCACGCTTTTCTGCGCCTAAATCTTCGAATAGTTCGCCATCTTGTGTATATAGTTTGGAAGATACGGTAGCGTCTAATTTTTTATCCGTCAATTCGGGCGCATCTTTTGCGTAATACCAGAAAAGTCCTACACCTGCTAAAAAGAGGATACAGAAAAATGAGAGTATTCCTAAAAGGATCTTGATAAATAATCCTTTTTTATGTGTTCCAGAGGACTTTCCAGAACCTTTGCCAGAATTCTTCTTCACACTCTTTTTAGGAGTAGGCTGTTTCTGTCGTCTAGAGCTTCTAGTTTGTTCATTTGCCATTCTTGCTTTCTCCTTCAATAGATAATGTTGATAAATAGAAGTCAACCGCGTCCAAATAAGGAATCCGCGGAGAAATACCAGTTTTGATCTCTATTCCTAGTTCTTCGATCAAAGATAAAGGTAGTGATTTGCGTCCTTTTTCCTTTTGGGCGTCCCAGTAAGCAATCAAATGAACACTATTCAAATAAAAACAGCGCTTCAAAGACGAAAACCATAACAAGACAAAGCAGACCCCATTTTGTTCGAGGCATGCTTTCATATGTTCGATTTGATGGGCATGGAAGTTTTTAAAGGGAAAAGATGTTTTGTTCTTGGTTTCTTTTGCTTCAAAGTCCAAGTAAAAGCCTCGATAGACGCCATTATAGTCTGTAGTTGAGGCTTGGGTAAAGTAGGCTTCCTTGATCACAGCAGCACTTCTCTTAGGATAGTCTACTTTCACGATTTGGATAGGGGTAGGCTTTTTATGGATAACCGCCAACCCGCGGGAAAGATAATATTTATTACTTTCATTGATTGCTTCTTCAAAGCGCATCCCCCGATTGCCGAATTCAGTGATCTGATTTCTTTTTTCTTGAATTTTTTCGACGGGAGAGGCATTCTTATAATAAGGTTGGCCATTTGGATAGCGCAATACCATCTTTAATCACACTCCTAGGCCACATTATAGCAAAAAAGCGGATAGAAAGAAAAGGAATCTGAGATGGATAAGTCAAAAGTAATCTATGTGTCTGGGTATCGAAGTTTCGAACTCGGTGTTTTTAAAGAAAATGATCCTAAAATCCAAGTTGTTAAAAATGTTTTAAAAAAAGAACTCCATCAGTTAGCAGAAGAAGGGCTGGAATGGGTACTTGTCAGTGGGAATTTGGGCGTCGAACTATGGGCTGTGCAAATAGTAGCGGAATTGAAAGAAGAATATCCGGAACTATCTCTTGGTATTTTGTATCCTTTTTCTGATTTTGGTAATAACTGGAATGAAGGGAACCAAGAAAAAAAACAATTAGCAGAACAATTAGCAGATTATGTCGAAGCTGTTAGCCATCAACCCTACCAATCACCTAGTCAGCTAAAGAATCACACTCGTTTTATACTTGAGCATACAGTGGGCTGTCTGCTGATCTATGATGAAGAATTCCCTGGAAAAACGAAGTATTTTTTTGAAGATGCACAGAATTACCAAGCAGATCATCCCTACGAAATTCGGCTGATCAGTATGGACGATCTTCAAAATTTTAGTGAATAATCGATATTGTGTTTGATTTATCAACTTTTTTCCTATACAATGAAAAAGGTAGAAATGTTATTACGTAAATGAAAACTAGAGGTGTAAATATGGCGAATTTGGTTTATAGTCCTAAAGACATTTTACAACAAGAATTCAAAACAAAAATGCGCGGCTATGATCCCGTTGAAGTTGATGAATTCTTAGACAATATCATCAAAGATTATGAAACTTACAGCAAAGAACTCCTTGCTTTACAAGAAGAAAACGATCGATTGAGTGCAAAAGTAGCTCAATTATCTAAAACTCAAGGAGCAGCTCAAACACGCGTGCAACAAACAGAGGCACCAAAGAGCGCAGCAGTGACCAATTTTGATATCTTAAAACGCTTGTCAAATCTTGAACGTGAAGTATTTGGTAAAAAGCTTGATCAACAAGCAAGTGCAGTCAAACCAGCACAACCTAATCCAAATAACTACACAAATGCAGACACAAGCTTAGATGATAATGAAAAAACACGTCAATTTTAATTTTTGATTAATGAATTTGCGGTTTTCGGGTAATCGCGGTCTGACTTGATCAGGCTGAGGAAAGTCCATGCTCGCACAGGCTGTGATGCCTGTAGTGTTCGTGCTTAGCGAAACCATAAGCTAAGGTACTCTTTGGAGTAACGGCAGGAAAACAAGCTAAGGCTTCGGCTATGCTTAAGTATCCTTGAAAGTGCCACAGTGACGAAGCGGCTGGGGAAACCCATCCGGTGGAACGCGGTAAACCCCTCGAGCGAGCAACCCAAACAATGGTAGGGGCGCTTTTTGTCTGGAAGAAGAACAGGACAAAAAGGCAGTATAACTGCAGATAGATGGTTACCGCTTTGTTTTTTCTCCCTGGAAAAGCAAAGTACAGAACATGGCTTATAGAAAACCGCAAACATCAGGGAATTAGGTCGTGACAAAAGTAATGCGTTATAAGAAACAAGAAAAACATTTGAAAGCTATTTTTCAATACTTCAGATGAATCGTTCTTATTACAAAACAAACTTTTGTATCACCGGTTATTCGGAATTTGAGTAAAAGTGTGGGGTAGGACTGATGTCCCACCTCCTTTTTTTATAAATAAGGAGATTGTGTATGGAAAAAAACAGGAAGTTCAACCTCGTCGCAACTGCGGCAAGCGGGCTAGAAGCACTGGTTGGTAAAGAATTAAGAGATCTTGGAATCGAATGCCAAGTTGAGAACGGACGTGCACGTTTTGAAGGAACAATGGAAACGATCGCTACAGCTAATTTATGGTTACGTACAGCAGATCGAGTAAAAATCGTGGTTGGGGAATTCGATGCGTATACGTTTGATGAATTGTTTGAAAACGTAAAAGCATTGCCTTGGGAAGATTTTCTTCCACTAGATGCAGCTTTTCCTGTAGCTGGAAAATCGATCAAGTCGAAACTATATAGCACACCTGATTGCCAAGCGATCACAAAAAAAGCAATCGTTGAACGTCTCCGTACCTATTATCACCGTCCAGCTTCTGTACCACTGACGGAAACTGGCGCACATTTTCAGTTGGAAGTAGCTTTGCTGAAAGACCATGTGATGGTAACTCTGGATACGACAGGACCAAGTTTATTCAAACGTGGTTATCGCTTAGAAAAAGGTGGAGCACCATTGAAAGAAAACATGGCAGCAGCACTTATTATGTTGACAAATTGGCGAAAAGACCGTCCATTTTATGATCCTGTATGTGGTTCAGGTACGCTTTGTATTGAAGCAGCCTTAATAGGCCATAATATCGCACCAGGATTCAATCGTGAGTTTGCTTGCGAATCTTGGGATTGGTTCAGTCAAGAAATCATGGAAAATGTTCGATCAGCAGCCGAAGAAAAAGCAGATTATGATATTGAATTAGATATTACTGGTTCAGATATCAATGGACGGATGATTGAAATTGCCAAAGCCAATGCAGAAGAAATCGGATTAGGCTCTTCGATTACCTTTAAGCAACAAGCAGTCAAAGACTTCAAAACGGATAAAGAATACGGGGTCATCGTGGCTAATCCGCCTTACGGAGAACGTCTAGGAGAAGAAGAAACTGTTCGGAAATTATATAAAGAAATGGGCGATGTATTCCGTCCATTAAAAACATGGAGTAAATATATCTTGACTAGCGACTTAGCGTTTGAGGAATTTTACGGACAAAAAGCAACCAAAAAAAGAAAATTGTACAATGGTGCATTGCGTACGGATCTATTCCAGTATTGGGGAACTCGTCCGCCTAGAAAAAAAGAGAAAGACGAATAATCTTACTAATTGATTCATTCAATTGGATGTTTGGAGGAATAGGGAATGAAAGAAAAAGAGTTTTTACAAGAAGTAAAAGAAATCAATCTTCTACAACAAGCTTTAGGAATCCTCGATTGGGATACACAAACAGGTATGCCTGAAAAAGCTAGTGCATACCGAAGTGAAGTAGACAGCTATCTTTACAGCATTTATTTTTCAAAAAAAATCGGTCCAAAAATCAAAGAAGCCATTCGCTATTTTTCTGAACATCCGGAAGAATTGTCGGAAGTTGGAACTGCCGTTTTTGCCAAAGTAAAAGAAGAGTATGATTTGGAACATCGCGTACCGGAAGATCTTATGAGAAAATATACAGCTGCCGTTTCTTCAGCACACGGACAATGGCAAAAAGCTAGAGAAACACAACAATTTTCTGATTTTCAACACGCATTGAATCAAAATATTGAATTAACAAAACAGTTGATACCTTACTGGAGAAAAGATGAAAAGACGAATTATGATGTTTTGCTGAATCAATACGAACCCGGGATGACTGTCGAAATCCTTGATAAGGTATTTGATCAGCTTAAAGAAGGAATTCTTTCGATCCGCCGTACGCTCCAAGAAAAAGGGACTGAACCTGAAACAGACTTTTTAAATCGGAGAATGACGAAAAAACAACAGAAGAGATTTGTAGTGAAAGTAATCGAACAACTTGGTTATGATTTTAGTCGTGGTCGTTTAGATGACACTGTCCACCCATTTATGACTGGAATTAATCCGAATGATGCACGAATCACGACACGATGGAACGAAACAGATTTCAAAATGGCTGTTTTTGGAGTGATCCACGAGGCTGGTCATGGTATGTATGAACAAGACATCGATGATAAATATGCGTATACACCGGTTTATGAAGGTACATCAATGGGTATCCATGAGTCACAATCGTTGTTTAACGAGATCATTATTGGAAGTAGTCGCAGCTTCTGGAAAAAGCAATATCCTTTCTTTCAAGAATGTGCAGAAGGAACATTCGATGATATTCCTTTTGACAAATTTTATCGTTCATTGAACCATACAAAATCAAGTTTGGTTCGTATCGAGGCAGACAGTTTGACTTACCCTCTCCATATCATCATTCGTTATGAAATCGAAAAAATGATTTTCAATGAAGGGGTAGATGTTGCTGAACTACCTGAAATATGGAATCAAAAATATGAAGAGTATCTGGGAATACGACCAACAAATGATGTGGAAGGCATCCTACAAGACGTTCATTGGTCAGGTGCAAGCTTTGGTTATTTTCCCTCTTATGCATTAGGGTACATGTATGCGGCACAATTACTTCATTCTTTGCAGCAAGAAATAGATGTGGAAAATGTTCTAGCGTCAGACGATTATTCTCCAATCAAAAACTGGATGTCAGAGCATATCCATCAATATGGTGCATCTAGAAAACCAAATCAATTAATCATGGATGCAACACATGAACCGCTTAATCCGCAATACCTGATCGACTATATGAAAGACCTGTATTTTAATGTATATCAGGTAAAATAAAATACAATTTACAAAGATAGCTGAAATTCATCTAATCTATAGATGTTTTCAGCTATTTACTTAAGAAAGAAGTGGAACGAATGGATAAATTACAAGTGATCGCTGATTATAGTATGGACCAATTAGCGCATGATCAAACAGGACATGGGAGCGATCATACCAAAAGAGTTGTCAAGTTAGCTGAAAAAATTTTGGAGACGGAACCGCAGGCAGACCGCTTTGTGACGCTTGCAGCAGCTTACCTACATGATACGATTGATGATAAAGTCGTTAAAAATGAGAACGAGGCAAAGCAACAGCTTCGTGTATTCCTTCGCTCTTTGCCAATAGTAGAGGAACAGATCTCGATGATTTTTTCCATTATCGAAAATATGTCCTTTTCTAAAAATCTCTCTGAAGCGGCCGAACTATCTCTGGAAGGTAAGATCGTTCAAGACGCTGATCGTATCGAAGCATTAGGAGCAATCGGCATTTTGCGTACTGCTTATTTCGGCGGTGGACATGGGCACCCGATTTTTGATCCTGAACTGTATCCGCAAACATTCAAGGACAAAGAAAATTACCGAAAAGGCACGACAGTGATCAATCATTTTTATGAAAAACTGTTCTTGCTGTCTGATAAAATGAATACTGATTACGGATATGAAGAAGCCAAACGAAGAGAAACCTTCATGCGTGAATTCTTAGAAGAATTTTTTCTGGAATGGTCTATTGACGATGAAAATTTTACTCCAGACAATTGGATCAAAAATAACAAAAAATGATGGAGGTTGTGACAGAAGTGGTCAGCTCCAAGATATTTCGGATCATTTTCCGTAAAATTTACTTCTGGAACACTGTTTACCAAGAGGTCATGAGCCTGCCGTTCAGCCCCGAGTCACAAGGAACAATTTCAAAAAATAGCTTCTCATGTTTGATGAATATTGTAACTTGTGATTCGGAATTGGCAGGAGAACACCGTTTATTCGGAAGAATAGGACTGTGACAAGACTTTTGTCACAGTCCTTTTTTCGAATTCAACAAGTAAAACTTTTAAGAAATATTCAGAGAGTAAAATTAAAAATTGCTGATAAATAAAGATGGAAGTTTTATGTATTTTTATTGGTCTATGCAATAAATAAATTAAATATTCAGAATACAATTGATTTTAACGAAAGGGCTTCTATCAATGGTTGTGTTGTATTTATCTGCCCAGGTAGAGTAAAATAGATCATTATCTAAAAGGTAATTGTTCATACTATATAAGTCATTTGAAAGTAAAAAGATACTGTAAATAAAAAATGTGGTTAAATAATTCTCATAATCAGTGTAAGCGTTATCAAAAATATGGCATACTTGCTTTGTAGATGAATGACACGATATATGTTTGGTATGTTCTGCAAGACAGATGAATATGGAGGTGGAGACAATGTCTTCCAAAGAACTAACAATGTATTTAGAGAAAGAATTGGATCAACTGAAAGAAAAGGGGTTATACAATACGATCGACATACTAGAAAGTGAAAATGGTGCTTGTATCATCGTAGACGGAAAAAGGATGATCAATCTAGCATCCAACAATTATCTTGGATTTGCCAATCGCGAAGAATTGAAAAAAGCATGTATTGAAGCAACCGAAACTTATGGTGTAGGAGCAGGAGCAGTCCGAACGATCAATGGTTCGCTGAAAATCCATCAGCAATTAGAAGAAAAAATCGCAGAATTCAAAGGGACAGAAGCAGCAATCGCCTTTCAATCTGGATTCAACTGCAATATGGGCGCTATCTCTGCAGTAATGACAAAAGAAGATGCTATCTTATCGGATGAATTAAACCATGCATCTATTATTGACGGTTGCCGCTTATCCGGAGCAAAAATCATCCGAATTAAACATCAAGATATGAAAGACCTTGAGAAAAAAGCAAAGGAAGCGATAGAAAGTAAGAAATATAAAAAAATCATGTATATCACAGATGGTGTTTTCTCCATGGATGGAGACATTGCACGATTGCCGGAAATTATTCCGATTGTTGAAAAATATGGACTGGTCACCTACGTTGATGATGCGCACGGCTCAGGCGTAACTGGAAAAGGTGCAGGAACCGTCAAGCATTTTGGATTAAGCGACAAAATCGATATGCAAATGGGCACGTTATCGAAAGCTATAGGTGTTGTTGGGGGTTATGTAGCTGGATCGAAAACACTAATCGACTGGTTGAAAGCTAGAAGTCGGCCATTCCTATTTTCTACTTCGCTAACTCCAGGTGCAGCTGCAGCTGCATTGGCTTCGATTACTTTGATGCAAGAACATCCGGAACTTGTCGAAAAAGTTTGGGAAAATGCTAATTATTTTAAAGAAGAATTGAAAAAAGCAGGCTATAACATCGGTATGTCTGAAACACCTATTACTCCAGTCATTTTGGGAGACGAAAAAGTGACTCAGACTTTCTCTAAGAAGCTGATCGAACATGGGATTTATGCTAAACCAATCGTTTATCCAACTGTGCCTCTTGGGACAGGCAGGATCAGAAATATGCCGACTGCGGAACATACGAGGGAAATGCTTGATGAAGCAGTAGCAGTTTATCAAAAAATAGGAAAAGAAATGGAAATTATTTAACTAAATTTAGTTTTTTCGTCTATTTAAAATTAGAGAACATGTTCACGCATATATTGTTAATCATCTGAAGATAGTAGTAAAAAAGATCAGGGAGGATCATCATGAAAAAAGTATTGGTGACAGGATGTTTAGGACAAATTGGTTCAGAGTTGATCACACGACTACGTCAAGAACTAGGCAGTGAAAATGTCATTGCGACAGATATACGCATGCCTGAAGTCATTGAGAAAAACGATATCTTTGAGATCCTAGATGTAATGGATTACGAAAAAATGCGCAGCATAGCAGAACAATATCAAGTGGACACATTGATTCATTTGGCTGCTCTTTTGTCAGCTGTTGCAGAAGCAAAACCACAATTAGCCTGGGATTTGAACGTGACTGGGCTGGTCAATGCATTGGAAGTCGCTAGAGAATTCCAGCTGAAATTTTTTACGCCAAGTTCAATCGGCGCGTTTGGTCCAAATACTCCAAAAGATCATACCCCACAAGATACTCTTCAGCGTCCTACAACCATGTATGGGGTAACGAAGGTAGCTGGAGAACTACTATGTGATTGTTATTATGTGAAATATGGCGTAGATACTCGTGGTGTCCGTTTCCCTGGATTGATTTCTTATGCAACCTTGCCAGGAGGCGGTACGACAGACTACGCAGTCGATATTTATTATTCAGCAATCAAAGAAGGAAAGTACACTAGTTTCATTGATCAAGGTACATCAATGGATATGATGTATATGCCAGATGCGATCGATGCCATTATAAAACTCATGAATGCAGATCCTGATCGATTGGTTCATCGAAATGCCTTCAATATATCGGCGATGTCTTTTGACCCGGAAGAGATCAAAGCATCTATTCAAAAAATCATACCAGATTTTGAAATGGATTATGATGTGGATCCTGTACGTCAGTCAATAGCAGAATCTTGGCCAAATTCACTAGATGTTTCTTGTGCGCAAGAGGAATGGGGCTTTTCGCCGAAATACGACTTAGATGCGATGACAAAGGATATGTTGGAAAAACTGAAAGAAAAATTGGTAGAGACGGTATAAAACAAGAACCACATCCAAAAAGTTTTTTATACTTTTGGGATTGGCTATGGTATGAAAGGGGACAAGGGATGGAAGAATATCAAGCCACGCCAGTAAAAGAAGTAAAAATAGAAAATGAATTAAAACGTACGATGGGATTTTTTACTGCTTTATCGACTGTTATGGGCACAGTGATCGGTGCAGGGGTATTTTTTAAAGCCGCAAGCGTAGCAGAAGTTACAGGATCCGCCAGTTTGCATATGTTTTCTTGGTTTCTCGGTGGTATGATTTCTGTCTGTGCAGGACTAACAGGAGCTGAACTGGCAGCTGCTATTCCAGAAACAGGAGGGATGATTAAATATATCGAACGGATTTACGGAAATACAGCAGCTTTTTTATTGGGCTGGGCGCAAGTCGTGATTTATTTTCCAGCAAATGTAACAGCCTTGTCGATCATTTTCGGTACACAGTTCGTCAATCTATTTGGTCTTTCCCAGTCAATGATTGTTCCCGTAGCTGTTACAGCTGCTGTATCGATCCTGCTGATCAATTTTTTAGGTTCTAAAGCTGGAGGGGCTTTTCAGTCGATTACGCTTGTCTGCAAGCTTATCCCTTTGTTTGTGATCGTCATTTTCGGTTTGTTCCGACAAGAAGGAGTAGACTTCCAACTGTTTCCGATCCAAGCAGGAGAAAATCTTTCATTTTTCTCAGCCTTGGGAGCGGGCTTGCTAGCAACGATGTTCGCATACGACGGTTGGATACACGTAGGAAATATTTCGGGAGAATTGAAAAAGCCGGCGAAAGATTTGCCAAAAGCAATTTCTTTAGGAATCATCGGAATCATGATCGTTTATTTATTAGTAAATGCGGTGTTCTTAAGAACCGCATCTATCGACGGAGTCGCAGGAAACAGCAATGCGGCAAGTGACGTTGCAAAAATGATTTTTGGCGGCTTCGGTGGAAGACTGGTCACAGTTGGTATCTTGATTTCTGTTTATGGAACCATCAATGGCTATACCCTTACTGGAATGCGTCTCCCTTATGTTATGGCAAAAGAAAACAACCTGCCTTTTAGCAAGCTCTTTGCTAAACTTCATGATAAAACTAAAGTTCCTGTAGCCGCAGGTATCTTAGAGCTAGTCATCGCTATTGGCATGATGATGATCGGTGGTTTTGATACACTAACGGATATGCTGATCTTTGTCATTTGGATTTTTTATACGATGGTCTTTGTTGGTGTCATTCTTCTTCGTAAAAAAGAACCTGATTTGTTTCGACCATACAAAGTTCCAATGTATCCGTTTATTCCACTAGTAGCAATCATTGGAGGGACTTTTATCGTATCAAGCACGCTTATCACTCAGACCTTTTTAGCTTCGATGGGGATAGTATTGACACTTGCCGGTATCCCGATTTATCTCTATTTAAAACGTAGATAGCTAAAACATTCGAATTTTATTAAAACTGCACTCTCTGCCAAACAAAATATTTTATTTAAATGAGGAGTACGTGGAAGAAATGTCAAAAGTACTCGTTAATTTTGATCACGTAAATGTCGTTTTGTCTACAATGAAATAGCAAAGTAAAAGACAGAAATCGGGCTCAACCGATTTCTGCCTTTTACTTTGATTTGCGTAACTGAACTATTCGGCGTACGCCGCGATAAATATTTAATAAAACCAAGCAACCAGAAATGAAAATGGGAAGCCAAATCAGATAGACAGGGTAGCCAAGCACTTTAGACAAAGCTTGTGGAGTCATTTTATCCATTTCAAGAAGTGCTTGCTGCCAAGTCTGAAGATTGAAGACTAGCATGAAACCCGAAATAATCAGGAGAATAAATCCTAAATAATGAATTGTAGTTCTTTTTCTTACATAAGCGATCGTAGCATAAAGGAACAGTAAAAAAATAGGTACGCCAAAAACAAAGTACATATTCAGCATCTCGACACCCCCTTTGTGTTTATCTTACTTTACTTTGAAAGAAATGAGAAATAATAGCCTCGTTACTTGCTTGAAACAGCAAAGGACTGCTAAGATAAGAGAGATACAAAGAATCAAGGAGGAGTCATATGGCAAGTTATATCGAACCGATTCGTTTTGCGCTGATTGTTTTTCCATTTTTAGCCTTAGCGATCTCATCTGTTTTTTTTTATTTATGAATATCGAAAGTATGGAACATTTCTAGTAACAAGGGCAGTTATTTTGTATTCTTTCGTTTTTTATTTATTGTGTGCGTATTTTTTGGTGATCTTACCACTTCCGGCAAAGGAGACGGTTGCCCAAATGACTGGGCCAAAGATGGAGCTGCATTTATTTGCTTCATGGCAACATTTCAGAGACAACACGGTATTGGTCTTGTCTGAACCTAGTACCTACCTGCCGGCAATGAAGCAGAGTGTATTTTTGGAACCAGCTTTTAATGTTTTATTACTCATACCATTTGGCATTTATTTAAGATATTATTTCCGGCTTTCTTTTATGAAAACGATGATTGCTAGTTTCTGCCTTTCTCTATTTTTTGAATTGACGCAGCTAAGTGGACTTTATTTTATCTACCCAAGACCATACCGCTTATTTGATGTGAATGATTTAGTGACAAATACATTGGGTGGAATCATTGGTTTTGTCGTTACGCCGTTATTTACATTTATGCTTCCTACAAGAAGACGAATGGATGAACTTTCTTATGAAAAAGGAAAGACTGTCTCATTGACTCGACGCTTGGTCGCTTATTTGATCGACTGGACATTTTTATCTCTTATTAATTTGGTAGCGGCGATTTTCTTTAAACTTGCGTTCGATTCAGGGACAGTTACTTCTCATATCTGGTGGCTTTTATTAGAAGTAGGGGTATACTTTATGATTGTACCGTTTATAACCAATGGATGGACACTTGGCAAAAAAATTGTGCGTATCCGTTTGGTGGAAGAAGACCGCGAACGAATTTCTTTAAAAGCATTGATGATCCGCTACGGGTATCTGTACTTTCTTTTTTATGGTTTAAGCTGGTTGGGGCAGTTGCTTCAGCAAATCATGAATTCGACAACGAATACGGTGTTGCAGATGAGTGCAGTATTCATTTCTCTCGGTGTCTTGTTACTACAAGGTATTTTTATTTTAAATATCTTGCTATCATTTTTGAGAAAAAAACGGATTCTGTTTTATGAAAAAGCTAGTCACACATATACTGTTAGCACGATTGGCCAAACAAAGGATGATGATTCTCGAAATTAGCTGAGCAAAAACGCTTTGTCTGTGTTATAATGCCAAAGTCGTGATAATTTAAAGAGAAGAGGTGCACGAATGAATAATTTTGATATATTCCGCTTCAAACCGTTTATCAATGAAGCGTTAACCGCAAAGGGCTTCAAACAGCCCACAGAGGTCCAGGAACGTTTGATTCCTTTAATTGCAAAAGGAAAAAATATCATTGGGCAATCTCAAACTGGTACAGGAAAAACACATACGTTTTTGTTGCCTTTGTTTGAAAAAATCAATGCAGAAAAAGAGGAAGTACAAGTTGTTATTACAGCTCCAAGTAGGGAACTAGCTGCACAGATCTATGAAGCAGCTACACAAATCGCTAAATTTTCTACACCGGAGATCCGTGTCTCGAATTTTGTCGGCGGTACAGACAAACAGCGTCAATTAAATCGTCTGCATCACCAACAGCCACAGGTTGTAGTAGGCACGCCTGGTAGAATATTAGACATGATGAATGAACAAGCGCTGAAGATTCACACCGCATTTGCATTTGTTGTCGATGAAGCGGATATGACATTGGATATGGGTTTTTTAAATGAAGTAGACCAAATTGCAAGTCGATTACCAGAAAAGCTGCAGTTTTTAGTTTTTTCTGCCACTATTCCAGAAAAACTTCGTCCATTCTTACGAAAATACATGGAAAATCCAATCATTGAAGAAATCAAACCAAAAGCAGTTATTTCTGAAGACATTGAAAATTGGCTGATTTCAACAAAAGGTAAAGATGAGAATCAAATGATTTATCAACTGCTGACAATTGGTCATCCTTATTTAGCAATCGTATTTGCCAATACAAAACAGCATGTGGATGAAATTGCCGATTACTTGAAAAACCAAGGCTTGAAAGTAGCAAAGATTCATGGAGACATCACCCCAAGAGAGAGAAAACGAGTGATGCGACAAGTACAGAATCTGGAGTATCAATATGTTGTAGCGACTGATTTAGCTGCTAGAGGGATCGATATCGAAGGTGTCTCTCATGTTATCAATGCAGAAATTCCAGAAGATCTAGACTTCTTTATCCATCGTGTCGGACGTACTGGACGTAATGGCTTAAAAGGAACGGCCATTACGTTATATTCGCCAAATGATGAGCAAGCCATTGATGCGATAGAAAAATTGGGCGTCTCATTTGAACCAAAAGAAATCAAAAACGGGGAAATCGTCAAAACATACGATCGTAATAGACGTGCCAAACGAGAAAAATCAAAAGATGTATTAGATCCCACGCTGATTGGTCTTGTGAAGAAGAAAAAGAAAAAGATCAAGCCTGGTTATAAGAAAAAAATCGATTGGGCAATTGCAGAAAAAAATAAAAAAGAACGCAAAATCGAACGCAGACAGCAAAGCCGTACTGCTCGTAAAAATAAGAAAAATTCACATAAATAAAAAACAAGAGGTTGTGACAAAAGGCGTGTCACAATCTCTTGTTTTTAAGCTAGACTTTTTTCCATTCCGATACAAAGTACTTCATCTTCAATAAAAGGTTCTGTGCAAGTATGATACCCTTGTTTTTCATAAAAATCTACAGCCGTCATTTCAGCTACTACATAACTAGTCTGACAACCTTCTGAAACCGCCCGTTTTTCAGCAGCTTCAAGCAACTGACCGCCTAACCCTTTTCCTCGGTATTCTTTTGCTACGCAAAATCGTTCCGGCTTGAAGCAAGTAGGTGTTTTCTTTTCATAACGCAAAGTAGCTACTGGTCTTTTTTGATCAAGAAATAGATAATAGGTTTGTTGCGGGATATCTTTTCCGTCGAATTCTAGTTCTGCAGGAATCCCTTGTTCTAATACAAAAACTTGATATCTCAAAAAGCAGCTAGCTGCGCGTATCCATTCATCCGCTCCAACTATTTTTTTCATCATATTCCTCCTTGTCATGAATAGCAGAGATGTATTGATTCCTTTATTCTTATCGTACCAAAAATCGTGGAGTATGACCAAAAGGAAATGAAAATAAAAATTGAGATATTGACAGTGATCAATAGAATGCGTATACTAATTAAGTACGAAAAGGATATGATTTGTTTTTTAAGACTCACAGAAAATTCTTTCTTGGCTGAAAAAAGAATAGTCACTAATCAAATTGCTCCCTTTTTCTATTTTGGTAGAAATACCGACGCAGCTCAGCGTTATCGAGTTTAAGAGGTAATGATTACACATCATTGCAATCAAGGTGGTACCGCGAGTTTTCGTCCTTGGCTGTGATGGTGTTTTTTTGTATTTAATTTATAGAAAGCAGGTAATGACATGAAACAATTAAGTAGTGCACAAGTTCGACAAATGTTTCTTGATTTCTTCCAATCTAAAGGACATACGATTGAACCTAGTGCGTCTTTGATCCCCGTGAACGATCCAACCTTATTGTGGATCAACTCTGGTGTTGCAACATTGAAAAAATATTTTGATGGTTCAGTTGTGCCAGAAAATCCAAGAATCACAAATGCCCAAAAATCTATTCGAACAAATGATATCGAAAATGTCGGTAAAACAGCACGGCACCATACGATGTTTGAGATGCTGGGTAATTTTTCGATTGGTGACTATTTCAAAAATGAAGCCATCCACTGGGCATGGGAATTTTTGACTGATCCAAAATGGATGGCATTCGATCCAGAAAAACTTTATGTAACAGTTTATCCAAAAGATACAGAAGCAAAACGCATCTGGCATGAAGAAGTTGGCCTGCCACTAGATCACATTATTGATGTAGAAGACAACTTCTGGGATATCGGTGCAGGCCCATGTGGTCCGGATACGGAAATTTTCTATGACCGTGGAGAAGCTTATAACGATTTAGCAGAAGACGATCCTGAAAACTATCCAGGAGGAGAAAATGAACGTTATTTAGAAATCTGGAACTTAGTATTTTCAGAATTCAACCATAAGCCTGATAACACATTTGAACCACTTCCTCATAAAAACATTGATACGGGGATGGGATTGGAACGCATGGTCTCAATCGTTCAAGATGCGCCAACGAACTTTGAGACAGACTTGTTTATGCCTATTATCCACGCCGTAGAAAAGCTAAGCAAACAAGTAAAATATGGTGAAAACCCAGTAACAGATATTTCTTACAAAGTAATCGCAGATCATATTCGCGCCCTTTCATTTGCTATTGGCGACGGTGCATTGCCATCGAATGAAGGGAGAGGGTATGTCTTACGCCGTTTGCTTCGTCGTGCTGTCATGCATGGGAAAAAATTAGGTATTGAACAAGCATTCTTATATCGTTTAGTCCCTGTTGTTGGGGAAATCATGGTAAGTTATTATCCTGAAGTACTTCAACAAAAAGAATTTATTGAAAAAGTTATCCGTACAGAAGAAGAACGTTTCAATGAAACAATCAATGAAGGTTTGGAAATCTTAAATCAAGTGATCCAAGAAGTAAAAAACGAAAACGGGACGACTCTAGCAGGAAAAGACATCTTCAAACTATACGACACATATGGCTTCCCGGTAGAATTAACGGAAGAGGTGGCAGAAGATGAAGGACTGAAAGTTGATCATGCTGGTTTTGAAAAAGAAATGGATGCACAACGCGAACGTGCTCGCTCTGCCCGCAGTACTGAAAAATCAATGGGGGTACAATCTGCTTTATTGACAGATATCAAAGTAGAAAGTAAATTCATTGGATACACAGAACAAGAATCAGATAGTCAATTATTGGTCATCGTTAAAGGTGAGTCTCTTTTGAATGAAGTCGCAGAAGGTGAAGCTCAAATGATCTTTGATCAAACACCTTTCTATGCAGAAATGGGTGGGCAAGTAGCGGATCAAGGATGGATCATGAATGAAGTAGGCGAAATCGTAGCAGTTGTTACAGATGTTCAAAAAGCGCCTAATGGTCAATTTATGCACACCGTAGAAGTAAAAGCACCAATGAGTGAAGGACAAACCTATCATCTATTGATCGATCAATCGATGCGCAATCGGATCATCAAAAACCATACAGCAACCCATCTACTGCACAAGGCATTGAAAGAAGTACTTGGCGAGCATGCAAATCAAGCTGGTTCTTTAGTCGCTCCTGGACATTTACGATTCGACTTTACCCACTTTGGTCAAATCACTTCAGATGAATTAGCTGAAATGGAAAGAATCGTCAACGAAAAAATCTGGGAAGCTATCCCAGTTGAAACAATTGAAACAGATATCGATACAGCCAAAAACATGGGTGCAATGGCTTTGTTTGGTGAAAAATACGGACATGACGTTCGAGTAGTAAATATTGGCGGCTGGTCAATCGAACTGTGCGGAGGCACACATGTAGCAAATACAGAAAACATCGGAATCTTCAAAATCGTTTCTGAATCAGGAATTGGTGCAGGCGTGCGACGAATCGAGGCTGTAACAAGTAAAGAAGCGTACGAACTACTTGAAGAAGAAGAAAAACAACTAAAACAAGTAGCAACAATTGTTAAATCACCTCAATTGAAAGAAGTTGTTTCAAAAGCGGAACAATTGCAACAGCAAGTAAGAGAGCTACAAAAGGAAAATGAACAATTAGCTAGCAAGTTAGCGAATCAACAAGCTGGTGATGTATTCAAAGATCCAGAAACGATCAATGGAAAAACAATCATTGCAGCACAAGTAAAAGTGAAAGATATGAATCAGCTGCGTCAATTAGCTGACCAATGGAAACAAAAAAATATTTCAGATATTCTTGTTTTAGCAAACGAACAAGAAGGAAAAGTCAGTCTGCTAGCGGCAATGACGAAAGAATCAAATGAAGCTGGACTAAAAGCTGGCGACTTGATTAAAGCAATCGCACCGAAAGTAGGCGGTGGCGGTGGTGGACGTCCAGACATGGCACAAGCTGGCGGGAAAAATCCTGCTGGTATTCCAGATGCACTTAAAGCTGCGAAAGAATGGGTTGCGCAACAATAGGGCGTTTACGTTTGACAGAAAAACAAAAGTTCAAACATTGAACGAAACATGATTATGGGGGCGAAGACAAACAAGTCTTGCCCTCATACTTTTTTCAATTGGCTGGCGCATCTAATCAAATGGTCGGATTCGGATGGTCTTTAGTTGACGAAAGTGACAGAAATTTTTACGATTAGTATAAATAAAAAGGGGTGAAAAAATGAATAGTAGAAATAAGACCTTTCGACTAGTCTTACGTGCGATCTTGTTAGCAATCATCATCGTACAAGCGATGGTTCCTTGGCTGGGGTTTATTCCATTAGGATTCATTAGTTTAACAATTATCCATATCACAGTAATTATTGCTGCAGTAGTATTAGGCCCAAAAGATGGCATGG
This sequence comes from Enterococcus sp. DIV1411a, assembly GCF_050531945.1. NCBI lineage: Bacteria > Bacillati > Bacillota > Bacilli > Lactobacillales > Enterococcaceae > Enterococcus > Enterococcus sp. DIV1411a. The sequence continues at coordinate 1,328,152 of NZ_CP172892.1, read as the reverse complement.
TGATTGGCTTGTTTTGGGGAATCGCTACAATTGTTCGTGCCTATGCCATGCCAACAACGCCATTTGATACATTAGTGTTCACGAATCCGATTATCTCGGTAGTTCCCAGAGTACTTGTTGGCTTAGTAGCAGGCTTGGTTTTCCACTGGATTTATCAAAAAAATAAATCAATAACGATCAGCTCAGCCTTTGCAGGGGTACTGGGTTCATTGGTCAATACAGTCTTAGTGTTAGGATTCATGGGATTATTTTATACAGGTGCAACGGCAGATGCCTATGGTGTAGATTCTGCTCTTTTATTTAAAACCTTAGCAGGGGTTGCAGCAATCAATGGGATACCAGAAGCAATAGGTGCGGGAATCATAACACCATTACTAGCAAAAGCGTTATTTGCAGCAACACCGTTGAAACCAGAATAATGACCATCTTTTAATAGTAATAGGGCGCACGATAGATAGAAAAAGGAAGAGAGGAGAAGAAAACAATCGTCCTCTCCATCTTTTTACCTGAGCAACAAGCAAACTAGAAGGGGTAAAAAACTTGGCTAAGAAACAAGAAGAAAAAAAGAAACAAATACCGCAACAGCGGACAAAAAAAGGAGTACTAGCGGGTATCTTAGGATTGGTTACGAATCTGATCTTGTTTGTCTCTAAGCTAATGATCGGGCTTTTTTCAGGAAGTGTCTCCATTATGGCTGATGCAGTGAACAGTCTATCAGATACTGCTTCATCCATATTGACTTTGATCGGATTTAAAATTGCTGCAAAGCCAGCAGATCAGGAACATCCTTATGGACACGAACGCTTCGAATATATCAGTGGGTTATTTGTTTCGATCATCATTACTTATGTAGGATTTCAATTTTTAGAGTCTTCTGCTGAAAAAATCATCCATCCAGAAAATGTCTCTTTAACACCCATCGTCTTTTTTGTCCTAATCATTTCCATCTTTTTGAAATTTGCACAAGGCAAAATGTATCAGGTTATTGCGCAATCCATTGATTCTGAAACATTGAGAGCTACAGCAACAGATAGTTATAATGATGTCTTTACTACACTGGCTGTATTGCTTTCAGCAGCAATCGAATGGGTAACTGGATGGCGTATTGATGGATATATAGGTTTTGCTTTAGCATTATATATCCTTTATAGTGGATTGACGATGCTTCGAAATTTTGTATACGAACTATTAGGAAGTCGCCCAACGCCAGCAGAGATTGAAGAAATGGAAGAGCATTTAAATGCTTGCGATGATATACTTGGCTATCATGATTTATTGGTGCATAACTATGGACCCAATAAACGCTTTGCATCAGTCCACATCGAAGTAGATGAATCAATGAATTTGAATGTGGCTCATAAGATTATTGATCTGATAGAAAAAGACTTTAAAAAGTCTTTGGATGTGGAACTTGTCTGTCACTTGGATCCAATGCCTGTTGATAACGAAAAATACTATAATATCTTGCGGCAGTTAAAGCAAATTCTTCTTGAAACAGGTACAGGGCTTAATATTCATGATTTTAGAGTAATTCATCAAGGAAAAACGCTGCAATTTGATGTAGTGGTCCCTGAGAAATTCCAGTTTGTTGATACAGAACTAGAAAGAATCTTACGTAGTCAAATAGAAGAAAAAATCGGAGATTACCAATTGGAAATTACGTTTGATCACAATTATCTTTTATATTAAATGAGAAACTATAAAAAGACTCCTTAAAGTTTTTAATTTAAAGAGTCTTTTTTTCTTTTAATTGTTTATGGAGAGCCTGACGTGCAAGATTATCTGCTCCTTTATTTTTGTTTTCGGGCAACCATTGCAGGATCAATAAAGAAAATTCGGATAGAAGTTCTTGGATTCTTTGAAGGTAGGGAAGGAAGAGCTCGTTCTTCGTTGCGTTTTTGTCGACCGTAGAAACTAGTGTTTTGCTGTCTGAAAAACAGAAAATCGTTTCATTCTGTAAGTCGTTTTTCTTTAGAAATTCTAAAGTTTTTAAAAAGACTTCGAACTCTGCTTGATGGTTTGTCCCTATAGAAAGCGGGATAGATAGCTGTTCTTGTTTACCTTGATAGACAATCAAGATTCCACCTCCACTAGGACCAGGGTTGCCTTTTGTAGAGGCATCAATGTATACTTTTAACATAAAAAGAGATTCTCCTTTTTGTTCAAACTAATGTTATGGTAAGATTATATCATTACTGAATCGGTGAGAGGTTAGAGAATGAAAAAAAATATTCGATGGCAGCCTGAACTGGCACATACGATCATCTATTGGTCATTGACCTTGATCATTCTGTTTTTTAGTCTGATTCTTTCTTTAGAAAACACAGGTCCTTATTGGAAAAGCAATTTTGTTTTAGGTATTTTTCTTGTTTTTCTATTTCTAGGTTTGCGGCGTTCTTTTATTTTAAAATCAAACTCTGTGATTATACGTTATGCTGCTTTTTGGAAAGACCGAGAAATATCTGTCGGACAGATTCGATCTTTGACGCCAACTAATACTGGGGTGCAAATGATGTTGCAAGATGAGAAAGCCCCATCTGTTTTCATGATGCGAAAAAAAGATCAAGTAGTCCTTTTTGATCATTTTGAAAAAAACGGACCCAAATCAGAATCAATTCCTTATCCTTATACGAAAAAAAGAAAAAGCTAATTTTAAAAATCAGAACCTAAAAAAACGAATTTTTACAGGAAAAGAAAAGAGTGAGACGTACGGTTCATCCCGTTTAGCGTCTCACTCTATTTGTTTATCTATTCATGCATACTAGTATCGGTAGTCTGAACGTTGCCTTTCTTGACATGGGCAGCTTGTGTTCCTCGATTCCCTTCGATGATCTCAAATTCGACCACTTGATTTTCTTCCAAAGTTTTGAATCCCTCTTCTTCAATCGCAGTAAAATGTACAAAAATTTCTTCTGTGTCATCATAACTGATAAAGCCGTATCCTTTTTTGTTGTCAAACCATTTTACAATTCCTGTGGTCAAAGCACTCACGACCTTTCTAAAGTCTGATCATAGCCTTCATTATAAAGAGTATTTATAAGTACGTCAAATAAATTAAAAACCTGTAATTTTATGTTTTTTTTCTGAATAAAAAAAGGTATAATTGGCATATCTTAACAAAGAAGATATTTTGTTGAATAAAGTTCGTGAAAAGGGGTAATCAAATGAAGAATGATCTGCAAATTTCACAAGAAACAGAGCTAGAACCGATTGTTGAAGTGGCTAGTAAATTAGATCTTAAGGAAGACGATTTGGAACTGTATGGGAAATATAAGGCGAAAATCAATTTTTCTGGAATCAATCGATCAAAGGATAACGCTGAGGGGCATTTGATCTTAGTTACTTCCATCAATCCAACACCAGCTGGCGAAGGAAAGTCAACGATCACTGTAGGGTTAGGAGACGCGCTCAATAAAATCAATAAAAAATCTGTTATTGCATTGCGAGAACCCTCACTTGGTCCTGTGATGGGAATCAAAGGTGGTGCTGCAGGCGGAGGATATGCACAGGTATTGCCTATGGAAGATATCAACTTGCATTTTACTGGTGACATGCATGCTATCACAACAGCTAATAATGCATTATCTGCTCTTTTAGATAATCATATTCATCAAGGAAATGAATTGAACATCGATGCCCGCCGAGTGATTTGGAAACGGGTAGTCGATCTCAATGATCGTGAACTGCGTAAAGTAATTGTTGGCTTGGGTGGGCCAATCCAAGGTGTTCCAAGAGAAGATGGGTTTGATATCACAGTTGCCAGCGAAATCATGGCTATCTTGTGTCTTGCGGCAGACCTTGAAGATTTAAAGGCTCGTCTTGCAAGGATCGTTGTCGGCTATACATTTGACCGTCAGCCTGTGACTGCTGGAGACTTGAAAGCAGAAGGCGCTCTGGCATTACTGCTGAAAGATGCAATCAAGCCGAATCTTGTACAAACAATTTACGGAACACCAGCTTTTGTCCACGGGGGACCGTTTGCCAATATCGCTCATGGCTGCAATAGTATTTTAGCTACCAAGACAGCATTGAGATTAGCAGATTACGTTGTCACAGAGGCAGGATTTGGTGCAGATCTTGGCGGAGAGAAATTTTTAGATATCAAAGTACCTAACTTGAAAAAAGCGCCGGATGCTGTGGTGATTGTCGCCACTGTCCGTGCATTGAAAATGCATGGCGGAATGAAAAAAGATGAACTTAAAAATGAGAATCTTGATGCTTTGAAAGTAGGTTTTGCAAATTTAAAGCGCCATATACGTAATATGGAACAATATCAGCTACCTGTGATCGTCGCAATCAATGAATTCGTAACAGATACAGACAATGAACTCACACTGTTGGAGCACTTGTGTGAAAATCAGGGGATTCTTGCCAAGAGAGCGAGTGTATGGGCAGATGGAGCAGAAGGCGGCGTTGATTTAGCAAAAGCTGTAGTACGATTGATTGATAGAAAAGAAGCTAATTACAAGCCATTATACCGCCTAGAAGAAACGATACAAGAAAAGACAGAAACAATCGTCAAGAAAATTTACGGAGGAAATGGTGTTGTTTTCAGCAAAAAAGCGCAAAAACAAATAGAAGAGTTTACGAAGAATGGATGGGACAAACTGCCGATTTGTATGGCAAAAACACAGTATTCATTTTCTGATGATCCTTCACTGCTAGGTGCACCGGAAGATTTCACCATCACGATCCGCGAAATCATCCCAAAATTAGGGGCAGGATTTTTAGTAGCCTTGACTGGAGATGTTATGACGATGCCTGGTTTGCCTAAAAAACCTGCTGCATTGAATATGGACGTGACAAATGACGGAGAAGTGTTGGGATTGTTTTAAGCTTGATTATAATCTACCATCGAAGGAGCTGTATTTTGACTACAGCTTCTTTTTTTAGACGATAGGGAATTAATTTTGTTTACACTAGGATCATTCTTTTTCTTTATTGTATTTTGAGCTATACTAAAGCATAATAGGAGGGTATGATGAAAACGACATTTATAAGAAAAACCGGTTTTTACGGTATGGGTAGCTCGATTCAGCTAAGAATCAACAATGAAAAACGCAGTGTTCTCAGTCATGAACAAAAGATAACGCTTGATCTGGAAGTGCCCTTTACGATGCAGGTCACCTTTTATTGGCTAAAAAGCCCCGTTTATACAGTGAAAGAAGCAAAGCCTGCTTATGTGATCACAATGAATTACTTGATTCTTCAAATCTATCCGTTTTTATTTCTAGCAACTGGGTTGGGGGCCGTTTTCCTACAAAATTTATTTTTCAGTTTTTTTGCAGTTATTGTGTTGATTGCGTTCTTTTTCTATATAAAAAACCGGGCATATTTGATCAAGGAGGAAAATTATGGCAAACTCTGATCTTTTTTTAATCAGTTTCAATCGAATCGAAAAATGGATGAGAGACGAGATGGGAAATGCACGAAATATGGGATTTACCGAACTTGTCAGACGCCTAGCTCAAAGAAAACAATTAATGATCAGAAAATACGAAGATGATCTTTTACAGCTTGCTCAGTTAAGGAATGCGATCGTCCATGATCGGATCGCAGTCGATTTTGTCATTGCAGAGCCAAATGATTGGACAGTCAAGCGAATCCAGCTGATCGAACAAGAACTGATTCAGCCTGAAACCGTGCTGCCTCGATTTGCAAAACGTGTAACAGGTTTTGAACAAGATCTTCCGTTACTTGAACTGTTAAAGATAGTAGCAGAAAAAAGGTATTCACAATTTCCGTTATACAATAAAGGAAAATTTGTAGCATTGATTACTTTACGTAATATCGGGTTTTGGCTAGCAAAAGAAAGCCAAAAAGGTCCGGTTGATTTAACAAATAAACGAGCGTTGGATTTGATCATCCAAAACGGAAAGTACACAAATTATCATTTTGTTCCAGCTAAAACACATATTTACGAGGTTGAAGCGATGTTTCGTGAGCAAGGGACTTTGGAAGCCGTACTTATCACTAAAGATGGGAATCCCGATGGTAATCTGCTCGGGATCGTACGACCTCGTGATATTTATAAACAAATAGAAAAGGATTGATTTTTTGTTAATTATTTATTGGATATTCAGCGCTTTGCTAGTAGGAGTGGATCAGTTGGTCAAATGGTGGATCACTGATAATCTAGCGCTTGGAGAGACGAAAAATCTTATACCAGGTATTTTGTCACTGAATCATATTCGAAACACTGGAGCCGCATGGAGTATGCTAGAAGGGAAGATGTGGTTCTTTACTATAGTGACACTCATTGCAGTCGTTGTGATTCTCACATTGATGATTAAAAATCGTGAAAAAGGTAATCGCTGGTTCATGATTGGATTGAGTTTGATTCTAGCTGGTGCGATTGGCAATTTTATCGACCGTATTCGTCTTGGCTATGTAGTAGATATGTTCCAGACAGATTTTATGAGCTTTCCGATTTTTAACGTAGCAGATGTGACACTTGTATGTGGAGTGATTTGTATATTAATTTATATTATTTTAGATGAAAAGGATCAAAGAAAAAAATGACAGAACTTAAAACGACGATTCACCATGAATCTGGTAGGATCGATAAAGTATTGACTAATTTATTCACCGATTACAGTCGTTCGCAAATTCAGCTGTGGCTGAAAAATGGAGCGGTTTCTGTCAATGGACAGCCAGTCAAAGCAAATTACAAAGTAAAACAAGGAGACGAGATTACTGTCTTGATCCCCGAACCAGAAACATTAGATGTGGTCCCAGAAAATATCCCGTTGACGATCGTTTACGAAGATGAAGATGTAGCGGTGATAAACAAACCTCAAGGAATGGTCGTTCATCCTTCAGCAGGTCATACGCATGGCACAATGGTCAATGCGCTGATGTACCATATCAAGGATCTTTCTACGATCAACGGCGTTATTCGTCCAGGTATTGTTCACCGAATCGACAAAGATACTTCCGGACTGCTAATGGTTGCCAAAAATGACCAGGCACACGAATCATTAGCTCAGCAATTAAAAGATAAGACCTCTTTGCGCAAATATGTTGCTTTAGTCCATGGAGAGATTCCTCACGAAAAAGGAACCATCAATGCGCCAATCGGCCGTTCGAAGGAAAACCGGAAAATGCAGGCGATAAGAGAAGATGGGAAGTCGGCTGTCACACATTTTACTGTATTGGAACGTTTCGAAGGATTTACTCTGGTTGAATTAAAACTAGAAACCGGAAGAACACACCAGATCCGTGTGCATATGAAGTATATCGGTTATCCGTTAGCTGGAGATCCAGTATACGGACCGAAGAAAACTTTGAAAGGCAATGGTCAGTTTCTCCATGCGCAAATGTTAGGTTTTACGCACCCGACTACAAACGAAAAGACGATCTTTGAAGCACCTCTTCCAGAAGTTTTTGAAAAAACTTTAGAAAAATTAAGAAAAAACATTGCATTTTAATTTAGATAACGGTATAGTAATTAACAACGAAAGCATAAAACTTAATAGAATTCCTTTAAGTTTAGTCCCGTGAGGCTAAGAAGGGTGGGAGCAAGGATACGTATGGTGCGCCATAAGTAGATTGCTCATTGACATAGTATAGCTATCAGTGTATCAGTATACGCTCAGTCTAAACATTCCTCCTGTCCTCTTAGGGCAGGAGTTTTTTTATGCAAAAAAGTAGGGGGAATGAAAATGCAAGCAAAAGAAGTAGTAGATCAGGTAACCATGAAGCGAGCATTGACTCGAATTACTTATGAGATTATCGAGAGAAACCATAGTATCCAAGATATCGTATTGGTAGGTATCAAAACACGAGGAATCTACATTGCATCAAGAATTGCCGAACGCCTGAAGCAGCTAGAAGATATCGATATTCCTGTAGGAGAACTGGATATCACTTTATACCGAGATGACAAAAAAGAAAATCCAGAAGAACCGGAACTTCATTCTTCTGACATCCCAGTTTCCTTAGAAGGAAAAGAAGTTATTTTGATTGATGATGTTTTGTATACAGGACGAACGATTCGAGCAGCAATGGACGCAGTAATGGATTTTGGCAGACCAAGAAAAATTTCATTAGCAGTCCTGGTCGATCGTGGGCATCGAGAATTGCCAATCCGTGCAGATTATGTTGGGAAGAACATTCCAACATCTCGGGCGGAAGAGATTTTAGTAGAGATGCAAGAGCTTGATGGACAAGATCGCATCATGATTTTGAAAGAGGAAGATTAGAGGAGAGAGAAACATGTCGGAGAAAAAAGGATTTCATAATGATGACGTGGTGTTAGATATCCACGATCGCCCAACCCCAGGACATTGGGTAGGATTAAGTTTACAACACTTGTTCACGATGTTCGGAGCAACCGTGTTAGTCCCCATCTTAGTAGGTATCGATCCAGGTATTGCGCTAGTCAGTTCAGGACTAGGTACATTGGTGTACTTATTTACTACTAAAGGAAAGATACCTGCGTACTTAGGAAGCAGCTTCGCTTTCATTGCAGCGATGCAGCTTTTGATGAAAACAGATGGTTATCCAGCGATTGCACAAGGAGCAGTCACAACTGGATTAGTCTATTTGATTGTTGCGCTGATCATCAAAAAGATCGGTTCAGCATGGCTGGATAAAATCTTGCCTCCAATCGTCGTCGGTCCAGTCATCATGGTTATCGGGTTGGGACTTGCGGCAAATGCAGCAACAAATGCTATGTATAATCAGGGCACGTATGATTTCAAGTATATTGCTGTAGCGCTGATCACATTAGGATTAACAATTTTCTTCAACATGTGGCTAAGAGGTTTTCTCGGATTGATTCCGATTTTACTAGGTATCATTAGCGGATACATCGTAGCCTTGCTGTTTGGAATCGTGGATACTAAGCCAATCGTAGACGCTGCCTGGTTTGCTGTTCCTAACTTTGAGATTCCCTTTGTACAATATGAACCAAAGCTATATCTTGGAGCAATCACAACAATGGCACCCATCGCTTTTGTGACGATGACAGAGCATATCGGCCATCTTATGGTATTGAATAAACTAACTAAACGTAATTTCTTTGAAGAACCGGGTCTTCATAAGACGTTGACAGGTGATGGGTTAGCACAAATCGTGGCAGCCTTTGTCGGAGGTCCTCCTGTAACAAGTTACGGTGAAAACATTGGTGTTCTGGCTATCACACGTGTCCATAGCGTGTTTGTGATCGGTGGAGCTGCAGTATTTGCAGTCATTTTAGGATTCGTAGGAAAATTAAGCGCTTTGATTTTAAGTATCCCTGGACCAGTCATCTCAGGAATCAGTTTTATCTTATTTGGAGTAATTGCCGCAAGTGGAATGAAGATTTTAATCGAGAACAAAATCGATTTTGATAAAAAGAAAAATCTGTTGATTGCTTCAGTTATCTTAGTAGTAGGAATTGGCGGACTCGTCTTTGAAGTAGGCACATTTACATTGTCGGCAATGGCATTAGCAACTGTACTTGGCATCATTTTAAATCTTATCTTACCAGAAACTTCACGAAGCGAAGAAAACTAAGGAGGAAACATTATGATCATCAAATCAGAACGTATCAGCTTAAAGCATTTATTGACCGTTGAGGCACTTACTGATCAAGAAGTTATGGGCTTGATCCGCAGAGGGCAGGAATTCAAGCAAGGTGCTAATTGGACTCCGCAAAAGCGCCAGTACTTTGCTACAAACCTCTTTTTCGAAAATAGTACTCGCACACATAAAAGCTTCGATGTAGCGGAGAAAAAACTAGGGCTAGAAGTGATTGAATTTGAAGCAAGCACAAGCTCTGTCCAAAAAGGGGAAACACTATACGATACAGTACTGACGATGTCAGCATTAGGCGTAGACGTAGCGGTTATCCGTCATGGTGATGAGAACTATTATGACGAACTGATACAAAGTAAAACAATCCAGTGTTCGATTATCAATGGAGGAGACGGAAGCGGACAGCATCCAACCCAATGCTTGCTTGATTTGATGACCATTTATGAAGAATTTGGTCATTTTGAAGGTCTGAAAGTTGCCATCGTAGGTGATATCACTCACTCTCGCGTAGCTAAATCCAATATGCAGATGTTAAAACGTCTAGGCGCACAAGTATTCTTCTCAGGTCCTAGAGAATGGTACGACGATGAATTCGAAGTGTACGGACATTATATGCCATTGGATGAACTACTAGATCAAGTTGATGTCATGATGATGCTTCGGGTGCAACACGAACGCCATGATGGAAAAGAAAGTTTCTCAAAAGAAGGCTACCATCAGGAACATGGGTTAACAGTTGAGCGTGCGAAGAAGTTGCAAAAACATGCAATCATTATGCACCCAGCACCAGTTAACCGCGATGTAGAATTAGCTGATTCATTAGTGGAAGGATTACAGTCGCGGATCGTTCAGCAAATGAGCAATGGAGTATTCGTCAGAATGGCAATCTTAGAAGCAGTGCTAAATGGAAAAGCGTAATTATAGGAGGATGAAAAAATGAAAACACTCATTAAAAACGGTCAGATCAATACACGAAAAAATATGACGACACCAGCAGAAATTTGGATAGAAGATGGGCGAATCAAAGCAATCGGTACAGGATTCTCAGAAGCCGAATTTGATGAAGTGTTTGATGCAAAGGGACAATTGATCACACCTGGTTTAGTGGACGTCCATGTTCATTTGAGAGAGCCAGGATTTACATACAAGGAGACGATCGAAGCTGGGACTCGCTCAGCTGCTCGTGGCGGTTTCACTACTGTATGCGCGATGCCGAATTTAAATCCTGTACCTGATACGGCAGAAAAGCTGAGACAAGTATATGACATCATTAGAAAAGATGCAGTTGTGAAGGTATTGCAGTATGCGCCAATCACAGAAAATCTGCGAAGTGAGAAATTAGTTGATCAAGAAGCACTGATTGAAGAAGGTGCTTTTGCTTTCACAAATGACGGTGTAGGTGTCCAAACAGCTGGGACGATGTATCTGGCTATGAAAGAAGCTGCAAAAAACAATAAAGCCCTAGTAGCCCATACAGAAGATGAATCTTTATTATTTGGCGGCGTTATGCACGCTGGCAAGAAGGCAGAAGAACTTGGTCTTCCCGGGATCTTAAGCGTAACCGAGTCTTCTCAAATTGCTAGAGATCTGTTGCTAGCTGAAGCAACTGGTGTTCATTACCATGTTTGCCATGTTTCTACTAAAGAAAGTGTCCGTGTAATCAGAGACGCAAAAAAAGCAGGAATCCACGTAACAGCAGAAGTTTCACCCCATCATCTTATTTTGATCGACGAAGATATTCCCGAAGATTTCGGCTTTTGGAAAATGAACCCGCCGCTAAGAGGACGGGAGGACAGAGAAGCTTTGATCGAAGGCTTGCTTGACGGTACGATCGATTGCATCGCTACAGACCATGCCCCCCATGGATTAGAAGAAAAAAGCCAAAGTTTCATGAAATCACCATTTGGTATCGTAGGAAGCGAAACAGCGTTTCAACTGATCTATACTCATTTTGTAGAAACTGGTCGATTCACGTTGGAACAAGTGATCAATTGGTTGGCAGTTAAACCGGCTGAGATTTTTGGTTTGAATGCAGGAACGCTAACGGTTGGTGCCCCCGCTGATGTAGCAGTTTTTGATATTACACAAACTTGCACGATCGATAAAGAAGACTTTTTATCAAAAGGGGAGAATACACCTTTTATCGGCTGGAAAGTAAAAGGCGAAACACAAATGACTTTTGTCAACGGAAAACTTGTGTGGCAGAAGGGAGAATAAAAGTATGGAACGTTTGCTTATATTAGAAGATGGAACAGTTTTCGAAGGAAAGGCTTTTGGTGCAGATGCTAGTGTCTTCGGAGAAATCGTTTTTACAACAAGTATGACTGGTTATCAAGAAACTATCACTGATCAAAGTTTTAACGGTCAAATCATTACATTTACCTATCCTATGGTGGGTAATTATGGGGTAAATAGAGATGATTATGAATCGATTTCTCCAACATGCAAAGGAGTAGTAGTAAAAGAACATGCACGTGTAGCTTCAAACTGGCGAAACCAAATGACGCTAGATTCATTTTTGAAACAAAAAGGAATTCCTGGAATATCAGGTATCGATACGCGCGCCCTTACTCGCAAAATCCGTGAAGTCGGAACGATGAAAGCTAGTATCGTTGATGCTGGAGATTCCTTCGAACATGCATTTGATCAGCTGAAAGCAACCGTTCTAGCAACCAATCAAGTGCAGCAAGTCTCAACTAACAAACCTTATCCAAGTCCAGGAACAGGTCGGAAAGTCATTGTCATTGACTTCGGCTTGAAACATAGTATTTTACGAGAATTGAGTAAAAGAAACTGTAACCTCACAGTACTTCCCTATAACACAGATGCCGAGACGATTTTAGCGCTATCACCAGACGGAGTCATGCTGACGAATGGACCTGGTGATCCAAAAGATGTGCCAGAAGCAATCGAAATGATCAAAAAAATCCAAGGAAAAGTACCGATTTTTGGTATTTGTCTCGGTCACCAGTTATTTGCTTTAGCCAACGGTGCAGATACCTATAAAATGAAATTCGGACATCGAGGATTAAATCACCCGGTACGAGAAGTAGCGACCGGAAGAATTGATTTTACTTCTCAAAATCATGGCTATGCAGTCGATGAAGCCACGATTGATCCAGAAAAACTCATCGTAACTCATGTAGAAGTAAATGACGGAACAGTAGAAGGAGTCAAACACAGAGATTATCCCGCTTTCAGTGTGCAGTTTCATCCAGATGCTGCCCCTGGTCCGCATGATGCACTACATTTATTTGATGAATTTATGGAAATGATGGACGCAGGAAAGGAGCAGTAAACAGATGCCGAAACGTACAGATATCAAGAAAATTATGGTGATTGGATCTGGTCCGATCATCATTGGTCAAGCCGCAGAATTTGACTACGCAGGAACACAAGCCTGCCTTGCCTTAAAAGAAGAAGGATATGAAGTGGTTTTAGTAAATTCTAATCCTGCGACGATCATGACGGATAAAGAAGTGGCAGATCAAGTATATATCGAACCGATCACACTTGAATTTGTATCAAGGATTCTTCGAAAAGAGCGTCCAGATGCTCTCCTTCCAACTTTAGGCGGACAGACAGGCCTCAATATGGCAATGGAGCTGGCAGCATCAGGTATTTTAGAAGAATTGAACATAGAACTTCTAGGAACAAAGCTTTCTGCGATCGATCAAGCAGAAGATCGTGATCTATTCAAACAGTTGATGAAAGAATTGAATCAGCCAATCCCCGAGTCTGAAATCGTCAATACAGTAGAAGAAGCTGTAGATTTTGCAAATAAAATCGGCTATCCTGTCATCGTTCGTCCAGCCTTTACTTTAGGCGGAACTGGTGGAGGTATGTGTGAAAATGAAGAAGAATTACGTATCGTATCAGAAAATGGATTAAGTCTTTCCCCCGCTACCCAATGTTTGATTGAACGAAGTATTGCAGGTTTTAAAGAAATTGAATATGAAGTGATGAGAGATTCGGCTGATAATGCAATCGTTGTCTGCAATATGGAAAATTTTGACCCGGTGGGTATCCATACAGGTGATTCTATCGTATTTGCCCCTAGTCAAACATTGTCTGACCATGAATATCAAATGCTTCGTGATGCTTCTCTTTCGATTATTCGAGCACTTAAGATCGAGGGAGGCTGTAACGTCCAACTCGCTCTTGATCCACATAGTTTTAATTATTATGTGATTGAAGTCAATCCGCGTGTTTCTCGTTCATCTGCGTTAGCAAGTAAGGCGACTGGCTATCCGATCGCTAAGCTAGCTGCTAAAATAGCGCTTGGATTAACATTAGACGAAATGAAAAATCCTGTTACAGGAACGACTTTTGCAGAATTTGAACCTGCATTAGATTATGTTGTAGCTAAAATTCCTCGCTGGCCGTTTGATAAGTTTGAAAACGGAGAACGGCTTTTAGGCACGCAGATGAAAGCAACTGGTGAAGTGATGGCTATCGGTCGGAATATCGAAGAGTCTTTATTGAAAGCTGTGCGTTCTTTAGAAATCGGTACACACCATATCGAACTTCCTGAGTTGGCAGACATCACGGACGATGACCTAATCCAAAAAGTGGTTCGAGCACAAGATGATCGCCTGTTTTATGTAGCTGAAGCTATTAGAAGAGGGTACACCATAGAAGAATTAGCGGATTTGACAAAAATCGATTTATTCTTTTTAGATAAACTGTTGCATATCGTAGAAATCGAACAGCAGTTGAAACAGCAGCCGTTGGATGACAAGATATTGAAAACAGCGAAACAAAACGGTTTTACAGACAAAAAAGTGGCGGAGCTGTGGGAAATAAACGAAGAAGCCGTTCGCCAGATGAGAAAAGAAAATGATTTGATTCCTGTATATAAGATGGTTGACACTTGTGCAGCGGAATTCGAATCAAAAACACCTTATTTTTATAGTTCCTATGAATATGAAAATGAAAGTTCACGATCAGAAAAGCCCTCAATTCTAGTACTGGGATCTGGTCCTATCCGTATCGGACAAGGGGTTGAATTTGACTATGCGACTGTGCATTCTGTCAAAGCAATCCAGCAGGCAGGATACGAAGCAATCATCATGAACAGCAATCCTGAAACAGTTTCGACTGACTTTTCTATTTCGGATAAATTATATTTTGAGCCATTGACCTTCGAAGATGTGATGAATGTGATCGAGCTAGAACAGCCGATAGGAGTAATCGTTCAATTTGGTGGTCAGACAGCAATCAACTTAGCCGAACCTTTGACTGCTGCTGGTGTAAAAATCTTAGGGACAACGATCGAAGACTTGGATCGTGCGGAAAATCGTGATTTATTCGAGCAAGCGCTGAAAGAGTTGGATATTCCTCAACCTTTAGGGGATACTGCTACAAGTAAAGAAGAAGCCGTGGTTATCGCTTCGAGAATTGGTTATCCAGTTCTTGTTCGTCCAAGCTATGTATTAGGCGGACGTGCGATGGAAATCGTTGAAAACCAGCGAGATTTAGAAGATTACATGGAACATGCTGTGAAAGCATCTCCAGAACATCCAGTACTAGTGGACCGTTACTTGCTTGGTGGTGAATGCGAAGTGGATGCGATTTGTGACGGTGAAACAGTACTCATCCCAGGGATCATGGAGCATATTGAGCGTGCTGGTGTCCATTCAGGGGATTCAATGGCTGTGTATCCACCTCAAACATTATCTGAATCGATCAAGAAAACGATCGAAGATTACACGATCCGCTTAGCATTAGGTTTGAATTGTGTCGGGATGATGAATATCCAGTTTGTCATCCATGAAAATGAGGTTTATGTGATCGAAGTCAATCCTCGAGCAAGTCGGACTGTTCCATTCTTAAGTAAGGTGACAGGAATTCCAATGGCACAAATTGCGACGAAAGCTATTTTGGGAGAGAAACTAAAGACACTTGGTTATGAAAACGGACTTTATCCAGAAACAAAAGAAGTTCATGTTAAAGCACCTGTCTTTTCTTTTACGAAATTGCAGAAAGTTGATACTTACTTAGGGCCTGAAATGAAATCGACTGGAGAAGTAATGGGATCTGACAGACAATTAGACAAAGCTTTGTACAAGGCATTCGAAGCTTCTGGATTACACTTGCCTGAATATGGAGCCGTATTATTTACGATTGCGGACGAAACAAAAGAAGAAGCACTAGAATTAGCTAAACGTTTTACAGAAATTGGCTATAGTCTGATAGGAACGAAACATACAGCTGCTTATTTCGAAAAAAATGGTCTGGTCGTTGAAACAGTAGCGAAAATTTCTGAGGAAGCAGCAGAAAAAAATGTAGTCGACTTAATAAGAGATGGTAAAACACAAGTGGTTGTCAATACGATTGATAAAGATCGGGGAAATGCTTCTAAAGACGGTTTCATCATCCGAAGAGAAGCAGTTGAACATGGTATTCCATTGTTTACTTCTTTAGACACAGCAGATGCGATCGTTCGAGTGATGGAATCCCGTGCTTTTTCAACTAACCCTATTTAACGGCGAGCACATGTTAAGACAAAAAGACGAAAAACCGTTGCAGGAGGGGACAGATGAAACAAGAAATGATGGAAATCGTTCAGCAAAAACAGCTGGCACCAAAGATTTTTGAAATGACATTGAAAGGTGATCTAGTAAAAGAAATGCAGCAACCAGGACAGTTCTTGCATATTCTCGTGCCGCGTGCAGACTTGCTATTACGCCGACCGATTAGCTTGAATCATATCGACCACGAAACAAATACTTGCCGTATCATTTATCGGGTGGAAGGTGAGGGGACTAGAGTCTTCTCTACTCTTTCTGCCGGAGACCATTTAGATGTCATGGGTCCTTTAGGCAATGGTTTTGATTTGTCCAATCTTCATACAGGAGACGAAGTATTTATAATCGGTGGAGGAATCGGTGTCCCTCCTCTATATGAGTTATCAAAACAGTTAGTCGAAAAAGGAATTAAGCCAACGCATTTTTTAGGTTTTGCCACACATGAAGTCGTTTATTATGAAAAAGAATTTAATCGTCTAGGAGAAACAAGAATCGCTACTGACGATGGAACATACGGTATGCACGGAAATGTCGGTAATTTATTGTTAGGAACGAAGACGGAACCTACAGCTGTTTTTGCATGTGGTTCAAACGGGTTATTGAAGACAGTGGAACAGCTGTTTTCTTCGCATCAAAATGTCCAGTTATCATTAGAATCCCGCATGGCATGTGGGATAGGGGCTTGCTATGCTTGCGTTTGTCATACGCCGGAAGATGAAACAGGAACAAAAAGTGTGAAAGTTTGTGACGAAGGACCGATTTTTAAAATAGGAGAGGTAATTATATGAATGAGAATCCTTTAGCGGTCAAACTTCCTGGCCTAGAATTAAAAAATCCTATCATGCCGGCAAGCGGCTGTTTCGGTTTTGGCAAAGAATACGGAAAATACTATGATTTGAATCAGCTTGGATCGATCATGGTCAAGGCAACGACTCCAAATGCCCGCTTTGGCAATCCCACGCCAAGAGTGGCGGAAACACCATCTGGCATGTTGAATGCAATTGGTTTGCAAAATCCTGGTCTAGACGTTGTTATGCATAAACTTCTTCCAGAATTAGAGGAGTACAATGAGTTACCCATCATCGCAAATGTTGCTGGTGCTTGTGAAGAAGACTATGTAGAAGTTTGTAGCAAAATTGGCGAAGCACCAAATGTGAAAGCAATCGAGCTGAACATTTCTTGCCCAAATGTCAAACATGGCGGAATTGCTTTTGGAACAGATTCTGATGTTGCTTTTCAATTAACACAAGCAGTAAAGAAAGTTTCTTCTGTTCCTGTCTATGTCAAATTGTCCCCAAATGTAACAGACATCGTTCCAATCGCTCAGGCAATCGAAGCTGGAGGGGCAGATGGGTTTACGATGATCAATACTCTTCTTGGTATGCGGATTGACCTTAAGACAAGAAAACCGATTTTAGCCAATCAAACAGGTGGACTCTCCGGACCAGCAATCAAGCCTGTCGCTATTCGTTTGATTCACCAAGTAGCAAGTATATCCAGCCTTCCAATCATTGGGATGGGCGGCGTGCAGACAGTGGATGATGTTCTTGAGATGTTTATGGCTGGAGCAAGTGCTGTAGCTATAGGGACCGCGAATTTCACCGATCCGTATATCTGTCCTAAACTAATTAAAGAGCTCCCTGTGCGAATGAGCGAACTAGGCATCGAATCGCTGGAAAGATTAATCAAAGAAGTGAGAGAGGAACGTGAACGATGAATCAACTAGACCAACGACCAATTATTGCATTAGATTTTTCAACTAGGCAAGAGGTAGAAGACTTTCTTCGATTTTTCCCGAAAGAAGAAAAATTGTTTGTGAAAATCGGAATGGAATTGTTCTACCAAGAAGGACCTGAAATCGTACGTTATCTAAAAGAGGCTGGTCATAATGTATTTTTAGATCTGAAACTTCACGATATTCCGAATACGGTCGAAAAAGCAATGCGGGGATTGGCAAAGCTTGGTGTTGATCTCACCTGTGTTCATGCCGCTGGCGGTATTCGTATGATGGAGGCGGCAATGCGAGGATTAGAAGAGGGGACTCCAGAAGGTGGAAAACGTCCGCTACTTCTAGCTATCACTCAGCTTACTTCTACAAGTGAAGAAGAAATGCATGCCGATCAACTAATCGAAGTTTCTTTAGAAAAAAGTGTGATCCATTATGCTAGCTGTGCCAAAAAAGCAGGATTAGATGGTGTGGTTTCTTCTGCTTGGGAAGTAGAAGCGATCAAAGAAATGGCAGGAGACGAATTTGTTTGCTTAACTCCGGGTATAAGACCAGAAGGAACAGTCGCAGGAGATCAGACAAGAGTAGTCACACCTTCTCAGGCAAAAAAGATCGGCTCAACTTTTATCGTTATAGGTCGACCAATCACTCAGTCAACTAATCCTTATAAAGCATATCAAACGATTCAAACAGAATGGAGCTAACCTAAAATGAATGTTGAACAAAGTATCGCAAAAGACTTATTAGAAATTGAAGCAGTATTTTTAAATCCAAGTAATCCTTTTACATGGGCAAGTGGAATCAAAAGCCCAATTTACTGTGATAACCGAATCACGATGAGCTATCCAAAAGTCCGAAAAGAGATCGCAAAAGGATTAGCAAGCAAAATCAAAGAAGCTTACCCTGAAGTACAAGTGATTGCTGGAACTGCAACAGCAGGAATCCCTCATGCCGCATGGGTAGCGGAAATACTGGATTTGCCAATGGTCTATATTCGAAGTAAGGCGAAAGATCATGGGAAAGGTAACCAAATCGAAGGACGTATATTTGAAGGTCAGAAGATGGTTGTGATCGAGGATTTGATTTCTACAGGCGGAAGTGTCTTGGAAGCAGCTGAAGCAGCAAAAAGAGAAGGTGCGGATATCCTTGGTGTTGCGGCTATCTTTACGTATGAGTTGCCAAAAGGAAAAGCAAATTTCGAAAAAGCCGAAATCCCTCTTATGACGTTGACCAATTATTCTGTATTGATTGAAGCAGCTTTAGAAGATCGTTATATCGATGAGCAAGAATTAACTCTGCTAAAAGAATGGAAAAAAGATCCTGAAAATTGGCAGATTTAAGCGCGCTTGATGAAGATAGAGAAATCCGATTTGTGTCTCCAGAATCATCAATTGGAATAGCAAAAATCCAAAAACTGATTGCGAGAAGCATCTTTTCATCAGGTATGAAAAGAAACTTCTATCGTGATCAGTTTTTGATTTTTTTAAAATTCATTTTTCTAAGACTGGTTAGCAGAAAGAAGAGAATAATCTCTTCTCTTTTTTCTATTATATATAGATTTTCTCTATTTTTTGGTAAGGGAGCTGTTTCAAAAATGGTAAAGAGCGGAAATGTTGCGAATATCAGTTATTTAATGATATGATATTCGGAAAAAGAAATCTCAAAGGGAGGTAACTTTTATGGGGTTGAATGAATTTATTTTAGGATTGAACAATTTAGAGACGATCACAAGGGCACCTGGATTTTTTAAATATACAGAGCATACAGTTGCAGCACATTCGTATCGTGTAGCATCTATTGCGCAAGTTCTAGGAGACATTGAAGAAGCGAATGGACAACCGATCGATTGGAAACTGCTCTATGAAAAATCATTGAATCATGACTACACAGAGCGTTTTATTGGTGATATCAAAACGCCGGTGAAATACGCAAGCAAAGAGTTAAGAGGGATGCTGCAAACAGTTGAAGAAAAGATGACGGACGAATTCATCAACCAAGAGATTCCAGCTGAGTTCCAAGAAGTTTATCGCCGTCGGTTGTTCGAAGGAAAAGATGAAACCGTAGAAGGAGAACTATTAGCCATTTCAGATAAGGTTGACCTTCTTTATGAATCTTTTGATGAAATCATCAAAAATAACCCGGAAAAAGTTTATAAGGAGATGTTCATTGAGGCAGTGACTACGATTAAAAGCTTTGAACATCGGCCTTCTGTTCAGTATTTCTTTAAAGAGATATTTCCGGAACTATTGAACCAGGAATTTTATGGAAAAGAGGCGTTTTTAGAAACCGTCTCAACGATTGTAAAGAAAGAAGAAAAATAAAAATGATATGAGATGCAGGGGGAAGTATAGTTGAAAAAGAATATGGATGTCGAATGGGGCTATTCTGGAGACAAAGGTCCGGAAAATTGGGCGAGTTTATGTGATTGGTTTGCGAGAGGTGCGGAATTTCCATTGCAGTCGCCTATTCATTTGACCAAGGGGGAAGAAACCAAAATAGAAGGAGACACGCTTTCCTTTCATTATCAAAAGCAACGGTTTACTGACAAGGAATTCAAAAACACGATTCATTTAGTACCTTTTGACCAACTCAGTTATGTAGAGTTCAAGAAAGAACGCTATTATTTGACAGATATTCATTTCCACTTGCCTTCTGAACATATCATCAACGGAAAACAGGAAGATATTGAATTTCATTTTGTTCATATGAACAGCAAAAAAGAGAATCTAGTTGTGGGTGTCATGTACCAGCTAATGGTACAGGAAGGTTGGCTGTATAATCAAGAAAATGGGGAAAGTTGGAACTTAGAAAAACATGAGCATTGGGTAAATCCGGATGTGTTCTTTCCGGAGCAAAAAAGCCATTTCCATTATATTGGCTCATTGACAACTCCGCCTACCAGCGGGCCAATCCAATGGTTTGTAATGGATCATGTAGGAAAACTGAACCAAGAGTTTCTTCTCCCCTTCGATGGTCAGTATGCTCGACCGAACAACCGACCAATCCAGCCCTTGAATGGAAGAGAAATTTATTATTTCGAGGAGTTTGAGCAATGAATATTCAGCAGATGAAATACGTGGTCGCTGTAGCAAACAATGGTAGTTTCAGAGAAGCGGCAAAGAAAATGTTTGTCTCCCAGCCAAGTCTTTCAGCTGGTATCAAAGAATTAGAAACCGAGTTAGGGATAACGCTGTTTACTCGAACGAATCGAGGGGCATATTTAACAGAAGAAGGGCAAGACTTCTTAAATCGTGCCGAGAAAATATTGGTCCAGCTTGATACATTAGAAACTCACTATCTAACGAGTGAAAAGAGAGACAATTTTTCGATCGCTGCCCAGCATTATGATTTCTTAGGTCCTTTGACCGCACAGCTACTCGAGGAATTCAAAGACGAGATCAAACAATTTCGGATCATGGAGACGACAACAGCGAGAGTGATCGAAGAAGTCAAAGAGCAGCACAGTGAGATCGGCATTATTTATATGAATGAGCATAATCAAGCTGGTATCAGAAGATATTTACAACAAGGAGAGCTAAGTGGCCGCAGCATTGGAAAATTCAAAACGCATATTTTTTTAAGGCAAGGACATCCATTAGCTGAACACGCAGAGATCACCAAAGAAGAATTGTTATCTTATCCTCAGGTTCGTTTTACACAGGATGGAAATAATTTCCCGTATTTTTATGAAGACCTTATCGAGATCCCTGATCAAGAAACAGTGATTTATACGAGTGATCGAGGTACTTTGATGAATATCGTTCTTGAAACTGATGCTTACGCTTCAGGATCTGGTATTGTGATTGGAGGGATTCGCGAGCACTTGCGGTTAATCCCTTTGGCAGAAGGCGAACTAAATGAATTTTATATCATTTATTCGGCGAAACGTCCGCTCAGTGAAATCGCTCAAAGATTTATCAAAGAGCTTACTCGGTTACTGGACCAGCAGAGCTAAGAAAAGCAGATGAGAACGCTGTTTATTGAACACCGTTGATCAAAAAAGAGGGGTTGTGACAGAATTTTGTCACAACTCCTCTTTTTGTAGCAAACAATTTATAACTAATTGCTGTTGTGGGAAAGTACGCAAATATGATTCTAGAAACACTCATTGATTACCTGTTTTGTTTCATAGCTGTAATTTTTTCTTCTTCTGGTGTCACGATAATCGTCTTTTGGTTTTCATAAATAACATAACCAGGCTTGGCGCCATTTGGTTTTCGGATATGCTTTACCTGTACAAGATCAACCGGCACTTGGGCAGAGTATCGGTATTTTGAAAAATAGGCAGCTAACTCGGCAGCTTCTGTAATTGTTTCATCTGAGGGCTTGTCACTTTTAATGATGACGTGCGAACCGGGTATATTTTTTGCATGAAGCCAATAGTCGGTTTTTTTAGCTGTCTTCATTGTCAGCTGGTCATTTTGAAGATTGTTTTTACCAACAAGAATGAGCGTTCCGTCAGAAGAAAAGTATTGATCAGGCTGAGATGGTTTCTTACGTTTTTGTTTTTTTAAGTTCTTCTTTTTCAGGTATCCTTCTGAAGTCAATTCTTCTTTAATTGCTTCGATATCCATTGGGCCGGCAATTTCCAGTTGAGATAAGACAGATTCAAGATATTGGATTTCATCTTTGGCTTCTTGGATTTGTTCGCCAATCAGCTTAACAGCGTTCTTCAGCTTTTGGTATCGATGGAAATATTTCTGTGCATTTTGATTTGGTGTCAATGCCGGATCTAGTGCTATTTTGATTGGCCGATCTTCTTCATAATAATTAGGTAAAACAACTTCTTTTGCGCCGCGTGGTACTTGTGTCAGAAAAGTAGTAAGTAGTTCGCCATTTCTACGGTAATTCTCAGCGTTTTCGGATTCTTTGAGTGTTTGTTCACGTTTTTTCAATTTATTTTTATTTCGTTTTAGTTCATTTTCGATTTTTCGAATCAGTTCTCCGCCTTGTTGTTTTGCCCGATCTTTCTCTGCTTTTTCGTGATAATAGCTATCTAATAATTGACTGAGTGTTGGATAAGCTGTTACAGCAGATGCCTGTTCGGACAATACCTGATAAGCAATCGGTGTGAAAAAATCTTTATTTTCCGTTTCGTAAAAAGTAGGAATAGGCTGATGGCTGATGGCTGAGAAAAATTCGTCCCATACAACCATCTTTTCATTAGGACGTTCCAGTAATCTTTTGGTCAGCTCTTGAGCGGTATCGAAACCGATTCCCTGAAACTGACGTTGGATTGCTTTTGGATCTAGTTCAGTTTGGGAAAGCCGCTGAAAGATTTTTTCTTTCTCGGAGCTAAATGGGTTCAAGACCTCTTGTTTTGGCGGAGCAACATATTCTACACCAGGAAGCAAAGAACGATAAGTGTTTTGAGAGCTTCCAATGTGTTTGATCGCATCCAGTATTTTTCCAGTTTCTCGATTAACTAAGACGATCGTACTATGACGTCCCATTAATTCAACGATCAATATGATATTTTGTAGATCACCCAACTCGTTTCGTTTAGCAAAGTGGAAATGGATCACTCGATCATTTTCGATTTGTTCGATGTCTTCTAAAATAGCGCCATCCAAATATTTTCGAAGCATCATCACGAAGTTAGGCGGATTATCAGGATTCTGATAATCGATTTGGGTAATCTGTACACGAGCATAACTTGGGTGCGCAGATAATAATAATCGATGGTTTTTGCCGCGTGAACGAATCACCAGCACGATTTCATTTTCATAAGGCTGATGGATTTTCGAGATCCGGCCAGATAGTAACGTTTCACGCAATTCGTTGACCATCGCGTGGGTAAATACACCATCAAAGGACATGGTTCATTCCTCATTTCTTTTCATAAGTATATTCATTATAACGAAAAAAAGAAGAAAAACCAATTTGGCCGAATAGTAAAGCAAAAGTCTAGAAAAATCTTGGACTAATTACATAAAAAACAGTGTTTCTATCGTTGAAATCCAAATTTTTAGGTATAATAAAAAATAGGAGAAAAAGTAGAAAAGAAGGTGTTTGTTATTTGGGAAGTAGTTAAATCGAGAGTACAAGAAATGAATGAACATTTCTCAGTGTCATTCGCAGAAAATCCAAGTAAGTATTTTCGACGTCTTGTTTTTCTGCTCATCTTATCATTGCTGTTAACAGTTGCAATGTTTTTATTGCCGGAAAAAATCCGAGAAGAGCAAGTAAATAGTCTCGTTTATTCGTCCATACCAACCAGCAAATTGAAACCTTTTGATTACAGCAAAGCTGATCAGAAAATCAAACAAAGCCGGGCGATATCGGTGATGTTCAGCAAACCGAACGGGAAAACCTATCAGGACATGCTTGATGTTTTTAATGATCCTGAGCTTATGGAAGAATTGAATCGACCGATCTTTTATTATCCGATCGTTTATGATGTACATGAACTGGAACAAAAATATAACATACGAACGGATGAAGTGACATTTATTTTCTTTGATGGAGGAAAAGAAGCAAATCGGATAACTGCGGGTAAGGGAGGAATAACTGATTTTGATAAGGAGTTGATCCCTGAACTGAATCGACTTCCGTTAGCCAATATCAAACAATTAGAAGAAGAATTGGATAGAACGGGAGTAACTTCCCAAAATTCCGAGATTGCTAATTGAGACATTGGCGCGATGAAACGGTGGGTCTATATAGCGCTATTTTTAATTATCAGAACAAGTGATGTTTGATCTTCAAAATAACAAATAAAAAATTAAAAAATATAGTTGACGAAATTCAAAAATTCGATTAGACTTAAATCAATTCTTAAGGAAAGGGTGACCTGTAATGAACTTATCAAAACGTATTTCAGCAGAAAACAAAAAAAATTGGCGCAGCTGGCGTAGATAAGTTGTATTAATGGTGAGACTTTCCCATAGATACAACTTTTTAGAGTGCATTTCTAAAGCTTGTATCTATGCTAGACATGAACATTGACTGCCGCATAGATTAGAATCTATGCGGTTTTTTGTGTAAAGACAATGACCGCTTTGGCCATTGTCTTTTTTTGTAGACTGGATACTTGCCTGATTATAATAAATAAAAAGATTGACTTTGCAGGAGGAAAAAAATGAAAAACAAACGATTAATAACAGTTGTAGTAATTATTTTAGTTTATTTAGCAGGTGCATTTATTTATGGAAAAGCCTCAGGCGAAAAAGAAAGTACTTCGACGAACCAGACAAAAAAAACAACAGTTGTTGGGGTATTGCAATACGTGAGCCATCCGGCATTAGATGAGATTTATCGAGGAATCAAAGATGGTCTGAAAGAAGAAGGATTAAAAGAAGGAGAAAATCTTGAGATCAAATTTCAAAATGGACAAGCCGATCAGAGCAAGCTAGCCACAATGAGTCAACAGCTAGTACAATCTGATCCAGATGCCTTGATTGGAATCGCAACACCTGCCGCTCAATCATTAGCAAACACGACTTCATCGATCCCAGTTGTGTTAGGTGCTGTAACGGATCCTGTGGGGGCTGGATTAGTCGCTTCTTTAGAGAAACCTGGTGGTAATGTAACAGGTGTTTCTGATCAGCCGCCTGTTACTTCACAAATCAAGCTTGCTTCTGATTTGTTGCCAAATGCAAAAAAAGTCGGAATCTTGTATGCTTCTTCAGAGGATAATTCAAAATACCAAGTAGCACAAGCAGAAGAAGCTGCAAAAAAAGAAGGGTTAGAATCAGTAAAATATGCGGTGCCTTCCACTAATGAGATTGCACAAACGGTTCAAGTGATGAGCCGACAAGTCGATTTTATCTATGTTCCATTAGATAATACCATTGCCAATGCGATGCAAACAGTGGTAAAAGAAGCAAACAAAGCAAATATCCCCGTCATTCCATCTGTGGATACAATGGTGGAACAAGGTGGACTAGCAACAATCGGGATCAATCAATATCAATTAGGGCTTCAAAGCGGTAAGATGGCGGCAGAACTTGCGAGTGGAAAAGAAAAACCGGAAACGACGCCTGTTTATACATTTGATCAAGGGGATACAGTGATCAATCAATCTCAAGCTGATCGCTTAGGAATCATTGTTCCCCAATCGATGAAGGAAAAAGCCAAAATCATTACAGATGACTCGCAGCAAGAAACATCTAAGGAGGATGACAAATGATCGTATCGGCTATTTCACAAGGCATGCTTTGGGCAATATTAGGATTAGGGATTTTCATGACTTATCGGATCTTAGACTTTCCTGATATGACGACAGAAGGGTCCTTCCCATTAGGTGCTGCTGTCTGTGTGACAGCTATTACTCATGGGGTAGCGCCGATTGTAGCTACATTATTAGGCGTAGGTGCTGGCATGATAGCAGGACTCGTTACGGGGTTACTTTATACAAAAGGAAAGATACCGGTTATTTTAGCAGGGATTTTAGTGATGTCAGGATTGAACTCAGTTATTTTGTTTGTGATGCGAACACCAAATCTTTCTTTATTGAATCATCCGATTCTACAAGACAGCTTCCATCGCTTTGGGTTACCTGATTACTTTGACACAGTCCTTCTTGGCTTCATCTCTTTGGGCATCTTGATTGCTGTACTGCTATTCTTCTTCAATACAGATTTGGGTCAAGGCTATATTGCGACAGGAGACAACGAAACGATGGCTCGGTCGTTAGGGATAAAAACCGATCGTATGAAAATTTTAGGTTTAACTTTGTCGAACGGTGTCATTGCATTATCCGGTGCGCTGATTGCCCAGAACGACGGATATGCAGATGTAAATAAAGGGATTGGCGTAATCGTCATCGGTCTTGCTTCCATCATCATCGGTGAAGTGATCTTCCAAGAATTGACGCTAGCAGAAAGATTGATTGCTATTGTTGTCGGCAGTATCATTTATCAGCTATTGATTTTAGTAGTAATCAAACTAGGGTTTGACACGACTTATCTGAAGTTGTTCTCCGCTATCATCTTAGCTATTTGTCTGATGATCCCGCAATTGAAGAAAGCACTGAACTTAAAAACGGGTTTTGAGAAGGAGGCATAGTAATGACTGATATATTGACAATCAAAAATGGCAGAAAAGTCGTAAACAATGGAATGAATGAAGAGAAAGTACTATTGGATGAAATTAACCTTACAATCAGAGAAGGGGACTTCATCACTGTCCTTGGCGGGAATGGTGCTGGAAAAAGCACACTGTTCAATACGATCGCTGGTACGCTTCAACTCAGTCAAGGATCGATCTCTTTTAAAGATCAGCTGATCACAAAAGATTCAGAAGAAAAAAGAGCACGATTCCTTTCTCGAGTTTTCCAAGACCCCAAGATGGGAACGGCTCCTCGGATGACAGTAGCAGAAAATTTGCTACTTGCACAAAAAAGAGGTCAAAAACGGAAATTCCGTTTACGTAACTTGAAAAATCAAAAAGAAGATTTTTTCAGACTATGTCAAGAAGTCGGTAATGGCCTAGAGCAACACTTGGATACTCCAGCGGGTGAATTATCTGGTGGTCAACGCCAAGCATTAAGCTTGCTGATGGCGACGATCACAGCTCCTGAGTTACTATTATTAGATGAACATACTGCAGCTTTAGATCCTAAAACAGCTAAAGCATTAATGCGATTAACAAATCAGCGGATCAATGAACAAAAATTGACTTGTCTCATGATCACGCATCGAATGGAAGACGCCTTGAAATACGGAAATCGTCTGATCGTACTCCAAAAAGGGAAAATCGTTCAAGATATTTCTGAAAAAGAAAAGCAACATTTGACAATGGGCGACCTTTTGCAGTTCTTTGAAGAAGTAGTGGATTGATTTCGACAGAAAAATTCCTTTCAGTAGAAGGACTTGAAAACTCATTGACATCTTCCTTTGATTCATCCTATACTTAAAACAATAAACAATTAAACATATTTGGGTGTTTTGTAGGATCACGTAGTCAATGATTTTAACAATTAAATAGAATATTCTTTGCTCTGACAAGTAAACGATGAGAAAAGAATTTGCTACTTTGCCACCTAGACGTTTCGTACTTTTTCGTATCAAACGCTAAGTGGCTTTTTTTATTGAAGTAAGAACAAAGGAGGAATAAGATGATTTCTGGACAAACCAAATTAGCTGGGCTCTTTGCTGATCCGGCTTCTCACAGTTTATCCCCATTGATGCACAATACTGCTTTTGAAGCAAACAACATCGATGCGGTGTATTTAGCTTTCCAAGTAAATCCAATGAATTTGAAGCAAGCAGTCGAAAGTGTTCGAACTTTTGATATGTTAGGTGTAAATCTTTCGATGCCGAATAAAACAGCGGTTATTCCTTATCTGGATGAGGTAAGCCAGGAAGCGCAATTGATCGGAGCAGTGAATACGATCGTGCACGAAAAAGGTCGTTTGATTGGCTATAATACCGATGGTGCGGGCTTCATGCAATCCGTGCAAGAAGCTAGGATTTCGATCAAAAAGAAAAAAATGACTCTACTGGGAGCTGGAGGTGCAGCAAAGGCAGTCACTGTTCAAGCAGCGTTAGACGGCGCTGAGGAAATCGTAGTTTATAAACGAAACAACAAAACATTCGCTCAAGTAAAAGAAACATTCGAACAACTCAGCTATCGAACTTCTTGTAAGATAAAAGTTCGTGACTTTGCCGATACGCATCAATTAAGAAAAGACTTGAAAGAAAGCTGTCTTCTAGTCAATGCAACAGATATCGGGATGGGAAAGAAAATCAATCAGTCACCGCTCTTAGATATAAGCATGATGCATGAGAATCTAGCGGTTTTTGATTTGATTTATGCACCTAGAGAAACACGTTTATTAAAAGAAGCAAAAAAAGTAGGAGCAAAAGGATACAATGGACTTGGCATGTTGATCTACCAAGGAGCAATCGCGTTTGAATTATGGACAAAGGAAAAGATGCCGATCCATGTGATTGAAAAGCTGTTTGATTAAAAAAGGATAATAGATAAAGATCTTTTATTCTCGCATAAACGGTCTCAAGAAAAGTAATCCTTTATGTATCGAAGCATTTATTTCGTTATTTTTTATTAAATTATCAAAAAATGATAGGCTTTTGTCGATTGGTTATCGTATCCTTTATTTATCAGTAAGAAACGAGGAGGAACCACAATGAGTCGGATGGATCGCTATAAGGACATCCATAAGAAGGCGAAACCTCTGAAGCGGGATACGGGGAGTATTTTTGCTAGAAGAGAACGAAAACGAACGCGTATGGAAAATGAGGAAGATGCTACCCGTATTTATGAAAGAGAGCAGCATTCATTTGAACATTTGAACCAATACGAGCAACAGATATACAGAGATGCACCAAGAGCAGAAGAACAACAAAAAAATAAAAAATTTTTCAATCGGCAAAAGAAGAACAAACCGTTAAAACCTCGAAGAAAGCGATCGTGGAAAAAAATCATTCTATCGATTTTGCTTGTTTTGATCCTTTATTCAGGTATCTCATTTTTTATTGGTAAATATGTAGCTGAACATGACACAAGCTTAGAGGCAGCGACTTCAGAAACCTTTCATGGGCAAAAAGCGACGAATGGTGCGCATAATATTTTGATCCTTGGAAGTGATACACGCGGAGAAGATGCCGGGCGAGCCGATACGATCATGGTCTTACAGTTGGATGGTCCTTCCCATAAGCCGAAACTGATTTCTTTTATGCGTGACAGCTTCGTTACGATCCCAGGGGTAGGACAAAATAAGATCAATTCAGCTTATGCATACGGAGGAGCCGATCTAGTGCGTCAAACTTTAGTAGAAAATTTTGGAATCGATTGTCAATACTATGCGAAAGTCGATTTCAAATCGTTTGAAAAAGTGATCGATGCCTTATTCATGAACGGAGTGAAGATCGATGCAGAAAAAGATCTGAATCTGGATGGTGTAGATATTAAAAAAGGGGTCCAGAAGATGGATGGACATGTTCTTTTGCAGTACGCACGTTTCCGAATGGATGAACAAGGAGACTTTGGCCGTGTCAGACGCCAACAGCAAGTAATGAACGCTATTTTCAGCCAATTGAAGAATCCATTGAATCTGATCCGTGCACCTTATGCAGCTGGTAAAGCTTTAGGATATACATCCACAGATGTCACTGCTTGGTTCTTGACGAAAAACCTCTTTTCGATTGCACGAGGAGCTGGTGGCATTGATCGAATAAGTGTGCCAGTAGACGGTTCGTGGAATTATGGGCAAAGTGATTATGCTGGCAGTATTCTTGAAATTGATAATCAAATGAATCAATCTGCTATTACAGATTTTTTGAATAAATGATCATAAAAAAGATCAAGAAGAAGCTGCGCAAGGCTTTTGTCATGAATCAATCAAACGATTCACTCGTAAAAAACGCTTTCTTATGGTAGATTTAACCAAGAGAGGAGCTGTTTACATTGGATATCTATCTGAACTTCAAAAATGAGTCGCGTGAAGCCATCGCTTTTTATGAAAAAGTTTTTCAGACTGAAGCATCAGGTATCACCACATACGGTGAAATGCCTGGAATAGAACAAATGAACTTGCCAGAAGAAGCAAAAAATCTAATCACGAATGCACGGCTGAACATTTATGATACATTAGTTATGTTTGCAGATACGCCAGAAGGAATTGGTCCTGAATTAGTTGTGGGAAATAATGTTTCTTTAGTCATCCAGACAAGAAATGAAGAAGAAACGAAGCGCCTATTTGAAAGCTTAGCTGAGGGTGGTAAGATTGAGATGCCACTGGATGCTGTTCCGTGGGCTCAATTGTATGGGATGGTAACTGATCGATTTGGCATCAACTGGCAGATCAACCAAGAGTGACAGCTAAAGATGAATATTTTTTGGAAACATCATGCAGCAAACGGAACATCGTTTGTTTGCTTGATGTTTTTTGTGCCTATTTCGACTATACGGTATCTTTTTTTTATTGCCAGATGCGAAAATATGTTCCATAATAGAGAAGTCCGCAAAAATCAAGTAACGGAGGTCAGAAGATGAAGACGGTGATACTAGCTGAAAAACCTTCACAAGCAAAAGCCTATGCCGAAACCTTCCAACAGCGAAAGCGACATGAAGGGTATTATGAAATCAGCGATCCATTGTTTGCTGGTGAAGTAACCATCACTTATGGTTTTGGACATTTGGTAGATATGGTTGCTCCAGGAGCTTATGAAGAGCGTTGGGCAAAATGGTCGTTAGAAAATTTGCCTATTTTCCCAGAAACCTTCCGTTACGAAGTTCCAAGGGACAAACGTACACAATTTTCGATCGTAAAACGAGAGTTACAGTCAGCTGATACCATCATTATTGCAACAGATGGTGATCGAGAAGGTGAAGCCATCGCGTGGTCGATTATTCGACAAGCAAACGCATTTTCTAAGGAAAAGAACTATTTACGTTTGTGGATCAATTCTCTTGAAAAAGAAGCAATCTATGATGGTTTTAAGAATCTTCAACCTGGGAAGAACTATTTTCCAAAATATAAAGAAGCGCAAGCAAGGCAGAACGCTGATTGGCTGATTGGAATGAATGGAAGTCCATTATATAGCTTGCTACTTCAACGAAAAGGGATTGATGGCAGTTTTTCTCTTGGTCGTGTACAAACACCGACACTCTATATGATTTATCAGCTGCAAGAAGAAATCAAACACTTCAAAAAAGAAACGTACTTTGAAGGAGAAGGTTTAATTACGACAAACAAAGGGCAGTTTTCTGGAAAAATCGTACCAAAAAAAGCATTTAAAACCCAAGAAGAGTTAACGAAGGAAATAGAAAAACTTGGAGCGCATTTAGGTAAGCAAAACGGACGGATTCTTGAAGTTACGAAAAAGGAAAAGAGGTTGCATAGTCCACGTTTATTTTCGCTATCTAGTTTGCAGACAAAGATGAATCAGCTAATGAAAGCAAGTGCCAAAGCTACACTTGATGCTGCTCAAGGATTGTACGAAAGCAAGTTTCTAAGCTATCCAAGAACGGATTCTTTTTACATTACAGAAAATGAGCATCAGTATCTGGTTAAACATCTGCAAAATTATAAAAAAATTTTAGGAATAGAAGAAGTACAGACAACTGAGATCAAAGCAAAGAAACGATATGTCGATGCGAAAAAAGTTCAAGAACATCATGCAATTATTCCGACAAAGACGATTCCGACTCCTGGACGCTTTGCGAAGCTTTCCAAATTACAGCAAGCAATCTATTTGCAAGTTTTGCGCACTACTGTGGCTATGTTTGCTGCAGATTATATCTACGAAGAGACGATTGTAATGACGGGCGTACAGCAATTAAAGCTAAAAAGCATCGGAAAGATCCCATTACAGCAAGGTTGGCAGGAAACCTTACGCATCAAGTCAAAAAAGAAAGAAGCTCAGACTCTTCCTCCTATCGTAGAAAATGAAGAAGCAGAAGTAGAACTGAAAAGTATGGAGAAAGAAACACAACCTCCAAAACCCTATACCGAAGGAACGTTGATCACAGCAATGAAAACTGCGGGAAAAACGCTGGATAATGATGAAGCGCAAGAAATTCTCAAAGAAGTAGAAGGAATAGGGACAGAAGCTACACGAGCCAATATCATTGAAAATCTTAAGCAGAAGCATTACATCGAAGTCAATAAAAACGAAATAACTGTTACGCCAAAAGGAATCACTCTTTGTAAGGCAGTAGCCAATGAACCATTACTGACGAGCGCAGAAATGACTGCGCGCTGGGAAGGGTACTTGAGAAAAATTGGTAAACAAGAGGGGACACCATCTGTTTTTTTAGAGAATATCAAAAAATTCATCCTACATTTATTAGCAGAAGTTCCTAATCAAATCGACAAGGTAGACTTTTCAGATGAGATTAGCGGGACACGTCAGATAAAAGCGATGGAGAAGAAAAACGATCAATTAGGAAGATGTCCAAAATGTAAAAAGGGAATAGTCATGCTTTATCCTAAAATCGCTACATGCTTGAATCCGGAATGCGACTTCAAATTGTGGCCAACAGTAGCTAAAAAGAAGCTGACTAAAACGAATCTCAGAGATTTGCTTTCAAAAGGAAAGACAAGTAAAGTTGTCAAAGGTTTTACTGGTAAAAAAGGGAAATTCGATGCAGTTTTAGTATTAAAAGAAGATATGACAATCGGTTTTTCTTTTCCATGGATCGAAAACAGTGGAACAAAAGAAGTTGATGGAAACAAAGAAACATCAAGAAAAAATAATGAAAACGAAGTAGAGTAAATGAAACAGTGAAATAGCGGAATATTTATTCCGAAAAGTGAGAATATAAATACCAATAAAACTAAAAAATATCAGTGAATCAAGCAAAAATGT
Organism: Enterococcus sp. DIV1411a; assembly: GCF_050531945.1. Taxonomy (NCBI): domain Bacteria; kingdom Bacillati; phylum Bacillota; class Bacilli; order Lactobacillales; family Enterococcaceae; genus Enterococcus; species Enterococcus sp. DIV1411a. The sequence goes on along the minus strand of NZ_CP172892.1, from coordinate 1,295,096 downwards.
TGGGGTAGGCTGATTTTATATAGATAGCAAGGAGTTTTTTTATTTGAAAAAAGTGCATTCATTTTTAAATTATCTTATGGGAGCAATCACGATTGTGGCTGTGTACCAAGCATTTCTAAAGTATCCTGATTACGGGACGAAGTTGTTGTCATTGACGCACAATCAAACAGCATATTCACCAACGTTGATTTTATCGACTTTGACTGCAGGAGCTAAAAGCGCTACTTATTTTTTTCATAAAACGACAAGCATGCTAAAGCGAAAGAAACAGCGAAAACAATTGTTGATGGTGGTAGCGGCTATGATCATTATTTATTTTCTACCAGTTATTACACAAGTATTTCATCAATATTTTGGTTAAGAATACGAGAGTTTGTGACAAAAGTCATGTCACAAACTTTTTTCTTTGTCATTTTTTCGTAAGAAAAATAAAAATAAAAGTATATACATTGATTAAATGTATATACTTGGATATAATGTACTTACTATAGAATGAGAATGGTATAGAGGGTGGCGAAATATGAAAAAAATGAAAAAGTATAAAATTAGAAAATCTGGCAATAGCGATGTGACAACTATCCCACCAGAAGTAAAAGAATTTATGGGTGTGCAGACAGGTGACGCAATCAGTTATGTTTTTCAATCTGATGGTTCTGTACGAATGATCAAAGCACAAGAAGAACCTGATATTGATTCATTAGTTGATTCGATCATGAATCAATATGAAGACGCGTTAAAAGATTTGGTTGATTTATGAGGTATCTTTCGTCTAAAGAAATCATTAAAATCAACGCGAAAGTTATTTTACGTCACTCGCCAGGCGAAATGATCGGTGTAAAAGATGCAAATGCATTAGATATGGCCGTCAAACAGCCTTCACAAGCAGTATTCAATCAAGAACTCTATCCCGAAGTCTATGAAAAAGCGGCGATTTTAGCAATTAATTTAGCTAAAAAACATCCTTTTCATAATGGCAATAAACGAACTGCTCTTGTTGCCATGTTGTTGTTTCTTCAATTGAATAATTGTCCAGTTGCTTTTTCTCGTCAAGAAGCTGTTGATTTTATCATAATGATTACCACTAGTTCATTGGATTTCGATTCACTAAAGTCCAAGATAACCAATTATTTACGACAAACCGCAATAAAATGAACGAATTAAAAACTTTATTTCTCAATTAGATCAGCATGTCATTAAGGAATATGCTGATTTTTTTATGGTTAATCATACAAAATAGTTTTTTCATAAAAATATGGAAAATATGGATTAATTTTGAAATAATTGATTTAAAAGGAATACAAAAGAGTGAATAGTAGGAAATAGTGGTTTAGAACTAGTGGACTGGTTTTTTATATATTTTAGTTTACATAATATATATTATACAAAGTAGATTCAAAAAATGATAAACCTCTCTCGAACGGTTTTTTATCAAAAATCGTCATTTTTCCATCAAAATCTGCTTATGCAAAATTATAAAAAAATTTTGCAGTTTTTCTTACTTTTTTTGTCGTTTAATTGAATGATAAAAACCAGTTTCTTTATTCAGTTAATCAAATATGAACGAATTAGATATGAATCATTGTATTTGCCGTTGCAGAAGGATTTTTTAATTAACCACAGATAAACATTGATAACGATTCGCTTATTGTAATCAACAGATTAAATTTCATATGTTCATATGTACGGATACATTTTTGGACCGATTAATTTTAACCATTCTGTTTATTTGCTTACCTATTAGATATCAATAAAAAACTGCTTAACAGCTATTTCAGCTGTTAAGCAGTTTTAGGATTTTTAGTTCATATTCATTGTTTCTTATAATACAGTGTTCAATACTTCTCTTAAAGCACTTGTTGATTTGCTGAACATTGCTTTTTCTTCTTCGTTGATTGATAATTCAACAACTTCACGAACACCATTTTCGTCAACGATTGATGGCACACCTGTAAAGATATCTTTTTCGTCGTATTCACCAGTTAAATAAGCAGATACAGGCAATACAGCTTGTTCGTTATTCAAGATAGCTTTTACGATACGTGCAGTACTCATACCAATACCATAGTAAGTTGCTTTTTTACGATCAATGATCTCATAAGCAGCATTACGGACTTTATCAGCAATCACATCTAATTCATCTTGGGCAATACGATGGTCTTTTTCTACAATTTCAAACACTGGTTTACCACCGACAGTTGTATGTGACCATGCAGCAACTTCTGAATCACCATGTTCACCTAAGATATAGCCGTGGACGCTGCGTGGGTCAACTTTTAATTTCAATGCGATTTCTTTACGGAAACGAGTTGTATCCAATGTTGTTCCAGTACCGATAACACGTGATGTTGGCAGACCAGATTCGTTCCAAGCGATATATGTCAAAATATCTACTGGGTTTGAAGCAACAACGATAATACCGTCGAATCCTGATCCCATGATTTCTTTTACGATTTGGCGCATGATTGACGCATTTGTTTTAACTAAATCTAAACGAGATTGACCAGGTTTTTGGTTGATACCAGCTGTGATAACAACGATATCAGCATCTTTACACTCTTCATAGCCACCTGACCATACAGCCACATTTTCATCGCCCCAAGCCATACCATCTAAAAGGTCCAATGCTTCCCCTTCTGCTTTTTCTTGATTCACATCGATCAATACTAATTCATTAGAGATTCCTTGGTTGATCATTGCATAAGCGATACTTGTTCCAACAAAACCTGTACCGACGATTACTACTTTACGACTTGTTTTTTTCATGAATAAACAGCTCCTTTTCATAACTATTTGTTACTTTCATAAAAAGTATAGTCTTGTTTATTCATTTTATCAACATGTTAATTATAATAGTTGTTATTATAATTTTTGATGGAAACGAATTCCTGAATACGCATAACAGATAAATGACAAATGTTTACACCTATATCCCCTGATAATACAACCAAAAGTTTAGAACTGAAAATAAATCCAAAAAAAATTCGCTGCAACGATATAATAAGACAGCAACCGCACCTAAAACAATTTTCCTTCATATGCTTTAGTGAAAGATTTTCTTCTTAATGTTTATTTCTCCATTCATTGGGAGTACATGTTGAATACTTCTTGAATAATTTGAATAAAGAAGTCGTTTGTTTATATCCGATACGATTAGCGATTTCTTCCAACGAAAAACTCGTTTCTTGAATCAGTTCCAACGCAAAGTCGAATTTTTTATTTAGAACCAGTTCTTGAAAGGAAGCATCAAAATACATTTTCAATTTATTACTAAGATAGACCGGATTGTAGCCAAAATGAGCTGCTGTTTCTTTTAACGTACAAGAAGTAAAATGCTTATCGATATAATCTAATACTCTAAGCATCTCATTTTCTGCGCATCCATCTGTTGATGAAAAGCTTTGTTGTTCTAATAAATGAGTCAATTCGATCAGTAATAGTGATGTATAGAGATTTAACGAACGGATCTTATGACTGTATGTATCAAAATAAATCAACAGCATATTTTCAATCAAATGCGTCAAACGACTTGTTTTTCCGCCGCGAAAATGAATGAATTGTGTATGTTCCCCTTTTTCTTTTGATGCATTGATCAAAAAAGAAGAAAGTAGATTATTTGTGCTTGCCAAATGATTCAATATCTCTGTAGATAAGGTTTCTTCTTTTAATAAGATGTTGATTAAAATATCCTCTTGCCCTGTGTATTCGATTCTTTGAGTAGCTTCTTTATCAATGATCACCACGTCACTTTCTTCCATCTCTATCCTTTCTCCATTGATAATTTGTAAACATGTACCGCTATACATATAATTGATTTCAACAAAATCATGTGTATGCTCGGGAACTTCCGCATATCGACGGTGTTTACTGATATGAATATTTCCCTGTTGAAATAGATCTCCTCGGTGGATTTTTGGCGGTGTCTGAAGATGGTAAGCTAAGTTTAAATCATTGATATTCATTCCTTGTTCACGCTGCAGAGTTTCGATTGATTCTTCGTTACGCAAAAAAGTGTCTAATTCAGCTAGTTCCAATTGACTCCCTCCTTTTTGTAAGTGGTTTCTTTCGCTTATTAGTTTACGCTGTACTGCTATTATATGCAAAGCTATTTTTGGTTTCATAAAGACTTTCTATGGTTGGGACATGAACTTCCTGTGATTCCGCTATTGAGAGAATAACCACTTCATACTATATTTTTGATAAGCGCTTACAAAAATGAAAGGAACATGCTTATGAATAAAAAGATGATGAAATTTTCTCTGCTGTCAGTCTCTCTTATTCTGACTTCTGCTGGTGCAGTCACGTCTGCAATTCCCAGTATGTCAGCTACTTATGTCACGCGTTCTTTATCTGCTGTTGAATTATTAACGACTGCTCCCTCCTTTATGGTCACTATTTTTGTTTTGATTAGTAGTTTTATTGCTAGGAAAATCGGACAAAAACAAACTGTGATCATCGGATTAGTGATTGCATCGATTTGTGGTATCCTCCCCCTCTTCTCACAAAGTTACAGTATTGTCTTAGCTTCAAGAGCTGGACTAGGTATTGGCTTTGGATTGATCAATTCTTTGGCAGTCAGCATGATTGCTGCCTTTTATCACGGAGATGAACGAGCCTCTATGATTGGTTTTCAAAGTGCATTTCAAGGATTTGGTGCAGCTTTAATGACATTTGTTGCAGGACAGCTAGTACAGTTAGGTTGGCAATATACCTTTTTAATCTACGCCATCAGCTTACCTATTCTTGTCTTGTTTGTTTTGTTTGTTCCTACACCTGAAACAACTGAACTTCAATCACATGGCACAGCCCCAACAAGACAAGTTATCAAAACGAATCCTAAAATGATTAGTTATGGTATTTTTCTCTTGCTGGTCATCGTGGTATATAATGCTGTATCGATTAAATTAGCCACAGTCCTGACGACTTATTCTCTAGGAAACGAAACTAATGCAGCGAATATCTTAACAATCATGCAATTGGCAAGTATGGCTGCCGGAGTTTGTTTTGGCTGGCTTCAGACAAAAGCACATCGCTATATGCTTACACTTTCTTTACTACTGATGGGAATCGGCTTTGTATTGATTGCCACTGTGATAAACCTGTATGTGATTGGGTTTGGTGCGATCCTAACAGGAATTTCTTTTTCGTTATTCATTCCTTACTTATTCAACCAAGTAAGTATCCAAGCGCCCAAGCACGCGGAGAGTTTCAATACTTCAATCTTATTGGTTGGCGCTAATTTAGGTACTTTCATTGCACCATATGGTTTGCTCTTTCTCTCTTTTGCTTCTCTTGGGAGTAAAACACTTGCTGTTTTCGTCAATGGCAGTATCTTGCTGTTGATTAGCGCGCTTATTAGCCTTCTAGTAGTACACAGGACGAATAGAAAGACAGTGATAAGAGTAGATGAAGAAATAAAAGAACAATTGACAACAAAATAAATTTGATGGAGGTCGTGTAAAATGACAAATGAAAAACATAAAGATAGATGGCTTTGGTATCCTGGAGACTTTGAGATCCGCCATGGACTGCTACAAAATTTCCAACGGGAAGAACGAGGTTTTGACTGGCCAGCGTACTGGTACATGGATGATTGCCATCGGAACGTCAAGTTTAAGAGATATTACTTTCTTGATCAACCTTCCATGTTTAAAGTGACGATCCAAGGAGTTGGGTATGTAGAAATTAATGGACAAAAACATCCATGTGGAAAATGGCTGACTTGTCCAGCTGGTAAAGCAAAAATTCGTATCTTTGTAGGACATACATCAGGGCTACCAGCGATGTTTATCGAGGGAGACGAAGTAAAATCAGATATTGGCTGGACAGCAAGTAATTTTATTGAAGAATATCCAGCTGGCTGGAGTCCGCTTTATGTCGATATCGCAAAAGACCCAAATCAAATCTATTATCAAAAAGAATGCGTCCATCCAGTCACTGAAACGGAGACTGGCGGAGGAATCTTATTCGATTTTGGGCGAGCAGTGAATGGCTGTGTAGAACTAATATCTCTGGATGACCACATCGAATCTATCACTCTATGTTATGGAGAGTCCGATGTAGAAGCTATGGATATCGATTATTGCTACTATAAGCAAATAGGAATGACAAGAAAAATGAAAGCTCGTAAACGCGCTTTTCGCTATTTGTTTATACCAGAGGTTTCTACTGGAATGGTTCAACTTCAAGTTTTTCATGAATTTTTATCTCTTTCGAAACAAGCTGCTTTTTCAAGCGATTCTTCTTTACTGAATCAGATCTGGTCAGTATCAGAAGAAACCTTCAAGTTATGTAGTGATTTGTTTTTTATCGACGGTATCAAACGAGATCGCTGGATTTGGTCTGGAGATGCGTATCAATCATTCATGATCAATCAATATCTTTTTTTTGACGAGGAAATCAATAAACGAACGATATTAGCATTAAGAGGACAAAATGAAATCAAGCAGCATATGAATACTATCGTTGACTATTCGATCTTGTGGTTGATTGGTATCGAAAACCACTATATGATGACGAAAGACTATGAATTTTTACGCATCGTCTACCCTAAGATGCAATCATTAATGAGATACTTGATGGAGCAAACGAATGAATTAGGGTTTATTTATGGGAGAGCAAAAGATTGGATATTTATTGATTGGTCTGAAATGGATAAAGAAGGAACGCTTGCTGCAGAACAAGTCTTATTACTGAAAGCCTATCATTCCATGATCACTTGCGGAGATATCTTAGCTGAAACATATGGAGAGAACGAAAATTATCATACTCATCTCTATCAAGAAAAATATCAACTATTGAAACAAAACCTATTTGACTACTTTTGGGATGAAGAACTTGGCGCTTTTATCGATTGCTATGAATCTGGGAGAAGAAATGTGACGCGTCATGCGAATATTTTCGCTGTTTTATTCGATTTTGCTAACAAAGACCAACAGCAATCGATCTTAAAGAATGTCTTATTGAATGACACTATCACACAGATTACTACTCCATATTTCAAATTCTATGAACAAGATGCTTTATGCAAACTCGGACAGACGAATATCGTCTACCAAACGATTCTTGATTATTGGGGAGGGATGTTATCTCATGATGCGGTAACTTTCTGGGAAGAATACGACCCTACTCAAACAGGAAATGAAAAGTACAGTATGTATGGAGATCCTTATGGAAAAAGCTTATGCCATGCATGGGGAGCAAGCCCAATCTATCTTTTAGGACGCTATTTTATCGGTTTGTATCCAACAAAGCCAGGTTATGAAGAATTTATGATACAACCTAATCTAGATTCATTTGAAACACTGAATTGTACGCTACCTATCAAAGATGGAAAGATTTCGCTTGAAAAAACAAAAGATAAGATCGTGATTACTTCTGATAGAACAGGCGGAACAGTGAAAATGAATGGTAAAAGTTATCCTCTTCTAGCAAAACAGCCACTTGTCTTAACAAGCTATTCAAAAATAAATGCATAAAACAAAAAACTGCTTGCGACATATCAGAAGACTTTAAATCTTCTTCTGATATTGTCCAAGCAATTTTTATTTTGAAGTTTACTTAATTCTGTTCTTTAGAAACAATGTTTGTTCTTTTTCCGGCAAAAAGAAAGCTAGATAATACGACAAGTAAAAAGAAAGCGATGATTCCAACTGTCAAGGCCATTTGACCGTATTCTCCTAGTTTCCCAAGTACAAGTCCTGGTACTAGATAATCAGTATCGGCAAATGTAGAAGAAGCGATTTTAAGATCTCCTAATACTGGAAGGATAAATAATGGCAGCCAACTAATCAATAAGCTATTGAAAGCAGAACCTAATACCGCCCCTCTTCTACCGCCAGTCGAGTTGCCGAAGACACCAGAAGCAGCTCCGCAGAAGAAATGTCCTACTACCCCAGGAATGATAACTGTAGTTTGCAAGCCTATCATAGCAAACATGGATAGTGTTCCTACAAAGAAGCTAACAAAAAAGCCAATTAATACAGCATTAGGTGCATATGGAAAAACGATAGGAACATCTAATGCTGGTTTAGAATCGGGTACGAGTTTTTTAGCAATCCCTTGGAATGCTGGAACGATTTCTGCCAATACCATTCGAACCCCTTGAAGGACGATAACAAACCCAGCTGTGAATGTTCCAGCTTGGATCAGTGCAAAGATTACAGCGTTGTCTCCATTGCTTAGTTCTCTTTCAACAAATCCAGGACCAGCTAACAAAGCAAGTGCGACATATACGATTGACATCAAGAGCATGATCGATACAGTAGAATCTCGCAAAAAGCTGAAACTTTTAGGAATCTTTATGTCCTCTGTAGAACGGTCTTTGTTTCCAAAAAACTTTCCGATCCATCCACTAGAAGCATAACCGATATTTCCGGTATGCCCTAACGCAACTTGATTGTTTCCAGTGATGTTCTTCATAAACGGTTGACAAAGAGCAGGCGTAATAGTTAATAGTGTTCCTTCGAAGACCCCGCCTAATAAGATCATCCACAAATTTGCAGTAAACCCCGCGCTTACTAAAATGACTGCTGTTAGACAAGAAACATAAAGCATTGCTTGACCTGTAAGAAAAATGAATTTATATCTTGTGAACCGAGCAAGTAAAATATTCACGATCATCCCTACTAGCATGATCAAAGCAGTAGGTGTACCGTATTGTTGCAAAGCAATCGCCACTACTGCTTCATTGCTAGGAACTACTCCTTGAGTATGCAGAGCTGTTTGGAACATCGAAGCAAAAGGGGTTAGTGAATTACTGATTAGACCAGCACCGCCGATCAGTACTAGGAATCCGACAAATGTTTTGATAGTTCCTTGGATCACTTCTGAAAATTTCTTCTTCTGAAGAACGAGACCAAGCAGTGCAATCAAAGAAACGAGGATGGAGGGCTGACTGACGATTGACACAAACAAATTCAATAATTTATCCATTGATAGTTCCTCCCTTGAATCATTTTTATTCTTTTGACAAGATCTTCGTTACTTTTTCTTTTACTTCTTCGCTGTCAATGATCGATTGCAAAGGTACGAGCTTTTCATCAGGTATAGAAGTTAGCGTATCTTTCAAAGAATGCTCAATGAAGAAATAATCAGCCATATCGCTAGATACACTTCCAACATCCGTATGACTTACTTCAAACTCGTCCACATCTGCTCCAAGATCTGCAAGTGCTTGTTTGATGTTCATCTCTACCATAAAACTTGTTCCTAATCCACTTTGACATACTGCAAAAATTTTCATATCATTCATCTCCTTTTCTTATGATCGCTAATATTTCTTCTTTTGTTGATGCGTGTAATAAATCTTGAAGATTTTGTTTATTAGAAAGTAGCTTTGTTAAATTTGCCAACGCCCGAAGATGCGCCTCATTATCGATAGCAGCTAAACAGATAAACAAACTAATGGGATGGGCAGGATCATCAAGCAGATCCACAGGTTGTTGAAGTTTCAGCAAAGACATCCCTACTTCATTTACGCCATCTTCTGGACGAGCATGAGGTAATGCAATGTGGTCGCCAATATGGATAAACGCACCATACTGCTCCACGCGCTCAATCATAGCTTTGATATAACTTTCTTCTATTTTATTTTCTGATAATAGCGGCTGTGCGGCAAATGTGATTGCTTCTTGCCAGTTTTTTGGTTGATCCGATAATTGGATCATTTCTTCTGTTAATAATTCAGATAGCATAGGACGTTGATCCTCCTTCTTTTCTAAAAGTTTGTTCATTTTACGATTTAATACTTGATAGAGCTTTTCTTCGTCTACGCCTTCTTTTAATTCGATATAAGGCAGTAGCGCCGACAACAATTCTTGGGCAGAAGGCATTGAAAATCCTGGTATCAGCCAATCTCTTTGTACTTGATTGATCAGCTGATTTTTTTCCAAGTCAGTCATGATTGGATGCAGAACATAGAGAGACTTTTTCTTATCAGTAAGTATGAGAGGTACAGTAGAAAAAATAATATCGTAAGAAGTTTCGTCAACCTCGTGTAAGCGGTCAGCTGAATTAGTCTCTGTAAAAAAGATCATCGGGAATAATTGCTGAAGTTCACTTTTTAAGATCAATGAAGAGCTAATGCCACTTGGACAGACGATCACGGCTCTTATTTTTCTATTTCTTTCTTCTGCGTCCGCTTTTCTGATCTCTCCGCCAAATAGTATAGTGAAAAAACCAATCTCTTCTTCAGGGATGCTCTTCCCTATTCGTCTTTCTAACGGAAGTAATGCTTTTCTTGTCATTTCGTAGATGGAAGCATATTGATGCTTAATTTGATCGATCATCACATTAGGTAAATAAAAAGAATAGGAAATACGAAAATAGGCAGGGACCAAGTGATAAAAGACATTCATCAATAATTCACGAAACGAATCAAATTCTACGGCCATCAGGAATTCCATGCGATGGATGACTTCTGAAGAACATTCCAGCAAAAAATCAAGTGCAGGCTCCTGGACATCTCCTTCAACGATCGATGCTAAGCAAAGAGAGAAAAATATAATCTCCGAATTTTGATGTTCGGAATAGCCAAGGCCAGTCAATACTTGTCGACTAATGTCAGTGACTGCAAGAGAAGCCAACAGTTCAGCATCTTTTACCAGTTCCATGGATGTTTTTCCAATTCGAATGGTTGTCAAACTCAAATAATAAGCTAATTCATCCATTCGATTTGGTGCGAATCGAAGATCTGATAGTGAAATCGTTTTATCTAGCAAATCTCTAACTTTGGCGTAATAATCAATGGAAAGGGTTGCGGTTAAATACGTGAGCCCAAATCTTCCAGCAAGTGACTGCATCAAACGAGCAGTGCGATTTTTTGCTTCTCTTCTTAATATTGCTTCTGACCCTAGCAGCCTAAAACCAGTTTTCCTAGTATACGACAGCTGACAATCTTCCACTTCTAATTCATTTCTTATCTTTTTGATATCTGACAGGACTGTCCCTTTAGAAACCTGAAGAAAATCTTGAAAATGAAAAACAGAAACAGACGTTGCAGTCGAATAAACCATCAAATAAAGAAGATCTCTTCGCTCTTGTTCGGTATACACAGCTTCAAATCGAGTAATATCCAAAAATTTTTCTGCCCAGTCGATTGCTCGGAATTTCTTTATACGGATATGGGTATCATCCACATATTCGGCAAAAGGAGTTAATTGTTTGATCGCCTCGCTTGTATTTACTTCGATGATCTCTGCTGCTTTTTCTAGACTGATTTCTCTTGGTGTTTTCAGGAGATAACTAATTTTGTAGTTCACAGCGCTGTTCACCTCCTACTTATATTCTAGTATGGTAGCGCTTTTAAATCGAGGGGTGTTTGGTACAACTTACAGTTGGATTTTTTTTACGACTGTACCGAACGACTTCTATCGAATGGATACAGAAAAAAAGCAGGTGACCAAATGTCTCCTGCTTTTATGAATTGATTTCGTCCGATCAATGATGATCATGTTTATTTTTTGAGGTCAGTTCTTCAAATTTTTCTTTGACATCTTCAACCGCTTTTTCGATATCTTTTTCAAAGTGATTGGGCTCATTAGGCTTTGTTTCCTCTTCTACAGAATTTGAACCAGATAAAGCTGTTTCTTTATTTTCTGTTTCACCAGAGTTTGTGCCAGCTAATGATTCTTCTTTGTCTTCTGTTTCACCAGAATTAGTTCCTGCTAAAGCCACTTCTTCTTCTGTTTTAGGGGCCATTGAACCTCTTAATCGTTTGTGTTTTTCACCGTCATAATTTGTCATGTTGGTTCCTCCTAGTAGTTCTATACTTTTTCATCGTACAATAAGACAGTTTATGCGTCAAAAAACAAACCCGATTCTTACAAATATGTCATATTTTTCCTTCTGATTCTTGAATGCTTTTGATTCCTTCTTCCAAAATTTTCATTTGTAAGATTGTTTCTTCATCTTTGATGACTTTTTCTGCGCCATTAACTAATGTCTCGTAAATCCCTTCGTAGACACGGCTGTAATCACCAACCTCGGAAATTACTTTTTCTTCATGATAACTCTCTTGTTCATCTATATAGGTCAATACACCATAATGTTCGGGCAAATCGATACCAAAGTCTTCATGATCAGGCATGTAAAACATTTTCAGATGTTCTTCTTGTCGATCTTTTGTTTGTTTCACGAACATCCCTTTTTTTCCGTAAACGACGAAACTTGGACGTTCTTTGATGCGGAAATAACTGGATTTTATCGAAATTTTCATATTTCCATAGAAAAAATCCAGATCGAAGTAATCATTCATTCGTCCTTTCCCTAAAAGTTGACGTACATCATAGCTGATATCATCTGGTTCGCCGAAATAAGAAAGAACTTGATCTACTGTATGACAAGCATGTCCATATAAATAGCTGTTCGCAGTAGAAAATTCATGCGTATTTTCTGGTACTTCCGGTCTGAAATAATCATAATGCATTTCTACTTCTAAAATATCCCCTAATTTTCCGCTTTCGATTACTTTTTGGACTGTCAAGAAGTCAGAATCGAACCGTCTGTTTTGGTAACATTGGATAAATAGCCCTTTTTCTTTTGCTAATGCAAATAACTCTTCTGCTTCCTTTGACGTTTCTGCAAAAGGTTTCTCTACTAGTATATTCTTACCATGTTCGAGTGCCATTTTTCCATATTCATAATGAAATTGACTAGGTGTAGTGATGACAACTAATTGGATCTCAGGATCATCCCAAAGATCAGACAGCTGATCAGTATATTCGATGTCTTCGAATGTTTTCCACACTGGTTCAGATGGGGAAAAAATTTTTTTGATATTGATTTTGTTCGTAAGTTTTCTTGAAAAAGGCAAATGATAGCGATTTGTACTCTTTCCATTGCCAAGATAAGCGATTGTAAGCATGAGTGGTGCCTCCTTTTATTGATGTTTTCAGTATATCCTAGAAAAGCGCAGAAAGTATTTATAATAGCTATTCTGGTAAAAAAGTTCAGAAAAACACTTGTTATTATTCGGTTTGATGAAATTAATGTTCAAAGTAAGGATAAAAATCAAAAAGATAGTAGCGGAACCAAGTATTTATCAGTAAGATAGAATTTGGAGGTCAGATCATGCTTATTGAAGAAAAACTAACAAAACAAGAGTTGTTTACCACGACAGAGAAACGGATTGCCGATTACATCCGTAGGAATATCGAAGCTGCAGTCTACATGACGATTGAAGAATTAGCAAAAGCTACGTATACTTCCCATTCAGCTATCATTCGTTTATGCAAAAAAAATGGGATTCAGCGGATTTAAAGAATTCCGTTTCGAGTTAGGGTGGGAAGTTCATCAATTGATTGCTCAGTTCAATCAAACGATTGATCCTAATTTTCCTTTTTCAAGTGAAGATAGCACTCAGCAAATTGCAAAGAAAATGGCGGATTTATCGATCCAGTCAATAAAAAAAGCACAATTGCAGATTGAACATGAAGATTTAGATCAAATCGGTAAAGTATTGAACAAGGCACAGCGAATCTTTCTTTTTGCAAAAGGTGATTCTCAAATCACGGCAAGGAAATTCCAGAATAAAATGGTCAAGTTGAATAAGTTTTTGATCATGGCCGAAGAATACAGTGATTCTTCTTGGAATGCAGCCAATTTGATTAGCGAGGATTGCGCCATTTTTATTAGCTACAGCGGTCGCATCCATCATTATGAACGAATAATGACCTATTTGAAGCATGTAGAGGCCCCTACCTTGCTGATTACCGGAAATCAGCATTCAGAAATGGCCAAACAGGCTGATATGTGTCTTGTTATATCGCAGGAGGAATATGATTTTGCTAAAGTAGCAACTTTCTCCTCTCAAATTGCCTTCGATTACGTATTAAATACGTTATTCTCAGTGATATATTCTCAAAATTTTGAAGAGAATATCCGCAACTTGAAAAACAAACAAGAATTGATGCAAAAAGGCCTTCTTAAAGAATATCGGAAAACTTAAGAAAAGATCCTCATTTAGTAATGAGGAAGATAGTGTTTGATAGGCTCTCTTTGATATCATCATAAAAACAGGCTGAAGTTTTCTTTTTCAAACTTCAGCCTGTTTGTTTACGGAACGATTCGAATAGATATATTATAGAAATGAGGAATAGCTAACTTCTGTTTCTTATTTTGAACGATTGACGAAAAAGATATATAAGAAGGAGGAAAATCAGTATACATGCAGCTAACAATCCATACAGGAAAAATCGTTTGTTCTCGGATACTTTCTGTACTTCTTTTTGAACTTCTTTTGCATGATAAGGAACCCGGTGCCCTCTGACAAGTAAGCGATGACTGTTGACCATATAAGGTGTACAAGTTAGGAGTGTCACGAAATCCTGCCCTTTTTCGATTCTCAGATCTTTTGTATCAGTCGGTTCTACCGTCTTGATCTGATCGACTTGATAAGCGAGTGTCCGTCCATTGATTTCGATATAGAAAGAATCACCTAAAGTCAGTTTCGGTAAGTCTGTGAACAACTTTGCTTGAGGCAGTCCTCGATGGCTGGAAATAACGGCATGTGTATTTTCTCCCCCCGTAGGATAAGACGTTCCTTCCAATAATACGGAAGACGCACGCTGCCATTTCCAATCGAAAAAAAGAAGATCAAAGAAATTATGGTCAAGAATAATTGTCAGTTGAATTTGTTTCAGGAAGAAAGCCCATATGAGCAATCTTTCTTTATTATGTATTTTGTTGTGCATCTCATGAGAGAATCCCAAGGAACTCCATTTGAATGGAAAGCTGGAGACTCTTATGTACAGTTGATAAATATCGATAAAAAAGACTTCTTAATCTTGAAAAATCTCTTAGGAAAATTGAAGTACAGCAGCTATATAAAAGTAGTGAACTATTTTGTCAATACGATTTTTTCAGAATTTTCGGAGAAAGAAAAAAATGAAATCAGTGAGCAGATACGAAAAAATATGTCCTACTGTTCGTTTTCATCCTCTGATTGCAAAGAAAAAAACGAAGAATATGTTGTTCAATTATTAACGCAAATTTATTTTTTCTCCCGTATTTTCCCATACGATACGACTCATTTGACGATCTGTGCAACTTACTTTGCACAGCAGATGCAACACCGCCAGATACGTCTATATGCTGGATTTCGTGCAGAACTTCAATTTTATTCCACTCTACTGAATCAGAATCTGATTTATTATTTATCTAGCTATATCTTTTGGATGCTTATCGGTAATCCTGAAATTCACCATTATACTTCTGATAAAAAAATACTGATCATCAGTGACTTAAGTCTTCGACATAGTCAATATATTGAAGAATATATCAGTGATATTCTTGCTGTGCATAAAATTCACTCTGAGACAACTGCTATTACTGAAGATCAGCTGTCGAAATACAATCTTCTCGAGTATGATCTGATCGTTACGAATCAACCCATTTTGAATGCCCATGTTCCTCATATATTGATTGATGATAGTGTGTCATTCGCAAATGAAGAAGAACTCATCCGCTTATTCGAGTTATGAATAATCAAAAAACAGCTATGTATAAACCACCCTGATAAAAATTTCAGGACAAACACACATAGCTGTTTCTTTTTATTGTATTCCTTCAGCAATCCAACGAGATTTATAGCGAAAGTCTTTTAACAACTCTTCTTTTGTCCAATTATTTGCAATGAGATCCGTCAATGTGTTCATTACGAGGGACATGGAAAAGTATAGGAAACTAACTGCTTCTTCCGACGATTGAATGGAGAAATGATTGATTCTTAATAATTCCAGCCATTTTTTGTTCATTGGAGAATCAGCCGATAGTTCTCTACGTTTGGTTGTCTGCTGATCATTTCGCTGGGTTAACAAGTATAACCTTTGCCAATAGATACTTTCGTGATCTAAGTCGCAGCACCACTCTAAATATTTTTCGATCCCCAAAAAGAAATGTTGTTTGTTTTCGCTAATGAATTTTAAGATATCTTGATGGACTATGTGAGAACTGCTTTTGATCGTATACAAATAAGCATCTTCCAAATCTTGAAAATATTTATAAAAAGCACCGCGCGACATCCCTATCTTGTCAACGATCTCTGAGACTTTGACTTGGCTGATGTGCTGTGAGCAAAATATCTCCAGTAATAGGTCATCGATTCTCTGTTTCTTTGCGTTCGATAAATTGAAAAAAGTTTCTTTTGGCATCCACATCTCTCCTTTATCTCTGATTATACGTGGATAGCCCTTCATTGTCATGAAGGATTCATTCCTTCTTTTTCTCTTCTTCTGTCAAGTACCCATCTTCCATTCGATAAACGCGATCACTCCATTGAATCATACGGACATCATGAGTAACCATAATAGTCGCTTTTTGTTTCTCATGAGCTTCTTTAACTAGTAATTTGACGACTTCATATGCATGATCTGTATCCAAACTAGCTGTTGGTTCGTCTGCTAAGATCAAGCTTGGCTCATTATATAAAGCGCGAGCAATTGCCACTCTCTGTCTTTCTCCACCAGAAAGGTCTTTAGGATAACTATTTTTAAGTGACTGGATATCTAAAGATTGCAGCAAGGAATCGATTTTTGTTGAATCTTCTTTTTTTGAAGTAACTTGGTCGACTAGTTCAAATTGTTCCTTTACCGTTAAAAAAGGAATCAAATTAGAGCTTTGGAGAATAAATCCAATTTCTTTAAAGCGTAAATCTGCTCGTTTTTTTTCTGGAAGCTCAGTTAGAGAGTGACCGTTGATCACTATTTCTCCGGAAGTCGGTGTTTGCAATCCTCCTGAAATGGTAAGGAAAGTACTTTTACCTGAACCAGAAGGACCAATGATGCTGACGAATTCTCCTTCCTTTACATAAAAATCAATTGCTTTCAAAGCTGAGACCTTTGTATGACCAGAACCAAATGTTTTGGTAACTTTTTTCATCGTTAATATTTTTTTCATTTTTATTAACCTCCTATTGCTGTAATTGGGTCTACTTTGGTTATCGTACGTATCGAAAACAATCCGCCTAGCATTGCAACAATGATCAAAATCCCACTATATAGCAACCATTGTGACCAAAAAACAGCAAAAGGCATCGCGCTTGGTAAAATCAGACTAGTCAAATAAGCAAACAAAAGAGCAAGCAGAACGCCTACCACCCCAACAATAAAGGACTGTGCTACTAAAGATTTAGCGATGAAGAAATTTTTGATCCCTTGTGCTTTCATTACTCCAAAAATAGCAGTCTTCTGAAGTGTCATCACGTACATGAAAATACCGACCACGGCAGCAACCACTAAGAACAAAAAGTATATCATCGCATTTAAGGTCATATTTTGGGCAGAATAGCCAGGAATACTTTCAATGAATGTCCCAATAGTTAATAACTGTAGACCCTTCGATGCTTTTTCTTTCGAAATTTTAGCTGAATCCTTTATTACGATCCCATTGATCGGCTGTTCTTCTTCAGAAGCAAACGGCTGTTGTCCATACTTCAAAGCAGTCCACGTATCTAGGGACGCATAGATGACGGGAGAAACTGTGTAATAAGTTTCAGGAAAGATACCAACAATCGTCAAAGGATCGTCGTAACTGCCAATTTTGATCGTATCTCCAATTTTATAGCCTGAATCAGCCAGATTTTGAGAGATGATGATTTCATTCTTTGTTTTAAATTCATGCCCTTTCGTGAGTTTTGGTAATAAAAATGCTTCTTTCGTTGTGCCGAAAACTGTAACATTTTCTTTGTTTTTTCCTTTGATTGCTCCGCTGTACAATCCGATTGGTGCTTTCTCTCCTTCTTCAATGTATTTCAGATCTCCTCTTGTTAATTGTGAAGCTGCAAATACTTGATTTGCATCCTCCGATAAAACAATCTCTTGTGCGTCCCAATCATCGATTGCTTTTTTAAACTCTTCTGAAAGTCCATTCGCTAGTCCTGACAACATGAATACGACATACGCAATCAAGAACATAATACCGACGATCAAGCCATATCGTAATTTAGAATAGCGAATTTCTTTGATAGCTAGAAACATTTGTTTTTCCTCCCTATGATAGATTGATAGTGACAAAATGTCACTCGTTGAATAGTGTAACTCCAAAGTGACATTTTGTCACTTATGTTGTTTTTTTTCTTATCAATAAATTGTCTAAGACATCTTTCGATAAAACCTTAACATGAGTCATAAAAAATTTATTTAAGCCTTATTTATGCTTTCCATGATAAACTAAAGTGACCAAATCAATGAGGTGGGAAAATGATTAAACTATTAGTAGTAGAAGACGATAAAGTATTATCCAATAATATAAAAGAAATACTCGCTGCAATCGGCGAGATAACACAAGTTTATGATGGTAGTGAAGGACTGTTCGAGTTGGAAAGTGGAGTTTATGATCTTGCAATCTTGGATTTGATGATGCCGGAAATGAATGGATATGAAGTGTTAGCAAAAATACGGAAAGAAAAAATACAGACTCCAGTATTGATTTTGACTGCAAAAGATAGTTTGGAAGATAAGATTGAAGGATTTGAACGAGGTGCAGATGATTATCTAACAAAACCTTTCTATCGAGAAGAACTGATCATGCGCGTGAAAGCATTATTGAAACGCTCGCTAGGTCTCTTTGATGAAAATGTTCTGAAGTATAAGGATATCAGTTGTGATTTAAAAAGCAATGAAGTCTTGTATAAAGAACAAGTTTTGCCCATACAAGGAAAAGAGTTTGAATTGCTCGTTTATTTTTTACAAAATAAGGGAATCATTTTGACAAAAGAGCAGATATTTGACCGGATCTGGGGATTTGATTCTGATACGACGATTACAGTTATTGAAGTTTATATGAGCAACTTACGAAAACATCTGCGAAGTACTGGATTGGATAAAGAAATCAAAACCTTACGTAATGTCGGTTATATACTGCAAAGGGTGTGATGCAATGAATGGAGATATTACACGAAAGCAACGTAGTCGCTTTTTTGCGACAAATGTAGCAGCATTTGCTTTTATCTTTTTTCTTTTGGGATTCATTACTTTACAGATATTAAACCAATCTGCATACAGAGAAACAGATCTGTCATTAGAGAAAATAAATTTTGATTCTCGAACAGTACAATTAGAGATACAAAGATATCAGCAAGGCGATCCCTTTTTAAACCCGACTCAAACGGAACAAAACAGAACAAACATGGAACAGCCATTAATGGAACCATCAAATGACCGTTTTAACACTCAAGTGATCTTGTGGTCTAAAAATGGTGAGATATTGAATAAAGCAGCTATTGGTGGGCGTTTCAACCAAATCAAAGAATTAAAAATGGATACGAAAAATCTGAATACCATCCAAAATATTGAATTAAATGAAGACAGTGGCTCATCTGCCCTCTCTTTCCGTTCGATTACGAAAAAAGCGGAGACGAATCAAGATGGCGTTGCCTACATCCAAATTTTAGAAAATACAAATCAAATCAAGAATTCATTAGCGACTTTTCGCACGATTATGATTTTGTGTATGATTGTTTTTTGGATTCTCTCTATTGGTATCAGTTATTACTTGTCTAGTCTAAGCATGCGCCCTATTATTCTTTCTTGGAGAAGACAAAAAGAATTTGTTGAGAATGCTTCTCATGAATTGCGCACACCGTTAACGATTATTCAAAATAGTTTGGAACATCTTTTTACCAAGCCTAATCATACTATTATTGAAGAATCCGAAAGCATCGCTCAAGCATTGTCAGAGACGAGGCGCCTCACTGGATTGACTTCGGATTTGCTGACAATCGCTCGGAATGATTCTGATCAGCAGCTGCTTTCAAAGCAAATGATCAATACACAAGAATATATCGAACAACTTGTTAAACCATTTCAAGAGATGGCCACCATAGATGGAAAAGAGTTTATTCTCCATAACGATGCAACATTAGAAGTACCAATTGACGAAAAAAAAATCCATCAAGTTTTGGTTATTTTGCTGGATAATGCATTAAAATATACGAATCCAGAAGATAAGATCATTTTGGACTCATCTGTTAACCATAAAGAATGGCTGATTCACGTAAAGAATACTGGCCCTTCTATCAGTGAAGAAGATCAAGCAAGGATTTTTGATCGATTTTATCGGGAAGATCAATCTAGGGCGAAAGAGACTGGCGGATACGGGCTTGGCTTGGCAATTGCAAAACAGGTGATCGAACAGCATCATGGACAAATTTCTGTATCCAATTATCTTCCACAAGGAGTCGATTTTAAAGTCCAATTGCCGTTGAAGCCTAAAAAATAATGCTTATCCCTAAAAAAGGGCTGTGACAAATGTACCGACCCCCAAAAGTTAGACCAAAAAATCTAACTTTTGGAGGTCGGTATTTTTTATGGCTAAGTATACTTTTGAACTTAAATTAAAGATCGTTCATGATTACTTGGATGGTAAAGGCGGAAGTGATTATCTGGCAAAGAAATATTCCATTAAGGCTCCATCACAAGTGAAGCGCTGGATCAATGCCTATCAAGAATTTGGTGAAGAGGGTCTAGTAAGAAAGCGACAAAAGAAAAAATATTCTGTTCAATTTAAGCTGGATGCGATAGAGTTATATCTAACAAGTGAGCTGTCCTATCGTGAAGTTGCCAACACACTTAACATGAACAACCCTAATTTGATCGCTAGTTGGATGCGTCAATTCCGTGAGGGTGGGATCGATTGACTCTCAAAAACGAAAGGATGTCCACCTATCTTGTCTAAGAAAAATGAACCCAAAAATAAGAAAAAATCTACAACTAAAGCAACGTCTAAAGAACGTGAACGCATCGAGGAGTTGGAGAAACGAGTCCGTTCCCTTCAAATTGAAAATGCCTTTTTAAAAGAATTGAGGAAGCTGCGAAAACAGGAAGCCCAACAACGACGAATGAAGCAATCGCACGAATCATCGCAAGCCTCCGAGGACCGTTTAAATTAGTTGAGCTTCTAGAAACTTTAAAGTTCCCTAAGGCAACCTTTATGTACTGGCAAAAACGATTGGACCGTAAAAATCCAGATCAAGAGATTGAAGCGGAAATGCTTAAAGTTCGGGAGAAGCACAAGGATTATGGCTGTTTACGGATGACCAATGAACTAAGAAACCGCGGTTTCTCTATCAATAAAAAGAAAGTTCAGCGCCTGATCAAGAAGCTAGGAATAAAAGTAACGACATACACACGTAAATCACGGCGCTACAATTCTTATCGAGGACAAGTCGGAACAGTAGCCAAAAATCAGATCCATCGTCGTTTCTACACCAGTATCTGCCATCAGAAAATCACGACGGATACAACTGAATTTAAATACCATGAAGTGGATGCCAAAGGCATTATCCGTCAAAAGAAATTGTATCTAGATCCTTTTATGGATATGTTCAATAGTGAGATTTTATCCTATCGTATCTCTGAAAAGCCCAATGCATTAGCGGTAATGGAAGGTTTGGAGGAAGCTATCCAGACCACTAACGATTGTCCCTATCGTCGTACGTTTCACTCAGATCAAGGTTGGGCGTATCAAATGAAAGCTTATAGAAACAAATTGAAGGAGTACAAAATCTTTCAAAGCCTGTCTCGGAAAGGGAACTGCTTAGATAATTCACTTATGGAGAATTTTTTTGGCTTATTAAAACAAGAGATTTTTCACGGGAAAGTTTATAACTGTTTCGAGGAATTAAAATCAGCCATCGATAGCTATATCTATTACTACAATAATGAACGGATAAAACAGAAATTAAACTGGCAAAGTCCCGTCCAATTTCGTAAAACAACCGCAACGGTTGTGTAAAAATATCATTTTAGAGCATGAAAAAAGGAGTGGATTTCTCCACTCCAAAAAAGTCTAACTTTTGGGGGTCACTACAAAAAGTCTTGTCACAGCCCTTTTTTGTTGCGAATAAACGGTGTTCCAGAAGTAGCTTCTTCGGAAATAAGCCGAAATTTCTTTAAGCTGACCACTTCTGTCACAACCTCTTTAGCTTACGCTTACGATTTTTTATTGCGGTCTTCAATGTGTACATCACCGCTTGTGTCAATATCCAATTCTTCTCGGCTAACATCTTCTGTCACTTTTTCAACATCTTCATGTTCTTCTTTATGAATCCCAACTTCTTCACGAACAACTGTATGTTTGCTTACATCTACTTGCTCTTCTTTGATTGGGATAGTAATCGTGTCATCTTCCAAGTTTTCGTCTGTTCCCTGTGAAGATTGATCTGTTACTGGTTTGCGTTCGATGACGATTTCTTCACGTTTGACCGGTACTTCTACCGTTTCAGTATCGTTGACCACATGTTTGTGGATGTCGACTTCTCCAGTTGTCACATCATGTGTATTTACATCTAATTTTTCTTCTTTTAGTTGAATTGTATCATCATCTAGATTTGGTTTGCGATCGATGTCTTCAGTCTTGCTTGTACCCATTGTATCAGTCTCGCCAGGTACGTCCATCGGATCAGTTCCTGGTGTCATATTCAATGGATCCGTTGTATTTTGAAAGCCTGTCGTGCCACCTACGTCCATTGGATCTGTTCCAGTGCCAGTTTCTAATCCAGTCCCCATTGTGCTTGCTGGGCTAACAGTATCTTGTGTATCCATTGTATCTTCTGTTGTTTCTGGCTGACGATAGCCTTTTACTGTGATGACAAATTTTCCATCAGAAATATCTCCTCTATATTGATATAAAGGATCATTTTCTGGTGTAGCCGTCTCAGAATCATAGGTATCAAAAGAAAAAGTATCTTTTATTTTTTCCCATAAAGAACGGTCTTCTTCACCATCCATCCGATTTTCATCTGTTTCAACATCTATACCAGACAATCCGTCAAATCCTAGTCTAGATGCTGCTTCATCAGTAGTATAAATAACGATATCATCTCGTTCATACCCTTCGTTACGCAACCGTTCAATTACTGATAATGCTTCTTCCCTCGTACTATAGCTTCCGATGACCGTTAAATTTTTCTCTTCCATGTAAATTCCTCCTAGCAAATAGATTTATGATTGGTATATTGTTACTTATAAATTTATTCTATAGGAGACGATTGTTTTCTACAAATATTTAGATTGGAATTTAATTAAAACAATTTAATTTAAATTTGAAAACATTTATGTTAATGAAGTCATATTCTAATAAAATGTCATTTGTTTCTATATGAATTTTTATGAAAAATTTCATATAATTTCCACTCGTTGTGATGGTTTAATTTATCCAATCCATCAATAAGCAAACAACTTATATAAAAAAGGATTAATTCTCAGTATAATTGCTCCTACCATAGAATAAATCTTCATGTAAAGTAATGAAGTACCAACTATTTCTAATACTTATTTAAGAATTATCCCAACAATATCGTTAGACAAACCATTATTGAATAAATGGAGAGCCAATCGATTCTGAAAAAATGTTTTCTAATTTTTCGGAAATAAAAGAAAAAGCCTCCTGCCATTAGAACGAACCAAATCCATTTCATTGCTCATGAAGTAACCACATAGCTAAAAAGAGGATAAATCAATTAAAATATCAAAAGAATGACTGCACTAATAAAATAACTAAAAATGTATCTTCTTACTTCAAATCTTTTAGCTAGTACTTTTAAAAGACAGTTAAAAATTTGCTTCCTAAGATCAAGACAAACTGTCTATCTTCATTTGATGAAATGCGGTAAAATATAGAAAATGAACACTATTGGAGGGAATTTGTAATGGACAGCAAAACTAGAAAACAACTGCAAGAAAAGTTAAAGCAACGTACACACTTGCTCCCTTCCGTCTTTCAACAGTTTTTAGAAGAAAATCGTTCTTCCCTTTCATTAGGCAGTCGCTATGAATACGCAAAAGATTTTCATCTGTTTACTGATTATTTGAGAAAAGTATTTTCTGAAGAAGTGGATGATCAGCTGATTATCCATTTAGAAAAACAAGATTATCAGAATTTCTTAGCTAAAATCTATCGACATACTCGTTCGTTCCAAACTACAGCGAACCAAGAAACGGAGCAATTGTTTGAAAATAGCTATTACGGGATTTCAAGGAAGCAATATTCATTAAATCATTTTTTACGATTTTTGTATCAAAAAGGACTGATTGAAGAAGAGATTTCTCTTTTGGGTACAAGTTTACCGGAAACAACCAAAGCAGCTCCGCGATATATCGATGCAGAACTTTTCAAAGATTTTGAGCATTTGTTTATCCCGATTGAAGGCTTTCGAACAAGCAGAGAAGCTAGCTTTGAAGAAAAGAATCGACCGAGGAACCTTGCAATTACTGCCATTCTTCTGTATTGCGGATTAAAGATCCATGAAGTAGTAGAACTTAAACGTAAAGATGTATCTTTGACCAAGCAGATTCTTAATCTGAATAGAAAAGAAAACAGACTGAATAAAGTACCAATACCAAAAGAAGCGATGCCGTTTCTGGAGAACTATTTTGAGTTAACAGCACAAAATACGGACGAAAATTCTTTTGTTTTTCGTTCCTCACATGATCAGCAAATTTCTCCTCGGACTATTCGCCAAATTTTGAGCAAAATTACAGTATATAAAAACGTATCGCCAGAACTATGCAGAAAAACATATCGTTATTATGCAGAACTATATTTAGATGATGCTGACGCGGTAAATTATTTATGTGGTAATCGATACCTCTCATCCCATTCTTTTCAAGATATCTGGGAAAAGATGGTTGATTTTTCTTATCACGAATTAGCGGCATTCGTTCAGGTTTCTTCCATATAAAACAAATGTATGATCTTTTTTTCACAATAAACTATGTTACTATATAAATGATTATGTTACGATTATCTTGAATTTGTGTATTACTTAACAAAAGATAATGGAGTGTGAATGATGGAGACCATAACGTATTCCCCTTTGAACTTATTTACGAATTTTCAAGAAGCTGCAGCTAACTTTTCCGAGACCTCGATTATCTTTGATGAGCCACTTTCAGCTTTCCCAGAATTAGGACTTGAAACAACTTACAAAAAATGCTGCGAAAGTGTGTTGAAACGGGCTTGTCAATTGGCTCATCTTGGAGTGAAATCCGGATACAAAGTTATTATTTATAAGAGTTCCGCTTTTGACACATACCTTCTAGCTGTTTCTGTGTCTTACCTTGGTGCAGTGCCTGTCATGACTTCTTATCATCTACCAACAACAACAATGGAAGTATTTATCGATCGTTTAGAAGACCCTTTCATTTTATTTGATGATGAGACAAAAAAGCGAGTGAGAGAAATTTCAAATGGAACAAAATCAAAACAGATTCCTATTCTTTATTTAATGGAACAACCTGATTTGTCTGTTTCTCAATCATTTTTAGACAAAAATGAAATTTCTTATATGACCCATACTTCTGGTACAACTGGTATCCCTAAACTTATTTGTCATTCTGCTCATTCTATGGGATGGCGGACGAAATGGCAAAAAACAGTTTTCACAAAAATTTCGGAAAAGAAATTAATCGCTTTTCACATCTCTCCAGTGCATTCCAGATTCAATATTGGTATCTCTTCTTTGATGTCCATGGGATTTCCTATGATGCCTTTAGCAAACGCACAAAGTTCAAAAGTTGTTCATATGTTGGAAGTTCACCGGCCAATTGCACTAGAGACCCATCCGAATAACTTTGTTCAGTGGCGTTTTACTGCTAAGGAGCATCCAGAAGCTTTTTCGGGTATCCGATACTATCACTCCACTTTTGATGCTATAAACAACCAGACAATGAAGACATTTTTGCGAACGTCGATGGCACAGGATGCGGTATTTCTTCAAGTATATGGCCAAAGTGAATGCGGACCAATGATTCTTAAGGCTCATACACTAGAGAGTTTGAAAACAAGTGATGCAAGAGATATGGGCGTTGGACTGGAAGACATGACAAGCGCTCGGATTACAGATTCAGTTGGGAATGTCCTACCTGAAAACACAGATGGTCATATACAATTACTGTCTAAAGGACGGGCTTTGACTTATTACAAGGAAGATGCACGGTTCCAGGAAAATGTTTATGGCGATTGGTGGGATAGCGGAGATTACGGTTTTATGGATAAGCATGGCCACCTATTTTTGAAAGATCGGCAAGTGGATTTGATCGAAACGATCAATAGTACATTAGCTATTGAAGACTTTTTATTAGATTCGTTAGATTTTTTGGCAGAAGTAGTGATTGTAAGGGATAAAAATCATTCTCCACAACCGATTATTGCTTTAGCTCCTGACAAAGAAATGGATTGGAATCGATGGTGGGAGCAAGTCCATGAACTTCCTCGCTTGAACGTCCCTATCATCCGTGATTTTGATGCAATCCCGCGAACAGCTACAATGAAAGTGCAACGGCTTCAAATCGAGAAAGAATTAAAATCACAAAAGTCCTAACTATTTAAGGAAAGAAAGATCCATTTTGGTCTTTCTTTTCTTTTTGTTTTTTTAAATTGGATGAGATAAAAATATGCCAATTGGCTGTTTTTCTTTTTTGAAAATTTCGTTATACTCTTATTCATGGAGGAAAATGTTATGAAAAGAATCTTGACAATTGGCGGTTCTGATCCATTTGCTGGTGGAGGAATCCAAACAGATTTAAAAACTTTTGAGAATTTTGGTCTATTCGGACTAAGCGCCTTGACTTCTATAGGGGCACTAGATATTAATGAGCGATTTATGCTGGAATCTATATCTTTGAAATTGCTTAAACGACAGTTAGTTTCGATTGATAAAATGACTTCATTAGATGGTATCAAAATTGGGTTATTGAACTCAAGTGAAGCAATCATGGTTGTTCGAGACTTCATAAAAACAAAACAAAATATCCCAATCATTTTAGACCCTGTTTTGGCATTCAAAGAAACTGAAGCTGTGATCAATCAATTGTATATTTCGCAGCTCATCGAAGAACTTTTTCCACTTGTTACGATGATTACGCCTAATTTGGCAGAAGCTGCTTTACTTTCTGGTCAAGCTCTTCCCTCTTCGTTAACAGAAATGATCCATCTCGCTAAAGAACTCACTGCTTCAGGAACAAAAAACATTGTGATCAAAGGCGGCACAAGGATGGCTGGAGATGAAGCTGTGGATCTTCTCTATTCAATTGATCATTATGAGGTATTTTCTCATAAAAAAATCGACACTACAACAGTAAACGGGGCCGGTTGTGCCTTTTCTTCTGCAATAACAGCGAATCTTGTGTTAGGGGCAGACTTTACCAAAGCAGTAGCAGAAAGTAAAAAATTTGTTGCCCATTGTATTTCTAATGGTGTGCTGATGAACGATCATACCGGAAGCGTCTGGTCTGGCGGTATTCAAAAAGGAGGAATGAGAAATGAAAACTAAGCAATTAACGATCTATGCTATGCTGATTGCGTTGACAGTTGCCCTTTCATTAACAATTTTGATCCCTGTACCGGCTACGAATGGATTTGTGACATTATGCGAGGCCGGAATCTATACCGCTGCTTTTCTTTATGGTCCAACGGGTGGATTAGTTGTTGGTGCTTCCAGTGGTCTATTGATCGATTTGATTTCAGGATATCCGCAGTGGGCAGTTTTTTCATTAGTGATCCACGGGTTACAAGGATATGTTGCTGGTTCTTTCAGCAAATCTTCTACTCGTATGTGGGGATTAGGGCTTTTATTAGGAAGCTTAGTTATGATCATCGGCTATGGTATCGCCGGTTGGATTTTATATGATTGGCCGGCTGGAGTGGCTTCTATACCAGGAAACATCTTCCAAAATCTGATTGGAATGGGACTTGCCTTTCCTATAACTGCAAGTCTTCAACGTATTCAAGCACGGAAGCAATATTAATTGAAAAAGAAGGTTTTAGAAAATGAAGTTGTCAGAAAAAGAATTAAAAGACCAATTGACTGAAATAGTTAATGACATATTGGCTGAGGCACGCTTGAAAAAAGGTGATCTTTTTGTTTTAGGATGCAGCACAAGCGAAGTCGTTGGAGGACATATTGGAAAAAATTCCAGTGCGGAAGTTGGTCAATGGATCATCCGTACGTTAAAAGAGTTGTTGGATCCTAAAGAAATTGCGCTAGCTGTCCAAGGTTGTGAACATTTGAACCGAGCATTAGTAGTAGAACGAACAGTGGCAGAAGCAAAAAATTTCGAAATTGTCTCTGTTGTTCCTGCACTACATGCTGGAGGTGCGTGTTCTGTTGCTGCTTTTGACCAGTTCAATGATCCTGTCGAAGTGGAACACGTAGTTGGACAAGCCGGTATCGATATCGGTGACACATCAATCGGTATGCATATCAAACATGTCCAAGTACCTGTCAGACCTCGTTTGAAAACCCTTGGACAAGCTCACGTGACAGCCCTTCGCTCTCGTCCTAAATATATCGGTGGTCCTAGAGCGAATTATTGAAATGAGTAATTGACAGAGCAATCTGAAAAACTTCCTCGCAAAGTCCAACTAATGAACTTTAACGAGGAAGTTTTACTTGTTTGTTTTATATAACCGAGCTTCATAAGGTGCTAGTATGCCTTTAGCTTCAAATTCTCCGCTAGAGGAATTTGACAAGAGTAATGTCCAGGACTGATCTGCTTCTTTTGGAAGTTCATAGTCAGCAAGTGATTCTGTTAAGTTTACCATAATAAGATATTGTTCATCTTCTAAATATCTTTCATAGACATAAAGTTGTGGATGTTCATGAAGATATTCTTTATAAGAACCGTATATCAGACCTTTATTGGTTTGTCTAATGCGGATCATGTTCTTATAGAATTGCAGGACCGACTCTGGTTCATATTCTTGTTGTTCTACATTGATCGTTTTGGTATTTGGATTAGTGATCAGCCAAGGTTCATGTGTAGAAAAACCAGCATATTGTTCCGAAGTCCATTGCATGGGTGTCCTGCTGTTGTCTCTCGTTGTTTCACGAATGATATCCAATGCTTCTTCTCTTGTCTTACCTTCCGCAAGCAGCCTTTTATAAAGTCTTTTCGAATCTACTGCATCAACTTGATCGATCGATTCAAAGGGCATATTCGTCATTCCGATTTCCTGTCCTTGATAAATAAATGGCGTACCTTGCAAAAAGAAATACATCATAGCGATTGCTTTTGCAGACATAGCCCAAAACTCGGGACGAGTATCTCCAAACACTGAAACGGCACGAGGAACATCATGGTTTTCCATATATAAAGCGTTCCATCCGATACCATCCAATGAAGTTTGCCAAGCGCTTAATGCATGTTTCAATTTAAGGACATCTAATTGCCCTTCTTTTTCTTGCTGCCAGATATGGATATGATCAAATTCGAATATCATATCGAAATAACCGTCTTTCCCTACCCATTGTGGTCCTTCTTCTGCAGTGACACCACTTGCTTCTCCGACAGTCATGATATCGTACTCTTCAAAAACATGTTTCAAATCGGTCAAATGTTCTTCGATTCCTGAGACATTTTGAAAGGGTGAGAAAGGGTTCTCTGTGGCTTTTACTGAATATTCATCTTTTTTTACATGAGAAATCGCATCTAAACGAAATCCATCTATCCCTTTATCCAACCACCATCGGATCATATTGAATAGTTCTTCTTTCAATTTCTCGCTTTCCCAATTTAAGTCTGGTTGTTCTTTTGCAAAAACATGCAGATAATACTGTCCAGTTTCATGAGAATACTCCCAAGCAGAACCGCCGAAAATCGATGTCCAATTATTCGGTTCTTTGCCATCTACCCCGTCGACCCAAATGTAATAATCGCGATACGGGCTTTCTTTAGATTTTTTCGATTCTTCAAACCATTGATGCTGATCCGAACTATGATTGATGACAAGATCCATAATCACTTTGATCCCTAATTCATGTGCTTCTTTTAGCAATAAATCAAAATCTTCCATCGTTCCGAATCTCTCTTCTATATCTTGATAGTCACTTACGTCATAACCATTATCGACAAATGGAGATTGATAGATCGGATTGATCCAGATAAAGCCGATACCAAGATCTTTCAAATAATTAAGTTTTTCACGGATCCCATTGATGTCTCCTTGACCATTGCCGTTGCTATCTTTGAAACTAGCAGGATAGATTTGATAGCCTACTGCTTCTTTCCACCATTTTTGTTCTTGTATCATATCGTTTCACTCCTTTAACGGTCCCTCTTGATTATAACCGATTCTATTTTAGAAGTATCCTTGTTACCGGTAACTAGAAACGAAAAGCTCAATGAATCTGCTAAGTGCGTTCGTTGAGCTTTATTTTATCATAGATAGCGGGCAATCAGTTGAATCATTTGCTTGGGAAATTCATTCAAGTCAGTAATATCTACAAAACGACTTTCACCGTAGATCGACTTGATTTCTTCTTTGTCTTGGCCAATAGCTGCGGAGACAAATAGGATTCCTTGACGCTCATATTCTTTCAAAACAGACTGGATATCTTCTTTTGCTTTTTTGCCTGTATAATCCGGCAACGCTTTTGGCTGACCGTCACTAATATTAAGCAACAGTTTGGTTGTTGCGGATTGTCTGTTTAATTTTTCTGCTGCTAAACGAAGTGCCGCACCATCACGATTGTTTTGCCTTGGTTTCATAGTGACTAATTTTTCATTTAACCATTGAAATCCGTCTTCAAATTCTTTATAAGAAAACAAAGAAGTCTTTTCTCTTGACGAACGGTCTGCTGTATCTCCGTAAATCAACAATGGGATATCGACTTTCTTAGAAAATTCGGCAATGGCAATCGCTGCTTTTTTTGCCGCTTCGATCCGATCATCCCGTATCATTGACCCAGATTCATCGATCCGTACAGCTACCGCTAAAGAAGGTTGCTCATGTGGCGGGTTCTTTTTGTCAAAATTCCTCAAATCACCATATGCTACTTTGCTTGCATTGAACCGCTGACCTTCGTATTTTCCTTTTTGGTACGTCTCTGTTTGTTCATTATCCAGTAACTCTAAAATTTGTCGGCTAAGTGATTCTACTATTGGCATTACTTGCATGTGTAGCTCACGTACTTCCGGCGTTTTTCCTTGGAAAGATGGTCGGTGAACGATGAGACCTTCTTTTTCATGAATCGTTTCCTTCATGATTTGTCGCGCTTCTTTATTCAGTTGCTTCTTGATTTCCTTATCATGTGCTTCCATGTCAGAAGCAGACATTTCTTGAGAATCATCTCCTGTTTGTTGTTCTTTTTGATTTTTTCCTTCGATATCGCTACTGCGTTCTTTTTGCATTTGAGGAGGAAACTCGTTTTTTTCTATTGTTTCTTCTTGTTTCTCTTCTCCCTCATTTGGTTCTTCAGCAGACAACGATTTCTTTTCATCTAAGCGCAGAATTTCTTCAGCATTTTCAGTGATGTTTCGTTCATTTGCTTCTTCGGCGCTAATGGTTCTTCCTTTTGTATGCTCAGATTGAGGATGACCCCATTTTTCTTTTCTCAATATGTCCTGAAGTTCCAGTAGCAATCCACTGTCAGACAAAGCTTGTTCAAGAATTGCCAATTCATCTGGATCAGTGGATAATTTATACAAAACTTTTGGATAAATCGACTGGAGTAAATCTTGTCCTTGCTTATAGGTATTTGCCCAATAAAAATAAGAACGCATTCCTGCTACACCTTTGATGGCGTTAGCTTTTGCAGTTTCATCCAACAAACGGATAATCTCTGCCATCTTTAAGAGAAGTTCTTGTTTTTGGATCATGGTTTTCGCCATCGCACGTTCTGCCATGACTTTTAAGGCAGGAAGATCCATTTTTTCCGCATGTTGCATCCGATCTCTTAAAGATTCATTTAATGGACGATTTCCTTGGTAATTTCGATTTGTAGTGATCACAATGACGCAATCTGGATGGCGACGAATGATTCCTGTCGGTAAATTCAACATCCCATTTGGTTCAAGCGCTGAGTTAAGTGCCACAAGAACAGAGGCATCTCGGATGACAGTCGGCTCTTGAATCTCTAATAAATATCCTTTTTCAATCGCTCGAACGATTTCAGAAGGATAATAGCTGTAATGGATTGCATCTGGATAATCAGCTTCGATCCTTTGAACTAGCTCTGCTAATTTTTCTTTAGCAGAAAAAGGATCAATGCCGTAATGGTTCTGGATCAGTGTCAGTACAGCTTCAAGTGTATCTGTTTGGTAAATAGCTTCTAGTAATTCTTGGTCTTGTTCCTTATTAGAATCTACTACAGGTAATAAGGCTCCGAAAACATCTGATTTGTCCATATCTGCAAAACAGGTCACTTTTGTATAGGGAAGTTGCAGATCAGCAGATAGTGCTTTGGCTAATTGTGTCTTCCCCGACCCGGCATCTCCTTCCAAAAGTACGTTACTGACTTTCATTTCAGGATCTTGCCAATTCCCTTTAATTTCGGAGGCGATCCGCCATTCTTCTGCACTTGTCCGATGGCTTTTCGGTTTCTTCCAGATCATTTGCTTTTCTAGCCGTGAAAAGGTTCGGTTTTCTGTTAGTGAGAAATTCTCCATGCTTCTCTTCCCCTTTTGATCATCTCTGTCTATTAATATCCTAGCTCATCTAAAAGACGTTTTAAAATACGGAATCGTTCCCCAATCAGTTCTCCGTCTTTTTGTAGTGTATCGTAATACAAAATGATGTCTTCATCGATCTTTGGATTTTTGGTATCTACTTCTACCGTCATTCGGTTCCCTTGCAATCCAATGATGTCTACGACTGGATTTTCTGGATCATAAAATTTTTCATAGCGATAAGCATCTTGGAAGTATAAACTTCCTTGCGCAGCTAAGATCGCTAAATCTAAAATACGTGTGATTGGTAATTCTTCCGACTGTCGTGACCATTTTTCTCCAGTATGTCGCCATACCTTG
Organism: Enterococcus sp. DIV1411a; assembly: GCF_050531945.1. Classification (NCBI taxonomy): domain Bacteria; kingdom Bacillati; phylum Bacillota; class Bacilli; order Lactobacillales; family Enterococcaceae; genus Enterococcus; species Enterococcus sp. DIV1411a. The sequence goes on along the minus strand of NZ_CP172892.1, from coordinate 1,262,352 downwards.
CCTGAGATATCGACTTTTCCACGATCATTCCACTGAGCAAGGCCCAGAGAAAGCCCTTTTGCGTCCGTATTTAATGCATTTCTTCCATCAACTTTATCATAGTCTTCTACAACGATTACTGGTTTATGTTTTAAATTTGTTGGTATTTCCATTATTTTAACTCCTCATCCTTTTATTTTTAGTAAATAAGTAAATTAGTAGTTTACTCATTTACTAAACTATATGCGACATTATAGAGGATTGAAGTGTGGATTGCAAAGAAAAAGAGCTTCGTTGATAGAAATAAAAACACCATCTCGTTCTTTTACACGCTCATTAGTAACATGTAGAAAGTCCAAGATGATGTTGGAATATTTTTGGTATGTTTTTTGAATAAAAGGAATTATTGCGCTGAAATGGCAATGCCGATGGCTTTTTCACCTAAATGTGTACCAATGACTGGTCCGAAATGACCAATTTCGATTTCTGCATTTGGATATTTTTTCTGCAATTTCTCTTTCTCCGCAATCGCTACTTCTAAATTATTTGCATGTATAACGTAAAGTTTGACTGGCGGTTGTATTTCGTTATTTCTTCTACCAATAATTTCTTCAGCTCGAGCAAATGCTTTTTTACTTGAACGGATTTTTTCGAATAAAACAATTTTCCCTTCAGAAAATGTCAGGATCGGTTTGATTTTTAATAAGCTGCCAATCAGCGCTGCACCATTTGTCAAACGTCCTCCTCGTACTAAATTGTTCAAATCATCTACAATCAGATAAGCGTAGGTATTATCTCGGATTCGATCGACATGTGCAAGTATTTCATCAAGGGACTGACCTTCATCATTTAAGTCTAAGGCAGCTTCTACCATGTGTCCCATCGGCATACTAGTGATCTTAGAGTCATAAGGAATGACCGTTACTCCGCTGATGTCATCTTTCATCGCAAATAATGTGTTGACAAAGCCAGAAATCCCTGAAGAAAGATGGATACTTAAAATCGTGTCATACCCTTTCTCTTTCAATTCCTCATATAAACCCAAAACTTCCCCTACGACAGGTTGTGAAGTAGTAGGAAAATCTTTACTGTTTTTTAAAAGTCCATAATATTCATCCGCTTCGATATCGATTCCTTCGTTATAAATTTTCCCATCCATAATCAAAGGGATTGGAATAACGAATAAGTCGGGATGGTTCTTGATACGTTCCGGCAGATATGCCGAACTATCTGTAACTACTGCAAGTTTCATGTGTTTAATTTCCTCGTTTCAAAGAATTTTTCCAGACCTTATAACTATATCATAAGTAAGATTAGATATGAAACTAAAATTGGAAAATAGAAAAACGACAAGCGTAATCATACGAGTTGCCGTTTTTCAAGTGACAGCAAAAAACGATTAGTTAACCTATTCTTTGCTTCTGCTATGATGTTTAACATTTTTCAACATTCGAAACCCATTTTTTCCGAATTGAGAAAATAAAAATACTAAGCCGCCAATACTTCCTACAGCCACACAATAAATCATTGCATAGCTTTTTGATTCCATTGACAATCGCTGATTCAGCAAAAAGAAAACGGCAAAACATACTGCAAGCATAATCAGGGTGGAGCGGAAAGTTTTTAAGAAAAAATTGCTGATCTTTGCTAAAGGTGCTATTCGGTATTCTTTGCACATAAAGTGATAGCCGCGAACAAAGACAATACCGAATGCTAAGCCATTTGATAAGCTCATCCCGTATCCTCCAACTAATCCTAATCCGATTACTTCGAAGATGACTTTCAGGATAATTGCTTCTACAGTTAATCGGATCGCAAAACGATGGTGATTCAAAGATTGAAGCATCGTAGATTGGATCGTGAATAAAGAGAAAAACAAAGAAGCTAGCAAAGCCATTTGGAAATATCCGACACTTTCAGGATCATAGCCAAAAAACAATGTGTATAGTGGTCCAGCTAATAAAGACATTCCAGTCAATGAAGGAAGAAGAATCAATAACGCAATCGAAAAACTATCTCCTACTGTTTTTTCGATTTGTATCCGATCTTTTTTCTTCATCGTGCTTAATATTGGCAAGCTGCTTATAGCTACTGTTCCTACCATGGAGATCAGGATCAATGTCAATTTATTTGGATTGACAGAAGCACGGCTGAATAAGAATTCCAGTTGCTGATCTGCGATCTCTGGACGGAAAAAGTGAAGCAGTGGTTTCATCGTTACTTGGTCGATCATTTGAACGATAGTAATGACTGAGCCGACAAAAATAAACGGTAGTGTTTCCCGAATGATAGAGACAGAGGCAGATCGGTTTTCTCTTTCGAAATAACGGCTGGAAATCAAAAAATCTTTAAGTTCGAAGAAGTCTTTTCTGCGTCCGACGATATACATATGGATAATCGCAGCTAACCCACCGAAGAAAGAAGCGACTGTACTGATCAATACAGCTTCTAATATGGTTCCGTCAGTCAATACGCGCAAGTAATAAGTACCAGCCAAGATAACGATCACTCGCACAGCCTGTTCGATAATCAAAGAAGTTCCATAAGGCCGCAGATCATTTTTTCCTTGGAAATATCCTCTCATTGCACTAAGAATTGGGATAGCAATCAAAGATGGGCATAAACTTCTGATAGCTAGTATCCCATTATTAACGTTAGCAATCGGACTGATTCCGGCTAGTAAAGGAGCAAATAAATACATCAGTGCAGCAGAGGCGATACCGATGACAAACATGATATTGATCGTACTTCTAAAAATCAGCCGACAAGCAGCGTTATCTCCTTCTTTTGTGGCTACAGCTACTTTTTTTGCAATCGCATTTGGAAATCCGACTGTACCAAGCATCAGGAACAATCCATAAGGAAGATAGCCAACATTATACAATGTCGTAGCAAGCATACCATCTTGATTGTTCCCCATCATACTTAGCCAGGGAATCAAATAGACTACCCCTAAAACTTTACATAGAAGATTAGCAAAGGTTAGCCAAAATGTTCCTTGCATCAATTTTTTATTCATTTAAATTCCCTCAACTATTCTTTCATAAAATAAACATCTTCCCTATTATAGCAAAAAATCATAGAAGGACAAATCCCTCTCTAATTCCTAAAATAAAAAAGAGCTTGCATCATAAGCCAACACTAATCTTTTTTATCCCTACGAATAAACTTGCATCCAGAATTGACTGTTGCAAATGCAGTTCGGATAGATCAGTTTGAACAACTTATGTCGCAATCTCTGTTTTTAATAAAATAAAACAGTTTAAAGCATAGACAGCAAAAAGACAGACGCAAGTCCTGTCAAAACTGACAACGCCATCGAACGTGTTTTGTAAGCCACGCCTGCTACTAGAATCATTGCAGCTATTTTGATATTCCAAGCAATATCCAGATGTTCATGAGTAATGAAAACATCTTTAAAAGCTAACGCCGCAAATAATGCCACCGGTACATATTTCATCCAGTCACTGAACCAGGATGGCACTTTTCGATGAGTAAAATAAAGCATCGGGAACAAGCGCGGGATATATGCCACGATGAACAGACAAGCAACTAAAAGTAGCAAATATAATTTAGTCATGGTGATTGGCCTCCTGTTCCGGGAAGTTGAAGAGCGGCTCATTGACATCTTTACCGCGGTCTCTTAGTTTCTTAGCTTTTTCTTTTTTGAATGCCTTCTCCAGCATAAATCCGGCAAATGAAGCAATGACTGTTGCTGCAATCAATCCGAAAGTATTTTGGAATAATACCATGAATACGACCCCTAATACGCCTGAGAATAAACCTGTAAAGATCAGTAGTGCGCTTTTCATCTGCATGATAAACATGAAAATGAACATGGCCGTCAAAGCAAAATGGACAAGGTCAGCATCTACTCGAATCACCGAGCCGAAAAAATTACCGATCATATTGCTACCGGCCCATGCAGTCATTGAGAACCAATTGACATATAAAGCCTTTCTTTTATTCCAGGAAGGGTCAGTTGAAAACTTTAAGTAGTTCACCGCATAGTTTTCATCATTCAGTGATTGAGAAAAGACAGCCAAAAACGTCCGCTTTTCTTTTTTCATAAAACCGGCAAGACTTGCTCCTAATAATGTATAGCGTAATTCTAAAAAGAAAACCATCAATAATGTCGTTGCAAATGATGCTTGCGTCGTAAGCATAGATGCAACTAAAAACTGCGCGCCACCGGAAAAGACCAGAATCGATAACAGTCCTGATAAGAGAGGATCAAATCCAACTTTTTGCAACAATACTCCGCAAGCTAATCCTACTGGTATATAGCTTATACAAAGTGGCATCACTGCATGCAAAGCTTGAAGCCATGGCGCACTTTTCTTTTTGTTCATTAAAATATCTCCTTTAATTACAACAAATAAACAGCGGACTCATTGTAACATAAATTCGCTAAATTGTAGCCGTTTTATTTAAAAACAAGATTATATTTTTCTCATTTTTGCTTCAATTCATGAATAAACGTTTTATTTACGAGAATAATTTGGGTCATATTTATCTGTTTCAATGTATATATACATCTTCTTGTCAGGAAGAGACTGACGCATATTTTTTTCAATATCGTTGATGACCGAGTAAGCTTCATTCTCTTTGTTACCAACGATATCTGCTTTTGCTGCAACTAAAATCTCCGTTGGACTTAAATGAACTGTTTTGATATCAATTAGCCGACTGATTTCAGGTCGTTCAAAGGCTAACTTGATTTTTGACAAATCGCTTGCTGTCACGCTTTCACCGATGATCAGACTATAAAATTCTTTTGCTAGGAAAATGGCGGCTCCCATCAGCAAGAAACCGATCAGCAATCCGCTGATCGCATCAAATGCAGCAATCCCGGTTGCATAAGTCAATATTGTTCCTGCTAAAGCCAAGACCAAACCGATTACAGCACACAAGTCTTCCGTAAAAATAATCAGTATTTCACTGTGTCGACTTTCGCGCAAAAAGCGCATCGTGGAAAGTTTTTCAGTATTCAATTCTTTGATTTCTTTCATTGCCACGCGTAACGAACTTCCTTCGATTACCAAACCAAATAACAGTATTGCTATAACAATGATCGGATTACCCACTTCATGGGATGGATGCGTCAATTTTTCAAAAGCTTCCATCACCCCAAGTGCCCCACCGCCGAAGAAAAGCATCATTGCGACGATTGTACTGAAAAAGTATTTTGCTCGTCCTTCACCAAATTGATGCAACTCGCTCTGTCCTTTATTGGCTTGTTTATCACCGAATAACAGCAAAATCTGATTGCTGCAATCAACGATACTGTGGATGCTTTCGTTTAGCATGGCGGCACTGCCACTGATTGCATAGCCGACAAATTTGCTGATAGCAACTAGAATATTAGCCCCTAGAGCAGCAATTACGGAAAACATTCCGCTTTTTTTAAAATTTTCCATGTTATTTTCCTTCTTTCATCAACTGAACTCACTGAATTATGGCAATATTCGCCCTTTAACAGTTTTTTATGAAACTTATAGTTTAGACAAATTGAAAATGACCGATTGTCCATCATTCAATTTGATCTCTTTGGCACCAGTAGTAGCACTTTTCCCGTCCACAGTAAACATCCAATAGAGTTGATTTTTCTCATCCTGTGAGTGCCCTTCAAGCGAAGTGATGAAGCCGTTATCTTCTTTGACTTCAAAATTTCGTTTCAAAATACTCAGTAAATCATCGCCTTTTTTGAAGACCACTTCTTTTTCCGAAAAGTTTTGACCATTTTCTTGTAACGTGATTGTTGCTTTTTGCGATGTTTTTACTTCCTCCTTTTGGTTGGAAGCCGATTGTGTATAGGTTGTACTGCAACTTGTCAAAATGAGTATACTGACACTCATTGCAAGCAAACTATAAATTATTTTTTTCATTTTTTCCTCCTGAATGATTGTAAAAACGTTTGACGACTGGCAGAAAAACAAGAAAGAACACAACATTGCCTATACTGTGCATCAAATCAAACGACACCCCTTGAAGGTAATAGATCCAAGGTTGAGGCAAACGATATAACAGCGTATCAAAAACGGTCATACCTATTCCGTAAACCATGCCCGCCAGAAAAAAACAGACTCCCTTTAACCATAGATTCCTTTGCACTGTTTTTCTCAAGCAGACGATTGAAAACAAACTCAGAACAACAGTATAGCTGATCCATTGGCCGATGACCCATGGTCCAACACCAAAATAAAAACTGCTGATCGCAATAGAAAGACTCATGACAATTAACGCATCTTTTAAGCTTAAGTAAAGTACTATAAATAAAAAAATAGCAGTCATTGGCTGGAAATTCGGAATAAATTGAAAAGCGATCCTACCTGCTACACAAGCAGCAGACAATAAGCTAAGCTGTGCTATTTTATTTGTGGACATTCCTAATGAAATCCCTCCTTCATCAGCAAGTTATTCACGTCCATTTAGTACATACAGAAAAGACTTGTGACAATTATTCTGGATAACTGCCGCAAGTCCTTTGGAACAGAATTATCTGAATGACATCTGGTAATCCAACTTATCCAATCAGGACTTTCTCACCATTAATGGGACCAAGAATTCGTAATTGATAAAGAAATCAATGACAGATCGTGGGTAGTCTCCAGATGAGATCGACAAGACTGTTTGATCTTTTTCGTTTGTTGTTATCGTTAAAGACTGTCCTTTATCTAATCGTACTTGATAAGTAGTTTCGTTGATCTTTTCCATATCGTAGGATGGATTTTTCATTGCCACGATAAAAATATCATCCAATACTTCATTCGTCAATTCAAATTCGCTCTGAAGATTCAAACGAAGTGGCTTCGTATTGTCTAGTAATGTCTGATTAACGGTAAAACCAAGTGTTCTTGCATGGGCTAATAATTGATTCAATTTGTGATTGAATATCGTGATCTGCCCTGCAGAGAATACTCGATCCACTGACCAGTGTCGGATCAAAGAAAGCACCCGGTCATCTTGGACATTGATTTCCATTGTCTCTGGTGATACGTTTAGGAGACTCATCGATTCCACTTGGTATCGTTGATCGATGGTCGGTAATACAAAGGAAAAGACTAATTCGTTTTGTCCATTCAACGTATAATTGATCGAAAAATGTCTTGTTTTCCATGTGTCATAAGCTGAATTTGACCGTTCCAGACCAATATCATTCAACGGTTTCAGTAATTCATACGTGAAGTATTCGATCAGGCTTGTCTTTCCGATCGTGGAGATTGGTTCTTCATTCAATATAAAACGATCATATGATTCTAATAATTGTGGAAAATCTGATTCGATCAAATCTTTTCTCATACGTAAATCCGCTAATTCTGCTTCCGCTGTTTCAATCAAAATGACGATATCTTGATGATCTTGCTCTTTTCCTTCTAAATACCCGGGATTTTCAGTTATTTCGTAAGCATGGGTGTTTTCTGCAGTATTCGTATTCGTCGGAGTTACTTTTTCTTTTTCGTGTATTTTTGTTTCCTCTAGCATAGGGATTTCTTCTGTGTCATCCAGAGGATTACTTGTTTGTTCTTCCAATGAAGTGTTCGTTTCTTCATGATCTTCTGTTTGTTCTTCATTTTTTGTCCATTCTGCTTCATCGTGTTCATTCATACTCGGAACCTCCTTCATTAGATTGATTATTAGGATTCTCATTGCCAAGATAATTCATCAAGAATTCATGGATTGCTTGACCGAATCCCTCTTTGCTACCGAAATAGCGTCTGATTTGCCTTTGTTCTTTTTCTACGATGGCTGCACGAAGCTGGTCCGCTCTTGCTTCTTGCTGCAATGCTTCTTTTTGCTGCTGAATTGTTTCAGGCGTCTCAATATAAGGAAGCCAGCCTAATTTTTCATTAGATAGTACTTGCTTCTTCTTCTCTAATTCTTGAATTTCTTCCTCGATTTTTTTACGATTCAAGAATCCTTTATTGTCGTTCAAATCAGTCATTTGTCGATTGATTTCTTTTATTTGTTCATCTAAACGTTCAATTTCTGTCTGAGCAGTGATCACCTTTGCGTCTAGCTCATTGATTTTTTTGTCATAGTCCGTTGACTCCGGTTGAGAATATTTCTCCCACTCTTCATCGATCTTAGGCAAAACAAAAATTTCTGGCAGACTTGCATCAATACCGACCGTGGGCCGATCATGGTAATAAGTGCCGATTTTGTAATAGCTCATCGTTGGCGAGATGCTTTCTACTTGTTCCATAAAAGGAAATTCCTGTAAAAAACGATCATGGATCTTACGCATCAGTAATTGATCGATCTCGTGATTTTCATTTGAGCTTCTTTTTAATTCTTCATTCAATCGGCCATTGTATAAACGGTAGATCTCAGGGATATCTTCTTCGCGGACAGCTTTTTCAAAAGCCTGTAAGTCTTCTAATAATTGGGAAAGATTCATGCTTGCTTTTTCTTTGATATCGTAAAAAGAAGACGATTCTTGTCCTGTATCCTGATCCGCGTTCGTCTCCTCTAGTTCGTCTGGCTCATAATTTGCATTTGTATCTGGCTCTTTCATACTACTTGCCTCCTCTTACTCATCTGTTTTTCACTTATTAATACTTCAATAGTACCATTTTCTGTAAAAAATTGTTATAAAAAAGAGCGGGCAATGCTCCATAAAACAGGCTGCACCAAAATTTGGTACAGCCTGTTTTTCGATCAACTAGTCTTTCCATCTGATAGGACAGAATCGAATCCAATGACCTTTATCTTATTTTTTATTTACTAGGCAGATCTCTTGTTGTGAAATGAATGCGCTGATGCTCATCACGAGTTAGCTGCGTTTCTTCGTTTAGATAAGTAAACGTCAATTGTTCCAATTCGGGATCTTCAAGCATTCTTTCATAACCGGTAAAAATCGAACGGATATAGTGTTTATATGCGTTTTTCTTTTTCTGTCTTTTTTTCATGTAGCACCTTCCTTATCAAAAACTATCATACCAATGAATAACTATCTAGACAAGTTGGTTTAAACCATTTTCTTTGTTTTTTTGAGGAATTTCGCTCTTCCAGTTGACGAATCCTCAAAAAAATGAAAAAATGCTTTAGTACTTAAGGAGGGAACCTAGTGAAAAAAATTGGTTTTGATTCAGAAAAATATATTGAAGAGCAGTCAGCGTATATTTTGGAACGAGTGAACCACTATGACAAATTATATTTAGAATTTGGTGGGAAGCTAGTTGACGACAAGCATGCGAAACGTGTACTTCCAGGATTTGAAGAAGATGCGAAAATCAAATTGCTGCAAAAATTGAAAGATCAAGCTGAAATACTGATTTGCGTCTATGCTGGAGATATTGAACGTAATAAGATCCGTGGTGATTATGGGATTACTTATGATATGGATATCTTGCGGTTAATCGATGAATTACGTGGTTATGGCTTATTAATCAACAGTGTCGTTATCACTCGCTATAGTGGACAGCCTGCCACGAAAGTCTTTATCAATAAACTAGAAAGACGAAACATCAAGGTCTATAAACACTCAGAAATCGAAGACTATCCAGTCAACGTAGAAAAAATCGTCTCAGAAGATGGTTTTGGAAAAAATGAGTATATTGAAACAACTAAACCAATCGTTGTAGTGACAGCTCCTGGCCCAGGAAGTGGAAAGCTCGCTACTTGCTTGAACCAACTGTATCATGAAAGCCAAAAAGGACATGCAGCTGGTTACTCCAAGTTCGAAACTTTCCCAGTATGGAATGTTCCGTTGAAACATCCGCTGAACATTGCTTATGAAGCAGCCACAGTCGATCTAAAAGATGTCAATATGATCGATTCCTTCCACTTTGATGCCTACAATAAAGTAGCTGTGAACTATAATCGGGATGTTGAGACATTTCCTGTAATCAAACGTATTATTGAAAAAATTACTGGTAAAGAATCTGTTTATCAATCTCCTACTGACATGGGTGTGAATCGTGTAGGATTTGGGATCGTGGATGATACCGTTGTCCAAGAAGCCTCTAAACAAGAAATCATCCGTCGTTATTTCCAAACAGAATGCGACTTCAAAAAAGGATTGATCGATGAAGAAGCAGTTAATCGAATCAAACTGATTATGGAAGAAGTCGGTTTACGTCCTGAAGACCGAAACGTGGTAGTCCCTGCCCATGACTATGCAGATAAGATTCAAGCGCAAAGTCCTACAAAAGATCCTTCTGCTGTGATTGCAATCGAATTACCAGATGAAGTCATCATTACCGGGCGTACAAGTTCATTGATGGATGCGTCAGCGGCAGTTATCTTAAATGCAGTAAAACATTTAGCCCATATCGCAGATGACATTCCTTTATTGTCACCATTAGTTCTTGAAACAATACAAGGATTGAAATCAAAGACACTTCATTCCTCTTTGGATGCACTAAGCATCAATGAAGTCTTGATCGCTTTATCAATCAGTGCAGTAACGAATCCAATCGCTCAAGTTGCTTATGATAAACTAGCTGAACTTGAGGGAGCACAAGCCCACTCTACTGTGATGGTCAATAAAAATGATGAACAAACATTGAAAAAACTAGGAATCGATATTACCTGCGCACCTGTCTACCCTTCCGAAAATCTATATTACCAATAGAAAAAGTTTACTTATAAATGTTGAAAACGAAACTATTAGCTTAATCAATAGTTTCGTTTTTTATAGACTTTACTAAGACGTTACACTTTTTGAACCTTTTATTTTGTTCGCTTTATTTTCTAATGGAAAATGAATGCGTTTCACTCTAAAAAAGTAATGAAAATTTCACTAAAGATTAGTATTTTATTTGCAAAACAGGTAAAATAAAACGGAATTTGGAATAGGAGTGATTATTTGGGTTATTTATTAGGTATTATTGGTTTATTTGTCACATTAGGGCTTGCTTTTTTGATCAGCAGTAACAAAAAAGCAATCAAATTGAAACCACTAATTGTGATGTTCGTTTTACAGCTTGTTCTTGGTTTCGTATTATTACGTACAACTTTTGGTACAGCGGTTGTTTCTGTATTGGCAAAAATGTTTGATCATCTTCTTGCTTTTGCTGGGCAAGGTGTTGACTTTGTTTTTGCCGGTGTAGCAAATAAAGGAAGTGCACCTTTCTTTCTTTCCGTATTGATGCCAATCGTATTTATTTCTGCTATTATCGGGATTTTACGCTATATCAAGATTCTTCCATTATTTATGAAAGCTGTTGGTCTAGGATTAAGTAAAATCAACGGGATGGGCAAATTGGAATCTTATAATGGAGTAGCTTCTGCTATTTTAGGACAATCGGAAGTTTTTATTTCCATAAAAAAGGAATTACCCTTCCTATCTGAGAAACGTTTGTTCACCATGAGTGTATCGGCTATGTCTACAGTTTCTATGTCGATCGTCGGATCTTATATGGCACTGATCGATTCTAAATATGTGATCACTGCCCTTGTTTTGAACTTATTTGGCGGTTATATTCTGGCTTCAATTGTAAATCCCTATGTATTAGAAGAAAAAGAAGATGAGCTGATCATTGAAGAAAACAAAGAACAGACATTTTTCCAAATGTTGGGAGAATACATTCTTGATGGTTTCCATGTGGCGATCACGGTTGCTGCTATGCTTATCGGTTTTGTTGCTTTGATTGCCATGATCAATGCTATCTTCCACGGGATATTCGGCATCACTTTCCAAGAGATCCTAGGTTACATCTTTGCCCCTCTTGCCTTCATCAGCGGAATCCCATGGAAAGAAGCAGTGGATGCCGGTAGTATCATGGCGACTAAACTGGTTACAAATGAATTTGTTGCTATGACAGAATTAGCAAATGGTAATTTCCATTTTACTGAGCGTACAACAGCAATTATATCTGTCTTCCTCGTTTCATTTGCCAACTTCTCTTCTATCGGGATCATTTCTGGTGCGATGAAGGGATTAAATGAAGAAAAAGGAAATCTTGTCGCAAAACACGGATTGAAAATTTTGCTAACAGCGACTTTAGTCAGCTTTTTAAGTGCTATTGTGACTGGCTTGCTGGTATAATATACAAAAAAGCAAAGTTGCTTTTAAAAGCTTTGGAAATATTTTCCAAAGCTTTTTCACTTGTTCAATCATCAAAGGAGAAATGACAATGAATTATTGCTATGTATTTATCGGTCCTTCTGGTTCTGGAAAAACTTCACTCGCAGAAGCTATTTTTCAGCCGGAACAAAAGATCATTACTTACACGAATCGATCACCAAGACCTGGGGAAAAAGATCAAGAGGATTATTATTTTGTTTCTGACAATACATTCAATCAGATGATCAAGGGAAATGAGTTTGCAGAGTGGGACCAATATGCTCAACATAAATATGGTTCCAGTAAAGCAGAAATTAAAAAGAAACTGACAGTAGGAAATTGTTACGCCGTTTTGACAGCAAATGGTTTTTGGCATTTATATGAGTATTTCGGGACGGTAGTCCGTCCTATCTTTATTACGATCTCTAAAGAAATATTGCAATCGCGCCTGAAAAAACGTGGAGATTCATCTGAACAGATTTCAGCCAGAATGGCGGTTTATGTAGAAGATTTAGCACAGTTGAAACGTTTGAAAGCTATCCCCTCACTTTTAGTCGTGTCAAACGATGGAACGTTCCAAGAAGCTGCAGATAAAATAAAAAAAGGATTATTGATATAAATGTATCGAATAATACTCGTAGGATAAGCCGAGAGGTCGTGACAAAAGCTATGTCACGACCTCTCGATGAAGGGAGTTTCAGAAAGCAGCTGTTTCGTAAAATACGCTAAAATTCCACAAAAATTTGAGAAGCATTTTCGGAAATTCTTTCTTGTTTTTTGAAGCTGGCCACTTCTGTTACAACCTCTTGGCTATCATATGATTGTTTTTTTCAGTAGTGTTAATGTCTTTATCTTTGCTCAGATGATTTTATAGTCAATTGATGATTATTTGATATGCTTTTCTTTCGCCGTGTTCAAAAGGAAATTCAATCATCCCTTGATAAGTGAATCCAGCAGAATAGATGGTCTTTTCCATCGGTTCATTAGCTGGATAAGTATCGATACGGATATCTTGGATATTTTTGCTGGCTGCAATCGTCAACAAATGTTCTAAGAACGGTTTTGCTAGTTTTTTTCCTCGAGTACTTTCTGCTAAAGCGACACGATGAATCGATAAATAAGAACCAGTTGATTCTTTCCAACTACCATCTATTTTTGTGTAAACGGGATCCACGCCTGAGACTAATGCAGCTGTTCCAGCAATTTGATCTTCCACTATTAATACATAGCTTTCTTTTCTTTCAATATCGTTCAAAATCGTTTCTTTTGTTGGTTTCTGCCCGTTTTGCCATTGAGGAGAGCCTTGCGAAGCAATGAAATCTGCTGCGGCATTAATGATTTCTACCACTTCTTTTACTTCTTCTTTCCTTGTTTGCCGAATATACATCCAGTTTCCTCTTTTCTATTCCTTTTTCATTTACATTATCTAATCATTGGATCACTTCATATAGTTCCTGAACTTTTGAATAATATTTAAGCCAATCTTTTGGATGATCTAGCAGGTGACTAATAAGTTCTAAATGATGCATAAGTGACCACTTTTTCAACACTCCCAGTCCAGGGAATTTTTGTTGCTGGTAAAGAGCCAATAATTCAATCATTCCTGAAGTAATCAAGAGTTGATGATGGTGACGCATGATCCATTTTTTCATTTTATCTCCTGCTTCAAGAAACTTCAATGCTTGGTCTTTAGCAGAGTCGTTACTGTCAGAGACAAAATGTTTCACGCGTATATTGCCGTAAGCATCAATATACGTTAGATGGATAGCAAGCGCTCGGCTAGGGAACCCTTTATCGAAATAACGGCTACCTTCGATCGTGAAATCAGAAAATCCAATATATCCGTCTGCGTGGAAAAAAAGATAGTCATCACTAAAAAAGTCATCTGTTTTATCTGCATAACTTTCAACATGCTTTCTCGTTTGAAAAGAGTCACGGATCACAATTTTGTTTTCGGGCAGCCAGATGCGAAAGCGACTAGTATCTGGTATCAAAAATTTCGAATCAACTCCTGCCAGCTGTTTCCACACCTCTGTATCTTTTGGGTAGTGCTGTCCATCGAAAACAAGAAACGCTGGAGGTGAATCCAGTACTTCACTGAGATTTTCTGGCGTTAAGATCTGTGCAGGGACGACAGAGCTATTTTCTTTGACTTTCCAACTGTGCACATGCTGATCGAATAATTTGAATTGTCCTACTTGGGGATTTTGGATCACAGCGATTGGATGGTGCTTTTTTTGAAATAATTCGATCACATTTTTAAGCGTAGCGGAATCACGTACTGGTTCGATCACTGGTTGGATTTTATTGGAGAGCAATCCTCGCGACAGTGCTTCTTTTAATGCTAATAGGTCAAATTGTTTTCCTCTTAAATAAGGATAGTACATATTTTTCACTCCAATGACTCTGTAGGCAACCGACGGATCTGCTGTTGTTGCCTCAAATATTCATAATCATGCTGAAGCGCGATAACTTCTTCTTGCAACTCATTGATTGCCTGACTAGCTATTTCCTCTAAAAACCGTTCATAATATCGTTCGTTAGAAAATGGATTTTGGTTTTCTGAACGTCTTTTCAATTCTTTGTACAATTGATCTGTTGGAAAATATTTTACGCCTCGCTCCATTTGCTTTGCTTTTCTTACTTCCCTGAATAAAGAAGCCATGAAGCGGTTTGTCAAAGCTTCTTCCGGTACAGCAAGCTCTTTCTTTGCTGCTTTTTTCGCAATCAGAAATGTACCAGAGGCAGGCATCTCCTCTTCAACCGTGTACGGACGATACACTAAAACACCTATTCCTGTAGGGATTTCAGTTTTTACTTCTTCATATAGTTTACTTGGTAAAACAAAATAATTATAATGTCCAACAAATGACAGTTTGGCTGTAGAGCGAAAATCTGCTTTTGTCACTTTCAGCTCATAGCATCGCCATTCTCGGCTTCCATCAAATTTTGTCAAGCAGCTAAGCGTATCTACAATTCCTTGGTCATCAGGCATCGTGACTTCTTCTACAACCAAGCCGCCTTGCTCGATGCAATATTGGTATAACGAGGATTCTATTTCGATGGTTAGCGGGGTCTTCATGTTTTCTACCTCCGAACATATTTTCGATTTACATTTTACATGAAATGGTTTTAAAATACTAGGCAGAATATACAAGAAACAAAAAATAGAAATGGTGCCAGCCACGCTAGCACCATTTCTATTTTTCAGATTGACTGATGGATAGAACGTTTTTCTAAATACTGTTGCACTTTTTCGATCCCGATACAAATGACCCAATAAATCAGTGCAACTAAAATATAGAGAGAAAAATAATCGAATGTCCGACCGCCTATGATCTTTGCTTTTTGAAATATTTCTGGCACTGTGATTGTTGCTGCTAACGAAGTACCTTTCACTAGATCCATAGCTACGTTACTGAGTGCCGGTACCGAGATTCGAAAAGCTTGCGGCAAAACGATATATTTCAATACCCCAAAGAAAGAAAAACCAGAAGCTAAACCAGCGTCCCACTGACCTGAAGAAACGCCTGCTAGTGATCCTCGATAGATTTCACCAATAAATGCACTGCTGGTAATCGTAAAGCAGATGACTGAAGCCGTTAAGGCACTTAATTGATAAGGTAACCCGAAATATAACAGAAACAGCAGGACTAGCGCGGGAATGCCTCTAAAGAACGATAAATAAAAACGAATAAATACATTCAGAGGCAGCCAATCCAAAAGACCTAAAACTGTCAAAAGCAACCCTACCAAATTTCCTAAAAGAAACGACACGAAGCCAATCCCTAATGTGTATACCAAGCCCTGCAGTACGAAAGGAAGCGAAGTCCACATGAGGGAAAAATCAATTAGAGGAAAGTACATCACTCACTCACCGACTCAGCCATCGTTTCTTTCGGTTTGACTGAAACATCAGTTTGAAAATATTTTTCAGATATTTTCTTTGTCGTCCCATCTTCTTTCATCTCTTTTAATACGCCATCGATTTTCTTTTTCAGAGCATCATTTCCTTCTTTCAATAAAAAACCACTTTCGTTTTCATTGAAATAAACGTTCTCCAGTATTTTTACAGGGATATCTGGTAAAGCAGATACGGCCATTTTCTGCAGATAATAATCATTTAGAATAACATCTGTTCGACCATTTGCTACATCGCTTAAATACTGATCATTCGTGGCATTGTCATATGTGACTAATTTAGCTCCGTGTTTTTCCGCTAAACGCATATAGCTAGTATTGGGTTCGCCAGCTGCTTTTTTCCCTTTAAGATCTTCAAGTGAGTGGATTCCTGAATCATCTTTTTTTCGTACGATCATACTGTCAAATGAATATTTGAAAGGCTCTGAAAGGGAGAATTTTTTTTCTCTTTCTTTTGTGATACCAAAATCGTTCGCAGCAAAATCTGACTCTCCTTTTGAAACAGAAGTGATTTGTCCATCCACGTTGTATTCTTTAAAGGAGATTTTGACATTTAACCGTTTAGCCACCTCTTTTGCCAAATCTACGTCATAACCAACTAATTCATTTTGATCATTATAATAAGATGCGGGAAACAGTGTGCCAGAAGTCGCTACTACTAATTCTTTCTTTTTTTCTACATTACTCCAGCTGTTATCTTCCTGATTAGCGGCAGCTGTACCGCAAGCGCTTAAAATAAAAAAGGCACTAGTTATTAGAGCAAACAATCTTTTTTTCTTCATTCTTCTTCTCCTTGTTTCTGCTATTTCCATGGGTTTGGTAAATGGAACTGATGATTTGCTTCAAATAGATAGCCGATTTGAAATAGCAAATCTTCTCTTCCTCTGGCAGCCATAAATTGGATTCCTAGAGGCATGTTTTCTTTTGTCAAATGAGTAGGCAAGCTGATTGCTGGTTGTCCAGTCAGATTAGCCAACTGTGTATAAGGTGTGATCTTCAAGCTCTCCTCAAACATGGAAGAAACAACGTCTAAAGCTTCTACTTCAGAACAATCAGTGATGTGTTCCATCTGTGCTCTTATCGCATCACTTTGCAAATCTTCGCTGATTTTAGGGGCGGTAAATGCAGTCGTTGGTGAAAGGAATAGATCGTATTCTTGATGTAGGTTTTCCATGACAATTGCTGCTTCATCCCATACATGCAGAGAATCGATGTAAGTAGCGGCAGAGAGCTTCTGACCATATTGGAACAAAGTCCAAGAAATGGGTTCAAGTTCTTCTTTTCTGACAGCTCGCTGGATGCCTGTTTCAATCGAGCGGATCATTGCTGCTGTTTCTGCGCCATTCATCTGATAATAAGACGTGATCAGTTTACGACCATCTAGTGGGTAAGGAATCTCTGTCAAATCATGCCCTTCTTTTCCAAGGAAATCTACAGCTTTTTTTACAGCAAGTACTGCCTCTTCACTAATCTGTGAGTGGATCGGTGAATCAACACAAAAAGCTATCTTCAACCGTTTTTTTCTTGGATGTGTTTGCCACTCAACTGGCGATACTTGATATGGCGCACCGGAATGGATACTTCTCATCCCATAAAATAAAGCCTCCGTGTCTCTCATAGAAACTGTCAAGCCGAAATCAATAGCAGCTCCTTGCCATCCTCTCCAAGCATATGGACCAACTGGCATCGTCCCTCGCGAAGGTTTCAGCCCAATCAATCCGCAAAACGAAGCGGGTATTCTAATAGAACCACCGCCATCACTAGCACCAGCTAAAGGAACGATTCCTGATGAAACTGCAGCAGCAGCTCCTCCACTTGATCCGCCCGGTGTACATTCAAGGTTCCAAGGGTTTCTTGCTGGGCCATAGATGACTGGGTCTGTAATATTTTTGAAACCAAACTCTGACGCATTGGTTTGTCCAAAAGGAACTAGACCTATCGCTTCTGCTTGCCGCACATAATTAGATGTATGAGAAGCTCGGTGTGTTTCAAATAAACGAGATCCTGAAGTAGCTAGCCATCCCTTTTTTTCTTGACCGAGCATTTTTAAAGGAAATGGGATACCAGCCAATGGCCCTTTTTCTGACTGGGGAATCAATAGCTCGTGGGAATTACTCTCGAATGGTTCAAGCGCGACAAACGCATTCAATTCATGATTTTGCTTCTTTATTTTTTTCTGTATATCCGTAACTAGTTCTTGAAAGCTAAATTCTTTTTCTTTAAGCTCTTTTGCTAATTCTGTTGCATCATTCATATTATCCTCCTTTTTGCCTCTGTTATTTTCCCACAAGTTCGTCTAACATACAATGAGTACGCTTGCACAGGAATGAACAGACGAGTGTTTTTTATAAAAAAAGACGAAGATCAATCATGACCTTCGTCTCTTTGCTATGAAATGGTGCGTAATTTGCCTTTAAATTCGTCAATTGACGTATATCCTTTTTCTGACATAATCTGCGTTAATTCTTTTATGATTCTAGAAAAAATTTCCGGCCCTTCTTTATGAAGCTCGGTACCAATCTGTAACATGCTTGCGCCACATAGCAGATGTTCAAATGCATCTTGTCCTGTCCGAATCCCACCTGTACCAATGATTTGGATTTCTGGTTTCAAACGTGTATAAAAAGCGCGAACATTTGCCAAAGCAGTCGGCTTGATATACTCTCCGCCAATGCCGCCGAACCCTTCTTTTGGTTTGATGACTACTGCTTCTTGTTCTGTATCGATATACAAACCATTGCCCACACTGTTGATAGCATTGACATAGGTCAATGGAAACTGATTCAAGATATCAGCCATCTGATCAAAATGAGCAAAATCAAAATAAGGAGGCAATTTGATTCCTAGCGGCTTAGAAAAGATGCTGAATACTTCTTTCAGTGTTTCATAAGTGGCCTCAAAATCGTAAGCTAGTTGTGGTTTTCCAGGCACATTGGGACAAGATAAATTTAATTCAGTGATCCCATTAAACCCACTTTTTTCTATTTTCTCAAGCATTTCCAAGTTTTCCTGGACACTCATCCCGGCAATGGAAAAAAATAACGGTTGATTTTGGTTTTCCTGCACTTTTTCATACGCAAGAGCATACTCTAGATAATAAGAAAAACCTAGGTTTGGAAGCCCCATAGAATTGATACTGCCTAAAGGAACATCAAAATAGCGTGGTTCGGGATTTCCTTTTCGTTCATTGATCGTACAGCTCTTAGTGATAAATGCTCCTGCTTCTGAATGAGCCAGTTCATCTAATTCCTGGGTAGTCATGCAGTGGACACCAGATGCATTCATCAAAGGATTGGCAAAGATATGATTGGCAAAGGTCGTTTCTAAACTCAAGTAAATCGCTCCTTCAAACAAGTTATTTTATCTAGTGTATCATGACTAAAAGAAAAATCAACTCTTGTTTTCCGAAGAAATTCTTAATCATCTTGTTCAGTTGACAGTACTTCGCCTGTTTGGCTATTGATCTTGACTGATGTACTTTGATTGCCGTCTTTTACTTTGACTTCCCAATAAGTAGTACCTAAATCTTTATCCAAATCCCAATCTGTTACCGTACCGCTTCCTACTTTGTCGACGGCGATTTTTGCTGCTTCCTCAATCGTGATCAATTTATCAACATCCAGACCATCTTCTTTTTTCTTTTGACCATTTTGTTCATCTCGATCTAGAGTTCCTGGATTCTCTGTCTCCATTTTTTCATTTTGAGCATCAATTCTTGCTTCGTATTCTTTTTGATCATCGACACCTTCTATCTTGTAGAAGTAAGATCCCCAATCACTATCTAATTCCAAACTAGTAATTGCAGTATCTGGGTATTTATCTTGGAACAATTCGATTGCACGAGCTGCAGACACTTTGATATCTGACTGAGTACTTGCTTCACTAGAACTTTTTGTCTGGCTAGACGAAGATGTGCTTGCTTTTGTTGAGGAGTCCGATACCTGTGAAGAGCGCTGTTCGCTACTGGAAGACGTATTCCCAGATGTGCCTTGATTGGTATTTGATTGACAAGCAGCTAAAAACAAAGCTGCAAATAAACTAGTATAAATAACAGTTTTTTTCATTGATTCGATCCCCTTTGTAATAAAATAGTATTCTATTACAAGTATAACGAAGAAAAAATTTTCTGTCATGTTTAAAAATTAAAGTCAAGTCCATAATCCTGTGTAAAATACTATACAATGTTTTACCGGTCTCTCATTGATCAAACTTAATATATTTTCTTGTAGAACTGAGCCATTCGTCATGAAGGTCCATAAGGACAGCTCCAATTAATCGATTGGCAGACGTTCGGTTGGGAAAAATCCGAATAATCTTTTCTCTTCTGCGGACTTCCTGGTTCAGTCGTTCAAGAAGGTTGGTGCTTTTTAGCCGATTATGACTATTTCCGATAACCGTGTATTGAAAGGCATCTTCGAAGCCATTATCCAATATTTCGCAGGCTTTTGTATATTTAGGCTGGTCGATATATTCACCGACTAAGGCATTCTTAGCTGTTCGAGCGAGTTCAATATCCGTAAACTTAAAGATCGCTTTTACTGCTTCTCTAAACGGTTTTGAATTCTTTTTTGGAATGGAACTGAAGATGTTTCTTAAAAAATGGACCTGGCATCTCTGCCAACTTGCGTTGGTAAATGACTTACGAATCGCAGACACTAGGCCTTTATGGGCATCAGAAATGATGAGTTCTGTCCCCTTTAGGCCGCGTTCTTTTAAGTATTCAAAGAAGATGGACCATGTGTCATCACTTTCTTCATTTTGAATCATGAAGCCAATGATTTCACGGTCGCC
Organism: Enterococcus sp. DIV1411a; assembly: GCF_050531945.1. Classification (NCBI taxonomy): domain Bacteria; kingdom Bacillati; phylum Bacillota; class Bacilli; order Lactobacillales; family Enterococcaceae; genus Enterococcus; species Enterococcus sp. DIV1411a. The sequence continues at coordinate 1,241,648 of NZ_CP172892.1, read as the reverse complement.
ACCTTCTGTTATCCCGATCGCAATATGGCAGCTTTTAGAAAGCACTCGATGGTCCTCACGGACTTTTATGTAGAGAACATCAGTCATCAGATAAGGATAATTCGTACCTGAGAGTGAACGGTTCTGCCATTCGTTGACCATCGGGTCTAACTGCTCAGTCAGGCTAGAAACAAAAGATTTCGATACAGATTTTCCACATAGCTCTTCAACAATCTTTGAAACTTTACGTGTCGAAACGCCCGAAACATACATCTCAAGCATTGAAGCGAGCAGTGCCTTTTCATTTCGCTGATAACGCTCAAACACCGTCGGTGAAAATTCACCATCACGTGTTCTAGGCACTTTTAATTCGAGTGTACCCACACGAGTCGTAAAGTCTCGCTCATAATAGCCATTTCTTTGACTCTGACGACTTTCTGAACGTTCATAGTCATCGGCTTGAATATATTCTGTTCGTTGATTTTCCATCAATTGGTTGAAAACAGTGGTTAAAATATTTTTAGAAACATTATCTTTTACCGAATGTTCAATAATACTTTGAACCTCTTCGTTGTTCAGTGTAAAATGTACTTGGGTCATGTAACGTCCTCCTGGGTATGTTTTTGTGGTTAAAAACATTGTACCGTAAAAGGGCTGTTACATGGCCTTTTATCTTTTACACAATTATATGGACTTTATCAAAATTAAAGAACCAAACTTTTATTATGAAAATATAAAGAAAAAGAAACTAAGCTTTAGAGACAATCCTAGAAGTTAGACAAAAAATCTCACTTCTGGAGCATCATAAGACTTAGCTTCTTTTTAAATAGTCTTTAAACAGTACTTTTGCCTCAATTATGCCCGATGCATTGGGATGTCATTGTTTCCAGGTTGAACAAGCAAATATTGAATCACATCGATATTACTTGATTCAAATGAAGCTGCACAAGCTTGTAAATATAGATCCCACATTCGATAGAAGGAATCACCCATTTCTTTCGTGACTTGATCTTGGACTTGATGAAAATTCTTTGTCCAATGTTCTAATGTCAATTGGTAGTCACGACGTAAGCTTTCCAAATCAATCAGTTGCAAATCGTTTTTTGTAATATTATCAACTAATTCAGTAACACCAGGGACATAACCGCCAGGGAAAATATATTTATTGATCCAAGCATTTGTCGCACCGCCTTGTTGTCGGCTGATTCCATGGATCAAAGCTGTTCCTTTTGGTTTCAATAAATCTTTTACCACTTTGAAATAACCTTCAAGATTTTCAGAACCTACATGTTCGAACATACCTACACTTGTGATATGATCAAACGTTTCGCCTTTTAGTTCGCGGTAATCCATTAATAATACACGGCATTTATCTTCTAAATGTTCTTCTTTTATTCTTTTGGTAATCAAATCGTATTGTTCTTCACTTAGTGTGATCCCAGTTGCCTTGACATTATACTCTTTGGCAGCAGTGAACATCAATGTTCCCCAGCCACAACCGATATCAAGCAACGTTTCGCCTTCTTTGATAAAGAGTTTGTCTAAGATATGATGGACTTTATTGATTTGTGCTTGTTCCAACGTATCTTCAGGTGTGTTGAAATAGGCACAAGAATAAGTCAAAGTTGGATCTAGCCAAAGTTTATAAAAGTCGTTACCTAAGTCATAATGCGCATGGATATCTTCTTTGTTTTTTTGTTTCGTATGTTTTTCTTTCTTTGGCAGCCATTTTAGATAATCTTTTCCTCGTAAAAAGCTGTTTGCTTGCTGATAAGCATCGTTGATCAATGCTTGGATACTTCCCTCGATCTCGATTCGATGATCCACATAGGCTTCTCCTAGTGCCAAAGAAGCGTTACTTGTAATCTCTTTCATTGGGATTTCTTCATGGATATTGATTTTGATTTGGGGAGGAGTGTCCGTATCTCCGTATTGTTTCGTTGTACCGTCCCAATAATTTACTTCGACAGGGAGCGAGAAAGAACGTGAAAATAATTGATTGTATAAAGTTTTCTCTAACATGATTTTCCTCCTTAAAAAAACTACCCTATTACGTTAATACTAAAAAAGAAAAGAATCAACTAAGAAGTTTAATTTTTTCAGAAATTTTTCAAAAACTACTTTATTTTTCATTTTTTTCACATTCATTGTCGCACAAATCACTTAAACTTGTCATTCGACACGCTTATCTTTGAATCTTGTTTTGACAAAAACCCATAAAAGCAGCAAGACAGTTATCGTTGTTTGGATACTTAGCATCAAGATAAAGTCAAAGTGGATAAACCCTACAACTGCTGCTGCCATGGAACCTATTCCCATAACATTCAGCATCAAATTTGCACTCTCTTTGAATGTATGAATGGATGAAAGTTGGCTTTTTCTTGTCATCCACAAGAAAAAGGAAGCCCCGAATAAAATGAGACTCGTCATGACAAATAGGACAAGACCAAGACTTAAACTATAAGATAAAATGATTGTTGGACGATTACTGGCATAAAATTCTCTTTCTAAAAATCGTTGGAAATCTTCGGGCGTACGTACAGAATCTGGTTGGAAAGATGGGCTATAATTCATCGTATAGCGGCGTATACCAGATTTATCCTTTTGTTGGATCACCCATTGTTCCTTCTCAAAATCAATAAAAGTTCCATGATCGGATTGTTGTTTCTCAGATAAAGACACACCTACCAAAATTTCAGGGGTCACAGCTATCGTTTGTTGCGATGATTGTAACCCAGTTTCAGATAATTCAAGTTCAGAAAATTTTTTGGTTCCTTGTTCATCGATCAGCGAATGAACGGATAGAAATTGTTCTAATGGAATCGCTTGGATCTGATTGGCATAAAAAAGAGTCACAGGCATGACCATCAAGGAAACTAAAAATACAAATATCAAGAAAAATTTAGGCCATGATAATAGTTTGCGTCCCGCAAACACTTGAGTTGGCGTACGTAATGCGGAAAAATAGTTTAACGGAAATGTTTGCATGATCCTCTGCTCCTATCCTTTTGTTCCGCCAGATGTCAGGCCGGTAACAAAGTTCTTTTGTAAAAAGAAGAATAATAGACAAATCGGTAGTGCAATCAAAATTGCCCCAGCAGCAAAAAGAGAGACTCTTTGGTTTGTCACATCAGAAATAAATGTTTGTAAGCCGACAGCAACAGTCTGATTTTCAGGTGTTCGAAGCAGGAACTTAGCTAACATGAAATCCCCAAAAGGTCCCATAAAAGCCCATAATGCTTGAACGGCGAGCATCGGTTTGACAAGAGGTAATACAATCTGGAAAAAAATCCTGAAATGCCCTGCCCCATCAAGTTTAGCAGATTCATCTAAATCTATTGGTACAGTGTCAAAGTATCCTTTCATCAGCCAAGTATTCATTGGAATTCCACCGCCTATATAGATCATTGTCAAGAACCAGTACTTATCTAGCGCCTCTAATAGAAAAGCCATGACATAAAAGGCAGTCAATGCTGCCATAGTCGGTACCATCTGAATCACTAAAAAGAACATCAAACTTGATTTGCGGCCGATAAAACGATAACGGCTATACGTATAGCCAGCTAAAGTTACTACAGTTACTTGTACGATCATCGTTAGGACAGAGATGATTAACGTATTTTTATACCAAGTCCCGTAAAGTGTTTCACTGAATAGCCGAGTAAAGTTTCCTAAAGTCCAGTCACTTGAAAGATCTAAACTAAAAGCTGCAATATTTCCTGACTTGAAGGCAGTACTTGCTGTGATCAAAAGCGGATAGATGATAATGACTGACAGTATTAAAAGAAAAAAGTAAGTAAAAAAGTGAGAAAGTCGTTTTTGGAATCGAGCACTCGAATGAAATTTTTTCATTGTTAATCCCCCATATTGAACGCATTTGTCTTTTTAAATACCAGCAATGACACACAGATAACGATGACGGAGATAATCAACGTGATTGCTGAAGCCATAGAATATTGCGGAGAAGTTCCAGTCGTAAGTTTATAGATCCAGGAAATAAGAATATCAGTAGAACCAGCTCCTCCGCCTACGCTTCCGGGACCACCATTGTTAAACAGATAGATCATGGAGAAATTATTGAAATTCCCCGTATACTGTGTAATAAATGTTGGTGCTGCCACTAGAAATACAGCTGGAAGTGTGATATTTGAGAAACGTTGCCATGCATTTGCTCCATCGATTTTTGCTGCTTCATACAAATCTTCAGAAATCGACTGTAAAATCCCTGTAACCATTACATAGATATAGGGAAATCCTAACCATCCTTGAACCAAGATGATTGCCACTTTCGTCCAGTTCGGGTCCGTTTTCCAAGAGATTGCACTGATATCTACAAAAGGAAGCTGGTTTATGAAAGGAATCACTTGAGTATTGATGGCACCTACGCTATCGTTGAATATATTCGAAAAACTCATGATAGTAATAAAAGCTGGGACCGCCCATGGTAATAAGAAAATGATACCGAAAATACGTTTGAATTTAATAAATTTCTGGTGAGCAACAACCGCTGTGAGAATACCAAGGGTGATTTGCAAAGTTGTTGCACATAAAGTCCAAATCACGGTCCACGAAAAGACTGCAAAAAAAGTATTACGATATGAGCTTAAAAAGAAGATACTAAAAAAGTTTTTAGCCCCTACCCAATCAATCAAACTGGCTGGTGGAATATGATTGAAGTCATAATTAGTAAATGCAGTGAACAATGTAACTAGGACTGGGAAAATGATCGTAAAAATCATGAGAAGATAAGCGGGAAGTGTCAATAGATAAGGAAAACCTTCATCACCTATATTATGTATGACTTCCTTCATCGTCCGATTGATTTTTTTGCCCTCTTGACGCATCTTCGCTACTCGATAAGCGTCTAAAAGATTCAAACCGTAAAAAATCAAGAAAATGATTGTAATGATGAATTGCAAAGTGCCTTCAATCAAAATAAATAATGAATGATCTTCCATTGGTATACTTCCCAAAGTAACCAATCCTACCAATGCATGAAATCCGCCCAGAAGCATCTGACCAATGAATAGGACGAATATGGCGAAAAAAACGATACCTTTAAAAGCTTGGCCATTTACAAACTGCCCCATCCCTGGAATAAGTGAACAAAGCGTGATTTTTTTTTCGTTGATATTGCTTGTTTTATCTTGCTGCATCTGAATGCCCCCTCTAAACTTGCTAAACCGCAAACTGCTTTTAAGATAATGGCAACAAGAGCAAGATAATTTTCCATCTCGCTCTTGCCACTTTTATCTGAAGCACCTGTTCCATTTTTTATAAAAATGGACGGTTATCATTTTAATCAGTATTTTTGTTCTATGGCTTCACTGATTGTTTTTACTGCTTCATCTGCGGATTCTTTTGGTGTTTTTGAACCTGATGCTGCATCGAACATCAAGTTTTCTGCACCTGTCCAAACTTCGCCCATTTCTGGGATGTTTGGCATCGCTTGAGCTGTTTCATATTGTTCAATCACAGCTGTTGTTAATTCATCGTTTTTAGCCTTTGCTGTTTCCCTAGCTTGTTGGTTTGCAGGGATTTCATTTACCATTTCAAAGAATTTTTCTTGATTTTCCTGATTCGTTACATAATCAAGCCATTTTTGAGAGAGGTCTTTGTTTTTAGCATAATTGCTGACTACCCATCCTTTTCCTCCGCCAAACGGTTGATAAGGCTGTCCATTATTTAGAGTAGGAATTTTGGCTACACCATAATTGATATTGTTTTCTTTGTATGTTTGCGCTTGCCATGGACCGTCAATGATTGCTGCAGTTTTATTGGACATGAATTGCTGGCTGGCGAAGTCTCCTGCACTTTTTATGTCTTGCATTCCCTTTGGCCAAACATTTTTGAACCAATCTGTTGCATAAGAGATTCCTTCTACAGCACCTGCATTATTCAAACCGATATCTGAAGGATTTGTACCATCATCACCAAATACATAGCCACCGTAACCTGCAATTAAACCATAGGAATAATAAAAGTCAGTCCATTTAGCTAAAAATCCTGTATTTTTTCCTGCTTCTGACTCAAAAGCAAAACGACTGTCTTTGGATAGATTCTCCAAATCTTTAAACGTTGATGGTGCTGTATCGACTAAATCTTTGTTATAGTACAAAACAAGGGTCTCGATTACTGCAGGTTCTCCGTAGATTTTTCCATCATAAGTCACTTGGGCTTTGTCTGTTTCATCGTAAGCTGCTTCATTTCCCAGTTTTACTTCCGCCAGATGTCCTTGCTGTCCTAACGCACCGATCCGGTCATATGCTGCCATCATAACGTCAGGTCCCTTTCCAGCAGGCCCATCTAACGCTAATGATTCCAACTGATCGAACATGTCCTTTTCTACTAGCTTGATTTTCACATCGTTTTCTTTTTCGAAAGTGTTTTTTATTTCGTTTATATAATCTTTATATCCAGAATCAACGGAAACTGTTAACGTTTTTCCTTCATCGGCTTCCCCTTCTGCTGAAGAGTTACCATTGCCACAAGCCGCTAATCCGCCTAAGATTCCTAAAGAGATTAACCCTAAACCCAACTGTTTCACACTTCTTTTTTTCATCTTCATTTCCTCCTGTGTATTCAACGTGCTGTTACACCCTTATTATAATGGGCACAAATCTTCATTTGCAAACGCTTTCTTGTTGTTACCGGTAACAGTTTTCAACACATGATCAAAAATCCGTATTGTCGTATCTCTGCTTTCCCGTCTTCTAACAACTGACAATTTTGACTAAGAATCACCTCATTTTCCTGTTCTACTACCCAAGGTTCTTTTGACTGATTAAAGTAAACATAGATGATCTGTCCCTCTAGTTCCCGTGTGAAATAGAGCTTATCTTCACGATCATTTACTATTAGCCACTGAGTAGAACCTTCAGAAATAATCTTAGACAACTGTTTCCTTAGAGAAACAAGTTCTTTTATAAAACCGAATAGCTCTAGATCTTGTTCCTCCTTCTCCCATATCATACATTTGCGGCAATTCGGGTCATCTTCACCAGTCATCCCTATTTCTGTCCCGTAATAGACACAAGGAGACCCTTTTTGAAGAAACATAAAGGCCATCACAGACTTCATCAATTCTTTGTTACCTTGGCAAAGGGTCAAGATCCTGGCAGTATCATGAGAATCTAATAAGTTAAATGTTCCTTCGTTCACCTGATCTCTGTAAAGCATTTGCTGATGATTCATTCCACTGACCATTTGTGAAGCTGTGATTTTCTTTTTTGCAAAATAATCTTTAATCGAATCTGTAAATGCATAATTCATCACTGCATGGAATTCATCCCCTTGCAGCCAAGCTTGAGAGGAATGCCAAATCTCTCCAAGGATATAGATGTCTGGTTTGATTTCTGTAACTGCTTCTCTGAATTTTTTCCAAAAATGATGATCGACTTCATTAGCAACATCAAGACGCCATCCATCAATATCGAATTCTTTTATCCAATAAGTTGCGATATCCAGCAAATATTTTTGCACTTCTGGATTTGCTGTATTTAGTTTCGGCATGAATGGAGTAAAAGCAAAAGTATCATATGGGATATTTTCAGCAGTTTCTGGTAAGTCAGTCATCTGATAAGAATCTACTGGGAAAAAACGGATGTGGAACCAGTCTTTATAGATCGATTTTTCTCCGTTTTTGAGAACGTCTTGCCACTGTGGTGAATGGACACCCATATGATTGAATACAGCATCGAACATGATACGTATCCCTCGTTTATGTGCTTCATCAATTAAGTTTTTTAAAAGTTTTTTATCTCCAAACGCGGGATCGACTTCATAATAGTCGATCGTATCGTACTTGTGATTGGATGTAGCTTTAAATATGGGACAAAAATAGATGCCATTGATGCCAAGGTCCGTCAAGTAATCCAAATGATCCATCACACCTTGCAAATCTCCCCCGAAGAAGTCTTCTCGGTCTGGATCTTTACTTCCCCAAGGTAAAGTGTGTTCGGGGTCATTTGCTTTGTCCCCGTTTGCAAATCTTTCGGGAAAAATTTGATACCATACTGTTTCTTTTACCCATTCTGGAATAGTGAATCGATCGATTTGATGAAAATAAGGTATTCGAAAATAAAAATTTGGTTCAGTAATCACATTTTCTCGATAAGGAAAAATTCCTTGATCACCGTAAAAACAGTCCGTGTTATCTTCCCCAACAACATGGAACGCATACTGTAAGCGCCTTGTTTCGCTCGTCACTTCAATTTCCCAATAATCATGAACATTGGTACTTAGACATTTTTTCATTGGTCGTTGTTTTTGATACCATTTTTCAGTTGTTATGGTATATGGATCTCCACATAGCACATATACTTTTTTGATATCATTTTTCCTAGTACGAAGCCGAATACGAAATCTTGTATTCGTATATAGAAATGCATATTCACTTTCCGGTCGATGATAAATTGCAGCTGTATCCATTGATTTCCTCCTTGTGTTTTAATATGACGTCATCACTATAAGTGATAGAGAAGCAAAAGACAACGCTTTCAAAAATGTTATCGGTAACAGTTTTTTGATACCGAATTTTTATTTTTTAAACGTGCCAAATAGATAGACTTAAAACTTTTAAAAGTTTTAATCTACTTCCTGTACTATTTAGTGTCCTGAATTTATCTTAAGCGATCAATTTCTCCAATTTTCTAAAGTAAAAGTTTTTTAACAGTTTTTAACGTAGAAGTATATTCTAGAAGAATGTAACATAATAATTTAGACTAGCCTAATTTTTTTATTAATTAAAGTTAACTTAAGGTGAAAAGTAAGTTATAATAAGATAAGAGTATTATTAATGAATTAAGGAAGTGGATAAATGAAAGAAACGAGACAATTTATATGGACATACATTAAGATTATTTTTGCCCTCTTCATATTAGGAGTCGCTATCAATATGTTTTTAGGGCCTCATCATATTGCTGCTGGAGGTGTCAGCGGTCTAGGAATATTACTGGAAGCTGCTTTAGGCTTTGACCGAGCTATAGTTATTTTAGTGTTGAATATCGTTATGTTGGTACTAGCTCTTCTATTTTTAGGTAAAAAGCCCTTTTTTAAAGTACTTTTCGGAAGCTTGGTTTTTCCTTTAATCATTGCAATAGTTCCAGAAACAATGATTACTTCAGATCGGTTGTTGTCTGTCATTTTTGGAAGTGCGATTTTTGCTTTAGGAGTTGCGATTTTATATAAAAACAACTCTTCTAGCGGCGGTACGACGATCCCTCCCCTCATTTTTAAAAAATATTTCCACTTGAATACTTCGATTGGCTTATTTTTTACAGACGCATTCGTTGTTTCTCTTAATCTGTTTGTTTTTGGAATAGAAGAGTTTCTTTATGCTATTTTATCTATTGCAATCACTTCAATTGTCATGACTTATATCGAAACAGGTATCAATCGAAAGAAATCTGTTATGGTCATGAGTGAACATTATTTGGAAGACATCCGCCTTCGCTTAAGTGCTGAGATTGGACGTGGCCTTACCCTGCTAGAGGCAAAAGGCGGGTATAATCGAAAGTCAAAAGAGGTTTTATTGATCGTTGTGACTGATCATGAATTTTCCCGAATGAAACCATTGATAGAAGAAATCGATCCAAGTGCCTTTGTCATTGTCAGCAGCGTAGCAGAAGTAATGGGACGCGGATTTACTTATCATCCAATCGAATGAGTTGGTAAGTAAATCCGCTTTTTTGAATGCGTTTTCTTTAACTGGTATAATAGAATAATCTAGTAACTGTTCGACTGAAAAGGAGAGGAGATCTTTATGCATAAAGGAACGGAAATCGATTTTGTATTAAATGATAGTTTGAAAGCACTAGAACTGTATCAAACAATCTTTGATGAAATACAACTGATTGAGGCAACAGATTACCCTAGAGGCAATAATGAAGTCATTTTTACCTTGTATGGCACGAGATTCCATATGCTGGATGAAAACACGTCTCTTGGTTTGACTGCTCCTACTGCTGAACATCCAAATACGATCTGGTTCAATATCATCGTCTCTGATATCGAGGACACACATAATAAAGCATTACGAAATGGCTGTGTAGAGATTCAAGAAATGACAGAAATGATGGACTTTGGTGTGACTAACTCAATGTTCAGAGATCCTTTTGGTTATTTATGGATGCTTCATCAGGTCCATCGTGAAGTAAGTTTTGAAGAAAGAAAACAACTTTTTGAGAAATATATGTAATGTTTATGATGAGATTAGTTTTTGTCTCTGATATTTTTTGTATATGTTTGCTATTCGAGAAAGCGCGTCTGTTTCATGTGCTTTCTCTTATTTATCTTATGCCAATCCATTTCTTTGCTTTTCACAATTATATTGTGTAAAATTCAATTGTATAAAATATAATTAAAGGTGGTAATTTTATGAAAAAAATGTATTCTACGAAAATGATCAACACAGGCGGACGCTCTGGAGAAGTGCATAATCCCGATCGTACATTCGAATTGAATATTGCAGCTCCTGGTAAACGCGTCGAAAATGCAACCAACCCTGAACAATTGTTTGCAGCTGGTTTCAGTGCATGTTTTAACAGTGCATTAGAATTGATCAAACAGCAAAAAAATATCTCTGGGGCTTCTACTGTCAGTGCACAAGTTTCCCTTTATTCAGAAAGTGAAACGAGCTTTGTCTTAGGTGTAGAGATTGAAGGATCTATCGAAGGTCTTTCTCTGGAAGAAACGCAAGAATTATTAGAGGCAGCGCATAAAGTGTGTCCGTATTCAAAAGCTACAGCTGGAAATATAGAAGTTACTCTGAAAGCAGTTAGTGAATAGACTTTTTTGTGTAAATCCGCTATGATACACTATAGTAAAACAGCGGAGGTGGAAAAATGGAAGATCTATATTTAGTTAATCAAGTATGTTTTCCTTTATATGCCGCCTCTAAGGAAATCATTAGACACTACACTCCCCTCCTCAAGCCGCTGAATCTTACCTATACCCAGTATCTTGTGATGTTAGTTTTATGGGAAAAGAAAAAGACTTCAGTGAAAGAGCTAGGAAATGATTTGTGTCTGGATTCTGGTACGCTGACTCCCTTACTAAAAAAGTTAGCAGAAAAAAATTATATTAATCGTCAGCGTGAAACGGGTGATGAAAGAATCGTAAATGTTACGCTGACTCCTCAAGGTGCTGCGTTGCAAAAACAAGCAGAAGGTATTCCACAAAAGATCAAGTCTTATCTTCCACTTGAACAGGAAGAATTGGATACACTGCAACATCTGACCCGAAAAATGCTAGATAATTTTCATCAAGACCAGAAAAAGGGCTGAAACTGCTAGATGAACGATTTTATGAGGAAAACCAACTCATAAGATAACGTCATTTAGCGGTTTTTCTTTTTGCTCTTTCTCTTTCTTATTTTCATATTCCATCATATAATGAATAACGTGTTTATTTTTTGTTATTTGGAGGTTGTCGATTTGACCGTTTATCAGCGTTTTTTGGCGAATGAAAAAATACGCCGTCTCACTGTTTTATTATTTGTCGTTTTTGTTCTTTTCTTAGTTAGAAGTATGATTACAACCATTTTGCTCACATTTATCTTTACTTATTTGATGATTCATCTTGTTCAAATCATTCAACGATTTGTCCGAATCCCTACAGGTGTTTTAGCTATCATGATTTATACACTGATCGTTTACCTTATCTATCTGGCATTCACAAAGTATATCCCGATGCTTATTCATCAAACATTTGATATGATCCAGTCCGTTATTGATTTTTACGAGCATCAGCCAAAAGATGCAGATCCTGTTTTACAATATATCCATACTTATATTGAGCGAAACGATTTTTTTGAACAGCTTCAAAATGGCGCTTCGATTGCGCTTGGCTATTTACAGGATATAGGAAAAATGGCAGTGGCGTTTGCTATGTCATTCATCTTAAGTTTCTTTTTTATGATTGAAAAGAAAAAAACAATTGTATTCTCAAGATTGTTTTTAAAAAGTGAATTTTCTTGGTTCTTTCAAGATATTTACTATTTTGCCGATAAGTTTGTCAATACATTTGGTTTGGTATTAGAAGCTCAATTTGTTATTGCTCTTTTAAACACGTTGCTCACTACAATCGCCTTGGCTGTATTTGGCTTTCATCAGCTGCTGAGTTTAGCGATCATGATTTTCATTTTAAGTCTGATCCCAGTAGCAGGTGTTATCATTTCTTGTATTCCTCTATCTTTCATAGCTTATTCCCAAGGAGGCATCCGAGATGTTGTTTATATCCTGATTACGATTTTGATTGTCCATCTAATTGAGTCTTATGTGCTGAATCCGAAGTTGATGTCCAGCAAAACAGAACTGCCGATTTTTTATACATTTGTGGTCTTACTTGTTAGCGAACGGTTCTTTGGCGTTTGGGGCTTGATTGTCGGCATTCCGATCTTTACCTTCTTTTTAGATGTATTGAAAGTGAAAAAGATCCCGAACCATCTTCCAAAAGAAACAGATATCCCTTAAAATAAATATGAAGAAAGATAAAGTATGAACGACCCCAAATATCAGATTTCAATCTGGTATTTTGGGGTCGTTTTCTGGATATTTCTTTTTATTTGAAAAATGCGTTCACAGACATTATTCAAATGTTAGAGAGATCTGTTTTGTTTAAATCTTTTTGCAGAAAGCATTGTTGCTATACTTAATAGAATGATTCCGCTCCACAGTATAACTTTGTTTTGTGACTCTCCGGATTTTGGTAGCTGTTTATTTTTCGTTTCAGGACTAGCAAAGGTTGTATCCTTGCTTCTTTTTAAGGTTTCAGCTGATTGGGCGCTATCAAATATTCGTGATTTTTTATTCAGCTGCTCTTCATTTATTTTTAGAATTGCTAGATTTGATTTTTTACTCTCTTTTTTTCCATCCTCTTGAATTGTTTTTTTGTTTATTTTTTCTGGTATTCCTTGGTCTCTTGCGTCCGTATCTGGTTCTGGAGTCACATCTGGTTTTTCTTCTGGGTCTACATCTGGTTTTTCTCCAGGGGTTATTTCAGGTTTTGATTCATTGTCTGGCTCTGGTTGAGTTTCTGTATCGGGTTCTTCTCCAGGTTCTATTTCCGGTTTCTGTTCTCCGTCTGGATTTTCTGTAGGCGGTACTTCTGGCTTATTTTCATTTTCTGGTTTATCTGTTGGTTCTTCAACAAGATCTCCTCCTGAGTCGATAGCTGAATCTTGCTCAATTGTCTGCCGCTGACTATACGGCGTTAAATGATGATGATCGTTCGGTAGTCCATCTGATACCTTGACAGTAAAAAGCGCTGGTTTTAACAAGTCCTGATTTAATGTAACGGTGAAGGTAAATATCGCTTGCTTGTGTTGGATAGTCAAAGTGTTCTCGTCATAGCCAATCGACAAAGCGGGATCAACATTCTCAAATGTAACAGCTGATTGTAGTATAGGTGCTAAGTCTCCTGAATAGTCAATTTTTGCTTTGATGGTCGCTGTTTGTCCTTTTCTTAATTTTGCGACTCCTGAATTGAAGGATGAAAATTCATCCTGAAAGGTAATTCGATTGACGTTGGCCCACTTGGTTTCTGTCCATTTGGCTGTTTCTATCTCCTCTGTGTGGACTGTCTGATTTATAGTAAGCGATAAGCTTAAGGCTGCAAATGTTGATATTAAGATGGTTGAATATCTCATAACTCTCTCACTCCTTGATTTTTTTGTATGCAAGAAATAAGATAGTAGAGATTCTACCTATATGTTTACTGTTTTTTTGTCTAAATTTATGAAAAAAACAGTAATATTTTCAAGTTTTAACAATTTAAGTAAAAAGGAGCCTCTTTCATGCAAACTCAAGAAGCGATTAAAACGTTTCTCTTGAAGAAAAAAAGCAATACAGAATTAGATATTTTTCTTTTCCTATCTGAACATCATTTCTTTATTACTACACAATATTTAGCAGATCATTTCCATATGTCTGAATCAAATTTTTTACTATACATCAAAGAATTAGAACAAGACTTTGAGCGTCTCAATCTAACAGAACTGCATATTGATAAGCAAAAACCTTTTTTAAAGTTGAATTTTGAAGGAATTGATCCGGCTTACTGCTATTATCGTCTATTTGGAAGATACTGCAACGAATCAGTCAGTTATCAGATCTTGACTTCTTTGTTCAGCTGTCAGACAAATTCGATTATCAGTTTAAGTCAGCAAACAAACTATAGTGCCTCTTATTTGTATACGAAAATGAAAAAGATTAATGCATTTTTAGCATTGTACGGTTTGTCTATCTCCTTTTCTAATAACGGCAGAAAGTCTTTTTCTGGAAAAGAGGTACAAATTCAATATGCAGCATTAGATATTTATTGGAACATCTTTTCAAGTACTGCTACAGAATTTTATGATGAAGATCCGCAAGTAGTGGCTTTTATGATGAATACTTTTTTTAAAAAAGAAGTACTTGACCGACTAAATAGCGGTATGATAGATAAATTATATTTTCTATTAAAAATATGTAAAGAGAATTTTCCTGCAACTTCTGTGAAAGACGTACAAAAAGAATTCACAGAGTATGAATATATTGACTTTTTTATTGATCCCTCTGTAGATATTTTGCGACCTAATCTGCCAATTTGTCGCGAACAACGCATCTTAGTGAATATTTTAGCTCGACTTTCTATCACGAAAATCGAATCGGAAGAAACAAGCTTGGAGCAATACAAACTTTTAAAAAAGCAAACGTTCCTCATGTTCTTTATTCAAGAGAAATGGTGGAGTCCTTTTGTACTGTATTTGATTTGTTTATACCTGAAAAAGAAAAGATTCTTTACTCATTGGCATTCGCACGAAATAAACTTTATAATGGATTTCTTAACTTCAATCAACCAAATACGCCCCTTCCTACTTTCATGCTTTATCAAGAACATAGCGTATTGAAAGAAGTCCAAACCGCCATTGAACAATTTTATATGGATTTCAGAGAACAAAATCAACACTTGTTACCAGTTATTTTAGAAAAGGAAAATGTGCAATGGATGGTTGAAGACCTAGTACATTTGTATGATCGCTACAAAAAACAGCCGCGAATTGTGATTGGTGTGAACTATACGCGTGATTTCTATATCAGTAAAGATCTGATCATTAAGATAGAACAAATTTTTTCAAATGAATCGATCAAAATACAAAATGATTTTATGGAGAACTGCAACATCGTTATCAGCGACTGCCCTTTGAAACAATTGCCTTCTCATATCAAAAAAATCTATATTTTAAAAGGAATCATCACACCAGAAGACTGGAAAAAAGTGATTATGAGGATCTCAGAATATATCTTTGAATTAAAAGAAGAAGCACTCATGGATCAATCGAAAAAAGAAAATCAAGTTACTTCCTAGACCAAATAAGATACATAAATCCGAATGCTTATTAACAACCTCCGGATTTATGTATCAAGAATTTGAACACCCTCCTTATTTACATAATAAAATTACAGTTTTTTTCACTAATTATCTTTACTTTTGTTTCCTTTTTCGATTGCTTCCCATAATCCATTTAGATAAACAGCACCTAATGCTCGATCATATAAGCCGTATCCTGGTCTTCCTGTCTCATTCCAGATCATTCTTCCATGATCAGGACGGATGTATCCGTTAAATCCGTTGTCATACATTGTTTTTAGTATGCGGTACATGTCTAATGAACCGTATTCGGATTTATGCGGTGCCTCATAGAAATCTCGATTAGCTAAAAATTTAATATTTCGAACATGTGCAAATGGGATTCGATCTCTTTGGCAAAATTCTGCTAAAATTCCATATACATCATTTTCTGGATCTTCTGCAATACTCCCTGTACAAAGAGTGATTCCGTTATAAGGGCTGTCTACTATGCGGCACAACCAATCTAAATCTTCTCGATTCTTTACGATTCGAGGTAATCCAAAAATCGAGTATGGCGGATCATCTGGATGTACAGCCATTTTGACCCCTACCTCTTCACATGTTGGGATGATTGATTGGAGAAAATAGGCAAAATTTTCTCGAAGTTTTTCTTCGTCTACTGATGCATAGGCTTCAAGCAAGGATTTGATATGAGCTAAGCGCTCAGGTTCCCATCCCGGCAATTCAAATTCATTGCTGGAATGTTCGATGCGCGCGACGATTTCTCTTGGATCATCTGGAATATCATCAGATATAAAAGCTAACGTGGATGAGCCGTCTTCTAAGCGGTAGTCAAGGTCAGATTTCACCCAGTCAAATACAGGCATAAAATTATAGCAGATGACTTCTATTCCATATTCTGCCAAGTTTCGGATTGTCTGCTTATAGTTTTCGATATACTGCTCACGGGAAGGTAATCCAATTTTAATGGCATCATGCACATTGACGCTTTCAATTACTTTTAGTGTTAACCCACGAGACTCAATTTCTTCTTTTAGTTCTTTGATCCTCTCCCTAGGCCATACCTCTCCTACTGGTATATCCATCAATGTGCCTACAATCCCTTTGACCGCAGGAATCTGTCTGATTTCATCTAAGGTAATCTTTTCTTCTTGTGATCCGTACCATCTAAAAGTCATTTCCATGATAAATTTCCTCCATGTTCTTGTAAGTAATCCTGTAATGTTTTTCGTACGGCATTTGGTCCTGCTACCATCTTGATGAACATTTCTTCTATTTTTCTGCCAAGCTCTGCTTGGTAAAGATCTACACCAAAAATTTCTTTATTTGACAAAATAGGAGCCATTTTCTCATGAATATGTGATGTATCTTGCGTACCCAGTTGAATATCGGAAAGCTTATGCTGAAGGTCTGTCAATAGTGGGTCTGGACTCGGGATGAATGGTTTTCCTTGATCATCAATGCCAATAAGGTATCGAAGCCAAGCAGCGAGAGTCAATGGTATGAATACAAGTGTCTGCGGGTCTTTAACTTCTATTTCCATATATTTTTTAATCGTCTCACCATAACGAATCGCCACCTTTTGAGAGGTATCCGTGGCGATTCGCTGAGGCATATCAGGAATATTTGGATTAGAAAAGCGCACAGTAATTACTTCTTCCAGAAAGATCTTTGGATCAATGATACCTGGAGACTCCACAACTGGGAGGCCTTCATTGTACCCGATTTCAGAAACTAGCAGCGATAAATCTGGATCTTTCATCTCCTCAGCTATGCTCCTATACCCCAGTAAACAACCCATAATAGCTAAAGACGTATGCAAAGGATTAAGGCAAGTCGTCACCTTCATCGTATCTGCTTTATCTACCGTTGCACGATCAGTCAAGAATACCCCAGCTTTTTCGAATTTCGGACGTCCATTGGGAAAATGATCTTCCATGATTAAATAATGGATGTCCTCTGTATTGACAAATGGAGCAATATTATTTCCTTTTGCGGTTTGGAAAATCGACATATTTGAAAAGCCCTCTTTTGCCAACATTTTGCTAACTGACAAGGAAGGATTCGGGGTGATACGATCAATCATCGTCCATGGAAACGCAACAATTTCTTCATTCGATAAGTATTGGATAAATGTATTTTGTACATGACCTTCCTTTTGCCATTCTTTTGCGATCGTTAGCAAAGAAGTACGTAATTGACTACCGTTTTGTGAAAAATTATCTGTAGAGACAAGTGCAATCGGCCAAGCTCCAGATAAAAAACGTTTATAAAGTAGCGCAGCAAGAATACTCATTGTATGTGATGGCTTCTTTGGACCATTTTTTATATCAACTGCAATCGGTCCTATATATTTATTATTTGTATCTTTCAATCGATAACCTTTTTCAGTAATAGCAAAAGTAACTAATTGTAAACTAGGATTTTCAAAGTGTCGAATCATCTTATCAAAGTGTTCAGAACAATCTGGATGACAATACAGACTGTCAGCTGTCGCAGCTAATATACGTTTGACGAACTCTCCACTGCTTGGCATGACCACTTCAAGAATCAAATCATCAAAATCTTGGTAAGCCCTTTCAATTATTTCTTCATCGAATGTTTCACAAACAATGACACCAGTGGACAATTCGCCTAGATCCGCTAAACGTTGAGCGATTTCTGCATGAAATCCTCGATAAAGATTTCCGCCACCGAAATGGATCCAGACAGGATTTTTTTGTCCATTTTCTCTTAATGATGCACGGTCAAAATGAGGTATTTCTACTTCTTTTTGAGATAATTCAGGAATAAAGTTCCTCCAGTTGTTTAAATCAATCATTTTTCCCCTCCTAAACTAACATATTAGTTTTTGTATTCAAGTGAATTTTATGCAATAAAAATCGCTATGTCAACCAAAATTTTACTATTTATACAAATTTCCTAGTTAATGTGACATATCAGATTATTTTTCAGACCTCTTCTGTTATACTACGTTCATAGAAATGATTTTGGAGGTATAAAAATGAAAAGCAGCTTGCAATCTCAAGCTTATCAAGCGATTCGTAAACAAATTATCTATGCTGACTTAGAACCTGGAAGGAAAATATCTGAAAAGGCACTGGAGGAACATCTTGCTATCGGCCGGACTCCCATTCGCGAAGCATTGATTCAACTACGTCAGCAAGAACTCGTGTATACGATACCTCAAAGTGGTACGTATGTTTCAAAAATTAATCTTGTTTCTGCAGAAAATGCTCGCTTTGTCCGAGAACAGTTGGAAGAGCAAATCATGATTGAATGTTGTTCCAAATTGGACACACAAACACGAATAGTGCTAGAAACGATTTTAGAAGAACAAGAAAAAGCAGTCAAAATAAATGACGAACGCGCTTTTTTCCGTGCAGATAATTTATTTCATGAAGCTTGTTTCGAAATTGCAGGAAGAAAAGAAGTTTGGAACTGGTTAGATGACCATAATACCCATTTAGAACGTTTCCGCTGGTTACGAGTGACCATTCAGGGGCTTCCATGGGAAACGATCATGGAACAACATTATGATTTACTCAAGGCTTTAGTTGATAAAAAACCAGAAGAAGCTCGATTTCAAACGGGATTGCACTTACACATGATGCTGAAAGAACAGGAAACTGTTACTCAACGTTATCCCGAGTATTTCCAGCAGTAGCATTTTCTTGCGACCTCTTCTATTTTTATAATTAACCTTCGTTTTTGAGTAATCTTTATTAAATAACAAAATATCCATTGACTTTGCAACTCCAACTAAATTACAATAATTACAAATAAATAATCATTATTGGAGGTTTTACTATGTCATTGATTGGAAAAAAAATCGAAGAATTTAATGCACATGCTTATCATCAAGGAGAATTTTTAGAAGTCAGTGAAAAAGATCTTATGGGGAACTGGAGTATTCTTTGCTTCTATCCAGCTGATTTTACTTTTGTTTGTCCTACTGAATTAGAAGACTTACAAGAACAATACAGTACATTGAAATCTTTAGGTGTTGAAGTCTTTTCTTGCTCTACCGATACCCACTTTACTCACAAAGCATGGCATGATACATCAGATGCTATCGGTAAAATCGAATACGTGATGATCGGTGATCCGTCTCATCAGATTTCTCGTATTTTTGATGTTTTGGATGAAGAGCAAGGATTAGCTCAGCGAGGAACATTTATTATTGATCCAGACGGAATCGTTCAAGCTATGGAAATCAATGCAGATGGAATCGGTCGTGACGCTAGTGCACTGACTGATAAGATTCGCGCTGCTCAATATGTACGTACCCACCCAGGTGAAGTTTGTCCGGCAAAATGGAAAGAAAGTGGCGAAACATTGAAACCAAGTTTTGATCTTGTTGGAAAGATTTAGGTGGTGGATATGTTAGACAAAGAAACTAAACAAAATCTCGAACAATATTTAGCACTGATTGAATCTCCTATTGTTTTTTCTGTTAGTTTGGATACTAGTGAAAATAGTCAAAAACTAGCTGAATTTACGAAGGAAATAGCAGAAATGTCTCCTAAAATCTCTTGGGAAAAAAGAGATTCGATGCGAACACCTAGTTTTTCTATCAATCCAGTTGGCAAAGAAAGTGGAATCGTTTTTGCTGGTATCCCCCTCGGTCATGAATTTTCCTCTTTTTTACTGGCTATGTTACAAATTAGTGGACGGGCACCGAAAATCAGTGAATCTTTGAGTCTTAAAATCAAAAAAATAACACAAACATTGCATTTTGACAGTTATGTTAGCTTGACTTGTCATAATTGCCCCGACGTTGTACAGGCATTGAATATATTAGCTGTATTAAATCCAAATATTACTCATACGATGATTGATGGTGGGATGTTCCAAAAAGAAATCGATGATAAAAAAATCATGGCAGTGCCAACTGTGTTTTTAAATGGAGAAGAATTTAGTAGCGGACGCATGACGATCGAACAAATTGTTGAAAAAATCACTGGCCCTTTGATTGAAGAAGAGTTGTTTGAAAAAGAACCTTATGATGTATTAGTGATTGGCGGTGGACCAGCAGCTAGTAGTGCAGCTATCTATGCATCACGTAAAGGAATCCGTACAGGACTTGTCGCTGATTCTTTCGGCGGACAAGTCGTTGAAACACTCGGGATTGAAAATATGATTGGTACCCCTTACACAGAAGGTCCAAAATTGATGCAGCAAGTAGAAAGTCATGTGCGTAGTTACCCTATCGACATTATGATGAATCAACAGGCCGTTTCCTTAAATAAAGAGAAACATTTTATTAATATTGGCTTAGCTAACGGTATATCACTTAAAGCAAAAACCGCAATCATCGCGACAGGTGCGCACTGGCGTTCTATCAATGTACCAGGCGAAAAAGAGTTTAAAAATAAAGGAATTGCTTATTGCCCACACTGTGACGGCCCTTTATTTAAAGGAAAAGAGATTGCTGTAATCGGTGGTGGTAATTCTGGTGTTGAAGCAGCGATTGATCTAGCTGGGTTAGCAAAACATGTTTATGTTCTAGAATTCTTACCCGAATTAAAAGCAGATCAAGTTTTACAGGATAAACTAGTTTCTCTTGCGAATGTCACTGTTATCAAAAATGCAGCGACGAAAGAAATCAGCGGGTCGAATCAGGTCGAATCTCTCTCCTATATCGATCAACATACGAAAGAGTTGCATACTCTAGCTGTTTCAGGTGTATTCATTTTAGTCGGTTTACTTCCTAACACGGATTGGCTAGATGGAACAATCGAAATGAACCCAAGAAATGAAATAGTGACTGAGAAAAATGGCGCGACGAATATCCCCGGTGTTTTCGCAGCTGGTGATTGTACAGATAGTCCATACAAACAAATCATTGTTTCAATGGGTTCAGGAGCTACTGCAGCTTTAGGAGCCTTCGATTATTTGATGCGCACTTGAGCGATGAAGATTATACAAAAGACAGATAGAGGTTGTAAGCCTGCCGTTTCGCTCCGAGTCACAAGGAACAATTTAATAAACAGTTTCTCATGTTTGTTGAATATTGTGACTTGTGACCAAGGAGTTGACAGGACAACACCGTTCACTCGGAAAAAAGGATTGTGACAAGAATTTTGTCACAATCCTTTTTGTTTTTTTGAATAATCGCTTTTTCTTCTCTTTTTCTTATATACTATAAGTAGTAAATAATTTGAAAAAAAGAAAGGTGACTGATTATGGCGCAAAATCGTATTTTTACGACAAGTTTTGCAAGCGTTTATCCTATGTATGTAGCAAAAGCGGAGAGAAAAGATCGTATAAAAGAGGAAGTAGATGAAATCATTTGTTGGCTGACGGGTTATTCCCAAACAGAACTAGAATATCAACTACAAAAACAAGTGACTTTCGAACAATTTTTTGCGGAAGCCCCTGTCCCCAATCCTTCACGTTCCTTGATTACAGGTGTTGTTTGTGGTGTACGAGTAGAAGACATCGAGGATAACTTGATGAAAGAAATTCGTTATTTAGATAAAATGATCGATGAGCTAGCAAAAGGCAAAAAAATGGAAAAGATCCTCAGAAGTTGATTTTTCCAGAGATATTCTTCTCCTTCGCTCATTTTGTAACATTTAATTTGGTAAAATGACTAGTTCACGTTAAAATAAGTCAAAGGAGGTTTTCTTATATGTTTGAGACGATTAAACAAAATATTCAAAAATACGCCTTATTAAGAGCTGCTGTTTATATTATTTCTGGGATTGCGATTGTGCTAAACCCTTCTGCTGTTTTTCATTTTATCGGTTATCTGATCACTGCCTATCTTGTTTTGCTTGGGTTGTTGAATCTTTTTGAGGCTTACCGTTTTAAAAGGAAAACAGGTTCTTGGAGTATCGGTCTGTTCAGTGGTCTTTTTTTCCTGATCTTAGCTCTGATCGTTTATGCTTTTGCACCTGCCATTGTTTCTATCCTGCCGATTCTTCTTGGATTAGCCGTTATCATCAACAGCTTGTTCCAGTTATTCTTCAGCATGAATACAAAAGCTAAAAGTTGGAGTGTTTATAGTATTCTGTTGTTGATTGGCGGATTCGTCTTATTGTTCAATCCATTCAAAAGTTTGATGCTTCTATTCCAAATATTCGGCTTTATTTTGATTTTCATGGGCATCCAGGAGATTATCAATTTCATCAGAATAAGAAAAATGACTATACGTTAATCATTTTTAGTTATTAAAATAGACCGTATAAAAACCAACAATCCAAAAAAATCTTTTGGATTGTTGGTTTTTTTGTGAGTATATTTTCCTATTTTTTCAATAATGTATGTTATGCTAAGTTCGGGCTATATTTTATACAAAGGAATGATGAGAATGGAATTTATTGGTATTTTATGCCTGATATTGATTTCAACAACGATTGGCTCACATATCTCGCGGAGATTAGGTATCCCAGCAGTGATTGGACAATTACTTGTTGGTGTTTTGCTAGGCCAAGCTGGATTGAATTGGGTCAAACCTGATATTCTAGTCCATGACTTTTCGGAGATTGGTGTGATCTTATTAATGTTTTTAGCTGGTCTGGAAAGTGATTTATCTCTTTTGAAAAAATATTTCCGACCTGGTATGTTCGTTGCTTTGCTTGGGATCATCTTCCCGGTTGTTTTTGGCTGGTTGACAGGCGAAGCATTCCAAGTTTCGGGAAATGAAGCGATTTTCTTTGGGATTATTCTTGCGGCAACTTCTGTCAGTATTTCAGTAGAAGTATTAAAAGAACTAAACGTAGTGAATACAAAAGAAGGATCAACAATTTTGGGTGCTTCTGTGGTAGATGACATTTTAGTCGTTTTAGTTCTAAGTTTCAGCCTATCTTTTCTAACGGGGGAAGCTTCTAGCAATGCTTCTTTACCGCTTGTTTTGATTGAACAGCTAATTTATTTTGTTTTTATTTTCTTATTAGTCAAATGGATTGCGCCTTTCCTACTTTCATTTGCAGAAAAAGTGTACGCAAATTCTTCTATTATCATCGTATCGCTAGTTATTTGTTTAGGAATGTCTTACGTAGCGGATCTTGTTGGGCTTAGCTCTGTCATTGGTGCTTTTTTTGCAGGGATAGCTGTCAGTCAGACAAAGGTTAAAGAAGAAGTATACCACAATGTAGAGGCTTTAGGATATGCAGTATTTATACCAGTATTTTTTGTCAGTGTAGGATTAGAAGTTGATTTTTCTGACTTTAGTGAACAACTACTCTTTATTTCTATATTGACGCTTGTAGCGATTTTGACCAAATTGCTTGGAGGGTATTTTGGTGCTCAGATTGCCGGTTTTTCTCAACATAGTTCATTGATGGTCGGTGCTGGTATGATCTCTCGTGGAGAAATGGCTTTGATCATTTTACAAATTGGACAGCAAAGTCAATTGATCGAACCACAGTACTATTCACCTTTAGTTATCGTGATTTTATTAAGTACACTTATTTCTCCACTTGTTCTAAAATATTTTACAAAAAAAGTTTATGAAGTGTGAGTAAATCAAAAAGAAGTTGTGAAAGAGACATCGTGAAAACCGTTTATTTGAAAAAAGGACTGTGACGATAACGCCACAGTCCTTTTACTGTACTTAAAAAGCAATTTTTTATTGATAATTTTGGTTGAGGTATTGCAATAGTTCCGGTGCTCGTTTGGTTGCTGAATCATCATCTTCTTTATTTTCCAACATGCTGACCATCATATAACCTTGGTTATCAGGATTGAAAGCAAACAAGAAACTGTTCTCTTTCCCTTTTTCATCCTGTTTTTCTTTGATTTCCGCTGTACCAGTTTTCGCTGCCAACGGAATCCCTAAAGCAGAAAGAGAATGTGCTGTACCATTTACATCTTGCACAACTTCTCTCAGATCTGGCACGATCGTTTGTACTGCTGTTTCGCCGATGACATTCTTCTTATCTTTTGTCTCTTTATCTGCAATCAATTTAGGATAGACAAGTGTGCCATTGTTGGCAAAAACAGAATACATTGCTGCTTGCTGGATAGGATTAATTAGAAGTTCGCCCTGTCCATATCCAGTATCAGCTAGCAAGATATCTGAGTTAAAGCTATCTTCATTAGAAATTTGTGCTGGATTCATACTAATTGGCAAATCAAGGTCTTCACCAAAAATGAATTTATCTAAGCCTGTACGAAATTTTTTCTCACCCATTTTCAACGTTTCTTGTGCCATATATATATTATCGGAATAGATCAAAGCAGTTTTTAAGTCTACTTGTGATACATCACTGACACGCGTTACTTGATAAGATCCCCAAGAACTGTCTTTTTGCCATTTAAGCCCGTTGATCGTCAACACTTCATTTGGATCGATAGTGCCGTTGTCAAGACCGATTGCTGCTGTAATCATTTTAAACGTAGATCCAGGAGCATAACCTGTCGCAAATCGGCTGATGAATGGCTGTTCAGGATTTTCTTCATAAGCTTTGTAATCTTCTTGTGAGATCCCGTTTGTCATTTTGTTTGGATCATAGCTTGGAGAGCTAGCAAGCGCAAGAAGATCACCGGTTTTTGGCGTTGTCGCAACAGTTGATCCAGCTTTTCCTCCTAGACTGTCAAAAGCTGTTTTTTGTGCCTTCGCATCGATTGTCAATTTGATATCTTTGCCATTTTGAACTTCATGTTCGATCAGAACTTTTTTCTCTACACCGTCTGCATCTGTAATGCTTAATTTCCCACCTGTTGTCCCACGAAGATCCTTATCAAAAGCCATCTCCAAACCTGAGCGACCGATTTTTCCATTACTGCTTAATTCTGGATTCTTATCAATATCTTCTGCTGTGATATCTCCCACGTAACCAATCAGCTGAGCAGCTGCTTCACCCAAAGGATAATATCTGCCGTCTACTTCTTGAATGGTAGCTCCAGCTGGAAGTTCTGGCGTTGCTCCATCAATGATTTTCAATGGGACAAAGTAATCGGGTTGTACCCAGCTTTGTGAAATCGCCTGATTGATAGCATCTTCTGTTAAGTCGAAGGAGGAAGCAATCGCTTTGATATTGGCTGTTTTTTCGTCTCCATCTCCAAGTTTACTTGGAACGACTCCTAATTGTTTTAGTTTGCCTGTTGTTGCTAATGGTTCACCATTTCGATCTATAATATTCCCTCTTGCTGCTTCTTGTGTGGTCAGGCTTACTTTGTCATTTCCTTCCATTTCTGGAAAAACCAAGTTGGGTTGCCAGTTGATCGTGGTTTGACCATCATTTCTGTCTAATGTTCCTTTATAAGAAAGATCTTTCAATTCACCTAATGAGGTATTCATCTTTGCTTTATATGAAAAACTGTAAGTAGAATCGTCTTTTTTATCTACTTTTAGATTCGATATCTGAAGTCCTTTGACATCAGCAGCACCGTATATATTCTGGTATTTCTCTAAGATCTCTTTTTCAGATAATGCACTTTTATTTGCCGCCTTTTTTGATGCCATTTCTGCAGCTTTGTTATAATCTCCTTTGTTCAAAGCTTGGACAAATTGCTCAACCGTCTTTTCTCCAGCTTCTACTGCTTGGTTTTCTTGATAGTGCTGGTAGTAAAAATAACCGCCACCCGCAGCTGCTATTAAGATCACTGCGCCGGAAATATAAGCGCCTGTTCGATTTTTGCCGTGCTTGTCACTTCTTTTCATTTTTTCCTCCTTCTCTTGCTTGTCATTCCTTTATTTTCACTATTTATCCCTGTTTATTCTAACATAATAAAAGAAGTCAGAACATAACATAGATTGTTATTTCTAACTTCTTTTATTTTCTTTACTTAATTATTCAGAAATTTTTTGATTGCTTCTTGGTTTTTGGTCAAATCTAATTCCAGAACACTTCCGGAAGGCGTATTGTCGTTGAAGTCCCAACTGCCGTCTACTGGTACGGATAATGTATCGATCTTTTTATTATTGTCTTTGAGGAAATCCATACCACAATCCAGAAGCACACTTTCTGGAAGGTTCGTTTGGATACTACCAAGTAATTTCCCAACCGCTTTGGGTAGCTTGAATATTGAAGTTACGTCTTTCAGCTGCTGAGAGATAGCTTTGATCACTTGCTGCTGCCTTCTGATCCTCCCGAAGTCTTCCTTCTTTGTCTTCCCGAAATCGAGCATACTGGAGTAAAGTATTACCATCCATCACTTGCTCTCCTTTGTTTATATATACGCCATCTAAATCTAGAGATTTTTCTGCATCGATCTTGACTCCACCAGGAAAAAGTTCATTAACGCAATCGATAAAATCTTGAAATGTGATACTTGCATAATAGGGAGCTTCAAATTTGAAATTTTCCTTTAATGTTTGATTTAATAAATCAACTCCCCCATAAGAGTAAGCTGCATTTATCTTATTCATTCCGTAACCTGGAATATCGACATATGAATCTCTCATGATAGAGATCAGTTTTGCTTGTTGTGTTTTCTGGTTGTATTGTGCAACCAGAAGTGAATCCGAGCGACCGTTTTCGTCTTTCGAACGAGCATCTGAACCAATCAAAGCCACATTTAGTGTGGTAGGGACACTTTTCGGCTCTACCTTTTTCACAGTTGAACTCTGTTTTGCAGACGAAAATCCATGGATAAACTCAATCGAAAAATAGCCAACTACTAATGTAAGCAGTAACAAAATAGATAATATGATTTTTTGAGATACTTTCATTGCGAATTCCTCTTTCTAAAAGAACCTCTCGCTTGAAAAATAAAAGATTGTACTTTATGATAATTCAAACTGAGAGTTTCTCAGTTTCTCTTTATTGTTTTTCAGATCGATAGAGCGGCAACTCTTCGGCCTGTATCTTTGAAGAAATATTCAACGTGATTCCGATTCCTAAAGAAAGGATCAGATAACTTGTTCCTCCGTAGCTAACAAATGGCAATGGCACACCAGTCATTGGCATCAGCCCCGCGATACTTCCCACGTTCATTATCGTCTGAACGAATAGCAAAGTTCCGAATCCTAAAAGAAACAATCCAGCTTGCTGATTTTTACAGCGACTGCTTAAACAAAAGATTCTCATGCATAATGAGAACAATAAGAAAAGCACACACAATGCACCGATTAGCCCAAGCTCTTCTGTAATAATCGAAAAAATAAAATCTGTTTCTGTCTCTGGAAGATACCCTTTTTTTGTGATACTATTTCCTAATCCCCGCCCAAATATGCCACCATTATATAGTGCATAAAACGAATGGGTCATTTGATAGCCCGCACCATGACTATCGATAAAAGGATCTCTTAAAGTCGCGATCCTTTCATAAGCATGATTAAACATCTGTGGAAGCCAACCTTTATTTCCTAAATATAATACCCCGCCTGCTGCTCCAATCAGCAATGCAGAAAAAGTAACGATTAGATAGATCCCTTTTTTAAATGGAACCGCCGCTGCCCAAAATATGACCCACGCAATCGAAAGGATCATCAATGCTCCAGCAATCTTTGGCTGGAATAAAATCAGAAAAGTTATACCTACTGTAATCAGGAATGGTTTTTTTAGATCTTTTGGGCTACTATTTCCGTCACGAAAAAACCAGCTTAAATAAAAAATCAAAAAAAGATTTGCCAGTTCAGAAGGCTGGAATTGAATGCCAAACAGAGAGATCCAACGTTGTGCGCCATTGACAGTGACACCGAATATCCCTATTCTTACTAATACTAAAAAGAAAATCGATAAGGCTAAACCGTATCCTGCTATTTTAGGGTGAAGTAAATAGTGTAGTTTGACTGAACGAGCTAAGAAGATCACGCTCCAACTCAAAAATATGAAAATTAGTTGACGCAATAATAGACTTTTTGTATTTTCATCGGCTTGCAATAAACGATAAGAACTGGCACTGTATACTTCTAAAAGACCGATCATGGACAAAGTCAAATAAGGACCCAAAATCCACCAATCGATCTTTTTTCTTTTTTCACCGCATCTCCTCCTCACACAGCAATCCACTTGTCAGGTGAGGAGCGAGTTTGTCTCATCAAATAAGTCAGTCACAAAAATATAAAGAAAAGGTCAGAAACCTTTTCGAACAAGAATTCTGACCTAGCATCATCTCATCGTCCGAGTTTTAGCACTATACAACGTAAAGAAAACATTCTTAGCTATTGGAAAAAGCCTTAATCCGACAGTTTCTGTTTTACCCATTGGCGACTTTCGACGTTTCTGGGCAACAGCCTATGTTTGTATAGGAGCCTCACCTAACAAGGTTATTACTATATTCTATTTACGAGTTCATGATAGACTTTTCCTAATGATTAGGCAATGGAATTTGAAATGAAATAGTGAAATTTAACAATCTTTAATATTTTTTAGAAAAAAATAACAAATAAGTTGAAAGAATCCCGTTGCAAATTATTTCAGTTGCACCAGGATTCTTTGATAATTTTTTAGTTTTATGTGTTTTTTTATGTGTTTTTTCACTTTTTCGGAATAAATATTTATTTGTTAAAGTAATTAAACAATCCGCTAATCGTTTGATCTGGCATTTCTATTTCCTTACCATCTAAAGTAACAGTAGTAACGACAAAATGGTCTTGCAATGGCGGAACTTCTAAGTACTGCCCTTGCAGAAAATCATTCACTGTTTCATATTCTTTTTTCATTTCTTTTGAATCTGTCGATGGTTTATAGCTTATTTTTAACATAACTAGTGCTCCTTTTTATTCGGGACGTGCAATCGTGAAAATTTCTCCTATTGCTGCATAATCATTTCCTGCCAAACGGCTTACAGCATTCAATTTTCTTGGATCGATCCTTCCTGTCTTATCATCATAGACTGTTTCATTTAAATGATATTTCTGTACTTCTAGCAAAAATAAATCAGCTGTTACTTTATTTTTATTCCGTATCTCGACATGTTCATATAAGGATGTTTCAAAACGAACTTTTGCTTCTGTCAATGCTGGTACTGAAATGATTACTGAATCAGTTAAAGTCAAGTCAGTCAGGTACAGTTCGCTTTCCTCATTAGGCAGATTGGCTGCTGTTTTATTTACTTCTTCTACGTTGTCCTCATCAAGGATATGGATAACAGCTTCTCTTGTCTCAAGAATATTCTTTGCTGTGTCTTTTACTGCATCTTGTTTTCTTTGGATCGCCAAGGATAAGATGGGTGGATTCGAACTGACGATATTGAAGTAACTGAAGGGTGCGATATTCACTATATCTTTTGCTGATTTAGTCGTTACTACTGCTACTGGTCTAGGGATGACTGAACCAATCAGCAACTTGTAATTTTCACGTTCTGTCAATTCTGAAGGACTCCGTTCAAACATGGTTTCGCCTTCTTTCTATAAAATTCGTTAAAAAGCAGATCTTGAAGACAAAATGAAAAGTAATGCTTTTTTCATCTTCTTAGAATCTGCTTTAAACTATCTATCAATTTTTCTTTTTTGTCAAGAATCTGTGCCGTGCGTGTTTTTTAGTTATTTGCTTTACTTGCGGCTTCGACATATCTTTTAGTGATCAATTGCGGACGGGTGATAATAGATCCAACTACGACTGAAAAAGCACCTAATTCATATGCTTTCTCTACTTGTTCAGGAGAGTCAGTATGTCCTTCCATAATTACTGGGATATCGACTTGTTCTATGATTTGATTCAATAAATCAAAATCAGGTGTCTGCGTCTTTCGTGAATATTCTGTATAGCCTGCTAAAGTCGTAGACAAAAGATCAAAACCATCTTCTTGCGCTTGAAGCGCTTCCTCAAAAGTCGAAATATCTGCCATAGCTAACCGACCGTGTTCGTGAATCATTTGGACAAGTTCAGCAGTTGTTTTTTCTGTCGGACGTTTACGAGAAGTTGCATCCAGTGCAATGATTTCTGCTTGCGTCTCCAAAAGTTCTTCCACTTCTTTTTCTGTCGCAGTAATAAACACTTCTGACCCATCGTAATCTCTTTTGATAATCCCTATTACCGGTAAATCAACGATTCGCTTGATTTCATTGATATCTTCTGTCGTATTTGCTCGAATACCAACTGCTCCGCCTTCTTTTGCAGCCAAAGCCATTCTCCCCATAATAAAAGAACTGTGTAGCGGCTCGTTTTCCAAAGCTTGACAAGAAACGACGACTCCGCCTTTGATTTGTTCCAGTGTATCCACAATATCTCCTCCAGTAATGTTATATAAAAATACAGCTTCATATAAAAATGTAACCCTTTTCTATTCAGGAGTCAATAATGAGCTATTTCTTTCAGCAGACCTTTCTTACTAAAAGAAAATTACTTCAAATTCTTCGTATACGACCAGCTTCTCTTCTGTAAATTCTATGTTCAACGCTTCTTTATAAGCATGTTTAAAAAACTCAGCATGGACTTTCCGCCAATAAGCTAATGTCCGATCCCCTTCTCCTTCTTTCCAAGCATGCTCTTTCGTGACTTCACTAAAAGGCAAGATGGTCACATTTATATTTTTGATGATACAAACTGGTTCATTTTTTCCATTCAGGACCACGTCTAATTGACCAACTTTTGGTAAAGGCTCATTCTCTTGTTTATACAGATCGTAACCACTTGATGTACCAGTCTTTATCTTTTTTACAACTAGTTCGCTCAACTCGTCTGCCATTTTTTCTGTATCCCCAAATGAAAAGAAACCTAATTTTTCTGATTGATAACTAGGATATTTTTCTTGGAACTTTTTGACATATTCTTCTACTTGCTGATACATAACATCCACTCCTTTGCTTTTTATAATGAAAAAACCATCCAGATACTAGTATAAACAATTATCTGGATGGTGAGCATAATGAATTATTGAATATTCAAGACACGCAGACTATCTTCAACGATTTGTTTTGGTGTTAAATGATAACGTTCATAAAGCTGCCCTACAGGAACGCTATCCGTGAATTCTTTCTCTGCACCAAAATTTAATACGTTCATTGAAGAATCACCATAATAACGACTGATATTTTCGCCAAATCCTCCTGACAAACTACCATCTTCTAATGTGATGACTAATTCATGTGTTTCTTTTAATTTATCTAATGTTTCTACGTCATTTTCTGTGATCGTTCCTGGATTGATCAACGTTGCTTCGATTCCTTTTTTTCTAAAAGCTTTTACTGTTTCTTTTCCTAATTCAAGAAAACCGCCTAAAGCTAAAATTGCTACTTTTCCTCCATTATTTACTGTTTGATAGGCTGGAATACTATAATCATTTGCGATAGCTGTACCATGTTCTACACCATGTGTAGGAATTCGGATTGCTACAGGCTGCGCTGTTTGTTCGAACGCCCAATCTAGCATAGAGATCATATCCTCTTTTGTTGCTGGAGCAAGATATTTGATGTTCGGGATACTTGATAAGTAAGGAATGTCAAATGTTCCTTGGTGTGTTCGGTCACTAGCTGAGATCGTTCCGCCACCGACTAAAATAATCACTGGATTCTCGTTGATCGCTAAATCATGTGATAATTGATCATATGCCCGTTGCAAGAAAGTACTTGATTGGAAGACGACTGGACGTACTCCCTGAGAAGCCAAAGCAGAAGCGAAAGTGATAGAGTGCTGTTCAGCGATCCCCACGTCAAAATAATGATCTGGATGTTTTTCTTGGAATGTTTTCAGTCCAAAGGCGCCTGGTATCGCTGCATTGACTGCGGCAATAGGAGCTGTACTTGTTTGCATTTTCTTATCCAAATAATCCATGATGATCATATTAAATGTTTCTCCAGAAGTTACCTGCTTTGCCTCCCCGGTGGACAGATCAAATGGTACATGCCAATGATATTTCATTTTATTATCGATTGCCGGCTGATAACCGCGACCTTTTTCCGTATGTACGTGAAGTACAATCGGATGATCAATATCTTTTACTTCTTCAAATAAACGGATCACCGTTTCCAGATCGTTTCCATTATCCACGTAACGATAATCAAATCCCATTGCTTTAAATAGGTTATTGCTGCTTTTACCGTTGGTTTGACGAAGCTCAGCTAAGTTTTTATATAAACTGCCATGGTTCTCATCAATAGACATCTCATTATCGTTTACTAATACGATTAGATTGGATTGTAAAACACCACCATTGTTCAATCCTTCAAAAGCTAAGCCACCACTTAGGGAGCCGTCACCGATAAATGCTACCACATTTCCTGATTCTTTCTTCAGATCACTTCACAGTAATGTCCTTTTTCAAAACCATTTTTTCGACCAGTTAAAAGCTTATGACCATAAGACTGATGGGAAACATCCCAAACGATTTTATCCTTTGGTGAATCAAATACATAATGAAACGCAATCGTTAATTCTACTACACCTAGATTCGGACCAACGTGCCCACCTACATCGCTGTCCTTTTGCAAGATTTTTTGGCGCATCTCTTCTGCCAACTGTTTCATTTACTCAACAGATAATTTTTTGACATCTGCGGGGCTATTGATTGCATCCAATACATGTAATACTGTACTCATAATACATTCTCTCCTCCGTACTATCTTCTTTTAATGAAAATAGATTTGTTACACTTTATCTATTCTACTACTTAGAGTTGACTCTAAGTCAATAGCATTTTAAAAAAATTTCAGAGAAAGCTTGTTATATAAGTAGATCTTCGCACGAATCAGGACTCAAATAAAAACCTTCTACAGACAACTAAAAAGCTTTGTAGAAGATCTCCTAATTAAGGTCTCATCAAGAAATATGTTTTTTTAATAGGTGAAGTTCCTGAGCAATATGATACAAATGGATGTTTGCACCTTTTAATGAGATTGGATAGATCTTTGTCTTTTCAGTTTCTAATCCATTTTGATAGCTAGCAGCATCGCACAAAACCACTCTTTTTTTCGCACATAGACATTCATCAGGCAATTCTTCTAATGAACGAAATAAAATAGGATTTATTTCGGCGATGCCTTCTTCCGCATACAAATGAAATTGGGTTCGATAAAAAAATTGTTTGACTGAACTTTCTGAAACAACAAAAATTTCTATTTCCTGTCTCCCCGCTTGTTCACTGTTGATCAAAGAAAGACTTTTGACGAATTTTCGAATGAAATTTTCATTCCATCTTAGTTGGATTTGATTTTTCTTTTTCCACTCTTCCAATATTTCTACAATTTTTCCGTACAGAAGTTGTTCTTTTTCTGATAGAAGATAGATCCTTTCCGGTAAAAATACTTGTCCATCTGCCCACAACGTACGGACAAATTGTAAAAAGGATTGCTTGAAAATAAAATTTTCTGCATCGTCGATTTCAGCGATACTAATAATCTGTAAAATCAATTCATTCAGTGATAGGTCATTGAGAACAAAATTTTTATAAACAACTTCGAAATCTTTTCTTAACAGCTCCATGTTCTCATTGGTATAATTTCTACTGTTGAACAAAGAAAAAATATAATAGACATCTTCTTCTTGTAAGTCTAGAATTCCTTTTTGCTCTTCCAATCCTTGACAAACTAATTGAAATAACGGCTTCGTTTCTGCGCTTTTCTTATCTTCTTCTTTCAGTCCAAGGGGAAATGCCTTTCTTCCGATTGCGATCTCTATTCCTCGTATGATAAAGGACTTTTCATCTTCCGAATATCTTCTTTTAAAAAAATGAGTCTCTACATAATCAATCAACTCGTTACAAGCTTCTTCTACATACGGATTTTTATTTTCATAGCCTTCCCAATTGACATAACGTACTAAAGCTAGCAAGATGTTCCGCGAGTCAAATTCTGGGATAATGATTTCTTTATTTTTCAAATAATCATTTTCTTTAAAAAAATCCAATACGATTTTTTTGATTGTATATACTTTGCTCAAAGAAATAAATTCAAGATCAGCCAGTTCTGTACTCGTGAATATACCATTAAAATAATAACTTAAAAACTTTAAAAAATAAGATTGACCGTACAGAAACTGTGTGAGCTCAGAAAGAGCAATACCATGTTTGAATACGAGTTTATACTTATGCTTCTCTCTTACTTGTTCTTTTATGCAATATTCTAGACACTCGGCTAGACTTTCTAGATCGTGAAGGATCGTTGGTGTAGTCACCCTTAGTGAAATAGCTGTTTGTTCGATATCTATTTCTTGGAATTCAAATAATTGTTCACACAGATACACTTTTCTAAATATATTTCGCTCGATGTAATTTTCCAGCATTCCTGATACACGCCTCCAGTTTTTCTTATGATTTTATTTAATCATATCTGTAAATCGTATTTTTGTTTCCTTTTTATTTAGAAAAGCCCTTTCAAAAACCAATAAAAAAAGAAACTGGGACAAAAGTCAAACAAGCTCACAATCTCAGCCTCATTGTAGGTAGCTTTGAGCCGTTTGGACTTTTACCCCAGTCTTTTTTAAGAATGCTTATTCAAAGATGTCAGCGTCTAGTTCTTTGACTACATCTTTCAACAATTGGATACCAGCTGCGCTGTTACCAAATGGATCTAGTGCCGGGCTGAAGACACCTATGCCGTAACGATTTGGCACAGCTGCCATCAACCCGCCGCCTACACCGCTTTTTGCAGGTACACCAACATGGACGGAAAACTCTCCTGATTCATCATACAAACCAGCAGTTGTCATAATTGATTTGACGATTGTAGCACTTTCTTCAGTAATGATTTGTTTGCCATTCCAAGGAGCGATTCCTTTATTTGCCAGCACAGCAGCTAATTTTGCTATGCCTGTAGCGGTGACATTGAGGGAGCATTGTCTGAAATAAGCATCGAGTATCTCCGGTACGTCTCCTTCGATCATTTGATTACCTTTCATATAGTAAGCAAGAGAGCGATTGATATCACCTGTTCTTGATTCAGAATGATAGATTTCTTCATTCAATGTGATATTAGGATCATCACAGATCTCTTTCATAAATGACAAGATTCGCTCAAATTTTTCATCTGCATCTTTACCGGCAATCAATGAGGTTGTTGCAATCGCTCCTGCATTAACAAAAGGATTCATTGGATGTTTGCGATGATTGATTTCCATATTCATGATAGAATTGAAAGCAAATCCGGTTGGTTCCGTGTTGATTGTTTGAAAGACTTTTTCTATTCCGTTGTCTTTGATTGCTAATAACAATACGGGAACTTTTGACATGCTTTCGATGGCAAAGCGCACATCGGCATCTCCACCCTCAATCAGTTGTTTTGTATCCAAATCATAAATCGCCATACCTAATTGTTTGGGATCTACTTCAGCTAATGCTGGAATGTAATCCGCCACTTGTCCTGTTTGATAATAGTGGAAATTTTTTCCAATCAATTGTTCTAATTCTTTTACTTCCATTTGAATAACCAGCTTTCATTTTTTATTTTTCTGCATGCTGGAATTTATGACGGCATGCGTAGATCGTAAATGGAATAACTAAGACGATAAGATAAGAAACAATCAGAATCGTTTCATAAATCCCGTGCTGTCCAGCTGCGATACTAGCAGGTGGAACAAATGAGATACAAAAAGCAAAAAGTGAAGTCAAAAGACCTAAACAAGCAACGATTACTTTTACAACTTTTCCGCCTGGAACCTGATAGGCTCTTTCAAGACTGTCATCTTTAAAAACCAGCTTCAAATAGCCCGCGAAAAACATAAAGTACAACATCAGGTAGATTACAACAGTCAATGACATCGCTGCAAGAAATGAAAGATTATTCCCCCCGCCGCTTAATGTAAAGACGGCTGCCCAGATTGTTGCAACGATCCCATTTGCGATCATCAAATGAGCAGGAACACCGTGTGTGTTTTCTTTTGCAAAATATTCAGGAAGTAATCCTTCTTCTGCTGCTACGTGAAGTGCTTTTGAAGGAGAGGTTACCCAAGAAGCAATTTCTCCGATGACACCTAAACAAACAAGAATCGCAAGAATTTTCGCAATCCATGCAAGATTTGGATCAATGTGTCTTAATAGGAATTCTAACGATTGGATCACCCCTGTATTAAGAGATAAACCATGTTGAGGTACTGTAGTAGCGACGGTCAATCCGCCAAAAGTATCTAAAATGATTGCCAGAACAACCAATACAAACATTGCTAATGGATAATCCTTTTTAGGGTTTTCCATTTCATTTGCATGACTGGCAGATGTTTCTACGCCCATATATGCTAAAATAAAGGAAACAAAAACAACCAGCGTAGGCAATTTCGAAAAATCAGGAATCAATGTTTTCATAGACAGTGTCGTTTGTAGTGGAGCGCCTGAAGCGACATAATGGATCCCTAAGCCAAACAAGACTAATGCTGGCAACAAGATACCAGCTACAAAACCGATCCGAGCAATTAATGAAGTGTATTTGGTTCCTTTTAACTGAGAGAGTAAAATAGCCCAGAAAATAATCAATAGGATTGCCAATTTCAGATATTTATTGTTTTGTATAGCACCAATACCCGTTGCATAGGATAATGCACCAGTTAAGAAATACAGCATGGTCAAGTAGCCAACTGTTATCTCAAACCATTGGAAAAAGATTGCGGCAAAACCGAATCGTTTTCCCAATGTGCGACTGACCCAAGTATAGACACCGCCTTTTTCCCATCCTTTCACCGTTGCCATCTCTGCTGCGCACAATGCCACAGGGATAAACCATAGCAAACCGCCTAATAACAAGAAAAATACTAAGCTGAAGCCTGAGGTCGCGAATGTGGGATATTCATATAATGAAACGACCATTGAGATGGTCATAGCCATAAAGCCAAAGAACGTTAATTTTTTTGCAGGAATTTTCGTTTTGCTTTGTTGCATGAATCTTCCTCTTTTCTATTTGAATTTGTTTCAATTGAGTTTGTTGCCAAAGAAGAAAAAGTCCAATCCTTCTTCTTGTTCTTCTTTTGTAGTAGTGATCGTTGTAAAGTGCATCGCCGATTTTAAAATCACTGTTGTCAGCACATAGGCATACACGGCAGTAATGATGACACCAATCACTTGAATCCCTAAGAAGTACCAGCTGCTTGGATTCGTTAGTAAATGGCTGTTAGATGCAAAGATCCCTATCAGAATCGTACCTGTGAATCCGCCCATGCCATGAACACCCCACACATCAAGTGCATCATCCCATTGTTTCTTTTTACGAAAATCAACAGCAGCATGACAGACGATACCCGCAATGATCCCAATCAGCATGGCACTTTTTGCTTCTACATAACCGGCACAAGGCGTAATGGCTGCCAATCCAGCAACGGATCCTGTTAGTACGTCGACAAAATCAAAGCCATTTCCTTTTACTTTTGCAATGATCAGCCAAGTAATCATCGCAAATGCAAGAGCGATGAATGTTGAACCAAATGCATTGACTGCTTGTTCATCTGCTCGAAGTGCACCACCGGAATTAAAACCGAACCAGCCAAACCAAAGCAGTCCTGTACCGATAGCAGCTGCCATAAGACTGCTATGCTGATTTCTTTCTCCTAAAGGAATCTTTCTTTGACCAAGTGTGAGGATACATGCTAGAGAGCCGAATCCAGCTGTCGTGTGGATGACTGCTCCACCAGCGAAATCTCTAAATCCCATCTGATCCAAAAATCCGCCGCCCCATATCCAGTGGCAAACAGGGAAATAAATCAGCAGATTCCAAAAAATAACAAGTATAATATATCCTTTTAAATTCAATCTCCCTGCAAAAGCTCCTGTCATCAAAGGAACCGTAATCACGATAAACATCAGTTGGTAAAGAAAGAACATTAAAAATGGAATCGTTGCACCATGAAACATGTTGGGGAAGCTTGTAACATGTCTCATCAAAAAGAAATCTGCCGGGTTTCCAATAACACCGCCGATATCCCGTCCAAAGGCCAATCCGAATCCACCAAATACCCACATAATCGTTGTTATCCCAACGGAGAGAAAAGATTGAGACATGATCGTTAGTATATTATTCTTCCGTGCTAATCCACCGTAAAAAAATGCTAGACCAGGAGTCATCAGGCAAACCATTGCTGTACATAAAATCATGAATGCTGTATCTCCTGTATTGATAGGTAATGTATTCATTTTTTTCGCCTCCTTTCTACGATTACGAGTATAAAAGAAGGTGTAGTTGTTTTTTTCTTCTGTTTTTTTGAATTAATACTTGCGTTTATAAAAGACAGACAATTAATAAAAGCTTGATGTGTTGTGCTTTTTTTCGTTTTTCACACAAAAAAAGACAAAAAATAAACGGTCTTCTTTTTATAGAAAACCGTTTATTTTCGTCTTTTTTTATTTTTAAAGATATTTTTTCATAAGGAATAAAGAATACTTCATATAAAATATATAAAAAAGAATCGCAGCGAATTTCGCTACGGTTCTCAAATTTGTTCTTCATTTCAACATAAGTTTTTCTTCAATTTGCTTATAATTTACGTGCAAAGAATGAAACGACTAATACTAAAATGATTGCACCGATCAATGATGGAATGATAGCCATTCCTGCAATTGTTGGTCCCCAAGTTCCTAGTAAAGCTTGTCCAATTGCTGAACCTACTAAACCAGCAATGATGTTTGCGATGATCCCCATTGATGATCCTTTATTCGTGATTGCTCCTGCAATTGCTCCAATGATACCGCCGACGATTAATGCCCAAATAAATCCCATTTTAAATTCCTCCTAACTGACTTTTTACTTCTTATTGTACACGTGGTTCGTTATTTTCTTTGACTTTTTGTGCACCTTTGCCTACAGCAGATTTTGCTTTATCTGTTTGGCGTGAAGCAAATTGTCCAGTTGATTTTGCTGCTTCTGTTACTTTGTCTTGTACTGTTTCTTGATCTTTTTGGTATTCTTCTTGTGTTTTGATGTCTGCAACATTCACATTCACTTCGATAACATCTAAATGTGTCATATTGTTGACTTCAGTACTGATCAATTCTTTGATTTGGTTGTAAATATCTTCGATGTCTTTACCGTATTCTACGATCACATCTAAATCCACAGCTACTTGTTTCTTACCTACTTCTGTATTGATACCTGCTGTTACGTTATCTGTGTTGACTAATTTTTCAGCCATATTTGAGAAAAATCCGCCATCTAATGTCAATAGACCATCTACATCTTTCAATGCATAACCGATGATTTTTTGGATGACTTTGTCTTCATAAGTCAATTCACCATTCATCATGCGGTTTTCTCCTTTTTCATTTGCCAAAACTGATCCATTTGTTGTATTCATGTTTTTGTTTTCCATCTTTGTTTCCTCCTATGATTTAAAAAATTGATCAACTATTCCTGTCTGTTTCAAATAAAAACCGATTCCTGCGCCAATTGCTGTCATGATTATGATCAACAATGTCTTGAAAAATCCAATCGTTAACCATAAAACAGCTAGCAGTAGTCCAAGCCCCCCAAAGATAATAGGGAGCTTGTATGCTGAAAATAGTTCTTTCATTATTTGGCCCTCCTATTCCACTCGAGAGTGCTTGTAGTCTCTTGTATCTTCTTGTTCTTCATAACCGCTGTATGTGACTGCCACTTTGACCGTTTCTTTTGTTCCAAGTACTCTAGTCACTTCTTCTTCGATGTCTTGCATCAATACACCTGTTTTCCCTACTAATGAAGAAGTTCGTTTCAAGTCTCCGTTGACATGGATATGGATTCGATTTTTCGTTGAACGTATCCGTACTTTAGGTGAATGAATGAACTCTTCTTCGTGTAAATGGGAACGTACCAACCCTTCGATCGCTTTTTTGTCGATTGTTAGTTTGCCATCTTCCCGTTTCATAACGAAAGTTCCTCTTGACTTTGGATAGAAAAGAACGACTAGCAAGATGATAATAGCAAGAACGGCAAATACTACAGCTGCCCAGAAAATATATTGTTGCATGTAGTAATTCGTTAAAGTAAAGAAGCGAAATCGTTCCAATTGTTCAGGCATAATATACGGCGCATTGATCAACGCAATCGCTAGAAATACTGAAAGTAGCAGTAAACTCATGATAACACCGATTATTTTTAACCCCTTATTCATTTTCCACCTCCTATAAACTTATTTTTATCCTGTAAATAACTCTACCGACAATCACAGTATAGATAGCGAACAGTTAGCATAGCACCAGTAAATAAAGCGCTACCAAACATTGCTGGATCATAACGGCGTTTTATTGCCAGTCTGATACTGAAATAACAATTGCTTACTTATTCTCTATTTACTTTTGATTGCTGGCTATACTTAAAGGATATTATTCAAGATTAAAAATTGCAAAGATTATGCTCAGTTATTATTACAAGATTCTATTTATTTATTAAATTTTTTCGATAAAGTCCATATAATTGTGTAAAAGATAAAAGGCCATGTAACAGCCCTTTTACGGTACAATGTTTTTAACCACAAAAACATACCCAGGAGGACGTTACATGACCCAAGTACATTTTACACTGAACAACGAAGAGGTTCAAAGTATTATTGAACATTCGGTAAAAGATGATGTTTCTAAAAATATTTTAACCACTGTTTTCAACCAATTGATGGAAAATCAACGAACAGAATATATTCAAGCCGATGACTATGAACGTTCAGAAAGTCGTCAGAGTCAAAGAAATGGCTATTATGAGCGAGACTTTACGACTCGTGTGGGTACACTCGAATTAAAAGTGCCTAGAACACGTGATGGTGAATTTTCACCGACGGTGTTTGAGCGTTATCAGCGAAATGAAAAGGCACTGCTCGCTTCAATGCTTGAGATGTATGTTTCGGGCGTTTCGACACGTAAAGTTTCAAAGATTGTTGAAGAGCTATGTGGAAAATCTGTATCGAAATCTTTTGTTTCTAGCCTGACTGAGCAGTTAGACCCGATGGTCAACGAATGGCAGAACCGTTCACTCTCAGGTACGAATTATCCTTATCTGATGACTGATGTTCTCTACATAAAAGTCCGTGAGGACCATCGAGTGCTTTCTAAAAGCTGCCATATTGCGATCGGGATAACAGAAGGTGGCGACCGTGAAATCATTGGCTTCATGATTCAAAATGAAGAAAGTGATGACACATGGTCCATCTTCTTTGAATACTTAAAAGAACGCGGCCTAAAGGGGACAGAACTCATCATTTCTGATGCCCATAAAGGCCTAGTGTCTGCGATTCGTAAGTCATTTACCAACGCAAGTTGGCAGAGATGCCAGGTCCATTTTTTAAGAAACATCTTCAGTTCCATTCCAAAAAAGAATTCAAAACCGTTTAGAGAAGCAGTAAAAGCGATCTTTAAGTTTACGGATATTGAACTCGCTCGAACAGCTAAGAATGCCTTAGTCGGTGAATATATCGACCAGCCTAAATATACAAAAGCCTGCGAAATATTGGATAATGGCTTCGAAGATGCCTTTCAATACACGGTTATCGGAAATAGTCATAATCGGCTAAAAAGCACCAACCTTCTTGAACGACTGAACCAGGAAGTCCGCAGAAGAGAAAAGATTATTCGGATTTTTCCCAACCGAACGTCTGCCAATCGATTAATTGGAGCTGTCCTTATGGACCTTCATGACGAATGGCTCAGTTCTACAAGAAAATATATTAAGTTTGATCAATGAGAGACCGGTAAAACATTGTATAGTATTTTACACAGGATTATGGACTTGACTAGTGATATGATGGACTATTCTTTTTTATTTTTAACATTATTTTGATAATAATGATTATTTATTTAAAAATACATTAGATAACATTTGTTACGACACGAAAAAGCTTCACAAATAAATATCGTTATTTTAAAATGAGGGCGAACTCACACAATTAGGAGGAATAGTATGCCATTTATTGTTTACTTTTTTCTTTCATTACTCGTGATCTATATTCCATTACCAACATTTTTCCTGCTCGTCAATCGTCTAGCAGAGCAACATGATGCGATTACGGCTCTTACGAAACTTTGTTTACTTCTATTTGTTTGTCTAGATTACTTTACGAGCTATTATTGGCTAAAACAGACAAGAGTAAAAAAGAGATATATTTCTTCCTTGTCTTTTTCAATCTCTTTGAGTTTCTGATCCATTGCTTTTTACTTCATCAGTATCATACGATCCATTTGTGGATCATCTGGGTTTTCCAAGTGGTCGTATTATTTTGTATGTTCACCTTTCCTATCTCAAGAAAATTTAGGGAGGCATTGTTTTATTAAAAGGTTGTGAAAAAGCTGTCTTATAGCAATCAACAAGGACACATTTAAGGAAAA
Source organism: Enterococcus sp. DIV1411a (assembly GCF_050531945.1). Taxonomy (NCBI): domain Bacteria; kingdom Bacillati; phylum Bacillota; class Bacilli; order Lactobacillales; family Enterococcaceae; genus Enterococcus; species Enterococcus sp. DIV1411a. Next base: position 1,199,276 of record NZ_CP172892.1, on the reverse strand, counting down.
ACTTTTAAAAATCTAATTGGGAATTTGCCCGCATAAATAAGAGGCTGTGACAAAAGTCTTGTCACAGCCTCTTATTCCGAATAAACAGTGTTCAAAAGCTTGCATCTTCGATAATAAGCCCAACCAAATGAAAAATATGAGAAGCTATTTTTGTTTGGCTGTTCTTATTACTTGATGAAGAACAGCTTTTTCACGACCTCTTTTAAAAGTCTTTTTACAGTTTTCGAGCAAAGAATGATACGATTAGTACTAAAATGATGGCACCAATCAATGATGGCACGATTGCCATTCCTGCAATACTTGGTCCCCAAGAACCTAATAATGCTTGACCAAGTGCTGATCCAACTAAACCTGCTACGACATTTGCAATAATCCCCATCGAAGAACCTTTATTCGTGATTGCTCCTGCAATTGCTCCGATAATTCCTCCGACGATAAGTGACCAAATAAATCCCATGTTTCGTTCCTCCTAATGTTTTACTTCCTTATTACTGAACCCGTGGTTCTGTATTTTCTTTTACTTTTTGTGCGCCGCTTCCAGCTGCTGATTTTACTTTATCTGTTTGATTCGAAGCAAATTCACCGGTTTTTTTCGCTGCGTCAGTTACTTTGTCTTGCACCGTTTCTTGATCTTTTTCAAATTCTTCTTTTGTTTTGATGTCCACTACGTTAGCGTTAACTTCGATCACTTCTAAGTGTGTCATATTTTTTACTTCTTTGCCGATTATTTCTTGCATTTCTTCAAAGATTTTTTCGATATCTTTGCCATATTCCACAATGACATCCATATCAACTGCTACTTGTTTTTTACCGACTTCTGTTTCGATCCCAGCCGTTACATTATCTGTATTCACAAGTTTTCCTGCCACATTAGAGAAGAAACCACCGTTTGCAGATAATAAACCGTCTACTTGTTCAATTGCGATTCCGATGATTTTTTGCACAACTTTATCTTCATAATTCAGCTCACCGCGCATTGAATCTTCCTGTTCAGAATCATGCTTTCCTTGGTTATTTGTATGATCAGAACCAAGTTTTCCTTGTCCGTTTGTGTGGTCAGAACTAAGTTTTTCTTGTGCTTTCGCATGGTCAGAAGGATGTTTTTGCTCTTCCACAGGTTTAGAAGGATCGATTGCATCATGTTGTTCTGGAACTTTAGATTCTGGAGTTCCTGGATGACGAGGTGCATGCTTTTCTGCATCATGTTTCTTCTCTTCTACTCCTTGTTGAACGTTAGGGACTACTGGATCTGGATGTGCAGATACTGGTGCTGTTTTGTTCTTTTCATCGTTCACACCATTTGATTGGTTTGGTGTCGTTGGGTCTGGATGTGCAGACACTGGTTTTTGGTTGTTCATTTTATTGTTATTATTTTTGTTATTGTTATTCATGGATGTTTCCTCCTAAGATTTAAAATAGTGATCTAAGATTTTCGTTTGTTTCAGATAAAAACCGATAGCGACGCCGATCGCTGCCATGATCAAGATCAATAAGGTCTTGAAAAAGCCCACGGTGATCCATAAAACGGCTAATATCAATCCAAGTACCCCAAAGATGATAGGGAGCTTGTATGTCGAAAATAGTTCTTTCATTTTTGGTCCCCCCTATTCTACTCGTTTGCGGTCATTGCTTCGTTTAGCTGGTTCTTCAAAGCCTGTGTATTTCACCGATACTTTCACTGGCTCTTTTGTTCCCAATATGTGTTGTACTTCATTTTCGATTTCTTTCATCAATGTTCCTGTTTTACCAATGAGTGCTGAAGTTCGTTTCAACTCTCCTTTTACATTGACGGCGATCTTGTTTTTCGTTGCTTTGACATTTACTTTTGGTGAATGGATGAATTCATCTTCATGCAAGTGAGAACGAACCATTCCTTCAATTGCTTTTTTATCCAACGTCAACTCCCCATCACCATGTTTCAGTAGAAAGTTTCCGATTGTTTTTGGATAAAACAGGAAAACAAGTAACGTGATAATTGTCAAAATAGCAAATGCAACGGCAAGCCAAAATACATATTGTTGCACGTATGAATTAGTGATGGAAAAGAATCGAAACTTCTCTAGCTGAAAAGGCAATGGATAGGTTGCACTTAATAGTATCGCAAACAAAAGCACAGATAGCAAAAGTAACGTTCCGATCACTCCGATCGTTTTTACACCTTTATTCATTTTCGCACCTCCTCATAGGGGTGAAACGATCAACTTCTTATAAGTTGATCGCTTCTCCACCAGTTACTCCGTAAATTTGGGCTGTAACATAACTTGCTTTATTCGATGCTAAGAAAACATAAACTGGTGCTAATTCTCCTGGCTGACCTGCACGTTCTAGTAAACTTTGCTGACCAAATTCAGGGATCGAATCAGAAGGTTGTCCTTCGTCTAGTTGTAATGGTGTCCAGATTGGACCAGGTGCTACACCATTTACACGGATTCCTTTAGGTGCAAGCTGTTTTGCTAAACCGATCGTAAAGTTAGCGATTGAAGCTTTTGTTGCTGCGTAATCTAATAAATGTTCGCTTGGATTGAATGCTTGAACAGAAGTTGTTGTTACGATTGCTCCTCCTGCTGGGATATGCGGAACAGCTTCTTTCACTAAAGCAAACATAGCGATGATGTTTATCATAAATGTGTCTTTGACTTGCTCAAGTGGTAACTCAGCAATAGACTGACAAGAAATTTGCTGTCCTGCGTTTAGTACCATCGTATCTAGCCCGCCAAGTTCACTCACGGCTTTATCTATGATTTCTTTAGGTGCTTGTTCGTCACGAAGATCAAAAGGTAGTAAGACAATCTTACGTCCTGCATCTTTCACGTATTTTGCTACTTTCTCTGCATCTTTTTCTTCTCCTGGGAAGAATTGAAGAGCGATATCTGCCCCTTCTCTAGCAAATGCAATCGCTGCTGCACGACCGATCCCTGAATCTCCACCAGTGATTAGTACACGGCGGTTTTCTAGTTGATTATTGCCTTCATAGGATTCTTCTCCACAATCAGGAACAGGAATCATATTCTGCTGTAAAGCGGGTGTATCCTGATCTTGTTTAGGAAATTTCTCCGTATGGTACAAGTTTCGCGGGTCGATTAATTTTGGTTCTGTCATTGCTGTATTCCTCCTAGTTTTTAAGTTGTATTGCCAAAACAAATTTCTTTGTTTGATACCTGTTTTAAATAGATTCTTTAATTTGTATAATCTTTCCGGTATAAATGGTAACCTAAAACTACTGCTGCTATCAAAGAGCCAAAGACTACGAGTATAAAGCCTAGAGCAGAACTTTTACCCGGTAATCCTCCTGTATTCATTCCCCAAATCCCTGCGAACAACGCCGGAACGGAAATGATTAATGCAGCTGAATCTAGATATTTCATGATATGATTTAGATTATTGTCCATCATCCCGTTGAATAGATCACCAATACTCTCTAATAAATCTCGATAGATCTCGATCATTTTTTCTGTTTGTCGCTGTCTCAAATGGACATCATAGAGTAGCTGTTCATCATCTAAACGTTTGATGAAAGTTTCAGAATTCCATAATTGATCCATTGTTTCCCGTTGATCTCTTAAGGTATGATCGATATATACGATGTCTCTTTCAAGATCTGCCTGTTTATACAGTTCTTCATTTTCCGTTGTTTTACGAGCTGCTTTATCCAAAGCGTCAATTCGCTTTTTCATCTCTCTTAGTTCTTTCACGTAATGGGTGTAAATATCTAGTAATGTATACGTGATGATCTTTTCAAACGAGTTTAAATGATTTCCATGCTTTGTCAGCAGCCGATCCACAAATTCGGTTTTTCTATCGATACAAGTAATCAAGAGATTATCGGAAAGTACAAAAGATATTGGCGTTAATTTTTTTTCGATACGATTATCTGACTGATCTAGATTAATCACTACCAAAGAAAATGGATGCTCTAGTTTCGTCTCATAAAGGCGCTCCATCCGAGAAACTTCTTCCGGATATTCGGTTCCTACGAAAATATCATCAGGAAGCTCGAATTCTTCGATTGCTTGCTCAATCTCTTCGGGCTTTGCACTATCAAGTACGAGCCAATTATATTTTTTTTCATCTGTTTCTGTTACATTCTTTTCTTCATCCACAAAGTAGTATCTCAATGTATACCTCCTTTTTGGACTTTCTCGAAACTATTAGCTGAAGAAGCAGTTCTTTAATTTGATATTATAATCGAGTACTGCGATTTCATTTTCTAATGAAAAGCTGTCAAGCTGTTTGTTAAAGTCCATGTTCAATCGTTTACCGAAATAATTTTGCTCTAATTTAGATGTATAGATGTCCAATAATGGATGCTCGATTTTAGTCGCATATTCTCCAAATTCCGAAACAAAAGGAATGATTTGAAAAAAGCTGCCTTTTGCAAAAGCACATTTGTCCCTTAAAAATGGATCGGAATCATTGATGAGCGCGAGTGCGATTTTTGTATTTTCCCCAACCTTTTCAATTAACGTCTCTACTGCATTTTTAGACATTGTAATTTCCATTCCTACTCCCCTCTTCAGTTGTTGTCTTCTATTATTTAACAACTACATCTGTTTTTGGTTGAACTTTTGCGTATTTCGGATATTTAGGGAATTTAGCTACACAGCGGAAAGCCGTCATCCCTGCATATTTTTCGTAATATTTCTTCGTTGGCCCTTCAAAATCCTTGCTCCACGGTTTCACATGTCCTGAAAAATGGATAATGTAAGGATTGTTGCGAGTTTCTTCGTATTCACGTTCGCCTGCTGCTGTTGGATGTTTTTTTGCTTTTGCCATGATATAGCCTTGTGCATTCCAACGCGGATGAAGTGGTAACCAACGGTCATGTAAGATAGCATTTAATGCATCTTGGTCATGGAATCGTAATTTTTCTGGATTATGTTCGATGAAATCTAATACTTTTTGCGTAATATTTTCATCTAACCATTTTTTCACATTGATCAGCATCAAACCTGAGTTGAAATAACGCATTGATTTAGCTGAAATTTCCATTTTTTCCAGTCGTTGATGGAACCCAGCGTCTTCAACAGCTGCTACGATTGAATCACCGAAGTCAAGACGCCATAATTTAGAGATATCTTGTAAAGCGATCATGTCGCAATCCATATATAAGATACGTTCAACTTCTGTGCCGCGGAACAATTCCGGAATCGCAATACGATAATAAGCTGTTTCCGGAATACGATCGCTGATTACCACATTTGTAAAGAATTCTTTATTGATTTTCAAGAATTCCACATCTGAGTTCATTCGTGCGTTTTTCACTGAGAAGCGTAAAAGCTGTTTACTTTCAAAATCGATATCATCGTCAATCACATAGAACCGAACAAATTTAGACGGGTTGCAATTATCTAATACTGAGACAAATAATGCAGCTAAATGTGGTACGAATTTTGTGTTACAACTTGCGACTACTGCTATTTCTTTTTTATTCATTGATCTCGCCTACTTTCGTTAGAGTACTGTGTGCTAATTTTTTTAAGTATAAATTGGTATACGGATGATCTTTCAACGTATTCCAAGGTTTATCATGTCCTGTAAAGTGAACGATCGAAGGTTTTTCATTTCCTTCTTTATACTGACGTTCATATTTTTCATTTGGTGCTGGATGACGTTCAAAAATCAGCGAAGTCTGCATGTTCCATTTTGGATGAAGTTGTTCCCAATCTTCATAAAGTACAGCATTCAAAGCATCTTGGTCGTGATAGATGATTCGATCGCTATTTTCACTGAGGTAATGGATAGTTTTTTCTGTAATTTCTTTTTTATTCCATTGATCAATGTCAATCACCATCACTCCTGAATTGAAGTACAAGTCATCGGAATCGATTCCTAATCTTTCCAAAGCTTTCACTTGGCCTGGATCGATAATAGCGCCGATTGTTTTTCCATTTAACGGCTCATCATATAGTTTTACGATATCGTCTAGTACTAACACATCTGAATCTAAGTAAAGGACTTTCTTATAATCCTCTTTAGCTAATAAGTTTGGTAAAGAAATTCTTAAGTAAGCGGTAGTTGTGATATGGTCACTGACTAGGAAGTCTTCGTAGATATCTTTTTCCACTGTCAGGAATTGGATACTTGCATTACTTGAATATTTATTTACCGTTTCTTCCAATCCTTCTTTACTATATTCTGATAGACCATCGTCAATCACATAAAATTTTATGCGTCTTGTTTTATTGCAATTTTCTAATGCAGTTGCGATCATCACGCTCAAGTAAGGAGCATAATTTTCGTCTGAAGCAGTTACCACAGGAACTACGCCGTATCTCTTCTCCATCAAAACCACTCCTTTTTCTAATCTTTTTCTAACCTGTTATACATTTAGAATATTCCTCATTTGGTTTTAAAGCAAAATATATGCTTTGTTTTCATTGAATATTTTAAAATTTTTTTATCACAAAACGCATTGGTAAGCGCTAACTATTCGTTTTTCATGGCTTTTTATTCAAAGGTATTGACCAAAAACTACTATATATAGCCACCTTTTTCTTAAGAATGTTTTTTGAAAAAATTCATAATGACAAAGCAAGTTAGTTTCATTTTTTTAAATTCTCATTTAATCTTAAGGTAACAGGAAATTAGATATGTAAAAAGAAAGTAGGAAGATAAAATGAAACTAGCAGCGATTGATTTAGACGGTACCTTACTTGATCGAAATGGAAAGATACCAGAAGAAAATATCCAAGCACTTCGGAAATTTGATGAAAATGGCGGAATCGTAACCGTCGCTACCGGAAGGAACAGCATTTCTGCTAAAGATATTTTTTCCGAATTAGGAATCGGTGGCTATTTGATTTCTTCCAATGGTTCACTGATTGCTGAAATGAAGGATGGAAAAATGGCGAAAGTTCTCAGACGTTCAAAAATAGATAGCGATACACTGAGAAAAGCCTTCTTCTATGCTCAAGAAGCGAAAATATCCATCATTGCTAGCCGAGAAACCCAAGATGATCAGCTGACATTCGATGAATCAAATCTAGTCAAAGATGACCCTTATTATGAACATTTCAATTTGCAGAACCATTCTTTTGATCAAATTTTAAATATGTTGGAAGATCCTTCTCTTAGCTATCTTAAATTAGCATTAACAGATAAGAGTGAAGAAAAACTACAGAAGCTACAAAGAGATCTGCAAGCAGATGGTATCCAATCAGTATTCTCTGATCCGCATTTCTTAGAAATCACGCCTACAGGTATCACTAAAGCTCATTCACTTGTTTTTCTGGCGGATTACCTTGGAATCGAATCGGGTGACATCATGGCTTTTGGCGATCAAGAAAACGACATTGCTATGTTGAATTACAGCGGGTTGAGTATTGCGATGGGGAATGCACAGCGGCAAGTAAAAGAAATTGCAAACCAAGTAACGCTGACGAATGAAGAAGCTGGTGTTGCTTATATTTTAAAAAACTTCTATTGAAAATAAAAAAATGACGATATGAATGTAGGAGGAAAGAAAATGTTAGTTATTATTGATATGCAAAATCATATTCTTGATCCAAACAGCGAATTTTATATTCCAGAGTCAGATCAATTGGCAGAACGTATTGCTCAAAGATTAGCTAAAGCACGCCAAAATAATGAATATATTCTCTTCACACGGGATATTCCAGTTGAACTGAAGGACAAAGAAGAAGAACGAGAAGATTTGCAATTGATCCCTCTTCTTTCTCCACAAGAAAATGAACGAGTGATTAAAAAGTATTACTTTACGATTCCACCTGAAACTTTAGCTGAAATCCAGGAAACTTTATTTGAAAGCAAAGAAGAACAAAAAGAGATCGAAGTAGTCGGGATTGAAACAAACTTGTGTGTACTCTCTAATCTGATAGGCCTGCAGAGTGCTTTTCCTGAAGCAGACTTTTTTGTTGATCCAATGTTAGTCTCCAGTAGAAAACACGGAGAATCCGCTTTAGAGCTGTTGAAAGATTTCAACGTCTCTATCGTCGAATCATAAAAATATCTATCTTCATTTACGATATTTAGCACACAATAAAAAAAGCACGCAGAACTGTTTTAGTCCTACGTGCTTTTTTTATCAAAGTAGATTGGCTTTTTTATGACACAGAGTTAAACGGCAGGCTCACGACCTCTTTCTTAAATGGTGTTCAATCAGCTGACCCTCGGTATTAGCTCAACAAACGGCAAAATATGAGGAACTATTTTTCCGTTTGTTGAGCTAATACCGAGGGTCAAAACGCTGATTTCACAACCTCTTCCTTAAACGGTATTCAAAAGCTTGCATCTGCAGTAATAAGTCCAGCCAAGTAAAAAACATAAGAAGCTGTTTTTACTTGGCTGTTCTTATTACTTGATGCAGGGCAGCTTTTTCACAACCTCTTATGTACCTTGTAGGACTCGAACCTACGACCGGACGGTTATGAGCCGTCTGCTCTAACCAACTGAGCTAAAGGTACATCATAAATAAAATTTATTTTTGTTACTTTTCAACTATAGTACGAATGACAAACGATAAAGTCCATATAATTGTGTAAAAGATAAAAGGCCATGTAACAGCCCTTTTACGGTACAATGTTTTTAACCACAAAAACATACCCAGGAGGACGTTACATGACCCAAGTACATTTTACACTGAACAACGAAGAGGTTCAAAGTATTATTGAACATTCGGTAAAAGATGATGTTTCTAAAAATATTTTAACCACTGTTTTCAACCAATTGATGGAAAATCAACGAACAGAATATATTCAAGCCGATGACTATGAACGTTCAGAAAGTCGTCAGAGTCAAAGAAATGGCTATTATGAGCGAGACTTTACGACTCGTGTGGGTACACTCGAATTAAAAGTGCCTAGAACACGTGATGGTGAATTTTCACCGACGGTGTTTGAGCGTTATCAGCGAAATGAAAAGGCACTGCTCGCTTCAATGCTTGAGATGTATGTTTCGGGCGTTTCGACACGTAAAGTTTCAAAGATTGTTGAAGAGCTATGTGGAAAATCTGTATCGAAATCTTTTGTTTCTAGCCTGACTGAGCAGTTAGACCCGATGGTCAACGAATGGCAGAACCGTTCACTCTCAGGTACGAATTATCCTTATCTGATGACTGATGTTCTCTACATAAAAGTCCGTGAGGACCATCGAGTGCTTTCTAAAAGCTGCCATATTGCGATCGGGATAACAGAAGGTGGCGACCGTGAAATCATTGGCTTCATGATTCAAAATGAAGAAAGTGATGACACATGGTCCATCTTCTTTGAATACTTAAAAGAACGCGGCCTAAAGGGGACAGAACTCATCATTTCTGATGCCCATAAAGGCCTAGTGTCTGCGATTCGTAAGTCATTTACCAACGCAAGTTGGCAGAGATGCCAGGTCCATTTTTTAAGAAACATCTTCAGTTCCATTCCAAAAAAGAATTCAAAACCGTTTAGAGAAGCAGTAAAAGCGATCTTTAAGTTTACGGATATTGAACTCGCTCGAACAGCTAAGAATGCCTTAGTCGGTGAATATATCGACCAGCCTAAATATACAAAAGCCTGCGAAATATTGGATAATGGCTTCGAAGATGCCTTTCAATACACGGTTATCGGAAATAGTCATAATCGGCTAAAAAGCACCAACCTTCTTGAACGACTGAACCAGGAAGTCCGCAGAAGAGAAAAGATTATTCGGATTTTTCCCAACCGAACGTCTGCCAATCGATTAATTGGAGCTGTCCTTATGGACCTTCATGACGAATGGCTCAGTTCTACAAGAAAATATATTAAGTTTGATCAATGAGAGACCGGTAAAACATTGTATAGTATTTTACACAGGATTATGGACTTGACTTGACAAACTCTCACAAGTTTCAAAATATAAGTAAAATAATATTGTTATTCTTATTTCTTTTACTTGTTTCACAACTATTTTGTTACTTTAATTTTTAGGGAGCGTCAATAATTTTGTGTAAATAAATTGTCCTCCTGCAAAATAATTAGTTACTCAGTAAACATTGAAACTAATGTATCGGTTACCTGTTGAAAACCTTTATGGCTTCTGTTTAGAAATTTTTGATTGTATGTATCAAAAATGCTGACTAGAAAGCGTTCTAGTGATTCTTCATTTTGAAACTGCTCTTTTCTACGGCTGTATCTTTTAATTTGCTTATTGAAAGACTCGATTAGATTGGTTGAGTAAATGGTTCTACGAATGCTAGGTGGAAAATCATAAAAAGTTAATAAGTCTTGGTTTTCTATGAGTGACTGCGTCACTTTAGGATAGTTTTTCTTCCATTTCTCAATCATGCCGGATAAGAAGGTATTCGCTTCTTCTTTTGAGTTAGCTTGATAAACAGCCTTAAAGTCATCACAGATTTCTTTTCGGTCTTTGACACGTACTTTATGAGCGATATTACGAGATACATGGATACAACAATGCTGATATTTTGCTTTAGGATAAATTTGATGGATAGTATCTTTCATGCCTTTTAAGCCGTCCGTAATAAAAAGCAAGACTTCTTGAACTCCTCTGGAGTTAATATCCTGTAGCAGCTCATTCCAAACGTATGTTGATTCAGTTGGAGCAATCGCATAACTCAGTACTTCTTTAGTGCCGTCTTCTCGTATACCAATGGCAATATAAATCGCTTCTTTGGATACAGTTTGACGTTTTAGTGGAATGTAAGTAGCGTCCATAAAAATAGCGACATACTTATCATTTAAGGCTCTGGATTTAAAGGCATTTACTTCTTCAGTCAGAACTTTAGTCATGTTGGACATGGTTTGTGGAGTATAGTGATGACCGTACATTTTTTCGATCAAATCAGCAATTTCAGACATCGTAACGCCTTTTTCGAATAAATGGATAATAGTGGTTTCCAATGTATCGTTTGTTCTTTTGTAGGCTGGTAAAGTTTGTTGTTTAAACTCACCATTACGATCTCTAGGTATTTCCAATGTTAATTCACCATATTCGGTTTTGATTGATCGAAAGTAAGAACCGTTTCTCGAATTACCTGAATTAAAACCAGTGCGATCATATTTTTCGTAATCTAAAAAAGCCGTTAATTCAGTCCGTAGGAGTGTGTTTATCGCTTTTTCTAAGTGCGAACGGAATAATTCATTTAAATCGCCTTTAGTGACTAGAGTTTGCACAATTTCTGTAGTAAAATCATTCATAGGGAAGTCCTCTTTTCTGTGAATTGGTTGTCGTTAACTTTATTCTACAGAAGGGACTTCCTTTTTTGTATGGATTTTTTCATTTACACAAAATATTTTATACTCTCAATTTTTACTTGCTTATTTTAGAAAAAATGTTATTCTTTTACCCGTGGTGCTAGTTAATTTTAATATCCTAAAGAATATCTCAAAGTTCCTTCAAAACGTCGTTGTGCTCGACTTAATAGAACACTGTAAGCCAGTAATATGCTTTCAAATCTACTCTCTAGCCCTTTAACAGAACGTGAGTTGAAATTTTGACAACCTAATTTTTCTAAGGAAGAAAAAACAGTCTCAACTGTTTTTCTTTGTTTTCCAAGTAAGCTGTGGTCTAGTTTTTATGATTTATCCATGTTTTTACGTGGCGGAACGGATATAGTAATGCCCTTAAGGGCAAGCTTTTCATGGATTTTATGGCTAATATATCCTCTGTCCCTAGGATATTGGGAAGATTCGCTAGTCTCTAACACTTTCACGTCATGGACACCTGGATTCGTGATTGAGTAAGTAATCGGAAAGCCAGTCTTAGTAACGATCATATGAATTTTAAGACCATAAAAATAAGATTTTTTTGTTGAGTTATAGCCAACTTTGGCTATGTGATTCAATAGTTTTGCTTGTCTATTTCTAACTGGTTTACATAATGGATTAGGAAAACTATCTATAATTCCGACTAGTTCACCTTTGGTGAGCTTCTTGATGAAAAAGTATCGAATAATCTTGATAGTGTAAGCTAAGTTTGAACTTAAGCGAGTGAATCGACTCCTACTAGGAAAGTCACCATTAGGAAATAAGACGGAACAAACCGCTCTATACGTGGCTCTTTGGCTAGTATAGCCATTAATTATGCCCCATACAACACAAGCAATAATCACTGTATCGCGTTGCTTCAGTTGATCAGTATTTCTTCGGTTTTTAATCTTATCTGGTACACAATTGTGGTATATGTTAGAAACAGTTCTCATAATTTCCTTGAATGTTATAAAAGTATCTGTATAATGTTCAGTATATTTTGATGAACGCATATGTAGTCCTCATTTCTTGGGAGTTTTGAGACTACTATATGCGTTTTTTTGTTGATTTACCAACATGTTTAGACATTTTCCTCTAGGAAAAAATTAACTAGCACCACGGGTTATTCTTTTATTTATTCTCAATGTTAGGAGTGATTATTTTGCCATTTATTGCGATTTTATTCGATTTAGTTGCGGCAGCAGCTTATTTTCTCCAATTAAATTATCAAACCTAAGGAATTCTGTTTATTGGAATGGTTTTTCAAGGTGTGATTACCCTTTTGCTTCTTGTCATGATGCTCAGCTATAAAGGAAAAAGATATGCCCGTATTCAAACAAAAGTATTTGTTAAATATGTTTCCATTCGCTATGGGATCATCATTCTTTCCTTTTTAGTGAATGCGATCGTCCTCTTTTTATATGTATTGAATTACTTAGATATCAATCCATTGATTTTTTCTCGATAGATAAGACACATTCAGCGGAACAGTTCCTGCTTATCAGCAGAAAACTGTTCTGCTTTTTCATTTTTCATTGATCTATTCTTCTTTTATTTTCCTAGCATTTCATTTGTGATGTATGCAATAACATGTTATCTTTTATTATATGAATCGTTGAGGAGTCCGTTACATGATTACGTTGGTGAGAGTTTTGTTTTGGGTGCCTGCGGTCGCACTGGTCGCAAGTATTGTTTATCTTATGAATTGAACAAAGAACGGTTTTATTTAGCTATTTTGACTCTTCCGGCTATCTACTTTATGTGGAAAGTTTTTAATTACAACTACTTTGAACCCGATAGTGTTTTTATAGAAGAATTATCAGGACTGGTTTTGTCTTTATTGATCGTCATTCTTTATTTGATACGTTTAAATAAAAAACATTGAGTACTATTGATTGCATGTGTAGCTTTCTATAGTCATTATAACTATTCTACTATAATGAAAGGTGATTAAATGAGTATCGAAGAAACTATTTTACTGGATACTTTACGTTGTCGTCTGAATTTCTTAAGAACTGGCCGATCTTTATCTCAAGTAGCTGTTTCTAACGCGTTAAGTATTCCTTTATTCAAATATCGTAAGTACGAAGAAGGAGAAGAAATTCCAAGCATCATTGAATTAATCTATATCGCTGACTTTTACGATATTTCCGTTGATTACCTAATTGGTCGCTCAGAAACAGCAAGCAGACTTAAGTGATTTTTTCCAGCCTTGGTGCTGGTTTTTTCATTTAACGTCTAAAGTTAACAATCTATATATAAAGGAGATATTTCTATGCGATTATGGCATGAAAAATTGATTTCAAAGCTTCCTCGTCAACAGCTTTTAGGACAACATCGGGAATGCTGTGCATTAAGAGGAAATGGCTGGGGAAAGAAACATGCTACTGTGGATTATGTTTTTCACTATTCTCCTTATAGATTATTCCAATATCATCAGCTTGTCATGGATGAAATGGAAAAACGTGGTTACAGCCCAGCACCAGAGTGGAAAAATCCTATGTATCGTGGCAAATCATGCGAAGCATTTTTTGATTTACCTACTGTAGAGCGCAACGTGCCGATTTATCCGGAACACGATGAAGTTTATCTAGCAGAATGTTTAGCAAATTTGGAGCAAAAAGGAATTTATCTTACCTAATATAACTAGAAAAGCCTTCTATCTCCTCTTACTTCATTAAAAAGCTTTAACCATCTTAGATCAAGCTAAAATGTCGTAAGTTTTAGGGTTATCTTCATCCTCACGTGCAAAACTAAAAGCGTACTCTAGTTTTGGTTCATCGCCAGCTTTCCTAGACATAAATGAACATCTCCTGACGTGGTTTAAAGGTACCGCATCTTCGACGTCTGCATACGATGCACAGCACAGTTTGCTTCTTTTGATCTTTCTTTTGATTTTTCTGTTGCTTCTTCTACACCTTCTTCGATTACTACATCGATGCTTACAATTGCTTCTGCCTAATATTCCCATGCATCGACGATTTAAGCCTCTATAGTCACTGTGATCGTTTCCACATTTTAACTCCTCTGTCGTGGCTTCAGTTGATTTTGTGATCAGTTCAGTTGCTAAGCCAGAGTCAGAACAACCTGCCATTGCTAGCGTTAATATTGATAGTAAAAATAGTTTTTTTATCATAAGGTTACCCCCCTGAAAATAGACTAAAATAATAACGCTTTCTTTTTTGTTTTCAGACGAAAATTAATAATTTCTAAATATTCTCGCGAATTGTAAAATTAAGTTAGAAAAATAAAAAGGCATTTATGGTACACTCAAATTGTATTTCCGACGAAAGAAAACAAAGGAGTGTAACCATAAATGACCTACAAACATCTTACCATAGACGAACTGACAATGATAGAATCATATTATCTTCAACATAATAAGCCGGTTGAAATCGCTAACCGAATGGGACGTGCTATACAAACTATTTATAATGTAGTCAATAAGTTCAAGCAAGGCAAGACTGCTCTTGATTATTGGCACCAGTATAAAGAAAATAAGAAAAAATGTGGGAGAAAAGTCATTCAATTACCTGCTCATGAAGTAGATTACATTAAAGAGAAAGTCACTCTTGGTTGGACGCCTGACGTCATTATCGGGCGAAAAGAAAGGCCTGTTTCATGCGGTATGAGAACACTTTATCGTTTATTTTCTAAAGGAATATTTGATATTGACACACTACCGATGAAAGGTAAAAGAAAACCCAATGGCCATCAGGAAAAACGGGGAAAACAACAGTATCAGCGCTCAATCCATGATCGACCTGATAATTATCCTGATTTCAATTCTGAGTTTGGTCACCTTGAAGGTGATACGATCGTTGGCATTCATCATAAAAGTGCCGTCATTACTTTAGTTGAAAGATTATCTAAAGTCATTATCACGATTAAACCCAACGGCCGTAAGGCATTAGATATTGAAACTGCCCTTAATCAATGGTTTTCTCGCTTCCCTAAAAACTTCTTTAAATCTATTACGTTTGACTGTGGAAAAGAATTTTCTAACTGGAAAGCCATTAGTAACCAACATGATATTGATATATATTTTGCGGACCCTGGAACACCTTCTCAACGCCCATTAAACGAGAACTCTAACGGGATTCTGCGTCGTAATGGACTGCCGAAATCAATGGATTTTAGAGAAGTGAATCAGACATTTATTTCCAGTGTCAGCAATCAACGTAATCATATTCCAAGAAAATCATTGAATTACAGAACACCAATCGAAATATTTTTGAGCTATGTACAAGAAGCATTTTATTCTAGCTTAATTTGACAAATCATATCTTTAAAAAAATTAATAACTATTATGTCTTTTTTAATATATAACACAGTTATTTTTAAAAAATAAGAATGCTAAATCACTTTACAATAACGGCGAAAGCACAAAAAAACAAAAAAATTATTACGTTATTTAAAAAACAGATGAAAGATCAGGTTTTATTAGATCTCATTCTTTCATCACTTGAAGGGATTTAATGAACTACTTTTTCCTCTTTGTCGTTTTTATATACTCGTATTCCTTCAAACAGTAGGATAGCCTCTTTCAATGCTTGATATTTGAACTGTCCGTTACTTAAAAATTTAGATGTGCCGCCCTCTTCCTAGAACATATTCTTTTTTACTTTTTCATTAATTGACAGACCAATCGAACGAAACTGTAAATTTCGATAGGATAATGATTGGTCAAACTCATTCATTTTCAAGACATCTCGTTTCATATTCAAGATAGGAATCTTTTTATCAACATCACTTTATTCGTATTTTCCTCTACCATAAAAGCTTCACGCTCCACAAAATTGTTTTATACACTACTATTCAGCCCATTCAACGACCAATGAATTTTTTCGTACAAAAAAACCGTCTTTTCTTTCGAAAAGACGGTTAAAAGTCAATTTTTATTAAGCTTTAACAATGTTTGTTGCTTGAGGGCCACGTTGACCATCTTCAACATCGTAAGACACTGCTTGGCCTTCTTCTAAAGTTTTGAAGCCGTCACCTTGAATAGCTGAGAAATGTGCAAATACATCATTTCCATCTTCACCAGTGATAAAGCCAAAACCTTTGTCTGCGTTGAACCATTTTACTGTACCGTTATTCATAAATAAATTCCTCCTGATACGTATCAATGTACGTTTTTTCGTTGCAATAAATATTTGATAGGCAAAAGGAGTTTTATCTATGTAGATATATCGCTCAAATTACGTTTCAAAATAGATTACTCATTTAATATATCATGCTTTTTCTAATAACACAAGGATAATGCAATGAAATATAAAATTCATTGTCTTCTATTGTCTTCGAATCGAAGAAAAAGTTGAACAACCGCGTTTGATTCATTTTTTGTTTTCTTGTTTATTTGCTTTTTGACTTTAAAATTTCTTAACTATGAAAACCTTTCAATTGGTGGTATACTTATAAATGGAATTTCGTTATCAACGCGTTCGTTGCCTTTCAGCAAGTATTTAAAGAAAGGAGAATGGCTATGACATTCTATAACAAAGATATACAATATCGAGTAACCTTGGATACAGATTTGAATCTATTTGTCGTTTTTGACAAAGAAAATACCAATCATGTAGCGACAGGTGTTACGATCGAACAAGCAGTGCAAGAATTAAAAAAATTTGCATAAGGAGTGGAAACCCTCATATGGACGATTCTCGTTCTTCTCTTTAAACGCATCTACTGGTAGATAATAGTAGATGCGTTTTGTGTTTGTTCTAAATTGTTCACTACAAATAAGGTAGATACTTCAAAATAAAAAATTACTTCTTTTTCATCTGTTCCCTCAGTCGTGCAGGACAATAAATAAAGAGGACTAGAAAATAGTCCTCTTTATTAGAGATACAACCCTTTACTTTCTAAAAATCGTTTTGCTTGATGCAGGTCATAAAATTCATAGTCTGCTTTATTGGATTCATATAAACTTACATCTACTTTCAACTTATGCTTCCCATTATGATCGGGCAACCCTATCAAATGATCTTTGATGAGAAAAGACAAAATGCCCGCTCGCCTTGCTGCTTCGATCCCTGCAATCGAGTCTTCAAATACAAGTGCTTCACTTGGAGGAATATTCATTTTTGAACAAGCTTTCAAAAAGATTTCTGGTTCCGGTTTTCCTTTTTCCACGTCATCTCCCGAAATGATTTGTTCAAAAAAATCGTATAGATTTTCCATTCTTAAATACATTTCTATTTTCTCGCGTGTATTAGACGAGGCCACGATTGTATGGATTCCTCTTTCTTTTGCAAAAGATAAAATTTCTTCTGCTCCTTTTTTCGTATATACTCTCTTATCTTCTTTCACGATTTTTTCTTTATATTGATTGATTGCTTCTCGCCATTTGATATATGGAACATCTTCTCCGTACAAAATGCCCATTTGTTCTCTTATCGCCATTTCTGTTTGGCCAGTTAGTAAATAATAGACTTCCTTACGCATTTCATAATCATACTTTTGTGCTGATTTTACATAAGCACGATAAGCTAAACGTCCAGTTTCTAATAAAAGGCCATCCATATCAAAGATGAAGAGCTTTGAAATACCACCTTCTTCATATAAATAAAATTGAGGGCCTATTTTCACTTTTAAACCGTTCACCATTTTCTTCATCATCCTTTTATATAGTTGCTCTTTGTCTGGACAGAACGTTCAGGAAGAAGGTGCTGACTGATCTGTTCGACATCTCTGACACATTTTTCACCCATTGCTTCTAAACATTCCCTTGTGTAGGCCGATATATGTGGCGTAATCACTACTTGTTCAAACGCTAAATACGGATGATCTTGACGTCCCGGTTCTTCTTCTAAAACATCTGTGGCATATCCTGCGATCTTTCCACTTTTTAGACCATTAATCATCGCTTCTTCATCAACTAGAGCGCCTCTTGCACTATTAGATAGATAAACATTTTCTTTCATCTGATCGACTTCTTTAGCAGAAATCATGTGATAGTTCTCTTCTGTCAAATTCGCACATAAACAAATGATATCTGGATGTTCCAGTAATTCTTGAAGTTCTACTTTTTTTGCACCAAAGCTTTCGATGTATAAATCTGATTTGTAAGGATCATAAGCTAGAACATCACAGCGAAAACCGTTACGCAAAATTTCGATTACTCCGCTTCCGGTATTTCCTGCACCAATCACACCAACTGTTTTGTTAAACAGCGTCCTACCGACGAACTCCGCCCGATCTTCCCATCGATCGTCCTTGACTCTTGCTTGTGCTTGTGTCGTGCGTCGAAGCATAGACAACAAATTAGTTATATTATTTTCTGCTACAGCATTTCGTTCAACTAAAGCAGGTATGATAGATACGATTGTCTGGTGTTCTTTTGCTGCTTTTAAATCAATATTGTTGTAACCAATACCATGTCGGGAAATCAATAGCAGTTCATCTTTGTTTTCAAAAAAATCTCGTCGAAAAAATGGCGTAACACTTGCAATAATGATATTGAATCCTTTAAGTAACTCCGCTAGTTCTTTTCCTGGAATCTCTTGATCAACAGTAAAGAAATGAACGTCTCCAACTGACTTTAATCTTTCCAAGTGGTGTGGAAAAACTCTTCCGAAACTGCTGGAATTAACGATTGCTATATGATAATCTGGCATTTTACTCACCCTTTTCAACTATTTCATGTCCGCCAAACCCATTTCTTAGTGCTGAAACTACTTTTGCTGAAAAACTATCTTCTTCCTGTGAAAGATTCCTCATGAACAAACTAGTTGCAATTACTGGAACTGGAACAGCCATTTCTAGCGCTGTTTCAACCGTCCATTTTGCTTCACCTGATGCAGAAACGATTCCCCGATAATTACTTAAATTGGGATGTTCGTTTAACTGATCTTCCATGATTTCCATAAGCCAGCCGCGAATCACCGAACCATGATTCCAAACACGTGCGACTTGTTCCAAGTCAAAAGCATACTCACTTTTTTGTACAAGTTGGAATCCTTTACCGATTGCTTGCATCATTCCATATTCGATTCCATTATGGATCATTTTCAAGAAGTGTCCGCTTCCGGATGCACCAGCATACAGATATCCTCTTTCAATTGCTACATCTTTGAATAATTGTTCCACGGATAGAAAAGTTTCTTTATCTCCTCCAATCATTAAGCAGGCTTGATGTCGTGCTCCTTCGATTCCTCCAGAAGTCCCACAACCAAAGTAACCGATTTCATTTTTCTGAAACTCTTCTGCTCGACGGATTGAATCTTTATAATAAAAGTTTCCGCCTTCAATAATAATGTCTCCTGGTCCGAGTTTTGGAAAAAGTTTTCTTAACATGTTTTCGGTTATCTCTCCAGCAGGAAGCATTAACCAGATGATTTTTTTCTGCTCAAAAGTAGCTAGAAATTCAGAGATCTCTTGATAAGCAGGAATGTCATTTTCTCTTGCCTGACTAACAGCTGTACTAGAAATGTCGAGTCCTTGTACTTTGTGATGGTGCTCTTTTAAGTTTAAAGCTAAATTCAATCCCATTTTTCCCAAACCAATTACACCAATTTCCATGATAGCGCCTCCATCTCTTATACCCTCATTATACAAAAAAATATTTTTTGTTTGATTTTTTCCTACTCTCCTTGTATTTTTAACATTAACGAGAACGGAAAAAATGATAATCTTATTATGAAAAGGAGGAATTCTCATGAGCGTCTCCATAAGACTACAAATCAAAACAATGTACAACGACTTCAGCCCAAAAGAACAGGCTATCGCCGATTATATTTTAGAAAATCCAAGCAAAGTAAGTCATAGTCCGATTAGCAATTTAGCAAGTGAACTAGGTATTGCTGACTCTACTTTTTTTCAATTTACAAAAAAACTTGGTTATAATGGATTTAAAGATTTTAAAATGGCCATGTTGATCCAAGAAAATGATCTATCTGCTATTTCTATCCACGAAAATATTCAGAAAACAGATACTGAGCTCACTATGGCGCAAAAGGTGTTCGAGTCTAGTATTTCAACTTTAAATGACACAAAAAAGTTGTTACAACAAAAGGATCTAAAAAAAGCGGCTACTATTATCAATGAATCTAAACGTGTCTATTTTTTCGGTGTTGGCGGTTCAGAGATTGTAGCAACTGACGCTTATCATAAATTTTTGCGTTCCCCTATTGCAACTTCTCACAGCACGGATTACCATATTCAATTGATGGAAGCTTCTTTATTGACGGAAAAAAACTGTGCTGTTTTGATTTCTCACACAGGGCAATCAAAAGAAACAATCCATATTGCTGAAACCGTAAGAAAAACTGGAGCAAAAACAATCGTTATTACTAGCCAAGCTAATTCTTCCCTTGCTAAACTTGGCGATGTCGTTTTTATTTCTATTTCTGAAGAAACAGAATTCCGATCTGAAGCTTTAGCTTCCCGTATTTCTCAACTAAGCATTTTGGACTCTCTATATGTGATTTTGATGTTTTACAACGAAAAAGAATCACGTCGTTCTATCGCTAAAGTTCGACATACGATTTCTGAAATCAAAGAATAGCACCATAACATAAAAAGCGAAAAATCCATAAAACAAAAAAAGCCACTACCAAATATTTGGTAGTGGCTTTTTTGGTTCTGCAAGGGTGGTACAGAACATCAATAGTCGGTGGGTTAGAACGTATGTCATCGCATCTTTGGAGAAGGTTGTATTGGTATTATTCGAGTTACTTGTTAGATGCGATAACAAAGTTAGTATACAGTAGTAAAAAATTTATCTTTTCTTTTTTTTATTATTTTTGTTTCTTACCTGAATAATTCATAGCTCTAAATTTAAGCTATTTTTTTGAACAAAGTGCCTACATTTAAATTAGGCAGATACATTCTTCCAAAATAATGTGTTTTCGAACAGGATATATACGGAAGAAGGCTATAATAAAAATTATTTGTCTATTTAAGGGCAGACTGACCCCTTGGAAAAATAGGTTAAAAATTTTTACGATAACTAGCCTAAATCCATTGCCTAGATCGCCGTAGGCGTTCAAAAACCTTATAAAATTCAGTTTGATACACATGATAACTCGACAGTTTGAGATAGACTTGTCTACCTGTTTTAACGAGTTTTCCGGCAACTTTAAGCAATGTCAATCGTATAGAATGAATCGTCATCCCCCGATTCACTTGTTCAAATCCAATGGTCTTTAAAAAATTGACGAGGTTGTAAGCCAGGACACTGATCATCATTCTGACATGATTTTCCAGGAAACGCGGACTATCTGTTTTGTCAAAATAAAAGCCTGATTTCGCTTCTTTGATGAAATTTTCCATTGTTCCACGCTTGCCGTAAAGAGAGAATATGACTTCAGGCGAGACATTATCGGATAGATTCGTCACAATGAATGCGTGGTGAAAAAGAAGCTCTCCTGCTTCACGGATTGATCGAATACAAACGCGACGGGGTTTTGACCAGGATTGTGCTTGATAAGGGAGTGAAAAATACTGTATTTCTCGGTCTTCCCATTTTTTATTATCCCCATAAAGAACAGAGTGTTCAGCTAACTGACTTAACCTCCGATTGCTCTTTAATCGGATAACGTACTGGCTTTCAGTTGCTTCACAAGATTCATACACCTCTGGTGTGGCGAAGCCGCTGTCACCCCGAACCAATATCTCGGTATGAGGTAACGTGCTCTTGTAGTGGTGTAACAGCGGGTCGATAAAGGCTTTTACCCCTTTAGACGTGTACTGATTGCCTGAACGCAGTTCAGCTTTTAGGAAATCTCCGGTCAATCCGTCAAATGCAACTAATGGGTGATAGCCGTAGGTTTGATAATGGGCATTATAATCTGTTTGTTCTTGGCGTCCAAAGGTATCCAAATGTGTGGAATCGACATCAATGATTAACTCGGTGTCATTGCGAATCAAACGCGCTTTATCAATCAGCGACTGATTTAATGCTTGGAGTTGATCCATGTTCTCCTCGGTGAAACGATCTAAAAACCGTGAGATTGACGATTGTGAGGCCAACTCTTTTTTACCGAGTACAGCTTGAAAGACTGGATCCTGTCTTAATAGATTAGCTGATGAGTCTGCCGAGTACCCAGCAATTAACTGCATAATGAGTTGTTCTAATATCGCTAAGTTATCATGTGTGAAGTAAACACGTTTGTCTTTAATATGGAGCCACTGTTTAGCTACGTGTGAAAAGTCGAAGGTATTCATCACCTCTTTAACTAAGACCAAACCCGAATCACTCGATAAGCGACCACCTGTATGTGAAATAGTCAAATTTGAATTGAATTTTACCTGGTTTTTGTGTAAGCTAGTCATGAGAAGAACTCCTTTCTTATGGTTGGTTTCGACACCTTTACCATATCAGAATGGGGTTCTTTTTGCATCACTTAACAGGTGAAAATGAAAAAGTAAATGAAGACTGCTGTTAGGCAGTTTCAGACGGTTTGAAGTCAAAGTATGAATTATTCAGGTTCTTATTTTCTAAAAAATTAAAAAAAATTTTGGTAAATTAAGTATTTCCTTGATAACACTGGCTTTTGGCCTCATTTTAGGTTATCATTTGTAATTTTATTTCACAGTTGATATGATTGTTATGTAAAATAAAAAAGTTTAGGATACATCGAATTTTTGGGGAAATTCTTTTGGGGGTATCCTAAATCTTTTCTATTATATTCCCATATTTTCTATTATTGGTCTATACGTATGATGGTAAACTTTGTAACTATCTGATTGCTGAATCATTAATTGCTTATCATTAGCCATCTTTGTTTCAAGTTCGCTGGATGATCATTTTATTCACATCCTAACAAACTTGTCACATTTATAGATTCTTAATCTATTTATCATACAATTATAAAAAAGGAGGTGCTGCTTATGAAAGCTATCCATATTTCTTTGCTTTTTTTCGCTAGTGCATTGATTTTATTTGCTATTCATCTTTGTTCCCAGCCTTATATCAATAACAACGGAATATTAGTGGAACCAGCATTCTTTTGCTTACCACTCGGCTTTTTGTCCCTTCTTGCCTCCGCAGGCTTCGGATTTGTTGCTTTTTTTAAACGATCAAAACAAAAAATCTGACTTATAAAATTTACGTAAAAGAGATCGTGACAATAATCGTGTGATATTCCCAAATTTCGAATAAAAGGTGCCCCTTGCCATCTCTAACTCCTCAGTCACAAGTTACAATATTCATAAACCATGAAAAGCTTGTTTATTGAAATTGCTCCTTGTGACTTGGAGCTAAGTGACAGATTACAACCTCTTTTGCATCATAAGACTTTACTCCTTGAAAAACATTACTAACTTTTTATATGTTTCTTGCGCTTGTTTATTGCTGAAATCAAACTGATATTCATGGTTCAAAACAGCATTTTTCTCCGCATAATCTACTTTTGTGACTTTCACCCCCGCTTTCTCAAATACAGAAGTTACTTCTTCCATTTGTTTCGTAAACGTATTTGTATTTCCATCCGTTAAGAATGTGTTTTGCGTCCAACGATCCGCATGTCTGACCAAGGCTAAACTTTTGACCTTCTCTGATTGTTCAAAGTCCTTATTATCAAAGTAAGCCCATCCACATTTTTCATAAAGAAAGCTAGAGATTTTATCACTTACTTGAGTAAATGCAGAAGGATCCAACAGACCAGACAAAGAAATAAACTTCGTAATCTGCTTGTTCTCCAAAGTCGGATCAAGATGATCAGCTTTTTTAATTTCTTCATTTTGAAGTGCTAACAAATATTCTCCACTAATTTGTGCACCTGCCGAATCTCCACCAATCGAAATATTCGACCAATCTGCTTGATCTTTTATCTCTTTTTTAGCTGCTTGAATGGCTTCGTTCAATTGGATAACTGGTGTAGGATGTTTTGCTTCCGGTGATCGTTCATAATCTATATTTACGATGATTTGCTGCGTGTCTGAACATAGATATTCCAAATAATCACGACAATCATTTTTATCCCCTCCTACATATGCGCCTCCATGCATCCAGAAAAGAATCGGTGACTTTTTCTTTTCCACTTTCGGTGTGTAGATATCCATATTATTATTTTTGTATTTTGAAAGATAGGATATTTCTTTTTTTATATCGATTTGTTCGATTTTTTGCTGGAAATCATCTGGTCGGGCATATACTTGTTCTTTTTCACTTGTGTCAAATTGTTTTCTAACAAGCAAGCTAATCGGCTTTGGTGTGATTTGATTAATCAAAAATACAGTGACTAAAATAACTACGATGATAACTGGTACTGCAATCACTATTCGCTTGAACCATTTCATTCATTTACCCTCTCTTTCTTCGCCAAATCCATGTGATAATCGTGCTAACAGATAAAAATCCACCTGAATAAATGAGAAGCGAATGTTTCTTTTCTCCAGTTTTCGGCAACATTCTTTTTTTGCATCTGTCTTTTTTTGTACTTTCACTGTCATCTGAATCGGTTGCGTATCATCACTTGATTGATCCTCTCGAGGTTCATTCTTTCCCTTATTGTCTGCATTCTCTGTCGGATCTTGCTTTTTTGGTGGAGCTACTGGGATTTTTTTGTAATGGTAAATAATAGTTGGTATCGTCTCATTAAAAACCCCTTCAGTCGGTCCTTCAACATTTGCTAATTCGTATCCTTCGAATGTCTTTTGCTCTGTCATATAATTCTCTCCATAAGCTCCGTAAAGCTGGATTTCGTCCTGGTCTTTGAGTAGACTTTTATTGTTTTCATCCACATACTTTACGTTTATCTGATCATGAAACACTACTTTCAAAAAGTCCGTTACATGTTTCGTGTAGGCAGCATGGTCAACTTCCTGTGCCTTTCCATGCCCTGCTCCTTCTACTAATAAAAGATCTTTATACCCTCCTGATAACTCATATAATTTTTGCGCGTTAGACACAGGTACTACATCATCTGCTGTTCCATGGATAATCAATTTAGGCAATGAATCTGACATTCCAATCGTAGGTAGAGCAGCTTTTGTATCCAAATGCATCTCCTGATCAAAATAGTATTGTTTCAAAAGGCCCATAAATAAATATTCATGCTCTTGATCCCCAATGATGTCTAACTGATTTTTTATGGCATCCGGTAGTGCGGGGACTACTGTCCGGTTGTACGTAAAACGTAGTTGTTCATCAATTGATGCAAATCCGCAATTTTCAATAATTCCTTTGACATTGACAGGAATATCTTTCGCTAATACAGACATCATCGTAGCTGCTCCCATCGAACCACCATAAAGTAAAATCTTTTGAGATGGCCGCTCTCGAACTTCTTGATTTATCCAGTAAAGGACGTCATCTGACTCATATTGTCCATAGGTCACATAATCGCCTCCGCTATTACCAGTCGCTCTGGAATCAACAAATAATAAATTATACCCGGCCTTATAAAAATCATTGTATTCTTCTGTAATGATCCCGTTATTCCAATTCCCTCGAAATCCGCCATGGATCATGACTGTTTTATCTGAACCTTGATCGACATAATATGCATATACATTCATCATTTTGCCATCTTGTTTGTTTAGTACAGTTTGATGAAGTTGTTTTGTATTTGGATAGAAGCCTGTGTTTTCTGTAGGCGTTGTCCCATCATCTGTACCTCCAAGCATCGACATCAACACACTGTTTTTTGCAAAAGCGATATCGTACAATAGATAAGTAGCAATCAGATGTTTGATAATCTCTTTATCTACACCATAATCATTAACAGCAAGCTCAGTGACTAATAACTCTATTAATTTTGACTTGATGTCTTCTGTTGGTCCATTAAGTATTTCTGTCATCTGTTTACCGAAGTAATTCAAATATTCTTTACCATTGAAATTTTCACCTTTACCGATATCATCATTTTCTGTCCCATTCTCTTTGTCACTTACTTTAGCAGAAGAGGATTCGTCGTTTGACATTTTTGTAGCTGTTGCTTCTTCTGTTTGTTGGTTATCTGTGGTAGCGGTCGTTTCTTGATCTGTGCTAGTAACAGATGTCTCAGCCGTTGTTTCAGTATTTGTTTCTGTTTGTGAAGTACTCGATTTCGTTTCATTTCCAGCATCAGTAGTTTCTGTGGTTTCTACCTCCCGAGATTCCGATTCGGAAGAAATGCTCTCTCCATATACTGTCCATTGCGGGACGCTTGTACTTACAGCAAATAAGATGACCAACGCTCCCTTTAATACTTGTTTTGTTCTCAAGCTATTCACTCCTTTTTATGTTTCTAGGAGAATTGTATGTAAACGCAAACATTTTTTATACAAAAAATAAATGGTTTATCCCATAAAAATAGAACAGGATTATTTTCTCATTTTACGTAATAAAGCAGAATGGATAAACCAGTATCCATTCTGCTTTTTTTAAACGAAGAAACAACTTATTGCTCCAAAAATGTCAGAAATCGTTTATCCCAAATTTTCTCGTAAAAAGCGATTGTTTCCTTTGCTTTCATAAAAGGATTATCATAAGTTGTCGTTGCTCCTCTACACATCATAAGCTGGTATCCTAATCCATGAGCAAACTTCACAGTCGTATCTATACAATACTCTGCTTGTGCCCCACATAATTCGATCGAATGACAGTCCAATTCAGTTAATAAAACACTCAAATTAGTCTTATAAAATGAATTCGCATGGGTTTTTCTCACAAAATAACTGTGCTCAGGAATAGATAATTCCGACAATATCTCCCATGGTTTTGTTTGTGGCACTAATTGATCATCTTCGTGTTGAACGAAAATAACTGGCTTTCCAATCGTTTCGTATGTTTTGATTCTTTTATTCACTAATGCTGTCACTGTTTCTAATTCGTGTATCGGTGAAGAATCAAAACATACCCCTTTTTGTAAATCGATCACTACTATTGCGTCGGCTGTGTTTGACATACGTATGCCTTCTTTCTTTTTTCTAGTTCTTTCTTCTAATGATGTTTCGTTTACTACTATTTTCCATTTTATGGTTAGAAATCAAAAAAATATATTCCATTTTCTGATTTTTTTATTGGGGTTCCTTTGATAGCATTTCTTATCTCGTTCGTTCCTTTATATGTGACAACATTTTCTTATTTTACACCTATAAATGGCACTTTTCGACTATTTCTTCATGTTATTATTTCATAAATATTTAGCTATTGGAGGAATGTATCATGATTAAATTATATACAGGTTCTGGTTGCTCGTCTTCTAGACGCGCAAAACGTTGGCATGTTTAAAGAAAAACCATTTATAAAAGATATCTTGAAAAGATAGAGAAAACAAAAAACAACCACTTTCAGTTGACTACTGAGCAGTTGTTATCTTATGAAGTAAAAACTATTATACTATCATTCTATCACTAATTCTTTTCTTTATTCTCCATGTCTCTTTTTAAAGCTTTTATGTCGAGTTTTAATAAAATCAATCAATTACTTCTATACTAATAGATCAATGTCCACATCTTTTTGAACCAGTAGGTACCTTACTACTTACTATGAAATTTCTCAAGTATTAAAAACATCAAAAACATATGCTCTGCTGCCTGTATCATAATAATTAAAATAGATACAACTAATTTTTGTTTCTTTCGTCTAAAGGATAATTTTTAGGCAATACATTCTGTTTACTAGCACGTCAAATGACACTAGCGATTATGACTTCAAAACAACTGTTTGTGATTTTTTCTCTTTTAAAACAAGTCACATGTTATATTAAATTCGTAAATACGTATATTACAATTTATTTTAAGAGGCGGACATCAAGAAAAAATATTATTAAAAAGTTTGCTATTATCAACCTTGTTACTAACTTTTGGATCAACAATTCTCCCAACTGGAATTGTTTTTGCTAGCGAACAAAATATCATCAAAAATACTAGTTATTCTAACGATGATAACTTGAATGTATCTATAGAAAAGACGAGAACGGTCGTCTTATGGTAGTAAAAATGGAAACAAAAGCTCGTGCTAATGTTGCAACGTGGGAAGCATGGCAATATCCTCATATTGCTTTAAGTACTGGTATAACAGCTGGAGCTATAAATACTGCCTACTCTAGCAGCTGATTGGACAAATTATGGCAATATCCCAGTAAATGCAGTCGCTCGACTATAAGACAAAAATTGTAATAGCTGGGTAGGATTTTACAAACGAACTGGCTATGACGGAGTGAGAAGAGCTGTGACCACTGATTATAAAATAGAGTAAATAATACAAAAGGAGAACCTATGAAAGCTAAAATAGATTTATTCTACGAAAAACATCCTTATCTTTCCCTTTTGATCAATTTGTTGTTAGGTAGTATTATCGGAATTTCTGTTGAATATTTACTAAATAAAGACTTTATAGGTTCTGGTTTCTATACGGTATTGTTTTTAAGTGTTCTTGAAGCTTTTTCAATTTACAGGAAATCCAAAAAAAATAAATAACTTCAAAGTCTCTTTTATTAGAAGGGACTTTTTTGTTGCTTATAGCAGGTACTAAAGTATACTCTGTTGATCTCCATATAACATTTTAAATATGGATAATCATTAATAGCTATATAGTTATTGATAAACAGCAGTGTATTTCTTCATCCGCTTTGTTTTATATGCATAGAGTAACAAACCAACAATCAAGACTAACAAGAATAATGTAGTCGATATAGATGCTTCAGCCCCAAAGTTTCCCCCAGTAATTATTGTATTTTGCGATTGGATCAGAGTGGAGAAAAAACCTTGTTCTTGCGTTCCGCTGACTGGTATACCCAAAATAGCTCCTTGTGTCCAATTCCAAGTAATATGAGCACCAATAGCCGTAAATAAACTTCCTGTACTGTAGATAAGTGCGCTGAAAAAGCAACCTGCTAAAAAGATATTGAAAACTGCCAGAAATGTCATGTTAGGATTCAATCCGTGCAAAAGAGCAAATAATGCAGCAGATCCAATCATTGCTATTAACGGACCAAATCTAAGCATCTGATGCTGAAAAAAGCCACGGAATAAAAGCTCTTCTGATGCCCCCACTGCAATAAATAAAATAAAACTCGTTATCAGCGGCACAATGTTTGCGTTTCCTGAATCTAACCGATACGCCCCCGTCAAATATAATGGACTAGTAATAAGCAGAAACACTCCAATTCCAACAACGAGACCTCCCGCTAAATACCCCCAGTCTTTTCCTCGAACAGAAACACCATAATCTTCTATTCTTTTTCCTTCGACCTTACTAGCAAGAAATAAAGCTAGTAAAAAAACAGCTAAATGTCCGACTGTACCGGCAATTGCTCCAATCCATTCACTATTTCCAATAAACATATCCGCAAGTGCATTATTGACAAGAATTCCTAAAACAAAACCAACTAAGACTATTAAAACAGATCCAATCAACCGAATAATCCTGATCATCTTTCATCCCTCCTTTATATTAAGTTTAACAACCCTTTTCTTTCTTGTCTCGTGAAAACTATGTAAATGTTCTCCATCATAGAGAGAATAGATTTTTACGAACTAAGAATATCTACAGCAACCTTACGAAAATGAAAGACTGTCTCCCTAATTCTTCTGTTAGACTGTTTTTAATAAGGAAAGGATGGGAAATTTTTTGAAAAAACAACTACTAATTATGTGCCTTTCAGCATGTGCAATTTTACTATTCTCAGGTTGTAGCAAGTCCAATGAAACGATTGCAACGTTTAAAGGTGGAACACTTACAGTTCAGGATTTTTATGATAACCCAAAAGTTAAATCAAATAATCAAACACTATTAAAAAAAATGATTGTCTTCAAAGCATTTGATGATGTATACGGAAAAGAGATTTCTTCAAAGGAAGTAACAAAAGAATATAATGAACAAATCAAAAAACTCGGTCCAAACTACAAGGAACAATTAAAAGCAGTTGGCCAAACAGAAGAGACATATAAGAAACTCTTTAAACAGATGCTGGCTTTCCAATACGGTTTGAAAGCCAATGTAAAATTAACAGATAAAGATCTAGACACTGCTTGGAAAGAATTCTATCCAGAAGTTAGTACACAGATCATTCTATTTTCGACTAAAGAAGAAGCAGATAAAGCAAAAAAAGCAGCAAATGAAGGGGAAAATTTCTCCAAGCTTGTTCAAGCTTATGGAAAAAATAAAACCGCCGTTTGTATAATTAAGCGAGACAAATAAAAAAGCCATTTATGTTACACTCAAATTGTAATACCCGCTAAAGCATACAAGGAGAGTGAACATAAATGACTTATACCCATCTTACACCAAACGAGCTTGTAATGATAGAAGCATATTTTCATCAAGAAACTCCGGTTGCTATCGTTGCGAAGCAGCTTAAACGTGGACGCCAAACAATTTACAATGTCTATAACTTTCTCAAATGTGGTGGAACAGCACTTGAATACTTTGAACAATACAAAGAAAATAAGCGACGTTGTGGGAGAACCGAAATCATTTTTCCTGCTGAGGAAAAAGAATACATTGCAAAAAGATCAACTGAAGGTTGGACCCCAGACGTCATTATTGGCCGTGCAGAGCGAACCTTCTCTTGTTCAGTAAGTACCCTCTATCGCCGGTTTAAGACGGGAGAATTCAATGTTTTACATTTACCGATGCAAGGAAAACGAAAACCAAATGGTTATAAGGAAAAACGTGGAAAACAGGCATTCAAAAGAAATATTTCTGAACGTAAAAAAGATTATGTCGTTTTCGAAGAAGAATTTGGACATTTAGAGGGTGATACGATTGTCGGCATCCACCATAAAAGTGCCGTCATCACACTCGTTGAGCGACTTTCAAAAGCCATTATCGCCTTGAAACCAGAAGGCCGTTGATATTGAAAATTCGATTAATCAATGGCTTCAATCCGTACCCAAAAATCTTTTCAAATCAATTACCTTTGATTGTGGAAAAGAATTCTCTAATTGGAAAAGTATTAGTAATACGAATGATATTGATATTTATTTCGCAGACCCAGGAACGCCTTCCCAACGGGGATTAAATGAACATTCAAACGGACTCCTCCGAAAAGATGGACTACCAAAAGAAATGGACTTCAACCAAGTCAATCAAGGATTCATCTCATCCGTTGCGTCCAAAAGAAACCATATCCCTAGAAAATCACTAAATTACCAAACACCATTAGAAGTTTTTTTGAGTTACGTAAATGGAAAGTTTTGTCTCGCTTAATTTGACAAATAATAAACATTAAAGGAAACTGATGGAAAAATGAATTTTGATTCAACCAATCCAGAGATTCCTACTGAAGTAAAAAAAGCAGCATTTAAACTAAAAAACGGGGAAGTTTCTGATATCATTCCTGTAACAGATCCAACGACTTATCAGCAAAGCTATTATCTAGTAAAAATGGTAAAAAAACAGGATAAAGGTTCTAATAAAGGCAAATACAAATCTGAGCTAGAAAAAATTGCTACCGAAGCAAAAACTCTTGATACGGAATTCATGGATAAAACAATCCGTAAAGTGATGAAAAAAGACAATGTAACTATTAAAGATCCTTATGTAAAAAATATATTCAAATAAACAAATTTGACCCAATTGGGGATGAAATTTGAGAAGTGATTTTTGGAAATTCCTTCTTATTTTTGAGGCAAACCACTTTTGCCACAACTTCATTGGGGTCTTTTTTTATTTGTTACAATCATGAGGATATAAATTTAAAAAAGTTTTTTATTTCTATTACATGAATCAATGCGCCATTAAGTAGATTCTTTCATGCTCCCCTATTTTTTCACTTGCCGTATCGCTTCAAAAACAACTATCATAAACTCAAACTCGACTGAAAAGTTATTTAAAAAAAGACTGAAAATATCCCTTCTGGACTTGTTCTTCTTATTCTGTTATACTAGAGAAACACGAAAGATATTTTTATGCGACACTTTTCATTTGTTTTTATGAAATTTATTCAAAACTGGCGTAACTTCAGAGTTACAAGGATGTATTAGAGGTTAGGGAATACATCGTTTAAATGAGAAATAAGTAATAGTTAGTAATAGTCACCCAAACTTTAAATTAATGAATATTGAATCGTCAGATAGCCTTCTCGAGTTTTCGAGAAGGCTATCGTTTATTTTATGGAGAAATTGATTCAGAAGTAATCAGCGACCTTTTTTAGTTCACCAATCGTTTCTGCTTGGAAAGTTTGCACCCAATCTTCTTGGAAGCCCCTCACTGCTTTATCAATCGAGGGCATCTCTAATACTTGATCTAGTAGCTCTTTACTTAACGTTATCGCATGAGCTCCAGATCGAATGGCTGTAGTGACTTGTTCACAATTTTTGAAACTAGCTGCTAATATTTTTGTTGGACTTTGCGTACGTTCGATCTCAGTCCGCAACGAATCAATCACTTTCATAGCATCAATGCCTTGATTTTGCATCCTGTTATAATAAGGTGCAATATAATCTGCTCCATTATTAATAGCTAAATACCCTTGTAATTCTGTGTAAATAGCTGTACCAGTAATCAAATAACCTTCTTTTTTCAACTTTTTGCTCGCTTGAAGGCCTGCTTGATTCACCGGCACCTTGATAAACGTATCTTTTCCCAGTTCTTCTATGATAACTCGAGCATCCTCTATCATTTCTTCTTCCGTTCTTCCTATTGTCTGAATATGGATAGGAATCTGTCCGATTATTTTTTTGATTTCTTTCATATGCGAGAAGAAGTTTGACGCTCCTTCTTTTTTCAGAATAGTAGGATTTGTTGTTACGCCTGTTAAATTCAAAAACTGTTGACAAGAATAAATACTTTTTGTATTTGCTGTATCAAGCATGATTTCCATATAGCTTTCCCCCATTCTGATCCTCTTGATCGATTTTAATGATTGTCCCCTTTCTTAAATACGGCATTTCCTTATCTTCTACATACATTGTTCCTGGAAGTTCCGGCTCATGAGATCCATCAAATTTTATCGTGATATGTCCTAATTCATTCAAATTAGTTTGGACAACATCTCCTACTGCTGTGATTACATACATTTGTTTATCAAAGCAGAGCTTCATATCACAAGTTATTTCTTTTCTTACCTGATTCAATTCAATCTTATAACAATAATCTGTTAATGTTTCCGGTGCTTCATCTCCAAATAAAATCATTATTTTTTCTTTCCTGAATACTTCTGCTTCTATACCAACATCTGTTACAACCGTTTCAAAGATCGTCATCTCTGTTCCTCCTAAACTCAGCTATATAATCCAAAACTTGCTACCCAAGCAATGATAACTCGTGGGATGCCGTTAAGAAATCTTGAATAAAGAACTGATGGTACACCTACTTCTACTGTCTCAGCTTTTGCTTCTTCCAAACCTAGACCGACTGGAATAAAATCACATGCATTTTGAGTATTGATAGCAAATAGTGCCGGTAATGCTAATTGGGGAGGAATATTTCCTTTTCCAATCTCTACACCGATCAATGTTCCAATCACTTGGCTAATAACTGCCCCTGGACCAAGCAAAGGAGATAAAAATGGCAGTGAACAAATAAAGCCAATGATTGTTAATCCAACTGCATTTCCTGCTAAAGGTGCCATAATGTTAGCAAATACATTACCGATCCCAGAACCTTGTATCACACCAATCAAAAGGGAAACGAAAGCCATAAAAGGGATCACTGTCCGGATCATCGTATCTACTGCTTCTCTTGCTGATTGATTGAATGTAGCAACTACTTTTCCCGCGCCCATTCCAATTTTTGCTATCCAGTTTTGCTGCTCTGCTTTTTGCTCGGTTATCTTTTTAGAAGTATCATATTTGTACTTTTTATCTGGAGATGTAGTATTTACTGTTTCTTTGTTATCACTAGTTTCCATTAGTGGCTGTATTTGTTCTAATCCTACTGCTGAAACATAAATATCTTCAGTGATATATTGTGCTAATGGGCCACTTTTTCCTGTGGGAACGATATTGATGGTTGGTATCCCTTTTTTAGGATAAATTCCACATCTAAGAGTCCCTCCACAGTCAACGATTGCAAGCGCGATTTCACTATCAGGTATTGATGTTTTGAATCCATTGATAGACTCCATACCTGTCAGTTCTTCTATTTTATCTACGATCATTGGCCTCTCACCTCCACCTGTGACATAGATGAACTTGTGTTTAACTTTTGTCGGCCTAATAATCAAAGGACCTCCATACCCGCCGTTTCCTTTTACGATCTTGATATCACTATACATTTAAAACACTCCTTTCTCTAATCAACTGAAAGCTCTACTTTTTTGCTAAGAACGATTCCTTGCTGTCTGCAT
This sequence comes from Enterococcus sp. DIV1411a, assembly GCF_050531945.1. NCBI lineage: Bacteria > Bacillati > Bacillota > Bacilli > Lactobacillales > Enterococcaceae > Enterococcus > Enterococcus sp. DIV1411a. The sequence continues at coordinate 1,164,928 of NZ_CP172892.1, read as the reverse complement.
ACAAATCCAGTAGTAAAATCAGTTATCCAACCACCAATAAAGTTCATCAGCAGTCCCACAAGCAAGTATCGGATAGCCAGCTCCATCGAATTTAGCCCTAAGGTTTCGATCCCTTGAGCAATCCCAATCCATACAAACAATTCTCCAGGATTAATATGGGGGAATACACCATTGCTCGTATGACAAAATTGAGCTTGAGCAGCATAATAGCTTGGTTTGTAGTATTCTGGAAGGAAACGAGCCATTGTAAATGACATAGGATTTCCCAACATAAAAGCAGATAAGAACGGTAACACAAGGTAACGAGTAAGCGGATTTTTCGCTGATAATTTGGCTACTTTCGTTACTCGGTCTTCACCTAAAAAAGCAATCAGCGTATTCATTGCAACCATCAGCATCAAGACAACTGGTACGATTCCTGTCATCCAGCTTATGAATGTTTCTGCACCTGTTTGGAACAGCCTCATAAATCTCTCAGCAAATTTTGTTATGATATCCATCGTTTGTCACTCCTTTTTTCTTTGATCGTACTTTTCCATATCCGAAAATTATTGAGCATAGCAATAAAAGGCAATGTAGGTTGTTCACTTTTTTCATTTCCTGCCTCTATTCGTAAGTATACTTCTCTGGCATTTTCTAAAGCTGCTTGTGTCAAACGATCTTCCGCTCGAACTGAGGGATGGTAACGATCGATGTAATGGATATCTTCACCCGCATAGACAGGTAATGAATGAAATTTTGCCAAAGATGTAACCCCTTGCATTTTTCTGACTTCTAAAACTTGATCATGATCGTCTATAGCTAGCATAACAATCGTGCCTGAACGGATTTTCCCAGGTCGTTTACCAATCGCTACTTTTCCTTTTCTTCGCAGTTCGCTATATGTTTGATTGAAATGCTTTAGTTGCTTCCAACTGATAACTGCTTGCAGCACATAAGCTGAAGCTGCGAAAACTATGAATAGATACATATCATTCATGAAGTCTCTCTCCTTTACTTTTGATTAGTTTTAAAAATGATTCCTGTGTCGGTGCTAATTCAATAAACTCATCTATTCCCATTTTTATGAGTTCAAATAGGATATCGTATAGCTCAAATAATTCATTTTCAACTTCAGCCGTCATTTCTTCAGGTATGGCAAATAAAAAAATAACTCCATTTCCTCCTGTTTCTGCTAAACCTTGATCAGTTATTAGCCCTACTGATAAAACAATGTGTTGAGATAGCTGGTTGGTTGTGTGAGGAAAAGCAAATTCTTTGTTAACAAATGTGTTTTGCTGAGATTCTCTTTTCAAGATCCTTTTTTCAAATTCTTCATCCACATAATAGCCTCTGATCAAAGGAGCGACTAATTTGTTTAAATATTCTTGATACGTCTTTTTTTCTTTCCATATTTGATAGAAAAAAACAGTAGAATGAAACCCGACTAATCGCTTTTTTTTGCTTTTTGCCATTGTGCCCTTAACCAAGAGTCATCGAAAAGATTAGTCAAATGGATCACCGGTGTCTCTTCATTTACATTTTTTAACGGAATCGTTGTAAAAACAGCGAAATATTTGTTTAGATCTACTTTTTCATATTGTTCTTCTGAAACATGTGTTATTTGTATATCCGTCCCCAATATCCTTTTGATTTGTCTTTGGATCATTAATGCTGTTCCTTTTCCTGTCGTATGAACAATGGCTACTTTTTTAGAGGAAAAATGCTCTTTTGATATCGAAATGCTAACTCCAAATACAACGTTAGGTAGCTGATCTCTACTTTAGAGATCTTATGTTGCAAGATAGCTTCTAATGCTTGTATGCATTCGCTAGCGATTTGGTAAGAAAAAGGATACTTTTTTTCTATCTCACCATAAAATAAATCAGTCAATCGATAACGAAAAATTACCCGATTTATCAATAAAGAGAGGTGCTGTTTCATCTCTTGATATAAGAAGGACTCATCCAGATCAATGAGATCTAATCGTCGAATACGCATCATCATGGGGTCGAAATATAAGCGCAAATCAGAGTTAGCTTTTCTTATCATCGTTATACTTGTAGGGTGATTTCTTGTTTACTAGCATTCGTCTTCTTCTGAAAATGTTTGATTGCTTGTTTTTCTTCTAGAACCTGTTCTGTTTTCGTCTCTGAAAAGTAGGGAGAAACAAAATAAAACAAAAGTAGTCGTAATTCTAGCTCATCTCCTATTATTCTTAGTCCTTTATTTGGTGTGCCTGTAATCTTTACATCAAAATCATTGATCATCTCTTTTAATGTCTTTAGATCCTTGACCACTGTTCCTCTGCTGACACCGACTTCTTCAGACAAATCATCCATACGTAAGAAATCCTCTGTTTCGATCAGCCTATTTAGTAAATAAGCGATTCTTTTGGATGCCGAATTGAAATCCCTGGCTGTTTTCAATTTTCCTTGCATGATCTCATCAAAAAAATCAAAATCATAAATTTCAAGTTCAAAATGTTTGTTTTTTTGGATGATTTTTGCAATACCGGCAATTTCTTCATTCAACTCCCCAATATCTTTTTTTATGGTTTGATTACTGGTTCTGATTTCTTTTTGCACTTCCTGGATTGAAACTTTCTTGTGAGTGACTAGTAATTTCAATAATTGGTACCATCTGTTTACTAGCGTCACGTGCGTCCCCCCTATCCTTTATCCTCTTGTTTTACCTCCTGAAATATTAGTCGTGACTCCAGTGATATAACTTGATCTTTCTGAAAGATAATAGCAGACTAGATCCGCCACTTCTTGCAGCTTACCACTCCTTCCCAGAGGGATCGTACTTGTTCGACTGTAACCGTTTCTCAGCTGTTCGACGCTTATACCTCTCGTATAAGAAAGAGCTTCTTCATATTCTTGTGTTCTCAAACCGGTTTCTTCCAGTATCCCTGGTGCAACACCTACCACACGAACATTCCTCTTTCCTAACTCTTTTGCCCAAGAACGAGTAAAATTGTTCATCGCTGCTTTTGTAGCAGCATAACAGCTCTGTCCTTCTGATCCTTCCAATCCTGATTCAGAAGAAAGATTCACGATCACTCCTGATCCCTTTTGCACCAAGATTCTTCCAACTGCTTGGCTCATCAAATATACACTTTTTTGATTGACAGCGATCATCTTATCAAAAACCTGTTCTGATAATTCATACTTGCTTTTTGGATGATTTCTATCTATTAGAAGAGAAGGAATATTTATTCCTGCATTATTGACTAGACCATCGATCGTCTTGAAATGTTTCATTACTTTATATATCCCTTCTTCTATGTCCGTTTTAGAAGACACATCGACTTTTAAAGATAGTAGGTTTTCATGCTGTATACGGCATTCAGTTACATCAAAATTCGCTACTTGTGCATTCTGCTTCAACAAATTTTCGACGATACTTCTTCCAATTCCTGAGGAACCTCCAGTTACAATTACTACTTTTCCTGCAATATCCAACCAATCCGGCATATGTGATCCTCTCCTTCTTTTTTCTTACAAATCCAGTATAAAAGCTCACTAAAAAAAATTAAGACATGAAATTTACAGCTTCAGCTAAAAATGTGTACTAATGGAAGAGCAAAAAAAATTTTCATCTTTTTGCATAGATTGCTAAAATTCCTGAGCGTTATATAAGCAATGTTTCTCTTTTTGATATATAATTGTTTTATCATTTAAGGAAGGAGAATTCTAATGAAAACTTTAGATGCTATTGCATTAACTTTATTGATTGTGGGAGGGTTGAACTGGCTGTTGGTAGGCTTGTTCGAACTTGATTTAGTAGCTATGATTGCTGGTGGTTCAACAACTATTTTTGCGAAGATCATTTATATCGTCGTAGGTATTTGTGCGATCTACTGCTTGAAATTTTTCCCAATGATTACTAGAAAAGTTGATGAAAGATATTAGAAAGCTATAATTATTAAAAAAGTTATTATCTTCATGAACCTTCTCTTTATTGGGAAGGTTTTTTCATTTTAAACCATCTGCTTTTCTTTGTTTAAGTGATATACTGAATAAAGATAATCTATTTTAGGAGGAGCTATCATGCATAAAGGGATTTACGCAGGCTTGTTGGGAACTGTAATACTTTTTTCTGCCTGTGGATATAAAAAAAGAATTCTGTTAAAGAATATTCAGCAGCCATTTCAACAACTGAGGTTGGTTCAACTAAAAGTACTTCTACTACTTCCATTACTAATACTTCTACTGGTAATGTAGATTCGCAACATAGCCAATCAAGTATTCAGTCGTCTAGCATTTCTTCAACATCTGAAATGCAAGAAAGCACTGTACCTTCTCTTCCATTAGAAAACTCTGACAAAGCACTTCTATTTCTTATTGCCCACCGTTCCGAATTACAAAGTGACGATATTGTTATTAGCTTTTATCAAAAAATTGATCGAGATTATTTGTTCACAGCTTCCAGCAAACAAATCCGTTCCCAAGGGGGATCTGGAAGCGTTGGTTTTTATCGAGTGTCACCCGAAGGATCGATTACGATGACAGATGCAAATGGAACACCATTTTGATTAGATGATATTATACGGATTTACAGTACTAGCAAGTCTTTATCGGTATCATTTTTTCTGAGAAAGTTATACGGAGTATAAATAAGCATTTGCATTAACCTAATAATTCGTTACAGCTATTTCTCTTATGAATATACTCACTTCTCTACTTGCTCTCTTGATAAATTTTTGGTATGTACTTCATTTTCGGTCAACTGAGTTAATGAAATTTATTGTCGGGCGGTTTTCTATATAAATTGAGTTAAATTGTATTCGTTTTTCCTCCTATAGGCGGATACTAAAGAAAACACTTGAGGAGTGGGGAACATGGAAACAGAACGCCAAATCCGTGAATTGGAAAAAGCGATGAATACGACAGACAACCGCCGGTTGTACGAGCGTTTCCTGGCAGTCAAGTTGGTTCTTGAAGGCCACACCCGGAAAGAAGCCGGGCACACCATCGGCCGCGACGAGCATACTGTCAGCCACTATGTGAAAAACTACTGCCATAATGGAATCCAAGGTTTAGTCTCCAAAAAACAAAGCGGACGACCTTCACGGCTGACAGATGAACAGGAAGCGGAACTGGTCCAAATCGTCGCCTACCACACTCCGGAGGAAGTAGGTTTCAAATCCCGTGCCAATTGGACATTGGCGATTGTGTGTGACCTGATTCTCCGGGAATGGAGTTATGGATATACGCAAAAAGGCGTGGCGGACCTCCTTCACCGGCTAGGACTAAGCTGGACCCGTCCGACGTATACCCTCAAAAAAGCGGATTCCAAGAAACAACAGGTATTTTTGGAAAAAACCTTCCCGAGCCTAAAAAAAAATTGCTGAATAGCGATATTGACCACCTCCTATTCGAGGACGAAACCATGATCCGGGATTACCAAGCCATTGGCTGCACCTGGTTTCTCCGCGGCCACCAGCGAAAAATCCCCACTTATGGACAACACAAAGGGGTAAAATTGATAGGCACCTTGGATTATGAAACCGGTCGGATCATTTGTACAGAAGAAGGGGCATACGACGCAGCGGCCTTCCTCCGTTTTCTGGAGCGGACATTGCGGGAATACCCCACCGGAAAAATCGTGATGGTATTGGATAATGCCCTTATCCACCACGCCAAGCTGATCCAGTCTTTTCTTGAAGAAAACGCTAGGCGCCTGGCACTCATCTTCCTCCCTACAGCCCTCAGTTGAACCTAATGGAAGGCGTTTGGAAGTGGCTCAAGGAATCGGTCATCAACAATGTTTTTTTTTGACCACGTCCAGAAAATCAAACAGTCGGTCCGCGGTTTCTTAGCCGATGTAAACGAGCGTCCCCTTGAGGTGATTGACCGACTGTGCGTGCGGATGTAAAGTATTTAATTCAACCTATATAGATTCAATTTTTCTATATTTGGATAGAAGAATTTACTTTTTTTACCTTTTGACATATTTTCTTCTTATTATTTTAATGATCCCTTTTTCAAATTAGAAAGATAGCCTTTGTATCGTATTAGATGAAATATTCACAAAGCTAACCATTATACTTGCATTTTTTTCAAAATAGAGTTATTACGTAAATAGGGATAAATAAAAAATACTTATTGAAAGGATGATCAAAAATGGCAAATGTACCTAGCATTCGCGACATGTTCCCTGATTTCAATGACGTGTTTAGTCCAGCATTCAATGATTTTTTAGGTGTTTCAAGTTATCCAAAAGTGGATTTAGTCGAAAATGAAAAAGAATACAAACTAACTGCTGATATGCCTGGCTGTGACAAAGAAGACACGACAGTTGAATATTCAGATAATACTTTGACGATCTCCGCCAATCATGAGTCCCATACAGAAGATAAAGAAGATGGCAACTATGTACGGAAAGAAAGACATTCGGTCTCTTACAAACGTTCATTCTATCTTCCTAATGTTGATGAAGAAAAAATCACTGGAACCTTTAAAAACGGTGTGCTGAAATTAGTATTACCTAAAACAGCTCATCAGCCAAAAGAAACAAAAAAAATTGAGTTAAATTAGAACTTATCGCCTCTCGATGGATGAGGGGCGATTTTTATATATTTGGATAAGAACGAGTATGTTTAAATTTTCAAAATGAGCAAAAAAATATTTTGTTTTTACGATAAAGATGTTATGATCTCTCTTGGTAAAAAATATGGGAGTTGATCATTTGATTGTCTTAAGTAAACTTTTGTTTTGGATACCATTTATCATAATGACCAGTGCTTTCTTTTACTTATTCAAAAGGCCTAATAAATACTTACTCTTATCTGCTTGTCCGATGATCTATTTTATCCATAAGATTAGAGGATTTTATTATTACGACTCTGGTATCTCATTGTTTTGCTACGAAATCGGCTTATTAGCTTCGGCCATCTTTTTCATATTTGTGTTAGAATATTTCAGAAAAAAATAAACTTCCAGTCAGTTTTGGCTGGAAGTTTTTTATTTGGTGCAGATCTTTTCAGCTGATATTCATACAAGTTGATCCATTTTTCTATTATTAAGTACATACCATTGTTACTCTTTGAATGTGGGGGAGAAAAAAATAAAAGGAGCTGGTATTTTGTTAGTTATGAGTAAAGCTTTGTTTTTACTTCCCTGCACGTTCATGTTTATTGTTTTATGTTATTTCAAAAGAAGAAAAAAATGGTGCTGGATCGATGTTCTACTATTCCTTCCCTTTTTCCCGCTTATTTATTTAGGTATTCTGACTTACTCCTCCGCCAATCAATATTACCTCAGGATCAATGACGTATTGCAAGGTTATAAGTGATGAAGCTAGATACTTTAATTCATCAATTATCAGCTTTTCTAATTTTCTATCAGTTTGAGATTTTAAAAATAAGTCTTTTCCATTTTCAAATTTATATCCTTGTTGATTGATTTTTTTCAATAATGCATTAAATCCAATCTTTCCTCCCAACGAACTATACTTATCTGTTGTAGGCAGATTATCTACCAAACTATAACCTAGTTCGCCAGCATTATTATTCGCACCACGAAGAATCTCACCACTAATTTGAATACTCCCTCCAACTGTAGAACCAATCACATAGATTGCAGATGAACGTGAATATTGACAATTCCCTTGCCAATACTCCCCTAGCAGAGCGCAGTTTCCATCATTTTCGATAGCAACTGTAGTATTTAATGCCCAAGATATGTCCGCTTTTAGTGGTCTCCCGATTAAATATTTCAAAGCTGAAGATCCAGTAATTCTATTGCTTTTCATATCATATATACCAGGTGAACTTATCCCTACCCCAAGGATATTCTCAGAGGAAAGATATATTGCTGTTATCTTCTGAAGCAAATCATTATAATTCGTTGGTACAGGGATAGTCCAATGTTGTAACAGATGGCCATCTTGAGATACGTACCCGTACTTCAAATTGGTACCACCTATATCAATTGCTAAGTATTTCATTGTGTTGTCTCCTTAAAATCAAAATAACCATAGGGAAGCTAGCAATGCAGACAAATAAAAATACCCAAATTATCCCTTGAGTACCAATATATGGCAACATAATTGAATATAGCTGTGCTAAAATGATTCCCATGATATTTGCAAAAAAAGAAAATCTCATTGATAACTCCCCCATTTCAATAGTATCTGATACACTAGCAATAAAATGTATGCTACCTATAAAAATGAAAGCAAAACTGATTCCATGGAGGAGATATGTCGAAATAAACATTTCTTCAGAAGTACTTACAAGCGCAAAGAACCACCTAAGACCCGAAAAAATAAAGCCTATAAAAACCACCTTTAACGGTGAAAATCTTCGAATCACAGAATCGACAGCAAAAAATCCAAACATTTCTGATATACAGGAACCGATGAATACTGCAATACTTGCGTAAAAAGTAGCTTTATTCAGATCAAGATCATATTCATTTCTCAAGTGACTATTTAGTATATAGCCAAATGAATTTGGTAGTGTAATTATTAAGGTACAAAATGCAAAAAATAAATAATAGATTCTCGGTACCTTTTTGCCTTGGATTTTTTCAATTGTAATTTTCTCGATTGTATTTGGAATTGGTTTAGTTATATTCGAAAACAATAAGACGAGATTTATTGCACAAGCTAACAGGAGCATATAAGATACGTTTCGTAGTAACACTAAAAATAGGGAAATCCAAAATCCACTAGTTGCATACCCCAGTGAACCAAACATCCTGTATTTTCCGAAATCTTTTTTCTCAGCCGTTATCCAACTCATTATCGAACTCTCAAAATATATATCTAAACCTGTAGATACATTTTGTAGAAGAACGAACATTACTACAAACAAACCACTTGATTGGGGAGCGTCAATAATTTTGTGTAAATAAATTGTCCTCCTGCAAAATAATTAGTTACTCAGTAAACATTGAAACTAATGTATCGGTTACCTGTTGAAAACCTTTATGGCTTCTGTTTAGAAATTTTTGATTGTATGTATCAAAAATGCTGACTAGAAAGTGTTCTAGTGATTCTTCATTTTGAAACTGCTCTTTTCTACGGCTGTATCTTTTAATTTGCTTATTGAAAGACTCGATTAGATTGGTTGAGTAAATGGTTCTACGAATGCTAGGTGGAAAATCATAAAAAGTTAATAAGTCTTGGTTTTCTATGAGTGACTGCGTCACTTTAGGATAGTTTTTCTTCCATTTCTCAATCATGCCGGATAAGAAGGTATTCGCTTCTTCTTTTGAGTTAGCTTGATAAACAGCCTTAAAGTCATCACAGATTTCTTTTCGGTCTTTGACACGTACTTTATGAGCGATGTTACGAGATACATGGATACAACAATGCTGATATTTTGCTTTAGGATAAATTTGATGGATAGTATCTTTCATGCCTTTTAAGCCGTCCGTAATAAAAAGCAAGACTTCTTGAACTCCTCTGGAGTTAATATCCTGTAGCAGCTCATTCCAAACGTATGTTGATTCAGTTGGAGCAATCGCATAACTCAGTACTTCTTTAGTGCCGTCTTCTCGTATACCAATGGCAATATAAATCGCTTCTTTGGATACGGTTTGACGTTTTAGTGGAATGTAAGTAGCGTCCATAAAAATAGCGACATACTTATCATTTAAGGCTCTGGATTTAAAGGCATTTACTTCTTCAGTCAGAACTTTAGTCATGTTGGACATGGTTTGTGGAGTATAGTGATGACCGTACATTTTTTCGATCAAATCAGCAATTTCAGACATCGTAACACCTTTTTCGAATAAATGGATAATAGTGGTTTCCAATGTATCGTTTGTTCTTTTGTAGGCTGGTAAAGTTTGTTGTTTAAACTCACCATTACGATCTCTAGGTATTTCCAATGTTAATTCACCATATTCGGTTTTGATTGATCGAAAGTAAGAACCGTTTCTCGAATTACCTGAATTAAAACCAGTGCGATCATATTTTTCGTAATCTAAAAAAGCCGTTAATTCAGTCCGTAGGAGTGTGTTTATCGCTTTTTCTAAGTGCGAACGGAATAATTCATTTAAATCGCCTTTAGTGACTAGAGTTTGCACAATTTCTGTAGTAAAATCATTCATAGGGAAGTCCTCTTTTCTGTGAATTGGTTGTCGTTAACTTTATTCTACAGAAGCGACTTCCTTTTTTGTATGGATTTTTTCATTTACACAAAATATTTTACACTCTCGAAAAAATAAAGGGGATATAACTTTATTATTTATTAGTAAAATCTTATTCTGGGTTACTTGTGCATATAAAATTATTGTTCTAAGTTGTTTGAAAATATGGCGTAAAAAAGATTGTTTATTGGTCGTCTCATTCCTCCCATTTATCTATTTCATGATCAAGATTTGGGATGATTCAGATTCTGATCCCCTTTTTTTATCCAATTATTTAGTTGGGTTAGTGTTTTCGATAGTATTTTTTATTTGTATATTAATTTATCTGAATACAAAAAATTAACTTTTCCAGCTCTTGTAGCTGGCTTCTTTTGTTTCTAGCCTAATTATTTTTCTAAAAAGTTATTTGAATAAATACTCTTTTTGAGAGATCTTAGCCAAACCATTTTTTAAATAGCTAGGGATTCTGCGCTAACTTAAACGGCATAACTCAGTTTATACATGGATTCTTTTGATTAATCCAAAGTTGTTTCCAACTCATCCACTGATTCCAAGGTATCCAAAGCATTATTAGATGTACACCTATTCTCATGTGACAAATAAGATAAAAACTGAAACGATAGATATCATGGAGAATTTAAGAAAAAATTCTTGAATTTTACCAAAAAAAGCCACCGGTAACAATCCGGTGGCAAACCCAAAAGAAATCCAGGCTCGAGTTGGTAATTCTAGATTAGTTACTACTATGGATGCTTACGCACATGTAACCAAAAAAATGAAAAATGAAGCTGTTGATATTTTCGCCCAACGTCTGAAAAGATCTTTGATTTAAAATGCAAAAAATTCGCCCAAGTAAAAACTTGGGCGAACATAGGGCGAATATTTTTGAATTTCACAAATTTTGAAAGCTAAGAAACTCCTAAATTCCTTGCTACTTCTTACTTTCTTCCTCATCCATCTTCAGAACGGCCATGAAGGCTTCTTGCGGAACTTCGACTGAGCCGATTTGTTTCATCCGCTTCTTCCCTTCTTTTTGTTTCTCTAAGAGTTTACGTTTACGAGAAACATCTCCACCATAACATTTAGCCAAGACGTTTTTACGCAAGGCTTTGATGTCTGAACGGGCAACGATTTTTTGTCCAATAGCTGCTTGGATTGGCACCTCAAATTGTTGGCGTGGGATTAGTTTTTTCAGTTTTTCAACGATTGCTTTTCCACGTTCATAGGCAAAGTCTCGGTGAACGATAAAGCTTAATGCATCGACTTTTTCTCCATTCAGCAAGATATCCATCTTCACTAACTTGCTTTTTTGATAACCAGACATTTCATAATCCAATGAGGCATAGCCTTTCGTGCTTGATTTCAATTTGTCGAAAAAGTCAAAGACAATTTCAGAAAGCGGAATATTATAGACGACATTTACTCGGTAATCATCTAAATAATCCATCGTAATGAATTCTCCCCGTTTTCGTTGAGAAAGTTCCATTACTGCACCGACAAAATCATTTGGGACCATGATCTGTGCTTTGACGAATGGTTCTTCTACATCCTGGATCGTTACAGGTTCAGGAAAATCTGCCGGGTTATCTACTGTAGCAGTCGTACCATCCGTTTTATTAACATGGTAAATAACGGATGGTGCAGTCGTGATCAATTCTAGATCGAATTCCCGTTCCAAGCGTTCTTGGACGACATCCATATGAAGAAGTCCGAGGAATCCACAGCGGAACCCAAAACCTAATGCTTGAGAGGTTTCTGGTTCGAATTGTAAAGCAGCATCATTCAATTGCAGTTTTTCTAAAGCTTCCCGCAAATCGTTGTAACGAGAAGTATCAATTGGATAAAGACCACAATAAACCATCGGATTCATTTTTCGGTAACCTGGTAAAGCTTCAGCGGCAGGATTGTCTGCTAACGTTACTGTATCCCCTACTCGTGTATCTTGGACAGTTTTGATACTTGCTGTGATATAACCGACATCACCGACCATCAAAAAGTCTCTAGCAACTGCTTTTGGCGAGAAGACCCCGACCTCTGTAACATCAAATGTTTTTCCATTACTCATCAGTTTGATTTTGTCTCCGGGTTTGACCATACCGTCCGTGATTCGGACATTTAAAACAACACCGCGGTAACTATCATAAATAGAGTCAAAGATCAAAGCTTTTAGCGGTGCATCTAAGTCTCCACTTGGTGCAGGAACATATTCCACGATCTGCTCGAGAATATCTTCAATCCCAATCCCTGATTTGGCACTAGCTAATACAGCTTCACTAGCATCAATTCCGATTACGTCTTCGATTTCTTGACGGACACGTTCGGGATCTGCTGCGGGTAGGTCGATTTTATTGATGACTGGCAGGATCTCCAAATCATTGTCTAAGGCTAAATAAACATTGGCCAATGTTTGGGCTTCGATTCCTTGTGCTGCATCGACCACTAAAACGGCACCCTCACAGGCAGCAAGGCTTCGAGAGACTTCATAGGTGAAGTCGACGTGCCCTGGGGTGTCAATCAAGTGAAAGATATATGTTTCTCCATTTTTCGCTGTGTAATTGAGTTCTACAGCATTTAATTTAATCGTGATTCCACGTTCACGTTCCAAATCCATCGAGTCTAACAGCTGATCTTGCATTTCGCGAGACGTCACAGTGTGCGTCATTTCTAAAATACGATCGGCCAATGTAGATTTCCCATGGTCGATATGAGCGATGATCGAAAAATTACGAATCTGCTCTTGGCGTTCTTTCATTTTCTTTATATCCATAGCGTCTCCTCTTTTCATATAATCAGCACTTTCCATTATACCAACGAAAAGCAGTAATTTAAAGAGTTTTTAATTAGTCAGCTATAGAAGTTTTTTTTGTAGAATTTTGCTATACTGTTATCAAGCTAATAAATGGAGATGAAAAAATGGATCAAAAAGATTTTAGAGAAAATCTTGAATTAAAACCGGTCACTCAAGAACATATCGATCAATTCAATGAATTGCTTTCCTATGTGTTCCAAGTGACTGAAGCAGATATCGAGGAAAGCGGGTTTGAGAATAAACGAGCTTTTATCCGTTCCAAAAAACCGATTTTGGAAGTATCGAAAGTGTTCGGATGGTTCCACGAAAATAAACTGATCTCTCAAATCGCTATCTATCCTTGTGAAGTCAATATTCACGGTGCACGTTATAAAATGGGTGGTGTGACTGGAGTTGGAACTTATCCAGAATATGCTAACCATGGATTGATGCAAGATCTAATTATCGTTGCATTGGATAATATGCGCAAGAATAAGCAATGGATCTCTTATTTGTATCCTTACAGTATCCCCTACTATCGGCGTAAAGGATGGGAAATCATGTCTGATAAACTTTCCTTTAAAATCAGAGATACACAGCTACCTAAACAAATCCCAGTAAGTGGTATGGTTGAGCGATTACCAGTTGATAATCCAGACGTATTTTCCGTTTATGACAAATTTGCCCAACAAAACCATGGTGCTTTATTCCGCAGTGATTTTCATTGGGAAGAGTATTGGCGTTTCGAAAATGAAGATGAGCGCACAGCCGCTGTCTACTACGATAGCAACCATGAACCAAGAGGTGTTCTATTCTACTGGGTAGCTGAAGAAATATTTCACGTAAAAGAAATGTTCTATCTTGATCAAGAAGCTCGAAATGGCTTATGGAACTTTATTTCCGCACATTTTTCCATGATCTACTGGGTACATGGAGATATTTATAAAAATGAGCCTTTAGCATTTTTGATTGAAGATAGTCAGATCAAAGAGCAGATCGAACCATATTTTATGGCTCGGATCGTTGATGTAAAAGAATTCCTTCAACGGTTTCCGTTTGTTGGAACAACTGATGCTTTTCATTTCATCATTGAAGATCCTGTCGCTCCTTGGAATAATGGCGTCTTTGCTTTAACATGGGATGAACAGGGAAAAGTCCGTGTCTTGAATGAACCTATAGGAAACCCTGTTCGATTGAATATCCAAACATTGACTTGCTTGATGATGAATTATCGACGTGCTTCTTATTTGGCAAGAATCGAACGGTTAGAAACAGATGAAGAAACACTGAAGTCACTAGAGCGTATCATTCCAAACATGGAAGCTTACTTTAGCGATTATTTTTGATAAGAAGGATGATGTTTAGATGAAACTTTATTTTGCCGCACCAATGTTTGCTAAAAGTGATTTGTTATACAACCAACAGTTAGTTAAAGAAATCAGAGAGCTTTCTTCTGAGCTTTCGATCTATCTTCCTCAAGAAAATGAAGCAATCAATGACAAAACTGCTTATGCAGACAGTCGAATGATTGCTCTTGCTGACACAGAAAAAGTGTTGGCTAGTGATTTAATGATTGCTTTACTAGATGGGCTGACGATCGATGCCGGGGTAGCATCGGAAATCGGTGTGGCTTATGCGAAAGGCATCCCAGTGATCGGCTTATATACTGATACTCGACAGCAAGGCGGAACCCACCCGAAAAAAATCGCTGCACTACAAGAAACAGCTGAAAATCAATTTCACTACCTGAACTTATATACAATAGGTCTGATCAAATTGAACGGAAAAGTGGTTTCTTCAGAAACTGAGTTGCTTTCAGAAGTAAAAAGATTTTTAGATGGAGGGACTTTCAGTGATTAAAGAAATCAAAAAGGTGCAAATAGCTTTACTTGCTTTTGGCATATTCGTTGTCTGCTATAATTTTTATGAATTTATCACACAAAAATATTCGACTTCTCAAGGAATCACATTTATCGTGGAATCTTTATTAGGGATTGCATTGATTTTCATGCCACAAGTCATTTTGAAAGTTTTCAAACTTAAAATACCAGCAGCAATCGTTTTGTTTTACTGGTTTTTCTTGTTCATCTCTGTCTTTTTAGGCACAGGGATGCATTTGATCAGTATCATCTCTTTTTGGGACAAAATTTTACACGCTGTGAGTCCAATGGTCCTGACAGCTCTTGGCTATGGATTGATTGGTTACTTGATGAAAGATGCTGAGATATCAAAAACCAGTCCTTGGTTGTTCCTCTTATTCGGCTTTGCGTTTGCTGGACTTTGCGGCGTGTTTTGGGAGTTCTGGGAATTCTTATGTGACCAATTCTTAGGCATGAATCTTCAACGCTTTGCTGCTTCTGACGGCACACTGTTTGTCGGACGAGCAGCATTGATGGATACGATGGGCGACTTGCTGACAAATACGATAGGTGCTGCCTTGATGGGATTGTTTGCTTGGTCTCAAAGTAATAAAGATGAGCGTTATTTTGAAAGTTATAAATTAGAAAAAGTAAAAAATATTTAATAAAAGAGATTGTGGCAGAAGCGGGCAGCTTCAAGGAATTTCGACTTATTTTTCGAAGAAGCTACTTCTGGAATTTATTCGGAAAAAAGGGGTGTGACACTAGTTATGTCACACCCCCTTTTTCTTTCATAGTCTCAATTTGAAGATTAGACGATTTCTTCTAGTTCTTCTGTTTTGAAATGAAGTTGTCCATCAAGTAAAGTAATCGTTACTTTTGATTTAGGCATAACATGCCCTGCAACGATTTCTTTAGCTAGTGGTGTTTCTACTTCCTTAGTGATAAATCGTTTCAGTGGTCTTGCACCATATGCTGGTTCATAAGCATTTTCAGCGATCCACGTTTTGGCTTCATCACTGATCGTCAACAGGATTTCTTGATGTTCCAGACGTTGCGCCAATTGTGCCACCATTTTGTCAACGATACCTTTCACGTTGTCTAGGCTCAATGGTGTAAATAAAATCGTGTCGTCGATTCGGTTCAAGAATTCTGGTTTGAAGTTTCCACGTAATAGCGTGTTGACTTGTTCAGCCACTGCTTCTGGAATCGTTCCATCAGCAGTCACGCCTTCCAGCAGTAACTGTGAACCGATATTGCTGGTCATGATCAGAACCGTATTTTTGAAATCTACTACTCGCCCTTTTGAATCAGTCAAGCGTCCGTCATCTAGGACTTGTAACAAGATATTGAAGACATCGGGATGCGCTTTTTCGATTTCATCCAACAAGACGATTGTATAAGGATTTCGTCTGACAGCTTCCGTTAATTGACCACCTTCTTCGTAACCTACATAGCCTGGAGGAGCTCCGACTAGACGAGACACAGCATGTTTTTCCATATATTCACTCATATCGATCCGTACCATATGATCTTCTGAGTCAAACAAGTTCTCAGCTAACGCTTTCGCTAATTCGGTTTTTCCGACACCAGTTGGTCCTAGGAAAAGGAAAGAACCTAGAGGACGATTTGGGTCTTGCAATCCAGCACGTGAACGAATCACCGCGTCACTGACCGCATCAACTGCTTCATCTTGACCAATCACTCGTTTATGAAGTGTTTCATTCAATTTAATCAGTTTTTCTCGTTCACCTTCTACAAGTTTCGTTACGGGGATACCCGTTAATCTGCCAACGACTTGAGCAATCTCATTTTCGGTAACGGACTCTTGAACCATCTTAATCTCGCTGTCTTTTGCTTTAGCTTCTAATTCCTTCAATTCTTTTTCTAATTGAGGTATCGTACCATGACGCAATACAGCAGCGCGTTCTAAATCATAGTTATTTTCTGCATCTTCTAATTCGTGTTTTGCTTTATCGATTTCAGCACGTTTTGCTGAAACAGAATTGACTTCTTCTTTTTCTGTTTCCCACTGCATCTTCATCGCATTTGCTTCTTCACGAAGTTCAGCTAATTCTTCTTGCAAATTTTTCAAGCGTTTTTTACTTGCATCATCTGATTCTTTTTTCAGTGCAGCTTCTTCGATTTCCAACTGCATCAAACGTCTAGTAACTTGATCTAATTCCGTTGGCATAGAGTTCATTTCTACCCGAATCGTTGCACTGGCTTCATCGATCAAATCGATTGCTTTGTCCGGTAAGAACCGATCAGTAATATAACGGTCAGATAAAGTAGCTGCTGCTACTAATGCGTTGTCATGGATGTTAACACCATGGTGGATCTCAAAACGTTCTTTTAATCCACGCAGAATACTGATCGTATCTTCCACTGTTGGTTCTTTGACTAATACCTTTTGAAAGCGACGTTCCAACGCTTTGTCTTTTTCCATATATTGACGGTACTCATCTAAAGTTGTGGCACCGATCAAATGTAATTCACCGCGAGCAAGCATTGGTTTCAACAGATTTCCGGCATCCATACTTCCTTCTGTTTTTCCTGCCCCTACGATATTGTGGATTTCATCGATGAACAAGAGGATACGTCCATCACTTTTTTTGACTTCTTTCAAGACTGCTTTTAGTCTTTCTTCAAATTCACCACGGAATTTTGCTCCAGCGATCAATGCACCCATATCTAATGAAAAAATCGTTTTATCTTTTAAATTTTCAGGCACATCTTTGCGTACGATACGTTGAGCAAGCCCTTCAACGATTGCCGTTTTCCCTACACCGGGTTCTCCTATCAGAACAGGATTATTTTTTGTTTTTCGTGAAAGAATACGGATGACATCACGGATTTCTTCATCACGACCGATGATTGGATCCATTTTTCCGCTTTTGACTTGCTTTACTAAATCGACGCCGTATTTTTCTAATGCTTTGTATTGTTCTTCTTGGTTTGGTGAGGTCACTCTTTCTCCTCCTCTCATCTCTTCGATGTTTTTACGTAATTCTTTTTCAGATAATCCGTTTTTATTCAAATAAACAGTTAACGGATAATTTTTTAATTTCATCAACGCTAAAATAACGACTTCCGTTGAAAGAAACTCGTCACCGAAGCTTTCACGTATTTGGTCTGCTTCATTCAATAATCGAAAGAAATTCTGGCTGAGGTTTTGTCCATATTGGACGTTTCCACCAGAAACAACTGGATACTCATCCAGTAGACGATCAATTTCATGTTCAAAAGATTCGACATCCAGTCCGGCATCCGTATAGAAATTTCGACCAAAATGATTAGGTTGTAAAAAGATTTTCCATACATGGGCAATGTCGATATCTTGGTGTTTTCGAGTGACCGCAATCTGTTGAGCTTCAGCAATCGCTTCTTGAAGCGTCGTAGTCATTTTCTCAATATTCATACAGGTATACCCTCCTAATTAAAGGTAAGATCACTTATTTCTTTGATCTTTACAAAAACTATTATATCGCTTTAGTCAATTTTGGTCAAAATATACACATATTTTTTTGACTTTTTTTCTCGTCTTATATAAATCTTAAAAAAACAAAATTGATTGTATGTATATAAAAAAAGGGCCAAACAAACGTAAAATTATCTTATCCATTATATCTATTTGGCAAGCGTTCTTTTTCAATAAAATAATAACATTTCGAGAGTGTAAAATATTTTGTGTAAATGAAAAAATCCATACAAAAAAGGAAGTCCCTTCTGTAGAATAAAGTTAACGACAACCAATTCACAGAAAAGAGGACTTCCCTATGAATGATTTTACTACAGAAATTGTGCAAACTCTAGTCACTAAAGGCGATTTAAATGAATTATTCCGTTCGCACTTAGAAAAAGCGATAAACACACTCCTACGGACTGAATTAACGGCTTTTTTAGATTACGAAAAATATGATCGCACTGGTTTTAATTCAGGTAATTCGAGAAACGGTTCTTACTTTCGATCAATCAAAACCGAATATGGTGAATTAACATTGGAAATACCTAGAGATCGTAATGGTGAGTTTAAACAACAAACTTTACCAGCCTACAAAAGAACAAACGATACATTGGAAACCACTATTATCCATTTATTCGAAAAAGGTGTTACGATGTCTGAAATTGCTGATTTGATCGAAAAAATGTACGGTCATCACTATACTCCACAAACCATGTCCAACATGACTAAAGTTCTGACTGAAGAAGTAAATGCCTTTAAATCCAGAGCCTTAAATGATAAGTATGTCGCTATTTTTATGGACGCTACTTACATTCCACTAAAACGTCAAACCGTATCCAAAGAAGCGATTTATATTGCCATTGGTATACGAGAAGACGGCACTAAAGAAGTACTGAGTTATGCGATTGCTCCAACTGAATCAACATACGTTTGGAATGAGCTGCTACAGGATATTAACTCCAGAGGAGTTCAAGAAGTCTTGCTTTTTATTACGGACGGCTTAAAAGGCATGAAAGATACTATCCATCAAATTTATCCTAAAGCAAAATATCAGCATTGTTGTATCCATGTATCTCGTAACATCGCTCATAAAGTACGTGTCAAAGACCGAAAAGAAATCTGTGATGACTTTAAGGCTGTTTATCAAGCTAACTCAAAAGAAGAAGCGAATACCTTCTTATCCGGCATGATTGAGAAATGGAAGAAAAACTATCCTAAAGTGACGCAGTCACTCATAGAAAACCAAGACTTATTAACTTTTTATGATTTTCCACCTAGCATTCGTAGAACCATTTACTCAACCAATCTAATCGAGTCTTTCAATAAGCAAATTAAAAGATACAGCCGTAGAAAAGAGCAGTTTCAAAATGAAGAATCACTAGAACGCTTTCTAGTCAGCATTTTTGATACATACAATCAAAAATTTCTAAACAGAAGCCATAAAGGTTTTCAACAGGTAACCGATACATTAGTTTCAATGTTTACTGAGTAACTAATTATTTTGCAGGAGGACAATTTATTTACACAAAATTATTGACGCTCCCAACATTTCAGCTGTTTGGATCTTTTTTCATTGATTATTTATGTTAAATATTTGCTTTTCATAACTATTTTTTTACCACTGTGTTTCTTCCATACGATCTTCTAATTCTCGAATTGCGTGAGACAATTCGTCTATTTCTTCTTTTATTTCGTCAAGTGTCATCCCACTCGCACTATATCCTTTATAGTAGGCAGTCATATAGTCTGTGTCTTCTAGTCTCTGCAGCCGATTTCTGAGATTTCCTAAAAGTTCAAGATCAAATTCATCATATAGTTCGTTCGTGTTCATTTCTGTCCCTCCTTGTTAGGCTAATGCATTCGGACTTGGAAGCTGAGGCCCTTTTCCTTCTCGAGCTAATACCCAATCGTCATTGTCCCACATTTCCGTTTGTCGGCGTCCGTGAAAATAATCCCATCTTGAGTCGATTTCCATCTCAATGAGCTTTCCTTTGGCTCCTAGTGTGACCCAGTTGTAGCTTCCATTTCGATGAGCAAATTTGATCCATTGAACAGGAAATGTTTGTTCAACGCTGTTTTCGTCCATAAAGCTACGTTTTTGCTGTTCTATGCGCATAAATGTCAACCCTTTCGCATAAGTTGGAACGAGCTTATGAAATATCTTTTCAGCTAAAGATTTGGCCTGTTCGATTGATAACAATTTTCCTTCGGGTGTTTCGGACAGATTCTTAAAACTGACTAAATGATTATCTTCCATGACTTCAATGATTCTTGGTCCATTATAAAGATAGATTCCTTGGTTTTGATAACGGATGATGATGACTTTCTTTTTGTTTCTTTGTTCTATTAATTCATTGACTAATTCATAATTAGTGGGAATTTCTTCTAGTCCCTTTAGTACGTTTGATGTGTTTTTCATGAGGATCGCCCTTCTATTCTTCTTGTGCCAATTTTCCTAACAGATACTCAAATGTTCCTTGCTCATCAGCTGTCAATTTTGATAGAAATTTCTTCTGAGCATTTTCTACAGATTCTACTACTTGAGCGTGAAGTTCTTGTCCTTTTTTTGTTAATTCTAAAAGAAAACTTCTGCGATCTTGTGTACTTTTTTCTTTTGTCACTAACCCCATCTTCGTCAACTTCTGTATTGTTCTGGTGACATTGCTTCCATCCAATCCGGTCAATTTGATTAATTCTTCTTGTTTCAATTGGTGATAATCATGGATTTTCACAATAAAGTAATAATTCGTTGAATTTAATTTGAGCGGAGCTAGTGCTTGGTCTAATTCTTTTTGATAAGTTCGGGTCAATTTGGCTAACCACTTCAAATTGCTTTCGCCTTTGTTTTCCATTCTTCTCCTCCTTTTAGTTGACAAACTATTCTCGCAAGGCATATAATTGCGTGCGCAAGCATATTCTAAAACAAATAATTGAACTTGTCAATTTGTAGGATGCTCAAAAAGATTTTTAGGAGGAAAAAAGATGAGTCAAACAAAAAAAGATGGATATTAATAGCAATCTATCTTGCTACATTTATGACTGCATTCGAAACCACGATCGTCATCACAGCTGCTAATGCTATTGCTAATAGTTTTGGTCGTGAAATTCCGATTGCCTTACTGTTTTCTAGTTACTTATTTTCCAGTGCATTGTCAACACCTGTATTCAGCCGTCTGGCGGATCAGTATGGAAAGAAACCGATTTTTATAATTGGATTGCTCTTGTTTATGACAGGTACTTTTCTTTGCGGTATTTCCCAATCATTTTTTATTCTGGTATTTTTTAGGATGGTTCAAGGAATAGGTGCGGGAGGAATCGTGCCCATTACTTTCTCTCTGATTGGTAATTTATTTGATTATGAATCTCGTGGAAGAATAATGGGATTGAATAATTCAGCATGGGGGATTGCTTCGTTAGCTGCTCCTCTTTTAGGTGGGCTATTGGTCGAAAACTTTAGTTGGCACTGGGTGTTTTTTATAAACATTCCTGTTGGCTTAATAACGATTTTGATCTTACTTTTATTCTATGATGAAGAAAAACGTCCGTCTGTCTCTTTTTCTTATCAAGAACTGGGACAATATCTCTTTCTGATTACAGTTTTATTTCTTTTACTAGTTGGTATCCAGATAATACCAGATCATTTTATACTTGGTGGTGGCGTCTTCCTTTTTGGCATCCTTGTTTCTTTCATTTTGCTTTCCTATGAAAATAAAGTAAAGGAACCAGTCTTACCTGTCGAAACATTGAGATCATCTGACTTTCTTTTGTTCAACCTCGTTACTTTTCTCATGAATGGAGCAATGATGGGGTTTCAGGTATATCTTCCGTTATGGATGCAGACGCAACTTTCTTTATCACCTAGCCCTGGTGGTTTAGCGCTTATACCTTCCTCTATCTTTTTTATTACTGGATCGATGATTGCTGTGCCATTAGGAAAACATTTTGGAACGAAACGTTTATTAACCTTTTGTATGGGGGTGAATGGTTTAGTTTTTCTTATTTTAGGATTTCTACCGCAAATGACTCCTTATTTCGTTTTCCTTATCTTAGCCTCTTTTTCAGGATTTGGTGCTGGCACAACGGTTACTACAAGTGTCTTGTCTGCACAAGCTTTAGCTACAGAAAAAAAATCAGTACGGTATCTGGTTTCATCACCCTTTGCAGAAATCTAGGTCAAAGCTTCATGATCACTTTTTTTGGTATCGTATTCCAATTGTTTGGTAAAAGTACTTTTTCAATTGATGGTTATCAGGGAGTATTTTTTTCTGCTTTATTTGTTGTTCTATTAAGCACCTTAATGGTTCTTTTAAAAAAAGACAGTCAAGAATAAATGCATTGGTAGAGTTGCTTCAAGAAAAAATGTTTTACATGTTCAAGTGACATAGCTTCCTAATGTTTTTCTTTTATTAAAAAAGGGTAGATCTTATAAAAGACCTACCCTTGATTTTCTTTATTCTCTTTTTTTACTTCTGTTATTTCTTCTTTGATCACTCTTCGCCGTTCAGCAATCACATACACAAATCCATAGAGAAATGGCAAGATAAAGGAACTGAAACGATACAGTAAAAGCGAAGAAACTGCGTCAACTGTTCCAACAACTGGTCTGAATAATAACAAATAGACAAATTCAAAGGAACCAATACCAGCAGGCGTAGGAATAACCCCTGAAAGCACTACTGCAAAGCTGATAAACGAAATGGTCAGTAGAAAATCTATTTTAGGATGGTTTTCAATCAGAATCAAATAGGGAAGTACATACCAAAATACAAGTTTTAACATATTCCATAGATAAATCCGCAATAGCGCAGTCCTGTCTTGGATAATGGTTTGGACCGTTTCCCTTAAAGAGTAGATCTGCTGATTGCATGTATCCACCCATTTTCGCAAACGCTCACTCTTAAATAACTTATTCGATAAGCTGACAAAAAATATTTGGACATTCAAGCTGACGGACATCGCCAATAATAAGGCAACAATCACGATCGTCAAAAGGATACCAGCGATGATAAACCAGATCATTGACGGACCATTAGAATAAAAAAGAGAGAATTGGATGACCAAGCCAGCTAATGCATAAGTGATCACTGCCAGTTTGTACATAATCATATGGAGTGCTGTCACCCCTGCTCCCTGGGATAGCTTCATTCCTTTTTTGTTATAAAAATAAATCTCCGAGATCAGCGTTCCTGTACCAAATGAAACGATTCGGTAAAACGCAATATAGCTAGAGGTCAAGAACCCATCTTTCGTTGTAAAATTCGGCGCGAAAGGTTCAGCAATTTCTTTGATTGAGCGCCCTTCAGCGATTTGGTAAACTGTCCCTAATATAACAGCGGCTGCCAAAACAACAACACTGGTAGACAGCAATTCGGCAAAGATATCTGCAAATGATTGATTGATTAAATAATAAATAATTGCAAAAATCACAATCAGCAAAAGCAGATTCAGAATGATTTTAGTTTTCGTTCCTTTAGACGACATCTCCTGCTCCTTAATGGAAAAAATAAATGAGAATCAAATCAACAAGTACACCTGCAGCGAATCCTATAGTAAACTTCTTTTTCCGCGTTTTATGATGGAAAACTTTTCGAGAGATCAATCCTCCCAAACCACCGCCTAACAGGCTGACAAATATCAAATTATTCTCAGGAACACGCCAGCCGCTAGTTCTAGCCTGATGTTTATCATACCCCATCAGACAAAATAAGTAAAAATTCACAATGAAAAGGTAAAACCACAAAGGATTGTGTAACAATACATCCATTACTCTTCTTCCAACTTTCTGTTAACTACTATTTCTAAGCTTTTTCTTCTTTCTTTGGTGAATAAACTGTTAATCCTTTTGATACAACAGATAATTCAACTGGAAGATCATCTGTCGTGTCTCCATCCGTTCGAGTGCCCACAGATTTTTCCTGCGCTTGGATTTTCATGCGTTTGGCTGTGAAATAAGTAATGCCGGGGATCGTATAGAATTTGCCTCTCATGATTCTAGGCAAATAAAAAATAAATCGGAAAATATCTAAGGAAGGTACGATCGTTACATGGAATTTTCCATCATCCGGGGTCGCTGAGTCGTCAAAATTTGTAAAACCGCCCACGGAGTTAGACATCGTGACTGTCAACAGTTGGGATTTTCCTTTCCAATGCTCCTCGTCTGTTTCTAAATCCAAATGATACTTTTTCTTCTTCAGCAATGACTTAAAAAACTTCTTGATAAAAATCCACGAGCCATAACGCTGTTTTTCTTCTTGACTGATCCAAACTGCTGTATCTGCTAAGATTCCGATTGTCAGTGTAGAGATAATGACTTCATCATTGACTTGACCATAGTCTATTTTCCGTACATTGCCTTCCAGGATCACGTCAGCAGCTTCTTCTTTTTTGAGGGGAATCTCAAGAACACGTGCAAGGTTGTTGACAGTTCCACCTGGAAGTAATCCGACATGGTATTGAGATAATTTTTTTTGGAACGCTTGGACGATATGATGAATCGTGCCGTCTCCACCTATAATTACTAAAGTATCAGCTTCTATGGCTTCTGCTTTCTTGACTAATTCCGCATCATCAATCGATGGGCCAGTTTCAGCTAGTTCTACATATAATTCTGGCTGCTTTTCTTTTACATAATCTTGAAACCAGCGTGCTAATTTCTCACCCTCATCTTTCCCTGAACGTTTGTTATAAAAAACTAGCAGCTTTTCCATTCTTTACCTCCTATTTACTCTTCAAAAAAGAGGGCGGGACAACCAATTCCATTGTCCTGCCCTTTAGCCTTAGACAGATGACATTCCATCATTGGGACGAACGCCTTGTCATAAGCTGTTCTTTTTCGATTTTAACTCTTTGTGTTCAATTCTGCAATTTTTACAATCACGTCTGTTGCTTTTTCCATTACTTGTAAAGAAACAAATTCGAATCGTCCGTGCATATTTTCTCCTCCGGCAAATAGATTTGGCGTCGGAATACCCATGTAAGAGATTTTTGAACCATCTGTTCCTCCACGAACTGGTTCGATCACTGGAGAGATACCAAGCTCGATCATTGCTTGTTTCGCTAATTCCACGATGCTCATATCTTTTTCAATGATTTCTTTCATGTTGTAATATTGATCATACATATCTACTTTGATTCGTTCTTGATCAAATCGCTGATTCAACTCTTCTTGGATATGTGTGATTTGTGCTTTGCGTGCTTCGAATTTTTCACGATCATGATCGCGAATGATATAACTCATAGAAGCTTCTTCAGGATTCCCATCCAATGCCATCAAATGGAAGAAACCTTCGTATCCTTCCGTTTTTTCTGGAACTTCATCGGCTGGAAGCTGATTATGAAAATCGATTGCTAACTGTAGAGCATTGATCATTGTATCTTTTGCCGTCCCTGGATGTACATTTTTCCCTTGGATCGTAATATTTGCTTGAGCAGCACTAAACGTTTCATACTGCAACTCACCTAAAGGACCACCATCGACTGTATAAGCAAAATCTACATCGAATTGCTCAACATCGAATTTATCAGCTCCGACACCGATTTCTTCATCAGGACCAAAAGCCACTTTGATGGTACCGTGAGGGATAGAAGGATTATTGATCAAGATCTCCATTGCAGTCATGATTTCCGCAATCCCTGATTTGTCATCTGCTCCCAGTAATGTACTGCCATCTGTTGTGATCAATGTGTGGCCTTCATAATTTTTCAAATTTGGAAAATCTTTTGTATTCAATGTATAGCGTTCTTCCGCATCTAGTACGATCGTAGACTCGCCATCATAGTTTTCAATGATTTGTGGATTGACTCCTACTGCATTAAAATCTGCTGTATCCATGTGGGAAATAAATCCAATGGAACGCACTTCATGATCAACATTGCTTGGTAATGTTCCCATAACGAATCCGTTATCTTCATTATAGAAAACATCAGCTAAGCCTAACTCTTCTAATTCTTTTTTCAATTCTTGCGCAAAAGCAACTTGTGTCTGAGTCGATGGAGTCGTTTTGCTTGTTGCATCGGAGCGTGTTTCTGTTTTGACATATCGTAAAAAACGTGGCAAAAGATTTTCGTACATAGTATTCTCTCCTTTTAATTAAATTGAAATGGGTTTGTATTTGTTTCAGAAACGAAAAAGTTAATATCCCAATTTTCTTCTTGTTTCCAAGATTCAAATTTCTCGATAAATCGTTGCTTGCATAACGATTCAATATAATGACCGGGATCAATTGCGATCAACCCAGCGCTTTGCATATCATGAGCCGTATGATAATAGATATCTCCCGTGATATAGACATCTGCTCTTTGGGCGATTGCTTGCGGATAAAATTTTTCACCGCTTCCACCGCAAATCGCAATGCGCTTCACAGAGGATTTTGCATTTTTTGGCTGGACTATTCTAAGTCCATCTAGTTGGAACGCTTCTTTTACTTGTTCTACAAATGCCTCTATAGAAATTTCTTGCGGCAATTCACCTACTCGTCCTAACCCAAACATTTCGACTGGTTCATCTATAGCGAGAAGATCATAAGCAGGTTCCTCATAAGGATGAGCTGACCGCATGGCTTGAATCACTTGTTTTTCGATAGTTTCCGGAAAAATAACCTCAACTTTTGCCTCTTGAACTTGTTCTGTCTTCCCTACTTTCCCAATCGCTGGTTGTGCACCAGCTTCCGGAGTAAATCGACCGTGTCCAATCGAGGTAAAACTTGTACCGGTATAATCACCTTGTGTACCAGCACCAGCTGCAGCTAATACTTCACGCATTTTCTGTGCATGATCCACAGGTACATAAACGGCCAGTTTTTTATAATGAATCTCATGAGTCTTTACTAAATAACTCTCCACTTCAATACCGAGAAGTTCACAAAACCAGTCATTCAGTCCATCCCAAATAATATCCATGTTCGTGTGTGCTGCATAGACGGCAATATCATGTTTCAACAAATCTGCATACATTTTTTCTTGTGGCTGATCAGTAACCAGCCGTTTTACAGGACGAAAGATTGGAGGATGTTTAGCAATCAGCAAATCGATTTTTTTCTTGATTGCTTCTTCGACCACTTCTGGACGAACGTCTAATGTCATCATTACTCGTTGGATTGGCTTATCCAATGTTCCGATATGCAGTCCGACTGGGTCTCCTTCTTCAGCTAGCCACTGAGGACAATAGCTTTCAAACTTTTGGATGAAGGTGCGTCCGCTGATTGTCATGTCTTTAAAACCTCCTCAATCATTTCGATTTCCTGCTCGATTTGTTTTTGACGTGCCTCTTGATTAGCTGCTTGTTTGAGCTGTTCACGGATAGCTTTTCTTTGTTGAAGCTCTCTTGACCATTTTGATTTGAAGATCTCACTTTTCTCTTCAAGCAGAAATGGCCCGAACATCAGCTCCATTTCATTGTAAGTAACTGGTTTTTGTTCTTTTTCGGCTACAATGATTTCATATATTTTTTTATTTTCTTCAAGTATTTTTTCTGATTGGATTTTATACTGATTTTCTTGCAGCCAAGATCGTAATGTACGCTCTCCGATGTTTGGCTGAAGGATCAAACGTTCTTGTCCGCTTAAGCGTTGATTCAACTTGCCAGCTTCTAGGATATCTCGGATCAGTGAACCTCCCATACCCGCAATCGTGACAGCTGTAATACCATCTTGTGGCTGGATAGCATCTAGACCATTTGCAAGGCGTACGGTGATACGGTCTTCTAATCCATCTTTTTTGACTTGCTTACGTGCTGATTCATAAGGACCTTGAACGACTTCGCCAGCAACTGCATATTCGATTTTTCCTCTTAATATCAATGCAACGGGTAAGTAAGCGTGATCTGATCCAATGTCTGCTAAACGAGCGGATTCAGGGACAAAGTCACCCACTGCGGCTAAGCGCTGAGATAAATCTAAATGGTTCATAGCTTCACTCCTTCTAGATAATTATAGCATTTTCCAAATAAAATAAGGAGACTAGGAATAAAAAAATTCCCATATCTCCTTAAAAAATATACCTTTTCGTTCTATAAAACAACATTTTCTTATTTTTGAAAAAATGTTGTTGGTTATTTGTTCAATAAAACATCAATAATCGAATCTCCAGGAACTTGCGGTGGGATAGACATCGTCATGATCGGCATCTCAACTAATGTAAATTGGACTTTGTCACCGATTTTTAATTCATTTATGTCCACGCTTATTTTTTCAGCAGTAGCATTTAAGATCACTCCGTCATTGCTGAATGACGTTCCCATATTCGCTGGATCTTCTTTGGCCATGACATCGACGAGTTTCAACTGAAGCGTTTCTTCTTCTGCTTCTACTTGAGTAATACTTTCAATCGTTCCGACAAATATGCTTTGTCCCTCCGTTTTCGTACTGCTTGTTTTTACTGTTTGACCCGCATCAATCGAATCAACAGAACCTGTGTTGCTATCTGCGCTACCGCAGCCTGCTAAAAGAAAAAATAGACCAACTACAGATATACTAGAAAAAATAGCCCTCATAAAAAATCCTCCGTTTAAGTTTCTGCATTACTTGTTGCGGTGATTGTCTCCGGTCATTTCTGTCCATATAATGATTCGCTGACCTGCTTTTACTACTAGGTCAAATGTCAGTTGGACTTGTCAATTGTTCAACCATTGCGTCGGTTGCGACCAGTCATTTCGATTTCTTTTGTCAAATAACGTATGCGTTCCATTATCCGTTTCGCTTTTAGCGGCTCTTCATCTCCACGTTGAGTGACGGACAAATGCTGTTCCAATTCATCCATTGTAAAATTCGATGAGAAGAAGGTTGGTAACTGTTCTTGCATCCGATATTGAAGGATAACACCGAATACTTCGTCTCGTATCCAACTACTCATCGCATCTGCACCAATATCATCGATCATCAAAATAGGTGAACGTTTCACTGCATCTAACTTTTCTGCCACTTGATCTTTTCCGATTGCCTGTTTCATCTCAACGGCAAATGTCGGAAAATGGACTAGCGTCGTGGTGAATCCAGCAATCGCTAATTCTCTCGCTGTTGCTCCTAATAAATATGTTTTTCCAATACCAAAACTTCCTACTAGATACAGTCCTTTATGATACCCTTTTGGATCAGCAGTATATTTCTCTACAAAATCTAGGGCTTCTAAGCTCGCATATCCTCGTCCATCTGTACGTTCAAAGTTTTCAAAAGAAGCCGATTGAATATCTTTTGGCATATCCATTGCTTTTACTCGGCTTCTGATTTCTTCTTGTCTTTGCCGTGCTAACAATGCTTCCGTTGGTACATAAGTGACATCCACATAATGAAAATTCAACGTCAGCTTCGGCTCATAGCCGGGAGCGATCATCGTTGGATCGTTTTTTTGATATTTACGCTTTTCTTGCACGAATTCATACAATTTAGCGTAACTTTTTTCAATATCCGCTTGTGTCAATTCTTCTTGGTGTGCGCTTAGAAAAGCTTGAACATCCGCATCATTTAAGACTTCAGCGATCATTTCAGCATACTTTTCTTGATAATTGCGTTTGCTGATGATCCTCTTCAATTCTTTGCCTACGTCTTCCATTAGATGTCACCCTCCTTTTTTGCCAGGTATTCTTTAAAACGGCGGTCAATCTCTGCTTTTTTCTCGCTGCTGATCTGTTTTTCATCTTTTGGCTGGTTGACCCAATCAGGAAGCTTTTCCCGTCGAACATTTCGCTTGCCAGTTTGATAATTTGTTTGCTTCTTTTGTTTTGATTGTTTTGCTTGATTACTTATTTGCCGAATGTGCTGGATCGCTTCTTCTGCTGTGGCGATTTTCTTTTGTGCCCATTCATTTGCCACTGTATTTACATAACTGGCATTTAAGCTAGCATTATTCTTGATAACTAGTACATAATTCAGCAAAACATTGATCACGCTACTGGAAAGACCTGATTGAGAAACAAGATCTTGCAGTAACCAGTTTTCTTGTTTAGAAACATATCCGCCTTTTTCTGACTTGATTGCTTCCAGATATTTCATCGGTGGAATGCTCTGTGCTTCTTTTATCAGCTGAAGCGCTGCGTTTGTCAAATGTTCGTTTGACGAGGGTTCATTACTGTTTTCAGAAACCGCAACTGTTTCTTTTGTTTGCTTCACCGGACGTCTCTGCATTGCCAAAATGGCTTTTTGCAGTTCTTTTTCAGATACTTTTTGTTCACTAAAGTCATAAGATTGACTGATCAGTTCGCCAAGTGTCAATTCATCGAAACCGTAAAGCTGATGATACATGTCGACTTGTTTGATGATTGGATCATCAAGACTTGCAATATGTTTTTTTGCCAGCCAATCATTCAAAAACTGCCAATCGAATGTCGAATCTGCTTCAAGTAATGCTACCGATTCAGATTCTTCAAAAGATTTATTCAGTGATTCGATGTTTTCTTGATTAGCAGCGTACACTGCTTCATTGAAGCGATAAACATCTAAAAATTTTTTTGTGATTTTTTGATATCCCTCTGCTGTATGCCTTTTAGGTTCAAACAATTTGGTAAGCTTCTGGAATCGTCGTTCACCAACTTTTTCCAGAAGAAGAAAAGCCAGAACAGAGTCTTTGAAAAATGCTTTAGGAATGAGTGGTTCTAACAGCTCATAAATAAAACGAGGTCCCAGATCACTATCTTCTTTAAAATAAACATCCAGTAAGCCGATTCCTTCTAGCTTTTTTCTTGCATCATAAAATTGCGGGATACCACAGCCTAGACTACTAAGCAGATCTGCATGCATCCCTTCAGGACCTTTGCCAGATTCTTGAGAGATTTCTGATAACAGGGTGAAATAGATACTCAAGGCTTCTCCGCCGATTAGTGGCTGATAAAGATACAGCAAGGCGTTCTTGCTGTCTTCTCTCAGCGGAGCCGCTTTTCTTCCTTGGTAAATATTTTTTGGTTGAAGCTCTTTCCAAGCATTTTCCAAGGAAATGCCTCCTTTTTGTTTCTTAATTGTTTTCTTTATTGTTTTCTTTATTGTTCTCTTTATTATTTTCTTTTGCTTTATCCACGATATCTTGCAATTCTTTTAAGAAAACAGACATATCTTTGAACTGGCGATAAACACTTGCAAAACGAATATAAGCGATTTCGTCTAAATCAACTAAATCTTCCATCACATATTCACCAATTAGATTCGTCGATACTTCGTTTTCTCCGAGACTGCGTACGCGGTTTTCGACATGGTTGACGATTTGTTCCATTTGTTCCATAGCTACAGGTCTTTTTTCTGCTGAACGGATGAGTCCTCTTAAAATTTTATCGCGATTGAACTCTTCGCGTTCCCCGTTTTTCTTGATTACTAATAACGGAGCAGCTTCAATTCGTTCAAATGTAGTGAATCGGAACGAACAATTCTCACATTCGCGACGGCGACGGATCGCACGTCCATCATCTGCTTGACGGCTGTCGATTACTCGTGAATTATTATGTTGACATCTGGGACATCTCATTTTGTCTCACCTCTTGCATCGCATTTTTATATAAAGGGTGTGTCTTTCTTTACAACTAGTTGTATTATAACACGAAACAAATCACAAACGCGACTGTCCTACCAAAAAAACACGGATATAAGAACAATTTTTTCTACTTTCATGCGTAATTGTGTTCCCTGTCCTTACCAAATTTCAATTTTCCAATACTGATCACCTTGATTACTGAGAAATAACTTACACAAAAGCTGATTTAGTCATCTAGCACAAAAAACTTGAAGCAGATGAACACCTTCTCATCTGCTTCAAGTCACATCTCGATTTTTTACTATTTTATAACTTCTCTTCGATTCCTGTATAGTGTTTCATTCGCTGTTCCTCGATTTTTTGCTCATCGGGAATGTGGTCACTTTCTGGGAGCGGTGTTTTACTACGATCAGGTGTCGGATTTTTTCGTTCTTGAGTCAAATCTTGCCGCTTCGCTTCTTCTTCTGCCTGCTGGTCTTCTATTTCATCGATTCTTGCTTGGTACTGCTTTTCTTTTTCTTCTGCTGTTTCTGATTGCGTACGACCTTCATCGATTAGATTTTCTTTATTGAGTATCTCGCCGATTTTTTCTTTTGCGTTACCTACGACTTTATCCTTTTGATTTTTTAATGATCCCATCGCTATCCCTCACTTTCTATACTCAGGATAGCAAAATTGACACAGATACTCAAAGAAAGCGATTAGCAAAAAGCCAATTTTCGATTTGTCCCACAAGTTTTTCTTTTGTTCCATTGTTGTCGAACAAAATATCCGCACGCTGCTTTTTTTCTTCGATTGGAAGCTGACTACTAATTCTCTGCTGCGCTTGTTTTAGCGTCAGTTGATTACGTTTCATCAAACGCTGAAGCTGAGTTTCTGGCGTAGTATAAACGACAGCTACTGCATCCATATAGTGGTCATAATGACCTTCGTAGAGCAATGGGATATCTACAATTACTAAAGGATGATTGGAACTTAGAGAGGCGATTTGATCTTTTATCGCTTTTCGGATAAACGGATCTAATAGCTGATCAAGTTTTTGCCGTTTTTCCTTTGATGGAAAAACAATCATCCCAAGTTTCCCTCGATCTAGCTGCCCATCAGACTGCAATACCTCTTGGCCAAACACTGATACAATTTTCCTCAGAGCAAGCGTTCCAGGCTCAACAGTTTCTCTGGCAATCACATCGCCATCGATCAAAGGAAATCCATGAGACTGAAAGACTTTGGCTGCCGTACTTTTACCGGTAGCTATTCCACCCGTCAAACCTAAAACAAATCCTACTTTGCGATTTTTAGCCTTTGACAATTCGGACAATAGTGCGTCCCCCTTTGTGCCACTTTTGTTTTCACGATCGGCGTCCCACAACGTATACATGGTTTGCCAGTTTGCTGATAGACATGCAGTGCTACTTGAAATCCGCCTGATTCTCCTAATGCATTCAAATAACTGCGAATCGTGGTACCTCCGGCTTCTATTGCACGATCCAAAACATCAATGACCGATAGACGTAATTGTTCTACCTCTTTGGGGCGCAGTGTGTTCGCCGGTTGTTCTGGATGGATCTTCGCTTCCCATAATGCTTCATCTACATAAATATTACCTAGACCAGTCACTAGACGTTGGTCTAGCAGCAATGGCTTGATTGCTTTGTGGGACTTTTTCAGTCCATTTGCAAAATCTGCTAATAAGAAGCTATCTGGCAAAGGCTCAGGTCCCAATTTCATGATTCCTCGGTAAGTTGCACTTGCTCCTTTTTCGACGATTGTCATACGACCAAATTTTCGTACATCGTTGTAGCGAAGTTGGCTTCCATCCTCAAAAAAGAAAAGTACATGCGTATGTTTATCGATTGGTGTATTTTCTTTCGTAAATTGATATTTTCCTTCCATTCGCAAGTGTGAGATCAGTTCATAATGATCGAGATGAAAAATTAAAAACTTCCCTCTACGTCCAATGGATTGGATGGTTTCGCCAACAAGAGAAGCCTCAAAGATGGGTGTCTCTGGTTGCTCGATGATCTTGGGCCACAAGACCTGAACTTTTTGAATCGTTTTTCCTACTACTAACCGTTCCAATCCTTTACGAACGGTTTCTACTTCTGGTAATTCTGGCATTTTTTCTTTTCACCTTCATTATATTGCTCTGTCTTAAACAATGTTTATTTTGCTTCGTACCACGTTTTTCCCCAACTGCTGTCAGTGATCAGTGGTACATGAAGAGAAACAGCTTGTTCCATAACTTCCTTCACCAATTTATCTAATGATTCAAGTTCTTTTTCCGGTACCTCGAAGACAAGTTCATCGTGAACTTGTAACAGCATCGTAGCTTGAAGACCTGCTTCTTTTAATCGTTTATCCAATTCGATCATCGCGATTTTCAAAATATCAGCAGCACTTCCTTGGATTGGTGTATTGATAGCTGTTCGTTCCGCAAAAGAACGGATATTGTAATTTCTTGAATTGATGTCTGGCAGATATCGACGGCGGTGATACAGCGTTTCGACGTAGCCTTGGTTTTTTGCTTCGCGTACGATTCTTTCCATATATTCTTTGACACCTGGGTATTTTTCAAAGTACGTATCGATGTATTGCTGTGCTGCTTTTCGGCTGATTCCTAGATTTTGTGAAAGTCCGTAATCAGAGATGCCATACACGATACCAAAATTCACTGCTTTTGCCTGCCTACGCATATTTGGTGTGACATCCTCTGCCTTTTCGATTCCAAATACACGCATCGCTGTGCTGGCATGGATATCTTGACCTTCTAGGAAGGCAGCTTTCAAATGTTCATCATTTGAGATATGCGCAAGTACGCGTAACTCGATTTGTGAATAGTCAGAAGAATAAATCAGCCAGTCTTTTTCTCTAGGAACAAATGCCTGACGTATCTTTCTCCCTTCATCTAATCGAATCGGGATGTTCTGCAAATTAGGATCAACAGAGCTTAATCGTCCTGTTTGGGTCAATGTCTGGACATAACGGGTATGCACTTTCCCATCTGATTGGATCACTTTCAGCAGTCCCTCGACATAGGTAGATTGAATTTTTGCAATTTGACGATAGGTGAGGATATCCTCTACGATTGGTGCTTGTTCACGAAGCTGTTCCAGTACATCTACAGCTGTGGAATATCCAGTTTTTGTTTTTTTGATAACGGGTAATCCCATTTTTTCAAATAAGATCACTCCTAATTGCTTTGGTGAATTCAAATTGAATTCTTCGCCGGCTTCTTCGTAGATTTTTTGTTCGATCTCTCTTAAGCGAGCAGAGAACTCGCCCTTCATTTCTTGTAAGCGAGTCGCATCTACTTTGATCCCGCTTATTTCCATCTCTGCCAAAATGATAGACAATGGCAGTTCCATTTTCCGGAAAAGATCTTCTTGGTTTTTATCTGCCAGTTCTTGGCTCAATTTTGGTGTCAACGCATTGATTGCAGCTACTTTTCGCGCTAAATGAGCAAAAAAGAGTTCCTCTTCTTCTGGTAAACCTTTTTTCGCCCCTTTGCCGTATACAGCTTCATCTGATTGGATATCGTTGTATCCGTAATGAGCAGCTATTCCTTCGATATCTGTGCTTTTTTCATTCGTATCGAGAAGGTATGCACCTAGCAAGACATCAAAATCGATTCCTTTCGTTTTTCCAGTATAGCGGTTTAAAGCAACATAAGTTCGTTTCGCATCATATACCTTTTTCAGCCGAGTCGGATCAGTGATCCAAGAATGGAACGCTCGGTTTTCGAATACAGATAGATCGTTCGTGACATAAATTTTCTTTTCTGTCCCCCACGCTACTCCGACGATTTCCTCTGTATGATAATTGTCGCCCATCATTTCCACGTACAACGCCATATCCGTAGTAAACATTTCCTCTTTGAATTCATGAATGACTTCAAACAAAATATCATCCATTTTTACTTCTTCTTCTACGATATTCAATTTAGAAAGGAACTGATTGAAATCCATTTCTTTATAAAACGGAACGAGTTTATCGAGATTTTTCCCTTCATACTTCAATGAGTCGATAGAGACATCCACAGGCGCTGAAGTATTGATGGTCGCCAATTTTTTCGATAAGAAAGCCTGCTCTTTGTCATTTATCAGATTTTCTTTCATTTTGCTTTGCTTCATTTCATCGATATGTTCATAAATTCCTTCGACTGAGCCATATTGTTTCAATAGCTTGATAGCTGTTTTTTCACCGATTTTAGTCACACCGGGAATATTGTCAGAGGCATCTCCGGCTAGTCCCTTCATGTCAATAATCTGTTTTGGCGTCAACCCATCATATTTTTCCGCTACATGTTCAGGTGTATAGCTTTCGATATCGCTGACACCTTTTACAGTGATATCCACTTTTACTTCTTTACTAGCTAATTGAGTCAAATCCCGATCACCTGAAAGCACGACGACATCAAATTGATCTTTGTCTACTTTTTCTGCCAAAGTACCGATAATATCATCTGCTTCATAATTGGGCAATTCGTAATACTGTACCCCTAGTCCTGTCAACAAATCACGTATATATGGCATTTGTTCTTTGAATTCGCCAGGTGTTTTGGATCTTCCACCTTTGTACTCCGCATACATTTCTGTCCGAAAAGTCGTTTTTCCTGCATCGAACGCAACCA
Source organism: Enterococcus sp. DIV1411a (assembly GCF_050531945.1). Lineage (NCBI taxonomy): Bacteria > Bacillati > Bacillota > Bacilli > Lactobacillales > Enterococcaceae > Enterococcus > Enterococcus sp. DIV1411a. The sequence goes on along the minus strand of NZ_CP172892.1, from coordinate 1,128,648 downwards.
GAACATGAGTCGGTTGCTCTTTTTGCATAACATTTTCAAACATCGTATTGAATGCATAGATTGCATTTGTATGAAGACCGTTTCTATTTTTGAAACGTTCAAGAGAATTGTGAAGCGCAAAGAATGCGCGAAAAGCCACACTGTTCCCATCAACGAGTAATAATTTATTTTTTGTCATCTTCTTAACTCCTTACTGTAAAGTTCTTATTCATTCTAACAAAGAATCCTGCGGAATGCGAAAAGAAAAAGCGGGACCATACCAAATAATTCGGTATAGCCCCAACTGATGAATTTTTTTCTTTTTTAGTTGTTCCGTCCAAAGATTCTCAGAAACGCCAAGAACAAGTTGATAAAGTCCAAATACAGCTTCAATGCCATGAATACAGCAATTCCACTATGTGCTGTTCCGTTTGTCTGGACATAGATATTACGGATGCTTTGGTTATCATAAGCTGTGATCCCTGCAAAGATGACGACTAACAGTAGGGAGATGAACAGCTCAACTGCGCTACTTCTCAAAATGAAGATGTTCAAGACTAGTGCAATGATCACTCCGATTAAAGCTGCCTGTCCTGCTCTTCCAACCCCGCTAAGATCTCTTTTTGTTGTTACTCCGACAACAGACATCCCCATGAACATCAAAGTAGCTGTCAAGAAAGCTTGCGTTACTGTTCCAATATCGTAGTATGCAAGAGTAACCGCTAATGTTACGCCATTCAAAAGAGAGTAGGCAATAAAACCACCGATTGCTAAGCTCGGATTCTTTTGTGCTTTTACGCCTAGAACCATTACTAAAATCAGTTCAACGATCCACAGACCCATAAAGCCTAATGGAAAGTTATTGATAAAAGTTGCTAGTTGCAAAGGAAATACCCAAAGAGCCAAGTAAGAAGTGACTGCGCTAAGGGCAAGTCCCATACCTAAAAAGCCATAAACTTTTGCATAAAAACGATTGATACCTGACATTGATGTACTTGGATTATTCATTTAATTCACCTTCACTTTCGATTGCTATTTCCAATTCAGGAACTTGTGGCGGTTGGACCATAACAACAGCATCCAACACACGATCTTCGTTCGTGTTTTCCGCTTCTACAGAAATCGTCACCACATCCTTCATCTTATCTACTTTTATGACCTCAAACTGAAAAGTCAGTGTTTCATAATGGAAAACTGGTTCAATAAAATTGACAGAAAAATTGACAACATGTGATCCTGGTCCAGGAAGATGCTTTGAAATTGCACTTGTGATGATCCCCATCAGCATCACTGATGGAACGATTGGCTGATGATATTCTGTTTTTTGTGCAAAGTCATGTTGGATATACAAAGGATTTGCATCATTCGTCAATCCCAAATACAGCAAAAGCTGGTTATCTTCAATAGATTCTGTTAAGGATAACGAGTCGCCTTCCTCGATTTCATTTATTGTTTTTCCTAGTTTTCTCGGCTTACCTATGTTCAAGATAGAAACCCTCCAGTTTATTTTTAATCATACATTATTGTACCAAAAGCAGCGCAAAAGGCAAGTTCTGCTCCTTTGATTTAACAGATTCCTATAGTTTAAAGAGGTCGTGAAAAAGCTGTCCTGCATCAAGTAATAAGAACAGTCAAGAAAAAACAGCTTCTCATGTTTTTGATTTGGCTGGGCTTATTACCGCAGATGCAAGCTTTTGAACGCCGTTTATCAAAAGTTGTAAAAAAGGGAGCATGACAAGAATTTTGCCACTCTCCCTCTTTCTATTTTTATAAGGACACTGCAGTAATTGTATTACAGTACATTTTTCGTCGTGCTGCTTAAAAGTTTTTCATACGCTTGTTCAAATTTTTGAACATCTCCAGCACCCATGAAGATTACTACTGCATCATGATAATCTAATAATGGAGATACATTATTTTCTTTGATGACTTCTCCACCTTTTTTGATTTTCGCTCCAAGGTCTTCAATCTTAACGTTTCCTTGTTCTTCCCGAGCCGAACCAAAAATATCGCATAAGTAAACTTTATCAGCTAAATCAAGTGCTTCTGCAAATTCATCCATCAATGCAATCGTACGCGTAAACGTATGGGGTTGGAAAACTGCAATTATTTCTTTATCTGGATATTTTTGGCGTGCGCCATCGATCGTTGCTTTGATTTCTGCAGGGTGATGCGCATAATCATCGACTACAGTCATGTCTGCTACGATTTTTTCACTGAATCGACGTTTTACTCCTGGGAAAGTCAGCATTTCTTCCGCAACTTCCTTCAGATCCAGTTTTTCGAAATACGCGACTGCAATAACACCTAAAGCATTTAAAATATTGTGTTTGCCGAATGCTGGTACAGTGAAATGTCCAACAAATTCATCCCCATGATAGACATCAAAAGCAGAACCGGATGTTGTACGTTCGATGTTTCGTGCTTGGATATCATCATTTTCTGTGACACCATAATAATAAATCGGCACATCTGCTTCTAATTTGCGTAAATAAGCGTCATCACCGTACGCAAAAATAGCTTTTTTCACTTGTCCAGCCATTGTTTGGAAAGCTGTAAATACATCGTCGATACTTGTATAATAATCCGGATGATCAAAATCGATGTTTGTCATGATCGCATAGTCTGGTGAATAGGCAAGGAAATGACGGCGATATTCACAGGCTTCAAATGAAAAGAATTCCGCTTGCGGATCACCATGCCCTGTCCCGTCTCCAATTAGATAACTTGTTGGACGGACACCACTCAATACATGAGAGAGCAGACCAGTCGTACTTGTTTTTCCGTGAGAACCTGTTACAGCGATACTCGTATAGTTTTGGATAAAATGACCAATAAAGTCGTGATAGCGAATCACTTCCAAACCTAATTCTTTTGCTCGCTGGATTTCTTCATGTGAATCAGGAAATGCATTTCCTGCAATAATCGTCATACCTGGTTTTACATTCTCTGCGTTAAATGGCAGAATCGTGATATTTGCTTTTTCTAAATCTCTTTGTGTAAAGAAATATTTTTCAATGTCCGATCCTTGGACATTTAAACCTTGTTCATGTAAAACAAGAGCCAAGGAGCTCATTCCTGAACCTTTGATACCAACGAAATGATACAATTTATTTTGATTTTCCATTTGAATCCTCTTCTCTTATCTAGCGTCCATTCTTTTAGCTATTACATTCAACACGCTCCTCATTATCTTATAAACGATTGAAAATTTCAACCAAATTTATTTAGAAAGGAGGATTCGTCTGCTAAAAAGGTCATGTACGGGAAAAATCCGTTTTTATTGACTGTTTGATTCTTGTATAAGAAGACCAAACTTCTTCTGATATATCAATATGAGGAATAAAATCTTTTCCTTTCGGACCATAGCCATTCTCATCGTCGTGGAGTCGCTCCATTTCTCCTAACACCAGTGCATAGAAATATTCCTTCGGCCATTGGTGGTTCAGTTCTTTTACTGTAAAGATGATCTCCTCAGAAAAGTGAAGGATTTCCGGCACAAATGGCACAGCATTTACGAAAACAGTTTGTTCATTTTGCCATACTTTCTCAAAAGTTGCTCGAGTCCTGCGTTGCAGTGTCGGATCATTCATCAATAGGACTTTTTCTGGTACAGCATCTAAGGAATGAAGAATCTCCAGTGAAAAAGTGGCGTTCTCTCCAGAATTTGTAGACTTCGATTCTATCAGGAAAGCCTTATCGGGCAAATCATAGACTTCTTTTAGATACTGACGACAGATTTCACTTTCACTCATGCCTTCTTCAAAATGAAATCCTTGCTTTTCAAAATTCTCATAAAGGATCCTAGTCGCATGACCCACACCGCCGACCAAAAACAAACGTTCTACTTGACCATTTACATACATTTGTGCTGCTTTATCAGCTAAGATAGGAAGACCGTTTCCAGCTAAAATAAGTGTAGGTGCCGACAATTTCTCAAAATCTTTCTCATCAGGTGCGGCTAAAAAGGCTAATAACTGATTCCAGTCTTTTAGATTTCTCTGCTCGTTTTTTTCCAAAAACGCTTCATCCTTTCATCTGATTTTTTATACTTCATTGAGGCTTTCTCTCTTTGTCTCAATCCATTTGATTTCCCCATGACATCTTCCACAACGATATTTGTGTACATCGATTCTTCTTTTGCGGCAGATTGTGGCAGAACAATCTTGGCATTGATAATATTCGATCTTTATCTGTTTCTTCGTCAAGGCTGGCGCATAGCGCAACCCGCCTGTTTTTTTCAAAAGATACTTGAAATCCATATCTTTATGACGATATCCTCTTCCAGTGAGATGAAGATGATAATGGCAAAGTTCATGTTTGATGATTCCTGTAATCGTTTCTTTGTCTGACTCTTCAAACAGCTTTACATTAAAATCTAAATGATGATCGTTTAAATGATAGCGCCCGCCAGTTGTACGCAAGCGTGGATTGAACATAGCTTGGTGCTTGAAAGGACGCTGGAAGCTTTTTAATGATATCTCTTCTACTAACTGCTGCAGTTCTTCTTGTGTCAATTTTTGTTACTCCTCATTGTTACTCTTCATAAGGGGAAAGCATCGTCAAACTGATTCTGCCTTTTTTCGTATCAACTTGTTCTATCCAAACCGTCACGATATCTCCGACTGACACGACGTCTGTAGGATGCTTGACAAATTTTTTGCTGAGTTTTGAAATATGGACAAGTCCGTCTTGTTTCACACCGATATCGACAAATGCGCCGAAGTCGATGACGTTACGGACCGTTCCAGTCAATTCCATCCCTGGTTTCAAATCTTCCATACTCAACACATCTGTACGCAATAGGGGCGCTGGCATCTCATCACGCATATCTCGTCCAGGTTGTGTCAGCCCAGCTAAAATATCGGCTAACGTTTCTTCTCCGACTGATAAACTTTCAGCCAGTTTCTCCGCGGATAACCGTGTCAATTTTTCTACTGCTTCTTCTGTCCCAAGCTCTTTTTCTGAAAGATGGACGGTCATTAATATGTCTTTCGCAATAGAATAACTTTCGGGATGGATACCGGTGTTGTCCAAAATGTTTTTCCCACCAGGAACTCGCAAGAAGCCGATTGCTTGTTCATATGCTTTTGGTCCTAAACGTGGCACTTTTTTCAGCTGAGTTCGTGCAGTAAATTCTCCATTTTCTTCACGATAACTGACAATGTTTTGGGCAGTCGTTTTATTCAATCCTGATATGTGCTGCAAGAGCTGTGGACTAGCCGTGTTCACATCCACGCCTACTTGGTTGACCGCTGTTTCCACGACAAAATCCAATTGTTCAGCCAAACGTTTTTGCGAAACATCATGTTGGTACTGTCCTACACCGACAGCTTTAGGATCGATCTTGACTAATTCAGCTAAAGGATCTTGCAGACGACGGGCAATAGAAACAGCACTTCTTTCTTCTACTTGTAGATGCGGGAATTCTTTTCGTGCAATTTCGCTAGCGGAGTAAACAGAAGCGCCAGCTTCATTAACAATGGCGTAATAGGCTTTATGGTCGGCTGATTTCAATTGCTCAGCCACAAAAAGTTCTGATTCCCGACTGGCTGTTCCATTCCCGATAGCTACCATATCTACTTGATATTGATTGATTAATTGGATAAAAGCTGGACCAGCAGCTTCCCTTTTCGCTTGTGCTGCAGGTTTATGCGGATAAATGACTTCGATTGCCAAAACTTTTCCTGTCGCATCTACGACTGCTAGTTTACATCCAGTACGATAGGCAGGATCAAATCCCAGTACGACTTTACCTTTTAGCGGCGGTTGCAACAAAAGATTGCGAAGATTTTCTCCAAAAATAGCGATGGCTTGCTCATCCGCTTTTTCAGTCAATTCATTACGCAGTTCTCGCTCGATTGCCGGCTGTATAAAACGTTTATAACTATCTTGATAGGCTTCTCTTACAAAGGAAGAAGAAGGAGAGGCAGGGTTTTTCACTAATTGGCGATCCAAGTAAGCTAAAATTGCTGCTTCGTCTACTTGAAGGAATACTTTGAGAACCTCTTCTTTTTCTCCTCGATTAGTGGCCAATATCCGATGAGAAACCATTTTATGGACAGGTTCTGCAAAGTCATAATACATTTCGTATACGCCTTTTTCATCTGCTTGCTCATCCTTGACTTGGCTGACATACATGCCTTTGTTATACGTATAAGACCGAATCCAAGTCCGAAATTTTGCATTATCGCTGACTTGTTCAGCAATGATCTCATGCGCACCTTGCAACGCTTCTTCAGCAGAAGAGACTTCTTTTTCTTTATCGATATATTTTTCTGCTTCCGATTGCACCTCTCCATCTGTAAGCTGCATCAGCCACAGCGCGAGTGGTTCAAGTCCTTTTTCTTTAGCAATCGTTGCTTTTGTCCGTCGTTTCTGTTTGTATGGACGATATAAATCTTCCACTTGTTGCATTTTTACGGATTGCGTGATTTCTGTTTCTAACTCAGGGGTCAGTTTCCCTTGTTCATCGATCAGCCGAATCACTTCGTTTTTTCGTTTTTCTAAGTTTTCAAGATAGGCATACCGCTCTTCGATTTCACGAATCTGGACTTCATCAAGACTTCCCGTCATTTCTTTTCGATAACGCGCAATAAAAGGAACGGTGTTTCCTTCATTTAACAAATTAAGTACAGTCGTCAATTGCTTGGGACGATAGTCTGAAAGCTCTTTTTGTACAAGCTGAATGATTGTCTGGTTCAAATTTTCCGTCATTAAAATGCCTCTTTTCTGCTAAAAATTGCTTCTTTATTCTATCATACTTTTTATCATGGGTTAAACTGTTGAAAGAAACAATATTCTCTATACAAATAAAAAGAGCCGCAACAAAGTCGCAGCTCCTTCATTCTTTCCATTCGTCAGATTCCTTGCCAAGATCCTTCGTTGTTCTGATATTCAATGTCTTGAAGGATACTTTCCTTGTCAAAAACAACCCCATGCAATGACCCTCCGAATACAGCTCCACCGTCCATTCCGATTTTATGATCCTGAATCCAGAGGTCTGTTGTCTGCATATCTCCATGGAGCATTGGTGTAATCGTATGTCCAAATACAATTGTCTTACCTGTATTGTTTTTCCCTTCATGAAAGGGTTCCCGTATCCAAATAAAGTCTCTTGGACTTGTCTTACGCCAGTCTTTCTTTGTCAAATCCACTCCAGCATGGACAAACAGATAATTTTCCCATTCATAATACAAGGGGCGCTGGACTAAAAATTCAATCAGTTCTGGGTATCTTGATTGGATCATCATTGAGATTTCAGTCGGGGAGTATTCCTCCGACGCACCTGGGTGAAGTAGGCTTTCAAATGTTTCTTTTCCACCATTTCTGATATAAGGCGCATACCAGTCCTCCGGCGCTTGCAGAAATTGCAAAAAATATTCTTCATGGTTGCCCCGGAGATAAATGGCTCCTGTTTCTTCGACTAATTGCTTTCCTAATAGAAAACATTCCTTTGTACGAGGTCCTCGATCATTGAGATCTCCTAATAAAACAAGCTGATGGATCGTCGGATCATAATAGTGAATAAGTTTTTCAAAAAGATCATATTTACCATGGACATCGCCAATAGCATAAATCAATGATTTCATGTGGATCACCATCCTCAACGATAGTATAGCGCATATCGGAAATGGTCGACAATCAAAACTATTGTTTTCTATTTATTTAAAGCTGCAAATCGCAGTTCTGCTTCTTCTGGAGAGATTCCATGGTCTTGAACATAGCGGTTGCGTGGATGTTTCGCACACTCTACGCTACATGCTCCTAAATGTTTTTCTTCATTTTCAATAGAAGCAAGAATCTGACGATTGCACTCAGGATTGCTACAATTGATATATCGTTCACATGGTGTTCCGTCAAACCAGTCGCGACCGACGATTTGTTTATCTACTTGGTTGATATCGACAGCGATCCGTTCGTCAAACACATACATCTTGCCGTCCCATAATTCCCCTTTAACTTCAGGATCCTTACCATAAGTAGCAATACCGCCATGCAGCTGTCCGACATCTTTGAATCCTTCACGGACAAGCCAACCAGAAAACTTCTCGCAACGAATACCACCAGTACAGTAGGTCACTACCCGTTTTTCCATAAATTCTTCTTTGTGCTCGCGAATCCAGTCTGGAAGCTCTCGAAAACTGCGTATATCTGGGCGTACAGCCCCTCGAAAATGCCCCAAGTCATATTCATAATCATTCCGTGCATCAATCACCACTGTCTGTTCGTCTAAAATAGCTTCTTTAAATTCTTGCGGTGAAAGATAAGCACCTGTCACTTGGTTTGGATCAATGTCCTCTTCTAGCTTTAAACTTACAAGCTCTGGACGGTATCTTACAAACATCTTCTTAAAGGCATGTCCTTCGCTTGGATCGATCTTGAACATCGTATCAGCAAATCGAGGATCAGCTTTCATTGCTTCCATATAGGCAGTCGTGTTTTCAACGGTTCCAGACACAGTACCATTTATTCCTTCTTCAGCTACTAGAATACGACCTTTAAGATCTAAAGATTTGCAAAAGGCTAAATGATTTTTGGCAAATTCCTCTGGTTCTTCTATTTTTGTATAATTGTAATAAAGCAGTACTTGATAATCCATGTATTTCTTCCTTCCTTCTTTTCGTTCCTAAACAGTATAAAGAAGGCGTTCGCATTTGACGATTTATTTGCTTGTGTATAATTACGCATGCGTTTTTTTATTTACATAATATTATTATTTGAATTAAAAAGACTTTGCTTTTCTGTTTCGCACAGAAAAACAAAGTCTTTGTTTCTATTATTTACCTGTAACCGCAAAGTAATTGCCATCAGGATCAGCAAAGTTGAAGACATATTCTTCTCCAAGCTGTACCATATCACCTAATGTGACTGATTGCGTCTGCATTTTTTTATATAGTCCAAAGATATCTTTGCTGTAAAACATCAAAGATGGGGCACTAGTAGCTGTGCCAGGTGAATGGGACTCAACAAACGCTCGATCATATAACACGAATGAGGTTTGACTGTCCTCAACTCCTACTTCAATTACAAGCGTCCCATCCATTTCTTGACGATCTTTTTCCGCAAAGCCAATTGCTCTCCAAAACGCTACATTTTTTTCTACATCGTCCACATAAAGCATGATTTTTATTTCATTCGTAAACATCTGTTTCCTCCTAAACGATCTGTTCTAACATTCCCCACTTTGTCAGTTTACCATAGGAAAATGGGGAAATCTACGAAAGCCCTCAACAGAATCATCCTACTTAAATACGCTTTTCTTTAATAATAAATAAGTTGGTTGTTTTTATTATTCACGCTTTCACTTTTCGGAATAAATATTTTGTACTTATATGGAATGAATAAAAAAACATACTAAGAGAGGAGAACATCATTTATCAATGATGTTCCCCTCTAATCTTAGTATGTTTTTAACTATGCATTCACATCGATCACTTTAGAATCATCATTGATGACATCGCGATCTAAATCTTTGATGCTTGCACTTGTCACGATACCAGCTACCATGCTACCGCTGACGTTTACTGCTGTGCGTGCCATATCGATTAATGGTTCAACAGAGATAACTAACCCAACGATTGCTACTGGCAAGTTCATTGCCCCTAAAACGATCAGTGAAGCAAATGTTGCGCCCCCACCGACTCCAGCTACACCAAAAGAACTGATTGTTACAATTGCCACAAGCATCAAAATAAATTCCAAACTAAAGACATTCACTCCAGCTGCTGGTGCGACGATCGTTGCCAACATAGCTGGATAAACGCCAGCACAGCCGTTTTGTCCAATAGACAAACCAAAACTTGCTGAGAAATTAGCTGTTGCATCATCTACTCCTAAAGCTTTTGTCTGAGTCTCGATGTTCAATGGCAAAGCTCCAGCACTTGAACGTGAAGTAAACGCAAAGCTCAATACCGGAAAGGCTTTTTTGAAATAGTTGATTGGATTAACTTTTGCACCAATCAAAATCAGTGAGTGGACAATCAAAACAGCAAGCAAGGCTACGTAAGATGCAACGACAAATTTACCTAAATTGACGATAGCTGCAAAATCACTTGTTGCCAAAACGTTTGTCATCAAAGCAAATACCCCATATGGTGTCAAACGCAGAACAAGCGTCACGATCCGCATAATGATTTTATACAGACTGTCGACTAAATCTGAAAAGAATGCTGCTTCTTTTGGCGCTTTTCTTTTCACACCTAGATAAGCGATACCGACAAAGGCTGCAAAAATAACGACTCCAATCGTACTAGTTGCACGGCTACCTGCTAAATCAGCAAATACGTTTTTAGGGATAAAGGATAAAATCTGCTGCGGAATCGATAAGTTTTCAACCGTTTCCTGACGTGTCGCCAATTCAGAGATCCGTGCTGTTTCTGCTGCTCCTTGTGTGAATTTAGCTCCTTGAAGACCGAACAGCATCGTTGAACCGATTCCGATCAATGCTGCAATAGCTGTTGTACCAAGTAAAGAAGTCAGTACAGTTGCACTAATTTTCCCCAGCTTTTCAGAAACTTTCATTTTTGTGAATGCACCAATGATCGAAATGAACACTAGAGGCATAACTAGCATTTGCAAGAATGATACATACCCTTGTCCTACGATCCCGATCCATTCCATTGATTGAGTAACGACTTTGTCTTCTACACCAAAGATCAATTGAAGCAGACCGCCAAAGACGATACCAACTCCTAATGCTGTAAAGACGCGTGTTGAAAATTTTGTATGGCGCTTTTGCATACGATAGAACACATATAATAATGCCGCAAAAACTAGAACCACTAAAACTGTGATGAGTGTTGTCATTTTTCTCCTCCTCATATTATTAATGACAAGTCCATCGAAGGAAGTAAAGGTTCCCGAGAATGATTCTTCAACCATCCTCCTGAAAAATTTTTTTCAGTGACTTTTACATTTTAGACGATTTTTATCGAAATGACATTCTTTTTGCTTACAATTAGTAATAAAAAAACATACCTGCGATAGATTAAAACTATCGCAGACATGTTTTTACTGTCTATTCTTGTTTTTCTGATTGAAAATTCAATTTTACCCCAGGCTGATCCAAGGCGATCTCTGTCACCTCATAAGACATCCGGCGTACGATATCAAATAACGGTGCTACTAGCTCGTCCACCTCTTCTTGTGTGACATCATTTTGTCCTTCAATTTTCCGATTGAGGATATGATTGATCTGACTCACACTTCCAGATAAAACATATGTATCAAACACTAAACGGAACTCTAAGCGTGCTCCTACGATGCTATGTTCTTTCGGATAGTTTTCGATCGTTTCTTTCAAAGGCGAGAAGCCCACTTTCAAATCTGTTTCTACTTCTTGGTTCGGTAATCTCATATCATAATGAAATGCTTCTACTACTTCTTTTTGTCTTCTGATTTCCATATAATTTTATCACTCCTTTATAAAAATTATAACATATCTCCTTTGTAAGGGGATACTATTTTTTTACGTTACTCTGCAAGGATAGGATTTCATTCAAATTTCCTACCACATGATCTGCAGGAATCTCCCCCAGAAAATGATCAATATCGTAAAGACAAGTAACGACTCCTGCGTTTTTCCCCGCTTCGATATCTAAACGGCGATCGCCGATCATCATCGTGTCTGTTCTTTCTAAATGAAAAGTATCGATCAAATAATTTAACGATGCTGGATTCGGTTTACGAGGAAAATCCTGATCAATCCCTACTACTTCCTCAATCAGATGGGCTAATTGATACTCTTTCAGCAGTTCCCATGTCGATTCTGTCAAACGGTGGGTCAAGATGAAGTGACGTCCTCCATTGATTTTTAGACTTTCAAGTACTTGTTTCGTTTCTGGAAATGGACGGGAAGCTTCCTTGCTTTTTTTCTCATACCGATGAAACCATTCATTAAATTCATTGGCGTCCAAATTTGATTCATTGATCAAATAACTGGTGGAATATTTTTTCATTTTGAAGTAGATTTCTTTTTTATCCATACTGATACCAAAATCTTTTAGTGCTTGCCATGCACCATCTACCATTGCGGGATACGTATCAAACAATGTACCATCAAAGTCCCATATATAATTTTTCATGTTCTTTTTGTTCCATTCCTTTGCTTCTTTTTTCTATCTTTCACTATAGATAAATACGTTGATTAAAGTATTGTTTTCTCTAGAATCGTCAAATCGTCTGCTAATGTATATTGGATTGGTTGTGCGTTCGGGATATCAATTGTATCCATTTGATCCTCAGGAATATTTTCTAAATATTTTGTCAGTGCTCGGATGCTATTCCCATGACCCACAACTAGTAAATCTTTCCGATCTTTCAGTTTTGGTGCCAGTTGATCTTGCCACAAAGGAATGATCCGATTCACTGTCATTTCTAGACTTTCTCCGTACGGAATCAAATATGGATCCAAATGATCATATCTGCGGTCAAATCGGTTTTCTGCGGTTAACGGCGGAACTTCTGTATATCCTCTGCGCCATTTCTTTACTTGATCTTTTCCGTATATTTCTTTCATCTGATCCTTGTTTTTACCAACAAGATCCCCATAGTGCCGTTCATTCAGACGCCATGTTTTTACTATAGGAAGCCACAACTGCCCCATTTCTTCTAGTGCGGCTTGACCGGTAAGAATCGCGCGTTTTAAAACAGAGGTGTAAACCGCATCGAATTGAAGACCGGCTTCATACATTTTTTGACCGGCTACTGCTGCTTGTTCTTTTCCTTTTTCTGTTAAGGCGACATCTAGCCACCCTGTCCAGTAATTTTCAAAATTTGCTTCGCTTTCGCCATGACGCAATAATACTAATTTCATTTTTTTCTCCCTTAAACATTCGTTTCGAATTTTATGCCACATGTTTTGCATGTCACGCGTATTCGTCCTTTTCCTCTAGGCGCACGCTGCTTTTGATGACAATTCGGGCACTCAAAAAAAGTATAGCTTTTTCGTTCCGTTTTAGCTTGCTTTTTGTTTCTCATCTGATGATATTTTTCTTTGACTTTATCAAAATATTCCAAATAACGTTGATTTTCATTTAGTCTAGGATAGATTTTTTTTGATAGAAAACGAAATAGCATCCATCCGAAAAAGACGATGAACAACAATTGCCCGATCCTATATGGCAACCACCGACTTAGTAAACTAAAAAAAAGTGCGATAATCAATAGAACACGATTCAATTGATCAAATTTTGCATATCTTCCCTGCATAAGTTTTTGATAGTTCTGCTGAAACCGTATCAGTCTTTCTAACCATGTTTGCATCCTGTTATCTCCTCCATCATCTATCATTCATTATGACAAAAAAATCAAAAAAGAAAAAGCCTTAATTGGCCTTTTCCATTGCGACTTGATGAAGGACATTCCGATTTCTGGTAAAGTCGATCACAATCACTTTCTTTTTATCTTCTCTGTTGACTACACGGAATGTGTCCGTCAATGGCAAAAACAGCTTCTTAGATGGTAGCTGTTGCATACGTATAAAACGATGGATCATCGTAATCAATTGAGGGAATTGAATGGACGTATGAAGCAGATTTGGATATTTTTTCAACAGTTGAGTCGTTTTGATCAAATTCCGTTTTTTACTGATTACTTTTAAAAAGCTTTTTAGAATCTTTTGCTGACGTCTAAAAATAGAAAAAGAATTTTCATCATCTATTTGATAACGCATTTGTTTCTGTAGTTCTGCTGCAGTCAAATGAATCTTCTCATCGTTCGTATCGATCATCAAACCTTCTGGGAATAGCTCAACGACTGCTCGATCCCAAGATTCAAGAGAAAGCTCGATATAATCTTTTACCGGTAATTCCAATTCTGCCTCAAAAAAGTGCAAAACAGCCGATAGCCCTTCTGCTTGATAAATTTCTCCTAATGTTAGTCCCTCTAGATGGAACTCTGGTGAAAAATGCAGCAATGTTTTATTTTCCTGCAATTGAACATATAGAAATGTTGACCGCTCAATCAGAGTATCTTTTAAAACAACTAAAAAATTCATTTTTCTCCCCCTTTTTTCATCATTTTTAAAATAGCATATTTTGAAAAGAAAGTCTGATGCTTAGAGAAGAATTTCATAAAAATTTACTATTTCATAAGTATTCACGAAAAAAACATAAACAAAAAAGCGGAAATAACGTTCATCCGCCTTCTTGTTTAGGTTTATTTCTTCTTCAAATGCTTGTCTATGATTCAGGATTTTCTCTATCGTTAGTTTCATCCAAAAGTTCCTGCATCCCGATAATTTCCCGATACTGATGAATCTTAGTGATACCAATTACTTTATCTACATCAATACTAAAACAAATCCCGTTACCTGGAACATCGATGTTGATGCCTTGACCAATCGCATCCATCACTTGATTCGTCAAACTATCTGGTACTAATGTCAAAACAACATCTTTTTCTGGCGAGATGTCCAAACCTAAAAATTTCCCTGAATCATGTACACCAGAACCACGACCATGCAAGATTGTTCCGCCAGCTGCACCTGCTTCTTTTGAAAAGTCGATGACATCTTCACCTGTTCCTCCGTCCACGATCGTCACAATCATGTGAAGATTCAATGCTACAAGATCTTTCATTTGCTTTCCCCCAATTTTCGCAATCTTTCTTTTTCGATTCTGTCTTTTTCATCTTTTCGTTTATAAATATATCCTAGTACTAAAGTGGATAATATTGGTGTCAATGCAATCATTGCAACCACACCAAACCCATCAATGATCGGATCTCTTCCCTCAATTTGTGCAGCGATCGCCACGCTCATTGATAAAATAAATGTCGAACACATCGGACCCGTTGCTACTCCACCGTTGTCAAAAGCCATTGCTAAAAAGATCTTGTCCACTTTTCGTCCTAAAATAAATGCTAGCCCATATCCTGGGATCAAGAAATAATAAAGAGAGAATCCGACGAGCAAACGCCACATAGACAATCCTACTGCTGCGCCAATCCCAATCGAAATCACCATCAGCATGATTTTCGACCGGATCCTCCCTTCACTCAATTCTTCAACCTGTTTTACCATTACATGAATCGCCGGCTCAGCAAACCCTACTAGGAACCCCATCAAAAAGCCAAGGGGAACCAATATATAATTATAGGGCAATCCAGCGATCGTACTACCTAAATGCTGTCCTACCGGAACGTAAGCCATATTGACTCCGTGCAGGAAAAGAATCAACCCAATAGTCGTTATCAAGAAGCCTTTCATAATGTCAAAGAAACGCTTCTTGCGCATACGAAAACTAATGATATTCATCAAAACAAATAGAATCACGATAGGTGCCACTGCTAAAATAACTTCCATAGTAACGATCTCGATACCATCTATCACTTGCTGCCAGAAACTCATTGGAAGATCACCCCCAAAATCATTACGGCAAGAATTGGCCCTAATGAAGCAATACCAACCATTCCAAAGCTGTCATTTTCATTTTTCTTTTGTTTGATCATACTAGTCATCCCTCCGGCAAGGGCCAAGATAAATGGAACAGTTACTGGACCAGTAGTCACTCCCCCCGAATCAAAAGCAATCGGCATGAATTCGGAACTAGTGAAAAACGAGGCGAACAAAACGCCTATGTAGCCTATAGCCATCAATTGATAATAGGATAGCTTGAATACGACCCGAAGCAGCGCAAAGGCTAGAAATACTCCAGTGCCGACGCTGACGATCCCAATCAGCAACACTCTGCCAATCTCTCCGTCAGATATATCATATACTTGTTGTCCCAAAACTTGCACGGAAGGTTCGGCAATCGTGATCACGATCCCGATAGCAAACCCCAAACTGACCAAAACAGCCAAACTTTTCTTTTTGATCATATATTTCCCTACTAGATCTCCGACTTCCATCATGGAATAGTCTGCCCCAAACAAAAAGAGCGTCATTCCGATCATCATGATAGCCGCACCTACCAAGAATGAAGCGAGGTCTTCTCCTTCTAACGGCGCAAAAACAAACGTTAAAATGACAATCAGGACGGTCATCGGCAATATGGCAGCAATCACTTCTTTAAAATTTTTTAGCATGTATCCTCCTCCTTTACTCTTTAAGTTTACCTTAAAATGAAAGAGTTTTCGAGTATAAACTTAAAACGTTATCATTTAATTTTTCTCACCATAAAATAACACACGTCCCAAAAGTATCTTTTTACTTGGAAAAGATGACTTTGTAGGGACGCACTTACTGTTGTTTTTTATTTTACAGAGCCGATCATTCCTTGAACGAATTGCTTTTGCAAAACAAAAAATACGATGGCAGTTGGTAAAGTAGCAATGACTAATCCAGCCATGATCATTCCATAGTCTGGTGTATAGGAAGCACCCATAGCAGATAAAACAAGCGGGACCGTCCGTTTATCAGGAGACTGCAAAGCCACTAAGGGCCATAAATAATTGTTCCAGCTGCTCATGAATGTGATGATTGCTGCCGCTGCATAGGTATTTTTAGCCGTCGGCATATATACTCTAAAAAAAATACTTAGTTCTTTTAGACCGTCTAATCGAGCTGCTTCTACTAGATCTTTTGGAAAGGATTTAACATTTTGTCGGAAGAAGAAGATCAAAAAAGCAGTGCTGATAGATGGTAAGATTACAACTAAGAAACTATTGATTCCCAAAATCGTTCCGTTCAATTGTGAAAACATTCGATACAAAGGAATCATCAATGCCGCAAAAGGAACCATCATCGATAGCAGTAGAATATTGAAAATCAAGTCTTTTCGCTTGCTTTGATAAATCTCAAATCCATATCCTGCCATTGACGAAATCAGCAATGCAAACACAGTGGTCACTAGAGCGATCATTGCTGAATTCCAAAGGGAACGAGTAAAATTCAGTTCATTGGAAAACAAATTTTGAAAATTGATGATCAAGTTACTGCCAATCTTTATTTTTCCCGATGTGATATCCACGGGTGTATTCGTCATTCCCAGAATCATCCAGACAAAAGGGAAAATGGAAATAAATGATAGGATGCTTAATGCTGTATACTTTAATGCTGACCCAATTGCCGAACGAAGTCCTAAGGCTTGTTTTTTGACGTTGGGGTGTGCAATCGTTTCTTTTTCTACCATGCTTTTCATCGACTCTCTCCTCCTACTTTCGTTTGGATTATCGACAATATCACAATAAAGGCAACAATAACAAAGGAAACTGCTGCCGCATATCCAAAATTAGGCGTGAATTTATAACTCAAATTATAGATGTATTGAGACAGGGTGGTCGTTGCATTTGCTGGACCCCCGCCAGTAATATTTTGTACTTCATCAAAAAGCCGCAATGCCCCGATCGTCGAAGTAATGGAAGTAAACAAAATAATCGGTTTTAAATTCGGGATCGTCACTTTGATAAATTGCTGCCATTTAGAAGCACCATCAATAGATGCTGCTTCATAAATCTCCGAATCAATATTTTGCATGCCTGAAAGGAAAAAAATCATATTGTATCCAGTCCAACGCCAAGTGATCGAAAGAATGATCAGAACTTTCGCCCAAATTGGATGAGTCAGCCAGCCAATCGGTGTATCAATCATACCAATGCCCAACAACAAGTTGTTTACAAGGCCAGATTGAGAAAATAGACTTTTCATGATCAGAGAATAACTGACCATCGAAGTGATACACGGAAGAAAAATAGCTGTTCGAAACAACCCTTTATGTTTCAGCTTTTTATCATTTAAAAGGTTGCAAATAAAAAGCGCTAGAAACAGCATGATTGGTACTTGAACTAGTAAATACAGGAACGTATTGAAAAAAGCTTTTTTAAAAGTAGCATCTGTCAGCATCCGCTGATAATTACCTAATCCGTTAAATGTCATATTGACAGGGGGACCACTTTGAAAAGACGTGATCAAAGCCAAAACCATCGGAATAAAAACCATGATCGATATCAAAATGACTGGCAAGATTAAAAAAGCATGCCCGTTTTTGAATAAATCTTTCTGCTTCATTCTTTTCCCTCCAATTCTATCATTGATTATCTACATGAAAAGACAAGAAAGACAACGTCTGTAAAGCAGCCGCCATCTTTTTTGTCTTTTCGGTTGTCTGATAAAAAAGCAAAGAAATTTGCTTTTTCATCACCAATCAATTAGCCAACTGTGCTTCTACTTGTTTTTGTGTATCCGCTAGTACCTTGTCTGTCTCTTCTCCATTGATGTTTCGATGAAGAGCTTCGGCTACGACTGCTTCAATTGCATAGGTCTCATGTCCGTAATTCACTTCTGGAATTTCTGATGTTCATTTGGAAAAATCATCAAATACCTTTTGGCCACTGTAAAATTCTGAAGCTTCTTGATAAGCTTCTTGTTCATTTGCACTAAGCATCGTAGACACCAGTCCGATTTCTTTCGCAAGAGTGCCCATCAGTTCTTCATTCGATGCAAACGTTGCTTCGAGGAAATCTTTCGCTGATTCTTCTCCAGCTACTCCTTTGAGCACATACCAGCCAGCTCCGCCAAGGTTAGAAGCTTGCGCTTTTTGTAAATTTTCTGGCAGTGCAGGTATTGGCGCAATCTTCCATTTTCCAGATTGGTCTTCTGCTCCTTGGATCGTTGAAGAATACCAAGCGCCAGTTGGGCTAGAAGCTACTGCTCCTGATTGTATCGCAGTTACTCCAGCATTCCAGTCAGAAGTTTGTTCGACTAAGTCTTCTTTCAAAAGAGTGGCAAATAATTCAAGACCATACTTTAAAGATGCATTGTCTTGGATCGTGACCGTCTCCCCATCTTTGGACGTATACCATTCTCCCGCCTGTTGCATCATCATTCTTACTCGACTAAGATCAGAAGGATTGACTTCAGCGATTTTCTTTCCCGTCTTTTCTTTGACATCTCGCGCCACTTGAATATACTCTTCCCACTTCAGATTCTCCATATCCTCTTCTGTATAGCCTGCTTCAGCCATCAGATCCGTACGATAGAAGTTTGCTGTTACGCCCGAATCGAAAGGAACACCGTATATTTTTTCTCCTACTTTGTTTACCGCAAATTTATACGGTGCAAAATGATCTTCCTTTACAATAGCAGACAAATCAGCGAATGCATCTGGATAAGAAGTCAAATAGCCTTGTATCCTATAATCTTCAATCAAGACGATATTGGGCAATCCTTCTGTATTCCCACTTGCTAAAGCGGTGTTCAGTTTCTGAACGATATCATCCTGAGACATCGTAACAACTTCTATCTCTGTTTCTTCGTTCTCATAAATTTTTTTTGCTTCATTCACTGCTTTGATATTGAATGTCTCATCCCACGCCCAGACAGTGACTTTTTCTTCGTTGTCTGCTGTGCTACTAGCACTTCCACATCCTGTTAAGAAACCTGATGCTGCCGCTAAACAAACGACTCCAGCAATTAACTTTCTGATGTTCATTTTTATCCGCTCCTTTTCCATCCATTAGTTGTTTATGTTTACTACATTCATCATACCAAAATTTGAAAACGGTTTCTTTATTATCCAGATACTTCAAAAATTTCTCCTAAAATAATAAAAAAATACAAATCAACTATGACAAAAGGAATAATCTTAGCATCTAGACCAAAGATCGAAAGGGTGGAGGTTTCTTTAAAATAAAAATATCCTTGCATTTTCTCCTAGAAATAAGTATTTTTAAATTACAAGACTATTCTTAAGGCGGGTAAAAAAATGCCAATACGCGTAATTCTTATCGATGATGAACAGACGATTTTAGACGGAATGAAACAGTTGATCAATTGGTCTGAGCACGGGTTTCAATTAATAGGAACTTTTTCCAGCCCATCGAAAGCGCTTGACTTTTCTTTGGCACATGCAATCGATATCGTGGTCACAGATGTAATGATGCCTGAACTAAATGGAATCGAATTATCGCGGCTATTAAAACAGCAACAACCTGAAACACAGATCCTTATCCTCTCTAGCTATGATGAATTTGATATGGTTAAAGATTCTTTTAAAGAAGGCGTCGCTGATTATCTTTTAAAGCCTCGATTGAGTCCTGATTTTTTTCTAAATTCCTTAACTGCCGTTTCACAAAAAATCAAAAAAAAGCCCAATCACCGATCGTTATGAGCAGATCTGCGAGAATCTTTCACAGCAGATTGCTGGACAAACTCGTCCATTGCTTGACCCTCTTCTTTTTGAACACACCTTGTTTTTTCTGTTATATACCGAAAAACGGCCATTCAGTTCAAAACAAGGCTCTAAACAAAAACAGTCGATTATCCATTCATTGATGGATAGCGACGATTTGTTTACTATTTATCCCTTTTCTACCTTTTCGGAAGAATCCGGCTATGTGATCAATACTGATTCCAAAAATACGCTTAGGAAGTTTGTTCAAAAGTTTCGTCAAGAAATTTTTCCAGGTGATTTTTTTGTTGTTTCTGACTCTTTTGCAATCCAAGATATCAATGAAATATTCCAAGAAATCAGAAATTGCACCAAAGGACAACGTTTCTATCATAAGGCAAAGAACCTTGCTTATCAGCATGAACTTCTTCCGTTATCAACCAACCACGAGCAGCAAGCAAGTAGCTATTTAACAAAAATCGTTCATAAAGACTACGCTTTAGCTGTCAAAGAACTTGAGGGTTTCTTCACGACAATATTGGAACAGCCTATTGATCCAGCTTATTTGAAACATGAGGCAATCAATCGTTTCTATGCATTACTCAACGCTTTGGCTGACGAATATGTTGGGAATGAAGAACTTTCTTTGCTCAAGATCGCCCTTCCTTCTTTATTAGCCGATGCTGAGTATTTCGAAGATTTTTCTATTCTTGTCAAAGAAACACTTGAGAAACTCACCCACTTTTCTGCAAATGCAATAAAAGACAATTTCGATATCTTGACTTTGATCTACGAGTTCGTCCAGGAAAATTATGAGAAAGAAATCAATTTACAACTTCTATCCGAAAAATATCATTTTTCATATAGCTATCTCTCAGCTATCTTTACTGAAAAATTTGGTATCAACTTTTCAAAATATCTAAAAAAAGTCCGTATTAGTAAAGCCAAGCTCTTTTTAACGGAAACACGGCTTACTTTGACGGAAATCTGTGAGAAAGTCGGCTATACCGAACTGGGTTATTTCTCCAGAGTTTTTAAAGAAGAGACAGGAATGACACCTTCTCAATACCGTAAAGGAACTTTTGTAAAATGAGAAAAAAAATCAAAGAGCATGAACTCTTTACCAAACTTCTGTTCATTTTGTTCATCGGTCTTTTTCTGCAGGCCATCGTCATCTCTTTGTTTATTTATCATCGATCAAGGCATGCCTATATCCAGCTGTTCAATCAATCGAATGATGTGGTACTAAAAAAGATCCAATCTGAATTTGAAAGCTTGAATGATGCAATCGAGAATACATTAGCCGCTTTTGATTCCAACCCAGCTGTCGAAAGCTATTTTTCCAATGGTCCAGTCCAACATATGGAACAGCTTCAGCAACTAAGAACAATCCAAAAAATGAATGACTCGCTTTCAAAAATCCATCCAATGATCGATTACGATATATTGATCTTTGGAGAAAATGGAAGAACTTTTGTCGGAAATGACATGCTCACTGCCGTATCTGCCGATTCTTTTTTTCAATCTGCGATTGCCCAGAGAGTGAATGAACGTGCTGCGGATACACAAATGCTTTTTGCACAATACGGATTGACTCTTCGAGATAAGAAAGCACCCAGCGTCTTTTTTGTCAAAAAACTGAAAAACACATTGAATCATATTTACGGATATGCTGTTTTATCGATCTCATCCAAGCAACTAGCGAATCTTTTTCAATCTGTAGTAAATCCTGAGATATCGAAGATCTCCTTCATGAACGAAGAACAGACGATCATCGCATCAAATGAAGAAAATACAATTGGGAGCCGATCAATGATTTTCAAAAAACTAACAGTAGGTGAAACAACGATTTCAAATGGACAGCAGTTGACCCGTCTTCCTTTGTACCGCCAGGATTGTACATTACTCAGTCAAGTCGATCTTCATTCTTTGTCTAACCAAATGGGCGTGATTTTTCCGATTATTTTGTATAATATCGTGACACTTGCTTTTGCTGGCTCATTGGTATTTATGTATTTGGATCGACACACAAAATCGATCTACTGCTTGATTGATTCGCTAAAACGGCTAGAGGAAGATGGCTTAAAAGCTACTGTTCCTGTACAAGGAAGCCATGAAGTCCAATTGCTAGGGAATACGATCAATCAATTGCTAAGTAATGCTCAGCATCATTATGAACAGACGATCCAAGACGAAAAGAAGAAACGTTCGCTTGAAATCCAAACTATGCAAGCACAGATACAGCCCCATTTTATTTATAATACGCTGACTAGCTTGAAATTTTTGATTTGGCAGAAAAAAACAGATGAAGCAGTTCAAGGAATCGACAGTTTCATTACTTTACTAAGAAGTACGATTGGGAAAAAAGAAGAAGTGATTCCAGTCAAGGAGGAAATCAAAAGCGTACAAAGTTACATCGATCTTTTGAGTATGCGATATGGCGAAAGAATCTCGGCTAAAATAATGATTCCTGATGAACTGCAGTCATTATCTATGCCGAATATGATCCTTCAACCAATTATCGAAAACGCCTATCTTCATGCTTTTCACAATAAAACGCAAGGATTCATCACGGTGTACGGCAAAACAAAAAATCAGCTTCTTTTATTCGAAGTGATTGATAACGGCGATGGCTTCGATACTGAAAATACCAAACAAAAAAATGATCATTTCTCAGGAATCGGCATCAGCCATGTAGATGAGCGGATACGCCTAATGTATGGCGATGCATATGGCTTAACGATCCAATCAGTGATTGGGACAGGAACGACTGTAACGATTTGTCTACCGCTTCTTCCTAAAAATCAATCAGAATATCAAAAATAAAGAATAGCCAAGCACTGATTTTTTTATTTTAAGTTAAATAAATCAATCAGTATTCTTGACTTTCATCTACGCGTCTATTCTACTGTCAGCACTGGATAACAGCCCAATATTTGACTTTCTCCTCCGAGCATCTTGATTTCTTGGAGCGCATTCTCTACTAATGTCATTGGACGGTCCAACAACAAATCGATCACGAAAAAATATTCTCCCAAACTGGTTTTCAATGGTCGGGATTCAATCTTACTTAAGTTGATCTCCCGCCATCCGAAAGCTGCCAGCATTTTATGAAGCATCCCTGGCCGATTAGCAGGTAGTGTCAAGATGACACTCATTTTTACTGGAGCTGGCTGCTGGCTGGTCATCTTTCGGTCACCTATGATCCAAAAACGTGTCTGATTCAACTCATTATCTTGGATATTCTCAGCTAAGATCTCCAATCCAACATGCTGTGCTGTTTCTAA
The DNA here is from genome assembly GCF_050531945.1 of Enterococcus sp. DIV1411a. NCBI lineage: Bacteria > Bacillati > Bacillota > Bacilli > Lactobacillales > Enterococcaceae > Enterococcus > Enterococcus sp. DIV1411a. The sequence continues at coordinate 1,105,328 of NZ_CP172892.1, read as the reverse complement.
TGAAGCAATCGCTGCTGCGTCTTCTTTCGGATGTTCTGCTACATACATTGCTGCAGCAGTTGTTGATTCTGTTGCTACTAAAGGTACATTTGGATAATGCGTTTCTAAAAACTGTTGTGATTGTGCTAGTGCTTGGGGATGAGAAAGGATTTTTGTAATCTTTGTTGCTGGATTGCCTAAAAGCTGCTGCTTGATAGGAAGAACGATTTCACTTTTAACTTCGACTTCTGGATGTTTGGAAAGAAGATCGATTGTGTGATGAACAGATCCTTCCAATGAATTCTCTACAGGAACGACAGCCAGATCGACTTGTTTGCGAAACAAAGCGCGCAAACAAGCAGGGATCGAAGCATACGCAGTCAATTGTTCTGTAGGAAATAGCTGACAAGCCGCCTGATAAGTGAATGAACTTTCTGGCCCTAGATAGCTGACGTTCATATGCTTTTGATCCTTTCTATAATGGTATCGATGATCTTTTCTGGTGTTTGATTGGTCGTGTTGATTCGATGTGTCGCACTTTCTTCATACCAAGAAAGTCGTTGTGCCAATAATGCTTTTATTTCTTCTCTTGTTTTTCCAAGAGCTAAAGGTCGAATAGCTGTTTTATCTTGTTGGATACGATCTACTAGACAGTCCGCTTCTGCCTCTAAGTAAAGAACAATCGGCTGTGTTTTTAAAAAACGCCGATTTTCTGCACTTTGGACAATCCCTCCACCAGTCGCGATAATTTTATCTTCATTTGACAGCTTTCTTAAAATATCTGACTCTACTTTTCGAAAGCTTTTTTCACCGTAATAGTGAAAATATTCGGCAATCGACAATTGGATATGTTCCTCAATCTTTGTATCTAAATCTACATACTCTTTTTGTAAACGTTGAGCTAACCCTTTACCGATTGTTGTTTTTCCAGCGCCCATGAAACCAATCAGCAAAATGCTAGCCATGAGCTTCTCCTCCTGACACAAGTTCTGCTAAATCGTCAAAAAATGCCGGATAAGAGATTGAAACAGCTTCAGCTCCTTCTAGTTCGCAAGGTCCATCAGCTATCAAAGCAGCTACTTGCAGCATCATACCGATTCGATGATCGCCTCTGCTGGACACTTTTGCGCCCTGCAGAGGTGTCGGCCCATGGATGATCAGACCGTCTGCTGTCGCTTTTATCTTTGCTCCCATTTTCTGTAATTCTTCTGCCACCGCATCAATTCTGTTGGTTTCTTTTACTTTTAATTCTTCTGCGTCTTTGATGATCGTGATTCCTTCTGCTTGAGTAGCCACCAAAGCTAGAATAGGCAATTCATCAATCAGACGTGGAATGATTTCTCCACCAATCGTTGCTTTCTTCAAATGACTCGTCTTGACACTTAAATCAGCCGATTGGTTCTGTTCATTGTGATTCGTCTGGGTAATCGCTGCGCCCATCTCCTCCAACACATCTAAGATACCGGTTCTTGTTGGATTGACCCCGACATTTTTTAACAACAGTTGGCTTTCCGGAACAAGAAGCCCTGCTGCTAGAAAGAAAGCAGCCGATGAAATATCGCCTGGAACAGTTATCTGTTGACCAGTTAATTTTTGTGGTCCTGTTACCGTGATTGTTTTACCTTCTACTGAGATCCTTCCGCCAAATTGACGAATCATTTCTTCCGTATGGTTACGGGAACGTTCTTTTTCAACGATTACGGATGTGCCTTCTGCTTGTAATGCCGCAAACAGCAAAGCAGATTTGACTTGCGCACTGGCTACAGGCATATTGTATCGGATAGGTGATAAAGAGTTGGTTCCTGTCACAGTGATTGGTAGATACTGCTCATTCTCTTTTCCTTGCAAGTCAGCGCCCATCTCGCGTAAAGGTTCCATCACTCGCCCCATTGGACGTTTAGACAACGAAGCATCCCCGAACAGAGTAGTCGTAAAAGGCTGTCCAGCCAAAATACCCATCAATAAACGTATGGTCGTACCGGAGTTTCCCATGTCGATTGATTCGGTTGGTTGGACAAATGAGTGGCTACCGCGACCATGAATCTTGATCATCTCTTCCTCTTCTTCGATTTCAACGCCTAATTGCTGGAAGGCATGTAAAGTACTCAGACAATCTTCTGCGCGCAAAAAATTTTGTATAGTCGTCGTTCCTTCCGCAATTGCCCCAAACATGATGCTGCGATGAGAAATTGATTTGTCTGCTGGTATCCTAACAGTTCCTCTTAATCCATGTATTTGTTGTAATAATTGCATTTATCCAGCCTCCTATTTGATCCAGCAATGATAACTGGTATTAGACATAATGATTCTTTTTGCTTGTAACAAATCCTGTTGGTTTTTAAAACTGATTTGCAGTATTCCTAAAATATCTTCCCTGGTCTCTTGGATCTTCAAATTAATCAAAGAAACTCCCGCTTTTCCGATCAGTCCAGTTACTTCTGCAATAACGCCAGGTTCATCTGGCACATCGATAAATAAATCAAAAAAGGCAGGAATCGCGCCTTGCTTATGGACAGGCAACTGGTCTCGACTTTCTTTTGCCCGATTGAAAAAAGAAAAGATTTCCGATTGGTTCTCAGTCATGATCCATTCTGCTATTTGTGTCATTTCTTGTTGCCAATCTGCCAATCGTTCCAATAATATCTGCTTATTGCTCAACAAAATATCTGTCCACATGACAGGATCTGAGGAAGCGATCCTAGTGATATCTCGAAAGCCTCCTGCTGCCAGTTGTTTGGCTCGCGGATATTCTTGATTGAATTGTTCTGCCTGATTGACTAAACCGGCTGCCAGAATATGTGGAAAATGACTTAGCATTCCTGTTATACGGTCATGTTCTCCTGCTGTAAGAGTTACATATTTTGCTTTGGTTCCGCAAAATAGTTCTTGCAGTTTTTCAACATCTTTTTTCGTCTTTTCCAAAGGTGTAAAGATGTAATAGGCATTTTCAAATAGTTTAGCATCGGCTGCCTGTATACCTGATTTATGAGAACCAGCCATTGGATGTCCACCGACAAACCGAAGATTTTTCTGCTCAGCAGATGTCACGACTTGCTGCTTCGTACTGCTGACATCCGTAATGATGACGTGATCAGACAAGTTGATTCTTTCAAGGACATCAAGATAAGCTAAGGTTGTACGGACGGGAACGGCTAATAAGATAACGTCTGCTTGTTCTGCACCTGTTTCAAAATCATTTGCAACGTAATCAACGATCTGCTGTTCTACTGCTTGCTCACGGGTTTTTGACTGACTATCCCAACCAACTACTATCAGTTCTGGATTGGTCTGACGAATACAAAGTGCCATAGAAGCACCAATCAGTCCAAGCCCCACGATAAAAACATGTTGTGCCATCTTATTTGCCCCCTTTTTAATAATGTTTCAAGTAGTCACGGTACTCCTTCACTGCAGCTTTCAACTCAACAAGCGAATCACTTGGGAATTTTGACAATAGCTCTGTCGCTACCACAGTAGCTACAACATTTTCCGCAACGACGCTAGCTGCAGGAACTGCTGTACTATCCGAACGTTCTACACTTGCTTTGTAAGGTTCTTTTGTATCGATATCAACACTTTGAAGTGGCTTGTACAATGTAGGAATGGGTTTCATGACCCCGCGAATGACAAGTGGTTCGCCATTGGTCATTCCGCCTTCGAAGCCGCCTAGATTATTGGTACGTCGGAAATAGCCTCTTTCTTCTTCCCATAGGATCTCATCCATCACTTCTGAGCCTGGTAATGAACCAGAAGTGAATCCGACCCCAAATTCTACGCCTTTAAAGGCATTGATACTAACCACAGCTTGTGCGATTTTGGCATCTAGCTTCGTGTCCCATTGTACGTAGCTTCCTAATCCAGCTGGAACGCCTCCAACGAGCACTTCTACAATTCCTCCGATCGTATCTCCATTTTTCTTTGTCTGATCGATCAAATCTTTTATTCTTTGCTCAACTGCTGGATCAACAACTCGTACTTCTGACGCTTCAGAAATTTCTTTGATTTCTTGAATCGAGATATTTCCAGGTATTTCTGCTTGGATTCCACCAAAACAAATCACGTGTCCTGCTACGATGATGTCAAGTTCTTCCAGAATTTTCTTGGCAATTGCGCCGATTGCTACACGCATGGTCGTCTCTCTTGCAGAGGACCGTTCAAGCACATTCCGAAGATCTCGATGATGGTATTTCATACCGCCTACCAAATCCGCGTGTCCTGGACGCGGACGTGCAACTCGCCGCAGTGATTGGTCTTTTTCAGGCACTTCTGCTACAGACATGACAGTTGTCCAATTTTTCCAATCTTTATTTTCTACCACTAAAGTGACAGGTGAACCAATTGTTTTGCCGTGACGGATGCCAGACGTGATCCGAACACGATCTTTTTCGATCTTCATCCTTCCTCCTCTGCCGTAACCAGCTTGTCTGCGAGCGAGTTCATGATTGATTTCTTCTTCTGACAGAGGTAATCCTGCTGGTAGTCCTTCAATAATCGCTGTTAATTCTGGTCCATGGGATTCTCCCGCAGTCATATAACGCATTTTACAGTCCTCCTAAGTAATCTTTGAATGTCTCTGTGGGAACAGGAACGATTTTTGCTTGCCCAATCTTTTCTAGCAAGATGATATTCAATTGGCTTCCTCTTGCTTTCTTATCATGGGTTATCGCGTGGAATAATTCATCTGGATGACTTAGATCGTACGTAATCGGCAGATAGAATTTTTGAAGTATCCTTTCTAAAGCAGCTGTCGATCCAGTTGGAGACAAGCCGATTTTTTCTGCATGAGAAGTGATGGCTACCATTCCAATAGCTACTCCTTCTCCATGACTGACTACCCCATATCCTGCTGTATTTTCAATTGCATGGCCAATTGTATGACCAAAATTTAAAATAAGTCGATTTCCTTGGTCAAAGACATCTTCTTCCACTACTTTTCGTTTGATTTCCAACGTAGCAGTAATGATTGGAACAGCATGTTCCAGAAGATCTTTTTCGTCTTTCAGCTCGTTCAGCTGTTTCCAAAGCGTTGCATCTGCTATAGCTGCTGATTTGATGATTTCAGCGATTCCTTCTCGTAAACGACGTACCGGCAAAGTTTTTAGAACCTCAGGATCAATCAATACACCAGCTGGCTGGCTAAATGTTCCGACAAGGTTTTTCGCTTTGTTTGTATTGACTGCTGTCTTCCCGCCAATACTAGAATCTACTTGTGCAAGTAGCGTAGTCGGAATTTGAACGAAATGGATCCCACGCATGAACGTCGAGGCCACGAATGCGGCTAGATCACCCACCATTCCTCCACCAAGTGCAAGTATCCCATCGCTGCGGGTAAAATCATTATCTGCTAAAAAATCGTATAACTCAGCTGCTTGTTCTAAAGATTTACTGGTCTCACCCGCCGGTACGATTGAAAGGACTGGTTCAAAATTAGCTTGTCTCAATTGGAACATGATTTTTTCTGCATATAGTGGAGCAACGTTTGTATCAGTGATCACAGCTACTTTTTGAGGTCTCCAAATCGTTTGAAGCCATGATCCAGCCTGTTCTAGTGCGCCTTTTTCAATATGAATATCGTATTTTTGGTTATCAACATGTACAGTAAGCATTCATTTCACTTCTTTCTTTTAAAAAGCTGGAATTAATCGAGTGTCTGAATCTTCTCCATTGCTTCTTTCATGATCGCAACTTCTTTCATCATGCGTGAGTAAGTCTTTTCATTCAACGATTGGGGACCGTCTGACCAAGCATTTGCAGGATCAGGATGGATCTCTACGATCATGCCATCTGCTCCGCTTGCCACACCCGCACGAGCCATTGGTGGTACAAGATCCCAAATTCCTGTACCATGACTTGGATCAACAATCACAGGGAAATGAGTTAATTTTTTCATCAATGGGACAGCACTTAAATCAAACGTATTACGTGTCGCTGTTTCGTAAGTCCGAATCCCACGTTCGATAAAAATGACAGGAGATTTGTCTTCGACTGCAATGTATTCTGCAGCATTAAGCCATTCATTGATCGTACCGGAAATTCCACGTTTCAATCCAACAGGTTTACCTGTTTTACCGACAGCAGATAGCAGTTTAAAATTTTGCATATTACGTGCGCCAATCTGTAGGATATCGCTGTACTCAGCCACCATGTCGATATGCCCTTCATCCATCACTTCAGTAATCACTTTCATTCCAAATTCATCAGCCGCTTGATGGATGTATTTCAATCCTTCTTCTTCTAAACCTTGGAAAGCATATGGAGAAGTACGTGGTTTGAAGGCACCACCTCGCAGAATTTTTGCGCCCCCGGCTTTGGCCATTCGCGCACATTCTCTGATTTGGTCTAATCCTTCGATAGAACAAGGACCAGCCATCGTCACGAAACTGCCGTCACCAATTTTTACTCCGTCTACATCCACGACTGTATTGCCAGGATGGAATTCTCGAGAAGTCAATTTGTATGTGTTTAAAATACGCACAGCATTTTCTACTCCTTCATAGCGTGTAAATGCTCCTTCTTGTAAACTTCGCGTATCACCTTTTAGTCCAATCACTACTCGTTCTGTTCCTTGATCGATTGAGACTTTGAATCCTTCTTTTTCGATATGATCGACGACTTTTTTTATTTGTTCTTCCGTTGCTTCTTTTTTCATAATTACTATCATTGTTTTTCCCGCTTTCTTTTGTTTACTTATCTATCTTGGCTGATTTTCTCTACTTTTTCAAGGTGGTTTTACATTAATTCCTACTAAATGACCGTGTCCTGTTGTTCTCATTTTCGCTCCTTCTTTCCTACTTATGACCCAGATAATCAACAAAAAAAGATGTCCCTGTAGGAAATTGCCTCTACAGTGAACATCTTCAACGAGCCTTAAAAAGCGCTGCAAAAATATAAAATAGCCACTATAGATGAATTTCTCTACGTGGCTGTAAGTCGTGTTTAAAAATCTTTAGCCATCATAGATACAAACCTGGTTTGTTTGTACCCACGAAGTCATGAATACAAACCTATCTAAAATAGCTAAAGTAATACGTATTCAGTTTTGTAAGTTTTCTAGATTTCATAAAAAATCGCTCCAAACTGATGTAAGAATTGTACCTAGTATAGACATAAAAAAATCGACTGTCAATCATTTTTATGAAACTTTTTTTAATTTTCTGATAGTTAACTTTGTTTTTCAGAAAAATAACAATTGGTTTTATTAAAGAAAATAGTCATGAACAAAAGTATCTGAGAACTTTTTTACTCTCTTGTTCATGACATATAGAATAAAGCAGCTTTGTCTTGTACACTCCGTTTTTCAAATAATAATCTAAAGATTGCTACTGAATAATAAAGCCGATTTCATGGTCCTCTTCGCTGCTGATTCGGTAAGGTGACTCAATATCCGCTCCCCAGCTATTGATACCCCCGACTCCTCTTACTTTTGCAAAAATCGTAAGAACCGTTCGTCTTTCTGGCGGTAGTTCTTCTATATGTGTTGCCTGTTCCAGTTCTTCTGCTTTGAATGGTAAAGCGGAAAAAGCAAATGGCGTATCCTGCTGTTCAAATCGCAACGAAAAATCTTCTTGATCTTTATCCGTATTATCCAACGTTTGATTTCTTGTTAGTTCTACCCATTTCGTTTCCATATGCATGCCGCATTCTTGGGGAACAAGGTATGGGGAAACGGGGAGTCCTGCCACTTTATAAATACCTTCGACACCACCAGCCATCCGATCCGGATATGTTTCCCCTGATAGGCCTTCATACTCAAAAAATTTTGCTTTCGTTGGCATAATGAACCTTAAACCCAATGCGGGTAATTCCGGTAATCCTTTTTGTCCATAATAATGCATATTGACAAGCATTTTACCCTCTCCAGCGATTTGGTAGGAAATTGTCACTTGGGTTTTTGGTACTGTGTTGATTTCCAGTGTAAAAATGATTTCAACCGTTTCAGCGTATTCATTACTTGAATATTGATTATTTACTGGAGCAATCGGCAAATCGATCTTTTTATTGTCCACCAGTACTTCTATTTCTTTGACTTTTGGATACAATCCGGCTCCTAACCACATACCGGATTTAAATCCAAATCCGCTACCTCTGTCATTATCGGTCGTTGCTCGCCAAAAAACTGGAAGTGTTTCCCGGTATAGCCATTCTTTTCCGTTTTTATTGAGCGATTCCAGTCCGCCTCTTGTATAAGAAAAAATATAATGCGTATTCCCCGATTTGACACCTAATGTACAGTCGCCGAAAACGATTGCAACTTTTTCCGTATCCATATGACTTTTATTTACTGTATTTTTCATAATAATATCTTACCTCCTGCATGGCGGGTTTTTCTTGTCCATCTGCAAAAACGATCCCATTCCCTGAGAATTCATAGTCACTTGGTTTATCGTCAAAGTCACCGCCATAGCGCATCACTTCTCTACCAGTGATTGGATCAGTCACTTGGATCGCCTGATCTTTAAAATCCCATATATAGCCTCCTTGGTACATTTCATAACGATCAAGCAACGTCATGTAAGAATCCATTCCACCTAACGAATTCCCCATGTCATGCATATACTCGCATAGGATGAACGGTTTTTCCGCTTTATTTTCAAGGTAGTCAATGATCTCTTCTGGTGGCGCATACATGCAGCTTTTTACATCTGAAATCGAATCTTCGAATGCTGGATTTGGAAAATTCCCTTCATAATGGACAAGTCGATCGGGGTCTACTTTTTTGAAGTAATCGTTCATTTGTCGAATGTTTTCTTCTGCATAAGATTCATTTCCAAGAGACCAAAAAAGAATACTTGGATGGTTTTTTAATGTTTCGAAATTCGTTTTTGCTCGATCAAGAACAGCCGCCTGCCACTGAGGTACTGCACCTGGTACGTTGTAAGAAGGCTCAAATGCGCCCATTTTTTGCCATGAGCCATGGGATTCGAGGTTCGTTTCCGCCATCACATGGATTCCTGCTTGGTCGCATAAATAATACCAAGTGATCTGGTTGGGGTAATGAGATGTCCGTACGCCGTTGATCTTTGCATTTTTTATGATAGCCAAATCTTTTTCCATATCTTCTATAGTGATGGCGCGTCCTTTTTTCGGATGCCACTCATGTCGATTTACTCCGTTGATGATCATTCGCTTTCCATTGAAGTATATGATTTTATCTTTGATTTCGATTTTACGAAAACCGAAGGAATAGTCAATATATTCTGTTACTCTTTTTTCTTCGTCTATCGTCTCCAATTCAAGCTTATATAAATTGGGCTGAAAATGCCCCCACAGTGCCACATTTTCAAATCCATCGATGCGAATCGTCATTTGCTCTTTTAACGGATATTGCTGTTGATAGATTTCCTTCCCATCAGGATCTAGTATCGCTACATTCAGCTGACTGTTTTTGGCTACTTGCTCAAAAGACAAATCTACTTCAAGTTTGCCATTTTGACATTTGTCATCTAAGCGAGGTTTGATCCAAAGATCTTCTAAATGGTTTTGTCCTCGAGCAACTAAGAAGACATCTCTGAAGATCCCAAAAAATCGGAAAAAGTCCTGATCTTCCAAGAATGCAGCTGTACTTCTTTTGTAAACCTCCACAGCTAGAATATTTTCTTCTTCCAAATAAGGTGTTAAATCAAATTCAGACGGAGTGAACGAATCTTCGGCATACCCGATAAAATGACCATTCAACCAAATAAACATTGCTTGTTCTACACCAGCAAAATGAATCGAGATTTGTTTTCCCTTTAGACCTTCTTCTAATCGAAAAGTCGTCAAATACGAACCAACCGGATTGTCTTTAGCAGCTGAAAAGATCCCTTCCGCCTCTTTCTCAGGGCTTGTCGTGAAAGGGGGACGGCGAAATACATGTCTCTCCCACGGATACATCGTATTGATGTAATGGATCTTGTCATAATTTGCTAATTCAATATGACTAGGAACAGTGATTTCATCAAAAGAACAGGCATCAAAATCTTTTTTATAAAATGTTTTTGGACGTACCGAAGGATTTGGCGAATAACAAAAACGCCATGTTCCATTTAAAGACTGTTTAAGGGAGGATGTGGTTTCTACTTCTTCCCTTGTTGCATAGCAAACATGATCGCTATGTGCATTTGATTGGTTCACTCTAAAAACTTGTGGATCATCTAACCATTTTATATTTGCTTTCATACTTTTTTCCTTCTCTCTCATAACTTTTTGAAATGAAGCAGTTCTGTTTGGAAATCACCTTGAAAATCGGGGAAGTAAAGTCCAACTGTCATCAATTCGGCCCCCGAAAATATCCGCTTCGAGGTCTGTTCCTGATAAAGTGCCTCATCATCTAACCCCATCAGATATACTTCATGGAACGCTGGTTGAGCTGAAGCTAGTATCCTCCCTAAAAACACAATAGCTTCATCTTGTTTAGGAGACACAAACATCCATGCGGCAATATTTTCTTCAAAAGGACTCGCCAAACGATAATAATGGCCATACTGGATCACCGGACGAATCGTTTAATAGGATATAATTTGGTCTTTGACTTGCTTTTTTTCTTCAGGAGACAACTTTGTCAAATCCAGTTCATAACCAAAAACAGCGCTCATAGCTGTTTCTCCTCTTGTTTTCAACGAAGTAGATCTGTCGGTCTGATGATTTGGCACAGCTGATACATGAGCTGTGATGGACGAAATCGGATAAGCAAGACTTGTTCCATATTGGATTTTCATACGCTCCACTGCATCCGTGTTATCACTTGTCCATGACTGCGGCATATAATAAATAAACCCGGCATCAAACCGTCCACCTCCACCAGAACAGCCTTCCCATAAGATTTCCGGATAATCAGTTGTCAAATGTTCAAGTAGTTCATAAAGCCCGAGCATATAACGATGCGCTACTTCTCCTTGTCTCTGTGGGTCAAGGGTAATCGAATAGACATCTGAAAGCGAACGGTTCATATCCCATTTGATGTAGTCAAGAGGAATCGTATCTAAAATCTTTCTCATTTGTTTCTCAATCGTCTGCCGAACATCTAACCTTGTAAAATCCAGTACATGTTGTGATCTGGAAGCAGAAGGCATTCTACCTGGCTCCTGCATAAGAAAATCAGAATGTGTTCGATACAGTTCAGAATCAACCGAGATCATTTCAGGTTCAAACCATAAACCAAATTTCAACCCTTTGCTATGAGCATAATCTGCTATTTCACGTAATCCATTTGTCAACTTGCCTTCATACTCGAACCAGTCTCCTAATGAAGAATTGTCCGCATCTCTTTTTCCAAACCAGCCATCATCTAATACGAACATTTCGATGCCTAGCTCCTTTGCTTCATCAATGATCGCCTTGATTTTTTCACTATTGAAGTCAAAGTAAGTGGCTTCCCAGTTATTGACCAGAATCGGCCGTTCAGCAAATTGATGACGACCTCTTGCGATTCTTTCACGTAGCAACTCATGGTGGATCTGACTCATTTTGTTCAATCCCTGACTTGAGTAAGAAAGGATCATTTCAGGTGTTTGAAAAGACTGGCCTGCATTCAATTCCCACGAAAAACGATGGCTGTTGATCCCACCGACGACTCTCAATTGATTGATTTGATCTTTTTCAAGTTCGAAAGAATGGTTGCCGGAATAAACAAATTGAAGTCCGATCGCTTCTCCAGTATTTTCTGTCGTATGATGATGAACTAAAGCAATAAAGTTATTCATATGGTGACTGCTCGTTCCTCGACGGCTTTCAAATACTTTTGTTCCAGATAAAACAGATTGCCGTGAAATCTGTCTTTCATTGACATGTGCTCCTGGCAAAGCAATGACTTCATCAAATCGCCTAGTATGGGCAAAGTCTAGCTGGAAACTAGCTGCTTTTTCTAGTTTGATTGTTTCTCCGGTTTCATTTCTTATCTTTACAGATCGTGTGATCACTGCTCTATCAGTAAATATGGTATAGAACAAATCGAAATAAATCGCTGTTTCTCTATCCTTAAGTGAAATCATCAACGTTTGTGCCTCTGACTTGTCCATCACATAAGTTTGAGGCAAGCCTTCGATCTCTGGCTTCCCATCTGTAATATAATGGCTGTCATATCTCAGATCCAGTAAGTCTGACCCATTCTTGCGCTGAATGATCGATGCGGGCGTTCGAAAGTCCATGCTGCCATGAGAAGAGTATTCTTGCGGTAGTGTATCTTTCGACAGAGACCGGTCAGTATTTAAGGGAACATTTCCTGAAAATCCACGATCTCTTCGGGGATAATTTTTATTGTCTTTGTACTGCTTGACTGGTTTGCCAAAATAAATATGCGCCAATACATTGCTTTCTTCTATCTTTATCAGATAAGAAAGAAATGTATTTCGTAAATGGAAGACTCGGCTCTTTTCATCAAATAAGATGAAATTTTTATCTGTTTTTCTATGCGTAATATCCATCATTTCACTCCCATCAAAACGGAAACCGTTTACTTTTTTTATAATTCCTGTATACTGTTTACTAAACAATTTTGTCAATAGAAATTTTTTATTTTTTTGAGGAGTGTGTAAAAATGGTTGGAATTAGAGATGTCGCACGAAAGGCAAATGTCTCTCCTGCTACAGTTTCCCGCGTGTTGAATAACGATCAGACGATCCATGTGGCTCAGGCTACTCGGCAACGGATAGTAGAGGCAGCTGCTGCGTTGGATTATGACATCAGTACTCGTAAATATATCAAAAAGAGAATGCCTTCGATTGGTGTGATCTCTACGATCGGCAAAGCGAGCGAAGAACAGGATATCTATTACAAACATTTGCGAGTAGGGATGGAAGAAGAAGCTCGCCGTCTGCATTTAGGGATGAATCGAATCTATAATCTATCTGATAATCCTAAACAATGGGAAGATCTAGATCAGTTAGGTGCGGTGATCGTTGTTGGGACTGTTACGAAAGAATCGATTACCGCTTTGTTAAAACAAAACATGCAAATAGTCGTCGTGGATAACCCTGACATCCAGCAAGAGGTCGATATGGTCTATGCAGATCTTGAACGGATGACTAAAACCGTACTGGAATTGTTCTTAGAAAATGGCCATAAAAGAATAGCCTATATCGGGGGATATAAAGTCAATATGGATGAATTCGGTGGTAAGCAGATTTCTATAAATGAAAAGAGGATGCGTGCCTATCAGCATTTTATGATCGATCATCACTTAGAAAAATATATGTCTTATCGTCTAGGTGGCTGGACAGAAAAACAAGGTGAGGTACTTGCGACTAATCTATTAGAAAATGAATCCCCTCTTCCTACTGCCATTCTTGTCGGGAGCGATCCAATGGCAATCGGTGTCTATCGGGCATTGAAGCAAAAAAACATCCAAATTGGAGAAGAGATTGTTGTAGCAAGCTTCGATAATATCGAGACAATTGCAAACCTCTCCCCTAGCTTGACCAGTGTTCAAATCAATGCAAAATCAATTGGGCAAGCAGCTGTTCGAATGGCATTGGAGCGAATTGACGGTATACGTGATGAACCGATCATTTTGACTTATCCCGCGCGATTGATTGTTCGGGATAGTTTTATCCCAAGAACAAAAAAATATTGAAAAAGAGGTTGTGAAAAAGCCGCTTAGTTTCTTCATACTCAAAACTAAACGGCAGGATCACAGCCTCTTACTTATACTTATTCACAAAATCCAATGTCTGCTGGTAACAATTTTGCGATTCTTTTAACGTGTAATCAAATTGATATTCATGAGTAATCTCTTTTTTTGTATCTGTATAAAACAAGGATTGCACGGGTACTTTTAATTCTGTCAATCGGTTTTCTAATGCTTGACCTTGTTCTTGGAATGAGTAAGCATTTCCGTCAGTTATATACGTTGGCGGAAATTCCTTAGAAACATGGTCAGCCACACTGGCTTCTTTCAATTGCTCACTCGTTTTCCAATCTTTTGTTCCAATCAACGACCACGCAACGGTTTTGACGAAAAACTTCATAAATCGATCATCCGAATGCTGCTGTGCTGTTAGCTTCAAATCAACAGGTCCGCAATAAGAAATGGTTCCTTTCAGACTATCTTTTGGAAGTAGCTGTTTGATTTTCATTTGTTTAGCATACGCGTCATTCGTTTGTATAGCTGCATATTGCAATGCGATTTGTGAACCTGCACTATCTCCACCAAAAAATAGTTGTTCCATGTCTAGCAATTTGTCGTCTTTTTCTTCAGCTAATAAATCTTTGATCAGTTCATTCACTTGAAGAACTTGATTAGGGTATTCTGAATCAGGCGCTAATTCATAATTCATCGCAACTACTGCGATGTTGGCGTCTGAAACTAATTTTGTCGCAAATTCTTTGACACCCGATTTATCTCCGCCGACGAATCCTCCACCATGTACCCAAAATAGAACAGGAACAGGCCCCTTGCTGTTTTTTGGATAGTAGATGTCATAGGTATTCTCTTTATACTTGGACTCATACGTCAAATCTGTTTTTTTCGCCACGTTTTTTTCTGCTTGATCGAACGTTTTTTTATCAGTGATTTGAACAGTATTTGAAAACATATGGTTGATCAAGAATGCTCCAGGTCTGGGGGAAAGCTGGAAGGCAAGAAAGATTGCAAACGCGATCCCAAGAATGATTCCGAAGAACCATCCGATAAATTTAAGAATTTTCTTTTTCATAAGGCTCCCTCAGTAGTTAGTATTAAGCATTCTGATTATACCATAGTGTTATTTCCTATCAAGCTCTCCTAGATGATTTAATGATTTTACCCAAACTTCTTCTGCAATGCTTTTGACAAAAGAAATTTTTTCCATTGTTCTTCAAACAAAACATTTTCTTCTGTTGAAGCAAATCCACATTGAGGACTTAAGCACAAACGATCCAAAGGCAGATATCGTGTCGCTTCGTAGATCCGGTCAATCACTTGCTGGTGCTCTTCCAGTTCGCCATTTTTCATTGCAGTCAAAATCTAAGACAACTAATTTATCTTCAGAGACTTTCTCTAAAAGAACAAAACTCCCAGCACGTTCACTATCGTATTCTAAATAATAGGCACGGACATTTTCTTGAGTAAAATAATGGGTCTGCTACGTCGTCATAACCTCCTGATGCCGCCCAAATCGAATAATAATTTCCGCGTCAAACATGTATATTTAGTGTTGAATCATTTGAGAATATGAAAATAAAAATCTTTTTGATCAATCAATTAATCAAATTGAAATAACGAAAAATCTGAGACAGAATGACGTTCATTCTGACCCAGATTTGATTTTGCACAACTCAAAAGTCCTTATTGGCAAATCGCCAAAATAATGTAGACTAACTAAAAAGACTAAGAAACAATAACAAAAGTTAACGCTTCTTAGTCTTTCTTTAGCACGTCTATTTATTAAAGATTTTAGGGCCTTTTCTCATGTTTTTACGATCATTCTTAGGTGTTTCCATTTGTTTGGATCGGCCTCCACCTTGTTTCTTTTTGATCAATTCTTTCATTTTTTCTTTTTGGTCCATTTTTATTCTCCTTTAACGAATGAAGCGACTAATTCGATATGATGGGTTTGCGGGAAAAGATCTACAGGCTGAACTTTCTTCACAACATAACCTGCTTCTGCAAATAACTTAGCATCTCTTGCAAAAGTTGCTGGATTACAAGAGATATAGACGATTCGTTCTGGTGACATTTCGATTGCTGATTCAATAAAATGATGATCTAATCCTTTACGTGGAGGGTCTACTACGATCACAGATGGTTTGACCCCTTTTTCTTGCCATTTTTTCATGACTTTTTCTGCTTTTCCGACTTCATAATGAACATTTTCGATTTTATTATTTAAGGCATTGAACTGTGCATCTTCAATTGCTTCTGGAATAACTTCCATCCCATATACCTTATCTACTCTGTCAGCTAGAGACAATCCGATTGTACCTATTCCTGAATAAGCATCGATCACAATGTCTTTTTTATCCAACTCGGCAAATTCGATGGCTGTTTGGTACAAATACTCTGCTTGTTGAGTATTTACTTGATAAAATGACTTCGCTGAGATTCGATAGGTTTTTCCTAATAGCTGATCTTCGATATAGTCTCTGCCGTATAAAACTTTTTCTTTGTCTCCTAAAATCACATTTGTTTTTTCTTCATTGATATTTTGGATGACCGAAACCACTTCTGGCAATTCTTCATGAATGGCTTCAGCAATTTCCTTGGATTTAAAGAATTTTTCTTTACGAGTAACTAAAACGACCATCATTTCATGGGAATAATGACCACGACGGATAATGATGTGACGAAGCTGTCCTTCATTTTTTTCTTCATTATATCCTCGTACTTGGAACCGTTGCAAGATATCTCTGACTACTTTGATTGCTTGATCGATGACAGGATCTTGGATATAAAAATCTTCGATAGGGACTAGATCATGGCTATTCTTTTTGTAAAAACCGGTGGCTAACTGTCCATCGATACGGCGAACAGGGATCTGTGCTTTATTACGGTAGCCAAATGGTTCTGCCATTCCGACCGTTGGAAGTACAGGAACTTCTGGCATCTTAGCAATCTTCGCCATTACATGCTCTACTTGTTTTTGTTTGAAGACAAGCTGTTGTTCATACTTCAAATGGGCTAAAGGTGCGATACCTGTGCGAAGTAATGTATTGTTTTCTACAGGCTGACGATCAGGTGATTGTGTAATAAATGTTTCGACTTTTCCATATCCAAACTTATTGCCTGCTTTTACTACTAGTATTTCTACTTCTTCTCCAGGGAGTGCA
The DNA here is from genome assembly GCF_050531945.1 of Enterococcus sp. DIV1411a. NCBI lineage: Bacteria > Bacillati > Bacillota > Bacilli > Lactobacillales > Enterococcaceae > Enterococcus > Enterococcus sp. DIV1411a. Next base: position 1,088,627 of record NZ_CP172892.1, on the reverse strand, counting down.
TTTTCGATAAATAATGGATAACCATCGATTTTTGCTACCCCCATTCCTTCATAACTCAAGTCGACGATTTCGACTGTATATCGTTCGTTTTTCTTTACTATTTGCTGTTCTGTCATATTTTGCTCCTTTAAGCCTATTTTTCAATCCTACTGAACTCTACTATAAATCAGCTAATTACACAACTAAAACCGGCACTGACCTTACTACGTTCAGCACCGGCTTTTGATTAATTCTTTTGATTAGGTGTTTCGTCTGCTATTTTTCCGTCACCGTCGATATCTTCATCCGTTAAACGTTCGACTTCTTTTACAAATTCTTTGCTAACAACCTCTAATTCTTCTTCATCTGTGCCTGTGATTGCTTCATCAGGAATCTGATCGGTATTGGCAAAGAACTCAATATGCTGATGAAGATTTTGGAAATGCATCGGTGCTTCCCCGCCATATTCACCATCTAAGTTGATCATTACTGGTCGATTGATATCATCTTCTGTTTCGACGAACAAACTGCTTGTTTTGGTATAGATTACTCTTGGATCATCGACATGTCGACCGCCATTCAGCATGAGTGCCGCAATATGCAAGATCTCAAAGATATTTGCTGTCTTCACAATGATTAAAGAAAACTTCCCATCATCCAATTTGGCATCTGGCGCGATCTGTTCGAATCCTCCAACAGAGTTCGTCAGCCCTAGGAAAAACATCGAAGCATTTCCGATATATTCCCCTTCATCATACTTCAAGCGCATTTTGATGGGCTTTACTCGAGGGAGCATCTCTGCTCCTTTTGCAAGATAAGCAAGATAACCAAAAATACTCTTTAGTTCTGATGGAACTTCATAAGTCAATTCTGTCAAATAGCCACCGGCAGCGATATTGATGAAGTAACTGTTATCAGAAAGGCCGATGTCCATTTTTACGGTTTGATGCTTTTTAATCACTTCTGCTGCTGCTTTAATATTATCTCTAGGAATTTTTAATGCTCGAGCATAGTCGTTCGTTGTACCAGCTGGGATGATGGCCATTTTAGGACGGTGTTCAAGCGGAGCGATTCCATTAACCACTTCGTTGATTGTACCATCGCCACCAGCTGCCACTACTAGATCAAAACCTAGTTCTGCGACTCTACGTGCTTCATTCTTGGCTGAATCAGGTTCTGGTGTAGTTGCATAGGCGCTGGCTTCAAATCCTGCTTCTTCTAATGCCTGTAGGATATCCGCCAAATTTTTTTTCAATAATTCTTTTCCCGAGGTGGGGTTATAAATTACGCGTGCTTTTTTCATTTTCAGCCTCTATCGTTTCGCTAATTCATCTTTAAGTAGCTTGTTCACGACACCAGGATTTGCTTGTCCTTTAGTTGCTTTCATGATTTGACCGACTAGGAAGCCAACCGCACGATCTTTTCCATTTTTGAAATCATCGACAGATTGTTGGTTGTTATCCAAAATTTCATTAATGATTGGCAGTAGTTTGTTCGGATCAGATAATTGCACCCAACCATTTTTTTCAACTACTTCTTGGGCTTCTCCGCCATTTGTGATCAATTCACGGAAGACTTTTTTGGCAATTTTTGAGCTGATCGTTCCATCGGCGATCAAACGAATCATTCCTGCTAAGTTCTCAGGTGTCAATTTTGTCTCAGCTAATTCCAGTTTCTCACTGTTCAAGTAAGCAGAAACTTCACCCATCAACCAGTTAGATGCTTGCTTGGCATCTGCACCATTTTCCAAAACAGCTTCAAAGAAATCAGACATTTCTTTTGTAAGTGTCAATACCATTGCGTCATACTCTGGAAGACCAAACTCACGGATATAGCGTTCGCGACGAGAAGCTGGCATCTCAGGCAAACTAGCTTTTACTTTTTGAATCCATTCGTCATCGATCACGAATTTCGGGATATCAGGCTCTGGGAAGTAACGATAATCACTAGACCCTTCTTTGACACGCATCAAAACTGTTTTATTCGTTGTTTCGTCAAAACGGCGTGTTTCTTGTTGGATTTCTCCTCCTGAAAGAAGAACTTTTGCTTGACGTTTTTCTTCAAAAGCTAAACCTTTTTTCACGAAAGATAAAGAGTTCAAGTTTTTCAATTCTGCTTTCGTACCGAACTCTTCTTGTCCATAAGGGCGAAGAGAAATATTGGCATCACAGCGCATAGAGCCTTCTTCCATTTTCACATCGCTGACTTCTGTAAATTGGATAATTGATCGCAATGCTTCTAGATAAGCGTATGCTTCTTCTGGTGAACGCATATCAGCTTCAGAAACGATTTCGATCAAAGGCGTGCCTTGTCGGTTCAAATCAACGTAAGAATAACCGCCAATACCATGCATGTTTTTTCCAGCATCTTCTTCTAAATGGACACGTTCGATCCGGATTTTTTTCTTTTTACCTTCTACTTCGATTTCAATCCATCCGTCATGACCGATTGGTTGATCAAATTGGGAAATTTGATATGCTTTTGGATTATCTGGGTAAAAGTAATTTTTCCGGTCAAAATGAGTATCTTTAGAGATTTCACAGTTTAATGCCAAAGCTGCTTTCATCCCGAATTCCAGCGCAGCTTTATTCATTACTGGCAGCACGCCTGGATAACCCCAGTCGATCACGTTTGTATTGCTGTTTGGTTCTGCACCAAAATGAGCTGGCGCTGGAGAGAAAATTTTTGAGTTGGTTTTTAACTCGACGTGGACTTCTAGTCCAATGACTGTTTCAAAATTCATTCGTCTTTCCCTCCTAAAATAGCTGGTTGTTGTGTGTGGAATTCTGTTGCTTGTTCAAACGCATATGCCGCTTGATACATCGTTTTTTCATCAAAATAATTACCGATGATCTGCAATCCAACTGGTAATCCTTCTGATAAACCTGCCGGTACAGACATACCTGGAAGCCCAGCCAAGTTGACAGGGATCGTTAAGATGTCACTCATGTACATTGTGATTGGATCGTTAATGTTCTCACCGATTCCGAATGCAACTGTTGGTGAAGATGGCCCGATGATCAAGTCATAATCTGCAAAGACTTTTTCAAAATCTCGTTTGATCAATGTACGGACTTGTCCTGCTTTTTTGAAGTAAGCGTCATAATAACCCGCACTTAAGGAGAATGTACCTAACATGATACGGCGTTTTACTTCTTCACCGAATCCTTCTGAACGTGAGTTGACATATACATCATCTAATGATTTCACATTTTCAGAGCGATAACCGTAGCGGATACCATCGAATCGTTGCAAGTTGGAACTTGCTTCTGATGAGGCAATGATATAATAAACAGCCACACCGTATTTTGAATGAGGCAAGCTGACTTCTTCCACAACAGCACCTAATGAACGGAATGTTTCTGCTGCTTTCAATACAGCTTCTTTTACGCCAGGGGCCACACCTTCGCCTAAGTATTCTTTAGGTAAAGCAATCTTCATTCCTTTGATGTCGCCTGTCAGTCCCTCTGCAAAATTAGGAACTGAAACGCCTGAAGAAGTACCGTCTTTTTCGTCATAACCGCTGATAGCTGTCAATGCTAATGCATTATCTTTCACCGTACGGGTCATTGGTCCAATTTGGTCAAGAGATGAAGCAAAGGCAATCAAACCAAAACGTGAGACACGGCCATAAGTAGGTTTCATCCCTACGATGCCGTTAAAAGCTGCTGGTTGGCGGATACTTCCCCCAGTATCACTACCTAAAGAAACTGGAATTTGTCCAGCTGCAACTGCTGCTGCAGAACCACCAGAAGAGCCACCAGGTACTTTTGTTGGGTCCCAAGCATTTTTTGTTTTCTTGAAATAAGAAGTTTCTGTACTTCCACCCATAGCAAATTCATCCATGTTTAGCTTACCAACAGGGATCATATCTGCTTGATAGATTTTATCCATGACCGTTGCATCATAAATTGGTTCAAAATTGTAAAGGATCTTAGATGCAGCGGTTGTCAAGATATCTTTTGTTACGATATTATCCTTGATACCAATTGGAATACCAGCAAGGACGTTGCTTTCATCAATCCCTTTTTCATCTAAAGCTTTTGCCTGTTCCAATGCTTTTTCTTCGTTCAATGTAATGAATGCTTCGACCTCAGGCTCTGTTTCTTTGATTCGTTCAAATGTTGCTTTTGTCAAATCTTGTACAGTGATTTCTTTCGATACAAGCATATGATGCAGTTCTTCTAGAGAACGATTGTGTAATTCTGTCATTATGCGCCAGCCTCCCCATTATCGATGATTGCGGGTACTTTGATAAAGCCGTCTTCTGTTTCCGGCACATTTTTCAATAATTCATCGCGGTTCCATCCAGCTTGCGCCCGATCTTGTCGCATCACGTTTACTGTTTCAACCACATTCGACGTAAATGGAACACCTTCTGTATCTACTTCTTCCAGCATTTCAACCATATCGATGATTTTACCTAATTGGTCGGTAAAACTTGCAAGTTCTTCATCTGCGAACGCAAGTTTTGCTAATTTGGCAACGTGTTTCACTTGTTCTTCACTAATCGCCATACTACCCCTTCTTTCTAAACGAGTTAAAAACTTTGCTCTCTATTTTAACACAAGAGTGCCGTGTCTGAAATTGTTTATTGAAATTTGTCTGAAAAAACTCATTTTTCATTCTTCTACTGAGCGACTTTTAGCCAATGCATCTGCCATTTGATCTTCTGTCCAAACTTCGATTCCTAATTCTTGTGCTTTGGTCAGCTTGCTGCCAGCATCTTCTCCTGCTACCACGATATCCGTTTTTTTCGATACGCTACCAGTCACTTTCCCGCCAAGATTTTCGATCGTCTCTTTTGCTTCTTCACGAGTAAATCGTGTTAGTTTACCAGTAAGGACTACTGTTTTTTCTTTAAAAGGAGACTCGACTTCTTGCAATTGGGCATTTCGAAGCCCTTTGTATTCGAAATTGACGCCTGCTTGTTTTAATTCATTCATCAATTCATGGACTTCTTCGTTACTGAAATAAGTGACTACACTGTCGGCAATGATATCACCGATCGTATCAAGCGCAATAATCGACTCATAGTCACTTTTACTCAATGTTTCTAGATCACCGAAATGTTCTGCTAAAATTTTTGCTGCTTTCGCTCCGACATGTCGGATTCCTAACCCGAAAATCAACCGCTCGACCGAATTATCTTTGCTGTTGTCGATTGCTGTCAAAATATTATTTGCTGATTTTTCTTTTATTTTGTCCAACGTCAATAACTCTTCTTCTGTCAATTTGTAAAGATCAGCAACATCTGCTACTAGTTTTTTATCATACATCTGTTCAAGTACGCGCGGCCCCAACCCATCGATATTCATCGCATTTCTTGAAACAAAGTGGTTCAAACCTTCTTTCATTTGAGCAGGGCATTTAGGATTGATGCACCGTAAGGCTACTTCTTCATCCAAATGGACAAGTTCACTTCCACAAACTGGACAATGTGTAGGCAATTGGTATTCTTCGCTGTCTTTAGGTCGTTTATCTAACACGACTTGCGAAACTTCTGGGATGATGTCTCCCGCTTTATAAATCAGAACTGTATCTTTCAAGCGGATATCCTTCAACTTAATATAATCACCGTTATGCAGGCTGGCACGGCTTACTGTCGTTCCTGCTACTCGGACTGGCGTCATGATAGCTGTTGGCGTTACTACCCCTGTTCGACCGACTGTCCATTCGATGTTTTCGATTAGCGTTTCAACTTCTTCTGGCGGAAACTTGTAAGCTGCTGCCCATCTCGGTGCTTTGACAGTAAAACCAAGTTGATCTTGTAGCGAGAATTCATTCACTTTGATGACGATTCCATCGATTTCATAGGGCAAATCCACACGTTTGTCATGATATTCTTCAATGTATGACCACACTTCATCAATCGAATGACATAGACGTTTTTCCCGATTCGTGTGGAATCCAATTTTTTCTAGCTCTTCTAGCGCATCATACTGGGTTTTTGCTTGCATAGGACCGAAATCAGCTACTGTGTATAAAAAAGTGTCCAGATTTCTTTTCGCTGTGATTTTAGAATCTAACTGACGCAAAGAACCAGCTGCGGCGTTCCGAGGATTCGCAAAGATATCTTTTCCCTCTGCTTCTCTGTCTTGGTTCAATTGGACAAATGACCGTTTTGGCATGAAACATTCGCCTCTTACTTCGATGTTCATTGGTTCTTTTAATTTGATTGGGACCGACCGGACAGTTTTTAGGTTTTCAGTGATATTTTCTCCTACAGTTCCATCCCCGCGAGTCGCACCTCTCACGAAATTTCCATCTTCATAACGCAAAGAAACGGAAAGTCCATCTATTTTTAGTTCACAGCAATAGTCAACTACACGTCCCACTGCTTTTTGTACACGTTGATCAAAAGCTATCAGCTCTTCTTTGCTGAAAACGTCGTTCAAACTGTAAAGCGGAATATCATGAGTGACTTTTTCAAAACCTTCTAATACTTTTCCGCCTACTCGTTGAGTGGGAGAATCAGACGTGATCAAATCAGGATATTGTTCCTCGATTGCTACTAATTCTGCGTATTCTTTATCATAAACATAGTCTTCCACTGTTGGTTTATCTTCTACGTAGTATTCGCGAGACCATTGGTTCAGTCTTGTACGAAGTTCTTCTGCTCGTTTAGCAGCTTCGTCAATCGTCATTTCATGTTCCATCATTTACCCTCCACTACTAAGCTTTTTCAATTGGCGCAAAGGCAGCCAAAAGACGTTTTACTCCTTGACTTGGGAAAGCCACATCTAGTTCTAGATCCTTCGACGTCCCGCTTACTCGGACGACTGTTCCTAGACCCCATTTTTTGTGTTTGACTTTATCTCCAGGTTTCCAGCTGTTATTTTCCCCTCCAGTAGCACTTTTAGAGGGAACAACCGCTGTCTCTGGCTGTTTATAGCTATATGCTGTTTTTTTAGCGAATACAGGTGTTTTTTTAGGCGTAGGACGCATGCCTTCGATTTCCAGTAACTCCTGATCGATTTCTTCTACAAAACGAGAAGGTCGGTTATATTGCGTCCGTCCATATAATGTTCTGGAGAAAGCATTTGTTAAATACAACGCTTCTTCTGCTCGCGTGATCCCCACATATGCGAGACGGCGTTCTTCTTCCAGTTCGCTTTCTTCCATCAATGCTCGAGATAAAGGAAAAACCCCCTCTTCTAGACCAATCAGGAATACAACTGGGAATTCTAATCCTTTGGCTGCATGCAAAGTCATCAATGTCACTTGGGAAGCATCTTCTTCTAAATTGTCAATGTCGGAAACAAGTGCCAGATCATTTAAGAAGACCGTTAGTTTTTCTTCTGGTGCATCAGCGTCTTCTTCATTTTGCTGTTCGAATTGTTTGTCGAATTCTTGTGTGACCGTTAAAAATTCCTCCAAGTTTTCGATGCGTGCTTGTGCTTCTAATGTATTTTGGATTTTTAAGTCTTCTAGATATCCGCTACGATCCAAAACCTCTTTCGTCAATTCTGTCACTGTCAAGTATGGGATCATCTGAGTGACTTCTTGGATCATCTCTCCAAATGCACCTAATTGCTGTCCTGCTTTTCCACCGATATTTGCCAGATCCACATTTTGCGCTGCTTCAAGCAGTGGCCATTCATGAAGAGAAGCAAAACTGCGTAGTTTTTCGATAGATCCTGGTCCAATGCCTCGTTTGGGCGAATTAACGATACGCTCAAAACTGATTGAATCTTGAGGATTTGCCAGCACATTCAAATACGCTAAAATATCTTTGATTTCTTTACGATCGTAGAACTTGTGCCCTCCAACCATTTTATAAGGAATATTTGCTTTCAACAGAGTTTCTTCCATTACACGAGATTGTGCGTTCGTCCGGTACAAGATGGCAAAGTCGCCGTAATTCCGATGATTGCTTCGAATCTCTTCTTGCATCCGGTCTACGATAAAACGGGTTTCGTCTCGTTCATTATCTGCACGGTAGTAAGTGATTTTGTTTCCTTCTTTGTTTTCTGTCCACAAGTTTTTTGGTTTTCGATTGCTATTGTTTTCAATGACTTGGTTTGCTGCGCTAAGGATGTTTTTCGTGGAGCGATAGTTTTGTTCTAGCAAAATTACTGCAGCATCTGGATAATCTTTTTCAAAATCCAAGATGTTCTGCATATCTGCACCGCGCCAGCCGTAAATACTTTGATCTGCATCTCCCACGACGCACAGGTTCCTAAATCTACCTGCCAATAAATTGACTAGCGTATACTGTGCGTGATTTGTATCTTGGTACTCATCTACATGAATATAATGGAATTTGTTTTGATAATATGTGAGTGAATCAGGATGTTCTTCAAATAATCGAATCGTATTCATGATCAGGTCGTCAAAGTCCATACATTGATTATATTGAAGCTCTTTTTGATAAGCAGCATAACATTTTGCCGCAATCTCTTCGTAATAACTGCCTTGCATTTTTGTAAAATCCTGAGGGGTCTGCAGGCTGTTTTTTGCTTGAGAGATTGTTCCTAATATACTTCGAGGATCATATTTTTTCGGATCAATGTTCAGTTCTTTTAGTATCCGTTTCATCAAGGTCAGCTGTTCAGAAGAATCGATGATTGTAAAGTTCCGGTTATACCCGATAAAATCAACATCTCTTCTTAAAATACGCACACACATCGAGTGAAAAGTCGATACCCAGACATCTTCGCCTCCAGATGCGAGAATCGCATTGACACGTTCTTTCATTTCTTTTGCAGCCTTATTGGTAAAAGTAATCGCTAGGATGTTCCAAGGATTGACTTCTTTTTCCTCAATCAAATAGGCAATGCGGTGTGTCAGCACTCTCGTCTTTCCACTTCCTGCACCTGCCATTAGCAGTAATGGTCCGTCAGTGTGAAGAACAGCTTCTTTCTGACGGGGGTTCATCCCGTTTAATAATTCAGCTTTGGATGACATTAACAACATCCTTTCTTTTATCAATCTTGTTAATTATAGCATTTTCTTGGCTTTCATTAAACTAGCTAGTTCAAAATCATTTGTTTCTTTTATGGATTTTTCCTTGTCAATTCGTTGATTTCGCGCTAAATTAAAAGAAAGCGAGGCGTTTGAATGGAAAAAAAAGGAAAAATCAAGAAATTAGATAAGACTCAGATATATTTTATTCTAAAAGGAATATTTGTTGGACTGCTGACAGGAATCGTCGTTAGCCTGTTTCGATTATCTATCGAAAAGCTAAGCGATTTAGTTCGAAGTATCTATGAAATGAGTCGGGAACAGCCGATTTACTTAATTGGCGTAGCTATTTGCTGCATCCTTGCAGCATTTTTCGTGGGTTATCTGGTCAAAAATGAACCGGATATCAAGGGAAGCGGGATTCCACAAGTAGAGGGACAGCTTCGCGGGGAATTATCAATGAACTGGTTCTCTGTTTTATGGAAAAAGTTCATTGGCGGTGTACTTTCAGTTGGTGCGGGCCTTTTTCTAGGTAGAGAAGGACCTTCTATACAGCTTGGCGCATCCATTGGACAAGGAGCTGGACAATTGTTTCGGAGTCCATCTTCAGAAGAAAAGATTTTAATTTCTAGCGGTGCAAGTAGCGGACTTGCAGCAGCATTCAATGCTCCTATCGCAGGATTACTCTTTGTTTTAGAAGAAATCCATCACTCCTTTTCTCCACTTGTTTGGCTGACATCATTTGCTTCAGCAATCACTGCTAACTTCGTCTCTCTTTACTTTTTCGGCTTGAGACCTGTTTTATATCTAGGTGATCTTCCTTCTTTGCCGTTGAAATATTATGGTTCTTTAGTGGGATTAGGAGTACTTCTAGGCGTCTTAGGTTTTATTTATCAGAAGGTCTTGCTGGCTTTGCCAAAATTTTACAACCGATTGCCTTTACCAGCTTATTTTCACGGGTTCGTTCCTTTCTTGCTGATTTTGCCAATTGGTTATTTATGGCCTAATACTCTAGGCGGAGGCAATCAAATTGTTTTAGCTTTTGGACATGCTTCCTTGCCAATCATTATGATTATCGGTTTGTTTGTTCTTCGATTCGTTTTTTCCATGATTTCTTACGGTGGTGGTCTTCCAGGGGGGATTTTCCTTCCGATATTGACATTGGGGGCTTTAATCGGTAGCTTTTATGGAAACATTATGGTTGATTTCGGGATGGATCCAATCTACATCAAGGATTTTGTCGTTATTGCCATGGCTGGTTATTTCACAGCGATTGGAAAAGCACCGCTGACAGCAATTATTTTAGTGACAGAAATGGTTGGCTCTCTTAATCATCTGATGCCTTTAGGATTGGCTGCTCTTGTTGCTTATATCGTCAATGACCTTCTCGGCGGTAATCCAATTTACGAATCATTATTGGAACGTCTACTTGGAAATACTCAGACCGCCTCACTAAAAGGTGCAAGGACAACTTTTGATTTTCCAGTAACGGCAGAGAGTTCTTTAGACGGTTTAATGGTACGAGACTTCAATTGGCCTAAAAATATGCTGCTAATCTCTATACGCAGAGGAAATCAGGAAATCTTGACTCACGGTGATACGATCATGAATGTAGGAGATATTTTGGTTATCTTGACTGATGAAGCAAACTTGCCAAGAATCAAGCAGGAAATCGAGGCTAAATCTTCTATCACAAATTTGAAGCAATCATTTTAACGAACATGGAAAAACTATTTTACAACAACTATTCATCTACACTACTTGATTCTATAAAAAAGAAGAGACTGGGTTTTCCCAGCCTCTTCTTTTTTATTTCTATGCTTCTGCTGCTGCAGGAGCTTTTCTCAATAACCCATAAATCACACCAGATACGACTGCTCCGATAGCAATAAACACCAAATACATGACCGGGTGACTCAGTAAGAATACAACGAAAATCCCGCCGTGAGGAGCCAGTAATTTGATCCCGAAAGCTCCGACTAATCCGCCAGTTAAAGCAGAACCAATAATAAAACTTGGAATGGCACGAATCGGGTCAGCTGCTGCAAATGGAATCGATCCTTCCGTGACAAACGATAGTCCCATCACGATGTTCGTCAAACCAGCATCTTGATCTGTTTTGCTGAATTTATTCTTAAACAAACGTGTAGCAACGAAAATTGCCAATGGAGGTACCATTCCTCCAGCCATAACAGAAGCCATCACGACACTTCCGCCAGTTGCAACAGTCGTAGCTAAAGTTGCTGTACCAAACACATAAGCGGCTTTGTTGATTGGACCGCCTAAATCTGCCGCCATCATTCCAGCTAATAATGCACCAAGTAAAGCAGCATTCGAACCACTCATACTTGTCAAGAAACCGTTCAATGCATCATTGATTGCTTTCATAGGGACATTGACCAGCAACATCAAGAAACCAGTAATCAGTAAGCCAAACACTGGATAAAAGAGGATCGTTTTAATTCCATCCAATGATTTTGGTAAGTTCTTGAATAATTTACGTAAAAATACGATGACATAACCAGCTAAGAATCCACCAATCAGTGCACCTAAGAATCCTGCACCGCCTGTATTAGCTAATGCACCAGCAGCAAATCCAACGATCAAACCAGGGCGGTCACCGATACTTGAAGCAATAAATCCTGCTAATACCGGCAGCATGAAACCAAATGCAGCTTGTCCGATTTGGTTGAACCAGCTAGCAACTTGATTGTAATTCCCTAGATTTGATAATTGATCATGTGGCACGCCAATAAATTGGTCGATCATGAAAGAAAGCGCAATAGCGATTCCTCCACCAATAACGAAAGGTAACATGTGTGATACGCCGTTCATCAAATCTTTGTAAATTCTTTGTCCGATAGTACCATCCGCATTTCCTTCTTCTGAACTGCTTTCTTTTCCATCACCATGGAATACTGGTGCAGTACCACTAAGGGCTAGATTGATCAGCTCTTCTGGTTTACGGATACCATCACTGACAGGACGATTGATCAGTTCTTTTCCGTCAAAGCGATTCATCTCTACTTTTTTGTCTGCTGCAACGATTACACCTTCTGCACGGGCGATGTCTTCAGCAGTCAATCGGTTTTTGATTCCTTCTGAACCGTTCGTTTCGACTTTGATCTCCACACCCATTTCTTTCGCTTTTTTCTTCAGAGCATCTTCTGCCATGTAAGTGTGAGCGATCCCTGTTGGACAAGCTGTAACGGCAACAACGAATTTTCTTTCTGGATGAGCAGAAGCTTCTGCAGCTTGTGTTTCTTGTTCTGCTTTTTCTTCTGCTTCTTTTTGCTCTTCAGCTGTTTGGAACAAGTCTTGGACTTCTTCTGGTGTATTTGCTTCTTTTAATTTTCCTACGAAATCTGCATCAATCAGCAATCGAGATAGTGCTGCTAATGCTTGCAAATGTGTATCGTTTGCGCCTTCTGGAGCTGCGATCATGAAAAACAGATAAGTTGGCTGTCCGTCTAAGGCTTCATAATCTACTCCTTTTTGGCTTTTTGCGAATAAAACTGTTGCTTCTTTAACTGCACTGTTTTTCGCGTGAGGCATGGCGATTCCATCACCAAGACCTGTAGAAGTTTGTGCTTCGCGGGCTAGAATTCCTTCTTTATATGTGTCGATATCGGAAATCCGGCCGGCATCAAACATTTTTTGGACCATTTCATCGATTGCGCCTTTTTTATCAGTCGCTTGCAAATCCATGATCATCGCTTCTTTGACCATTAAATCCTTGATATTCATGATTATCCTCCTTGAAACTAATCAATTTTTGTGATTTCAACTTCTGGCAGCAACTCATCAATCAATTCGCGAGCTGCCAAGTCATCAGAAAAAGCTGTTGCGCTTCCGCAAGCAACTCCCCATTTAAAGGCTTCGATTGGATCTTTCGTACGGCTGTAAGCCCCAATAAAGCCGGCAATCATTGAATCCCCTGCACCTACTGAATTTTTCAATGGGCGAACTAATACATTCGTTTTATAAGTTCCTTGTTCCGTGAAGAGCAAAGCACCGTCTCCAGCCATTGAGATCAGCACATTCTGTGCCCCTTCAGCTAGTAATTTTTTCCCATACGGAATGATTTCTTCTACAGATTGGAAGGTTGTGTTGTAAAGCTCAGCTAATTCGTGATTGTTTGGTTTGATCAACAACGGTTTCTTAACAAGTGCATTTTTTAGGTCATCACCTGTTGTATCAATCACGAAATCTGCACCTTTTTCTCGAATGATATCAATCAGTTCTTGATAAAATCCTTTTCGCAGGCTAGCTGGCGCGCTTCCTGACAATACGACGATATCTCCTTGTCCTACTGTTCCTAATGCTTGCTTCAACTCATCGATTTCTTCATCTGAAATAGATGGGCCTAAGCCATTGATCTCAGTTTCAGTGTCTGATTTTAGTTTGATATTGATTCTTGTATCTTCTTTTACGGTTGTGAACAAAGACTGGATTTGTTCTTTTTCAAGCCACTTCGAAATAAATTCGCCAGTGAACCCTCCTAAAAACCCTAGTGCTGTAGATTGAGAATCGATCCGTTTCAAAATACGGGAAACATTGATCCCTTTTCCTCCAGGTAACTTGAAGTCTTCCTTCATTCGGTTCAAATCGCCTAGTTTTAACCCATCTACGCGTACGATATAATCAATTGATGGATTAAGTGTTACTGTGTAAATCATTGTATTGCCTCCTTAATTGTTGTCTTTTCACGGAATTCATTAACGAATTCTAATGGACAACGCTCGGTTATGATCGTGGCTGCTTCCAAAGGTGCAACAGAGGTGAAGGACAACTGGTTGAATTTGGTATGATCAATCAATACAAATGTCTCTTCGGAATTTTTCATGGCTAAACGTTTAACAGCTGCCTCTTCTGGATCCGGAGTCGTGAATCCTTGTTCAAGATGGGCACCGTTCATTCCCATAAATGCTTTATTAAAATGAAAATTTTTTAGTTGTTCTATCGCATTAGATCCTAAAACAGCATTAGTTGCCAGCTTGATCGTTCCACCTAAAATAATGGTAGCAAGCTCCAAATCAACTAAATTTGCCGCATGTTGAACGGAATTTGTCACTACTGTGATCTGTTTTCCTTGCAGAAAAGGAATCATTTCTAACGTAGTAGAGCCAGCGTCTAAATAAATGACATCTTCGTCATTAATGGTTTCAGCTGCCGATTTGGCGATTTGCTGTTTTTCGTGAACGTTTTTGAGTGATTTTTCACTCATATTCTGCTCAAAATTCAATAATTGCTCTTTCTTAGCTCCGCCATGAACTCTTTCTAGAAACCCACTATTCTCCAGCTCTTGTAAATCACGTCTTATCGTTGATTCAGAAGCATTCAAAAGGTTTACAAGATCTTGTGATTTCACGATTTTCTGCTGTTCAAGCAAGTCTAGGATTTTTTGTCTGCGTTCCTCTGTAAGCATTTTCACGATCACCTCAATACAAATAATAGCATATTTTTTTTCTACTCGCAATATAAATCAGTCAAAAACGTTCATAAAAATTATAAATCAGTCAAAAAAAATAAAAAACCAGTCAAAAAGACTGGTTTTTTATTTTTTTGTCTATCATCAAGCCGTTTTATCGTTTTTTATTTTCGCTTCTTGTTTTTTTCATATAAACAGAAGCAGGTTTTCTTTCCTTATGAAGAAGATAATAATAAAGTCCCATCCCGCCAAACATGACCAAAAAACCGATGACTGATCGAATAGGAAAATTAGGAACAAAAAAGAGACAGACGGATAATAATGATGCCGGAACCATTATTCGATAATAGAGTTGTTTATCCATTTTCTTCACCTCATATTTTTTGTAAAGTAATCAATTGTTCTAATTCTCGGTAATCTAAAAATTGCACACGCAGATGCTGCTCACCTTTCTTGACATCGAATTGGATACTTCGCCGCTTTTTCTTTATTCGTTTGAAGGTAACATCAGAGAGTCTATGTTTGATTTCCTTTAACGGTAATTCTGACAGGGATTCTGAAGGAACATAGATTCTTAAGGATAAAAGATACTCTTGATATTTTTCATCTGTTACCTCTACTTCTAGATATTCCCTAATATAATAACAATAAGCTTCGATTCCATTATCCAAAGCAACAGTCGGATCGATAACTTTATAGCACATCATGCGCGAGCGATTCTCGTCAACCCAAGGAAAATACGCCTGAGCATTTAGTGTTCCGCGAACACGCCTTTCTTTATAATCTCCTTGTTGAATATCATAACTTTTTGTTACAAAAAATGAAGCATTCTTTTTAGGAACAGGTTGCATTTGTGCATTCTGATACTGGACAGATTGGATCGTATGGTCAGTGTAAATGTATTCAACGAATGGCGGTTTCAATAAACCGACACCATTGTCCCAAGCAAGATGATCAAACCCAAGCTGGTCCCTAAAATAGGATTGAAACATTTGATTGTTTGGCTTTTGCCAGTTAAAGGGGTCTCGATAAAGCTGGATACATATGACTTCGTTTTCTAATTCCTTCACTTTTTCTACTTGTTGGATGTCGAGAAAAATCGGTTTAGGGATGATTTGATGATAATAGCGACTATAATACATTTCCCAACACGAAGTGAAACATAAACCTTGGTAAAAAAGATCGTATCCTGGAAATTGGTTGCAATCGACTACTACTTCCCCGTTTTGTTGTTTCATTTTAGGTAAATGTTCGATTTCATCCTTTTTCTCAAACAATAGCCGTTGAGAGATCTGTTTTGTATTGTGATAGATAAACTCGCTATAAGCTCGCATATAGGCGAACACCCCATGAGCAATCATTTTTTTCTGAATGAAGTCTCGAATCAAAAATTGCTTTTCTTTGAAAACAGAGATAGACAATACATTTTTTATCAATAATTGATTATCTTCCAAGCGAAAACTACATTCGTTCTCGTCATTTCCTACAACTAACCAACTTTCGTCTCTTACCGATGCTAGCATTATTTTTTCTTGAAGCTTTCGAAGATCATACGGATCCGCTTGTTGTGTGAAAGAGCGGATAAATGTTGGCTGGATCAACAGACGTGTCAAAATAGCCCAATCGCTTATTTCCTGTTTTTTTTCTTCTTCATTTAAGTCTGTGAGCTGGATAGTCATCAATAATTTATCTTCGCCAATCATTTTCTCACCTCTTTCAAATCTTTTTATAATTCAATTATAACCAATGATAAAGAAAAACTAAAACTTTATGTCTTAGAAACCAATTTGGACGATTACATGATAGACTAAGTAAAAAGAAACAAAGAGGTGTTTACAATGGGGCTGAAATTTGAACGTACAGATAATTTAGATAAACTTTTCGAATCATTTGCTGTCGATCCGGAAAAAACAGTTGCACCAAAAGAAGAGATCGATCGATTTCTAAAACCACAGCCACAAAATGAAAAGAAAAAAGACAAGAAACAAAAGTAAGTTAAGCTCAAAAAAAGACTTACCAGCCAAACTTTTATGAAAGAGTTTGACTGGTAAGTCTTTTTTATTCTTTTTATGATTCAATTGCTTGTTCGATTGCTGCCCACGCTTCTTCTTTTCCCTGTTTTGTAACGGAAGAAAAGAGAATAAACGTGTCATTGCGATCAAAATCCAACGCTTTTTTGATTTCGCTCTCATGCTTGTTCCATTTACCACGAGGGATCTTATCTGCCTTAGTGGCAACAACAATTACAGGGATATCATAATACTTCAAAAATTGATACATCTGGATATCTTCTTGAGAAGGCTTATGACGCAAATCTACTAAAGAAACGACCGCACGCAGCTGGTCTCTAGTCGTTAAATATGTCTCGATCATCTTTCCCCATTTTGCTCGCTCAGTTTTGGATACTTTTGCATACCCATATCCCGGAACATCGACAAAATGTAATGTGTTCTCGATCAAATAAAAATTCAATGTCTGGGTCTTTCCTGGCTTACCGGAAGTACGGGCTAAATTCTTTCGATCAATCAATGTGTTGATAAAAGAAGATTTCCCTACATTTGATCGTCCTGCCAGAGCTATTTCTGGCAATTGTGTATCTGGATATTGTTTTGGTGCCACTGCACTTATGATAATTTCAGCTTGATGGACTTTCATGGTCTCTCTCCTTAACAAGGTGATGAATAAAGCAAGCGGCTGTCGCAAAAGCCAAAATGACTTTTACGGCAGCCTCTTTTCATCAACCCGCTTTTTTCTCTGAATCTTTATAGATTACTGTTGGCTCACCAGACAATTCAGCTGCTTCTTTTGTGATAATCACTTTTTCGATGTTTTCATTTGAAGGGATATCAAACATCACATCCATCATGATTTCTTCAATGATGGAACGAAGTCCTCGAGCGCCGGTATTGCGTTCGATTGCTTTTTTCGCAATGGCTCTCAACGCTTCAGGTTCGAATTCAAGTTCGGTATCATCTAGAGAAAGAAGTTTTTGATATTGTTTGACTAGCGCATTTTTCGGCTCAGTCAAGATCCGTACCAGATCATCTGTTGTCAATTTCTCTAAAGCTGCCATAACAGGTAATCGTCCGATAAACTCAGGGATCAATCCGAATTTTAGTAAATCTTCAGGAATGATATGCTGCATGACACTTTCGTCTTCAGAAAGTTTTTGGTTTTGTGTACCAAATCCAATCGTCTTTTCGCCCATACGATTCTTCACAATCGTTTCGATGCCATCAAATGCACCACCTACGATGAACAATATGTTCGTCGTATCAATCTGAATAAATTCTTGATGTGGATGTTTACGTCCGCCCTGAGGTGGCACACTTGCAACAGTTCCTTCTAGAATTTTCAGCAAGGCTTGTTGGACACCTTCGCCGGAAACGTCACGAGTAATGGATACATTTTCGCTTTTACGCGCAATTTTATCGATCTCATCAATATAGATGATCCCTTTTTCTGCACGTTCCACATTGTAATCAGCAGATTGAAGCAATTTAAGCAAAATGTTTTCTACATCTTCCCCCACATAACCAGCTTCTGTCAAACTTGTCGCATCTGCGATTGCAAAAGGTACATTCAATGTTTTTGCTAATGTTTGTGCTAAAAATGTTTTACCAGACCCTGTAGGTCCGATCAAGCAGATATTGCTTTTTTGCAGTTCAACATCATCTGTGTTTTCTTGTGCTTGCTGATTGACACGTTTATAGTGATTGTATACGGCAACAGCTAACGAGCGTTTTGCGCGATCTTGTCCAATCACGTAGTTATTCAATACTTCAAGAATTTCTAGTGGTTTAGGGACTTCAGTGAATTCGCGTACAGCTTCTTCATAAAATTCTTCATCAATGATTTCTTTACATAGGTCGATACATTCATTACAGATGTAGACCCCTGGACCAGCTACGATCTTTTTCACTTCTTCTTGGGTTTTCCCGCAAAAAGAACAGCGTACGGTCTCATTGCTACTTGGATTGTCATACATGGTCTTCACCCCTTAACTTGCAAAAAGTATGCAAGAAACTATCAAAGACTTTACAGTCTTTTACTATCATAACATAGTTTAGTAAAAAGAAAAAGTGTTTAACAAAGGATCAACTGACCTATACCTTTGCATTTTTTACTCTTAACAAAAAATAAGGAACTGTGACAAAATCGTGTCACAGTCCCTTATTTCGAATAAGCAATTTTCTAGAAGCAGCTTCTTCAGAAATGATTTATTACTTGATTTCTATTCTTTCGCTTCTGTCGCTGTACCTGTGATCAATTCGATTGCTTTTTTCATTGTCACATCATGTTCCAGCATATCTTCTGTCAACACGCGTTTGATTTGTTCGATTGGCATGTTGTATGTTTCTGATAATTCTTGGATTTCTGCATTGATTTCTTCTTCTGTTGCTTGAAGATTTTCAGCAGCTGCAATTGCTTCGATCACAAGATTTGTTCTTGTGCGCATTTCTGCTTCACCTTCGAATTGTTTATGCAAGTCTTCTTCTGTAGAACCAGTTAATTGATAGTACATTTCAGGAGAGATACCTTGACGTTGCATGTTGTTCAAGAATTCGTCCATTGAACGATGTACTTCATCATGAACCATCACGTGTGGCAATTCAACGATTTCTGCGTTTTCAACAGCCATACGGATCGCTGCTTCATCTTTTGCATCGTCCGCTGCTTTTTCTTTTGTTTCTACTAATTCTTTGCGATATTTTTCTTTCAATTCGTCTAATGTTGATACTTCGTCATCAACATCTTTTGCGAATTCGTCATCTAATTCAGGCACTTCTTTTGCTTTTACTTCATGGATTGTCACTTTGAAGACTGCTTCTTTTCCAGCAAGATCTTCTGCTTGATAATCTTCTGGGAAAGTTACATTTACATCTAGAGTTTCACCTGATTTATGACCAACTAATTGATCTTCAAAACCTGGAATGAATGAGCCTGAACCTAATTCAAGTGAGTAATTTTCGCCTTTTCCGCCATCAAACGCTTCGCCATCTACAAAGCCTTCGAAGTCGATTACTACTGTATCGCCATTTTCAGCTTCAGCATCTTCTTTGATAACTAATTCAGCTTGTGCTTCTTGTTCACGTTTGATACGTGCATCCACGTCTGCATCTGTTACTTCACGGTCTTGTTTTTCAACAACTAGATCTTTATATTGTCCTAATTTTACTTCTGGTTTCACTGTTACTTCAGCAGTGATTACCCAGTCTTGACCTTTTTCCATGCTTTCAACATCGATTTTTGGTTGAGAAACAGGATCGATGCCAGCTTCTTTGACAGCAGCTTCATAAGCTTCTGGTAATACAGCATTCAATGCATCTTCATATAAAGCTTCTTCACCGTACATACGGTTGAATACTTGACGAGAAACTTTCCCTTTACGGAATCCAGGTACGTTCAAGCTTTTTTTCACTTTATTAAACGCAGTTGTTAATCCTTTTTGGATTTCGTCTTGCGCAATCGTAAATTTTAAAACACCATCATTCGTGCCTTTTTTTTCAAATGTTGCAGTCATTTAATTCCCTCCGAGTTTAGAAATTCATTTTATACATCAAAAACGTTTCATGCATACCTTTAAATAGTACACTAACCCTTTCAAATTGTAAACATATTGAATGGATAGAATCCTTGTTTTTCATAACATTTTTATCTTTTTCACTGATAAAATCTAATGGAAGAAGATCATTTGCTGCAAAATTTTTTCTCTTTTTTTTAAAAAATCTTGTTTTTCATCTTCTGTACCTTCATACATCGTTTTTCCTGTACACGCCTCTACAGTCAGTTGAAACCAGCGCTTCGGGTCTTCGATGTATGTATCATAGACAGGATAAACAATTGCAGATTGCAACGTGAATTCTTCTTTTAACACGGAACTAAGCAGCGCATCTTCATTACCGTAACGATCTGAAAACACACATAATCGCTGGTAACTTGCCTGCTGCTGCGGCTTTGGCAGATCTTTTGGTATGACTTTGACTAACTTTTCTTCAATCGTCAAATAGAAAACAGGATGGCATTCGTTCAATTGCCTAAGTGTCTCCAGTAATTTTGCCCTTGCTAAAATATGGACCTCTGGCGATACAATAAGTTTACTCGCTGTTTGGATAAACTCATGATAAGGAAGCTGTTCGATCTCATCAATAGACGCAAGCTGACGTGCAGGTTCCAACGAAGGAAGTTCCTCCGATTTATTGTGGAGTGCCTTGATCTTCTGCCTCTCCATTTGTCCGGATAATTCTTCTGCAAATTGGATTTTTTCAATGACCCGCTGCTCGAAAGCTTCATAAAAATCTGTACTTGCTATCAATTTTCTAGCATATAAAAAATCTTGTGTACTGATTAACAAGTCAAAATAAAATTCAGCAAACTCCTCATTTTGAAGATACTGTTTTTCATGCAAGAGTGCTTGCTTCAATGCTTCTTTTTTCTCGTCCAACTCGTAAAGACAAAAAACAAGCAGGCTATTAGCCTCAAAGCTTTCTTTCAACTCGTAAGCTCGTTGAAATAATTCTTTTGCCTGCTGATATTGCTGGTTTGCTAGTGCTTGTTGTGCTACTCGCATTAAATTCTCATATTTTTCTGGAAAATCAATCGGCTTCACGCAGTGTCCTCCTCTTGCTCATGTTCAGCTCATGTTCAATAGTAGCAAAACAAAAAAAGCATGACAATTAAAAATAACTGAAGCACCCTCTAAAAGCTAGATTTTAGATCTGACTTTTAGAAGGTGCTTTCAACTGTTACTGCTTTTTATTGCTCATCAGCTGTTGACTTCCTGGTTAAATGCTTTGATCAGATTGATCGTAACAACACTTGTATTAGTGAAAAAATCGCCTAGATGTTGCTTTTTCTGATTAAAGACTGCTGGAAGATACCCTAACATCAGCAAAGGAAATTTTAGAATGAACCGGCAAGCACCTTCTCTAACTAAAACGGTTGACCAGCTAAGTTCTTCTTCATCAAAGCTGATGACTCGAATACCAAAGATCATTTTCCCAATCGTTTGACCATGATTGAATTTCGTCAATAAAATAAAATACGCTAGATAAATAAGTAAGGCTGTGAATCCGTAGAGACTCAGATAAGAATCTGAAAAATTAAGCCAACCTAGATTTTTGGCAATACCAAGTGTTAAACGCGTAATAGCTCCGATACACAAAAGATCGACCAAGAAGGCAAACATTCGGATAAAAAAACCTGCATAGAAATACTTAGGAAAATCATTTGCTTTTGGCGGTTCATTTCTTGTGTCCGTATACTTTTTCCATTTACGTTGTTTCTTTTTGATTTCTTCGGGCGTCAAAGGCTCTCTTTCAAAAGAGCTCAGTACCTTTTGGGAAAAGTTGGAGTCAGGTCCTACAGCAGGCTGCTGTTGCTTATCTTTTTCTTGTTCCTTATTTTCATTTGAAAGCTCTGACATGCTTACTCACCTCCGTAATAATACATTGCTTTTGGTGATTCCGCTGTCCCTAGATTCTCAAGAACGGATAAGATCTGACTAGTCTCAGAAGGCTTCAATCCCTGGAATTCTGCTAGTTTACTTCCTAACCATGTACTAGCAAACCCAGATGGCGTGGAAGAATATTCTACTAGTTCCGCATCTTCAAGCTGTTGTTCCTTTCGCATAGCTTTTAAAGCATCTTCAGGAAATCCCAATTCATCGACTAAACCTACTTCTTTTGCTTGGACACCATCATAAATCCTTCCATCAGCAATTTTTTTGACTTCTTCTTCAGATTTATTCCGTCCCTCGCTGACGATTGCTACAAAACGACTATATGCGCTGTCGATATATGCTTGAAGCACCGCTTCTTCTTCTTTTGTCTCTGGTCGCGTTCCTGAACCCATATCTTTCAACGCTCCGCTTTTAACTGTTGTATCTTCCACACCCAGTTTTTCTAGAAGTCCTGAATAATTCAATCCTGACATGATCACACCAATTGAGCCGGTCACTGTTTCTTCTGTTGCAAAGATTTTATCTGCTTGAGCAGAAATATAGTAGCCACCGCTAGCTGCCATGTTTTTCATGCTGACATACATTGGGATATCATATTCTTTACGAATCGTATCCAATTTCTTAGCGATTTCCGCACTTTCGTAGACACCGCCACCAGGAGAATTTACTTCTAAAAAGATACCTTTGACTGTTGGATCTTCTTCAATCGCCTTCAGTTGTTCCATAAAATTTTTATGATTGTAACCTTCAGAAGCAAATAACCCTGAAGACCCTCCCGCAGCAATCGTTCCATCTACTGATAATTTTACGATTTTTTGCGTACTGTCTCCCTCTTCCAGCACATTTGGAGCTAGTTCTTCATCCCCATATAACCAACTGTTCAATCCCTCAATTTGATCGTTTTCCTGAGGCTTAGTCGAACTAGCTGAAACTAACGAAACCACAAATAATCCTGCAGCAATCAGAACTGCTGCCCAACGTCTTTTATTCATTCTTTCTCCTTTCTAATACAAGTTTTTTATGACGATCACAGTTTCTGACTGCTCAGAAGTGTCGAACCGCTCTGCTTTTTCTTCCCGCGCATACCCGGAAAACGACTCTTTTGTCAATTCATCTTCTACCGTAAACTCACGAGCTTGAGCAACTTCCAAGGCATCAGGTGCGATTTCTTGGATGCTATCCCAGTCAGTATCTAAAAATATTTTCGTATCATCTGATACACCAGCTGATGCTTCGAATTTGGACAATTGTTTTTTTAACATTCCCAGTGTCATGATCTCAATTTTTGAATCCATTTTTACTCCTCCTCTATCCGATTACTTTCTATTGTACCGAACTCCTGAAAAAGATGATAGATAAAAACCCATTATTTTTTGACATAAAAAGAGCATTTGACAAAGCATTTGATATATACCAATTTATTTTTTATTCTTTTTTTGTTGACAAGAACATTCGCAAAAGGTTATGATTTTAAATGTTTCCAGATAAAAAACAAAAAGGAGGATAGTTATACCTTTTAGGATAGCGCCAGGTCTGTGTAAACAGATGACGAGGAGAGGGTTTATCGAAAGATTCGGCGGATGGCCCTAGGGACTGCACTCTACAGAAAATCCACAAAAAGTATCTGCAAAGATAAAACAAAAGGATTTTCCTGCAGCTGGAAGCATTCATACGAATTCATTATAGAAAGTAGGATGTTTTTTATGTGCGGAATTGTTGGAATGATTGGTTTAAAAAATGTAACACCAGGATTGATTGACGGTCTAGAAAAATTAGAATACCGTGGTTATGATTCAGCTGGTATCTTTGTCTCAGATGGCACAACTGATTATCTGGTCAAAGCACAAGGCAGAATTCAAAATTTGAAAAACAAAATAAATATTGATACTACAGGAAATATAGGTATTGGTCATACACGTTGGGCAACTCACGGGCAACCTTCTGAAGAAAACGCCCATCCACATACTTCCCAAAGTGGACGCTTCGTGCTCGTTCACAACGGCGTAATCGAAAACTTTGAAGAACTTAAAATTGCTTATTTAGCAAATGACCACTTTATTGGTGAGACCGATACTGAGATTATCGCTCATCTAATTGAAACTTTCGCGAAGGATACTACAACGCAAGAGGCGTTTTTGAAAGCTTTGCGGGTCATCAAAGGTTCTTACGCTTTCGCTTTGATTGATCGGACAGCACCTGATGTTATTTACGTCGCTAAAAATAAAAGTCCACTATTAATCGGACTCGGCGATGGATTCAATGTGATTGCCAGCGATGCAATGGCTATGCTTGCTCATACGAAGGAATTCGTTGAGATTGAAGATAAAGAGATGGTTACTGTCACATCAGAAAAAGTTATTATTCAAAATTTTGCAGGTGACATCGTAGAACGTTCTTCATTCGAAGCACAAGTAGATGCTTCAGATATCGAGAAAGGTACCTATCCTTTTTATATGCTGAAAGAAATCGACGAACAGCCTATTATCATGCGTCGTATCGCTCAAAAATACGTAACAGAAGACAATCGTGTCTCTCTTGATCAAAAGCTGGTCGATACATTGTCTGATAGCGATCGAATCTATATCGTTGCTTGCGGAACTAGTTACCATGCGGGGTTAGCAGGTAAACAGACTTTGGAAAAATTGACACAGATCCCTGTTGAGGTTCATTTAGCCAGTGAATTTGGCTATAACACACCTCTTCTTTCAAAAAAACCATTCTTTATTTTCTTGAGTCAAAGTGGCGAAACAGCAGATAGCCGCCAAGTACTGGTAAAAATCAACCGTCTCGGCTACCCTTCACTTACGATTACAAATGTTGCTGGTTCTACTCTTTCGCGGGAAGCATCCTTTACACTGCTATTGCATGCTGGACCCGAAATCGCAGTAGCATCAACGAAAGCTTATACTGCACAAATAGCTGTACTAACTTTATTAGCCAAAGCTATCGGTGATAAAAAAGAATTTGAAACTTCTCTTGTATTCGATATCACTCATGAATTGAGTTTAGTTGCTAATGCGATGGAATCGGTCATCGCCCAAAAAGATTATTTAGAAGAGTTGGCAGAAGTATATCTCAGCGATACAAGAAATGCCTTTTACATTGGACGTGGCGCTGACTACAACGTTTCTCTTGAAGCTGCTTTGAAATTGAAAGAAATCAGTTATATCCAGGCAGAAGGTTTTGCCGCTGGCGAATTGAAACATGGAACGATTGCTTTGATCGAAGAAGGAACACCAGTGATCGGAATCATCAGTGAAGAAGTGACTGGTGCGCATACTCGAGGAAACCTGAAAGAAGTCGAAAGCCGTGGCGCTAAAACACTAGTTATTGTCTCAGAGGGATTAGAAAAGGAAAGTGACCAGCTGGTGCTACCAACTGTCCACCCTTATCTAACTACTCTAACCACAGTCGTACCGACTCAATTACTTGCATATTACGCAACGCTATTACGGGGATTCGACGTTGACAAACCACGTAATTTAGCGAAATCAGTGACAGTAGAATAATAAAAGAACAAGGACCAGTGTCAGACATCTGACACTGGTCCTTGTTCTTTTATTTTTTATGAAAATATCTCTTAATCCAGTCCAATTTCTTCTTTGACTACTGCTGCGATTTTATCGACATAGTAATTGACTTTCTCATCAGTAGGCGCTTCTGCCATCACTCGAAGTAATGGTTCTGTACCGGAAGGACGAACTAGGATTCTTCCTTCTGATCCCATTTCAGCTTCTGCCTCTTCAATCACTTTTTTGATTGCCGGAACATCCATCGCACCGTTTTTATCACTTACGCGGATATTCACTAATTTTTGCGGATAGATTGTTACCTCTGCTGCAAGCTCTGATAATTTCTTACCTGTCTGTTTCATGATATTCAGTAACTGAATTCCTGAAAGCATCCCATCTCCAGTTGTGTTAAAATCTAAGAAAATCATGTGCCCAGACTGCTCGCCGCCAAAGTTATAATCGTTTTTGCGCATTTCTTCTACAACGTAACGATCACCAACTTGTGTAACGACATCTTTCAAACCGATTCCTTCCACCGCTTTGTGGAATCCTAAGTTACTCATGACAGTCGTAACGATCGTATCTTTTTTCAACCGATTTTTTTCTGCCAAATATTTAGCACAGATAAACATGATTTTATCACCGTCGACGATGTTTCCAAGTTCATCCACCGCAATAATACGATCGCCATCGCCATCGAAAGCTAGTCCAGCATCTGCTCCTTTTTCAACGACCATCTCAGCTAAACGTTCTGGATGGGTAGAGCCTACGCCGTCATTGATATTTAACCCGTCTGGATTTGTGCCCATTGTATAAAAATCTGTTTCAAGATCGGCAAACAAACGATTAACACTTGTTGAAGTTGCTCCGTTTGCTGCATCGACACAAATGGTCAAACCGGAAAGGTCACCGTTGATCGTTTGTACAAGGAATTGAGAATATTTCAATAAGCCTTCTGGAAATTCTTCTACAGTTCCCAATCCTTCAGCTGATGGACGAGGCAATTCATCCACTTCAGCATCTAATAATGCTTCAATTTCTAGCTCTTGGTCATCTACTAATTTAAAACCATCTGCACCGAAAAATTTGATTCCATTATCTTGTGCTGGATTATGAGAAGCAGAAATCATGACCCCTGCGCTTGCTTTTTGCAAACGTGTCAGATAAGCAACACCTGGTGTAGAGATCACACCTAGCTGGAACACTTCGATACCCACCGATAAAAGTCCTGAAATCAGCGCTTCTTCTAACATTTGACCTGAGATTCTTGTATCCCGCCCTACTAACACGCGTGGGCGTTTTCCTTCTTCTTCATGCTGGCTTAGGACATAACCTCCGCACCGTCCCAGCTTAAATGCAAGTTCTGGCGTAAGTTCCTTGTTGGCTTCACCGCGTACGCCGTCTGTTCCAAAATATTTACCCATAGTTGTAAAATTACTCCTTTAACTTAATTTTCTGAGGAATTTGTTCTGCTCATTTGCGTTGATTCGCTTGTTTCTGATGTTTCTTCTGTACTTGTGGTCGAGCTGCTTGTCCCAGATTCCGAACTGGAAGAAATGGTTGTTGTCGATGGTTCCGTTCCTGAATCAGCAGATGAAATACTTCTACTCGTACTTGTATTTTCTTGTGTCCGACTGCTCGTCGAAGCAGAGCTGCTGCTTGACGTTTGCAACACGGGTGTAATCTCCACACTAACTGATTCGGGCTTGATACTTAACCCCTCTTCTACTGGTATTTCAATTTTACGAGTTGTTCGATGATTGATACCTGAGACATTGATCGGTACAGCAATACTGTCACCGATCGATGCAAGCAAATCGCTAGAGCCGCTTACTTCTGCTTCCAGTTTTGAAAAACTGAAATCATAGCTTTCTACCCCGGCAGCTGGTGTTCCTTGCTGTATCCCATAAAGTCGTACCGACTTGCTTGGCTTGATTGAATCAGCTTTCACTGTTACTTGCACTGGATCAGAGACGATACTTAATACTTCCCCTGCTGCATTCAGCGCCTGTATTGGGACCTCACTATTAATCCCATCATCTGTGACCATCGAAGCGTCCACATCAGCTACTACTTGTTTGATTTCTGCCAATGTTTTGTCACCTGTAGTGATAGAGACTTTTTTAGGACTAACGGAAGTATCATCAAGTTCATATCCAGATGGTGTGAACGTTGAAGGAATCAACGTTTCCACATCGAAATCTTTTATTACCTTTTTCTCAACCGTTACTGTAATAGTCGATGGTTCGATCTTTGCTGTGACAGCACTGCTCAAATTTTGAATTTTTAGCGGAACTTCATGTGTTCCTTCGCCCAGCTTAGTGATATCTGCTGTGACGCGGAACATACGTGTATCTTCGTTTGCCTCTGCATTCAACTGAACTCGGTTTGCACTGGAAAGTTTGACAGTCACTGCATTTTCATATCCATGGATATAGTAGCGCTTTGAATCATAAGAAATCTTGATAGGCACCCCAGTAACTGTTTGATTATACGCTTCATTTCCAGAAAGCGTATTTGGAACGGACTGGCCATTTGCATTGAAGTACAGCGCAATACTGAACAGCAATGCAATAAAACTGTAAAGAATGCTTGTCCGTTTCTCTTTTGAGATCATTTGCGATCCCCTCCCTTAGTCATACCGTCTAGGAAAGATTGAATCACGTTTTTCTTGTTTTTTGTTTTCTCTTCAGCAATCAGTTCTCTACGCAAAATTGCCAAATATTCTTGCTGGGATAAGCCAGCCATCAGTTCATTATCTAATGTAATGCTGACATCCCCGGTTTCTTCAGAGACAACGATGGTAATCGCGTCGCTGACTTCGCTTATACCGACAGCTGCCCGGTGTCGAGTCCCGAATTCTTTAGGAATCAACATACTTTCTGATAGAGGAAGATAGGCGCTTGCTACTGCGATCTTTCCTTCTTTTACAATAACTGCACCGTCATGCAGCGGTGTATTAGGAATAAAGATATTGATCAGCAGCTCTCCAGTGATATCTGCATCTAATGCAATTCCTGTCTCAATATACTCATCTAATCCAGTATGCCGTTCGATAGTAATTAGCGCACCAATTTTTCGCTTGGACATATATTGGATGGCTTTGTCAAAAGACAAGATCATCTTCTCATCTTCCTGCTGTTCGCTTTTTGATTGTTTGAAAAGCGAACTGCGTCCAAGATGTTCTAGTCCTCTCCGGATTTCCGGCTGAAAAATCACGATAGCAGCTATCACCCCATACGTGATGACTTGGTTCATCAACCAAGACAAAGTGTGCAGACCAATGATTTCCGCTACGATTCGGATAACAATAAAGATAGCTACACCTTTCAGAAGCTGAATCGCTTTTGTGCCACGTAGCAGTTGGATCAGTTTGTATACAAGATACCAGACAACCAGAATATCAAGTATGTTCACCAAAAAATTCAGAGAGAACAAGTCACCGGAAAACATTTGCTGCCAATAGTCCAAATTGAAAAGTTCCCCGATTTGAAATGACATAAAAAGCCTCTCTTCTCTTTTGAGATTTCCTCTTTAGTATATCATATGTTTTAATTTTAGAGGCTGATCTGCTCGTTTTTTTATTGATAAAAACGCATAATTTTCAAGAAAATTGCAAGTATGCGTTTTATTTTTCTCTGCAATCCTGAATAATTCATACTTTGACTTCAAACCGTCTGAAACTGCCTAACAGCAGTCTTCATTTACTTTTTCATTTTCACCTGTTAAGTGATGCAAAAAGAACCCCATTCTGATATGGTAAAGGTGTCGAAACCAACCATAAGAAAGGAGTTCTTCTCATGACTAGCTTACACAAAAACCAGGTAAAATTCAATTCAAATTTGACTATTTCACATACAGGTGGTCGCTTATCGAGTGATTCGGGTTTGGTCTTAGTTAAAGAGGTGATGAATACCTTCGACTTTTCACACGTAGCTAAACAGTGGCTCCATATTAAAGACAAACGTGTTTACTTCACACATGATAACTTAGCGATATTAGAACAACTCATTATGCAGTTAATTGCTGGGTACTCGGCAGACTCATCAGCTAATCTATTAAGACAGGATCCAGTCTTTCAAGCTGTACTCGGTAAAAAAGAGTTGGCCTCACAATCGTCAATCTCACGGTTTTTAGATCGTTTCACCGAGGAGAACATGGATCAACTCCAAGCATTAAATCAGTCGCTGATTGATAAAGCGCGTTTGATTCGCAATGACACCGAGTTAATCATTGATGTCGATTCCACACATTTGGATACCTTTGGACGCCAAGAACAAACAGATTATAATGCCCATTATCAAACCTACGGCTATCACCCATTAGTTGCATTTGACGGATTGACCGGAGATTTCCTAAAAGCTGAACTGCGTTCAGGCAATCAGTACACGTCTAAAGGGGTAAAAGCCTTTATCGACCCGCTGTTACACCACTACAAGAGCACGTTACCTCATACCGAGATATTGGTTCGGGGTGACAGCGGCTTCGCCACACCAGAGGTGTATGAATCTTGTGAAGCAACTGAAAGCCAGTACGTTATCCGATTAAAGAGCAATCGGAGGTTAAGTCAGTTAGCTGAACACTCTGTTCTTTATGGGGATAATAAAAAATGGGAAGACCGAGAAATACAGTATTTTTCACTCCCTTATCAAGCACAATCCTGGTCAAAACCCCGTCGCGTTTGTATTCGATCAATCCGTGAAGCAGGAGAGCTTCTTTTTCACCACGCATTCATTGTGACGAATCTATCCGATAATGTCTCGCCTGAAGTCATATTCTCTCTTTACGGCAAGCGTGGAACAATGGAAAATTTCATCAAAGAAGCGAAATCAGGCTTTTATTTTGACAAAACAGATAGTCCGCGTTTCCTGGAAAATCATGTCAGAATGATGATCAGTGTCCTGGCTTACAACCTCGTCAATTTTTTAAAGACCATTGGATTTGAACAAGTGAATCGGGGGATGACGATTCATTCTATACGATTGACATTGCTTAAAGTTGCCGGAAAACTCGTTAAAACAGGTAGACAAGTCTATCTCAAACTGTCGAGTTATCATGTGTATCAAACTGAATTTTATAAGGTTTTTGAACGCCTACGGCGATCTAGGCAATGGATTTAGGCTAGTTATCGTAAAAATTTTTAACCTATTTTTCCAAGGGGTCAGTCTGCCCTTAAATAGACAAATAATTTTTATTATAGCCTTCTTCCGTATATATCCTGTTCGAAAACACATTATTTTGGAAGAATGTATCTGCCTAATTTAAATGTAGGCACTTTGTTCAAAAAAATAGCTTAA
Source organism: Enterococcus sp. DIV1411a (assembly GCF_050531945.1). Taxonomy (NCBI): domain Bacteria; kingdom Bacillati; phylum Bacillota; class Bacilli; order Lactobacillales; family Enterococcaceae; genus Enterococcus; species Enterococcus sp. DIV1411a. The sequence goes on along the minus strand of NZ_CP172892.1, from coordinate 1,058,039 downwards.
ATTTAGAGCTATGAATTATTCAGGGCAATAAATATTTTTAAACTTCAGAGAATTATTCATTATATTTTTTCTGTTATTTTTCCTTTTTTTCTTTTGTAGCTTGTTCCATTTTTTTACGTCGTTCTGCTCTGGCAACTCTTCTAGCAGCTCTTCTTTCTTCTGCTTCAAGGTCCGTCGTTTTTTCTTTTCTAGTCTTAACGGGTACATCGATAGATTCCTCTGGTTCAAGTCGTTTCTTGATTTTTTCTAATTCTCCCGTCAGTGCAGCATAATTGTAAAAACGAGTTTTAGCATCTTTGACAGTCTTTTCAAATAAAGCTTTCGCAAGACTTGGATTAGCATTTTCTAGCGAGGAAAAACGAACTTGTTTCCTCATGAAATTAGGCATAGTAGAAAAATCAGGTTTTTTGTAGTCCAAAGTCATTGGGTTCTTGTTTTTTTCGACCATTGCAGGGTTATATCGATATAATGACCAATAGCCAGAAGAAACAGCTTCTTTTGCTTCTTTAAGCGATTCTTTCATTCCACCAAGCAAACCATGTGTGATACAAGGCGTATAGGCAATGATCAAAGAAGGACCAGGATACTTTTCTGCTTCTTCAAATGCCTTGATCGTTTGCATTTGATTGGCACCTGAAGCAATTTGCGCCACATAAACATTTCCATATGTCATCGCCATCATTCCTAGATCTTTCTTTGAAGCATACTTTCCACTAGCCGAAAATTTAGCGATTGCCGAAGCTGGTGTTGCTTTTGAGGTTTGACCGCCAGTATTGGAATAGACTTCGTTATCCAAAACAAGGATATTCACGTCTGCTCCGCTGGCAAGTACATGATCGATCCCGCCAAAACCAATGTCGTAAGCCCATCCGTCTCCACCAATCATCCATTGGCTGTTTTTTACGAATAGATCCTTTCTCTTATATATATCCTCCAGTTCAGGGACAATTGATCGTTCGCTTTCGATCGCAGCTTGCAGTTTTGCTGCTCTTTGCTGCGTTCCTTCACTCTCAAACATGTGTACCAACCAGTCTTCCATCAATTCTCGTAGTTCTTCTGATACTTTTGGCAATACTTCTTTGATTGAACTTGCCAAAGCCTCGCGACGAGTCTGTGCCGCTAGAAGCATACCATAACCAAATTCAGCATTATCTTCCAATAAAGAATTTGACCATGCAGGCCCTTGACCACATTCATTTGTCGTATAAGGAGAAGCAGGAGAAGCACCGCCCCAAATAGAAGAACAGCCTGTCGCATTCGCGATCATCATTCGATCACCGAACATTTGTGTCAATAATTTTACATAAGGTGTTTCGCCACAGCCTGAGCAAGCGCCCGAGAATTCAAGAAGCGGTTGATTGAATTGTGTAGACAAGACAGTATTCTTTCCTTTGACTGGATTTGCTTTTTGTCTTAATGTCATTGCAAAAGCCCAATTCACAGCTTGTTCTTTCTGTTCTTCATAAGGCTTCATCACTAAAGCTTTTTCTTTTGCGGGACAAGCCTCTACACACAGACCACAACCTGTACAGTCTTCCACTGAAACTTGGATACGGTATTTTACGCCGTCTGCGCCTCGCATTTCTCTCACGATAAATCCTTCTGGCGCTTCTTCCATTTCCTCTTCATCTGCTAAAAATGGACGGATGGCAGCATGAGGACAAACAAAGGCACATTCATTACACATCGTACAGCGATCACTAATCCACTCAGGTACTTCTAAAGCGACGCCCCGCTTTTCCATAGAAGCCGTTCCTAAAGGCATCTCTCCTGTTGTCATTCCATTTGCTACAAGTGTACCAACAGAGAGTTGATTTCCTTCCTGTGCATTCACTGGTTCAAGTATTTCTTGTACATAACCAGTGTTCCTTTTATTGATTTTTTCAGGCATCTCCAACGTTCTCCAATGTTCTGGGATCGCGACTTGATGAAGCAGTTCGGTCGTCCGGTCGATTGCTTGTATGTTTTTTTCTACGATAGCCATTGATTTATGTCCATAGCTTTTCAGGGCTTCTTCTTTTAGCAGCGGAATCACTTCATCAAAAGGAATGATGTCAGCTAATTTAAAAAATGCCGTTTCCATTGCCGTATTGATCCGGCGTCCCAAACCGACTTCTTGGGCCAATCTCATGGCATTGATCGTATAGAATCTAATGTTATTTTCAGCCAAGTAACGTTTTAATTTTAAGGGCAGATGCGTTTCTAATTGTTCGTCGCTCCAAAGAGTATTCAATAAAAAAATGCCACCTGGCTTCAATCCTTTGACCAAGTTATAGCTATGCAGGTAAGCTGGTGTGTGACAGGCAACAAGGTCCGCATGCTCGACAAGATACGCAGAATGTATCGGCGTATCTCCAAAACGAAGATGAGAGACAGTCAGACCACCAGATTTTTTCGAATCATAATAAAAATAGCCTTGCGCATATTTATCGGTGTGATCTCCAATAATCTTGATAGCTGATTTATTTGCTCCGACTGTTCCGTCAGATCCAAACCCCCAAAACTTGGCCTGGAATGTTTGCGGTTCTGTCAAATCCAGACTTTCCTTTGGTTCCAAAGATTGATAAGTCACATCATCAACGATACCTATGGTGAAACGTTTTTTGCGTATGCTTGGGTCTTTTTGCAATTCATCAAAAACTGCTGAGATTTGGTCAGGAGTCACATCTTTAGAACCCAATCCGTAGCGACCACCAATAACAGCCGGGCGAAGTTCAGAATCATATAACGCACTTTGAACGTCTAATAAGAGAGGTTCTCCACCTGCCCCTGGTTCTTTACTTCGATCAAGAACAGCAATTGTTTTTACTGTATGAGGCAACTTTTGCACGAATGTTTCCACTGGAAAAGGACGATAAAGATGGATATTCAAAAAACCTGTTTTCCGTCCGTTTGCATTCAAGTAATCAATCGTTTGTTCAATCGTCTGTGCAACTGATCCCATAGAAACAATGACTTCTTCCGCATCGTCTGCTCCGTAATAAGTCACCAAGTCATAAGAAGTTCCTCGTAATCGGTTGATCTCTTTCATATATTTTTGAACGATTTCAGGTAATTTATCATAATAGGGGTTGATCGTTTCCCGTTGTTGAAAATGGATGTCTGGATTCTGGTTCGTACCACTAACAGTCGGATGATTGGGATTCATCCCTCGTTTACGAAATGAAGCTAATTTCTCCTGATTGATCAGAGGAGCTAATTCTTCATATTCCAAAACTTCGATTTTTTGAATCTCGTGACTCGTACGGAATCCATCAAAGAAATTCAAAAAAGGTACTTCTCCTTCAATAGAAGCAAGATGGGCAACAGGTGCTAAATCCATCACTTCTTGTACACTGCTTTCAGCTAACATAGCAAATCCTGTTTGTCTTGCAGCCATCACGTCTCCGTGATCTCCGAAAATATTCAACGCATTTGTCGTCACTGCCCGACTAGCAACATGGAAAACACTTGGCAGTAGTTCCCCAGCAATCTTGTACATATTCGGTATCATCAAAAGCAGCCCTTGAGAAGCGGTATATGTAGTTGTCAGTGCACCAGTTTTCAATGATCCATGGACCACACCAGCTGCTCCTGCTTCGGATTGCATTTCTACTACTTTTACTGGTTGACCGAATACATTTTCTTTTCCTGCTGCTGACCATTGATCTACTAATTCGGCCATGGTCGAACTGGGTGTTATTGGATATATTGCAGCAATCTCGGTAAATGCATAAGAAATATATGCGGCTGCCGTATTGCCATCCATTGTTTTCATTTTTCGCATGATTCATCATCCTTGTTCATATTCTCTCTTATTATCTGTTCCATTATAACGTAAAACATTCCATTTTTTTCTTTTATTTATAAAAATATTTCACATATGTCTATTTGAATTGGTCATCTAATTTTTAGACAAACAGTCTAAATCGTTGCCTTTTTTTGTCAGACATGTATAAACTATAAGTGAAAGAGGTGTTTTAACATGGATATATCAGTGATTGATGCAACGAAAACAAATACACAAAAAGGAATCCTTTATGGTTCATCGAATGCTCCTAAAAAAATGGTCGAATTCATCAACCTAGCTTGTCCGTATTGCCGACAATGGTTTGAAGAATCTTATGAGCTATTAGAAGAAGCAGTCCAAAGCGGGCAATTGCAGCGAGTGATCAAATTGTTCGATAAAGAAAAAGAAAGCTTGCAGCGAGGAAACGTGATGCACCGGTATCTCACAATCAGCGATGGTCAAAAAGCGATCAAAGAGATCAAACAAATATTCGATACTCAATACGAGTGGAAACATCTTTCTCTCCAAGAAGTAGCGGATTTTGCAGTAGATAAACTAAAGCTGACAGAACAAAAAGACGAACAGCTGAGCCAAGCTGTCATCAACGAAGCTGAGCAAGCACATATTCGATTTGTTCCGACTGTCATCTTGGGTAAAGAAATCTTTGATGAATCTATTTCAATAGAGGAATTAAAAGAATTGATCCAAACAAAATAAAAAAATAAGGAGCGTGGGACAAAAGTAAAGAACACTTTTGTCTCACGCTCTAAACACCTATAAACGGCGGAAGCAGAAGCAACTCCTTCTTATTTCTTGGAGTTAAACGCTTCTGTCCCAGCCTCCTTATTCCGAATAAATGGTGTCCAAAAGCTTGCATCTGCCAGATTATCTCATTTCTTATGACAAGCTGAGCAAATTATCTCCACCAAATAATTTATTCATATTTTTGACTTGCGCATACTAACTAATTCTTAAATTTTCATACAAAATTTCTCAAATTCCCTTAACGAGTAATATTTATGTACGGTGATTCACACTAGTATCCCAATCACTTTTTAAGTTATCCCGATTTCAATTCTACTTCAAAAATAGTTGCTTTTATGTATGCTGTTAGTTGATTAGATGGACGTTTGTTGAGCTAGGTCGTTTATTTTAAACAAGTTATTTCTTTAGCTTATACCTATCTCGTCTACCAAATGCAAGATGGCAAACACAAATGCATACGCATCTATATTTGCCACTTTGATTCGTATAAAGCTAACAACTCCTAACTCCTCTCATTTAATAGTTGCTCTCTTTTTTATTCAGATACATTTTTGCTGATCACAGCCTAGTATTTCAATGGTTTTGAACACTAAACCAAATTGTTCCATTACAACATTCACTGGCTGATGAAATGGATTAGCAGATTTCGATTATTCAAAACGATTTTCTATTGGTGGATCGTGTTCCCAACTAACAAGACGGATTCCAAACCTATCGTACAGATCTTCTAAACCACTTATAAATTTTGCACCTATTTCAGGTGTTTTATTGCGTGGATATTCTATTGTTACGCCATTAAATGGATACCAATTAGGATTAGGCTCTCTTTCTTTCTGTACATCTCCCATAAAATAGTTAGCACTTTCTGGGACATAAGATATTCTTCGACCATCCTCTAATTCATCTAATAAGATATTTCGTGATCGTCTATCACTTGCTAAATGTAGACGCCACGTGCGATACCATGCCATGCTACCTGCATCTGCAGAAAATCCATCAAATAATGCAACAATTGTATCTTCTATCACAATCCTTTCCCCATCTACTTCATATTCTAATCTAAAATCAAACTCCCCTCGGGTAATTTCTGGCCTTGGTGGCTTAGGACCCAATATTATTCTACTTAAAGCCGCATTCGTTCCCAGATGAAACACAGCTATAACAACAATAATGATTAATATTTTGTTTCTATTTGATAAATTTCTCATTATTCGCAAATCACCTCTACATTCTCACATACTAGTTCGTAATACTCCTTTAATATCAAAATATCTACTGATCGTAATAATATTCGCTATGAATTCCTACTACTCGTATAAGAAAGGCCAAATCATCAGCTTTTACTTGCTGATGATTTGGCTTGTTTCTATTTATCGTAATTGTTTTCTAATCACCAAAATTGTTAACAATCGGTTCAGATATTTCCCAATTCACTAGCCTTATATTATATTAATTTAACAATTCTTCTTCATTTATTGTATTTTGATCAAGCGGACCAAATTGTTCTAATAATTCTTTGTCATGTAAAATATCCCTTCTAATAATGCCTCTTTCCCTTTCATTGAAAGAAGCACTAGGAAAAGTATGATTATAACCATTCAACCTATCTCCCATGTAATAATTAGCAGGTCCTGGAAAATAAAATATTTGCTTATTATCACTAACTTCTAACAGCAACACTAAATCTTCTCCGCTGGCTAAACGACTTGTCCATCTACGATATCTCCCTATGCCTTCGTTCATTCCAAATCCATCAAATTCAACTATTAACGTGTCTTCTATCACATGTAATTCTTCATTCAATTCATACTCAAGTCTAAAAGGAAATTCTCCATATGTAATCTCTGGCAATGGTGGTGCTGGAGTTCTCCAAATAAATACAATAACTGTGAATAGAAAAAATCCAACGATCGATATAAATGTTATGAGACCTACTCGAAGTAAAACCCGATATAATAAAAATGCTGTATTTCGCTTTGCTATATCTAGAAAAATAAAAAGTACTGCAATCATAATGATAGTAAAAGTTGTAAAAAAACGCATTTTTGCCCTCCCTTTATAAACATCGATTCTCAAATTCTAAACCAAATCTTGGTAGTTCAAGTTCAGGTATAACGTATTCCAACCATACATCTCAATTACTATTTATGAACTTATGATTATCACTGAATAAATCACTCCATCCCCTTGTTAAAACTTCTACATTAATTACACCTGGTTGTTTTCGACTAGCTAATCCAATGAACTTATCAACCATCCTTATCCACCAACCACGAGAATCTTGACCAGAAGTAAGAAGAGCAGTTCTCAAGGATGATCGAGCAGTTCCTTCCAGTTTTTTAATTAATCAGGCCAGTTATAGATAAATACTTGATCTTATCTATATCAGGACTTCTATATTAAGCAAAAATTTATGTACAAATTAAAATCTTCATTCAGTTGTCTCCCCGCTTTTTATACGATTGTATTAAAAACAATAGAAGCCTTTCCAAATTATGTTACTCCAGTAAAGATGGAATTATAGTTTGACGGAAGAAAAGCAAGTATAACTTTTAAAAAAAACTGATACATTCGCATCTCCTGCTTCATGTATCAGTTTTTTCTTTGGATTAAACTGCTTCTTCACGCAGTTTTTCCGCAAATTCATTTATTTTGCGAATTCGGTGATTAATTCCCGATTTTGATATCGCACCTGAGGGAATCATTTCCCCTAATTCTTTCAAGCTGACCTCTGGATGTTGAAGCCGAAGTTCTGCGATTTCCTGAAGTTTTTCAGGAAGGGCATGTAGACCGACCTTTGCTTCGATCAATTCGATGTTTTCGATTTGTTTAGAAGCCGCATCAATCGTCTTGTTCAGATTTGCTGTCTCACAATTGACTAGACGATTGACCGAATTTCTCATATCCCGTACGATTCGAACATCTTCAAATCGGAGCATTGAGTTGGTTGCACCAATCAATGTTAAGAAATCAGCAATTTTTTCTGCTCCTTTTAAATAAGAAATATAGCCATTGCGCCGTTCAAGCGTTCGAGCATGTAGACCGTAATAATTTAACATATCGCAAATGTCTTGGTTATGCTGTTCATAAATAGAAAATATTTCCAAATGATAACGGCTCGTTTCCGGATTATTGACTGAACCTGAGGCCATAAAAGCACCACGTAAGTAAGAACGCATTTTTTGCGAATTTCCCATAATCTCGTCCGAAACGTGTCCATTGAACATCATACCATCCATGATATCAAGATCCATCAACACATCTTTTGTGCCTTGCTTCAACCGGACGATATAGACATTGTTCTTTTTTAATTTCATTTTTTTACGAACGAGTAGCTCACTTCGTACCTGATAATGATCTTTCAAAAGAGAATAGATACGTCTGGCAATTGCAGCATTTTCTGTTTGGACGTTCAAAATAAACTGCTGGTTCACAATACCTAAAGAGCCGTTCATTCGCAGCAAAGCAGCTAATTCCGCTTTCGCATGTTCTCGATGAACTTCCAAACCAGTTAGTTCTTTCTTCACATCTGCAGCAAATGACATCCTATTCTCCTCCTTTCTCCAACAATAAATTGCTTAATATTTTGAACCGAAAACTAAACGGAACAATTCTTCTACTACTTTGTCTCCATCGTGGAAGACACCACCATCTTTCAATTCCAAAAAGTCGGTGGAAATCACTCGACATCCTTCATTTCTCAATCCGTTGAAGTCGTGTGCGACTTGTACTAGATACTCATCATAGATCTCTGGGTCCATATAATCTTCAGGCACTTTTTCCGTATTGACCAATACTGTATCGATAAAAGGCTGATTCAAATGCTTGTGTAAAACACGTATATGATCGGCATCTGTGAAATGTTCCGTTTCCCCTTTTTGGGTCATGATATTACAGATATAGACGGTTTCAGCAGTTGTCTTGAGCATTGCTTCGCCGATTTCTGGTATCACTAAATTTGGAAGGATACTGGTGAATAAACTTCCGGGTCCCAAAACGACCATGTCGGCGTCCATAATTGCTGAAACGACTTTTCGAGCCGCTTTGGCTTCACTTTTATCATTTGTGTTGCAGACATACACACGGTCAATGGTTTTACGGTCGATCGCGATTTTAGATTCTCCTACTGCAGTCGTTCCGTCTTTAAAGACAGCATGCAAGGTCAAAGGAGTTTCTGAAGAAGGATAAACATGTCCATCTACATGCATCATTTTTGCTAATAATTGAATCGCCTCATAAGTGCTTCCCCGCATCTCGGAAACTGCGGCAATGATCAGATTACCGATCGTATGATTGGCTAAAAACTGATCTTCCTTTTTGAAACGGTATTGGAAAATATCTTCATAGAATTGTGGCATATCCGATAACGCCACTAAGACATTTCTCAAGTCACCAGGAGGAGCCATAGCGATCGATTCTCTGATTGCACCGCTGCTTCCCCCATCATCTGCAACAGTCACTACTGCTGTGATATCTGCTCCTTGATTTCGCAAACTTTTCAGGATAACTGGCAGACCAGTGCCACCGCCGACCACTACGATCTTTGGTTTTCTTATCCGGTAGGTTTTCATTTTCACGACCGGTTCACCGTCTCTTTCCTTTTATCCTTGTCCCGATGTGTCACATTGACTTTATAGTTTTTCCCTAAAGCATTTGCCAAACGTTCAGTCAATGCCACAGAACGGTGTTGACCGCCTGTACAGCCGATTGCAACTGTCAAGCTGCTTTTTCCTTCTTTAATGTATCCAGGCAATACAGTTTCCAGAAGATCCAAAAATTTATGGTAGAATGATTGCGTTTCATCAAAGGACATCACATAATCATAGACTGGCTGATCTTTTCCGGTCAATGGTCTTAGTTCCGGGATATAATGAGGGTTGGGCAAAAAACGCACATCCATCACAATATCCGAATCGATCGGCAACCCGTATTTAAAACCAAATGATACAAATTCGATCCGAAATCCTTGGTCTCCCTTTGATTTGAATGACTCATTGATTTTTTCACGTAATTGTCGTGGTGTCAATGTCGTCGTATCAATGATCACGGAAGCTTGGGCTTTCAAGTCGTCTAGTATCGCCCGTTCTTTACGTATCCCTTCAGTGATCAAACCGTCCATCGCCATTGGATGTGCTCGTCTTGTTTCTTTGTAGCGAGCCACTAGTTCTTCGTCTGAAGCATCTAAAAATAAGATAGAAGTGTCGATGAAGTTCGTATTTTCGATTTCGATCAGCATGTTTTGGATTTCTTCAAAGAAGGAACGAGAACGTAAATCCACTCCTAAAGCCATTTTTGTGACTTTGCCTGATTCTTTGATTAATTCCCAGAATTTTGGAATCAATCGAGGCGGCATATTATCGATACAAAAATAGCCCATATCTTCAAAACTTTGGATAGCTACTGTTTTCCCTGCACCGCTCATACCTGTTATGATGACTAATTGCAAATTATCTGTCATAATTACGAACTCCTCTCACATTGTGCATAGTAAAATTATATCATTCCGGGCGTATCATTACCAGTTTTCTTTTTCTTTTACAAAAAGATTTGGACCAAATATCTTTTAGGATATTTGCCCCAAATCCAATTTTTTTACTTTTCCGATGCTGTATCCAATGCCTTGCTTCTTTCAGCTAGCGCTCGTTCAATCGTCCGATCTGCTAAAATAGATTGGGCATCGATCACTGGATAATGGTTATCTTCAGCAAATTCATGCATCAATGACAATTCTGTGCAACCTAAGATGACTTTTTCACAGTTTAGGCGCTCTACCGCTTCTTCTAAGATTTCGTAATATAGCTCTTGATTCAAATAATCCGATTCCTTGATCTCATGATAGATCAGATAATTGATTTTTTCTTGAAGAACAGTATCAGGAATCACTGTTTCGAATCCAAGATTTTTGACTTCGCGTTCATAGATTCCAGCTTTCATACTTCCTTCTGTTCCTAGAATCGCTACTCTCCCTGTCGTATGCTGACGGACAAGTTCATTTGCTGCTTCTCTTGGCATATGCAGGATAGGAATATCCGTTGCCGCTTGTAATTCTTCAAAAAAGTAGTGTGCGGTGTTACAAGTCAACACAATGAAGTTCGGCTGCAATAAATTTTGTTTCTCAATATCATCCAGCAGAAACGGCATTGGATTTTCTTCTGATCGATCTAAAATATAAGCTGTACGATCAGGAACTGTTGCATGATTGAATAAGACATAATTCAAATATTCTTGATCTTTTGTAGCTTTCGTTCGGTGGTTGATCAAGCGAACAAAACTTTCTGTCGCCATCGTGCCCATTCCGCCTAAAATACTGAAAAAATTCTCCATGAACTAGCCTTCTTTCACATGAAAATACTTTTTGAATCTTGGAATATAGTTATGGAACATATATTTCATCAACAACCAGCGCTTGATTGACCGGTCTTTTTCATAAAACACAGTAGTACCGTAACGATTTTCTTTGATCATTTGCTCAGCTAGTTTTTTGTCTTCATTTTCCCTAGCATATTCTAAAAAGATTTTTTTGGGCACACCCATCCATAATCTTGCTTTATCTGATTGATTCGTTCCATAGGTCGTTTCAACAAAGGGTTTGTTGAACACTCGATCTTCTGTGACAAAACGAGCCAGATTCAAGCCGTTCAATGTCACAAAGAAACTGCTACGACCTTGTCTCAAATTGATTTCAAATAATTTATATTCTCCATCTCTAGGATCATACTTCATATCGAAATTGGCAAAGCCTGTATATTCGATTTTTTCCAAAAATGCCTTAATGGTTTGATAGATTTTTTCGTTATAATCTGGCATGATCACAACGTAATTACCAATCGATGCTGGTGTAGGATCTTCTAACAGTGGATGACCAAGACACATCATCCGAACTTGATGATCTTCATCTACATACGCATTTAGCACACGCATATTACTATCATCACCCGGGATAAAATCTTGTACAATCATTTCACTTTTATAACCGGCTTCGTATATCCGGCCTAATATTAAATCGAACTCTTCTCTAGTCTCTAAAATAAAAGCTTTTTTTCTTCCTTCAAATTGGACAGAAAGATACTCCACACTGTTTGCAGGTTTCAAAGCAACTGGGAATTCAAAAGGCAATTCCTGTTCCAAATGTCCATTTACTAACATTTCTTCTCTGACGATCAATGTTTTAGGATACGGAAGATCATATTCTTCACAAACTTCATAAAAGCTTACTTTATTGATCAGTCTTTCAAATAAAGAATAATCAATATATGGACAGATAAAATATTCTGACAGCTCTTGTTTATGTTGGGAGATCAATTCTGCATATCCATCACCACAAGCAATCAAAAGATATTTTTTACTCTTATCAGAATATCTTTCTTTTGCCAAACGAAGCATCGTCTCGATAAATACAGGGTCTTTATCAAATCCTGGAATAACTTCTACATTGACAATTTTACTGTAGCGGGTAGGGGCTAACTGATCCGAAGCATATGCTTGGCAGATTTTGCCGTATGCTTCATTAAAAGAACGTGCCATACCATAAACGTTCATGTCGCTTCCTAATAATATAGGGATAAATTCTTCATTTTCAATACTGTTCATCATTATCTCTCACTTACTCATAATCTCTTGTTTTTCTTTTCCAACTACACAAGGAATATCATACCATAAAGAAAAAAGCAATCAAAGGAAACTCCTCCGATTGCTCAATTCTTTTTTGAACGGATTGAACTTATAGGAAGTTTTTATCTATACCAATCAGTGTAGAAAGAACTACCATGTAATGATTCTAGAACACTGATATTAATAAAACAAGCAAAAATTCATTTTTTTATGTTTTTTTAACTATCTCAGCTATCTATCCTCTTTATACCATTATTTTTTTCAAATATTGACCTGTATAACTTTCTTTTACGTTAATGATTTCTTCTGGTGTTCCAGTCGCAAGGATCGTTCCTCCACCTTCTCCACCTTCTGGTCCTAAATCAATGATATAATCTGCTGTTTTGATTACATCTAGATTGTGTTCAATCACTAAAACTGTGTTACCAGCATCTACTAATCTTTGTAATACATGCAACAAGCGGGCGATGTCATCGCTATGAAGTCCTGTCGTTGGTTCATCTAGTATATAGAAATTCTTTCCATTAGAGATTTTGTGCAATTCACTGGCAAGTTTCATCCGTTGTGCCTCACCACCGGACAATGTCGTTGCTGGTTGCCCCATCGTCACATAACCTAAGCCAACATCAACAATCGTTTGCAGTTTGCGATGAATCTTTGGAATGTGCTTGAAGAATTCTACAGCATCTTCTACTGTCATTTCCAAAATATCAGCAATGCTTTTTCCTTTGTAATGCACTTCTAATGTTTCAGAGTTATATCGTTTGCCATGACATACTTCACAAGGAACATAGACATCAGGCAAAAAGTGCATTTCGATCTTAATAATTCCATCCCCGCGACAAGCTTCACAACGACCGCCTTTTACGTTGAAACTAAAACGCCCTTTCTTATAACCCCGCATTTTTGCCTCGTTCGTTTGAGCAAATAACCCACGGATATCATCAAATACACTTGTATAAGTCGCTGGATTACTTCTCGGCGTCCGGCCGATTGGGCTTTGATCGATATCGATGATCTTTTCGATACTTTCGTAGCCGGAAATTGTCTTGAATTTACCTGGCTTAGCAGAATTCTTATTTAATTTTTGCGCTAACGATTTCTTTAAGATACTATTGACCAATGTACTCTTTCCAGAACCAGACACACCTGTGACTGCTACAAATTCTCCTAATGGAAATTCAACACTAATATTTTTCAGATTGTTTTCTGAAGCACCAGTGATCTTGATTGCTTTCCCATTACCTTTACGGCGTTCTTTTGGTACAGGGATTGATTTTTTCCCTGAAAGATATTTCCCTGTCAAAGAATTTTCATCATTAGCTACTTCTTCAGGAGTGCCTGCAGCCACGATTTGTCCGCCTTGTTCTCCGGCCCCAGGTCCGACGTCAATCAGATAATCTGCTGCCCACATCGTATCTTCATCATGTTCGACTACAACGAGGGTGTTGCCAAGATCACGCATTTTCTTTAATGAGCCAATCAGTCGATCGTTGTCGCGTTGATGCAATCCGATCGATGGTTCATCTAAAATATACAAAACTCCAGAAAGATTCGATCCAATTTGTGTAGCCAATCTGATTCGCTGCGCTTCTCCCCCAGATAATGTTCCGGAAGCGCGACTCAAAGTTAGATAGTCTAGTCCCACATTTTCCAAGAATGAAAGTCTGTCATTTACTTCTTTTAAAATCGGTTTGGCAATTACTTTCTCTTGTTCAGATAACGTTAAGTTTGAGAAGAAATCTACTGCTTTTTGAATAGACAACTCATTTGTTTGCCCGATATTCGTTCCATTGATTTGAACAGATAGAGCTTGGGGATTCAATCGATAACCTTTACATGTCTGACAAGTTAATTCTGTCATATAAAGACGCATTTGCTCACGCGTGAAATCACTGTTCGTATCATGATAACGACGCTCGATATTCTTCAATACCCCTTCGAAAGTCGTTTCTACATCGCGAACGCCACCAAAATCATTTTCATAATGGAAATGGAAAAGATCATCTGTCCCATTCAAGATGATCTCCTGATGCTCTTCCGGTAATTCTTCGAATGGTGTATCTAAATCGATACCGAAACTTTCACAAGCCTGCGCTAACATTTGAGGATAATACTGAGAGCTGATTGGATTCCATGGAACGATAGCACCTTGACTAAGTGTCTTCGTTCTATCTGGAATCACTAAATCTTGATCGACTTCTAATTTGACACCTAAACCATCACAGTCTGGACAAGCTCCAAAAGGCGCATTGAATGAGAACAGTCTTGGTTCTAGTTCGCCAACAGTAAATCCGCAATAAGGACAGGCATAGTGTTCGCTAAACAACATTTCTTCTTCACCGATCACGTCAACCAGAGCATAGCCGTCTGCCAATCGCAGGGCCGCCTCTAAAGAATCAAATAGACGAGAACGAATCCCTTCTTTCACAATGATCCGGTCGATGACGATCGCGATATCATGTTTTTTGTTTTTCTCCAGCTCAGGCACTTCACTTAAATCATAGATCTCCCCATCGACTCGAACGCGGACGTATCCCTCTTTTTGGATTCGTTCGAATATTTTTTTATGTTGTCCTTTTTTCTTTACCACGATCGGTGCCAACACTTGGATCTTTGTGCGTTCAGGCAAAGCCATTACTTGATCTGCCATTTGATCTACTGATTGACTGGTAATCTCGATATGATCGTTGGGACAAATCGGATGTCCTACACGTGCAAACAACAAGCGTAAATAGTCATTGATTTCCGTCACAGTACCTACTGTCGACCGAGGATTTTTACTTGTTGTTTTCTGATCAATAGAAATCGCCGGACTCAATCCGTCGATGCTATCTACGTCCGGCTTATCCATTTGTCCTAAAAACTGACGAGCATAAGCAGAAAGGCTCTCTACGTATCTCCGCTGCCCTTCAGCGTACAGCGTATCAAATGCTAGGGAACTTTTTCCAGAACCGGACAAACCTGTAACGACCACGAATTTATCTCGTGGAATCGTTACATCTATATTTTTCAAGTTATGGGCACGTGCACCGTGAATCGTAATTTTATCGTTAGCCATGTTGTCCTCCTACTTTGAAGCTTTTAATTCTAAAATCATATCTCGCACATTAGCGGCTGTTTCAAAATCCAATGCTTTCGCCGCATCTTTCATTTCTTTTTCTAATTTCATCAATAACGTATCTTTTTCTTCTTTCGTCATTTCTTCATACGAGACTTGTACCGCTTCTTTTGTATCATCTTCCGATTCTTTCGTAATAGAAATCAAATCTCGGATTTCTTTAATGATCGTTTTTGGAACGATCCCATGTTCTTCATTGTACTTCTGCTGAATCGTACGGCGTCTTGATGTTTCATCCATCGCTAGACGCATAGAATCTGTTACTTTGTCTGCGTACATGATTACTTTACCTTCTTCATTCCGAGCAGCTCGTCCAATCGTTTGGACTAAGGAACGTTCACTACGTAAAAAGCCTTCTTTATCCGCATCCAAGATAGCAACAAGGGAAACTTCAGGTACGTCTAATCCTTCACGAAGCAAATTGATTCCAACTAACACATCAAATTCACCTAATCGAAGATCTCGAATGATTTCTGTTCGTTCCAGCGTTTTGATATCACTATGCAAATATTTGACTTTGATCCCTAATTCTTTGAAATAATCTGTGAGGTCTTCTGCCATTTTTTTCGTCAATGTCGTTACAAACACCCGCTGGTCTTTTTCGACTCGTTCATTTATTTCGCCTACTAGATCATCGATTTGTCCCATGATTGGACGAACTTCGATCACTGGGTCAAGCAGCCCTGTCGGACGGATGATTTGTTGGATAACGGTATCTGTTTGTTCATGTTCATATGGTCCTGGCGTCGCAGAGACATAAATGATCTGATTGACATGTTTTTCAAACTCTTCTAACCGAAGTGGCCGATTGTCTAAAGCAGATGGCAAACGGAAACCGTAATCTACTAGCATCTGTTTTCTCGCTCGGTCACCATTATACATTCCTCTGATTTGAGGCATGGTTACGTGCGATTCGTCCGCCACGATCAAAAAATCTTCAGGAAAGAAATCCAATAGCGTATAAGGCGGTTCACCTTCTTTACGTCCGTCCATATGCCGAGAATAATTTTCAATTCCCGACGTGTAGCCCATTTCTAACATCATTTCAATATCGTAATTGGTTCGCTGTTCTAAACGTTGAGCTTCCAGAAGTTTGTTTTCATTTCGCAAGACAGTTAAACGCTGTTCTAATTCCGCTTTGATATTCGCTACGGCATGCTCCATATGTTCATCATTCGTCACAAAGTGAGTCGCCGGGAAGATTGCTACGTGTTCCGTTTCTCCCAAAACTTCACCTGTCAGTGCATTGACTTCTCGGATACGTTCGACCTCATCTCCAAAAAACTCCACACGTAAGGCACGTTCATCTCTTGAAGCCGGAAAAATCTCCACGACATCACCGCGCACTCGAAAACGACCGCGCTGAAAATCTATATCATTTCTTTCGAATTGGATACTGACTAAGTCACGAATCAGCTGATTGCGATCTAGTTCTGCTCCCTGTCGAATCGAAACTACTTGTTTTTGGTACTCAAAAGGCGAGCCTAATCCAAAAATACATGAAACGGATGCAATGACGATCACATCATTTCTTTCTAATAATGAACTAGTAGCCGAATGTCGTAATTTGTCGATCTCATCATTTACACTTGAATCTTTTTCGATATACGTATCGCTTGAAGGCACATAAGCTTCAGGCTGATAATAATCATAATAAGAAACAAAATATTCAACAGCATTGTTAGGGAAAAATTCCTTGAATTCCCCGTACAGCTGACCAGCCAATGTTTTGTTATGAGCAATAATCAGTGTTGGTTTATTCACTTTCTCAATAAGATTGGAAATCGTATATGTTTTCCCTGTTCCAGTCGCACCTAATAAGATTTGTGCTTTTTTCCCGCCGACTACGCCATCCACTAATTGGTTAATCGCTTCAGGCTGATCACCAGCCGGTTGGTATTTCGAGACAAGCTCAAAGTGTCGGGAGGTATCTCTCTCAATCATTCTTCGTCCTCCTTTTCATTCATTCCTTTTCATTTTACGACCAATAAAAAGAAAAGGAAAGCAAAGGCATTCCTTACTAAAAAATTATACCACACCGAACATACTTTCGCCACTTTTTTATCTTATTATACATGTTACGTTTTATAACATAAAATGTTAGAAACTCGCATTTTTTTCATTTTTTCGAGCTTACAGTCTTGTCTGATTCAGCACTTTTCGCCTATAATAATAAAATATTGGAAATTTAGGAGGTTGATTATGAAAAGAAAGCATTTATTTCACTCATTTGTTTTCTTAATGACAGGACTTGTGACACTTGCGTTTGGTCATGTTGCACAAGCTGACAACACTACAACGGCAGAGTCAAGCACAAGCGAGACAATGCAAAAAATAGAGCCCAAAAAAGACGTATACGTAATTGCCAGTGACTCTGCTTTTGCTCCATTTGAATTTCAAAACGCAAAGGGCGAGTACGAAGGCATCGATGTAAAATTGATGGAAAACATCGCCAAACTGCAAGGATTTAACATCCGAATGGACTACCGTGGTTTCTCTGCTGCTTTGCAAGCTTTGGAATCAGGACAAGCAGACGGAATGATTGCCGGAATGACTGTAACAGATGAACGAAAGAAAAGCTATGATTTTTCTGATTCTTACTTTGATAGCGGGATCCAATTAGCTGTCAAAAAAGGAGATACTTCGATCAAGTCTTATGAAGATTTGAAAGGAAAAACAGTCGGAGCAAAAGTTGGTACCGAAAGTGCTGAATTTTTAAGCGACCATGAATCTGAATATGGCTATTCTATCAAATATTTTGATGCTGCTGATCAATTGTACGACGGGTTAAAAGTTGGCGCAATCGATGCAATGATGGATGATTATCCGGTAATCGGTTATGCGATCAAACAAGGACAAGAATTGGAAACACCGATCAAAAAAGAATCTGGCGGAAAATATGCATTTGCCGTTAAAAAAGGACAAAATCCTGAGCTTCTTAATATGTTCAATGAAGGATTGAAAGAATTAAAAAGAACAGGCGAATACGATAAGATTATTAAAGAATATGTAGCGGATGGTTCAGAAACTTCCAGTGAGTCTTCCACTGCTGATGAATCAACATTTCTTGGACTTATCCAAAACAACTATCAAGCATTGTTGAAAGGACTTTGGAGAACAATTCTCCTAACTTTGATCTCCTTTGCTTTGGCTATAGTAATCGGTGTGATTTTTGGATTATTCAGTGTAGCACCAATACGCGCTCTTCGCACAATTGCTAGTATTTATGTCGATATCATCCGAGGAATTCCAATGATGGTTCTTGCGTTCTTTATTTTCTTTGGGTTGCCTGGTATCGTTGGATTTACGATTCCTGACTTCCTTGCTGGTGTTATCACCTTGACTCTTAACGCAAGTGCTTATATCGCAGAGATTGTTCGAGGCGGGATCAACGCCGTTCCTGTCGGACAAATGGAAGCTTCCAGAAGTTTAGGTCTTTCTTATAATCGGACAATGCAAAAAATCATTTTGCCGCAAGCGATACGCATCATGATCCCATCATTCGTCAATCAGTTCGTTATCTCATTAAAAGACACAACGATCATTTCCGCAATCGGTGTAGTCGAATTGCTGCAAACTGGTAAGATCATTGTTGCACGTACAACACAAAGTACGTATGTTTACTTGATCATTGCGATCATGTACTTGATTTTGATCACAGCATTGACAAAATTAGCAAAAGTTTTAGAAAAGAAGGTGAAGTAAGATGGCAGAAAAAATCTTAGTTGAGCATTTAGTCAAAAAATACGGCGATAACACAGTATTAAACGACATCAATGTATCCATCAACGAAGGAGATGTCGTCTGTATCATTGGCCCTTCAGGTTCAGGAAAAAGTACATTTTTGCGTTGCTTGAATCGTTTAGAAGAACCTTCTGACGGTGAAATTATTATTGACGGCGCCCACTTGATGGATAAAAGCACAGATATCAACTTGGTGAGACAACATATCGGAATGGTATTCCAACACTTTAACCTATTCCCTCATCTTTCTATTTTGGAAAACATCATTTTAGCACCGATGGACCTGAAGAAAGAATCTAGAGAAGAAGCAGAGAAAAAAGCAATCAAATTACTGCAGACAGTTGGTCTAGAAGATAAAAAAGATATGTATCCTGAAATGCTTTCTGGTGGACAAAAACAGCGTGTGGCTATTGCTCGTGCTCTAGCGATGAACCCTGACATCATGCTTTTTGATGAGCCTACTTCTGCACTCGATCCTGAAATGGTCGGTGATGTCTTGAACGTCATGAAAAGGTTAGCAGAACAAGGTATGACGATGGTTATCGTTACGCACGAAATGGGGTTCGCTAAAGAAGTGGCCAATCGCGTCATGTTCATTGACGACGGAAACTTTTTAGAAGACGGAACGCCTCAACAAATCTTTGAAAATCCGCAAAATGAACGGACAAAAGATTTCTTGAATAAAGTATTAAATATTTAATAAAAACCAAAAATGCACGGTCGCCATGAAGGGACCGTGTATTTTTATCTTCTTATTTTCTCACCTAATCGTATCATCAGCCGCATCGCTTGTTTTCCTGCACAAACAAGCAATCGCTCTACCTGTTCCATCGCATAAGAAAGTACCATCGGTTCATTGACGATATCAAGTACATAGTCGATACCACCTTCAGAAACTATGATGATTATCTTATTCTAAAGTTGGCTTTTTTGTTGGTACAAACATGACAACTACAAAAAAACCAGGCGAACGTATGATTGTTCGTCTGGTTTTTAATTATTAATGACTTAGCGTTTTTACTAGAAATAGAAAATTTGGGCAAGTCTACTTTATATTTTTACTAGAAAAACTACTTCCGCTTTTTCCCGCCAAAAGCATCTTTAAACTTATCGAAGAAACCGTCTTCTTGCTGTTCTTCAACTTTGATGCCGCCAGCTTCAGCGAATGCACGTAATGCTTCTCTTTGTTGTTCATTTAGATTTTTCGGTGTGATCAGTTTTACTTTGACATGTTGGTCGCCTGTTGCACCACCACGTAACTTCGGAGCGCCTTTTCCACGTAAACGGAAGTTCGTACCTGTCTGTGTTCCAGCAGGGATCTTCAATTTCACATCTCCATGGACAGTTGGTACTTGGACTTCATCCCCCAAAGCTGCTTGTACAAAACTTAAAGGCAATTCATAGTAAATTTCAGAACCTTCACGATCAAAGATATCACTTTCTTCTACACGGAAGATCACATACAAATCACCAAATGGTCCGCCGTTTTCTCCAGCTTCTCCTTGACCAGCTAAACGCATTTGTTGTCCTTCTTCTACACCAGCTGGTACATTCACTTTAACTGAATGTGCTTTCTTCTCATGTCCTGAGCCATGACAGGTTGGACAAGGTTCTTTGATTTCTTTCCCTGTGCCATGACAAACATCACAAGTTTGACGGCTCATCACTCGTCCAAGTGGTGTTTGGCGTTCTACATTGATCGTACCTGCACCATGACATTTATGACAAGTAGTTGGTTGTGTGCCTGGTTTTGCACCGTTCCCACCACAAGTATGACAGATTTCTTCCCGATTATACTTGATTTCTTTTTCTACACCAAAAATCGCTTCTTCAAAAGACAAGTCGACCGTATATTGCAAATCAGCACCTTGACGAGGCGCATTTGGATCGACTGACCGACCGCCTCCTCCAAAGAAAGAGTCGAAGATATCTTCAAAACCACCGAAGCCGCCACCAGAGAAGCCGCCGAATCCACCAAATCCGCCACCAGCTCCACCAGCACCGTAATTTGGATCTGTGCCTGCATGCCCGTATTGGTCATATGCAGCGCGTTTTTGCGGGTCACTTAAAATCTCATATGCTTCTGATACTTCTTTGAATTTTTCTTCCGCATCAGGTTCTTTATTGATGTCAGGATGGTATTTTTTCGAAAGCTTACGATAAGCTTTCTTTATTTCATCTTCTGATGCTCCTTTTGAGAGCCCTAAGACTTCATAATAATCACGTTTTGTTGCCATAGGCTTTCCTCCTATTGGTTCTCATCATTTTCACGTCGCTTGTTATCATATCATATTTTGTTTGAAACAAAAACCGATACTTCAAACTATTTTTCAAAAGAAAAAGCCAAAGTAGCAACTTTGGCCTTCTCTCGAAATTCAGTGAACTGACTATTTATCGTCGCCATCGACTTCTTCAAAATCAGCATCAACGACATCATCTGCTCCGCCTTGAGCTGCTTCTGGATTTTCTTGAGCTTGTTGTTGTGCAGCTTGTTCGTATAGTTTAACAGTCAAGTTTTGAACGATTTCGTTCAATGCATCGCGTTTAGTTTTCATTTCCTCGATGTTGTTTGCTTCAACAGCGGCTTTTAATTCGTCACGAGCTGTTTCTGCTTTTTTCACTTCTTCTTCGTCCACTTTGCCTTCTAATTCTTTCAATGTTTTGTCCACAGAGAATAGCAATGCGTCTACATCATTACGTAGGTCAACTTCCTCTTTACGAGCTTTATCTGCTTCAGCGTTTGCTTCTGCATCTTTCACCATACGTTCGATTTCTTCGTCTGTTAGACCTGAAGAAGATTTGATCGTGATTTTTTGTTCTTTTTGTGTACCTAGATCTTTCGCAGATACATTTACAATCCCGTTTTTATCAATATCGAATGTTACTTCGATTTGTGGAATACCACGAGGAGCTGCTGGAATATCTGTCAATTGGAATCTTCCTAGAGTTTTGTTGTCAGCAGCCATTGGGCGTTCACCTTGTAATACATGGATGTCTACTGCTGGTTGATTATCTGCCGCAGTTGAGAATACTTGTGATTTACTTGTTGGAATCGTTGTATTGCGGTCAATCAATTTAGTGAACACTCCACCCATTGTTTCGATACCTAATGACAATGGTGTAACGTCAAGTAAAACAACATCTTTCACATCACCAGTGATCACGCCACCTTGGATAGCAGCACCCATAGCAACTACTTCATCAGGGTTAACTGATTTGTTTGGTTCTTTTCCTGTTTCTTTACGTACTGCTTCTACAACTGCAGGGATACGAGTAGATCCACCGACTAAAATAACTTCGTCGATTTCTGATTGTGATAAACCTGCATCTTTTAGCGCTTGACGTACTGGTACTTTTGTACGTTCTACTAAGTCAGCTGTTAATTCATCAAATTTTGCACGTGTCAATGTCATTTCCAAATGCAATGGTCCAGATTCTCCTGCTGTGATAAATGGCAAGCTGATTTGTGTGCTTGATACGCCAGATAAATCTTTTTTCGCTTTTTCAGCAGCGTCTTTCAAGCGTTGTAAAGCCATTTTGTCTTGAGACAAGTCAATGCTGTTTTCTTTTTTGAATTCTGCTACCATGTAGTCGATGATTTTGTTATCAAAGTCGTCCCCACCTAGATGGTTGTCGCCAGCTGTTGACAATACATCAAAGACACCGTCTCCTAGTTCAAGGATAGATACGTCAAAAGTACCGCCACCAAGGTCGAATACTAAGATTTTTTCGTCGCGATCTGTTTTATCTAAACCATAGGCAAGAGCAGCTGCAGTTGGTTCATTGACGATACGTTCTACTTCTAGACCAGCGATCTTACCAGCATCTTTTGTTGCTTGACGTTGTGCATCATTAAAGTAAGCTGGCACAGTGATAACTGCTTTTTCGACTTTTTCACCTAAATAGTCTTCTGCGAATCCTTTGATATATTGAAGGATCATTGCTGAGATTTCTTGTGGTGTATATGATTTACCTTCTACATCTACTTTGTAACCTGCTTCACCGATATGGCGTTTGATTGATGAAATCGTATTTGGGTTTGTCACAGCTTGACGTTTTGCAACTTCCCCTACTTGGATTTCTCCATTTTTGAATGATACAACAGAAGGTGTTGTACGGTTTCCTTCTGGGTTAGCGATGATTTTTGCTTCGTTTCCTTCCAATACTGCTACTGCAGAGTTAGTCGTACCTAAGTCAATACCGATAATTTTACTCATAATTAACGTCTCCTTCTTTAATTGAAAGTGTAAGTTTTATATCCGCACAATTATTGTGCAACAATGACCATAGTTGGTCTTAACACGCGATCATGTAATTTGTAGCCTTCTTGTAGTACTTCTACAATCGTATCGGCTGGTGTATCTTCAGTCGCTGGAACAGTTTGTACTGCTTGATGAAGATTAGGATCAAAGGCTTCTCCTTTAGCAGGGATTTTTTCAATTCCTTCTTCTTCCAGTGCGTTACGCAAACTTTCCAAGACCATTTCCACGCCTTTTTTCAAACCTGCCCCTTGATCATCTGACACTTCTGTGGCTAATGCACGTTCCAGGTTGTCAATTGATGGAAGTAATTTTTTGGCTAAATCTTGTGAACGGTATTTTTGTAATTGCTCACGCTCATTTTTTCCTCGATTTGCCATATTTGCGATTTCAGCACGAGCCCGCAAGTATTTATCTTCCATTTCTTCTAACTCAGCTTTTAATTTCGCTGTTTCGAATTCTTCCGCTTCAGCTTCTGAAATACCCGAATCTTCTGCAGCTTCGACATCGATTTCCGGTTCTGGCTGAGCATCTGTCATTTCTTTATCTAGTTCTTCTTGATTTTCTTTCACGATACAGTCTTCCTTTCATTATTCAGTCAGCTGTTTGATTGCTCTTACTAAGAAAGAGAGAACGATCAGCTGCAAATAGCTTCGTTATTCACATTACGAGTTTGACAAGTCAAGCGAGCGGTAGTAATCAGCAAGTTTAGCTGCTAGTTCTCTTCGATAAACATCGACTAGACCGAACATCCGAGAATAAGGCATACTAGTAGGCCCTAACAAGGCTATTGTACCTCTTCCATGACCATTTATCTCGTAACTTGCTTGAATCATACTCATATTCTGCAATAAATCATTGCCTAATTCAGCACCAATCTTGATATGAATATTGCTATCCATCGGAGTGATCATTTGTGTAAGTCCGTCTGAGTCTTTCATAAAAGAAAACATCGATTTGAACTGATCAAGATCTTGACGGGGCTCATAATCCAAGAGATTCATTTGTCCACTGACATAAACCTTTTCTTCAAAAACATGACCAAGAACGGTGTCAAATAACTGAGACATCCCTTCTGTCGTCTGGAAATATTTATGAAGAATCATCGGAATCTCCGTACGAAGTTTATGGTACACCGTCATCAGAGGATCTCCGACTAGACGGTCGTTTACAATCTGTACCATTTTTTCTAGTTCCTGACTTCCCATATATTCGGGAAGAGTGAATACTTGGCTTTCTACATTCCCCATATCTGTTACGACGATAGCAATAATCTGTCGATTATTCAAGGGTACGATACGAAAGCCAGTCAGTCGGCGGTCTTTTATTTCAGGTCCCAATGAAAAAGTCGTATAGCTTGTCAGCTCAGATAATATCTCAGCAGATTGCTTAATAATCTCATTGATTTCATGAAATTCTCTGCCTAGAGACTGACGAATCAGCAGCAAATCATCTTCTGCTACGCGAGCAGGTTTTAACAAATGATCCACGTAATAACGATAGCCTAAAGCAGATGGAATCCGCCCAGAAGAAGAGTGAGTCTTCAACAGCAATCCTTCATCTTCTAATGCTTTCATATCATTGCGAATCGTTGCTGAGCTGGCCTTGACTCCCTCAGACATTAATGTTTTGGAACCAACGGGCACGCCACTACTCGTATAGTGTTGGATGATCAGACGTAAAATGTCGTTTTGTCGCTTTGTTAACATCTTCCTCACCTCTCATTAGCACTCATATATTCTAAGTGCTAATTCACTTATAAATATAGCAAGAAGCCCTTCTCCTGTCAAGAGAAAGACTCCATTTTTTAGCACTCTAAACACAAGAGTGCTAATTCTAAATAATTGATGTAAATCCAGTTATATCAATACTTCAATACCTCATTGTCAAACTTTCTAAACTTTTTCTTTTCAAGTTTCGATAAAAAACAAATATTCTTCAAACTATTTTTCAAATAAAAAGCGCTCAAACACATTGTTCCCCAAAAAAGTCCCTCTTGGTGTCAAATAAACACGGTCTTCTTCATTAACAAGTAACCCTTCTTGCTCTAATTCCCTTAGCACATCACCGTACACCGATTCAATTGTTTTTTGATAGCGATCATAGAAATGTTTTTTAGTAATCCCTGTTTTTTTTCTTAGTCCTAAGAACATTTCTTCTTCTATTTGATTTTTTCGTGTCAATTTTTCTTCTTCCAATACCGGGCGTTCATTTGCTCGTAATGGGCGTAAATAGTGTTGGATCGGTCCTTTGTTGCGGTAACGAATATCTCCAAGATAACCGCTAGCACCAGCTCCAAACCCAAAATAGTGGTCATTGTTCCAGTACATGAGGTTATGTTGAGATTCATGTCCGGAGAGCCCAAAGTTACTTATTTCATATTGGTGACGTCCATGCTTTTCCATTGCTTCAATCGTCTCTTCAAACATTCTGGTTTCCGTTTCCTGATCAGGCAGTTCGAGTCTTCCTTGTCGTACCCAGTTCATGAACATTGTTTTGTTTTCGAGGATCAATGAGTACAAAGAATAGTGAGGCAGATCCAAAGCCAAAGCTTTTTCCAAAGTATCCCGATATCCTTCTAGTGTTTGTCCCGGTAATGCATAAATCAAATCGATGCTTACATTGGTAAAATTTTCTGCTTTTAAAAATTGCATTGTTTGATACACATCTTCTGCAGTATGTTTACGTCCAATTTTTTTCAATAAGCGATTGTCAAATGTCTGCACTCCCATGGATAAACGATTGACGCCATAGTTTTTCATCACTTGAAGTTTTTCACGGGTCAAATCACCAGGATTCGCTTCTACAGTAAACTCATTACCATTTTGAAAAGGCAGGATCTCTCTAGCACCTGATAATAGTCGATCAAGTTGTTTAGCAGATAAAGAAGTTGGTGTTCCGCCTCCTACATAAAGTGTTTCCAAATTCGCTGTAGGATGACTTTCCAGCATTAATCTCATTTCATTCAGCAGCATTTCCACATACTCATCTACTGGCTGCCCTTCTAAAAAAACTTTATTAAAGTCACAGTAATAGCAGATATGCTCGCAAAATGGGATATGAATGTACGCAGAAACCTTGTTTTCTGCGGGATTTATTGTTTCTATCATTGAAATTCTTTCTCCTTACGTCGAAAAGTCGTGCCTGTTTTCGACCTTCTTAAAATCGCGTTCAAGCACCAACTCATTGAAATAAGCCGCATATTTAGAATCAAGGAAACCTAGCACTAAAAATGCTTGCTTATTGTCATCGGAGCTACACGGTGCTTTTACAGCCTCTCGATAAACGGTAATTGCAAAGCTGACCTTCGGCATTAAGTCAAAATCTGCAAAAATATGAAAAGCTATTTTCACAGATTCCTCCTTAAGTGCTCAGACCACAACGCTTTGCTTACAACCTCTCATATACGCATACTAAACGTATTTGGCGAACAAATCCACTAAAAAATCCAAGAATCGACTTCTTGGATGATTTTTTTACACTCATGATTCTTCCTAAACAATTTTGTCCTTATTTTATTCATAAAAAAATCTAGTCAAATCTCTCACTTCAAGAGTTTTAACTAGATTCCAATTATTATTTTTTTGTAAAAATAAACAGTCTCTTAATCATAGACATTTCTTCGGTGCCCTACTTGAATAGCGATAACAACGAATTGATTATCTTCTATCTCTACCAATACACGTATTTGCCAATCAGAGCTGCTTCTGAATTTCGGGCGTGAATTTTAAACGGCAGGTCATTCCAGCCCACCAAATTCATTAAGGATTCTTCCATGAATACTGTTGTTTTCCCACTTCTTATCCAATGTTTATGGGCAATTTCAGCCGTTTGACGATTGTATTCATCTTCTAGTTGTTCCATCGAATAGTTTTTTAGAAGTTCAGATAAAGTAATCCCATAAAATTCAGCCATATAAGAAAGCCATTCTTTTTTGGCGTCACTTACACGAACCGTAATCATAGCCCTATAATTGCCTTTCTTAAAGAATCTCATGCATTTCCTGATGTGATTTTAGAAAAATTTACTTGCTAAAAAACTGTGAAAATGTAGGAGCTAGCATCCTTGTAGTAAATGATCGAGCTCTTTATTATACACGCCGATTGTAAAATTAAGCTAGACAACTAAAAAAGTCATTTGTGCTACACTCAAAATAGTTCCGTCCAAAGAATTATAAGGAGTGAGTACAAATGACCTATACCCATCTTACAACGGATGAACTTGTAATGATAGAGTCTTATTTCAAAATAAATCAATCTGTTGCGAAAACTGCGCATTGCTTGAATCGTTCAAGACAAACGATCCATAAAGTATACCTGTTCTTCAAGCAAGGAAAATCAGCCTTAGAGTACTATCAACAGTATAAGAAAAACAAATCAAACTGTGGTAGACGCCCGCTTGTTTTACCTGAGGAACAATCAGAATATATTCAAAGAAAGGTTGTTCAAGGATGGACACCCGATGTGATTGTTGGTCGTGCAGCGTTTCCTATTCGTTGTTCTGCTCGTACCATTTATCGTATGTTCAAAAAGGGGCTATTTAATCCTTCTGACTTACCGATGAAAGGCAAGCGTAAACCAAATGGACATCAAGAAAGACGTGGAAAACAAGCTTTCCGTCGCTCTATTCATGAACGTGAAAAAGATTATAGCCAATTCTCAAATGAGTTTGGTCACCTTGAAGGTGACACTATCGTAGGTTTGAAACATAAAAGTGCTGTAATTACCTTAGTTGAGCGATTATCAAAAGTTATCATCACATTGAAACCGTGTGGTAGACAAGCGATTGATATTGAAAACAAATTAAATCATTGGTTTGAATCTGTACCGAAAAATCTATTCAAATCCATCACTTTTGATTGTGGAAAGGAATTTTCAAATTGGAAACAGATCAGTAATGCCAATGATATTGCCATTTATTTCGCTGATCCAGGAACGCCGTCTCAAAGAGGCCTAAACGAGAATTCTAACGGATTGTTACGTAGAGATGGTTTATTGAAATCTATGGATTTCAATTCAGTAGATGAATCTTTTATTCAATCTGTCGCATCGAAACGAAATAATATTCCTAGAAAATCACTGAATTATCGAACACCTTTGGAAGTATTTTTGAGTTACGTAAGTATTGATGATTTGTCTAACTTAATTTGACAATTAAGAACATTAAAAAAGTTCAGAAATTTTGATGAAGTAGCCAACTACTTTTTCATGAGTAAAGCAACACTAGAAAAAGAATCCTCCAGTACTTAGAATTTACTGGAGGATGTACTTTTGAAGAAGCCTATAGGTTATTTAAAAAATATTACTACAGGAAGGAACGAGAATTACTTCGTTACTTATAATAGAACTTAGTCTTATATAGAAGGCATAGCTCACATTAGCTTATTTGTCCTATAAAAATAAATTACGGTATTTTAGAAAAGCTATTTTCTCTTTTTTCAACGATCTTCAGCAATTTTTCTTTATCGTCAGGTAACTCAAGTTCATGAATTCTAGCATGACAATTGGGACATAACGCGATACAGTTTTCAATCACATCTTTTCCACCTTGCGACAAATATTCTATATGATGACAATGTAAATAAGGTACACCGTCTTTTATAAATGGCCCTTTTTCTTGGCAAAGTTGACAAATACCTTTTGCAAGTCGTTTAACATATTCAGATACGAAGGGATTACGTTTATATATTTTTGTTTTTGAGAAGCAAAACTCCTCTTCGTTAACATATTTTGCAGCCATTTTTTTATTATAATTACTAACTTTTCTTGCTTCTTCCTCTAATTTAGCATCAGATAAATTACGAATATGTCTAGTTTGATTTTCTTCCTGGTTATATATATCTTTATCTTCAATCAATTGCTCTTGGATAGGCTACAATTAACTAGACAGAAAAATTAAGGTGTGTAGACTAGAAGAAAACATACCAGGAGGAATTTTTATGTCTAAGAGAACACGAAGAACTTTTTCACAAGAATTCAAGCAACAAATCGTCAATCTTTACTTAGCTGGAAAGCCACGTGTAGAAATCATTCGAGAATATGAACTAACGGCTTCAGCATTTGACAAATGGGTAAAGCAATCTAAAACGAGTGGTTCATTCAAAGAAAAAGATAATCTTACGCCTGAACAAAAAGAATTGTTAGAACTACGTAAAAGAAACCAGCAATTAGAAATGGAAAATGATATTTTAAAGCAAGCAGCGCTGATATTCGGACGAAGAGACAAGTAATCGATGCGAATAAGCATCTTTACCCTATATCAGCGATGTGCAGAATATTAGGTCTATCACGTCAGTCCTATTATTATCAATCAAAACCAAAGAAAGACGAATCAGAACTTGAAGAAGTAGTCGCTGAAGAATTTATCCGCAGCCGAAAGGCCTACGGCTCAAGAAAAATAAAAAAAGCCTTATCAAAACGAGGCATTCAGATCAGCCGACGAAAAATTAGTAGAATCATGAAAAATAGAGGATTAAAATCGAGCTATACTGTTGCTTATTTTAAAGTACATCATTCTACTTGCAATGAAGCCAAAACGACAAACGTATTGAATCGTAAATTCTTAAGAGACAACCCATTAGAAGCGATCGTAACAGACTTGACTTATGTACGAGTCGGGAAAAAATGGAATTATGTCTGTTTCATTTTGGATCTGTTCAATCGAGAAATTCTCGGCTATTCTTGCGGAGAACATAAAGATGCCGTTCTAGTAAAAAAAGCATTTAGCCGTATCAAACAACCTCTGACAGAGGTTGAGATTTTTCATACTGATCGTGGAAAAGAGTTTGATAACCAAGCTATTGATGAATTATTAACAACTTTTGACATCAATCGATCATTGAGTCATAAAGGCTGTCCTTTTGATAATGCCGTAGCTGAATCAACTTATAAGTCGTTGAAAGTAGAATTTGTCTATCAATACACATTTGAAACCTTACAACAATTGGATTTGGAGTTATTTGACTATGTCAATTGGTGGAACCACCTTCGGTTGCACGGTACACTTGGCTACGAGACACCGGTTGGTTACCGTAACCAGAGATTGGCGCAGCGAATCCTTGATAATGAGCTCGGATGTGCTAACGCTAGCGAGGCAGTCTAACTTTAACTGTTAGCTCCTGCCGAAGATCGTCACATCCGAGGAGGCTCATTGTCAAGGACAATCGGAATAGCATACGGAAAGAAGTTCTGCACCTTATAAAATTTGTCAAAAAAACTGTTGCCATTCCATTTCGAACTACATGTTATTCATTATCCTGCAGGAACACCTATCGCCCCTTATGATGCAGGGAGTGCAGTCTATCCGAAAGATGTGGTTATGCTCACTGGGAAATACAGTTACCAGGGAGTTTTAGTGTATTCAAGTAACCATGACGGGACAATCACTAGTTATCCAGTTCCTTCACATTGGCAAATGCCTGCAGATCAAACATCTTATCCAGCGTTCATTAGAGAAACAACTCAAGAAATTATTGATAATGCATCTGTAGTAGCTATTCCTACAGGTAATCCAAATGATGTGAAACAGCTGATCAATGTAATAGTTATGGATAATTAAAATTTCTAATAGATCATACAAAAAGAAGCTGGCAAAATACTGTCAGCTTCTTTCATTTTCTTTTCTATTTAGATTTGTTGGTCTTTGATAAACTCCAATTTTAAATAAACGTTTGCAAAACAGTCGCTTTTCTATCTTCTACCGCTACTTCTGCATAGGCACCATTGATCAATGTCAGTTGTGGCGGTACATGACCACAATCAATATCATACAAGATCGGTAGTTTTAATTCCTTTGACAGATCTTCGTATACATCCTTCATTTTATAATCTAACAAATCCTCTGCTGCACTTCTACCGAACATGATCCCCGAGCTGCCATCAAACCATCCTGCCAGTTTCATCTGAACAAGTGATCTTCTTAAATCAACTGACGATAGCTCACAATTTTCTAGAAACCACAAGATCGGCTTTCCATCATTATACTTTCTTTTAAAAGATTGGACATCTCCATAAGGGGTACCGATTAAATGACTGATCGTATCAATACAGCCACCTAATAATCGTCCCTTCATCCTTACTGCATCTCCGCTGACTGATTGCCAATTTGTTGGTTCAGTGAGATGGAAAACAGAAGATGATGAATGCTCATGGGGCCACTCTTTTTGATACTTTTCAGAAGGTTGCTGTAGAATCGATTCTCCTTCTCTTGTTTTCAGTACACTTTCCCACATTGCTGTCGTTTCATCCAAGTACTCTCCTCTTAAATCAATAAGGTTGGTTCCATGTGCAGTGGCTATCCCTGTTTTTAATGTGACAGCAAGTAGCAACGTACTAATATCTGAATAACCTACTATCCATTTTGGTTGTAGAGCATCAAAATCGACAAAATCGAGAATCTCAATCAATAATTCTCCTCCCCAAGGCGGAAAGATCATTTGGATATTTTCATCTTGCATCATTTGATTGAATTCATCTGCTCGTTTTCTTGCTGGACCTGATTTTTCCTTATCTTGCGTCCAAAGCGTCTTTCCAGTAACTACTTGGAAAGATTTTTCTTCCATTCTCTTTAAAGCTGATTCGAGTAACGAATGGTGTTCCTCTGATACGCCTGAGGATGGTGCAGTAACCCCAATCGTTGCATTTCTTTCTAATAATGGATAACTTATCATGTTGCTTCACCTCCAAGTATGCACTATTTTACTTGGTTAATTGTTTTTTTCGTTTGCCGGCATCAAAAATATCGGCATCTCAAGTAGCTGGATGATTTTGTTTAAGTCAACCGTTTGGATGACCATCGTTTGATCTGGTCTACCTGGTGCAAAAACAAGTTTTTCATTTGATAAGAGCTCTTCATCAATAATAATCGGAATCTGTTTTTCATAACCAAACGGAGAAACAGCGCCCTGCTTTTGTCCCGTTTGTTCTTCCATGCGTTCTGATGAAACAATAGAAAGCCTTTTACCGACGATCTTCCCTAATGCTTTGAAATCCGTTTGTTTCGTAGTAAAAGTCAGATATACGTAGTTATTATCTTTTTTATCTTTTAAGAATAAGCTTTTGGTCTCTGTACCTGTAAATCCTTGTTCTTTCTTTATTACCAAAGCATCTTCATTTGTATAAATGGCTCGATGATGATACAACTCAAAATATATATTTTCGTGTAAGAATTTCTTTGCCAAGTCAATCATTTTTATGTCTCTTTTCTATTTTATTATTTGAGACATCTTATCATATAAATATAGCGGTTACAACATTACTTGTGTTTTGTTCGTTTTTTATACATAACTATTGTTTTTCTGGTAAAATAAATCAAACCACTTAATGGAGGCGTTTTAGAATGGAAAAATTTCAGCCGATCATCAATCAGATCAAAGAAAAAGAACATCAACAAAAGATCAAAGACCTTTTTGCTAAGATAACAGAAACGTATCCCCAGCTAGACACAACTGTAAAATGGAACCAACCTATGTTTACTGACCATGGTACCTTTATTATTGCATTTAGTTTTGCTAAAAATCATTTTTCTATCGCACCGGAAAAAGCAGCGATTCGTGCCCTTGAAAAAAATATCCAAGAAGCAGGCTACGTATATACGGATAACGTCATCAAAGTTCCTTGGAAAAGTGTAATCAACTGGGAATTGATTGAACAATTGATTTCATTTAATATTGAAGATAAAAAAGGTCATGATAAATTTTGGCGATAAAGCTTTATACGAATAAACCTTTTACTGGCGAGGAAACTATTCATCAGCTTATACAGGTTTTGTTCAATCCTATCCTTTTTATCATCCCTGGTTAAACACTTAATTGACAAAGTATCTGCTATTTTTATAAGGAGTCTTTCTTGTGCTGAAAAAAATCACTGATTGAATGGCTTTGAATTTTCCACTTAGTAAAATTATTTTTTCAGCAATTTTCCTGCAAAACTTTTGAATAAGGAAAAAATACGAGAAAATATCAGTGATCTTTCATAATACTGCCCATTATTTTCAGGTATATTTAAATATAATATCACTTTAGGAGAGAACGAATTTCTTTAGAGAAAGAAAAGTTAGAATTTTCTGACTTGATTTTTACAATGACCTTAATTAAAATCGTTCTTTCTACATTTCGTGATTAAGCAAATATCAACTAAGTCAGTAGAACCATTCACATAGGAGGGTGAACATTGAAAGATTTTTACTCAGTAAATGAATTAGCCGAACAATTAGGTGTTACTACACGTTCTATCAGAAATTATCTTCATGAAGGAAAACTAAAAGGAACAAAGGTTGGCGGGCAATGGAAATTTTCTGAACGTAATCTTTTTGAGTTCCTATACGGAGATCAAGCAGAGGAAGCAGCAAAAGAAATGCAGCGATTCATGCTAAATGCACCAATCACGATGCGTTTCAACCTTCAGTATCGTGATTTTACAGCAATCAATCAATTCCGAGAACAATTAGTCCAGTACCATAACGATGTTTACGCAAATAAAAAAGACCGTCTTTTACAATACGATCTTTATAAAGACAATCATGCGGAGATACTAATCGGTGGTAACTTCAATTATGTCGTAAACTTTAGTCAATGGATCAATGAAAAATTATTGATGCAGACAGATATTTCACTTGTATCTTAAACAATTAAAAAGCGCTAGAAATTCCAGAGATGTTGGAAATTCTAGCGCTATTTTTTTATAAGTACTTACTGTATGGTTCAAACAAATATTTTTTTAATAAATGAGATTTTACCATCTTTATCCTCAAATAAAGACCGTGACCATGCTTCCTACTACGATCAGCAATAATCCGATAATCGTTAATTTTTTTTCTTTTGGTGTCTTATTTTCATGCAGGATGTACATACCGCCTAATGTAGAGATAACTACGTTTAGCTGTGTAATGATATATGCAGTAGCAACCCCATTTTCATTTGCTGAAAAAATATAAGCCAATGCTGACACACTGAAGATGGCTCCAACTATTGTTGCTTTCCAACTCTTGTCTTCAGAAAATGCGGTTGGTTTTCGGAAAATCACATAAATCACTGCCCCTAAAAAGACACCGATCATTTGCGGAAAGAAAATGGAAAGTCCGCTTGCATCAACTAGTTTGGGCAATGCACTGTAAACCCAATAACCAATACTTGTTGATGCTAATAGACTGATTCCTTTTGTGATACCGCCTTTTTTTCCAGGATCATCACTGATTGCCGTTAAAGCAGAACCAAATACAAGAAGAATGATTGCTGCTGCACCAATGATTTTTCCCATACTTCCAGACCATTCTCCAAAAGCGAAGACACCAATCAATGAGGTTCCGACTAACTGTAATGCAGTCGAAATTGGCATCGTTTTAGAAACACCAATCAAGTTGAAAGATGTATACTGTCCTGTTTGTCCGATGACCCAGAATGCACCAGAAAGTAAACTAATCAAAAATGTAGTCACTGAAATACCAGCTGGAGAAGCGAATAATTGAACAAGTAAGCCAACGAGCACGGCTCCAATACCAGTTCCTAATATCTCATTTGTTGGTCTGCCACCAATCTTTTTCAAAATCAGTGGCTGGATCCCCCACCCAACTGCCGGGATCAATGCAATCAATAAACCCATTTTTATTCACCCTTATCCTTTTCCACCTTGGAAAGAAGGATATAAAGTCATCCCACCATCTGCAAATAGTGTAATACCTGTAACATAACTGGATTCGTCTGAAGCCAACCATGCAGCTGTCGCCGCTATTTCTTTTGGTTCACCTACGCGTCCCAGTGGGATCATACTTTCCAAGAGTTCTTTTTGTTCAGGATCATCAAATTTTGCCGCATTAATAGGTGTACGGATAGCACCAGGTCCTATACTATTGATTCTGATTCCCTTTGGTGCGTACTCCATTGCTACCGTTTCGGTGAATAGTTTTACTCCGCCTTTTGAAGCAGCGTAATGAGCAAACGTTGGCCATGGGATTTGTTCATGAACAGAAGACATATTGATGATATTTCCTTTTTTATCATTCTCTGTAAAGTAATTTAAAGCCGCTTTCGTTCCGATAAAAACGCCAGTCAAATTGACTTTTAATACTCTTTCCCAATCTTCAAGGCTAAGTTCATGGGTTGGATGCTGATTTTCCATCCCAGCATTATTAATCCAAACGTCCAGTGTCCCAAAATTTTCTAAAGCCGTATCAAGTAAACGCTGTATTCCTTCTTCAGAACTGACATCTGCTTGTACAGAGACTGCTTTTCCGCCTGCCTCTTCGATTGCTTTGACTGCTTT
Organism: Enterococcus sp. DIV1411a; assembly: GCF_050531945.1. Classification (NCBI taxonomy): domain Bacteria; kingdom Bacillati; phylum Bacillota; class Bacilli; order Lactobacillales; family Enterococcaceae; genus Enterococcus; species Enterococcus sp. DIV1411a. The sequence continues at coordinate 1,022,513 of NZ_CP172892.1, read as the reverse complement.
TTCTGCTCCTTCTTTATCCGAGTTATAGTTGACAACTACATTCATTTTTTCTTTCCCGAATCGTTGAGCAATCGCTGTTCCAATCCCCTTTGAGCCACCAGTTACTACTGCGACTTTGTTTTCTAATTCCTTATACATAGTACCCACTCCTTTTTCATACCTAAACCTGTTATTACGGATAACTTTTATTTCCATCTTAAAGTGAGTGTACACCAAGATATATAGTCTAAAGCAAATGATACGCTCTAGCAATCGTTTTCATGAATTGCTAGTGTCCTTTTATTTCTATAAAGAAAGAGGTTGTGACAGAAGTGGCCAGCTTCAAGAAATAAGAAGTAATTTACAAAAATTACTTCTCAAATTTTTGTGAAATTTCGGCTTATTTCCGAAGAAGCTACTTCTGAAAAACCATTTATTTGGAAAAAAAAGGCTGTGACAAGACTTTTGTCACAGCCCCTTTCCTGGGCTTATTTATCACCCATTTTATTGAAATTGCTAGTTATACATAAACAAGAGATTTTATGCATAATGTTTTATTGCTGAGAAAAATATTCAGCTGTTGCTTGTTCATCCTTTTTGAGTTGTTCAATCAATTCCTCTACACTAGAAAATTTCACTTGATCTCTTAAAAATTGATTCCAGCGTACTGCGACATGTTCACCATAGATATCTTGATTAAAGTCCAAAATATACAATTCTACAGTCAGCTCCCGTCCTTCACCGAATGTATCATTATGTCCAATTGAACCCATGGCTGGATACCAAGTTTCCCCAATTTTTATTTCCGATACATAAACACCTTCTTTAGGCAAATGAACTGTGCTCTTTACTTTGACATTTGCTGTAGGGAATCCTAGTAGTCTGCCTCGTGCATCGCCATGGACAACTACCCCTTCTACCTCATATGTGCAACCTAATAGTTTTGCTGCTTCTTTTACTTGTCCGCTGTCTAGTAATCCTCGAATACGGGTAGAGCTGATTTTTTCACCTTGTTCTTCTTCTTTAGAAACTGTGACGATTTTGAATCTTCCTTTGGCATATTCAGGAAAATGAGCGACATCTGCAATGTCTTTTGGTCCATACGTATAATCAAAACCGGAAACAGCATATTTTGCATGTAACCCTACGATGTATTGATCAACAAATTCCTGCGGTGCTAAATGAGCAAAAGAAGAAGTAAAATCAACTTCATATAAATAATCTATACCCAAAGCGGCCATTTTTTCTTCTTTTTGCTTAAGGCTAGTCAAATATTTCACGCTGCTAGGATCGATCTTTTTAAAGACAATCGATGGATGCTGATTGAAAGTCATCAATGCTAATTTCAATCCTTCTTTTTGTGCAATTTCCATACCTGTCTTTATGACTTTCTGGTGTCCAATATGCACGCCGTCAAAAAATCCCAGTACTAAAACGACATCGTCTTCTGGAATTTGTTCTGATTGGTAAGGATGTCTGATCTTGATGATATTCATTCGTTATTCCTCATTTCTCAATACTTTACTAGGTTTTAATTTGTTTTTTTCTTTCGGGTTTGGCTGATAGATACTGACAACTTTGCCTTTATAAAACAAAGCAATTTCTTCTGACGGCATTTCTGGGAGCGCAAATACAGTATAATCAAGTCTCATACCGTTTTTTACTTTCTGCCATACTTCATCAGTAATATCTACTCGTTTGAATCGTTTCACTCCTTTTTCTATTGGCAGCAAACAATCATCGATTGTCCCATTTTTCACAGCTTGAGCTACTTCTTCTAATGTCAGAGCATCTTTCTGGGACATACCGGCACTTGCTGTTCGGGTCAGATCAGACATGTGCGCAGGGTAACCAAGTTTCTTGCCTGTATCTACAGCTAATGTGCGGACATAGGTTCCTTTCCCGCATTCTACTTCGAAGCGCCAAGAAATGGTTCCTGTCACTTCGTCTCTTGTCAATTCACTTGTCCGGATAAAACGGTAAATCTGAGCCTTTCTAACAGGACGCTCCACTGTTTCATTATTGCGGGCATATTCATATAACCGCTTACCGTTGACTTTTACCGCTGAGTACATTGGTGGTATCTGGGTGATCTCACCAATAAATGAAGCCATCACTTCATCTATTTTTTCTTCAGATAAAGACATATCTACTGGTTTTGTTTCTACCCGTTCTCCGGATCGATCTTCCGTCGTTGTACTGAAACCTAGAGTTATCTCGCCTACATAGATTTTCCCAGAATCTGTCAAATATTCGATAACTTTTGTGGCTTTTCCAATACAAATAGGCAACACACCGTCTACGTCTGGGTCAAGCGTACCCCCATGTCCGATTTTTTTCGTATGTAAGATTTTTCTTAATTTGAATACGCAATCATGACTTGTCATTCCGCGTTCTTTCCATAAAGGTAATAACCCGTCCATGTCTTTTCTCCATTTCATTTTTGATTTAACTGAATTATTATAACACATTGCATCAATTACTGACGAATTTGACATCATAATGAACGGTTTTTATTTTTCGGCAATAAAAACGTAACAAAATTCATGCTCACGTAAATAGAAATCATGTTATGTTTTTTTAAAGGAGGGAATAGAATGGAAGATTTTTTCTTTGCACCATTTGATTGGATTTATGGGTGGCTTACAGGTAAATAGTTTGGTTTTCACTTCCCAAAAACGAAAAAAAAGACTGTCCATTCTTCCAGTCTTTTTTCCGTTTTTTTTATTTATTTTTTCAGTTTCTTAATCAATGTAAAAAATTCTGTTTTGCGGGATCGATTTTATCATTTTATTGGTCAAGATTTTTCCATTTCCAATCCAATACTTCTGGCAGATCAATACCATTTTCACGAATATAGTTTTGATGTTCTTGTAATTTCTGATCCATTTTTTCCGCAAAATCTTCTGCTTGACTTCCTTTGATTTTTAAAGCTGCGTCTTTTGCCAAATGATAACGATCAAGTTCATTTACTACACGCATGTCAAATGGTGTCGTGATATCTCCATTTTCTTTGTAGCCATGAATCATTAAATGATGGTTATGACGATCAAAGAAAATCGTGCGGACCAATGTTTCATAACCGTGGAAAGCAAATAAGATCGGTTTGTCTTTTGTAAAATATTGATCAAATTCTTCATCGCTCAACCCACGCGGATCTTGACTTGGATGACGTAATTTCAATAAATCTACGACATTAATGAACCGAATTTTTAGTTTTGGGAATTCTTCCAGCAGCAAAGTTGCAGCTGCTAATGCTTCTAAGTTAGATTCCGTTCCTGCAGCAGCAATGACCAATTCAGGTTCCTCCTCTTTTGCTGTCGAAGCCCAATCAATGATTTTCAAGCCTTCATTCACTAAGACGGCTGCTTCTTCTGCTGAGTAAAATTGAGCACGCGGATGTTTGGAAGAGATGATCAAATTGATTTTTTCTGACGAGCGGAATGCTTTATCCATGACTGCGAGCAATGTATTTGCATCCGCAGGCAGATATTCACGGATGAACTCCGCCTTCTTTTCTGCCAAATGTGTCAATATTCCTGGATCTTGGTGGCTATATCCATTGTGATCTTGCTGGAAGACTGTTGAGCTTGCAATGAGATTTAGCGAAGGATAATCATTTCGCCAAGAAAGGTCATGTGATTTCCGCATCCATTTGAAGTGCTGAGTCAACATAGAATCAACCACTCGCAAGAATGATTCGTAACTTGCAAAAAAACCATGCCGTCCAGTCAGAACGTACCCTTCTAAGAACCCTTCATCTTGGTGTTCCGATAATTGACTGTCGATGACGCGACCAGATGGCGAAAGCCATTCATCATTTTCTGGTTCGATTTTTTCCATCCATTGGCGATTTGTCGTTTTGAAAACTTGATTCAATCGGTTTGATTTTGTTTCATCTGGTCCAAATATACGAAAATTTTCTGGATTTTTCTCAATGATCTCGCGAACGAATTTACCAAGTTCGGTCATATCTTCTGCTTTAATGGAGCCTGGTTTTTCAAATTGCAAAGTATATTTTTTCCAATCTGGCATAATAAGCGGTTTTGGATCGATTCCACCATTGGTGATAGGATTTTTTGCCATTCTTTGGTCACCAGTAGGCGCGATTTCTCTGATTTCTTCTAAAATACGTCCTTGTGCATCAAATAATTTTTCTGGTTCATAGGATTTCAGCCAACGGAGTAAAGCATCTGCATGATCCATATGTTCTTGATCTACAGGAATCGGTACTTGGTGTGCTCGGAAGGTTCCTTCAATTGGTTTCCCGTCCCATTCTTTTGGACCGGTCCATCCTTTTGGTGTGCGTACGATCAATACTGGCCATTTTGGCATCACGACATCTGTTGCTGTCTTCAGGCGAGCTTCTTTTTGGATGGATTTGATTTTCTCGATTGCTTGATCCATTTTTTCAGCCATAACAGGATTTAATTTTTCTGGATCATTTCCTTCAATAAAGAAAGGTTCCCAGCCAAGTCCGTTAAAGTAATTTGCTAATTCTCCATCTGATTTACGTGCCAAGATCGTTGGGTTGGCTATTTTTGCACCATTTAAATGAAGGATCGGTAAAACAGCTCCATCTATCACTGGATTGATAAAGACATTTGAGAACCAGCTTCCAGCTAAAGGACCGGTTTCTGCTTCACCATCACCAATCACGACAGCAGAGATTACTTCAGGATTGTCTAATACAGCTCCGACTGCATGTGAAAGAGAGTATCCAAGCTCTCCGCCTTCATGGATAGAACCTGGTGTTTCTGGTGCTGCATGAGAAGCAATGCCTCCAGGAAATGAAAATCGCTTGAATAATTTTTGCATTCCTGTCTCATCTTCCGTTACTTCTGGATAGATCTCTGTGTAACTTCCATCTAAATAAGCATTCGATACCATGACTTGTCCGCCGTGTCCTGGCCCTTCGATATAAAACATGTTCAAATCATATTTATTGATGACTCGGTTCAAATGGACATAAATAAAATTTTGGCCAGGAATCGTTCCCCAATGACCGATTGGATGTTTTTTGACATCTTCTGGTTTCAGTGTACGTCTCAGTAAGGGGTTATCTTTAAGATAAAGTTGCCCAACAGAAAGATAATTAGCAGCACGCCACCAAGCCGTCATTTTATCAAAGTATTCTTTACTAGAATAATCCATACATAACTCTCCTTTTCATTATTACTCTTATTCTAGCGCAGATACTCCCAATTGAAACCTAATAAGCACTTCTGTTCATTTGTTTGGATTTTATATCTAGCCAAATGAACAGGTATAAAAAACCACGAAATTTTTCCTTTCGCTGACGTTTTTTACATTGATCCAAAAAACTTGTCGTTATCACAATGGCTGTTCCGCAGTTCATTTCGCTCCTCATCATGCATAATTTGCTGAATGACGCTAGGCCAGTTAACACATTGTTGGAAAACTGGGGCTGGATCGAGCAATTCCTTTCCTGATTGATCCGTTTTATGTAAAAGTCTCTGTTATCTTTGTCAATATGTGAATTGGTATCCCAGCTACTATGCTAATTTCTACAGGGATTATCCAAAATTTGGATCGTGACCAAATCGAAGCGGCGTAATCGGAAATATCAATAACTTCAACGTGATTTTTCTTTTAACTGTCAACGGACCGACAAACTCAAACTTTTATGGTGCAGGTTCCACTGATCTTCTAGTTACTTGGCTATACCTGACTGTCACTAAAATAGATTACAATCTAGCTTCCGTTATCGGTATCTTGATCTTTATCTATATGCAAAAATTTATATACTACTAGAAAAAAGAAAGTCGAATTTTTTACTTTTCTTTTTCTCTTTTTTGGTTAGCTGACACGCTACCAGACTAAAGTCATGGAACTCTTAGGTAATACGTCTTAATGAAAACAAAAAAATCCCGCAACCCCTGATTTCACAGGATTTGCGGGATTTTTTGATTAGTCTTTGTTCAAGTCGCGAAGCAATTCATCGATATGGTTGCCATAGACAACTGATTCATCAAGTTCAAAGAACAATTCAGGTGTCTTATAAATACTTAGATTGTGCCCTAATTCTCGACGAATCAATCCTGATGCCTTATTCAATCCATCTTGTGCTTTTTTCTTATCTGATGCTAAGTCAGATAAAATGCTGTAATAGATCGTTGCTTGCTGTAAGTCCCCCGTAACTTTCACATCTGTGATCGTTACGTTCTCCACACGAGGGTCACGGACCTTTTTGCGCAAAATATCATTGACTTCTTTTAAGATTTCTTGACCGACTCGGCGATCACGGTAGTTAGCCATAATGATTGGCCTCCTTTTATCAGTTTTTAGTCATTTTTGACTTCTTCCATGATAAATCCTTCAATTACGTCATCTACTTTGATGTCATTGAATTTTTCAATCATTGCACCACATTCATAACCCATTTTGACTTCTTTCACGTCATCTTTGAATCGTTTCAGACTTGCAAGTTGTCCTTCATAGATTACGATTCCGTCACGGATTACACGGACACCGCTATCTCTACGAATATATCCTTCTGTTACATAGGCACCTGCAATCGTACCAACTTTAGAAACTTTGAAGGTTTCACGAACGATCATTTGACCAGTGATTTTTTCTTCAAATTCAGGGTCTAGCATCCCTTTCATCGCAGTTTCGATTTCTTCGATGGCTTTATAGATGATACGGTGAAGACGAATATCGACTTCTTCAGTATCAGCTTGCACTTTTGCCTGCGGTGTAGGACGAACGTTGAAACCGATGATAATAGCGTTGCTGGCTGCTGCTAAGGTTACATCACTTTCATTGATTGCTCCGACAGCTGAATGGACGATTTTTACACGGACACCTTCCACATCAATCTTCTTCAATGATGCAGCCAGTGCTTCTGCTGAACCTTGTACATCTGCTTTGATGATTACGTTAACTTCTTTCAATTCGCCTTCTTTCAGGCTTTCAAATAAGTTGTCCAAAGTCACACGGCTTGTGGCAGCACGGTTTTCCAATAATGCACGTTTTGCGCGTTCTTCACCCGCTGCACGTGCTGTCTTTTCGTCTTCGAAGACTACGAAACGGTCACCTGCTTGAGGTACATCATTCAAGCCAGTGATTTCTACTGGCGTTGCAGGTCCTGCTTCTTTATCGCGACGGCCAAGATCGTTTGTCATTACACGGACACGTCCGTAAGTATTACCGACAACGATTGGGTCACCAACGTGAAGTGTTCCTTCTTGGACAAGTAAGGTTGACACAGGACCTTTACCTTTATCAAGACGTGCTTCGATCACTGTTCCGATTGCGCGTTGTGTTGGATCTGCTTTTAAATCTTCTACTTCTGCGACTAACAGGATCATTTCCAGCAATTCTTCGATGTTTTGGCCGAATTTCGCTGAGATCTCAACAAAAATCGTTTCTCCACCCCATGCTTCAGGAATTAACTCATACTCACTTAATTCTTGCATAACATGCTGAGGATTTGCACCTGGTTTATCAATTTTATTTACAGCGACGATGATTGGAACGCCTGCAGCTTTGGCATGGTTGATTGCTTCAACTGTTTGTGGCATGACGCCATCATCTGCAGCAACAACTAAGATCGTGATATCTGTGATACTTGCTCCACGTGCACGCATACTTGTAAAGGCCGCATGTCCTGGTGTATCCAAGAAAGTGATTGGTTTACCATCAATATCGATCTGGTAGGCACCGATATGCTGCGTGATTCCGCCTGCTTCTCCGCTTGTTACACGTGAATGGCGTAATGTATCCAATAAAGTTGTTTTCCCATGGTCTACGTGTCCCATAATCGTTACGACTGGCGGACGTGAGACTAATTTATCTGGATCGACTTCTTCTGCCTCGAAGAATTTATCGATATCAGCAATGTCAACTTGGACTTTTTCTTGTGGTTCCATGCCATAATCCGTCGCTAACAGTTCAATCGTATCTTTATCCAGTGCTTGGTTTTGATTGACCATAACACCAAGCATAAATAATTTTTTAATGATTTCTGCTGGCTCACGATGAATTTTTTTCGCAATATCTGCTACGTTCATACCTTCAGTATACTCTAATACATCTGGCAATTCACGGAATTTGCGTGGTGGTACAGCTGGTTTAGTTGATTGTTGCTGTTTGCCTTTTTTACCTTTTTTATTATAACGATTACGGTTATTATTATTAAATTTGCCGCGATTGTTATTGTTTGGTTTGTTGTTATTGTTAGTACGGTTTTGATTGCCGCCTTGGCTCGTTCCTTGACGATTTTGGCTGCTGGTATTTCCCGTATTATTTTGGTTTGTTGTTGGTTTTTTCCCTTGATTCACTTGACCGCTCCCTTGACCGCGATCTTGATAACTGCGGTTATTTTTATTTTTTTGTTGATTGTTCGTTGTTTCTTTTTTACGTTGATCGTTCGGCTGTTGATTGGCTGGTTTTCTGCTTGCTTGTTGTGCAGCTTGTTGTTTCGTGCTTGGGTTTTTGAACGCTTGTTGCAATTTCTTCTCATCACTGCTAGTAATCGCACCCATATGGTTTTTCACATCGATGCCAAGTTGTTGTGCTTTTTCCACGACGTCTTTACTAGATTTTTTGAGTTCTTTTGCTAATTCATAGATTCTTTTGTTGCCCATGCAATCACCTTCCTAACCTTCAATTAGCTCCTTGGTCTTCTTCGCAAATCCGGCATCCATTATTCCGAATACCTTGCGAGGTTTTCCGATCATCTGCGTGATTTCTGCTTCAGAAAATAGCTCAAAGCAAGGAACTTCATAATATGAACTCTTATCTTTTATCTTTTTTCTTGTATTCTCGCTTGCATCGGTTGCCACAAACACCAATTTTGCTTTTTGTTTGCGGATTTCAGCAATGGTCAGTTCTTCACCCGTGATTAGTTTTCCCGCGCGCATCGCTAGACCGATGAGATTCATGGCTTTTTGCCGATTAACTGTATTCATTTTCCAAATAACTCTTTACGTGCTTTTTGGTGAGTGACATAGTCAAGAAGTTCTTGATAAAACTCATCTGTTAATGTTGTTTCGAGTACTCGATCGAGAATTTTTTTATCCCAAGCTTGTTGTACTTCTTCCGGCTCAAGTGAGACATACGCTCCTCGTCCAGGCATTTTTCCAGTTGGATCGATCGATACTTCCCCTTCTTTTGAACGGGTGATTCGGACCATCTCTTTTTTAGGTTTCATTTCACCTGAAACCACGGATTTGCGTAAAGGAATTTTCCTTTGTTTCATCTCTTTGCCTCCTTACTAAAGTTAAGCTTCTGGTTTTTCTTCGACCGTTTCATTGTTGAATGCAATTGTTTCATATTCATCGTCTGTTAAATCTGACTGAACGATTGCTTCATCATGCAGTTCTTCTGCTTCTTTTTGTTGTTCTTGATTTTTATAAAATTCCGTCATGTCAGATTCTGATTTGATATCGATTTTATGGTTAGTCAATTTAGCAGCTAAACGTGCATTTTGTCCGCGTTTACCGATTGCTAGCGATAATTGGTAGTCTGGAACGACAACTGTGCAGGCCTTTGGATTTGTCTCATCGAAGATCACATCCATGACTTGTGCAGGATTCAATGCATTTGCGATGAATACAGCTGGATCTTCATTCCATTCGACGATATCCATGTTCTCGCCTTTTAATTCATTGACGATTGCTTGAACTCGTTGTCCCTTTGGCCCGACACATGTACCGACTGCATCGATATTTGGATCATTTGAGCGAACTGCCACTTTTGAACGATCGCCAGCTTCGCGGGCGATGCTGACAATTTCAACGATTCCATCATAGACTTCTGGTACTTCTTGTTCAAATAAGCGACGCAATAGGTCTGGATGGCTGCGGCTAACAAATACTTGCGGACCTTTAGACGTATTTTCTACTCGGGAAACATAAACTTTGATTCGATCATGTGGTTGATAAAATTCATTTGGCATTTGATCTTGTTTAGAAAGAACTGCCTCAATTTTACCAAGATTGACATAAATATAACGTTTATCCTGGCGTTCGACGATTCCTTGCATGATGTCTTTTTCATAAGCACTGAATTCGTTATAAATAATCGTTCTTTCTGCTTCACGTACACGCTGTAAAATAACTTGTTTAGCCGTTTGCGCAGCGATCCGTCCAAAATCTTTTGGTGTTACTTCAAAACGGATCGTATCACCGATCTCATATGCTGGATTGATTAAAAGTGCATCTTTCAATGAGACTTCCAACTGTGAATCCATCACTTCTTCCGTTACTTCTTTTACCGCATAGACATGGATCTTTCCTTTTTTCTGATCAAATTCCACTTCGACGTTTTGTGCTTGGCCATAGTGACGTTTGTATGCAGAAACCAATGCTGCTTCTAAAGCATCGATCACGATTTCTTTTGAGATCCCTTTTTCAGCTTCTAAAGCGTCTAACGCATTTAACATTTCTTTACTCATTTTTTTCTGATTCCTCTCCGTGATTAAAATTGGATAGCTAAGCGAGCTTTTGCAATATTTTTTCGGTCAAAAGTCAATTCTTTTTCTCGTGTTTTTATGCGTATTTGCAATGTAAGCTGTTCAGCATCAAATGATTGAAGAAATCCTTCATATTGTTTTTCGCCATCTACTGGTTGGTATAAGGAGACATGGACATAATCACCAAGTGCCTTTTCATAGTCGCTTTCTTTTTTCAATGGCCGCTCTGCTCCCGGGGAGGATACCTCCAGGAAATAAGCTTGAGGAATCGGATCTGGATCTGCTGCATCAAGTTTTTCACTCAGTTTCTCACTGACAAAGGCGCATTCTTCGATATCGATACCGCCTTCTTTGTCAATAAATACTCGTAAGAACCAGCTTTTTCCTTCTTTTACAAATTCGACTTCGACAAGTTCAAAATTTTGTTCATCTAAAATCGGTGTCACCATTTCTGTGACTGTTTCAACGACGCTACTCAAAAGTTTCGCCTCCTTAAAAATTAAGTGCGTAATTCCATTAAAAAGAGTGAGCGAAAAATCCGCTCACTCACAGTTAGTATCATTACCTATAAGAACTATACCATACTCTGCTTAAAATTACAAGCAGACAGGAAAACAGATGCTTATAGCATATCGAATAACGATAATTGATTTTCATCTGGTAGATCTTTCAATACGCCATTGTCGTTCATATATTCGATCAATGTTTTTGAAACTTTACCGCGGGTGGCAAGATCTTCTTTGGATAAAAATGGACCGTCTTTTCTTGCTTCAACGATTTGTTTCGCCACGTTGGTTCCCAAACTTGGGACAGCTCTAAATGGTGCGATCAACGTATCACCTTCAATAACAAAGTTAACGGCATCCGATTTATACAAATCAATCATTCCAAATTTGAATCCTCGTTCCAGCATTTCATTGGCTAACTCCAGCACTGTCAGTTGATTCTTTTCTTTTACGGAAGCATCTAATCCTTTGTCCGTGATTTCTTTCATTGCTTGTTTCACAGCATCTTTTCCTTTGCACATGGAGACTAGATCAAAGTCGTCTGCACGTACAGAAAAGTATGCACAGTAATACAAAATAGGGAAATAAACCTTGAAATAAGCGACACGAAGAGCCATCAATACGTAAGCTGCAGCATGGGCTTTCGGAAACATATATTTGATTTTTGAACAAGAATCGATATACCAGTCGGGCACATTATTTTCTTTCATCGCCGATAGATAGGTTTCTCGCAATTCATCAGGGATCTTGTTCCATTGTCCTTTACGAACAGTTTCCATGATTTTAAATGCCATCCCGCTATCTAATCCAGCATGGATCAAATAAACCATAATATCATCACGACAGCCGATTACTTCCGCCAGTGTCGCATCTCCTCGTCGAATCAATTCTTCCGCATTTCCTAACCATACGTCTGTACCATGAGATAGTCCGGAAATTTGCAGTAGTTCTGCAAAAGTTGTAGGATGCGTTTCTTCTAGCATCCCTCGAACAAAACGAGTGCCGAATTCTGGAATACCTAATGTCCCTGTTTTGGAATAAATTTGTTCCTGACTTACTCCAAGTACTTCAGGACCGGCAAATATCCGCATCACTTCCGGGTCATCCGTAGGGATCGTTTGTGGATCGATCCCTGATAAATCTTGAAGCATCCGAATAACAGTTGGGTCATCATGCCCTAGAATATCTAATTTCAATACATTATCGTGAATCGAGTGGAAATCAAAATGAGTCGTTTTCCATTCCGAATTTTGATCGTCTGCTGGATATTGGATCGGCGTAAAATCATAGACATCCATATAATCGGGAATAACGATGATCCCCCCTGGATGCTGGCCGGTTGTCCGTTTGACTCCAGTAGCGCCTTTTGCTAATCTGTCGACTTCTGCACTTCGAAACTGCAGATTATTGTCCCTTTCGTATCCTTTTACATAGCCATATGCTGTTTTGTCGGCGACTGTACCAATCGTTCCGGCACGGTAAACATAGTCTTCGCCAAACAATACTTTCGTATAGTTATGGGCTTCTGCTTGATAATCACCTGAGAAGTTCAAATCAATATCGGGCACTTTGTCTCCATGGAATCCTAAAAATGTCTCAAATGGAATATCATGACCGTCTTTGTTTAAGCGTGCACCACATTTTGGACATTGTTTTTCTGGCATGTCAAATCCAGAACCATACGTACCATCTTCAAAAAACTCGGAATATTGGCACTCTGGACAATAATAATGAGGGGCTAATGGATTAACTTCAGTGATTCCTGTCATCGTTGCAACAAAGCTAGAGCCAACAGAGCCACGTGAACCTACTAGATAGCCATCTTCATTACTTTTATGCACTAGTTTTTGGGCGATCAGATAAATAACCGAGAAGCCATGACCATTAATAGAATTCAACTCTTTTTCTAATCGTTTTTGAATGATCTCAGGTAACGGATCTCCGTACATTTGTTTTGCTTTGGTGTAACTCAATTCTGATATTTCATCTTCTGAACCTGGAATCTTCGGTGTATAAAGTTCATCTTTGACTGGAATCACTTCTTCGCAGATATCTGCGATTTTATTCGTATTTTCTACTACGATCTCTTTCGCTGTTTCTTCCCCTAAAAAGTGAAATGCAGTTAGCATCTCATCGGTTGTTCGGAAATGGACATCCGGCAAACTATGACGATTCAACGGATTCGCTCCGCCCATAGAATTGATCAAAATTTTTCGGTAAATGGCATCTTCTTCGTTCAGATAATGTACATTACCTGTTGCAACAACGATTTTATCCAAACTTTTTCCGATTTCTACCAAATTTTGGATAATTTCTTCCAAATCATGTTCATTTTTTACCAATTCTTGCTCGATCAAAGGCGCATAGACCGCTTTTGGCATAACTTCAATATAATCGTAGAATTTTGCTCGGTTTCTTGCCTCTTCTACCCCTTTTTGCATCATGGCTTCGAATATTTCTCCCTTATCACAAGCTGAGCCGATCAATAGATTTTCACGCATCTTTTTCAATTGGGAGCGTGGTATTCGTGGGACGCGTTCGAAGTATTCGACATTCGACATTGAAATCAGTTTGAACAAATCTTTCAGTCCTGCCTGATTTTTTGCTAAAATCGTTACATGGAAAGGTCGAGCCCTTTTGTAAGAATCTCCTTCTCCGATATGCTCATTTAGCTGATCATGATAAAGCATGTTATGATTGTCCATTGCCTCTTTCACAAAGATCCATGCTAAGTGACCAGTTGCTTCAGCATCATAGATTGCTCGGTGATGCTGTTCCAAGCTGACACCAAATTTTTTAGATAACACACCTAATCCGAAACGTTTGAATTGAGGATACAGATATCTAGCTAATTCCAACGTATCAATGACTGGATTGGCCGCTTCAGGAATACCATACCTTGCGTAGCTAGTATTCAAGAACCCCATATCAAAAGCCGCGTTGTGGGCTACCAAAATTGTATCTTTTGAAAATTCAAGGAACATCCGCAATACTTCTTCTTCCGACTTTGATCCTCGAACCATTTCATCCGTGATACCAGTCAGATCTACCGTTGTTCGTGACAAAGGATGTCCTGGATCGATAAATTCATCAAAGCTTTCGATCACATTTCCTTTATACATTTTGACTGCGGCTAGCTCGATGATCGTGTCATATACTGCAGACAATCCTGTCGTTTCCACGTCAAATACGACATATGTGGCTTCACTCAATGCTTCATGTGCATCATTATAAGCAATTGGGACACCATCATCTACGACATTCGCTTCCACGCCGTATAAGATTTTCACACCTGCTTTTTTTCCAGCACTATGTGCTTCCGGAAAGGCTTGCGCACCACCGTGGTCTGTAATGGCGATAGCTCGGTGTCCCCATTTCCCTGCTTGTGCCACAAGATCAGAGATGCTGTTTGTTGCATCCATCGTACTCATATTGCTATGAACATGAAGCTCTACTCGTTTTTCCCCTTCAGGAGCATAATCTTTGCGAGGTGTATGTTTGACTTCTATGATATCTTGCGCATTCATGACCAAATCACGGACAAACGTATCTTCTTGAATACTTCCTCGTACCTTTAACCAGCTACCGACACTGATCGCATCAAATACTTGTTCATCTTTTTCGCCGTTCGAGAATTTTTTGACGATAAATGATGAAGTATAATCTGTGATTTTCAAAGTCAAGATCTTGCGTTTTGAACGTAGTTCTCTGACTTCTTTGTCGAATACGTACCCCTCAAGTGTGACTCTTCGTTCTTCTTCAACGATACTGATCATTGGTATCGTTGGTTCATCGGCTGGAATATTTCGTCCTAGCTGGATGGGTCCTTCAAGAGCTGGCGATTGCTCTTTTCTTTCCTTTTTCTTTTGTTCGTGGACAACTAGACTTTCAGCTGCTTGCTTCATAAAGGCTTCTGCCTGTTCTTGTTTTCGTTCTTCAAAAAGTTTCAATACTCGTTCCGCTTGCTGCTCATCCACTTCTGGTTCGATACGAAATTTTGGGAATCCGTAACTGACGAACAACTCTTCTACTAATGGCAAGTATTGTTGCTTCAAATAAGAAATAGCTCCTGTACTGTCGATTGGCAAGATGACTTTACGATCTTTTATCACAGGTACCTGCGTTTTCAATACTTGCTGTGCTAGTGGTGTATCGCATTGCTGATTTTCCAAAGCTTGGGCCCAGTAATCTTGCAAGAGCTGTTCATCGAATGTCTGGTCATCTGCTAAGATATTCAGTTTGACTTGTGCAATATCTTTAAAAGCGATAGTCAGATGCTGAGTCAATGACCGATATAGCATAATAGGCAAAATTTTGGAAAAATGCAGCGTAAATTCCCATAAACGCGATTTACGATGGACCACTACACTATCCATTTCACCAGCAGTAAGCAGTGGATGATTTTTTTCTGCTTCCTCTAGTTGGATTTGTTCCAACAGTTTTTCAAATAAATCTCGTTTTTCTGACAAAGATATACGCCCTTTCTGATGAGAAACAATGCAATTGATCGCATCTTATCCTCTTCTTTTTCAGTACCTTTTAGTATACTCGTTTTTTCTGAGTTTTACATTAAAAAATTGGAACTGCGATTTGAATCGCAGTTCCAATTTTAAAAGCGAATCATCAGATTGTCAAAAACAGCTGATTCAGCTATTTTTATTTTCTGTGTTTTAACGCTTATTATTCGCCTTGGTTCAAGAGGATTGGTAAAGTATTCGCCAATTCTTCTTTACGTACTTCAACCATTTCGCCAGTTTTCTTGATTTTCACTTCTACGATTCCATCCACTGCTTTTTTACCGACAGTGATTCTTATTGGACAGCCAATCAAATCAGAATCCGCGAATTTCACTCCTGCGCGTTCATTTCTGTCATCAACCAGTACTTCATAGCCAGCTTTTGTCATCGCTTCTTCTAGTTCATTCGTCAGGTTTGTTTGGTATTCGTCTTTTAGATTCATTTGGACGATATGCAGATCAAATGGCGCAATTCCTTTTGGCCAATTGATTCCTTGTTCATCTGAATGTTGTTCTACGATTGCTGATAATAAACGACTTACACCGATACCATAACAGCCCATAATCACAAATTTTTCTCGTCCGTTTTCGTCTAGAACGGTTGCTCCCATAGATTCACTGTAACGAGTGCCGATTTTGAAGATATGTCCGATTTCGATTCCTCGAGTAAAGGCAAGAACACCGTTGTTGTCTGGTGAAGGATCTCCTTCTTGTACAAAACGAAGATCTTCATAAGAAAGCACAGTGAAATCGCGTTCTGGATTCACATTTTTATAGTGGAATCCTGTTTCGTTCGCTCCAGTAATGGCATTCGCTAAATCTTGGACATAACGGTCTGCATATACTTTTACGTCATCTGAAACACCGACTGGTCCGACAGAACCAAACTCAGCACCTAGATATTTTTGTGCTTCTTCTTCTGTTGCTTCTTCTAAAAAGTCAGCAGATAAAAAGTTTTTCAGTTTTACGTCATTGACTTCATGGTCTCCACGTACCAAAACAAGGACAGGTTGTTCATCCGCAATGAACAATACAGACTTGATGATTTTTTGAGGTTCAACAGAAAAGAAATCTGCTACTTCGTCAATTGATTTTACGTTAGGTGTAGCTACTTTCTCCAATTCAAGCTGTGTTTCATGCGATTTTTTTGATACATAGTAGCTTGTAGCCATCTCCAAGTTTGCAGCATAATCACTTTCAGTCGAATAACAGATCGTATCCTCCCCGATTTCTGAGATCGCCATGAATTCCTTTGAGTCTTTCCCGCCCATTGCGCCGCCGTCTCCGATGATCGAGCGAAATTCTAAGCCACAACGCTTGAATACTTCGGTATAGGCTTTTTCGTAATCTTTATATGTCTCGTCCAAACTTTCTTCCGTTGCATGGAAAGAATATGCATCTTTCATGATAAACTCTCTTCCGCGAAGCAAACCGAAGCGAGGTCGTTTTTCGTCACGATACTTAGGTTGGATTTGATAAAGATTTAAAGGTAATTTCTTATATGAATTGATTTCATTACGCATCAAATCAGTAAAAGTTTCTTCGTGAGTTGGTCCAAGGATCATTTTTCGATCATTGCGGTCTTTGAAACGATACAAGTTTGGTCCATATGTTTCGTAACGCCCGGATTCTTCCCAAAGTTCTGCTGGCAAGATGGCAGGCATCAGCATTTCTACCGCTCCGATTTTTTCAAATTCTTCCCGCATAATGCGTTTCAGTTTTTCCAATACACGATTTGCTAATGGCAGATATGAATAAATACCCGCTGATACTTGGCGGATATATCCAGCTCTTAGCAAGATTTGATGGCTTAATACTTCTGCATCATTTGGAACTTCGCGTAATGTTGGAATCAACATTTTTGATTGTCTCATTCTATATACTCCTTTATTTCCTCAAAATAGTTATCGTTTGTTATTATACCCTATTTGTCAACTTTTTCTAGAAAAAGAATCGTTGAATATCGTTCCATGTAACTAGCACCATCAACAACATTAAAAATCCAAAGCCAGCTAATGTCAATATTCCTTCTTTTTCTTGACTTAATGGTTTCCCGTGAATCCCTTCAAAAATATTCAAGACTAATTTCCCGCCATCTAAGGCAGGAATCGGAAGCAGATTGACGATTCCGAGATTCATTGAAAGAAGCGCCATCAAACTAATAACAGTTGTTACACCTTGATTTGCTGCTTCTGAAGACAATTGGTACATCATGACAGGTCCGCCTAATTTATCTAAACTGAAACCTGTAAATAGTGATCCTAAGGCTTTGAAAATTTCCAATGAACCGCTGAAAGCTTGACGCGTCCCTCCAATGATCTTATCCATAAAACCTGTATTCATTGGGGCTTTTATACCAAGTTGGCCAACTTTTTCGCCATTTGACTCTACAGATTTCGGTGTCACGTCGACAGATTGCACCTGACCTTCTCGTTCGATCTTAAAGTCTAATGTTTTACCTGGATTTTTCGTAATGACTGTTGTCAGATCATTCCATGAATGGATTTCTTTTCCGTCCACACTGACTACCTCATCATTTTCTTTTAAGCCTGCTTCTGCCGCAGCTCCATTAGGCATGATCTCTCCTACGCGATTAGTGTTCGTCACTTGAACACCACCTTGCATAAATGCCAGAATGATGAATAACACGATTGCCAAAATAAAGTTATTCATGGGTCCAGCAAAGTTGGTCAGCATACGCTGCCACAATTTAGCCGATTGGAACTGTACGTCTTTTGGCGCAATTCTGATTTCTGTTCCGTCGTTTTCAATAATCGTCGCATCGTGATCAACAGGGTAGGTTACTACTTCTGTTTCGTCTCCATTCACATAACCAGTGATAGTCAGCTCATCTTCTAAATCATAACGGCTCAATTCCATCGGGATAGCATTTGTCAATTGGATTTTCTTACTTAAATTTATCTTCTCTACGATGCCGTCAGAATTTAGTAAAAGAGAAAGAGGCATTCCTGGTGCCATTTCTGTTTCATCATCCCCATTGCCTGCCATTCGAACATAACCGCCAATAGGTAATAGGCGAAGCGTATATGTTGTCCCGTCTTTTGCTTGATGCCCATAAATTTTCGGACCCATACCGATAGCAAATTCGCGAACAAGGATTCCTGATCGTTTCGCAAAGAAGAAATGACCAAACTCATGAACAATCACTAATATACCAAAAACGATGATAAATGTCAGAATCGTTTTCATAGCTTTTTTCTCCTTTACTTGTTTTTTGTGTTTTTTATAAAACAACGATAAAACACTATAATTTTACCATAGTATACCAAAGACACCAATAGTATCAATATAATGAAAAATAAAAACCTGCGTCTTTTATGAAATTCACAAAGAAACGCAGGTATACTTACTAAATAATGCCAAATAAATGCATGATAGGAAATACAAACAGCAAACTGTCGAAACGGTCTAAGATTCCACCATGGCCTGGTAAGATATTTCCCGAGTCTTTCACATCATAATGACGTTTGATTGCAGATTCGACCAAATCACCAAATTGTCCGACTGCTGAAAAAATAATCGTCATCAGAAGCATGACAAACATACCATGATTGAATAGTTCTTTTGCTGGGTATAGCAATAAATAAAGAAATGCGACTACAACAGCACTACCGATACCACCGAGCGCACCTTCAATCGTTTTGTTGGGCGAAATATCAGGACTTAACTTATGCTGACCATAACGTCGACCAACCATATATGCTCCGATATCAGTTGCCCAAACAATAAATAGACCAAATATCAAAACAGCCAAGCTTTCTGTTCGTGCATTGACAAAATTCTGGAAACCTATTCCCACATACAAGCTGACAAGCACAGGAAAACCTGCTTCATCAATCGTATACGTATTTTTAGAAATAACTGATGTTCCTAAAAGAATCATAACTATAAGATAAAATAACATAAATGTACTTACATTCTCTGGAAGAAAGAAAAACCATCTTTCTTTTGGCAAAACAAGTAACACTGCACCAACGGCGGATAAAACTCCTTCAAAACTTAAGAGTGTCAATCCTTTCATCCGGAACAGCTCGTAAACTCCTACTACCGCTAAGATTGCTGCTGTAAGCTCAACCGCTATGCCTCCGATCCATATAATCGGAATAAACAAGACTAGCGCCACAGCTGCTGTGATCACACGTTGTTTCATGACTGATCCCCTTTCTCATCTTCTGTTTTTTTTACACCGCCGAATCGACGGTCTCGATTTTGATAAGAGGCGATTGCTTCTTCAAGATGCGCACCATCAAAATCAGGCCAAAGCGCTTTTGTAAAATACAGCTCACTATATGCGATCTGCCATAACAGAAAATTACTAATTCGCTCTTCTCCACTTGTACGGATCATCAGCTCAGGATCTTGTAACTCTTTAGGCAAGAAACCTGTCATTAAATGCTTAGCAATCAATTCATCATCGATTTCTTCTGCGTGTATTTCTCCTTTTGCTACTTCTTCGGCAATTTCTTGGACAGCAGTCACGATCTCTGCTCTACTTCCATAATTCAAAGCAAAATTCAATACCATTCCAGTATTGTTTTTTGTTTGCTCAATTGCACGTCTTACAGCATCTTGCGTATGTTCTGGCAATACGTTTTCATAACCCATGACATGAACTTTGACATTTTCTTTAATCAATTCTGGTACGAACGTATCAAAGAAGTCGACAGGTAGTTGCATGAGAAAACTTACTTCATCTTTTGGTCGCTTCCAGTTTTCAGTCGAAAAGGCATAAAGCGTCAACACTTTCACTCCAAGCCTTGATGCTTTTTTTGTGACTTTCTTTACTGTTTCCATGCCTTCTTTATGGCCAGCAACTCGTGGCAAACGACGGTTTTGCGCCCAACGACCATTGCCGTCCATGATGATGGCAATGTGCTGAGGGATTGGTCCATCGGTATTAAATTGAAATTCGCTTTTTTCTTGAATATATTTGTTTTTTTGCGGAAAAAAACGTAACATTCTTTTTCCTCCTATACTTAAAAGATTCCCACTATCTTAAGTATTATAGCAATATCTAACTGTTTTTCCTATGAAATCATTGTTTTTTTATTTAAAAACTGAATAATTTTTTCTTTTTTTAATTTTTAAATAAAAGAAATATAAATAAAAACAGAGGAAGCGGAATGATCCGCCCCTCTGTTTTTATGATTTTATTAAACTTCCAATAATTCTTTTTCTTTATCAGCAGCGATCTTATCTACTTCTTTAATGCTGTTATCTGTCAATGTTTGTACGTCTTTTTCTAATCCGCGCAAATCATCTTCGGTAATATCACCATTTTTTTGTTGTTTTTTATATTCATCGATCGCATCACGACGGATGTTACGAATCGCGATTTTTGCATTTTCTGCTTCTTTTTTCACATCTTTAGCTAATTCTTTTCTGCGTTCTTCTGTCAGTTGCGGGATAACTAAGCGAATGACATTTCCATCATTGGTTGGACTGATTCCGATATCACTTGCCATAATAGCTTTTTCAACATCTTGAAGAATGCTCTTGTCAAAAGGTGTGATCATTAAAACACGTGCTTCTGGAATTTGGATTGATGCCATTTGGTTCAATGGTGTTGGCGCACCGTAGTAGTTCACAGTAATACGGTCCAAAAGGCTAGCGTTCGCACGGCCTGCGCGGATTTGCCCAAGTTCACGTTGAAGATTTTGTGCTGCTTTTTTCATTTTTTCTTTTGCTTCTGTCATAATTGCATCTGCCATTTTTATTTCCCCCTTACAGTTGTTCCGATATTTTCGCCTAAGATTGCACGGCGAATATTTCCGTGTTCATTTAAATTGAAGACAAGCAGTGGAATATCATTATCCATGCTTAGTGAACTTGCAGTTGAATCCATGACTTGTAATCCTTTGGCAATAACTTCCAGATGAGTCAGTTCTTCAAATTTTACTGCATTTGCATCTACTTTCGGATCAGCAGAATAAACACCGTCTACATTGTTTTTAGCCATCAGGATAACATCTGCGCCGATTTCTGCCGCTCGTAATGCTGCTGTTGTGTCTGTCGAGAAGTACGGGTTGCCGGTACCGCCTGCAAAGATAACGATCCGTCCTTTTTCTAAATGACGTTCTGCTTTACGGCGAATATATGGCTCTGCGATTTGACGCATTTCAATCGAAGTTTGCACGCGTGTCGGTACACCCACGTTTTCCAACGTATCCTGTAAAGCTAAGGCATTCATAACTGTAGCTAACATACCCATGTAATCAGCTTGAGCACGTTCCATGCCCATTTGTGCTCCGATTTGTCCGCGCCAGATATTTCCGCCACCCACAACGATTGCCATTTCAACGCCCAGCTCGTGAACTTCTTTGATTTCTTGGATGATTTCTTTGATTACTGGTGGTTTGATTCCAAATCCTGCATCCCCAGCTAAAGCTTCTCCACTCAATTTTAAGACTACACGCTGATATTTCGGTGTGACCATGTTCATTCCTCCAATATTTTCTATTGCCATTTTACCATACTTAGATGATTTCGACACTCTAAGACTGGTTTTTCTTGTTTTGCTTAAAAAAAGGGAGCGCACAAACCGTGCGTTCCCGTCTGTTATTCAACAGAATTATTTTTTCACTTGGCTCATAACTTCTTCTACAAAGTTATCTTCGCGTTTTTCGATACCTTCGCCAACTTCGAAACGTACGAATGTTTTAACAGTTGCGCCTTTTGATGCAACGTATTTTTCAACAGTCATATCAGGATCTTTAACGAATGGTTGGTCCACCAAAGCGATTTCTGCTTTGAATTTCTTCAAGCGTCCTTCTACCATTTTTTCAACGATATTCGCTGGTTTGCCTTCGTTCAATGCTTGTTCTGTAAGAACAGTTTTTTCATGTTCTAATTCAGCTTCTGGAATTTGTGATTCGTTTACATAACGAGGATTGATAGCTGCTACGTGCATAGCTACGTCTCTTGCAACTGTTTCGTCAGTTGTTCCATCTAGAACAGTCAATACGGCAATACGTCCGCCCATATGCAAGTATCCACCAAATGCAGCATTGTCGTCTTTTTCTACAACTTCAAAGCGACGGAAGCTGATTTTTTCTCCGATAACTTGAGTTGCTTCGATCAAGTCAGATTCAATTGTACCTTTATCTGTTTTGATTTTCATTGCAGCTTCCATGTCTGCTGGTTTGTTTTCAGCAACAAGTTCTGCAATTTCTTTTACTAAATCTTGGAACATTTCGTTTTTAGAAACAAAGTCTGTTTCTGAGTTTACTTCAACGATTGCTGCAGTGTTACCTTTCACAGCAACTGAAGCCAATCCTTCAGCTGCAATGCGGTCATTTTTCTTCGCAGCCTTTGCCATTCCTTTTTCACGTAAAAGATCAACTGCTTTTTCCATGTCGCCTTCTACTTCAACTAATGCTTTTTTCGCATCCATCATTCCTACGCCAGTCATTTCGCGTAGTTCTTTTACCATTTTAGCTGTAACGTCTGCCATGTTTAACTCCTCCTGTGTGTTTTTCTTTTTAAAAAAAGCTGCTTCAAAGGAGAGTGAGGCTTGTCGCCCAGCCTTTGAAACAGCTCCATCATTCAAAATTATTCTGCTGAAGAATTGTCGCCTTCAACAACATCTACGATTTCTTCGATTGATGTTGCTGTGTTTTCTTCTGTGAAATCTTCTTCAACTACTTGATCTTCACCTTGGTTTCCTTCGATGAAAGCATCAGCCATTTTTGAAGTAATCAATTTAACGGCACGAATTGCATCGTCGTTTGAAGGGATTACTACGTCGATTTCATCTGGATCGCAGTTTGTATCAACCATAGCTACGATTGGGATATTTAATTTGTGTGCTTCTTGAACAGCAATACGTTCTTTACGTGGGTCAACGATGTACATTACATCTGGGATTCTTGGCATATCAGCGATACCGCCTAAGAATTTTTCAAGACGTTCACGTTCTTTGTTCAAACCAGCAACTTCTTTTTTAGGTAGAACTTCAAAAGTTCCATCTTCTTCCATTGCATTGATTTGTTTCAAACGGCTGATACGTTTTTGGATAGTATCCCAGTTTGTCAATGTTCCGCCTAACCAACGATGGTTAACGAAGTATTGTCCTGCACGAGTTGCTTCTTCTTTGATTGCTTCTTGTGCTTGTTTTTTTGTACCTACGAATAATGCTACGCCGCCTTCTTCAGCAACGCTCTTCATGTAATCATAAGCTGCATCTACTAATTTAACTGTTTTTTGCAAGTCAATGATGTAGATTCCGTTTCTTTCTGTGAAGATATATTTCTTCATTTTTGGATTCCAGCGACGAGTTTGGTGACCAAAGTGTACGCCGGCTTCTAGTAATTGTTTCATAGAAATTACTGCCATGTTTGTTTCCTCCGATTTGGTTTTATTTTTCCTCTTCTTATCTTCTACCTTGCCGGCAAACTTTTTCAAGCACCTACCGACAATCCAATAAGAATGTGGATTTGCTGATGCATAAAGCACCCTCAGCTATTATACAGACAAAAGATCCGTATCGCAAGAGTAAATATACTTTTCTGCTCAACATTCAATAGTTTACCTGAAAGATAAAAAGAATTCAAGAAAAACAGTAGATTTCTCTTTGTTTCTTTATTATCCTTTTTCCATAAAATAATTTTAGGTATAAAAGACGAATATTATTGGGCAATCCTTCTTTTTTTTGTTATGATACATGTGAAATCTTTCGTAAAGGAGAAAGAAAATGCGCAAAGCTCAAAGACATTTGCTGATTAAACAAGTCATTGAAGAATTCCCGATCCGTACGCAAGAAGAACTATTAAACAAACTTGGGCATTATGGCGTTACCGCCACGCAGGCAACGATTTCTCGAGATATCCGTGATCTAAAAATCGTGAAGGCACCTGATGAAAATGGCGTTTCCCGCTTCGTATTGTTTCGCGAAAAAGGAACTCCTGAGACTAGGACTGAGGAAGAGGATCGGCTGGTTCAAATGATTGAAGACATTGTATTGAAAGTCGAACGAGTCCACTTTTTGACGATCGTCAATACCTTGCCAGACAATGCTCATTTATTTGCATCTGTTTTAGATGAGATCAAACCTCCCTCTATTGTCAGTACAATTGCTGGATTCGATACGATCATGGTCATCTCGGAAAATGAGGAGGACGCAAAACGAGTAGAAGAATTTCTTCACCATCCAACTGAAGTATCACTTTTTTAATCAGAGCACGTATTCCTAATATGGAATGCGTGTTTTTTTATTTTCAATATTTTCCTTATTAAATAAACCTTTACACTCTTTACAAAAATACATCATTTTTTATTCAATTTTTTCAACACCTTGATTGAATCACAATAATCATCATTTATATTGGATGTTAACAAGAGCAGCTTCTTGCTCTTTGTGTATTTCAAAAAAGAAATGAAAGGAAATCATATGTATAAATTATTAACTCCTGGACCATTGACGACTTCTGAAACAGTGAAAAATGCTATGCTGATCGATCATTGTACTTGGGATCAAGAATACAAAGAAATTACACAATGGATAAGAAAAAAATTATTGGATCTTGCTCAAGTATCGGAAGGAATATACACAACGGTCTTAATGCAAGGTAGCGGCTCCTTTGGGGTAGAATCGGTATTAAGTTCTGTGATCAGGCCAGAAGATACTGTACTGATTTGTTCAAACGGCGCATATGGACAACGAATGATCAACATGTGCGAATGTCTGAAACTGAACTATACCGTTTATGAGGTATCGGAACATCAAATCCTCCAAGCTCATGTGATTACACAGCTGATTGAAGAGAATCCCTCTATCTCCGCACTAGCAATGGTCCATAGCGAGACTACTTCCGGTATTTTGAATAATTTGGAAGAGATTGCTGCTGTCACACAAGAAAAAGATCTTTTGTTTATAGTGGACGCGATGTCAAGCTTTGGTGGGATACCGATTCGTGTAGCCGAACTAGGGATTGATTTTTTGATTTCCAGCTCAAACAAATGTATTCAAGGTGTTCCAGGCTTTTCTTTTGTACTTGCTAATAAAGCGGAACTAGAAAAGCGAAAAAATGTGAGTCGAAGTTTGTCACTTGATCTATATGACCAGTACCGCGTGATGGAAAACGAGAATGGCAAATGGCGTTTCACTTCCCCTACCCATACGGTTTTGGCTTTTCAACAAGCGCTGAAGGAACTAGAGGCAGAAGGAGGAATCGAAACTCGATATTCACGTTATCTCGCCAATAATCATGTACTACGACAAAAAATGACAGAGATGGGGTTCCAGCCTTTCATTCAAGAATATCAGGAGCCATTCATCACCTCTTTTCTTTACCCTAAGGACTGGCGATTTGATTTTAATCATTTTTATCAGTATTTAAAGCAAAACGGATTTGTGATCTATCCCGGGAAAATCAGCGATCATGAATGTTTTCGTATCGGAAATATTGGCGAGATCTATCCGGAAGATATTTTGGAACTGACAGCAATTATCAAAGACTATAAGGAGAACGTTAATGATTAAAACTGTAATTTTTGATTATTGGGCAGGAACAACTGTGGACTTTGGCTGTATGGCTCCTGTCCACGCTTTTAGAAATGCTTTTCTAGAAAAAGGAATCCAACTGACTGACAAAGAAATCCGCGAACCGATGGGAAAATTAAAATGGGATCATATCCAACAGCTTCTTTCCCTCCCTTCTGTCAAAAAACAATGGATAGCTATTTATGGACAACTACCTCAGGAAAAAGAGGTGGAGGAATTGTATCAACAATTTGAACATTATCTGTTTAAAGATTTGGTCAAGCATTCTACCTTGAAACCCGACACATTGGAAACGATCGAACGGTTGAGAAACGCTGGGATCAATATTGGTTCCACGACTGGATTTACTGCTCCTATGATGACAATCGTAGCAGAAACCACAAAAAAAGAAGGGTATTCACCAGACTTCATGGCAACTTCTGAAGACGTCGAAGGGTATGGTCGACCGTTTCCTTATATGATCCATAAAAACATGCAGTACTTCAAAAACAAGTCGGTTGATGAAGTAATCAAAGTCGGAGATACGGTCTCAGATATCCAGGAAGGGAAAAATGCCGGAGTGTTGACAGTAGGTGTAATTGAAGGTAGTTCGCTAATGGGGATTTCTTATGATGAGTACCAAAAATTAGAGATGGGGAAAAAAGATCGTTTAAAACAGTCTGTTGCTCTTAGATTCCAACAAGCTGGCGCTGATATTTGTGTAAACAATTTAAAAGAGTTAACAGAATACATTTTGTACGCTGACAAGAATCCAGAATGACTTTTATACAAAATCAGAGGTCGTGAAAAAGCTGTACTGCATCAAGTAATAAGAACAGCCAAACAAAAATAGCTCCTCATATTTTTCGTTTGGTTAGGCTTATTACCGCAGATGCAAGCTTTTGAACACCGTTTATTCGAAAAAAAAAGGGAGCTGTGACACGACTTTTGTCACAGTCCCCTTATTTACAAACAAACAGTGTTTAAGAGACAACCTCTCCACTAAACGGTGTTCATTCAGCTGACTCTCGGTATTTGCTCAAAAAACGATAAAATTTGAAAAGCTATTTTCTCTTTTGTTTCTCTAATACTCGGATCAGAACGCTGATTTCACATTCTCTTTTTCTTACATCTTATCTGGTGCATGAAGTCCTAGCAAACGAAGGTCTTCTTTCAATAATACAGTCACTGCATAAACTAGAGCTAAGCGTGCTTCTTTTTGTTCATCATCAGCTAAAATCTTCGTATGAGCATAGTATTTGTTGAATGCTTGTGCTAATTTGATTGCATGTTTCGCAATCACTGACGGTTCGTATTTTTCCCCAGCAGACAAGACCGTTTCAGGGTATTTTTGAACTAATTTAACCACTTCCCAGCTGGTATCGTCATTCAATGCATAGTCTGCTGTTTCTGAAGGGACAAATCCTGCTTTTTCCAACAGGCTGACTGCACGAGCATGTGTATATTGCACATAAGGTCCAGTTTCTCCTTCAAATCGAACAACTTCTTCCAGGTTAAAGTCAAATGTATTCAGTCGATCGTTTTTCAAATCGTGGAAAATGACTGCCCCAACCCCAACTTGTTTAGCTACAGCATCTTTGTTTTCCAAATCAGGGTTTTTCTCGCTGATTTGTTCTTTAGCAGATTGGATTGCTTCATTTAATACTTCTTCTAATAAGACGATCTTTCCTTTACGAGTTGATAATTTTTTACCACCTTGCGTGATCAAACCAAATGGAATATGGCGCATATCGTCAGACCAGTCAAAGCCCATTTCCTTCAAGACAGCTTTCAACTGTTTAAAATGATAGCTTTGTTCATTCCCTACTACATATAGAGATTGTTTGAAGTCGTAAGTACGTTTACGGTACAATGCAGCAGCTAAGTCACGTGTAATGTATAGTGTCGCACCGTCTGACTTCTTAATCAACGCTGGATTCAGGTCATAAGCAGATAGGTCAACGATCTCTGCACCTTTATCCTCGTTCAGCAAATGTTTTTCTTCTAAAAGTTTGACGATTTCATCCATCTTGTCATTGTAGAAAGCTTCACCGTTCAACGAATCGAAACGTACTTCCAGCAGATCATAGATTTTATTGAATTCTTTCATCGATTCATCACGGAACCATTGCCATAATTGAATAGCCTCTTCATCGCCTTCTTCCAGACGTTTGAACCAAGCACGAGCTTCTTCATTTAATTCTGGTTCTGTTTCAGCTACTTCATGGAATTGGACATATAAACGAAGCAATTCATTGATTGGTTCTGCTTTAACAGCTTCTTCTGTACCCCATTTTTTGTAAGCGACGATCAGTTTTCCAAACTGTGTTCCCCAGTCACCTAAATGGTTGATGCGGATTGGCTGATAACCGATTTTTTCCATAATGAAACCGATCGAATTACCGATAACTGTCGAACGCAAATGTCCCATTGAGATTGGTTTGGCAATATTAGGAGAAGACATGTCGATTGGTACTGTTCCTTGATTCCCGATATTGCTATCCCCATAATGTTCTTTTTCTTTCACTACTGTTTGCAAAACTTTTTTGCTGATAAGTTCTTTATTCATGAAAAAGTTCAAGTAAGGTCCGACAACTTCGATTTTTTCAAAGTTGGCAGAATCGATTTTTTCTGCTAAATCTGCAGCGATTTGCTGTGGCGCTTTTCGGTAAACTTTTGCTAATGAAAAGGCTGGAAATGCAACATCTCCGTGTTCAGCTGATTTTGGATTTTCTAGTAATTGTTCGACTTGTTCCAGTGTTAAATCATCTTTGACAGCGTCATAGACAGCTTTTGCGACAAGATCTTTATTATTCATCTTTATTCCTCCTAAAGTGCTCCCTTGATTGTTAAACAAAAAAAATCTCTAGCGACGGCATACTTAGTATGCCATCACTAGAGACGAGATTTCCCGCGGTACCACTCCAATTGTCCTAAAAAAGGACCAGCTCCATCTGATATCGGTAGACGACCGTCTGTTTAAAACAGAATTCTCCAAGTGCGCTTCGTTGTATCTTCTTCATTCGGCTTCCACCACTTCCGAATTCGCTAGCCAAGAATGATACAAGTACTCTCTTGTTCAACAAATCTTAGTCTTATTAAACTTTCTTGAATTATATCAGAAAAAAAAACGAAAGGCTAGTCGTTTCTGATAAAAAAACAATCCAGATGGCCTAAAGGAGAAGAAATACCACCTGGATAGCTATAAATCATTTCGTAAATACGAAAGACTTAACAAATTAATCAGCTACGATAATCGTTCCTTCTTCAGAAGCTAAAAGATTCTCGATATTTTCTAAAGAAGTGATGATTGCCTTAGCGTTTGGTTTTGCTTCAACAAATGCAATAGCTGCCTCTACTTTCGGAAGCATGCTTCCTGGAGCAAATTGCTTTTCATCAATGTATTGTTTCATTTCTGAAACAGTAACAGTTTCTAATTTCTTTTGATCTGGTTTTTGGTAATTGACATACACATTGTCTACTCCTGTCAATACGATCAGCAAATCCGCATCGATGATTTCGGCTAATTTTTCTGAAGCAAAATCTTTATCGATTACGGCTTCTCGTCCTTCTAATCCAGTAGCTGTTTCTACAACAGGAATCCCACCGCCACCAACAGAGACTGTGATAACTCCTTGATCGACCAGCGTTTCGATGACACGTGCTTCTTTAATCGAGATGGGTTTAGGGGAAGCGACTACTTTTCTCCATCCACGTCCAGCATCTTCTTTGAATGTCACAGTGGAGTCAGCATTCATTTGTTCTTTGGCTTCTTCTTCCGTGTAGAATGGACCGACTGGTTTACTTGGATTTTTGAATGAAGGATCATTTTCATCCACAATAACTTGAGTGACTAAAGAAACCACATCTTTATCGATCCCTTTTTCCTTCAGTACTTCGCCCATGGCATTTTGTAACCAGTAACCGATAGATCCTTCTGTCATTGCAACACATGTATCTAAAGGCATTGCCGGTGTTTTCTCAGAATCAGCAGCTTGCTGCTGAATCAATAGGTTACCGACTTGCGGACCATTTCCGTGGGAGATGATCAATTCATCTCCTTGTTCGATAAATTTCACTAAATACTTTGCTGTTTCCATTAACGCTTCTTGTTGGGCTTTTGCACTTGCATCCGTAGACAAGATAGCATTACCCCCTAAAGCGACAACTACTTTTCGTTTGGCCATTTCATTCGTCCTTTCTTCAGTTCTACCGAATTTTCTAGATAACAAAACGAGCCAGCGTTTTGTGATTTTCCCTCAATGCTGACTCGTTTTTTCGTGAGATGAATATGGTTATGCTTAAACGCGAGGGATAAACAAGTTACCTAATGTTGCTGCCATGATCGCTTTGATTGAGTGCATACGATTTTCTGCTTGGTCAAATTGACGAGCATATTTGCTGCGGAAGACTTCATCTGTTACTTCCATTTCAGTGATGCCAAAGCGTTCTTTCATTTGTTCACCGTAAACAGTGTTTGTATCATGGAAAGCTGGCAAGCAGTGCAAGAAGATCAAACGATCTGTGTTGTGTGTTTTTTCTACCATTTCCATATTGATTTGGTAAGGTTTCAACAATTTGATACGTTCTTCGAATTTATCTTCTTCACCCATTGATACCCATACATCAGAATAAAGGACGTCTGCTCCGTCTACACCTTTATCAACATCGTCGGTAATCATCAATTGTGCACCGGATTTTTCAGCAAAGCCTTCTGCCATTTTGACGATTTCTTCTTCAGGTTGTAATTCTTTTGGTGCAACGATACGCATATTCGCTCCTAAAATTGCACCTGTGACTAATAAAGAGTTAGCCATATTGTTTCGACCATCTCCGCAGTAAGCAACAGTGATACCTTCTACTGTTCCAAAGTTTTCTTGGATAGTTAAAAAGTCAGCGATCATTTGTGTTGGATGCCATTCATCAGTCAAGCCATTCCAAACTGGAACACCAGAGAATTCTGCTAGTTCCTCTACCATTTTTTGACTGAATCCGCGGAATTCGATTCCGTCAAACATACGTCCTAGTACTTTAGCTGTATCTTCTGTGGATTCTTTTTTACCTAATTGGATGTCATTCGCACCTAGGTATTCAGGATGTGCACCTAGATCGATCGCTGCAGTAGTAAATGCAGAACGAGTACGTGTAGATGTTTTTTCAAATAAAAGCGCAATATTTTTTCCTTCTAGATAGTGATGTGGGATACCACGTTTTTTCAAGTCTTTCAAGTGTTCTGAAAAATCGATCAAATATTGTAATTCTTCTTTTGTAAAGTCTTTTTCTGCTAATAAGCTTCTTCCTTGGAATACTGATTCTTTCATATTAAACATTCTCCTTTAGATTGTTTTTATTTAAGATTAAAGAGGAAATCCCGACGGCAGCTGACAGTAAGACCGCCGTCAGGAAACAAATTACTTCAAGTCTTCACGGACAAGTGGTTGGCTCATGCAGCGTGGACCACCACGGCCTCGTGACAATTCACTTGAATTGATTTCTAACACTTTGATGCCATAGCTACGAAGCAATTCGTTCGATACATAATTTCGGTTATAAGTGACTACAACACCTGGAGCGATTGCCAATGTGTTTGATCCATCATTCCATTGTTCTCGAGGTGCAACGATCTCATCTCCATTACCAGTTGGGATCAGTACAAGATCATCTAATCCAAGAGCAGCTTTCATCGTTTCGTGTAAGTTATCTGAATGAGTAATCTTGATATCATCACCATCTGGTTCGATTGTAAAGACATCCATCTTACCGTCTTTACTTTGAATTGCTGGATGGATAGTGAATTTATCGTGATCTACCATTGTAAATACGGTATCCAAATGCATCATTGCACGGTTGTTTGGAATTTTGATTGCCAACACTTTTTCAAATCCTGAATTTTTTGCGAATAGGTGGCGTGCTAATTTTTCTAAAGCTTTCGCATTAGTTCGTTGAGAAATCCCAACAGCTACTACTTTATCGCTTAAGATCAATTCGTCTCCGCCTTCGATATGATCTGGATTTTCACGATCCAACCATACTTCGATTCCTTTATTTGCAAATCTTGGATGATGTTTCAAAATATATTCTGTAAACATCGATTCACGACGACGTGCTTCAAAAGTCATCTTATTGACTGTCATCCCATTTCCCATTGATGCGGAAGGGTCGCGTGTAAAGTACAAGTTTGGCATTGGGTCCATGTAAAATGGATAGTCATCGTCTGCTGACAGATCGTATAGACTGCTAGAACGTACTTCAATATCTTTTGTACGAACCCCAGCCATGATTTTATCTACCATTTCTTGCGTTTCCATTGATAGAAGGAACTCATGAAGACCCTCTCTTACAGCATTCGATGCAATATGAGATTCATCCAACATTTTATTCAAGAATTGTTCTTTGACATTGCCTGCGTCAATCGCTTCTGCCGCTAATTTTTCCAAGTAAAGAGTCTCGACGCCTTCATTTTGCAATGTCTTTGCAAAGTTGTCATGTTCTTCTTGAGCAATCGGAAGATATGGAATATCATCGAACAACAGACGATCCATAATATCTGGTGTCAAATTTTCCACTTCTTGTCCAGGCCTTTTCAGTAAGACTGTCTTTAATTTCCCTATTTCAGAGAAAACGTGAATAGGTTTATCCATGTTGTGTTGCCTCCTTCTTTTTGATTACATGTATAGGATATCCTCCTTTTGTAATCACTTTCATAATTTTGTCTCATTCAAAATGAGACATTCCTCACATTAATATTCGATAATTAAATAATTAAACGTTTTTCTATTTTTAAGCGTAATTTATTCATTTTTTATTCTGTATACACTTTCAAAAAAATATTTATTCATTGAAAAAATTTTTTTGAATAAATTAAAAAAATAAATTATATTAGCGTTGTTAGCGTTTACTATATGTATTATTGTTGTTTTTTATACACAAATCATTCGCTTCAAAACAAATTATTCAATACCATTGTATATTTTTTACATAATAACAAACCTGAATAATTCATAGCTTTAATTCTTTGGCACATTTTATTGAAATATGTATCACTAATATCCCTATCAACTGATTTTGACTAAAAAGTTACTTCAAACATTCACTGTTCAAAAATATTGAGGAATAAATTTTGGGTGTAAGGCATTTTGAGCATACTTCTCCCTGGATAACTTCCCAGTAAAAAAATCGTTAGATTGTTGGATTAGATCCATTGACTGCCTCGCCTCAGGCGAGCAAAGACCCTGTAGAATTCATTCTGATACACATGATAACTAGATAATTTGAGATAGACTCGTCTACCCGTTTGGACTAATTTCCCAGCAACTTTCAGAAACTTCAATCGAATAGAATGAATGGTCATTCCCTTTTGGACTTCTTCAAAGCCAATCGTTCTTAAGAAGTTGACTAAGTTGTAAGCTATCAAGCTGAGCATCATTCGGACATGATTCTCCAAAAAGCGAGGACTGTCTGTTTTGTCAAAGTAAAAGCCAGCTTTCGCTTCTTTAATAAAGTTCTCCATTGTGCCACGTTTGGCATAGATAGAAAAGATGGTATCAGGAGAAACATTTTCTGATAGATTCGTCACGATAAATTCATGTCGAAAGAGTAGTTCGCCCGCTTCACGTGTTGAGCGTATACACACGCGACGACTTTGTGACCAGGATTGTGCTTGATAAGTGGTCGAGAAGTACTGAACTTCTCGTTCTTCCCACTTTTGATTATCGCCATAAAGTACTGATTTCTCAGCTATTTGACCTAGTCTACGATTATTCTTCAGTCGAATAACATAATGACTCTTTTTTGATTCACACGAATCATACACACCAGGTGTAGCGAACCCGCTGTCTCCACGAACCAAGATGTCAGTGTTTGGTAGAGAGTGATTATAGTGCTCTAATAAAGGTGTGAGAAACTCCTTTACGCCTTTTGATGTATATTGATTTCCTGAACGTAGTTCAGCTTTTAAGAAGTCACCAGTCAATCCGTCAAAAGCTACCAATGGATGGTAACCATAGGTTTGGTAGTGTGTATTATAATTCGTTTGTTCTTGGTGACCAAATGTATCTGAATGGGTCGAATCTAAATCAATGATTAATTCCGTATCATTACGGATGAGGCGTGCTTTATCGATAAGTTCTTGGTTCAAAGCTTGAAGTTCATGGATATTCTCCTCAGATAGTCGATCTAAAAATCGGGAAAGTGAAGATTGAGAAGCGAGTTCTTTCCTATCTAAAACAGCTTTAAACACAGGATCTTGTCTCAGGAGATTAGCTGCAGAATCAGCTGAGTAACCAGCAATTAATTGCATAATGAACTGCTCAAGTATGGATAAGTTGTCATGAGTAAAATACGCTCGTTCGTCTTCAATGTGAATGTGTTGCTTAGCCAGTTCAGAAAAACCAAAGATGTTCATCAGCTCTTTCACTAGGACGAGACCCGAATCACTCGATAATTGACCACCTGTATGAGAAATAGTGATATTTGAATTGAATTTTACTTGGTTTTTGTGTAAGCTAGTCATGAAAAGAACTCCTTTCTTTTGGTTGGTTTAGTCACTTTAACCATAGCAGAAAGGGGTTCTTTTTTCATCACTTAACGGGTGAAGATGAAAAAGTAATTGTAAGCTGCCGTGAGGCAGTTTCACATGGTTTTAATTAAAAGTATGAATTATTCAGGACAAATTATATTTGTAAAGTATTAAAACTTGTTTCTAATGTTGGTATGTTAAAACTTTACAAATTCTTTAAAAAAAGTGACAATAAATATAGTGAACAATAAGGAGAGGACTTTTTAATGCGTGTTAATAAAATCGATTTTCACTTTTCAAAACTCAGATATCAACCTGATTTTGAACATTTCTCGGATGAAGAGTTCCAACAGATCAAGGAACATACTGTTCTTCGTTCTTATAAAAAAGGACAGATCCTTTTCGACGATGGTGATCCCAGACAACGGTTGTATATCTTGACCAAAGGACTCGTTCGTTTAGAACGTTATGATGAAAGTGCAACTTATTACTACTATGACTATGTGAATACAAATAACCTTTTTCCTATGTCAGGAATGTTTGGAGAAGAGACCTACACTTATACAGCTCAAGCGATGACTGATATTGAAACATTCTACCTTCCTGTTTCCTACTATGAAAAATTAGCACGAAAAAATCCCGAACAGTTGATCTATATGATACAAAAAATTTCTAAAGTAGTTGAAATACATGAATTGCGTATCCAAATCGGATTGACCTCTAGCGCCTTTGACCGGGTAAAACAAAATTTATTCATTTTGAAAGAAGAATTGGGCGTACCAACAAAAGATGGTCATATCACCATTCCTTATCCGATCACCTTAAAAGAATTAGCAGTGAATAGCGGCACGACACGTGAAACTGCTGGACAAGTAATCAAACACCTACGTGATTCCGGACTGTTAGATTATGACAAAAAGCGTTTTACTTTCTGTAAGACAGCTACTACTCCAGCTATGAGAGAATAACGCGAACAAAAATAAGCAGTGACCCTGATAAATATCAGGGTCACTGCTTATTTTCCTCCCTAAAACTTCTGAAAGATCCGGCAGTTTTAGATCACTGGACAAGACTCAAAGATTTTCTATGTGTGTTTCAGTTATGTAATATTCACTGTTTGCAAAAAATACTGTTAGATTAACTAGATGAAGCGTCTTGTCCTCATCCGACCTAGATTATTCGATATTCCTCGACAATAAACGATTACTCAGTGAGGGCAATCAGAGGAACGGATAATGATAAATAAGCTCTAAAAAATAGCAAAATAACAATAATGATTAAAAGTATGTAAAAAATAGGGCTTTGACAAAAACGTGTCACAGCCCTATTTCGATTAAACGGTGTGTACCTGTCAACTCTTCGGTCACAAGTCATAATGTTCATAAACATGAGGAGCTGTTTTTTGAAATTGTTCCTTGTGAATCAGAGTTAAACGACAGGCTTACGAACTCTTGATTAAACGGCGTTCAAAAGCTTGCATACGCGGTAATAAGAACAGCCAGGTCAAAAACATGAGAAGCCGTTTTTCCTGGGCTGTTCTTATTACTTGATGCAGGGCAGCTTTTTCACAACCTCTTTATTCAGATAAAACCAAGCTTGGATCAGCATTCAACTGATAGCTAGCAAAATTTCTTTTTTGCATTTCCACATGTGCTGCTGCTCCAATCATTGCAGCATTATCTCCACAAAGTCGAAGAGGGGGAATCACTAGTTCTACCTCAGGGAGTTTAGTTGCCAAAGCATCCTGCAATCCTTCACGCAACCCTTGATTGGCCGCTACACCTCCAGCTACAATCAGTTGCTTGACTGGATAATTTTGACAAGCTCGAAGTGTTTTAGTAATCAATACATCGATCACACTTGCTTGAAAGCTAGCTGCTAAATCATTTTTGTCTAGATCTTCTCCACGCTGTTGTGCATTATGCACGAAATTGATAAATGCACTTTTTAATCCGCTAAAACTGAAATCATAATTATCTTCATGGATCATCGCTCGCGGAAAATGGTAATTATCTTTTCCCTGATGAGCTAGCTGATCGATTTCTTTTCCGCTTGGGTAAGAAAGACCTAATACTCTTCCAACTTTGTCATAAGCTTCTCCTGCTGCATCATCTCTTGTCTCCCCAATGATTTCATATGATCCATCTTCTTGCATATAGACTAATTCTGTATGTCCTCCGCTAACAAGAAGTGCCATCAATGGAAACTGGAATGGTTTAACCAGACGGGCTGCATAGATATGCCCTGCCATATGGTTTACAGGAATAAGCGGCAATTGGTGTGCCCAAGCAAAAGCCTTAGCTGCAGAAATACCAATCAGCAACGAGCCGACAAGTCCTGGTCCATAAGTGACAGCGACTGCCGATAAATCTTCTGCCGACACACCAGCTTCTACCAGTGCATCTTCCAAGCATAAGGTGATTTGTTCTACGTGATGGCGGCTAGCTACTTCAGGTACTACGCCACCAAAACGTTTATGACTGTTTATTTGAGAAGCAACGATGTTAGATAAGATCTCTGTTCCATTTCTAACGACCGCTACACTCGTTTCATCACAACTTGATTCAATCGCCAGAATCAATTCTTCATTCATTTCATCGTCTCCGTTTTTAACTTTCTGCTCATAATGATCGCATCTTCCGTCGGATTGCGATAATATGATTTCCGTTTACCTAATATACGAAACTTTTCTGATTCATAAAGTTTTCTTGCTGCTTCATTAGATAGACGTACTTCTAAAAAAACATGCAGTGAATCTTTTATTTGTTCCGTAATCAGTAATTGTAACAAATGCCGTGCATGCCCTTTTCCTTGTTCTGAAACTGCAACAGCAATATTTGTGATCTCGACTTCATCTATTACTTTCGAGTATCCAATAAAGCCACAGATCTGGTTATCTTCAACTAAAAGCAGATAATCAGAGTGAGGCTGTTGGATGTCTGCCAAAAACTGCATTTTCGTCCAAGGGGAACCATGTGGATAAGCATTTTCGCTAATCACCCATACGCATTCTGCCAAGTACGCTTCATCAAAATCTTTTTTTCTGCAAATCAACTAATCTCACTCATTTTCTAAAAGTTTTATCATATCCAATGCATCTTCTTTTGTTTCAGTGTAATATCTTTTTTTGATCGTCGTTGCTTGAAAACCTAATTTCCGATAAAGTCTTTGTGCATCTTGATTACTCATACGCACTTCTAATGACATCGTCTCACAGCGATTCATTATAGCAAAGTTCTCGATTTCGTCAATAAGCAGCGAACCGATTCGTTTACGCTGATATGCCGGTCGAACGGCAATATTCGTGATATGGCAATCTAAACCGAACGCTCTTGAACCGATAAAACCAATCATTCTTCCATTATCAAAGATACCTAGATATAGATGAGGAAGCGGTGACTTCAATTCTGATATAAAGGCACTTTTTGTCCATGGCAATTCGCCATTATAGACTTCTCGTTCGACATCCAGCAGCTCTTTGATATCTTCTGTAGTCAATTCTCTTAGTACGTAACGACGATCGATTTGTTCGATTGTTTTTTCTGTATAAATCATTTTATCTTGAAAAAAGCTTCTGGCATACGCTCTAAATTTTTTCAACATAACTTTCGTCTCCAGGTGTGTGCGTCTCCAACCATTTTTCTTCTGCTTCTACCCGTTTTAAATAGCGAGGAAGAAAAGCTTGTTTCTCTGCAACTGGTTCAGCTAAAGTCCCTAATTGAGCCACAGTTACACCACTTGGAATATCCCATGCTGGAACTGTATTAATCGTCGCACTAGGCAATATTTCCTTTATTTCAGAGAAGAATTTGTGACAATCACTTCCGACGAAATAAATAGCTTCATTCAGCTTTTGTAGTTGTGTGAACAAATCAGAAGCAGAAATATGTACATCTTCAAGTACAGTTTCTAATCTATTTTCTTTCCAGCGGTATGCCCCAGCGTATACATTTTTTCTTCGAGCATCAAACATGGGCACAATAATTTTATCCACACCGATGCAATTAGCCGCGATGGTTTTCAGACTAGATACTCCTACTAGCTCTTTATCTAATGTATAAGCAATCGTTTTTGCTGTCGTTACACCTATACGAAGCCCTGTATAAGAACCGGGACCATCAGAAACCGCGATTCGGTCAATGTCTTTTGGACTTATTTGAAGATCTGCAAACAATTGGTCGATTGTAGGCATCAGTGTTACACTGTGGTTGCGTTTGATATTTGTTTGTATTTGTCCAAGAATTTGTTCGTCTTCTACCACACCGATCGCCAAAGTTTGGTTTGCAGTATCTATTCCTAATGTAATCATATATTTGATCCTTTCTGCTATGACATTCTCGCCTTCCATTGTAGCATACTTTTTTATTCTGAGGATGAAAATACCAAAGGCAAAACTAGTACAATGATACATGATTATCTGCTGGCGAGCAAATTTTGCCCCTTCCTGAAACACAAAAAAGCTGCGGTATCACTCCATTTCCCCACAGCTTTTCCATCTTTTATTTCGTTGATTCTCGAATAATCAACTCTGTTTCCACAATAATCTTTCTTGAAACCGGTGCTTTGGAATTACTTAATTGAAGAATCGTCTCCACTGCTAGCTCTCCCATCCATTCGGTATAAACTTTTACAGTAGAAAGAGAGGGCGTTACATATTTCGCTACACTGACATCATTGAAGCCCATCACAGAAATATCTTCTGGTACCACTAAACCTTTTTCTTGAATCGCTCTCAGTGCGCCAATCGCTAATGCGTCATTAGCTGCAAAAAGCGCATCAGGAACATGCGGATTCGTTTTTAAATACTGCTTCACTGCTTGATATCCTGACTCGACAGAAAAATCTGCTTCGATAATTGGACCTTCGTCGTAGCCTTTTTCTGCCAAAACTTGTTGAAATGCCATAATTCTGGGATCTTTTAGCCGCTGATGGTTTTTCTTCGTATATTCTGTTCCAGCAAGCATAGCGATATGTTGCGCTTTATGGGAGACAAAGTGTTCAATGACTTTTTGAACACTTGACTTAAAGTCGACAACTAGAGAGTCGATTCCTTGAGAAGTGCCGTCAGAATCTACCAAAAGCAAGGCATTTTGGGATCCTTTCATTTCTAATAACTGAGCTTCGTCGAATTTTCCTAGTGCGATCGTTCCATCTGCCGGAAGATCACTAATGGAATCCCACGTTTCTTTCAATAAAGTAACGTTTGCTTCTTCTGCCTTTTTTTCGATTCCTAGACGAATAGATAAATAATAAAGATCTTCAAGCTCTTCCGTATCGTCGTACCACTGGATCAGGCGAAGCGTTTGCTTAGTATTTGCTGCATTTTTACGATGTTTCGTATAATTTAAGCGTTCTGCTGCTTCAAAAATTTTTTGCTTTGTGGCTAAGCCGACGGAAAGATCAGGATCATAGTTGAGAACTCTTGAAACAGTAGCAGGAGAAACTCCTGCCAACTGCGCAATGTCTTTAATTGTTGCCATTTGTCTCTCCTCCTTTTTTACGTTTATAAAATCGCAGTAAATCGTTCAAACGCTGCCTGTCCTTTTTCATCTCGCTTGAATACCCCAGCGTCTTCCAGTACACGTGCAAAAACCTGACCTACAGATTTTTGTACGACATCGGTGACCGTATCTTTCGTCAAATTAGGATGTTCTTTTTTTAATTGTTCTGCCCACGGACGATGATATTCAGCCATCTGGTTTTCTTCTCCTAATAAGAAATGCTCTACTTCTACTAGTTCTGGTTTCAAACGAGGTGGTAAAACAGCAAGCCCCATTACTTCGATCAACCCAATGTTCTCTTTTTTGATATGTTGGACATCTTTATGTGGATGAAAAATCCCATCAGGATGTTCTTCTGAAACATTGTTGTCTCGAAGGACAAGGTCCAACTCAAAGTAATTGTCCCTTCTTCGTGCAATTGGCGTAATCGTATGGTGTGGTGTACCATCTGCTGAAAAAGCTCTGATAGATACTGTTTCATCCGAATATGCTTTCCACTTTTCCAATACTGAGTTAGCTGCTTCAATCAGCAAGTTTTTCTCTGTTGATTGCAAACGGATCACAGACATCGGCCATTTCACGACTCCTGCGATGACTTGCGGATAATCTGCTAGTTTGATAAGTTTTTCTATCGGTGCTTTTGCCATAGGAAATTCATGACGTCCTGCCTGATAATGATCATGAGAAAGAATCGATCCTCCAACAATTGGTAAGTCAGCATTCGAACCAACAAAGTAATGAGGCAAGACTTCAGTAATCCGAAGCAGTCTAGCAAATGTTTCCTTTGTGATTTTCATCGGGCGGTGTTGTTCTGATAAAATGATCGAATGTTCATTGTAATAAGCATAAGGGGAATATTGGAATCCCCAGCTTTCACCGTCTAGATTCATTCGAATAATCCGGTGACTGGTGCGGGCTGGATAGTTCAAGCGACCTCTATATCCTTCGTTTTCCATGCAAAGCATGCAGGTAGGATAGTCTACTTTTACCGCCTCGCGTTCTGCTGCGATTTGTTTTGGATCTTTTTCTGGCTTAGATAAATTGATTGTGATTTCCAGTTCACCATACTCCGACTCTGCCGGAAATTTGATGTTTTTTGCGATGGCTCTTGTTT
Source organism: Enterococcus sp. DIV1411a (assembly GCF_050531945.1). Classification (NCBI taxonomy): domain Bacteria; kingdom Bacillati; phylum Bacillota; class Bacilli; order Lactobacillales; family Enterococcaceae; genus Enterococcus; species Enterococcus sp. DIV1411a. The sequence continues at coordinate 981,437 of NZ_CP172892.1, read as the reverse complement.
TGATGTAGTCATTTTTCTTACTTAAATTAAAGAAATACTCAGTTGCTTCCTCTGGGCTTTTCGAATAGTGCTGTGCAAAGAATGCATTGACGACTGAAGGTGGCGGTGTGAGAAAATCCATTAATTGCGCTTTAAAAATCTCTTGTTCTGCTGGCAATTCTGAAAGAACACCATTTTCTCTTGCCTTAGCGACAAGCTGATCCAATAAGTCTACAGATTCTTCCTTAACTGGTCTTACTTCAATGCTTTCTAGAGCATCTTCTCCTACCATCCCTAAAAGACGATTCTGTAAATATAAGCGGTCCATTTCCATCCATCCGCCAGCTTCGATCGCAAGTGTGGCAAAATCACAAATCGTTTGACTGATTGACATATCTCATTCCCCTATTCTTCATAACCATTTGGATGGCTGACATGCCAATCCCATGCTGTTTTGATAATTGCTTTGATATCTGTGTATTCAGGTTTCCAGCCCAGAACCTCTCTCGCTTTTTCACTTGAAGCGACTAATCGGCTAGGATCTCCAGCTCTTCTTGGTGCTATTTCTGCTGGAATTTCTTTTCCTGTCACTTCTCTAGCTGCTTCTAGCATTTCCTTGACTGAGTATCCTTTGCTGCTGCCTAAATTGAAGAAGTTGCTTTCATTTCCTTCTTTCAAGTATTCCAAAGCTAAAATATGTGCAGCAATCAAATCTTCTACTTGAACATAATCTCTGATACATGTTCCATCTGGTGTATCATAATCGTCTCCATAAACAGCCAATGCTTTTCTTTGACCAAGAGCTACTTGTAAAATGATTGGGACAAGATGCGTTTCTGGTGTATGATCTTCTCCGATAGATGCATCTGCTTTTGCTCCGGCTACATTGAAGTAGCGCAAAGCGACATAGCGCATGCCATATGCTTGGTCACACCACTTCATCATTTTTTCCATCATCAATTTACTTTCACCATACGGATTTTTAGGATTAGCTGGTGTATCTTCTGTGATTGGAGACTCTTTCGGCTCTCCATAAGTTGCTGCAGTAGAAGAGAATACGATTTTATTCACGTTGAACTCGTGCATGACTTCAAGTAAGATTTGCATACCGTATACGTTGTTGTTGAAATACATCAATGGTTTTTCGACAGATTCTCCTACTAAAGAGCTTGCAGCAAAATGGATTACTCCTTCAATCGGTTCCTTTTCAAATACGGAACGTAGAAATTCTTTATCCCGGATGTCTCCTTCATAAAAATGAGCATCTGGATGTACTGCTTGTTTGTGACCTGTGAGCAAATTATCTACCACAGCTACTTGATACCCCTTTTGAACTAGCTGGTCTACAGCGTGCGAACCGATATAACCGGCTCCGCCTAGTACTAAAATTGTCATAAAAAACACTCCTTTGATTAGTAAAATTGTGTTTGTTGATTCTATATAATTTAAAAAAACGAAGTTTACTTTTATGGTGAAAACAAACAAAGTAAAATTTCGTAAATTCATATGGTAAATTTATAATAAAACATTTAGTAAACATTTTCAAGGATTTTTTGCAAAGGTTTACAAACAAACGTAAAACTAGCCTTTTTTTCTCTTTTGTTCCATAATAGATATAACAAATAATAAATGAGGTGGATTCAATGAAAAAATTTGTATCTGGAATATTAGTAGGAAGTCTGGCAACAGCCGCTGCCGTTGCTGGTTTGGTTGCTTCTGTGAAAAAAACAGTGATCGATCCAATTGACGAAAAAGAAGCAATGATCGAAGAAAACCGTAAAAAAGCAATGCGTAAACGCGTTTCTCGTTAATAATTATTTAAAAATACGCATGAAGACTTTCTAAAAAACAGATAAGTCATCATGCGTATTTTTATTTGTCAGTCAATATAAGTTGTGCTATTTTATCTGCCTGTCTCAGATTCCATGGATCTGTATAAGGTCTAGCTACTGCTGCAGTTAGCCAATCCACACCTTCAACAGGTATTCCATAGCAATAAAAGTCAGACTGGATTTCCCCTGAAGCATCAATCACGCGATTCGTACCTCGCTCAACATCTATAGCTTCTGAATGATAACTTCCTGTATTATCTGAAAATGAAAAAGGGCGAACAAGTTTGTTTTCCTTCAAATTTTTTATGACAGGATTACTTGAACGAGAAAAGCTTGTTTGTGGCAATCGAGCTTCAATCAAATAGCGACTGCTGATTTCTTTATCTTGTAGAGAAATAACATAGCGGTTGTGCTTTTGCTGAATATCAAATGGCGGTTCGATCAAATGAAAAATACCCGCATCTATCAGTGCTGCTAATTCTTTCGTCCGAATGACTGGCGGACCGATCGTTAAAAAGCTATTTAGATGAGTAAACCATCCCCATAGTATTTCTTTGTATTCCTTTGCAGAAAAAACGTGCCCTTCAATAGCCTGTCGTATTGGATCACGCCAGTCTTTTAATGCATCAAATGTTGAAGCAAATGCTCCTGTACAGTTTCCTTTTTCTGCTTCTTTTATCTGCCCTTCAATAAATATTCGGCTAGCTTCTGAAAAGGGCTCATTCTGATAGGCAAGAGGAGTTTCTAAATACGACCAATCCCATCTATAAGGGATTAGTGCTGGATGCTTTCCGAGACACTCCTCTGAAGAGAGGGAGAGAAAATCATGCTCAAAATTTTTCTTTGGAATCGGCAAGTGATATTCTTCGATGATTTTCTTGTAATAAAACAACTCAACGTCTTTTTTCAGATAGTCAAAAAATGTTTCGCCAGTCAAAAATCCCGACTGATGCCATTGCTCCAGGTTTTCTTTTGTTAGTAACCGTGGCCATGCCATTGCTCCGCCTTGCTTTTGATTTCTTCCTCGAGGGTAATAAGGGAGCCCCCTTCTTGATCCACTGTATACAATCGGTTCCTTGCCTGATGGATGATAGACCAGTTTTCCCTTTTCGTTCTCGAAGCGCCCTCCTCTTGATACTGTAAACAATCCGACATAATCAAAAAAACTTAAGCCTAGACCTCTTAAAAAGACATTTTCTTTAGGCGGTATCTTCGAAAGATCTACATCTGCAGGATTAGAAGGAAGCTGATACAGTAAATCATTTTTCTTTGCGTAGTCTACCCACACTCTTTCTTCTTCTGTCTCATCATTTTCCCAGTGACCGCTTGCTAAAACAAGCTGATCGACAGAATAGCTTTGCTGATCTGTCTGTAAAAGGTAACCATCTTTTCTTTTGCTGACTTTTTTTACTAAAGAATAAACAAACTGAATAGAAGCTGGAAATTCTTCTTGCAACTTTGAGAAAAACCAGCGTTGATAGAGTCCGTATAAACATCGAGTAGATTGCTGATCTTTTTCCAGACGATTGATTTCTTCTATAACTAGTTGCTTATTTTTGGTTACCGTCTGTTCGATATAATCTGTAGCAGGTCCTTTACTCCATTGAAACAAGTTGGGGCCCTGTGTTACCAATCCTCCACTGGACAATGTTTCATCTGTAAAAAGCGTCACTTGTTGAGAAACAGAGTTCATTAATAACTCCGGTGGCTGATTCAACCGCCAAACTCGACCTCCAGGACCATTGGGATCGAAAAGAAAAAGTTCAAGAGAATGTCTGTCCTGATTATTATGGAGAATTCTTTCTGCTACACTTAATCCTCTAGGGCCGGCACCAATGATCCCTATTTTCATTTGCATGCCTCCATTTCGATAAATTTTTTCAATAAAACAGCATGGTTCTGATGTTCATTTTTTGCACCATAAACAAAAGTAATGACTGGATGTTCTTTCATAAGTTGACTGAGTTTAAAAATAGCTTGCTTCTTTTCTTCTTCGAAAATCAATTCTTGCTGGTATTTCTTTGCAAATGAAGCAAATCGTTCTGGTACATGGTCAAAAGTTTTGCGTGCTTCATTACTAGGTGCAATTTCTTTCAACCACAGATCTAACTGCGCTTTTTCCTTTGAAATTCCTCGTGGCCAGAACCTATCCACGAGTATTCTATAGCCATCCTCTTTTTCAGCATCAAGGTAAACACGTTTTAATTTGATCATAGTTGCTTCCTTCTTTCTGCCTTTTCGCTTAGCTTATATATGTAGATAATAGCACAAAATAAAAAAAATGAACGGCACAACTATCCATTGCGCCGTTCATGTGATCTTGGTCAAAATCTAATGATTGATTCGTTTTTTAAAGCTGTCATACAATCATCTGTTTTATACTTTTTTACTTTTGATTTTTCCAGACCATCCGTCATATCCACCCTTAAGTAAATAAATCTCTTGATAACCTGCTTTACGTAATTTATTTGCTGTACGGATGCTCAAACTTTTCTTTTGATCGTAAATATAGACAGGCTGGTCTTTTCGAATAGATCCTAATGAATCTTTCAAAACAGTGTAAGGGATGTTTCTTGCACCTAAAATATGCCCAGCATCAAACACATCTTTTTCGCGAACATCGATTACTTGTGCTTTTCTCATTCCTTCTCGAAATTCTTCTTCTGTCAAAGTCGTTGCTGAACGTTTGGCCATTACTCGTAGATAGACTTCCCAAAAGATGATTGCAAGCACAATCAATAGCAAAATGATATTAATTACCCATAAAACCATGTAATGCCTCCGTTTTTTTAAGCAAATTTCAAGGCTAATGAGGCAGCACCAATGACACCAGCTTCATTACCAAGCTCTGCTAATTTGATTTTTGTTGATTCTCTTACTTGCGGGAAAGTAAATTCTTTAAAATATTTCTCTACACGGCTGCGTAAAAATTCTCCTGCTGCCGATACTCCTCCACCTAACACGATACTTGACGGATTTAATGTATTCCCCAAGTTTCCGCAAGCTAAACCTAAGTAGAAGCATACGCGATCAACAACCATCAATGCAAACGGATCGTCTTCTTGAGCCATTTCAAAGATATCTTTACTTGTTACTTCTTCTCCGTTGTCTAGCATTGCTTTCAGTTTTGAATCCCCTGCGTATTCTTCTGCCAAGAAACGACCTAGGCGTACCACACCTGTAGCGCTAGATACAGTTTCTAAACATCCGCGTTTACCGCAAGTACATTCGAACCCTTCAGGATCCACAGTGATATGTCCGATTTCTCCTCCAGCTCCGCTCACGCCGTGAATCAAATTTCCGCCAGCAACGATACCTCCGCCAACACCTGTTCCTAGAGTAACGAATACAACGTCTGGATCATTTTCTCCAGCACCTTTCCATCGTTCACCTAAAGCAGCAACATTCGCATCATTATCGATAGCGAATTTGATTCCTGTTCCTGCCTCGATCAGTTTTTTCACAAATTGAACTTCTGTCCAGTTTAAGTTATACGCACCAATAACCGTTCCAGCTTCGCTGTCCACGCTTCCTGGGGTACCCATGCCGATTCCGATAAAGTCTTCGGCTTTCATATTATATAAATTCAAACGATGATTGATTGATTCAATGATTTCAGGAACGATATGCTTACCATCATCCAAAATATTGGTATCGATGCTCCATTTTTGTTGAATCTCTCCTTCTGGTGTTAAAATTGCAAATTTTGCTGTTGTTCCACCTAAATCAATCCCAATAATCTTCTTGTCCATTACAAATTTCCTTTCTTTCGGCTTTCTTCAATTCGGTGCTCTCTTTTTAATATGCGCCACGCTGTCATGTATGTATCATGATCAATCAAACGGCTATCATACAGATTACGCAATTCGATAGTCATTAATTCAATGTCATAGATGCGTGCACCCACATAGATAAAGATGCCAAATTTTTTGAACAGCTGCTGTACATCATATAAGCTCTCCATCTTTAAGCACTTCCTTCATATTATACAAGTAAACCATATTTTTTTAAACCCAGTAAAATACATATTACAAAAAGAAATACAAAAACTAGTGTAGAAAGAATCCTTTGGTGTATCGAATAGCTTGTCTGTTGTTTCGGTAGACCCAAAACATTCCCTAACACTAATCCGCCAATTAGCCCACCGACATGTCCCCAAACATCTACAGAGGTATCCAGAAGACCAAAAACAAATGTCAACACAATAAATAAAAGAAAATGTCTGACTAGCTGCTGGATCGCTGGGTTATGTTTAAAATGAAACCCTAAGATAAACAACGCACCGAACAAACCGAATATCGAAGTACTCGCACCACCAGACAGAACATTCGCTTCGTTAAAAGCAAAGCTTGCTGTATTTCCCATTATCCCGCTGAACATATAAATCAAGAAAAAACGCCAATGGCCATAGATTGCCTCGATTTGCTGCCCCATAAAATACAGTATCAGTGAGTTCATTACGAAATGCATCAGTCCAAAATGGATGAAGATTGGTGTCACTAAACGCCACCATTCATTGAAGTGAACAAGATAAGGACCATACATTCCGGCATAATAAGGGATCTCAAGTCGCGGAAATAATTCCATCATGAGGAAGACCGCTGTCTGTATCCCTAAAAAAGCATAGGTCCATAACGGTCGTCTTAACCATGCACGCAATTTTATTTGCTGTTGATAATTCATGAAAACCTCCCATTTCATTTTAGTCAATAAACAATTGTTGGATCTTCTGATCAAAGCTCTCCGGTTGCCATTGTTCATTCAATTGTTCACGAAAAACAAGGCTACATGTTTTTTTATGAAAATTATTTAAATACCGGTCGTAATAACCACCGCCAAAACCGATTCGATAACCGGCTCTATTGTAGATAATACCTGGTACAATGAGGAGATCGATCATCTCCGGCAAATAGAGCTTCTCTGATTGTGGCTCAAGAACACCAAAACTCGAACGTACAAGAACGGACTGTTCATCCATTTCATAAAACGCCATCTGACGTTTCGGCAAAGTTTTAGGTACAACTATTTTCTTTTGTTCTTTTTCTGCTCGTTGGATAACCGGCTGTGTATCCAGTTCAAATTCATTCGATAAAGTCGTCCCTATCACTTTTGCTGACTTCCAGTACTCGCTGGCGAATAGCTGTTTATAGATTCGCTGTTCTTTTTCCTTTTTCTTGCCACTTTTGGCCAGATTTTTCAGCTTTTCGATTCCTTTCCGGCGTAATCTTACTTTCAATTGGTCCAAAAACTCACCCTTCCTTCTCTCATAAAATGGTATAGGAAAAAAAGAAAAATAGCAATCGAACTTTCAAATAAATGCATAAATAGAATAAAAAGAAGACCTAGAAATGATTGGCCTTCCTTTTTTAATGAATTTCAACTGTTCAGCGCGTGTTTTTGTCTGATAAAAAGTGCATACAGAAAATATGGCGCACCAAAAAGGGCAATCAAAATTCCTGTAGGTACTTCCCCACTTGGTAGAATCACTCTAGCAACCATATCTGCACTAAGCACAAAAATGGAACCGAACAAACCGCTCAGAACAAAGGTCCAGTTATTTTCTTTACGTACGACTAGCTTCGCAGCATGAGGAGCTAGTAGTCCTACAAAAGATAAACTACCTGTCACCGCTACACTACCGCTTGCCAAAGCAACAGCTAACAACAAAAGGATTTTTTGACTTTTAGCCACGTTAAGGCCTAATCCTTGCGCGCGTTCTTGACCAAATGATAGCAATCCAATCTTCTGTGCATAAAGTCCTCCTAGCGGAATTAAGATAACCGCCCATGGAAGCAATGCCCAAACATAAGGCCAGCTCGCACCCCAGATTGATCCCGCTAACCATGCATTCACAAATCCATAATTTTCCTTAGATAATTGGATCGTGCATAGCAATGTTAATGCAGAAAGGCCGGCATTAACGGCAATACCGGACAATAAGATTCGATTCATACCCAAAAAGCCATTTCGATCATAGGCCGCAAGATAGACACAGCAAGCAGCTAAAACACCACCTAGAAAGGCTACAACTAGCAATAGAAACGGCAGCGAATAGTGCGAAAAGAAACCTAAATAAAGCATCACTAAAAATCCTGCTCCGGCATTAATGCCCAATATACTAGAATCTGCCAATTCATTTCTTGTTACTCCTTGCAAGATATAACCAGAAACGCCAAGACAAGCTCCTGCTAATAAACTGATCAGTAATCGAGGAATTCGAAATTCTCTAACAATCAGCGCCAAAGAAGATGATTCTTTCCCTATGAACGTGGCAAAAAGCTGATCCAGGTAAATAAAAGGCGTACCAATCATTAAACTACCTATAGACAGGATGACAAGTACAAAAAGCAAGAAATAGAACGTCCAATATATTTTTTTCACCGTTGTTCCCTCCTTACTTGTATCAGTAAAAACGGAACGCCAATCAATGCAATGACTAATCCAAAAGGTGTTTCAAAAGGGGGATTGATCATCCTCGCTGTAAAATCCGCCAACATAACCAATCCACCGCCAACTAAAAAAGAGACAGGTAGAACATAACGATAGTCCGTTCCAACCATTCCACGAACAACTGGCGGAACCAACAGTCCAATAAAGGAAACTGGACCGACTAACGAAACTGCTATGGCTGCCAACACTGCGACTAGACAGAAAACAATCAACCGCGTTCGTTTAGGATGACTTCCAAGAGCTAATGCATGTGTTTCACTCAAATGAATCAAAGATATTGCTTTTCCTAATGAAAAAGAAACCAAAACAGCAAGTATATATAAAGGAAACAATACTGTTAACTGTTTCCATGTGATATTGGCAGCTCCACCTACAAACCAAAAAGCAAGATCCTGCTGCAGATTAAAGAATTGGGTCAGTGCTTGGCTGATAGCAGTAAAAAAAGAACTAATAGCTACGCCAGCTAAAATCAGCTGTAAAGGATTCATGCCCATTTTCGAAAACTGCAAAAAACCAAATACGAGCAAAGTTACAGCAAAAGAACCTGCCAATGACATTAGAAACACAGAAAAATCAGAAGCTTTAGGCCAAAAAGCAAAACTAAGGGCCATTGCCAACGAAGCACCCGCGTTGATTCCTAGTAAGCCTGAATCTGCTAAAGGATTTCTTGTCACTCCTTGCATCAATGCACCGCTCAATGCAAAACAACTCCCTACAAGAAATGCTCCCGCCACACGAGGCAAACGAATATTTCGTATGATTTGGTGACTTTGTTTTGATCTATCAAAATCAAACAACGCCTGCCAAAAATCTGCTTTTCCCACAGTCGCTGCGCCATTTGAAAGAGCAACAAAAAAAATAATCAAAAGAACAAAACAGACCAAAAGCAGGAGTCTATTTTTCTTCATAGTCCTCATAATTGATCCTCCTGCTCTTTTGGCAACAAATCATAGGTTAGAAAAACTGGTTTATTTGTTCTTGGAAGCGTGACAATCGTTGCATCAATCTCAAATATTTTTTTCATACACTCTTTTGTGATCACTTCTTCAGGTGTACCTTCTGTGATCAACTTACCGTTTTTCATTGCTAATAAATAATCTGAAAAACGTGAAGCATGATTAATGTCATGAATCGACATCAAGATCGTTGTTTGTTTCATTTGATTGATTTCAGTCAATAACTGTAGGATCTCTAATTGGTGTGCCGGATCTAAAAATGTTGTCGGTTCATCCAAGATCAAGATATCTGTTTCCTGAGCAAGCGCCATAGCGATCCAGACACGCTGGGTTTGTCCACCAGACAGCGTTGCGATATCCCGCATACGAAATCCAGCTAGACCTGTAGCATCCAACGCCCACTCGATTGCTTCATGATCTTGCGTGTCCATGCCGCTGAACAGTTTTTGATAAGGGTATCGTCCGTAAGATACTACTTCTTCTACTGTCATACCTGTAGGGTGTTCACTAGTTTGTGCTAATAATGCAATTTTTTTTGCAAGTTCTTTTGAACTGTATGTAGAGATATCAGAGTTATTGACAATGATCTTTCCTGATTTCACAGGTAGTATACGGGTAAAGCTTTTCAATAAAGTAGATTTTCCACTTCCATTTGGCCCAATCAAACTAGTGATTTTCCCTTCAGGAATCGTAACAGACATGTTTTCAATGATTTTTTTGTTTTCGTAGCCGGCTGCAATGTCAGCTGCTCTTAATCTCGTCATTTCACCCATCCTTTCGCTGAAAATCATTCTCAATTATGACGCTGTTTCAACATTTCGTCAAGCGCTACTTTCATATCTATAGCCAAATGAAGCGGTTGACAGCGTTCGAAATATCAGGAATAATAACCAATGAGAAAGATTCTCAATTATGTTAGGAGGAAAGAAATGAAATTAAAAACAAAAGTATTCACATTATCTAGCATATTGCTGCTGGCTGGAGTACTGAGCGCTTGCTCCCCCTCTTCAGATAAAGAAACAGCTACAACTGCCAATTCGACGACTTCATCCAATAGTACTCATACAGTCACAGATACACTTGGACATAAAGTAGAGATTCCAAACGCGCCCAAACGGATCATCGGCAGTTACTTAGAAGACTATCTGATTGCACTAGGGGAAAAACCTATCGCCCAGTGGACTGTTGGCAGTGGTTCCATTCAAGATTATCTGCAAGATGATTTAAAGGATGTCCCAACGATTTCTTATGACCTTCCTTATGAGAAAGTGTTAAGCTTTGAGCCTGATTTGCTGTTGATTTCTTCTTCCGCTACTGTCGAAGGCGGGAAATACGAACAATATAGCAAAATCGCGCCAACTTATGTTGTAAAAAACGGAACAGATGTCACATGGGAAGAACAACTAAAAGATGTCGGCAAAGCTTTGGCAAAAGAAAAAGAGGCAGAAAAGATCATTTCCGATTATCAAAAATCCATCAAGAAAACTCGAGAAGAACTAGCAGATAAAATCGAGAACAAGACAGCTGCAGTGTTGTGGGTGACCAACAACTCAGCCTTTATGGTCAGCAAAAATCGGTCAAGTGGAAGAATCGTATACGACGATCTGGAATTTGGTGTTCCTGATCTAGTGGAAGAGGTCTCCAAAAAAGCCACTTCTGACTGGTCTGCTGTTTCCTCTGAAAAGCTAGCTGAATTAGATGCTGACTACATCATCCTTGTGAACAGTGACAAAGATGCTGCCATGTTCAATGAACCAAGCTGGAAGAATCTTAAAGCAGTGACAGACAATCATGTACTGCAATTCGGACCTGAATCTAGTTGGCTATATAACGGACCTATTGCCAGTCAGGAAATGGTCAATGATATCAAAGAAAAACTAAATTGATTTTAACTAAAAAAAGCATCTTCACGATTAGTCGTGAGATGCTTTTTTTCTTATTAACAAACTAGACGCATAGATTTTATTCTTCTTTTGAAGCAACCCTATTTTTTACTCTTTCCCATTTTTGAAAACGATGGGCATATAGATTTTCTTGATCCGTTATCCCCTCATACTCCTCTATAAGGGCGAAGTCTGAAAAATCAATATTCCCAATATACGTATCGCCTTCAAACGTGCTATCGATCAATGTTCGCCAGATCCGACCAGTGTAAGGAAGAAGTTCTTGAAAAATCCGACTACCACCCGAAACATAGATATCTTCTGAGATCGTTTGACTATACGACAAAAGTTCATCGATCGAATGCATTACTTCCGCATTTTCTTTCGTGCGAAAATTTGGTTGCGTTGTCAACACGATGATATGGCGATAAGGAAGTGAAAGATCCCCCATTCCTTCATAGGTCTTTCTTCCCATCACTAAAATTCGATCCATTGTATGTTCGCGAAAGAAACGCATATCATTTGGCAATCGCCATGGTAACAAACCATTTTTGCCGATCAGACCATTTTTATCTTGTGCCCACATGGAAATAAACATATTATCCGCTCCTTATGATTTTAGATGTTTTGAGATAAAAAAAGTCTCAATTCTTTGACCAGCAAGGAATTGAGAACTTTAAAAACATTATTTTGTTTCACGGTGCAAAGTAACTTTGCGTTCGCGTGGGCAATATTTTTGTTTTTCCAAACGATCAGGATTGTTACGTTTGTTTTTGCTTGTTAGATAGTTACGTTCTTTACAAGAAGTACACTCTAAAGTGATGTTTACGCGCATGTTTTTCCCTCCCATTTTTACAAGAATCCTCTAAGATGACTCTCAGACTTGATTATCTTACCATGATTTTTTCTAGATTGCTAGTGTTTTTCACGATTTTGTTAAGTAAAACTACTTGACGATAAATACAACGGTTTTACTTCTCAAACAAAATCTTTTTCTTTTTGTATAAATACCCTTACACTTGTTTATATAGATTATGTTTTTTAATAAAGGGGGATACTAATATGCCATGGAACATGAAGGACTTTCCTGCATCAATGAAAAACTTAGATAAATTGACAAGAAAAAAAGCAATCGACATCGCAAATGCATTATTAGATGAAGGGTACCCTGATAACCGTGCGATCCCAATTGCCATTGATCAAGCAAAAAAATGGTATGAAGATGCTAGTGAATCAGAAAAACGAACTTTCGAAAAAGAAAAAAATCCAAGCAAGACGGATGAACACGATACGAATCCTCGTGCTGGAAAACTGCTTGATTCAGATGTGATCGTAGAATATGAGGAAGAACAATGGATCGTGAAATCTAAAGGGGCAAAAAAGGCAAGCAACCATTTTGATACAAAAAAAGAAGCAATCGAAAAAGGAAAGCAAGTAGCACAAAACAAAGAATCAACTTTGTTCATTTATAAAAAAGATGGGACAAAAGAAAAAGAAATCGATTATTGAACATATGTAAAGGGGTTGTGACGAAAATCGTGTCACAACCCCCTTATGTTCGAAACAATGGTGTTCCTCTGCCAACTCCGAACCATAAGTCATAATATCTATAAAACGGGAAGAGCTGTTTTTTGAAATTGTTTCTTATCACTCAGTGTTAAACGGTAGGAGAAAACCTCTTTTTTATTGATATTTGATTTTCATCAAACAGTCACATAGTCGATTGCTTCTGCTTGCGGAATCGTTTCATCTACAAAGTAGACTTTATACCATGTCAAGAAACTGAAGATTGTCCAGATTTTTCTTTGCTCTTCTTTACGTCCTTCGTGATGGTCATCTAGCAACTTCATGATTTTTTCTTGATCAAAAAATTCTTTTGCAAAATCTGCTTCGAACAATGCTTTGACTTGTTCGTAGCCGTGTTCTTCTTTCAACCAAGCTTTGATTGGCACAGGGAATCCTAATTTCACACGATTCGACCATTCTTCCGGAAGATGTTTGTTCGCAGCTTGTCTGAAAATATCTTTTGTGTTGTTTTGATTCAATAAAAACTTACTTGGTATTTGTTGAGCCAATTTCATGACTTCGATATCCAATAAAGGTACTCGGACTTCCAAAGAACTTGCCATAGAAAGTTTATCTGCCTTTAACAAGATATCTTTTGGCATCCATTGATGAAGATCGACATATTGCATCTTATTGACTTCATCTTTGATTCCTTCTGTTTTCTCGTAATGAACAGTCATGATTTCATCCACAGATGGTGCTGTTTGATATTTTGGTGTTAACACTTCTGATGCTTCTGTTTCTTCGAACACTCGAGCATGACCGATAAAATATTCTTTTGCAGGAGCAAGTGATTCATATAAATGGATCCGTCCATGGAAATTTTTCATTTTTCCGATTTTACGTCCTAAATTATAGCGTGTTCCTTTTGGTAATTTTTTCAATCCTTGAGCAATCACACGGATGAATTTTGAATTCGTATGGAATCCATACGTTTGGTATCCCGCAAACAGTTCATCCGCCCCTTCTCCAGATTGGACTACCCGCACACTTTGTGAAGCAAGATTTGCTAAAAAGTACAAAGGTACGCAAGAAGGATTTGAATCAGGTTCATCTAAGTGATACTGGATCAAAGGGAATGCTTTGAACGACATGTCTCCGTCGATCACTGCTGCTGTATTATCTAAGTCCAATAGTTCGGTTAGTTTTCTGGCTTCAATCGCTTCATTATAGGTTTTATCATCAAACCCGATTGAGAAAGAATGATCTGGTTTCAATACAGAGGTTACATAACTGGAATCAACCCCGCTGGATAAGAAAGAACCAACTTCTACATCACTGACCGTATGTGCTTCAATAGAAGCTTGAACGGTTTCGTCGATTTTTTCGATCCATTCTTGTCGGGAATGCGTTTCTTTTGTTTCAAAATCTGCATCCCAATATTGCTGAATGTCTAGTTTTCCATCTTTATACGTATAATAATGGCCTTCAGGCAAACGATAGACATCTTTGAAGAATGTTTCGCCGTTTAATGGAGAATATTGGAAAGTCATATAAGGTTTCAACGCTTCTTTGTTCAATTCTTTGTTAAAATCAGGATGAGGCAGAAAACTTTTGATTTCTGAACCAAACATAAATGTTCCGTTCATTTCTGCATAATAATATGGTTTGATCCCAAAGTGGTCTCTTGCACCGAATAACTCATTCTTTTCATTATCCCAAATAGCAAAAGCAAACATTCCGCGGATCTTTTGCAATAATTCTGTTCCCCATTCTTCGTAACCATGCAAAAGGACTTCTGTATCTGCATGTGTTTGAAAAACGTGGCCAGCTGCAATCAATTCTTCTCTCAAAGGCTGGTAATTATAGATTTCGCCATTAAAAATAATGATCTTTGTCCGATCTTCATTGTAAATAGGCTGAGTACCGCCCTCTAAGTCAATAATACTTAATCTTCTGAATCCTAAAGCAACATGTTTATCGATATATTCTCCTGAACTATTAGGTCCACGGTGAACGATTCGATCCATCATTGTATTAATAATTGTTTTTTTGTTGTCCTTGTCGTTAACAAAACCTACAATACCGCACATTTAACTTTCACATCCTAATATAAAATTACTGTTTATTTCATTCATATGCATCTTATCATAGAATAAATAGCGGACGAATATTTTCTCTCTTACAATTTCGTCACGTGAAAACAAAAGATGAAAGTTTCTGTTTTTACAGAAAATAAAGTCCCAATATCTAATTTACCATGTTTTCTTTTTTGAGGCTACCTTATTCTCTTCGTGTTAAAAAAATATTAGTGGATGCTATTTCCAAAAAAACCAGCAAAAAAAGACACGACCTAAAGATCGTGTCTAATTATGACTGTATCAGAAAATATGATACCAAACGGATCTATTCATTAATTAATTGACATAGTTTATCTGTTGCTCTTTTACGACTGGATAACTGACCAATTCATGACGATCCAAGTCTTCTTTATTTATATTTACAGCAGTAATTTGACTGTCTTCATACGTACGATAATAATAAATCCCTTTATCAACGTTACAGCAAGAAGAATAAATCGTATATTCGTATTTTCCTTCTCCAGTATCGCATACTCCTTTTTGTTGCTCGACTGAGCCTAGTATATGAAAAAATTGACTGATACTTTCAGATTCTGAATCACCTGATGCAGCATTCATTTTAGTAAATGTGGCTTTTACAAATCGAGAAACAGAAGAGAGATCTCCAGGTAAGCCCAATCCTCCCATCCCACGACTATAAACATTCAAGCTGATCTGGTTTGAAAAATGATTTTCTGGTGTTCCATTTGATAGCGAGCGATAATTGTTCAGATTAAATAATTGATAATCAAATGGCGGATTATTTGTCAACACACCGACAGGATTATCATATAAATGAAGTCCATCTTTCATACTTTCAATTACTATCGATTTTTCTTTATCAGCTAATAACCAGTGTAAAGGTGACAAGGGTAGTTTTTCACTAAAATCGATATTGACTAGATTGATAGTAGCCAATAATTCTTTAGCTTCGTCTATGGTTGAGCATTGCCCTAGTATCCATGGAATAAACTCAAATGGTGCAACGTTATCTTTTCCTTCTTGTAATTCTTTATAATCAGCATTGCCAGGAAAATTCAGTCCTGCCATACTCAACCCTTTTTCATTTGTAGCCTCATAATAGAGTGGATAGTTGGATACCCCAGCTGCTATTCCTATCATTGCATAATGTTTATCTAAATTTTTTACCTTTCTAAAATCGAAACGATAATTTCTTGGAGTAATAGTGACTACTTCATTATAAGACATCTCATAATCAAAATTCCTTCCAAAATAATGGTCTTTCGTTGCATAAGTGATTGCGGTACACATCGTTTCCCCTCCTAAAACAAATCGTTTTTACACTTTTATCTTACATCTAGTATTTTTTTTATCAAAAAAAAGGCCAAAGAAGATTGATTTACTAGCATTTATAAAAAATAGTACTCAGGGGGAATCAAAAAATATTGTAGGTTAAAAGTACAACAATAAGGGGCTGTGACAAAAGTCTTGTCACAGCCCCTTATTCCGAACAAACGGTGTTCAAAAGCTTGCATCTGCGGTAATAAGCCCAACCAAACGAAAAAATAGGAAAAGCTATTTTTGTTTGGCCGTTCTTATTACTTGATGCAGGACAGCTTCTTCACAACCTCTAATCGTTGATATAAGGAAGGTACAGGATTTGAACCTGCGCGCCGGTATTAGCCGGTTCGCCGGATTTCGAGTCCGGTGCATTACCACTCTGCCAACCTTCCGTAAGTACTATTTTTAAACTTTTTTCACGAAATGTCAAGCCTATTTCTAATAGATAAATAACAGAAATCGCTTTTTTTAGCAAAAAAGTCCATTGACAGTTTGCAGCCAACGGACTTACCGATCAAATTCATACTGATAGAACACTATCTGATTATTTCAGGATTATCTAATGCTAAAATCGAGTCAATTGTCCGTTTGATCAGTGCAATGATTTGTTCTTCTGTTGGATGCATGATGTTTGATGACATCAATGACGCTAAGCCAGTCACTGCTACCCATGTACCAGTATGCAGAGCATCGACATATTCATCCGATAATTGATTGTATCTTTCATCTTCTTTAACTATTTCACGGAAATAATTGTATGAAAAATCATGCATTTTCTTTCCGTCCCCATGTTCATCAATGTACAATGCCATGTAAAGACTATGATGCTTTTTTGCAAAGTAGATATAGTTCAAACCGAGATCAATGATTTTATCACCAGTACGTTCAATAGGGAAAACATCTTCTTTTAGTTGTTCAAAGATAGAATCCAGCAACGTATTTTTTAAATCTTCCATGTTTTTGAATTCCAGATAAATCGGCTGTGTCGAAATCCCCATCTTTTTAGCAATATTTCTCGCAGTAAATCCTTTAAACCCTTCCTTTGCAACAACATCATAAGCAGCTTTTAGAATTTGATCCTTGGTATAGACTTTTCTTCTCATTAAAACTCCCCCACTTCTTTACTGCAGTATATGTTGTTTTATTGTACCCTATTTTTAGCATTTTTTGCAAACATTTTACTCAAAACGTTATATTTTAAATTTTTTTCAGTCTTCTTTAACTTTTTTTTGCAAAATTAAAAAAATTTGGTTAAATTCAATGGGTTCCCTTACATTTTTAGTTTTGACCTAAATGATAGTTGTCCAAATCTTTCATTTCAAGTTATAGTTAAAGAAAATGAAAAAGAAGGTGTGTAATGGAAAACGAAACTGACGTTATTTATATTCATCCTCAAAAACGAATCGTTTCACAGAAAAGAAAGTATTTTTATCTTGGTTTTACAGGTGTTTTTTTTCTTTTTATTGGCTTGCTTTCTAATACTCCTACTGATAATTGGAGTGGATTGCTAACTATTCTTACCTCGCCAAGCAATCTTTTGACAGATTATTTTGCTTTAGGCGGTTTCGGAAGCGCATTCATAAATGTAGGGATTTTGACCTTACTTTCTGTGCTTTTAGCTTATCGGCACAAGGTGATTTTAAACGGTCCCTTATTTGCTTCGATTCTAACAGTTACCGGTTTCTCTTTTTTTGGCAAAAACCTTTATAATTCTATCTCAATCATTTTAGGTGTGTATCTATACGCTGTATTTGTCAATAAACCTTTTTCTCAGTACATCATGATCAGACTGTTTGGTAGCGCATTATCACCGGTCGTTAGTTATATCACTTTTGGTATGCGTTTTCCTTTACTGATAGGTATTTTATTGGGGAATTTAGCTGGCATAGCAATTGGTCTACTTCTTCCGCCCTTAGCTGCTCAAACTTTAGTTTTCCATCGTGGATTCACACTTTATAATATTGGATTCACCTCTGGGTTGATTGCGATGACTTTTACTGCTGTTTTGAGGTTATTCAGCTATTCAATCGTCGAAAATACATTGGTTTTCAATGAATATCACTTTCCTCTCATTTGGATTATTTTTGGCTTTTTTTCGCTGACAGTCGGAATTGGTTTCTATTATAATTCCTTTCGGCTTTCGGGGATTCGAGAAATTTTCGATTCATCTGGAAAATTGACAACTGATTTCATTGCTAATTCTGGTATTGGTGCTACTTTGATCAACATGGGCTTAGTTGGTCTGATGCTGTCTTCTTATGTTTTGCTGGTTGGCGGTCAGTTAAATGGACCTGTCATCGGTGCTATTTTATCTGCGGTGGGTTTCAGTGCTTTTGGTTGTCATTTAAAAAACAGTTTTCCGATACTAGTCGGAATATTTATTGCTTCTTTGTTTGGAACTTTTCATGAGATTACCAGTACTGGCATGCTTGTTGCAGCTGTGTTTGGGACAGGTCTCGCGCCCATAAGCGGTTTTTACGGCAGTTTTTACGGTGTAATAGCTGGTGTGCTACATATTGCTCTTGTCCATAACGTCAGCACTTTGCACGGAGGACTAAATCTATATAACAGTGGTTTTTCAACTGGTTTCGTTGCAGGTATCCTTGTACCGATACTAGATAACTTTACCGCTGTCAGAAAGGAAAAAAAGACACTTGGAAAAAGAATTATCAAAAAGAATCATCGATGAGCTTCTTACTTATTTATATTCCCATGAAATAACTGAAATACGTATTGGAGTAGAATTTGCTGAGGAAGGGCTTTTCATAGAGATACAGGGTACGGCAGAAACTCAGCCAGAAGATTTAGATGTACTTGCTGATTTGCTGAACAATCCTCGGGACCCTAGTATGGAAATCTACTATCAAGAACTATTAGGTAATCCCCGACATGATCGGGAAGATTATCATCTGTTAGGTAGTTTGATTGATGACGTGGAAATCATGTATGCCCAGCCGATTATCAATATTAAGATCTTTCGACGTGCTTCTCATTCCTATTATTAACCCTATTTTCTATTTATAAAAGACTGAATCAAAAAAGCAGCTCCTGAAAGTTCGATTAAAATCTACTTTCAGGAGCTGTTCAAGCTTGACATTATTGATTTTCCAATCCTTCATACACTTCATCTGTTACAGGTTCTAAAAACTCTGAATTACCAGCAGTGATCGCCAAATGTTCAAACCAACTGTCTTTTGTCGCACCATGCCAATGTTTAATCCCTTTGTGCGTTACGACGACATCTCCAGCCATTAATCGTCTTGCTGGCTTTCCTTCTTCCTGATACCAGCCTTCTCCTCCGGTCACAAGTAAGATTTGATAGCCGTCTGTATGGACATGCCAGTGATTGCGACAACCTGGTTCAAAAGTTACATTACCTACACCAACAGAAACTTCGGGATCATTCACTAACATATTCAGATAGCTTTGCCCGGTAAATACTTGAGCGTAAGCTTCGTTTTTTTCACCTGCTGGAAAAATCACGCCATTGTGTATTTCTTCGTGTTTTGTCATCATTTACGCCTCTTTCTTATCTTCGCTATTTTCTTCTAAATAGATTTCTTTTGCTAAACTAAAAGCTGACCAAGCTTTTGGCCATCCTACATAAAAAGCTAAATGGGTAATGATTTCTGCTATTTCTTCACTAGTAATGCCATTTTGCTTGCCAATCTTCAGATGAGCTGGCAATTGTTCAAAATTTCCTCCTGAAATTAATGCAGATATGGTGATGATACTACGCTGATGAGCAGATAATTCTTCTCTGGACCATACTTGTCCAAATAAAACATCATCATTCAATTCTGCAAATTTTGGTGCAAAATCTCCTAATTGATCTCGTCCTGCGGTTTGTTTTTCTGCCATTTCTCTTATTCTCCCTTCACGACTGTTAGGTGATTCAACTATGGTTCTAAGGCAACTTTATTTTCTATTGTTTCTTCGCATTTCATTTTAAATGTAGTCTTTCAGCCTGTCCAATGCTTAGTTTATTCAGTCGATATGCTTTTTAAGCATAGTTGCTAACGCTTTTTTTATTTTAAAAAAAACAAGTTATTAAATAAGTCTTTAGTTGGATGTTTTTTTGAGATCAATCTTTTATACTTATGATGAACTTACAAAATTGTTTGTTTTCTGTCATATCAAAAAATGGCGCAGTTAGTTGCTTTTCTAGTAAAGTATAGTTAACAAAGAACCTCTAAGGAGTTGATGAATAATGAATATTGCTGCCTCTCGAAAACTGATAAATTTCATATCCATTATCGGATTAGGCCTATCAATCGCGCTGACGATTTATTTTATTAATTTAGGTGTTTTCAAAGATTTGAATGCGTTAAGAGGATTAGTAGGTGATTCCATCATTTTAGGACCGATTATTTTTGTCTTCATCCAAATCCTGCAAGTAGTTATTCCAATCATTCCTGGAGGGATCAGTACTGCAGCTGGTGTCCTGATATTTGGCCCTTATGCTGGATTTATCTATAACTATATTGGAATCTGCATTGGTTCGATTATCATTTTTCTGCTAGGGCGTCGTTATGGAAAGCCATTCATACTTTCCATGATTAGCGATAAGACATATAACAAATATATTGGCTGGCTGGATAATCAAAACCGTTTTGAGAAGCTGTTTGCTCTAGCTATTTTTCTTCCAGTTGCTCCTGACGATGCGTTATGTTTGATGGCTGGATTGACAAACATGTCAGTGAAACGATATACACTAATCATTTTGATTGCTAAACCACTGTCGATTTTCTTATATAGTATGGCCTTGATTTATGGAGGTCAATATCTAAGTGGTCTTCTTGGATAATATTTATTTTGTAAAATTAGTCATTGATTGACAATGTTAAATCTGGGAAAGGGTCTGCAAAACACACTGCACCCTTTCCTTTTTCATTAGATTTGCGCTACAATGTGAAGAGCAGGTGATAGGATGAATTATTTGAAACGTAGCTTAGGTAATGCTTGGGACTTTTTAAAAGGAACACAAGCTTATTTCCGTGATGTCTTGCTGATGCATGGCTTTATTTTATTTATTTGTTTACCCTTATTGAGCAGTACGACCCGTTTTATTTTACACCGAGGGGCAATTGACTATTTGTCTTATGACAATATTCCTTCAATTTTTTCTCAACATCCTGGGGTTCTACTCTCGTTAATCGTAGTTTTGATGACGATTTTACTGTTAGTTTATTTCGAATTTACTTTTCTTTTGATGAGTGTTTTTTTTATTAAAAAGAAAGAACCAATCTCTTTGAAGCAACTCTTACACTTGACGATACTTCAGCTGAAGAAAGTGAGACCCATTACTTTTTTGTTTTTCCTTGCTTATTTTTTATTGATTCTACCGATCAGCGGATTAAGTTTTAATTCTGATCTACTGTCAAAAATAAAAATCCCCGCTTTCATTATGGATTTTATTTTTGCTAATCGTTGGATCATCGTCAGTTCCTTTTTACTCGTTTATATTTTCCTTGGCTATATTGGGATTCGACTGATTTTTGCTTTACCGGAAATGATTCTACGAGATCGTCCTTTTCGAGCAGCCATTCGGGAAAGCTGGTCATTGACCAAATCGCGTCTTTTGGCCATCACGGGCCAATTTATTGTGATTGGCGGTACGATTTTACTCCTTTCTTCTTTAGGATATATCGTTGTTATTTTGGCACAAAGTATGGTTGAACAATTTTTCCCAGACTATGCATTGATCAGCGCTGTGTTTGCTATGACGCTTTTACAAGGGATTTTATTATTCAATATCGTGATGTCTACCGTAGGGATTTTTTATATCATTGTTGATTTCATGGATGACGAAGGCTTCTTGCCTGAGATCCCTAAGTGGTTTATCCCACAAGCCCCCAACTTGCGTTTCTCTGCGCTGAAAAACACTGGTTTGACTCTTTTTGCAGTTTTTTTCGGTATTGGCGTCTGTCTTTACAATATGGATTATCTGACTTCAGCTGTTCAGACAAAACCAGTGACTGTCTCTCACAGAGGTGTGAGTACCCAAAATGGGGCGCAAAATACTTTAGAAGCACTTGAAAAAACAAGCAGAGACTATCATCCTGATTATGTAGAGATGGATGTTCAGGAAACAAAAGATGGTCATTTCGTAGTGATGCATGATGCAAATCTTCGTCACTTAACAGGGGTAAATGGAACACCACAGGATCTTACATTGAAAGAATTGACAAATCTTACAGTTACTGAAAACGGAGTGCAAGCCCCTGTTTGTTCTTTTGATTCTTATTTGGAAAAAGCACATAAGCTAAACCAAAAATTACTTATTGAGATCAAGACCTCTAAAAAAGATTCGGATGACCTTGTCGAACGATTTGTCCATAAATACCGCAAAGTTATCTTAGAGAACCATCATATTTTGCAAAGTTTGACGTACCAAACCGTTTCAGATTTAAAAGAAGCAGAACCAAACTTTTATGTGGGCTACATCTTACCTTTCAATATTGTTGGGCCCCCTGTGACGCCTGCTGATTTTCTGACAATGGAATATAGTACGATCAACCGTAACTTCATTAATTCTGCCCACCAAGACGGAAAAGAAGTATATGTATGGACAATCAACGATTCAGATGCCATGAGTCGCATGATGTTTTATGGTGTGGATGGTATCATAACCGATGAGATGGGACTACTAAATGAAAGTGTGAAACAAACAGATGAAGAAATCACTTATTCAGATAAACTGCTAAATTTTGTTTTGGGAGTCGGCTAATCAAAAATCGTTAATGAAAAAAGTCTTTATACAACAAAAAACGCATAACCTGCCACCGCAGGTATATGCGTTTTTTGTTTGACGCTCATAATGTGTGCTTAACTTTCTCTTGATTCCTTCATCGCACGAACAATAGCTAAAATAGCAGGAATTGCAGAGATCACTGCAAGAATAATTCCCATTTTCCCTGAACTTTTTCTTTTTGGCATATCTTCTCGCTCCCTTCTGTCTTTATTTATATTATAAGGGAGTTCTTGCGAATTCTCAAAAATACTGTTTAAGAAACCAATTCAGCAGGTGCGCTAATATCACAGAATTTTACGAGCATGCGATACTTGCTTTCATTGATAAGTTGATAGTCTCGTTGGTCATAACTTTCAACATACACGACAGCCGTGTTGATATATGTACGTTCAATACAGCCGATTAGTTCATGAGATACTCCGATCGGTTTGCATATATAAGATCTTCCTACTTCTGCTTTTACCATTTCATTCCCTCTTTTCTTTATTTTTATTTTGTTTTTTCTTTATTTTTATTATTTGTCAAATTAAGCGAGACAAAACTTTCCATTTACGTAACTCAAAAAAACTTCTAATGGTGTTTGGTAATTTAGTGATTTTCTAGGGATATGGTTTCTTTTGGACGCAACGGATGAGATGAATCCTTGATTGACTTGGTTGAAGTCCATTTCTTTTGGTAGTCCATCTTTTCGGAGGAGTCCGTTTGAATGTTCATTTAATCCCCGTTGGGAAGGCGTTCCTGGGTCTGCGAAATAAATATCAATATCATTCGTATTACTAATACTTTTCCAATTAGAGAATTCTTTTCCACAATCAAAGGTAATTGATTTGAAAAGATTTTTGGGTACGGATTGAAGCCATTCATTAATCGAATTTTCAATATCAACTGCCTTACGGCCTTCTGGTTTCAAGGCGATAATGGCTTTTGAAAGTCGCTCAACGAGTGTGATGACGGCACTTTTATGGTGGATGCCGACAATCGTATCACCCTCTAAATGTCCAAATTCTTCTTCGAAAACGACATAATCTTTTTTACGTTCAGAAATATTTCTTTTGAATGCCTGTTTTCCACGTTTTTCCTTATAACCATTTGGTTTTCGTTTTCCTTGCATCGGTAAATGTAAAACATTGAATTCTCCCGTCTTAAACCGGCGATAGAGGGTACTTACTGAACAAGAGAAGGTTCGCTCTGCACGGCCAATAATGACGTCTGGGGTCCAACCTTCAGTTGATCTTTTTGCAATGTATTCTTTTTCCTCAGCAGGAAAAATGATTTCGGTTCTCCCACAACGTCGCTTATTTTCTTTGTATTGTTCAAAGTATTCAAGTGCTGTTCCACCACATTTGAGAAAGTTATAGACATTGTAAATTGTTTGGCGTCCACGTTTAAGCTGCTTCGCAGCGATAGCAACCGGAGTTTCTTGATGAAAATATGCTTCTATCATTACAAGCTCGTTTGGTGTAAGATGGGTATAAGTCATTTATGTTCACTCTCCTTGTATGCTTTAGCGGGTATTACAATTTGAGTGTAACATAAATGGCTTTTTTATTTGTCTCGCTTAATTATACAAACGGCGTTTATAATAACAAATTACCTTGTATTTGAAAACGTTTTTATTCATTTTTTTATTTTTTATTTTGAGTATCTTTCTGCTTTTTAGATAACTATTTTTTAACACGATCTTAGACGTTGTGACAAAAACGTTTGTTTATATTCCTATGTTGTTCGTGCGTTTTTTTCTTTATATTGCTAAGTTATTTATAAAGAGGTGAGCATATGATTTATATTCAAGCAATAGTATTTGTAACCTTGATGATTGGGCTACTTATCGGATTAAAAGAAAATAGCTAAACCATTTAAGAAAAAATAAATAAGGAAAATGATAAATGCTTTTTAATTGCATCAAAAAACGTACGATGCTAAACTTGGTATAAGTTCGAAAGTTTAAAGGAAACTTTCAAGAACTAAATTACATTACAAAGGAGATGAATTTTATGACGTTTACAAAAACAAATATGCAATACCGCGTAGCTTTTGATACAACTTCTAACCGTTTTATGGCGATTGATGCACAAAACGAAAATAACGTTGCGTTTGGTATTACAATCGAACAAGCAGTCCGAGCATTAAACGAATCTAGATAAGGAGTGAACCATTCCAAATGGCGACTGATGAGATCTCGGAAAATCAATAAAAGACGTTTGTAACGGTAATCCGCGACAAACGTCTTTTTGTATTCATTACATATATTTGGAAATTGTCTCTCTTTATCTCTAGACCTAAACAAAAACACAAGTTCTAATATCAACCATCTCGTTTTTTATGACAATTTTGTTATATAGGTTGAATTAAATACTTTACATCCGCACGCACAGTCGGTCAATCACCTCAAGGGGACGCTCGTTTACATCGGCTAAGAAACCGCGGACCGACTGTTTGATTTTCTGGACGTGGTCAAAAAAAACATTGTTGATGACCGATTCCTTGAGCCACTTCCAAACGCCTTCCATTAGGTTCAACTGAGGGCTGTAGGGAGGGAGGAAGATGAGTGCCAGGCGCCTAGCGTTTTCTTCAAGAAAAGACTGGATCAGCTTGGCGTGGTGGATAAGGGCATTATCCAATACCATCACGATTTTTCCGGTGGGGTATTCCCGCAACGTCCGCTCCAGAAAACGGAGGAAGGCCGCTGCGTCGTATGCCCCTTCTTCTGTACAAATGATCCGACCGGTTTCATAATCCAAGGTGCCTATCAATTTTACCCCTTTGTGTTGTCCATAAGTGGGGATTTTTCGCTGGTGGCCGCGGAGAAACCAGGTGCAGCCAATGGCTTGGTAATCCCGGATCATGGTTTCGTCCTCGAATAGGAGGTGGTCAATATCGCTATTCAGCAATTTTTTTTAGGCTCGGGAAGGTTTCTTCCAAAAATACCTGTTGTTTCTTGGAATCCGCTTTTTTGAGGGTATACGTCGGACGGGTCCAGCTTAGTCCTAGCCGGTGAAGGAGGTCCGCCACGCCTTTTTGCGTATATCCATAACTCCATTCCCGGAGAATCAGGTCACACACAATCGCCAATGTCCAATTGGCACGGGATTTGAAACCTACTTCCTCCGGAGTGTGGTAGGCGACGATTTGGACCAGTTCCGCTTCCTGTTCATCTGTCAGCCGTGAAGGTCGTCCGCTTTGTTTTTGGAGACTAAACCTTGGATTCCATTATGGCAGTAGTTTTTCACATAGTGGCTGACAGTATGCTCGTCGCGGCCGATGGTGTGCCCGGCTTCTTTCCGGGTGTGGCCTTCAAGAACCAACTTGACTGCCAGGAAACGCTCGTACAACCGGCGGTTGTCTGTCGTATTCATCGCTTTTTCCAATTCACGGATTTGGCGTTCTGTTTCCATGTTCCCCACTCCTCAAGTGTTTTCTTTAGTATACGCCTATAGGAGGAAAAACGAATACAATTTAACTCAATTTATATAGCTGTTTCGATGATAATATTCCGTTATTATCTGTATAATATTTAATCTTAATTGTCAAATTAAGTTAGACAAATCATCAATACTTACGTAACTCAAAAATACTTCCAAAGGTGTTCGATAATTCAGTGATTTTCTAGGAATATTATTTCGTTTCGATGCGACAGATTGAATAAAAGATTCATCTACTGAATTGAAATCCATAGATTTCAATAAACCATCTCTACGTAACAATCCGTTAGAATTCTCGTTTAGGCCTCTTTGAGACGGCGTTCCTGGATCAGCGAAATAAATGGCAATATCATTGGCATTACTGATCTGTTTCCAATTTGAAAATTCCTTTCCACAATCAAAAGTGATGGATTTGAATAGATTTTTCGGTACAGATTCAAACCAATGATTTAATTTGTTTTCAATATCAATCGCTTGTCTACCACACGGTTTCAATGTGATGATAACTTTTGATAATCGCTCAACTAAGGTAATTACAGCACTTTTATGTTTCAAACCTACGATAGTGTCACCTTCAAGGTGACCAAACTCATTTGAGAATTGGCTATAATCTTTTTCACGTTCATGAATAGAGCGACGGAAAGCTTGTTTTCCACGTCTTTCTTGATGTCCATTTGGTTTACGCTTGCCTTTCATCGGTAAGTCAGAAGGATTAAATAGCCCCTTTTTGAACATACGATAAATGGTACGAGCAGAACAACGAATAGGAAACGCTGCACGACCAACAATCACATCGGGTGTCCATCCTTGAACAACCTTTCTTTGAATATATTCTGATTGTTCCTCAGGTAAAACAAGCGGGCGTCTACCACAGTTTGATTTGTTTTTCTTATACTGTTGATAGTACTCTAAGGCTGATTTTCCTTGCTTGAAGAACAGGTATACTTTATGGATCGTTTGTCTTGAACGATTCAAGCAATGCGCAGTTTTCGCAACAGATTGATTTATTTTGAAATAAGACTCTATCATTACAAGTTCATCCGTTGTAAGATGGGTATAGGTCATTTGTACTCACTCCTTATAATTCTTTGGACGGAACTATTTTGAGTGTAGCACAAATGACTTTTTTAGTTGTCTAGCTTAATTTTACAATCGGCGAAAAATAAAAAAGGAGATCTTTCATGAAAAAAATTTTAGGGTTGATCGTTATCATATTGATTGCTTTTATAGGATGGAAAGGTTGGGACTACTATCAGTCTACTTATGTAGGTAAAGATTATTATGCGGTAGTCAAAGCTCCAATGCCTGCAGAAACTGATATCAAAGCAGATAATGGGGAAGTAATTGGAAGAGGTTTTAAATACAACGTAGATGCTTATGCTGAAAACGGTGAAAAAAGACAGTTAGATTTCGATGTCATTACTTCTGGTGACTCTGCCAATGGTTCTGCTTACCCCGAAGGAACGATCTTGCAGTTGAAAGCAAGCGAAAAGCGGATCATAGAGAAAAAAGTAATTACCAGCGATAAGGTACCCTCATCTGCAAAAGAAAAATTAGGCCTATCTTAAGCTAAGAATATATCGCAAAAAAGCACTCGAAGTGAGTGCTTTTTTGCTTACTGATTCTAGAAAACAAAAAAACAGAATTAACCTTCGAAGTCAGCCTCACTGTTCTTAAAGTCCTAAAACAAACTAAAGAGCAAGGCAATCAATCGATTTCTATACAAACAAGGGACTGTGACAAACGTCTTGTCACAGCCCCTTATTCTGAATAAACGATGCAGTATGTTTGAGTACCTAAATGGGTACCAGTTTTCATTTTAAAGCGAACATGTTTCTATCACTGATTATTTAAATCTAGCGAAAAACCCTTATCTTACAGGCGTTCGTTCAATTCTTTAGCAAGATCTTCAAAGCCTGGTTTGCCTAGAAGTGCGAACATGTTTTTCTTGTAAGCTTCTACACCTGGTTGGTCGAATGGGTTGATTCCATTCAAGTAACCTGAAATACCTACAGCAATTTCAAAGAAGTACATTGTATAACCCAATGTATAAGCATCCATTTCTGGAATTTTGACTAGCAAGTTAGGCACGTCACCGTCTGTATGAGCAAGCAATGTTCCTTCAAATGCTTTTGTATTTACGAAGTCCACTTCTTTTCCTTGCAAGTAGCCTAGACCGTCTAAATCTTCTGCTTGTTCAGGAATTGTGATTGATTTACGAGGTTTTTCAACCTTCACAACTGTTTCAAAAATATTGCGACGTCCTTCTTGGATGAATTGTCCTAAAGAGTGCAAATCAGTTGAGAAGTTTGCGCTTGAAGGATAGATGCCTTTTTGGTCTTTTCCTTCAGATTCACCATACAATTGTTTCCACCATTCTGAGAAGTATTGCATTCCTGGTTCATAGTTGATCAACAACTCAGTTACTTTGCCTTTACGGTAAAGAATGTTGCGCATTGCTGCGTATTGGTAAGCTTCGTTTTCTTCTAGTTTGTCGCTTGAGTATGCTTTGCTTGCATCAGCGGCACCTTGCATCAATGCATCGATATCTGCACCACTAACAGCGATTGGTAACAAACCAACAGCAGTTAATACAGAGAAACGTCCGCCGATGTCATCAGGAATCACGAAAGTTTCCCAACCTTCTGCATCTGCTTCTACTTTAACTGCACCTTTTGCTTTATCTGTTGTAGCGTAGATACGTTTGTTTGCTTCTTCTTGTCCATATTTCTTAACAAGAAGCTCTTTGAATACACGGAACGCAATCGCTGGTTCAGTAGTTGTTCCAGATTTTGAAATAACGTTTACTGAAAAGTCGCGATCACCGATTACTTCGATCAAGTCAGCAATATATGTTGAGCTGATTGAATTTCCGGCAAAGAAGATTTGTGGTGCTTTTCTTGTGTTGCTATCTAATAAATTGAAGAATGTGTGATTCAAGAAGTCGATCGCTGCACGAGCGCCTAAATAAGAACCACCGATACCGATAACAACTAATACTTCAGAATCAGATTGGATTTTTTTAGCTGCTTCTTTGATACGTGCAAATTCTTCTTTGTCATAGTTCGTTGGTAAATCGATCCAGCCGCGGAAGTCGCTTCCTGCGCCAGTACCTTCCCGTAATTCGTTGTGGGCTGCTGTTACTTGGCTTTGCATGTACCCTAACTCTTGTTCGTTGACAAACGGTGCTACTTTTGAATAGTCAAAATGAATGTGTGCCATTTGTTCTCCTCCTTATAGGTTTACTCTACAGGTAATACTTTACGTTTTTTTTTATTATTTTTCAAGCAAATAAATAAAATGCTGACAATATTTCCAAGAAAGTTTCATTTTTCAAACTAAACCTTCTGCTGCCATTGCTTTGGCAACTTTTTCAAATCCAGCAACATTTGCTCCAAGAAGCAGATTTTTTTCGTCGCCGTACTCGGCTGCTGTTTGGCGACACGTATGGTAAATCGTTTCCATGATTTGATCCAGCTGCTCATCCACTTGCTCTCTTTCCCAAGTCAATCGCTGGGCGTTCTGACTCATTTCTAAAGCAGATACTGCTACTCCTCCAGCATTAGCAGCTTTTCCTGGACAATACCACACGCCTGCTTCATGAAGAACAGAAACAGCTTTTACTGTACATGGCATATTAGCGCCTTCTGCTACGATTTTGATCCCATTTTCTACTAAGATTTCGGCCAAGCTTTCGTCTATTTCATTTTGAGTAGCACATGGCAAAGCGATATCCGCTTTTTCTTTCAATGTCCAAACAGATTCTCCAGCATGATAAATAGCAGAAGGACGTTGGTTTGCGTATTCCGTCAAACGTTGTCTATTGATTTCTTTGACTTCTTTCAATAGTTTCACATCTATTCCTTCTGGATCATAGATGTACCCGCTAGAATCTGAACATGTAACAACTTTCCCGCCTAGCTCTTGCACTTTTTCGATTGCATAAATGGCTACATTCCCGCTTCCGGAAACAAAAACTGTTTTTTGATTAAATGAATCTTTTTCTTCGTTCAATAGATGTTTGACATAATACACTAATCCATAACCAGTAGCTTCCGTACGTATCTTACTTCCCCAAAAATCCAAAGGTTTACCTGTCAACACACCAGTATCATATTTTTTCAATCGTTTATATTCGCCGAACAAATAGCCGATTTCTCTAGC
This sequence comes from Enterococcus sp. DIV1411a, assembly GCF_050531945.1. Classification (NCBI taxonomy): domain Bacteria; kingdom Bacillati; phylum Bacillota; class Bacilli; order Lactobacillales; family Enterococcaceae; genus Enterococcus; species Enterococcus sp. DIV1411a. Next base: position 951,069 of record NZ_CP172892.1, on the reverse strand, counting down.
TCCTACACCGATATCTCCCGCAGGAACATCAATCGATGGGCCGATATGTTTTGACAATTCCAGCATGAAACTTTGACAAAAACGCATGATCTCATTATCAGATTTTCCTTTAGGATCGAAGTCACTTCCGCCTTTTCCTCCACCGATTGGCAGACCGGTTAAACTATTCTTGAAAATCTGTTCAAAAGCCAAAAATTTCAAGATACTTAGATTGACACTAGGATGGAAGCGCAATCCACCTTTATAAGGGCCGATAGCTGAGTTGTATTGGATACGGTACCCTCTATTTACTCGCCAGTTTCCTTCATCATCTTGCCAAGGCACTCGAAATTGAATAACTCTTTCTGGTTCCGTTAAAAGTTCTAAGATATTCTTTTCGATATATTCGGGATGAGTGTCCAAAAAAGACATAACCGTGGGCATGAATTCATCGATTGCTTGTAAAAATTCTTCTTGCCCTTGATCCTTTTGATGTAGCTTTTCTTGAATTGCTTGAACATATTCTGTTGCGTTTGTCATCGTTCCACGCTCCTTTGCTTATCTTCCCTCATTTTAGCTCATTTTCTCTTTTGGCTCAAAACATTTTTTTCTGTTTTCTTTCTTCAGATATGCTACACTTTCCTTGAGGTGAGGGAATGGAAAAACTGTATGATGTGATCGTAGTCGGCGCTGGAACAAGCGGGATGATGGCAGCGATCAGTGCAGCTGAACAAGGCGCACGCGTACTCTTGATCGAAAAAAACAAAAAAGCAGGAAAAAAACTACTGATGACAGGTGGTGGTCGGTGCAATGTTACGAACAATCGTCCTGTTGATGATTTGATTGCACATATTCCTGGAAATGGAAAGTTTTTATATAGTACGTTTGCGCAATGGAATAATTTCGATATCATGAACTTCTTTGAATCACAAGGCGTACATTTAAAAGAAGAGGATCATGGACGGATGTTTCCTGTAACAAATAAATCAAAAACGATTATCGAAGCATTGCTCAATCGTCTGAAAGAACTAGATGTGACGCTTCTATTCTCTACTCGAGTAGAGAAATTGATCCACAAAGAACATAAAATTTACGGTATACGCACGGAATTCGAAGAGTTCCATGCTCCTGCCATTATCTTAACAACTGGTGGACGGACTTATCCATCTACTGGTTCTACTGGAGATGGGTACAAGATCGTGAAGCGAGTGGGTCACACGGTGACGCCTCTTTATGCGACAGAGTCCCCCTTGATATCGGATGAACCGTATATTCAGGAGAAAACACTTCAAGGGCTTTCTTTACAAGACATCACTTTACGCGTTTTAAATAAAAAAGGTCGTGTATTGACTGAACATACGATGGATTTACTTTTCACCCATTTCGGTATTTCTGGTCCGGCTGCACTGCGTTGTTCAAGTTTTGTCAATAAAGAATTAGAGAAAACGGGAGAACCAGTGACACTTTCTCTGGATTGTTTCCCTACACAAACCAAACAAGAGCTTATTCATATATTGACAGAAAAAAGTAAAGCAACCAAAAAGAACTTGGTCAATGCTTGGCATGGTATATTGCCTGAGCGATTGTTAGTTTTCTTTCTTGAGCGGCTTGAAATGGATCATCTGACAGGACAACAAGCCTCTCAAAAACAAATTCAAGATTTTGTTCAACTATGCAAAGAGTTTAAGCTATCAATCAACAAAACTTTTCCTATTGAGAAATCATTTGTAACTGGCGGAGGGGTTTCTCTAAAGGAAATTTATCCTAAAACATTGGAGAGTAAAATCATTGATGGTCTGTATTTTGCGGGAGAATTACTGGATGTCAATGGTTATACTGGCGGCTTTAATATCACAGCGGCTTTCGCTACAGGGCATGTAGCAGGAATGAATGCCGGGCAAAGAGCATAATGTATAAAAAAGAAAGAAGGAGACTGGACAAACAACATCCCGGCCTCCTTCTTTCTTTTATACGTATGATTTATTGTTTTATATCTGCAAATTGTCCGCTCGTTAATGCACAGATATCTTGAGGTGCTAACTCCATCTGTAGCCCTCTTCTGCCAGCCGAGACAATGATTTGTTCATAGCTTTCTGCAATTTGATCTAAATAAGTAGGAAATAGTTTTTTCATACCTATAGGCGAGCAGCCACCACGTATGTATCCGGTCGTTGCTTCCAAATCTTTTAAATGGAGCATTTCTACTTTTTTATTCCCTGAAACTTTTGCTAATTTTTTTAGATTCAATTCGGCTTCTCCCGGTATCACAGCAACAAGAGGCCCCGTCACATTGCCCACAGCAACCAGTGTTTTAAATATACGAGATTGGCTTTCTGGAAGCTGTTCAGCGACCGATGACGCACTTAGGTGGCTTTCGTCCCACTCATATTCGTGCTCTGTATAGGGAATCTTTTTTTGTTCGACCATACGGATTGCATTCGTTTTTACTATTTTTTTCTTTGCCAAAAAATATCACCTCAAACTTGTTCTACAACGGTTCATTTAATAATTGAATAATTTGCTTCAATGCTTTGACCGGTAATTGTCCTGGAGCAGAAGTAGAATCGCTGCTTAAGGAACCAAATGTCATAACGGAACCCGTCGTTCCGCCAGCCAGACGAGAAATTTTACCAAGATTTCCCATGGACATCGTAATAATAGGCATGGAGACAAAAGCATTTGCCCGTCTAGTCAACTCCATCAACCGCAAAACATCTCGTTCATTATTGGGAGTTACTGCCAGTTTTCCGATATCGGCTCCAAAATGTTCCATAACATTCAATCGGTAAAGCAAGACAGGGTCTGCTGGTGTTTCTTTAAAATCATGACTACTGATAATTAAAGGAATGTTTAAAGACTTGATTTCCTCTATCAGTCTTTTTCCTAGACTTTCTACTTTGAACAACTCGATATCGACCATATCTACTAATCCTGTGTGTATCACATGTTCATAAAGGTCGCGATACTGACGGATCGATATGTCTTGTTCTCCGCCTTCAGCTAAGGTACGAAACGTAAATAATAACGGCAGTCCATCAAGCATCTCATGGATAAGAACCAATGTTTCTGCTACTTCATCAAAAGAAAAAACTTCACGATAATGATCGACTCGCCATTCGACTAAATCGGCCCCTGCTTCACGTGCAAGAACTGCTTCACGTAATACTTCCTCTCGGACGGCCCCGATAAGAGGCGCACAAATCTTTGGTCTACCGCTTCCTATATTCAATCCCTTTACCCGAACCATTCTGCATCGCTCCTTCTAATGGTTATTTTTAATTTGATAAACAAACACTTTCAGATAATTGCCTTCTAAAAAGGTATCCGTCGTCTGGAAATCTTTTGGCAGACGATATAAAGCAAGTTGTTCAAAAGAAACATTTTTGGCATGGAATTCCTCTTCAATCATTGTTTGGAATTGTTCTATCGAGACATTCGCAGCATTTGTAGACGCAATAAGTATCCCGTCTTCTGCTAAAATATCCAGACTATCCTTGACCAGTTCCCCATAATCTTTTGCTACGCGAAAGACTTTTTTCTTATTTCTGGCAAAACTTGGTGGATCCAATACAATCATGTCATATAAAAATTGTTTTCTTTTGGCGTATTTGAAATACTCGAATACGTCCATAACAATGATTTTTTGCTGATCGACATCCAAACCATTCACTTCAAACTGTTCCTGTGTTTTTTTTAAACTGCGTTTTGCTAGATCGACACTTGTTGTTTCGATTGCCCCTCCCATTGCGGCAGCAACAGAAAAGGCGCCGGTATAACTAAACATGTTCAAAACTGTTTTCCCAGAAGCGAAACCTTCTGCTAATGATCCCCGTACTTCTTTTTGGTCTAAAAAGATCCCAGTCATTAATCCTTCATTTAAATAAACGGCAAATTTTACTCCGTTTTCTTTTACGATCAAGGGTTCCGGTGCCTCTTTTCCGTAAATGAACTGGCTCTCAGGCAGATTTACTGATTCAAATCGAATTTTCTCATAGCCTCCTACGATTTCCGGGTAGATTTCACGAAAAGCTTGAATCAATAATTCACGATGTGCATATAACGTTTCGTTATACCAAGAAAAAACAGCATAACCTGCATAATAATCAACAATCAGACCGCCGATCCCGTCTCCTTCTCCATTGAATATACGAAAAGCGGTAGTAGAATCATCTGAAAAAAAGAAAGTTCTTTTTTCTTTTGACTTCACAAAAAATTCTTCAAAAAAAGATTGATCAAATGGGATGTTCTGCTGGCTCAATACCCAACCGATTCCCTTATTCTGCTTTCCTAGATATCCTTTTGCGATAAATTGGTTTTGCGAATCAACTAATTCCACCCATTGCGTGGTTTCTTTTTGGGGATGAGCAAGGTCTTCTTTTTGGATCAGTGGATATCCTTTTTTCAATCGATTGCTTGCTCTTTTTTTTACTTTTACTTTCATTCCTTCACCTGCTTTAGCTTTCTCTTCCCAAGTATAACAAAAAACATAGGACTTGTCTTACTGCTCATTTTTTCATGAAGCTTAAAGAAAACCTTAATGAAACAGCATAAACTTCTGGTTTCAATTGACACTATATTGTCATACTAGTAAAATAAATGAGAATAAGTGAGCTGTGTAACATGGTTTCATGACACTTCTGTGATTAAGAAGTGCAGAAAGGAAGATTATCTTGAAATGTATAAAAACACCTGCCTTTTTGAATAAGAGGCTCGGATTTTTTTCTTTACTAGTCGTTTTACTTTGGTTGAAAACGATTTTTGCCTATTTAGTTGATTTCCATCTCGGAATCGAAAGTGGCATTCAATACTTTATCTTGTTTATCAACCCTATTGCAACTACATTGTTATTACTTGGAATTGCTCTTTATATCAGACGTCCTAGAGTTGCTTATATCACGATGATGGTCATTTATTTTCTTTTGACATTGCTTGTTTTTTCGAATGTCACTTATTATCGAGAATTCACGGACTTCATTACGATCAACACGATTTTAGGTGCTGGGAAAGTAGCGAGTGGTCTGGGAGAAAGTGCCATTCGACTGTTTCGCCCATATGATGTGATCTATTGGATCGATTTTATTATCTTGACTGTTCTGCTGATTGCAAAAAAAATCAAGTTGGACCCTCGCCCGATCCGAGCAAGAATGGCTTTTGCGATCTCTACATTAGCAGTTATGATTTTCTCAGGAAATCTTTTTATGGCGGAAGCTGATCGTCCAGAATTGCTGTCTCGAACATTCTCTCGTGATTATTTGGTCAAATATCTTGGCTTGAATGCTTTCATGGTTTATGACGGTGTTCAAACTTACCAGACAAACCAAGTGCGGGCAGAAGCAAGTCCCAATGATATGAAAGAAGTAGAAAATTATGTAAAAGAACATTATGCAGCACCAAATGACGATTTGTTCGGGCTCGCTAAAGGAAAAAATGTGATTTATATCCATTTAGAAAGCTTCCAGCAATTCCTGATCGATTATAAATTGACAGATGAGAATGGTCTCCAGCATGAAGTTACACCTTTCATCAATAGTCTTTACCACAGCAACAGCACGTTCAGTTTTGACAACTTTTTCCATCAAGTAAAAGCAGGAAAAACAAGCGATGCGGAAACGCTGATGGAAAATTCATTGTTTGGCTTGAATCAAGGCTCCTTGTTCACACAATTAGGCGGAAAAAATACTTTCCAAGCTGCACCTGATATTTTAAGTCAAACACAAGGTTACACTAGTGCGGTATTCCATGGGAACGCTGGTACATTCTGGAATCGAAACGAGACATACAAGAATTTAGGATATGATTATTTCTTTGATTCTTCTTATTATGATGTTAATGATGACAATTCGTTCCAATACGGGTTGCATGATAAACCATTTTTCCAACAATCCGTACAATACTTGGAACGTCTGCAACAACCATTTTATTCAAAATTCATTGCTGTATCTAACCATTATCCTTATTCAAAATTCACCAATGACGAAGCAGGATTCCCGTTAGCCAATACAAATGATGAAACGATCAACGGTTACTTTGCGACAGCCAATTATTTAGATACCGCCGTACAAGAATTCTTCAATTATTTGAAAGAAAGCGGCTTGTATGATAATTCAGTTATCGTCCTTTACGGTGACCATTACGGTGTCTCGAATTCAAGAAATAAAAATCTAGCTGAATTAGTTGGAAAAACAAGTTCTACTTGGACAAACTACGACAATGCACAAATGCAGCGTGTCCCTTATATGATCCATATCCCTGGACAAACACAGGGCGGAATCAATCACACTTACGGCGGACAAGTTGATGCCTTGCCTACATTACTTCACTTACTAGGTGTAGATACAAAAAATTATATTCAGTTAGGACAAGATCTATTCTCGAAAGATCATGAACAGCTTGTTTCTTTCCGTGATGGTGATTTTGTTACACCAAAATATACTTACTACGGTGGTACGATCTATAGTAACGAAACTGGTGAAGCTATTACTGAACCTACTGAGGAAGTACAGAATGAAATTGATTCACTGAAAGAAAAAGTTGATAAACAGTTAGCTGTTTCTGACCAAATCAATAATGGTGATCTTCTTCGGTTCTATACGAATAGTGGATTAGACCCAATTGATACCAGTGATTATGACTACAAGAATGGCTTAGAGAAATTAAAAGAAGCTGAAAAATCTCTTGGTGACAAGTCAACTAGTGTCTTTAGTGAACACAACGGACAATCAACTGTTGATCTTTATAAAACGCAAACGTATCAAGAACTTCACGGAACGACCACAAGTTCTTCCGAATGATAAAATAAATTTAAAAGGAGCAGCGACAAAATTATTGTCGCTGCTCCTTTTTTCGAATAAACAGTGTTCAAAAGCTTGCATCTACGGTAATAGAATAGGGTAGCTTCTTCACAACCTCTTGCTTTTTACAAAATATTTTCTGGTTTTAATTCGTGATTTCACTAAAGGAATTTCATACTTTATTCATATTCATTTTCTATACTTTTTATAGAGGTGAAAAGTATGAAAATAATCCGCTATGCTACTGCTCGATTAATTTATTACAAAAAGCAGACAATACTCTATTGTTTATTTTCAAGCTTTTCTGCTTTTTTATTGATAGCATGCCTGACTCTTTACCATTTGCAATCGGCTTTAGCCAATCAAGTCCAAGATCGGCTTTCATTTATTGGCGCTTCTGCATCTACAGAGCTTCTTCCGGCTTTAGAATTAGCTAGCCGATTTTATATAAAAGGCATATTCAGTTTATTTTTTCTATTTGCCTTCCTTTTTATCTTTTTCTTTTACTATTCAGTCAGGCAAAACAAGCAGGAATTGATCAATTGGCGCCTGACTGGTCTTTCTAAAACCAAATTATTCCTTTTTATTTTCTGGCAGCTGTTCTTTCCTCTCTTTCTTTGTTGTATCTTGGTTTTATTGTGGATCGTCAGCTTCCAGTCAGTTTATGAAGCGCTTCTTCAAAGGATCAATTTTTTTGTCTTAAAGACTACTGAACTGCCAGATATTCGTGATATCTTGACTTCGGTAAGCGGACTGACAATTCCGATGGATCAACAGACTTTTTTTACCATCGATTTCCAAAATGATCTTTTTTTCACAGATATACTTAAGGGATTTGCCCAAACTCTTATTGGACTCAGTGGATGCTGTCTCATTCTTAGTATATTCCCTTTCACTTTTTTTATCCATCATTTGCAAAGTAGGAGGCCTGGACATAATGAAACCTGAATATTTGATTCATGCTGAACACTTGACCGTTATTTTGTGTCCTCTCGAAAAACAGCATAAAATATTAGAGCACTTGAAAAAAGAGGTTCTTGTTGCAAAACTGGATAATTTTGCGATCATCCAAAAAAATTGGCCGATGTTTCCTTATCTGAATCTTAAAGACCATGTCCTGTTGGATGTACCGGAAAAAGAAATCAAACAAGATCGTTTGGCCTATCAAGAAAAACTTGATATCTCTCCTTCCTTGCTTAATTGTGCGGCAGCTGAGTTGACGTCTTTTGAAAAAGTAAAGCTGCAATTACTTCATGCCTTGCTTTCCAAGCGAAACAATATTGTTATTGAAGATACATTTGATGAACTTAGTGTATTGGAGATCCAAGAGCTACTCCACTTGCTTTCTTATTTAGCTCATGAAGAAAATCAAGGTATCTTACTCTTTACTCATGATGCTACTATTGCCCAAAGTCCTTATATTGATCGTTTAGAGCCCGCGGGCTAAATCAATCATTTTATAGTAAAAACAAGCGGTATAGAAGATCGATTCATGATCTTTTATACCGCTTGTTTTTTACTCTTCTTTGATTTCTACGTCAGGCAAACGAACAGTGAATTTTGTTCCTTTTCCTAGTTCGCTTTCTACTTCTAATTTTCCTTTATGCAAGCGTACAAGTTGCTGCACGATTGGTAAACCTAATCCTGATTCACCATATTTTGTATTTTTTCTTGAAGGATCTACTTTATAATAACGATCCCAGATACTTTTCATTTGTTGTTCAGACATTCCAATTCCCGTATCTTCAATCGTGATGATCGTTTCAAGATAGCCTTTTTCTAAAGTAATCGTGATTTGGCCGTTTTCAGTAAACTGTATCGCGTTTTGAATAATATTGACCATGATTTGGACAAATCGGTCATAATCAGCGTAAACATCAATATCATCAACGACTTTCAATGTCAATGTATCTCCTGCTGCTTCTGCTTTAGCTTCTAACTGTGCAACAATATTTTTCAATGTTTCTGTTCCATTGAATTTTTTAATGACCATACTGATTTGATTCGTACGGATTTTTTCATAATCCAAGTTTTCATTCACCAAACGGATCAGACGCTCTGTTTCATTTTTCATCAATTTAATCGCGTTTTCTCGCTGATTTTCAGGGATTGCATTGTATTCTAACCCTTCCAGAAGTCCGTTGATTGTCGTAAGAGGTGTTCTCATCTCGTGAGAAGCATCTGCCATAAATTGTCTTCGACGATTTTCTTGTTCTTCAATTTCTGCTTGAGATTCTTTCAATGAATTCGTCATTTTATTGAAATCATCTGCTAACTCATCAAATTCATCTTTGTCATGTACGGGGAGCTGTACATCAAAATTACCATTCGTCACTTCTTTCGTCGCATTCCTTAACCGATTGATACGCTTAACTTGGAATGCTGCAAAAGCATAGCTGGCAATAACTGCAACGATACTGGAAAAAATAAATCCTTTGACCAGGTTCAGTGTAATTGGACGAACGCTGTTATCTATATTTCGCGCAGGTTGACTAACTACAAGCGCTCCATAGAATTCATGATTCAAATTAAATGGCACAAGTGCGTAAGAGGTCGCCTGTGCTTGTCCTAAAATATTTTTATTCGATGTGAATTTTTCTTGACGTCCATTCCTCAGATTTTTCCATTGATCAGCTGTTAAGGTAAAATTCAGTAAAGCTGTATTAGTCGGATAAATGACACGTTCGTTTTTATCGATAAATATAAAGTTCACATTTTGTTCTGTCAGTACTTGCTCTGTCAGCAGCAATGCATTTTGAAACGCCTGATCTTGACTAAACTGCGGGAGCGTATCGGCATAGGTTTGCGTTGTCTTTTCAACTGATTCAGCATATCCAAACAGTTGCTGGTAATTGTTTTCTTCAATCGTTTGTTTTGTCAGTTGTGTAAAAGAAACTCCAACGATCAATAAGATCAACGCGACCATTCCGCAAAAAGCTAAGAGTTGCTGATACAAATAACGCATTAGGCAACACCAGAATCATCGAATTTGTAGCCGACTCCCCAAACAGTTTGGATGACTTGTGGTCCGACCTTTTCGATTTTTTGTCGTAATTTCTTGATATGAGCGTCCACTGTCCGTTCATCACCAAAGTACTGATAATCCCAGACTAATTCAAGCAGCTGCTCCCGAGAGAATACTTGACGTGGTTTTTTTGCTAAAGTAAACAATAGATCGAACTCTTTAGGCGTTAGTCCTTCAATTGGCCGGTTGTCCAGATACGCTTCTCGTGTTTTCGTATTCATCTTGAAATGACTAGTCTCGATATCAAAATGATCATCTGAAACTGCTGCTTCTTCTCTTGCTTCTGCCAACTCACTACGACGATGCAAAGCTTTCATTCGAGCAATAAGCGTCAGAGGACTGAAAGGTTTTGTGACATAATCATCTGCCCCCATCTCTAAGCCGATCACCTGATCACTTTCAGAATCTCTAGCTGTCAGCATGATAATCGGCACAGTACTTGAAACTTTGCGGATCTCTCTTCCTACTAGCATACCGTCCAGTGTGGGCAAATTCAGGTCTAGTGTAATCATATCCCAATGTTGTGGGTTTTCTAAAAAGGCATCGAGCCCTTCTTTTCCATCATACTTGAAAGTTGCTTCCCAACCTTCATTTAAGAAAAACATCTGCATCATTTCAGAAACAGATTGATTATCTTCAATCATTAAAATATTCATTATCGTTCCCTCCAGTTTCCAGGTCATATTTCTGTAATTTCTTTTCTGTCATAATAAAAATAGGCATAATTGGAAATACTAGCAAAAGCATTTCAATCAGAAAATAATTCGTATGCCCAGATGTCTTTAAATAATAGCCGATCAATGCCATCAGTAAGCCCATAAGAAAAAACCAGTTTCCGCTTGTCTTTTGAGCCAGCCGCCAATGAGCGTCTGTTTTTGCGGCAAGAGGCGAATGGTACCCATAAAAAGGCAGATTTCCTTTTGAGGGCAGAATCCGAAAAAGACTGCCAATTATTAAGAATAAGATACCAATACTGAAAAAAATCATTCTTTCCCTCCTAAATTCTCTTCTTATAGTATACTCTAAATTGTTGACTGAACCAATATGTTCAGGAATTCTTCACGAAAGGTTTGTCTTTTGTTCATTCTTTGTTAAGATAAACTTATTCCAATAAAAAAGGAGTTTTATCTGTGTCAAATTATCGTGCAATCACTTTCTTTGATCTTGATGGAACATTACTAGATGCGAAATCAAAAATCACACCCGAAGTGGCAAAAGCTATGAACGCATTAAAAGAAAACAATATTCTCCCCGTCATCGCTACAGGACGTACAGAAGCAGAAATCCACTCTATCATGGAAGATGCGGGCATTACTTCTGCGGTCACCATGAATGGTTCTTTCATTCGAGTAGACGGCGAAGAAATCTATTCTCAAACATTTTCTTCAGAAGAATGTCAAAAAATGTATGATCATGTACAGTTGAACGGTCATGAACTTTCTTACTATAACGATCAGAAAATCTGGTGTACCGGTCATAGCCAAACAATGATCAATGCTTACGACTTCATTCATTCAGATGTTCCGGAAATTGATCCTTTAGGCTTTAAAGAAAACACAGTAAATATGTTGCTGATCTTATCTCAATCAGGTGACGAATACTATCACGAACATTTTCCTGAGCTAACTTTTTATCGGAATGGTCCTTACTCGATCGATACAGTGAAGAAAGGAATCTCAAAAGGGGCAGGTGTCAAACGTCTGCAAAAAGAACTTCAGCTGGAAAAAGTTCCTACTTTTGGATTTGGCGATGGTCCGAATGATTTTGCCTTGTTGGAAGCTTGCGACAACAAAATCGCTATGGGCAACGCCTATGACGGATTAAAAGAACTTTCTACCTTTATCACAAAGAAAAATACAGAAGGCGGAATTGTCCACGCATTGAAGTATTTTGATCTGATTTAAGATCTTTTTTTGAAGCTACCTCTTTTCTTAAGAAAATCGCTTATTTTTTCTTAAGAAAGGGGCAGTTATTATATAAATAATGGGATATGATTCGCTTTTTTATTGAATTTATCCCAATATATGCTATACTAATTTTGTATGAAAAATACACGTAACCCTTGTTAGCTAACGGGGACGTTACGGATTCGACAGGCACAGTCGAGCTTGAATTGCGTTTCGTAGGTTACGTCTACGTAAAAACGTTACAGTTAAATATAACTGCTAAAAACGAAAACAACTCTTACGCTTTAGCTGCCTAAAAACAGTTAGCGTAGATCCTCTCGGCATCGCCCATGTGCTCGAGTAAGGGTCCTAACTTTAGTGGGATACGTTTCAACTTTCCGTCTGTAAGTTGAAAAAGAGAACATCAGACTAGCGATACAGAATGCCTGTCACTCGGCAAGCTGTAAAGCGAATCCTTAAATGAGTTGACTATGAACGTAGATTTTTAAGTGGCGATGTGTTTGGACGCGGGTTCGACTCCCGCCGTCTCCATATATGTATGGTTGAGACAGATAAACATGTATGAAAAACGTTGTTAAATCAACGTTTTTTTATTTTGGTCAAGGAGAGAAAAGTAGAGAAATGCAAAATTTTTTGCATTGATTTTGCATTCAAAAAAGCATTCAAACATTTAGAAATCCCCAATACGTATTCAGGAAAATCTATTTTAAGGTTTACAAAAAGAACTTTTGTTCGTACACTCTTTTTGAGGTGAACTTTTATGCTGATGGAAGGAAAAACACAATTATGGTTTAAGCATGTTCCTTCAAATAAGTTTTTTAATTATAAACTCTAGAGAAATTAATTCATCCTAACATAAAATAATTGTTCACTCAAAAGTTTTTCTAGAACAATTAAAACAGCAGGCTTCACATTCGCTATACATTTGTAAGAAGTAATAATTCCTGTACTAAAAGGCATAATTGCTTTAATTATTTTTTGACTTCTCTTCAAACACAAGAAGTAGTTGTGTAATAATTGCAGAAATAAGGATTCCAATAATAGATATAAAATTTGACATGGAAACGTCTATAACATTAAAAGAATAAAGTGTTGAAGAAAGTAAACTGATTGAAATAACCCCTCCGTAAAAAATAGTCTGTGAATATACCCACTTTTTTTCAGAAGACGTACTTCGTTTGGTTCTAAAACCTATCCCTGCATTTCTACTCTTATCAAAAAACCAAATATTTAGAAGTAATAATATTGCTATTATTAAGATAAAATTACTGTAAAAATCCAAAAGCTATCCTCCTAGCAACTATTTAAATACCCAAAAAAATTACCTCTAGATAATATCATACCTACGTTTTCACTTATAAATTTTTTCATAAAAAAAGCGTTTAGAAGCATAATCGTTAATACAGATGGTAACCAATGTATCTGGTTTGAACTGGGATATCACCCTCTCCATATATGTATTACTAAGACTAATAGATACTATAAAAGACTTGATAGTTTTGCATTGATTTTGCCTAATACTGAGCATAGGTGTATGCTAAACGATACTATAAGGAGTGTGTACATAATGAAAAGAATTCTGTTTATCAGTTTATCAAATTTATTGTTACTTACTGCTTGTGGGACTTCTGCATCAAAGAACATACCTTCAGATACGCAAATTTCGAATAGTATCGATTCAACAATTTCTACAAATGAGAAAAATTCTCCGGTAGAAACTTCCGATATAAAAGTTTCTACCTCTGCAAAAAACAGGGTAAAGAAACTGTCAGCACGTCTCCTTTATTTCAAACAAACTCTGAATTAGCTTCTTCATCTTCTTCAGCAAATAATGATGATAGTTTCGCGTTTACTCCTAACTAAATGCAACCTTTACAAATGCTTTACGATAACAAGCCTGAGCTAAATGATCCTGATATCAGTTTTGCATTTTTTGAAATGATTGGATCGGATGATCTTTTTAAAACTACTAGTTTGTCTATCCGAAAATAGGACAGTTCTGGCAGTATAGGTTTTTATCGAGTTTCTCCACCAGGCCTCGTTACAGAAACAGATTCTCTAGGCGAACCTTTTGAATAAATCAAAAATCATGAACAATCACTGCCAACTAAATAAAGTGCCTTCAAAAGCTTGGTCTTCTCGCTTTTGAAGGCACTTTATTTAAATCTTTATGAAACTAAAGTATGTTCATATTTGTTGCTATAGTTATATAGATATTCTGTTGTTTCCAACTCATAAACGTGAGTATATTTTGCCACTACTTTTCCGCATTTTTCTAATATTTCATTGCGATCGACGTCATGATATTCGTCTACGCAGATCACAACACAATTTTCTAATTTACTGATTACTTCTCCAACCACTTTTTGTTTCAAGCCAATAGGTTGGCAAATATATTTTTTTCCTAAAATGATAGTTTCGTTATTCATATTTCATCCACCCTTAATGTGTTTTTCATTATTTAAAATGATAATACCATTAAAACATGATTATGAAAACCAATAACACTTGTGATTTTATAAAAAAATAAAAAAATAAAAAAAACGAAAAACAGAAATGCCCACTGTCTTTCCGGCTCTTTTTATTCTTGATTTCTCTTCTTTTTTGTCTCAATAGACGATTTTAGTTATTAATAAATGAAAAAGCATTTATATTAAAATTTGCTAATAAAAGATCTACATATTTTTCTAGAAATGCTTGATCGATTTCATCATACCCTTTCGTTACTCCGCAATCGATATCTAAAACACCGATTAAATTACCTTCTTTTACCATTGGCACTACGATTTCTGATTGTGCGGCTGAATCGCAGGAAATGTAATTTGCATGGGTTTTGACATCATCAACGATCAATGTTTCTTGTTTTTCAGCTGATTCTCCACAAACTCCTTTTCCCATCTTGATACGTGTGCAAGAAACTCGCCCTTGGAACGGTCCTAAAATCAATTCATTACCATCGAATAAATAATATCCTGCAAAGACAGTCTCAGGTAAAGTTTCATTCAACAATGCAGATGAATTTGCTAAATTTGCTAACCAGTTATCTTCTGCTTCTAATAATCCTTGTTGCTGTAATAATAAAATTTCGTATGCATCTTTTTTCTGTTTTTCTGTCCACATGATAAAAACCGCTCCTTTTTGATCTATGGAGAAGATTATAGCTCAGTTTTTTTGTAAACGCTAGGTTTCCTCCTCAAAAAAACGAGATACGTCAGGTTAATCACCTTGAACGCATCTCGCTGTCTTTTTCTATTCTGCTTGTTGGATTTCTGCTGCTAAATCAGCATAATCAATCGTTTCGTGAACAAAAGTCGGATCATCAACTGGAAAATGCTGTACAAGGGACGAGATGCGGCTAATCTCAACTTTTCCTTCAGCCACTTCAAAACCCATTACATGTCCGCCAAATGTATGTGTATCATCGATAAAATGCAGGTGAAATCCCGCTGCAGCAACTCCTTGGAATAATTCAGGCGTAAAGAACCCGACTAATGTTCCTTGGACATTGCTTTGTTGGAATTCTGGTTGAGACTCTGAAATTTTTGCTAGTCTTCTGTAAGGTTTTTCTTGCTTCGGCATGATACGGATGTGCATATTTTTGAATAATCCAGTTATCTTCACTGCCAAAAATAGGTTTTCCCCGGCTTCTCTTACTAATATGTCTTTTTTCAATTGTTCTCCATCTGCAGTTTTTGAGACAGAAAAACTAGTATCTGGCGTAAAATCTGTAATTGCTGCATAGGGGGTAAGTTCACTTCCATCTAATTGGGCAACTGAGCCATCTGATCTTCCTTGATAAGCTACGCCATCTAAAAAGATGACTTCACCATCAAGCCCATGCAATGTTCCCAATCCCAGAGTTCCTTTTTCTAATATATGAGCAATCGTTTCTGTTCCATCCATCAAGCCGGCCATCAAAGCTCCTAATGTCCCGTGCTGGTATAAGATTTTTTCAGTCATGTCGACACTTCCTTAATAGAATTGATCTGGTAAGATTGTTTCTCCCAATTTCTCATTATCACGGTAATCAATCGGAATATCAATAATTACGGGTCCTTCTGTCGCAAATCCTTCTTCTAAAGCTTTTTCTAATTCCTCTACACTTGTAGCTCGGATTCCTTTAGCGCCAAAAGCTTCTGCATATTTCACAAAATCAACTGGACCAAAGTCTACACCTGACGCCCGCTGATATTTCATTTTTTCTTGGAACTCTACCATATTGTAGTGTCCATCATTCCAAATCAAATGAACGATATTCAATTTTTTACGTACCGCCGTTTCTAAATCCTGGGCAGAGAATAAAAATCCCCCATCGCCGGAAACTGATACGATTTGTGTATTTGGACGCACCAATGCAGCAGAAATCGCCCATGGCAATGCAACACCAAGCGTTTGCATACCATTACTGAATAACAAATGACGAGGTTCATAACTTCTAAAGTGGCGTGCCATCCAAATATAATGACTACCTACATCTACGGTAACAGTCATATCATCTGTTACTTTTGACTGAAGCGTGTTAATAACTTCTAAAGGATGCAAGATACCTGCTTCTCCTTTTGATTGAACAATGTCCCGCTCCGTTAATTTTGCTTGAAGAGATGCTAAATATTCTTTTGCATCTTCTGACACTTGTTGAGGCTCTAATGAACCTGTCAATAAATCAAGAGTGGCTGAGATATCACCGATCAATTCTCTTTCAGGCTGCATAAAAGGATCGATTTCAGCTGGCGCTTCATCGATCACAATGATCCGCGCATCTTTTTCCGCATTCCAGTTTCTTGCTTCATATTCGATTGGATCATAGCCAATTGCAATAACTAGATCACTTCGTTTCAAAAGCATATCTCCTGGTTGGTTTCTAAATAAACCCACACGACCAAAGAAATGCGCTTCTAATTCACGTGAGATCACTCCAGCTGCTTGGAATGTCTCTACAACAGGCAATGCTGTCTTTTCAACTAATTGCCTGATGGCTAACGTTTCTTTTTCACTTGATCCTCGCATACCTACTAATAGTACCGGTAGTTTTGCTTCTCTAATGCGTTCAGCTAGGTAACGGATATCATCTGCAGAAGCAGAACCTAATTTAGGATCGCTCAATGGCTTGATGACATTCCCTTGGACAGGTGCATCCACTACATCTTGCGGGATACTGATAAAGCTCGCGCCTTTTTTTGAACTCTTAGCCATACGATAAGCATTGGCAATCACTTCTGAAATTGTTTCTGGATCTTGGATTTCTGCACTGTATTTTGTGATTGGCTGGAACAGTGCTGCATTATCCATGCTTTGATGGGTCAACTTCAATAGATCGCTTCGTTTTACTTGTCCGGCAATTGCTAAAACTGGGTCACCTTCTGCTGTCGCTGTTACCAAACCTGTAGCTAAGTTACTAGCACCAGGACCACTTGTTGCGATAACTACTCCTGGCTCTCCTGTAATACGTCCGATTGCTTGTGCCATAAATGCAGCATTTTGTTCGTGACGAGTCACGATTAATTCAGGACCTTGATCCTCTAATTCATTAAATACACCATCGATTTTTGCACCTGGTATACCGAATACATAATCAACATGATGATTAATCAAACTTTCTACTACAGATTTCGAACCTTGTTTCATTTTTTCGGCCATTGAACATCGTCCTTTTTATGCTTTATTTTTAATTATTAGTTAGAAATAATCACAAATAAGTGATACAGTTTCTAAACCTGTTTCATTCAAAAGTATAGCACGTTTTATTTCATTTGTTTAGCCATATGTTTCAAAAAATGAAAAAGAATGACAGTTTTTACATAAAAAACTGTCATTCTTAATTGAAAGTTTCAATTTATAAAGTCTACAGATCCATAGTTCTCATCAATTTACGATTGTTGAAGTAAATCAAACCAAATACAATAGAAGGACCTAGTAGAATACACCATTGGGGCTTTACGAAAAAGAAGAGAAACAAACTTGTCAATAGTAAAAAATCTAGTAAACTCACATACCATTTTTTCAACGTATAGTAGAACGCTATCCGTAGAACTTGATTTGGTTTCGACGCTGGATTTCTCACCTGAAAATACCAGCAGTTGATGCTAAAGGAAACTGATAAACAAGCAAGTAAAACAAACAACGGAATCAACCATTTTCCATAAGAAAAACGTATAAAAAAGAAACAATCAAAAATCATTATCACACTAACTATCCAAGCAAATAGCCAATAAAAAAATCCCTTTAGCCAAAATTGGCGAAACGTCTTTATGAACAAACGTACTGGTGAAAAACTTTTTTCTTTTGCTAATTCTTCTGTCATACCTATCATCACGATGCAACCTGGACCAATAAAAAGTAAAGAAAAAATAAAGGAAAAGACATTCCTTCCATCTATCGACAAAAGGAACGCAGCTGCTATATACAAGATATTGACACACCAAAAACAAAGGCTACTTGCCAATGATTGATACAACCAATAAAAGAATTCCATATAAACATTTTTGTCAAAACGCTGCTCTTTCATAATCACCTCCTATTCCTTCATTCCTGATGAAGCGATCCCTTCTACAAAATATTTTTGCATCGCTAAAAATATAAAAGCAACAGGAAGAACAGAAACAACTGAGGCAGCCATGATTAATGCGTACTCTGCATCAAATAGCCCAATAAACATTTTCAACCCTAACTGGATTGTTTTATTTTCCGTAGAAGACAAATAAATGAATGGCCCCATATAATCGTTCCATGTATTAACGAATGTGATGATCGTCAAACTGGCAATCGCCGGTTTTGTAAGAGGTAAAATGATCTTGCGATAGATTTCCCACTCTGATAAGCCATCGATCCGCGCACTCTCACATAAAGAATCTGGGATACTACTGTAATATTGCTTCAACAAGAACACACCAAAAGCATTGAACGCTTGTAATAGCACCAACGACCACAACGTATATGTTAAACCCACTTTTCTCATCATAATGAACTGCGGGATCATATAAGACTGCCAAGGGACAGCAATCGTGCCGATATATGCTAAAAATAAAATATCGCGCCCTTTAAAATTTAGTTTAGAAAACCCGTAAGCAGCAAAACTAGAAGTAAACAACTGAATCAACGTGATCACAACGCTTAAAAAAGCTGTATTCTTAAAAAATGTCACTAAAGGAATACGAGACCAAATAACCAGATAATTCTCTAAATGCCAAGTTTTAGGGATCCATTGAATCGGAATCGTGAACACTTCATTATTTGCTTTGAATGAAGCAGAAACCATCCATAAAAAAGGAATGATCGTCAATAAAGCTAATACAATCAGCAGAATCATACCCAACCATTGAATAAAGGGCATGTTTTTTGAACGAATTTTTGCTTTTTTTCTTTCATTTCGAACACTCTCTTCCATATCACACCTCCTAAGTACGACGCTTATTCCAAGAAAATTGAACAACCGTAACGCCCAAAACAATTACGAACAAAACAAGTGAAATAGCTGAAGCATAACCAAAATCAAATTTTTTGAATGCTTCATTGTAGATTTGGTAAACCAGCACATTTGTCGCTCGACCAGGGCCGCCATCCGTCATCACTTGCACAAGGTCAAACACCTTGAAACAATTGATGACAAGCATGATCGTTACAAAGAAGGTTGTTGGTCTCAACGAAGGTAATGTCACATTCAAAAATTGTTTCCAACGGTTTGCTCCATCTAGCGAAGACGCTTCATATAGTTCTTTTTGGATACTTTGTAGTCCTGCAAGGTATAGAATCATGTAATAACCCATCCCTCGCCAAATACTGACAATTACAATTGCCCAAAGCGCCCAATTTGAACTTGAAGTCCAACCTGGAGGATGTTCAATAAATCGTCTTAAAAAGATATTAATAGGTCCCACTGTTGGATGAAACAACATATTCCAAACAACAGCAATTGCTACTAAGGAAGTAACATACGGAAAGAAAAATATCGTACGAAAAAGCTTCATCCCTCTAATTTTCTGATTTAGTAGTAAAGCTAGCCCTAACGAACAAACAAGTGTGCCAGGCACTACAGCAGCGGTATATAAAAAAGTATTTTTCAAAGAAATCCAAAATGTCTCATCGTTGGCCATTTTACGAAAGTTATCTAGTCCAGCAAATTCTGGCGTTGAAAAAGAATCCCATTTCATAAATGCTAGTACAAGCGAAAACAGGATTGGTATTAATGTAAAAACGAAAAAACCAATGAAATTCGGGGCGATAAACGAATAAGCGATCCACGTTCGTTTTCTACGCAAATGATTTGTAGCTTTCTTATTTATACTATTCTCCATTTCGATGACGAAACCAAGAGTGTTTGATCTCTTGGCTTCTCTCCTTTCATGATTATTCTTTTTCCGCAGCTACACGTTTCTCCATATTTACCGTTCCTTTTTCCGGCGTTTCATCTCCAACCAAAACTAAGTCATATTCTTCTTGTAAAATCTTATCGATTGCAGGCCCATACGTATCAATCGGAAATTCAAGTTTGATTTCATCAGGAGAAAAAGCTTTTTTAGAAATTTCATCCGTTGGCATTCCAGCGAGATTAAAATAAAGCTGATCAATCTCATCCGTACGATATGAAGGAACTACTCCTACTCCTGCTAATACTTTTGCTCCTTCTTCACTGGCTGCAAATTCAATAAATTCTTGCGCCGCTTTTTGTTTCTTTGAGTTTTTATTGACAGCAAATGCTGTTGGTGAGCCAAACGTCGTGACCGATTCTCCTTTTTTCTTCTGAGGAATAGCTGTAATTCCCCATTCTACTTCTGTCTTACTTGCTTCTTTGTTTGCGAGTATGCCAGCCATATACCAAGTTCCCATGTACATCATTGCTGCTTTTTGTTCTTCAAATTGAGACTGATAGGTTACTTTCGTTGATTTAGCCGTGCCAAAATCCATCTGCGCGCCTTCTTTTTGCATCCTCAATGCTCGATCATAATAATCAGTCATATATTGATAATCTGGTTCAACAAGATTCGCCTCGTTTTGAGCAGCTGCAATAGCTTGGATTGTCGAACGCCAGATATGTTGATATGCTCCGTAAACTTGTCCGTCATTTTTACTAAGTTTTTTTGCTAAATCTTCATATTCGTCCCAAGTTAGATTTTTTGGATATTCGATTCCTGCATCATCAAACATTTTCTTATTGTAATATAGTACCCAAAAGTCCGTTCGATATGGCAATGCATATGTTTTTCCATCGATATCATACATTTCATATGTTTCTTCAGCAGCATCAGTGTCTAATTCTCTAATTCGTTCTGTTTGATCGACTAACTGATCTCGTAAAGCATAATTTGAATACGACAAAAGATTTTTCATCGTCAATACATCTGTCGTGTCTCCAGAAGAAAGCATCGTGGTGAGTTTCGTATCATAATCATCTGAAGCAATATCTACTGCTTTCACTTTGATTCCCGTTTTCTTTTCGAATGCTTCAAAGAGCGCTTTGAATTCAGGTGTTGTTTCATAATTCCATGTCGAAACGGTAATTTCATTTGCTGATTCTTCACTACTGTCTTCTTGATTACCACAAGCACCAAATACGAGTGACATTCCTAAAACTATTGATCCAATCATCATTTTTTTCCATCGCTTCATTATATGAATCCTCCTCTTCTCTTATACATCACCAGTAACAGTACCATGTTTTAGCTAGACGAGTGATTCCTTCTACATAAAAGTAATCGCCCCAGATCACACATTCATCTACACCTTTTAAGCTGTTTTTATCATAAACGGCATGGAGAAGCAGACCGTTTGATCCGTTAACTCGTTTCGTTGTATAGTTTTTCTGTAATTCTTCCAAGATTTTGATTGCTATCTCTTCGTAATCGAAATGACGAGGATCTGAAACAGGCAGTTGTTTGGAAAGTTCTAGCAATCCACATGCCGCTATAGCTGCTGCAGAACTATCTTTTTCCTCTTTGCTATCTTCTTTGAATCTAATTTTAGGAGGTACGTTTTGGTATTTATTCGTACAAATAAAAGAGAATTATCTTTATTCATGTAACGCATCCAATTGATTTTTTCATGTACGCTCCTGGAACGATTTTACTGACGATTGCTTATTTAACTGCGAATCGCTCATTAGCTTTTATCATAGCTATCCATATTTTGAATAACGTTCTTGGCTTTGTATTATAGATACAGATGACAAAAAAAGTTCAAGTATGCGGTGTAGAACCAATATCGCATACTTGAACTTTTTTCAATGAGTATAAATTAAAACTTCTAATTTTCAATTCCCATCATCTGATATGCCCGACCGTCTGAACTTCTTTTGAAAAAGCCAAATGTGATTAGATAACGTCTTTGTTCGACATAATCGCCACTAGAAAATACGTTCAGCAGTATCGAATTAACCTCTGTTTCTGTATAAGTCACTCCATGGTCAAAGCGTTTCAAGACTTCTTTCAATAGGATGTTTTTCTTTTTTGTTGAACTTGGTACTTGTTTTACTTTTCCATCATTCATGAATGTGTCTCAAACTTTCATTTTTTCTTGCTCCGTATAAGTATAAACCATCTTCTTTCTCCTTTTGATTCTAAGAATACTCCATTTATGTTAGAATATTCTGGATTTTTTATTAAAGCGGTTACTCTTAAGAAAGATATTATCATAGTGCTCTTTTTTTTACTACTACTTATAGGTAGATTTATTCTAATCCATTATTCTCCCCTACCAATAATTAAAGAAAAAAACTGGATCAGGGTGTTCAAATTACATGCTAAGAAAAAAGAACCCTTGAATACCAAGGGTTCTTTCTCAGTCTGATAACAATGATTAACGACGGATTTCTTTGATACTTGTGAAAAGTCGTTAAAGTATTGATATAAAAAGATTTTTATTACCTCTGACTACACTTTGACTAGTTTATGAAAAATTGGCTCTTTAAGAATCCTATAATACCAGCGTTTTCACCGTATTTTAGTCTTCCAAAGAACGAAATGCAAGTAATGGTTTTACCTTTTCATTATTAGTCAAATGACGGTAGATTTTTGAAGTCGTTTTGTCCGTATGACCTAATCGATCCTTCAAGACATCCCAACTACAATACTCGGCTACTAGACTAGCCATTGTGTGGCGAGCTAAGTGAGTATGGAATGACTTTCCAATCCCTGACCGCTCCACGCACCGCTTAACGTGATCATTTACATATTCCCTGCGATAAGGCACCCCACGTTTACTAGCATCGAGATAAACAAATAAATAAGTCTCATCCACAATAAAGCGATGATGCCCTCTCATCTCAGCTAAAGCACGAATCAATTGCTTTAGCTTTTCCATCGCCAATGGTGTTACCGGCACTCGTCTAGCAGAACTAACTGTCTTAGTAGTTTCAATACGAAAATCTTTACTCTTTCCTTTAACCGCTGTCTGTTTATAGAAGAGAATTTCATTTCTTTGAAAATCAATATCTTCTGGTTGTAAAGCAAGTGCCTCACTAACACGGCAGCATGTATAGAATAGAACATGAAAGAGAACTGACATAGGTAATTCTTCATGGACAATCCCATAGTTCAAGAACGTCCTCAACTCATCTACCGTCAAAAACTTATCTTCCACATTATTGACAGCTTCTTTCAAATCCCGAACGGTTACTTGATACTTAGGTATTCTGACTGTCTTCATTGGATTTTCACTTACTAACTGCTTTTTGAGACAGTACTTGAAAACCATGTTTAGGACTTGAATCAGAGATTGTAGACTATTTTTAGCATAGCCTAGGTCTGTACCGTTGAGGCCTCGTTCCTTCAAGTTGAAAACCAACTCTTGTAGTTCATCTGATGATAAATCACAGAGTCGTTTATTTGCCAATCCAACGATTGATGATAGTCAGTTGTTCTGCTCGCTTATCATAGGTCGATTCTTTTTGTTCATTTAAGGACCGGTAATATTGAAACCATTTTTCACCTACAACGCTAAACTTGTCGTTGCTTGCAACAATCCTTTTCTTGTGTCGTTGCTCCTTTTCCATTTCCAGATAAGCAAGTTGTGCTTCCTGTTTTGAATTGAAACCACGTCTTGTTGTTCGAAATGCTTGAAAATACCAAGTGACTCTGCCAGTAGAACTAATTTGTTTTTTAAAACGATCTTTTGTTTTCATTTATTGATTCCTCCTATTTCGAAGGAACCCAACAAGCGAAAAATCTTTGGAAATCTTTCTATCTATGCTTCCATTGTACCGCATCTTAATAAAAAGATGTAACCTATAAAGATCGAAGTAGTCGCATTTGTTCACGAAAGCCATCTGCATCACTCTTCCTCATCCATTCTAAAACATCGTCTCGCAGGTAGTATCCTCGAATTCCATACCAACAAGACGGAAAATCGCCAAGTTTGACCAAGCGATTTAACGTACTATCACTGATTTGAAAAAGACGTTTCAAATCAGTATTAGTAAGTACTAGTGGTAGTTGCGCCATAGCAAGTAGCCTATCTGTGTATTCTTCTAGTTTCTTTTGCAAGTACGGATAAAAATCAGTTTCAAGAACTCTTTGATTAGTAGGATATTCCAATTGCTTCACCTCTTCTCTATCGTAAAAAATCTTCCCAGTATTTCTAAACAAAAATTAGGTATCATAAAGCAATGACGTAGATAAGAAAAATCAAGTCTTAAAAATAGTAGTTTTTCATCTATCAGCTGCTCTGCCAAAGCACATAGGAATCTCACCTCCCCCCAGTAATGGCGGGCCAATTTGGTTACGGAAGTATCATTATCTAGTTTTCATCTTTACATTTCACTATTTCTGTCGCTCCGATCATTCGATCCTCCTGGCGTAATAAAATGTAAGATTAAAAAACTAACGTACTGATAGATTCATATTTAATTTTCAATGGACATGGCTTTTCAGCCTATGATAATCTTCTAGAAATGAATCTAAAAAACTTCCATAGAATGAAAATTGGAAAGAGGAAGGCACTACTAGCGACTGACATCAAAGGTCAGGATTTTTTCAATTAGTTTGGTTTCCAAGTTTCTACGCAAAAACTCATCAATATAAACAGACGATGTAGAACCAACTTCATAGTTATTTCGCAATGAAAGTCTGATAATATACTTCTGATAGTTATGAAGAACCTCTGTGATTGCCACTGGCTCCCCAGAAACTGCCGAAACAATTGTCTCTACTTTTAATGAAGAAATAGCCTTGTTAGTGTCATTATTCATGGCTATTTTCCTCCAAATACTTCCTTAACTCTTCTTCAGCTTTCCTTCGTTGGTACCACACACCGCCAACACTCATCTCAATTATTTCCCCTATTTCACGATCGTTGAATCCAGCAAAATAATAAAGTAAGATAATTTTTCGTTTAGGTTCGCAGAGTTGGTGAATTGCTTCTGCTACATCGAGATTTGCGACTAATAGTTCCATACCTAGAGCTAGAAAAACCTCACTATTCTCCATGGAAGTATCGTTGATTTGAAAAGATGCTAGAGCTGATTCTGGTAATTCAGTTAATGAAATTTTCCGTTCTCGGAGTCTGGCATATTGCTTTTTGATATTCCGTGCTTCATTGCGAATGACTGTTTTACAAAAGCTATCAAAGATTTGTACAACGCGGAAATCCAATAAATCTTTCATATTCTTTCCTCCTCATGTTCAAACAAAGATTTTGTAACTCATTGCTTTTCCCTTTCCACTACTAATACAATTTGGGCAGGTCTATTTTTCGAAGAATCGGAATTTTTTTCAAAAAAATAGCGCACAGACAAATTTGTCTATACGCTTCGCCGTTTGTATAATTAAGCGAGACAAATAAAAAAGCCATTTATGTTACACTCAAATCGTAATACCCGCTAAAGCATACAAGGAGAGTGAACATAAATGACTTATACCCATCTTACACCAAACGAGCTTGTAATGATAGAAGCATATTTTCATCAAGAAACTCCGGTTGCTATCGTTGCGAAGCAGCTTAAACGTGGACGCCAAACAATTTACAATGTCTATAACTTTCTCAAATGTGGTGGAACAGCACTTGAATACTTTGAACAATACAAAGAAAATAAGCGACGTTGTGGGAGAACCGAAATCATTTTTCCTGCTGAGGAAAAAGAATACATTGCAAAAAGATCAACTGAAGGTTGGACCCCAGACGTCATTATTGGCCGTGCAGAGCGAACCTTCTCTTGTTCAGTAAGTACCCTCTATCGCCGGTTTAAGACGGGAGAATTCAATGTTTTACATTTACCGATGCAAGGAAAACGAAAACCAAATGGTTATAAGGAAAAACGTGGAAAACAGGCATTCAAAAGAAATATTTCTGAACGTAAAAAAGATTATGTCGTTTTCGAAGAAGAATTTGGACATTTAGAGGGTGATACGATTGTCGGCATCCACCATAAAAGTGCCGTCATCACACTCGTTGAGCGACTTTCAAAAGCCATTATCGCCTTGAAACCAGAAGGCCGTAAGGCAGTTGATATTGAAAATTCGATTAATGAATGGCTTCAATCCGTACCCAAAAATCTTTTCAAATCAATTACCTTTGATTGTGGAAAAGAATTCTCTAATTGGAAAAGTATTAGTAATACGAATGATATTGATATTTATTTCGCAGACCCAGGAACGCCTTCCCAACGGGGATTAAATGAACATTCAAACGGACTCCTCCGAAAAGATGGACTACCAAAAGAAATGGACTTCAACCAAGTCAATCAAGGATTCATCTCATCCGTTGCGTCCAAAAGAAACCATATCCCTAGAAAATCACTAAATTACCAAACACCATTAGAAGTTTTTTTGAGTTACGTAAATGGAAAGTTTTGTCTCGCTTAATTTGACAAATAATACTTCAAAAAAAATCATAATGAACATTAGTTTAGCCTGAATAATTCATACTTTTAATTAAAACCATGTGAAACTGCCTCACGGCAGCTTACAATTACTTTTTCATCTTCACCCGTTAAGTGATGAAAAAAGAACCCCTTTCTGCTATGGTTAAAGTGACTAAACCAACCAAAAGAAAGGAGTTCTTTTCATGACTAGCTTACACAAAAACCAAGTAAAATTCAATTCAAATATCACTATTTCTCATACAGGTGGTCAATTATCGAGTGATTCGGGTCTCGTCCTAGTGAAAGAGCTGATGAACATCTTTGGTTTTTCTGAACTGGCTAAGCAACACATTCACATTGAAGACGAACGAGCGTATTTTACTCATGACAACTTATCCATACTTGAGCAGTTCATTATGCAATTAATTGCTGGTTACTCAGCTGATTCTGCAGCTAATCTCCTGAGACAAGATCCTGTGTTTAAAGCTGTTTTAGATAGGAAAGAACTCGCTTCTCAATCTTCACTTTCCCGATTTTTAGATCGACTATCTGAGGAGAATATCCATGAACTTCAAGCTTTGAACCAAGAACTTATCGATAAAGCACGCCTCATCCGTAATGATACGGAATTAATCATTGATTTAGATTCGACCCATTCAGATACATTTGGTCACCAAGAACAAACGAATTATAATACACACTACCAAACCTATGGTTACCATCCATTGGTAGCTTTTGACGGATTGACTGGTGACTTCTTAAAAGCTGAACTACGTTCAGGAAATCAATATACATCAAAAGGCGTAAAGGAGTTTCTCACACCTTTATTAGAGCACTATAATCACTCTCTACCAAACACTGACATCTTGGTTCGTGGAGACAGCGGGTTCGCTACACCTGGTGTGTATGATTCGTGTGAATCAAAAAAGAGTCATTATGTTATTCGACTGAAGAATAATCGTAGACTAGGTCAAATAGCTGAGAAATCAGTACTTTATGGCGATAATCAAAAGTGGGAAGAACGAGAAGTTCAGTACTTCTCGATCACTTATCAAGCACAATCCTGGTCACAAAGTCGTCGCGTGTGTATACGCTCAACACGTGAAGCGGGCGAACTACTCTTTCGACATGAATTTATCGTGACGAATCTATCAGAAAATGTTTCTCCTGATACCATCTTTTCTATCTATGCCAAACGTGGCACAATGGAGAACTTCATTAAAGAAGCGAAAGCTGGCTTTTACTTTGACAAAACAGACAGTCCTCGCTTTTTGGAGAATCATGTCCGAATGATGCTCAGCTTGATAGCTTACAACTTAGTCAACTTCTTAAGAACGATTGGCTTTGAAGAAGTCCAAAAGGGAATGACCATTCATTCTATTCGATTGAAGTTTCTGAAAGTTGCTGGGAAATTAGTCCAAACGGGTAGACGAGTCTATCTCAAATTATCTAGTTATCATGTGTATCAGAATGAATTCTACAGGGTCTTTGCTCGCCTGAGGCGAGCCAGTCAATGGATCTAATCCAACAATCTAACGATTTTTTTACTGGGAAGTTATCCAGGGAGAAGTATGCTCAAAATGCCTTACACCCAAAATTTATTCCTCAATATTTTTGAACAGTGAATGTTTGAAGTAACTTTTTAGTCAAAATCAGTTGATAGGGATATTAGTGATACATATTTCAATAAAATGTGCCAAAGAATTAAAGCTATGAATTATTCAGGGTTTAGTTAGCAACAATAAATAGATTTTTTAAAAATTATCTAGTTATTGTTTTGTAGAACGTGTTCGAGTATTGCCGCTGCTTTTCCTTCAAACACGCATTCTTGGTAATTATCCGTTAGATTATCTTGATTCAATAGAATCGTAACAATCGAATCATTGTCACTGATTTCCTCGTCTTCTTCCTTGAAGGCCGCAACCTGCTCCTCGGACAAACCTAAGTCGCCAAACTTCGTCCCCGACCACGTGCCATCATCGCTTTTCCCATAGGCCGCTTCCAGCTTCGTCAAAGTCTCCGCAGCTTCCTCCTCTGTCGGCATATAGCGCAACGTCACGCCAATCAAGCCAAAGCCCGGATCAAAGACCAAGTCCGGAGCAGCCATCCCCACTTCCGTCTCCATGGCACTGGTAAAAGAGAATACCTGGTATTTTTCGGGAGTGACATCCAGCGCCGCCTCTTCCACATCCAAGTCTAAGGCCTCCATAGCCTCATCTTCTCCCATCCCCCAACTAACATCTTCAAAAGGTGGCGTCCAGTCATAGGTCACATCCTCGGGCTCCTCCTGGGTAGAGCAGCCACCTAAGAAACACACTGCCAACAAGCCTAACAAAAGTTTTTTCACATTCACTCCTCCAGTCAAAATAAACTCAAAATAAATTGAAAGAACACTCAATAAGCAACTACTAACATGAAATTAACCAAAATAAGTGTCAACGGCAACATTAAAATGTAGGAACCTACAATTTTAAGTTGCCCTTGACATAACTCCCTACTCCTGAAAATGCTCATGCAATGGTTGATAAAGATGATATCCTAGCAGGCAACCGATAAAGTTTAAGAAGATATCACTTACCGCAAAGGTGCCAAGGTAAAACACAAACTGTATCGTCTCAATCCCCACAATCGTCAGGAGAGCTACGATGACAAACTCCCGATAACGAGCCTTCATCCCATACAAAAGTCCCAGTGGTATGAAGTAGCAAACATTTAGTAGTGCCTCAAGCCAGCTTAGCCTCCCACCCATCAAAAAGTCGATAGGATTCAGAATCAAGGCCTGATAACGGGGAGCCTTGGTGAATAAAACGACGAACAATAAGAACAAATACACACTAAAAAATAGATAAAGATAAACTACGGATAATTTTCCTAAAGACCACTGTAAGTAAAACAACCAAATCACCAATGCAAGAAAACTGATTAACACCAATTCAGTATAGACAAAACGCTCCATCGTTTGGGCAATCCGAGGATACCCCGCTAGAACTGGCAGAGCAATAAAGTGGATCAACAGACCACTGATGCCCACCGCGATTAGCAACGCCACCACGCTCTTGATGTCAACGGCAACATTAAAATGTAGGAAAGGGGGTGCGGATGTTTTTCTGGACCTTTTTTAACCAATACATCCTTGCTTCTTCCGATATTGAAGAGGACTTAGTCCCCCTAAAGATAACTTAATCCGTTGATTATTATACCAATAGATATAGTCATCCAATTGATTCATAAACTGGTTAATTGTCGTGTTTTTCCAGTCACGTTGGTAAAACACCTCATTTTTTAATCGTCCAAAGAAACCTTCGCACGCTGAGTTATCTGGGGAGCAACCTTTTTTAGACATGGAACGAGGCAAGTTCGCTTTGTTCATTCGTTCGATCCAACCGGGCCATCGGTAATGAGCACCACGGTCAGAATGAACGATTGGACGCTCCTGGTCTTGAAGGGTAGCGAGTCCAGCGTCTAACATAGTATTCACTAATTCTGCATCAGGTTTTGTTCCAATAGTCCAGCTAATAACGGCGCCATCATAGCAGTCAACCAATGGGGATAAATAGACTTTCCCTGCGGGAATCCTAAACTCGGTAATATCTGTTAGCCATTTCTCATTTGGCATTTTTGCTTTGAAGTTGCGATTCAATAAATTAGGTTGTGCAGGAGTAATCTCCCCAGCATACGAAGAGTATTTTTTTCGTCTAGAAAATTTAACAAATAGATTTTCCTCGAACATCAATTTACGTACGACTTTTTCAGAAAGGATTTTCCCCATATTTTTTAAAGCTTGATGAATTCTGCGGTAACCATAAGCGCAGAAATTACTGTTGAAAATCGTGACAATTAATTGGCGTTCTTCAAAATACTTATCCGGTTGCTCAAGCACCTGTTTTTGATAAAAGTAGCTACTTTTAGACAACTGGAGCTGTTGAAGAAGATCTTTCAAGTTGAATTGATTTCGTAAGGCATCAATCAATAGAGTCTTTTCTTGATTTGATAGACGAAGTAGATTGATGCCTTTTCCTTTTTTTAGTAGTTCAGCTGCTCCTTCGAGTAATGCTTTCTCAAGCTGCAATTGGTGTACTTGTTCTTGTAACTCTTCTACTTCCTTTAAAAGTAATTCTTTTTGTTTTCCTTGATTTTTTGAAGTCATGCGCAGAGGGAAATCCTTTCCAAGATAAGTGGCCTTCCATTGATATAGAGCAACCCTACTGATTCCTTCAGCTTCAGCTAAGCCTTTTCTGTTGGTTTGAGGTTTATAGAACTTTTTCAACACGTCTTCTTTTTGATCTTTGGTTAACTTTACCGCACTTTTTCGAAGTTTTCTAGCACCTGGTGCGAGTTCTTCACACCATTGTCGTAAGGAGCCTTTATTTGGGTAACCAAGCATTCGAATGGTTCGTGCATAACATTGACCATATTCAAAATAATGATTCACAGCGACTCTTTTTTGTTCTTCAGAATACTTTGACTTCTTCCGGAGTTCCTGATGGAGCTCTCCAGATACCAAATATTCTTTATACCATTGACGTAGTGCTCCAACGGACGGATAACCTAATTTCCGAATGGTAGCGGCGTAGGAGCAATCATATTTTAAAAATAACTGAATTGCTTTTACACGTTCTTCGTGGGAAAACATACGGATATTCCTCCTAAGTTCATTTTTAGTCCAGGATTATGTCCGCACCCCCAAACCTACAATTTTAAGTTGCCCTTGACACTCTTGATTACTCTCACGTCAGCCACTTCCTTTCACAAAAATGGCGCCCCACATCAGGACGCCATTCATCACTATTGGTACTTAAAAGTCCAACTCACCTTTCAAGATGTCTTGCACCCGTTTCAACTCATCTTCGGAAACCCGTTGGTAACTGATATTGTCTTGCATGAAGCCTTCTCCTTGCATCTGTTCTGTCTTCACATTGGTAAAGGCATCCCGATAATTCAAGGCAATCTTCTTCATGTCAGCAAAATGCATATCCGTGGTCACATTGGACTCCATCGCCTCTAAGACTTCTTGATACTTAGTAATCCCATCCATCGACAACAGCTTCTTCACGACACCGACGACGATGGCTCGCTGCCGTTCTTGCCGACCATAGTCTCCTCGAGGATCTTCCTTACGCATCCGGGAAAAGGCAAGTGCCCTATCGCCATCCAACGTGTTTAACCCATGCTTGAAGGTATAGCCACTTTGAGTGAACTCACCACTATTGGAAACCTCCACGCCACCTACCGCATCCACCAGTTCCTTGAGGCCTTTCATGTTAATAGCTACATAATGATCAATCGGAATATCCAGATAACTTTCCACCGTATCCATCGACATCGCCGCTCCACCAAAGGCATAGGCGTGGTTAATCTTATCATCTGTCCCATGACCCACGATCGGCACATAGGTATCTCTGGCAATGCTGACAATCGTAGTCTTCTTATCTTTCGGATTAACCGTCGCCACCATCATGGTATCCGAACGCCCTTGTTCCGTCCGACCCAAGTCCCCGGTATCAATCCCAAGTAACAAGACTGAAAAAGAATCTTGCTCTTCCAAGTCTACTGCCTGTTCCCGCTTGGCTGGGTTTTTACGTTTAACAGATTCATACGTCTGATCCGCTGACCCTCGGACATCGAAATAAACCTTGGCACCAAGTCCGACTACTACCAATGTGATTGCAAGAATTAGTCCCACGATTCCTAAAATGATTTTTTCCCTGTTGACAATGAATGATCCCTCGTTTCCCTGACTAAGTTAAACAAAAGTACTGCCTATTTACTTAATAATACACTATTCTTAATGATAATTAAGTTAGTGGGGGATGTCAAAGCAAAGTTGATCTGTGGTGAAATAATAGAAGATTCTCTTAATGAGAGTAATCAATAACCTGTTCGTACTTCGCTGAGTTAGTTTATAGATGCGCTTTTTAAAAATTCGCTAACTACTCTATCCATAATCTGAAAATCAAAAAGATTATCTATTTTTTTCCTCTAAATCTCTCTTAATCTGGGTAGTGGAGATTTCCGGTGTCCGAGGCAAATAAATCACCTCAGCCTCAGTTTGATCTTCAATAAAATCAAACTTGCCAGCCCAATCATCCCCCATGACAAATTTGTCAATGTGATACAATTCAATATCTGTTGTTTTTTGTTCCCAATTTTTTTCTGGAATAACCAAATCCACATAGCGAATTGCTTCTAATAATTGTTTGCGTTTTTCATAGGAGAAATAGCATTTCTTTTGTTTTTCATCCCAGTTAAACTCATCAGTAGATAAAGCAACAACAAGATAATCACCTTGTTCCTTCGCTCTTTTAAGTAAATTAATATGACCATAATGTAACAAGTCAAATGTTCCATAAGTGATGATTCTTTTCATTTTAGTTGCTCCTTTTATTTCTTTTAGACGTTGCAATATTACTATAACTAAAAATCCATCATTTATTATGTTTATAAATTCTCTTTAATTTAATAAAATTAGTTCTCAATCTTTTATTAAGTAAAATACAAATCAATAAATAAAAGATTAAATAAAAGATTGCTTTTCCGAATACACTTAATAGATTATTCCCTAAATAAGGTACCTGATATACAATGAAAACTGAGATAATAAAAGCCGAACAAAATGTCCAATCCATTTTGAAGATTTCCGAAAAAGATAGATACTTTCGTGTTAAATAAATTCTTAGGAAACAAATTATTCCTTCCGTAAAAACTAAAATAATACTGGCACCCACTGCACCATAGAGTGGAACAAATATATATAATAATATTGGATTAACTACGGCGCCAATTACAAAAGGTATAGTATAATTCACATATTGTCCCTGTGATAAAGTAAATTGATTTGAAAATACCCCCCCAAACGAAATAAAAGGAATTAAAAGGGAGGAGATAATGAGATTAATTTCCATACTTTGAAATTTTTCTCCAAAAAAAATTGGAATAAACTCATGGGATACCACTATTATTTCTCCACAAAATAATAGCGATAAAAATAGGGTTAAATCAATTGAAGTCTTCATCAACGAATTACGCTCGGACCTATCTAGCTTAACCATTTTCGGCATAAGTATTAAACTCATTGATGAAACGATAGAGTTTATAATTCTGGGTATCTTCTGAGATTGATCATAGAAACTCAGTTCTGTATTACTCAATAACCCCCCTACAATGGTCTTATCCAAAGAACTATATACCTGAATTGCAATTTGTGGAATAAGTAAAACCAAAGCTGC
Source organism: Enterococcus sp. DIV1411a (assembly GCF_050531945.1). Taxonomy (NCBI): domain Bacteria; kingdom Bacillati; phylum Bacillota; class Bacilli; order Lactobacillales; family Enterococcaceae; genus Enterococcus; species Enterococcus sp. DIV1411a. Next base: position 917,353 of record NZ_CP172892.1, on the reverse strand, counting down.
TTTTATAAAGAACATTTTGTTTGTTCTTAAACGTGAAGAACTAAGTCTCAGCGGACTGAAAAATTTCCTCAGATTCCCCCAAAAAATGATATTACTTAAAAGCTGTCCAACACAATTTATTACTACATAAAGGTAATAGTCTTCAATATTTTTAACAAAAACTATAGTTAAAATAAGTGTGACAATTTTAATAAACAGATTTCTTAAAACCACACTAGTAATTTGCTCAATGCCCCAAAAAAACCAAGAAATATCTAGAATATAACTAATTAACATTGGTAAAAAAAGTAGTGCAATAATATGAGTCTCATTCATTACTTTAAGTAATACAAAATATATTGGGATTGTTACAATACCTACTAATAGTTGCATTTTCCAAAGAGAGGTAAAAGTATTCAAAAGGTCATTTTTACTACCCTCTTCATTTATTTTCGATATTTCCCTAACTCCTAACTGATTAAGTCCCATCATCACGAACGAACTTAAAAAAGTAATGATGCTGGTCACATAAGAGTAACTTCCTAGCAATTCAGGACCTAGTACCCGCGACACATATGGGATAGTTATCACTGGAATTGCAATAAGAAAAAATTGATAAATTGCATTAAAAATGAGATTTTTGACTGTTTTATTCAATTACTAATACCTCACTAATGAGAAAATTACATAAATCTATAGTACTCGAATTATTATTACTACTTATAATCGATTTTAAATAATTATATCTGTCCTGATAAATTGGGGTATTCCAGCCTTGTTTTTTTACTTCACTTTCTAATTCCTCTTGGGTTTTTACTATCGGTCCAGGAACAAAATTTTCATAGTCAAAATAAAATCCTCTTTCAGACGTCTGATATTGATTAAGATCATACGCAAAGAAAACCATTGAATTCTTTAGTAGAGAATAATCAAAAAATAATGAGGAATAATCTGTAATCAGCACGTCAGAAACTAGCAACAACCTATTTACATCTGTGTTTGATTTAAAATAAATTACATTGTCTGATTTATAAGAGTCGTTGGCTGTAATATTAGGGTGAAGTTTAACTAAGATTCTATAATTATTTCCAAGATTTTCGCTAAACTTTTTAAGATCGATTGGATATGGAAAACCCAACATTCCATCTTGACGAAAGGTTGGTGCGTATAACACGTTAATTTTTCCATCAAGCAAATTCAAATCTTTTTTTATAGTTTTTATTTTCTCATCAGTATTTACCAAAAAAAAGTCTTCTCTTGGAAGTCCTTGATTCCTTATTACTCTGTCATCAATTTCAAAGGCGCTCTGAAAAAATCTATCAAAATACTTTGATGGAGATAAGAACATATCCCAATATTTTGCAGATAATATCCATCTTCTCTTTTCAGTTTTCAGAGTTTCATCTATGATATCATTACCGATTTTTTTTAAAGGTATCCCATGCCAGGTTTGTAAATAAAAGGTTTCCCGTCTCGGTTTCATAAACTCACTAGTTGTAACATTAAAAATCCATAATTTTGAAGTAGCACAATAAAAATAATATTTCATACTGCCAAATTTGACAAATTGAACATTCTTATCTTGTATCTTTGATTGGTAGTACGCATCATTAAGAACGATAACGTGTTCAATTGATTTATTATCGTTTGATAAGGAACGGTAAATTTCCAACGGACTGTCAGAAAATTCTTTCCCATAGTGAGACATATAAAGCACCCGATTGCGGGTTACGGGCAGTAACTTAAAAAATGTAAAACACATAATATTGATTACTTTTCTTATTCTCCACATGCTTTTTTCACCATCACTTTATAGCTAAGAAGCATTTTAAACATATATCTAACTAGTTTATTCATTAAAAGACTTGATAGTACATCACCATATCCCGTAAGTGAAAACTTATTTTTTTGTATTTTTTCAACACCCAAAGTAAATCTTTCATAATAATAGTTGAACTTCTGTTTCTGTTTATTATTAGTAATAAATTTTTTATATTTTTTTTCTGAAAATACGTCTGATTTATCTTTAATTCTCTTTTTATAGTCTTCTCGAATAAATATATCAGTCATTATTTGTCTGTATACATTACTTTTTGTCATACTATTCTTGCGAATACGATAATATAATAAATAGTCTGGCAAAGACCTTATTATTATTCCTGCTGATAACATTCGCAACCATAAATCATAGTCCTCTGCGGTTTCTAATTTCCTATACCCCTTCATTTTCAAAAACGCTACTTTTTTCCCCATAACGCTAGGATGAATAATTGAAGAACCAATCGGTAAAATTTTTTCTATTGCCTCTTTAGTTGTTGGAATTTCAGATTTTTTTCCAATTAGTTTTCCATCCTCATCTATATAAAAGCAATTTGTACTCAAAATATCTGTACTCGGATGATTTAAAAAATGAGCTATCTGCCTCTCAAATCTATCCTTAGCCGATATATCATCAGCATCCATTCTCGCAATAAGTTCTCCATTTGCTTCTTGTAATCCAATGTTTAGGCTAGCAGCTAACCCCATATTCTTTTTGTTTGATATAATATGAATTCGATTATCCATTTCTGCATATTTCTCAACGGTACTTAATAAATTCTTATTATTTGGATTATCTATAATAATTATAAACTCAAAATCTGTGTAACTTTGTTGTAAAATCGAGTCAATCGCTGAAGAAAGTTCCTTTGTTTCTTCATTGTAAGTACTCATGATAACTGAAATTTTAGGCACGTTCCCCAAAGTGCTTCCTCCGTTCAGACATAATAATCAAATTTTTAACAACCACTAAAAATACTAAGGGTATACCGCTTCTCATAAGTTCGCCTTTATAATTACCAATCAATACTAATACGAACAAAGTAAACGGTAATAAATCCAATCTTCTTAAATCAAAACTTGCTTTATCATTAACAGATATAAAATCGTTCCTCTTATTTAAATTTGAGAGTGTGTATAATAAAATAGACCCATATTGTAAAACAATATAAATTAAACCACCAAGATATATATCGTTAATATATCCGATATCTGATCTAGGCAATAAAATATTTGATGCAGTTCCGCCAATAACTCGTGTCCCTAGTCCAAAGATTAAATCAAATCCACTAGGTAACACAAAACTGTTTGATAATGCAGCTATATTTCCTGTTTTTACATTATCTCCAAAAAGATTCGCAATATCTCCAACCATTAACATGAACCATTGATAAGTATTTGGGCTGGCTATTTTTATGACCATTAAAGATGCCCATGTAAAGCTGCCAATAATCAATAGGTAAAGGAGACTCTTTCCTATATAATTTGGATTATTGATTAACAACAATAATAACATCATTACTGCCCCAATAAAAAATATGACTAATCCAGTTCTTCCATTTAGAATTATCACTAAAAAAATAAAAGGAAGATATAATAAATATTTACTATTTTTTATCATAGATAGCCAGAGTAAACAAACTCCTAATAATCCATGGTAAATAGGAGTAAAAAATGTATAATCTCCACTTATTCCATATATCCTCATTCCAGAAATAAAAATATTCTCTTCCCTACCAAGATAGTATAGTTGAAGTGCAATTTGCTTTGTAGAAGGGAGCATCAGCATGATAATACAAAAAACAGCTTGAATCATCGCTAAATTTGCAAGAAAAAGAATCGCATTTTGAAAAAGACTATATTTGTTGTTCAATCTAATATGATATCTATTTAAGAGATACGTCCAAGTAAAAATTTGAATGATAATATATACATTTTGCAAAAAGCGATTCTGATACCCATTTTGCATAGAGATTAAAAGTAAGTAGGCTGCGTTAAGAAGAATACAAAGAAAAACCACCTGAACTTCTCTAGATAAAAACGGAGAGACTCTTTTTGCAAGAATTTTTTTTAAAAAGAGTGAAACTAAGATTAACATTCCAATGAATCCAATTATTACTTGAGAAGGAACACCGAATCTCAAAAAAAGTTCAGGACTATAAACCACATAAAAACCAACTACATACAAGCAATACGTTTTAATTCTTTCCATTATCTATTACCGTATAAATCTGATAAACGTTTTTTAAATAATTCGGAATCAGAGTAGGAGCGAATGCTTTTTTTTGCACCTTCTTCCAATGATCTGTACCTATTATTTTCCAACAGATTTAATATCCTTTCTACCATTTCCTGTTTTGAATCTACAATAGCCCCATTCATATCATTTACAAACTCAGTAATTCCACCGTTATTATATGTAATAACTGGAACGCCTAACTGTAAGCTTTCTGCTGCGGCTAAACTAAATCCTTCCCATAATGATGTAACAAGCATTATCTTACTATTTGAGATAATACTTTCTGGATTATGTACAAATCCGAACATATCAATATCAAGGGAATTTGTATCGATGTATTCACTTACTTCATCTCTAAGTGATCCATCTCCTAAAATAGCTCCTTTTAATTTCAAGCCTTTTTTCGTTAATGTATTAAAAATCTCCAGATATTCAATTGGATTTTTTACCGGTTCAAGTCTTCCCAGAAAAATCAAATCATATTTTTTTTTTACAAGAGTCTGAACTTCCTTCATTGGTAGTAGATAATTGGGTAAAATTACTTTTTTATTTGAAGGTAATGAAAATATATATTCGTTAAAAAAATTCTCGGAGACAGATACTATTTTGAAAAACTTTCTAGCACGTATATGATACAGCGTTGATTTTAATCCTTTCTTACTAATCCAACTAGGATTTTGATGTATATGTGATATAACAGTAATACTTTTCGGTAAAAAACTAGCTACTATACTTGCCTTAAAATCATGCGCATGTACAATATCAATTTGATTTTTCTTGCAAATACTATATAACTGAGAATATAAGTTGCCCTTTTCTAAAGAAACAAACGGGATCTCACTTTGTTCTAAGATAGTACGAATTGGGCCGTCAAAAGAGCAATAATATGCAAAACCTTCTGTATTTTTAATAATATTAATTGCAACTTTTTCTGCTCCTGATAATCGATCTGTAAAAAGCAAATGCAAAACCTTCATATTTTCACCCTTAAAAAAATTTTTGATAAAACAGATAAGAAATTGATTCCTACAATTTCAAAAAAATTTAACCTTCAAATACTTCTATATATTTTAAGCATTTTCATATTTACAACAGAAATATCATATTTCATTGATTTTCTGTAATTATAATTTCCAAAATCATTTAGATGGTGATTTGATTTTAAAACTGTTGATATAATATCAGTTAGATTTTTAGAGTCTTTAGGATTAAACAAAATCCCACCTTTGTTATTATCCACCAAATCAATATTACCTCTAATATTTGATGCTAGTATTGGCTTTCCCTTTGCCATCGCCTCCATAACAGAAACCGAAAGCCCCTCTCTAAAAGAGGGGAAAACAAAAATATCTGATTTTTCTAAGACATCACTAACATCAGTTCTATATCCCAACAATTTCACGATATTACTTAAATTATTTTCCTTAATATAATCTTCATATTTGCTTTCATTTTCACCTGTACCACAAATCCAATATTCTAAGTTTTCTTTATCAGGCAAATACTTGATTGCTTCTATGACTGTCATATGATTTTTGTTATTATTTAACTCTCCAACAGAAAGTAGAATCAATTTATCAGACCCATTTGACTTAGTACGATTATCTTTAGGTTTAAATTTTTGAATATCCACACCAACTCCTGGGATTTTCTCAACCTTTTTAAAACCCATTTTTTTAGCACGTTCATAATCTTCATTATTAATTGTTATTAACACATCTGTTTTCGATGCCAAGAGACGCTCAACAGGATAAAAAAGAAGCCAATCGCGTTTTCGTCCCCCTTTAAAGAACTGAAAACCATGAGCAGTATAGATTATTTTAGTTTTATGTTTAATATTGGCAACTCGTACTAATGCACTGGCCAAAGGAGAATTTGTGTGAATAAATTTGTATTGCTTATCTGAAATTAATTTTCTTAGTTGCAAAACAACTGCAATATTTCTTTTTGGAGAACCTATTCCTCTTTGAAAATCAACTTGATGAAACACAATACTATTCTCTTTAAAGGAAGTGAACATTTTGTTTTTTTTATCTTTACTGATTGGATCTATTTCACCAAAATTTGCTGCAACTTCAACATCGTAACCTTCGTCTTTAAGCAGAGAAATATTCTCCATATTAAAATTTGCAATCATGGATCCAACAGCACCAACAATTAATACTTTATCCTTCTTACTCATCTCGCACCTTCACCTGTTAAAACAATTCCCACAGTTTTTAATAAAATAGCAAAATCCATTTTTAAAGACTTATTTTTAATATAATATAAATCTAGTTCCAATTTTTCTTCTGGTGAAATATCATAACCACCATTGACTTGTGCCCAACCAGTTAATCCCGGCTTAACTTCCATTCGCTTTGGAAAATTAGGAATCTCTTTTGAGAATTCATCTACAAAAACTTTCCGTTCCGGTCTTGGACCAATAATGCTCATATCACCTTTTAAGACATTAATAAGTTGAGGCAATTCATCAATCCGTGTTTTCCGAATAAAATGACCTACTTTGGTAATCCGATCATCATTTTTATCTGCCCATTTGGCACCATTTTTTTCAGCATCTAATCGCATGGAACGTAATTTAATCACCTTAAATTCTATACCTAACAACCCTAAACGTTTTTGAAGATAAAATGGATTTCCAGGACTCTCTACCATAATCGCTAAAGTGGTAACTAAAACAATTGGTGTTGCTGGAACTAAACCAATAATTGAAAAGACAATATCAAATCCTCTTTTTAAGGTACTAGATAAACCATTTTCCTGATTATTTAAACGATAGGAATCATTCATCTTCATTAAATCAATCCGCTCCTCCACTTTCTTACCTCCCTAAAAATTCAACCAACTTGGATAAACCTTGGAAAATTGTGTTTTCAACTGTAAACCCTAATGATTTCAATGCTGAAATATCTGCCACAGAGCGATGAATATCTCCTACTCTAGCTGCTTCATGCGTGACTGGTAATTTAAAACCATAAATTTTATTTAATTCAGCGATAACCTGATTTAGGTCAGTTTCTTTTTCAGTACCGACATTAAATACTTGACCTAAAGAATTTTCAGATTCTGCTACTAATAGTAAGGCATGTAGTACATCTTCAATAAAAATAAAATCACGAACTTGGGTTCCATCACCAAACAATGTAAATCCAATCTTTTCTCCATGAAGATTTCGCGTATAGCAATCTAGTAAAATTGAAATCACACCTGAATAAGGAGATTCTGGGTTTTGATTTGGACCGTAAACATTAAAGAAGCGTACAGCAGAAGCTGGTACGTCGTACAAATTATTAAAAATAACCGCTGTTCTTTCAGCAGCAAACTTATCAACTGCATATTGGGTCATTGGTTTGATTGATGAGGTTTCTTTTTTTGGTAATTCTGGATCATCACCATAGACAGCTGCAGATGAAGCAAAAACAAACCGTTTTAAATTTTGTTGGTGTTTACGAATAAAATCCAAGATATTCAAAACTGCATTGTAATTAACTTCATGAGTTTCTAATGGACGGGCAACTGAATCCGCAACGCTTGCAACCGCTGCTAAATGAAAAATATAATCAAACTGATGATTTGTTAGCACTGATTCCATTAAAGCCCCATCTATAATCGACCCTCTAATGAATTCTACTTTTGAAAGGTCATTGAAATTTTCAATTTTCCCCATTGATAGATCATCAACCACAACTACCTCATGACCCTGAGCGATTAACATATTAGTCAAATTAGAACCAATAAATCCTGCTCCACCTGTTATCAAATATTTCATGTAAAAAATCCTCCTAAGATCTCTCCATTTATCCATAAAAAGCGATATTTCTAAAAAATTAAAATAATCCAAATCGTTTCTTCTTAACTTCTGTATAATCTGGGTATGTGACCGCATCCCCATTTATCAAATCTTTCGCCACTTGTTCCATAGCTTTGACTTTTTCTTCATCAAAGTCATGTCCGATTTGGCGAAAGGCTTCTTTCATTGCAAACGTTCTTTTTTTGATACCATGAGCGTCAGACGCCATCATCTGAACGAGGTTATGCTCAACCATCTGTTTTGCCGTCTTTTGGATGTCTTTACCAAAGACACCTATGTAGCTTGGAGCGGTGAGTTGCGCGAGGCACCCCATCTCCAAGTATGGAATCAGGCGATTGGGATCTTCGCGAAACTTCGCATTTCTTTCCGGATGGACGATGACTGGCACCTTTCCCATATTTCGCAGCTTGAAAAAAAGTTGCTCCGTATAGGCTGGGACATCCATCGTAGGAAATTCAATCAAAAGATAGGTATCTGCTAAATCTGTAAACAAAATCTGATCTTGTTGGATTTCTTCTACTAAATCCCCCGTAATCCGCACCTCTTGCCCTTCCAGCAGGGTCAGAGGGAGGTTACGACGATCGAGTTCCGCCTGGAGCTCAGCCACGTTATCGATAACCGCAGCTTTCGGATTCACATATTTCCCATTATTATGATGGGAGGGTACACAAGATATGTGTGATGCCTTGGCTGATGGCTTTTTCTGCCATGGCAATGCTATCAGCTAACGTGTCTGCCCCATCATCTACTCCCGGTAAGATATGACAATGAAGATCAATCATCCAATCTCCTCCTCAAATCAATTCAACTTAGTTACCATAATAATAGTAGTAACCTTGGTCTTTCATATTTTGCGTGCCATTATATACCACGCCTAATACCCGCGCTTGCACCATTTCCAACAGATTTTTCGCATTGGTTAATGTATCTTTTCGCGTGACGTTTTCTCTAACAACTAGGAGTGTGCCGTCAGCTTTTGACGCCATAATCTGAGCGTCCGTCACGGCGACCACAGGTGGCATATCGAAAATAACAACATCATACAGGTGGCGCGCTTCCTCAATGACTTGGTTCATACGTACAGAGCCTAGTAATTCAGAAGGGTTTGGCGGCTTAGGCCCACTTGGTAAGATGGACAGATTTTCGATTCCGACTGTGCGCGCATTTTCCAAGACGCTTTGATTGGTACTCAAGACGAGGCTCAGACCGGTATCATTACTTAACCCAAATGTTTTGTGAACCGTTGGCTTACGCATATCCGCATCCACCAAAAGCACACGTTGACCGGAACTAGCGAAGACCACAGCAAGATTCGCTGAAGTCGTGGATTTACCCTCTGCCGGTCCAGATGATGTCACGACGATGGTCTGAATTTTTTTGTCTGCTGAAGCAAACTGGATATTGGTCCGAATCGTCCGGTACTGTTCTGAGATTGGTGACGTTTTGTCTGCTAGTGTGATGAGACTGACGGCACTGGTTTGTTGGCTATGATGTTTACTGTTTCGTTTTCCCATAATCGATATCTCCCTATACTCGTGAGCGACTGCGACGAGCTTTGTCTTGTTTGGTTGTGGAATTGTCCTGCTTTTGCACTGCAGCCACTGATTTTGTGGTCTTCTTAATTTCTTTATCTGTCATTTGTGGGACTGAGCCAAGGATGGTAAAGCCGAGATTTTCTGCTACGAACCGGCTATCTTTGACGGTACGGTCCAACAGTTCCAATAAGAAGGCCAAGCCAATCCCTACCATCATCCCTAGAACCAAGCCGATTGCTAAGTTCAGCTTGTTGTTGGGAGAGACTGGTGTCATGGAGGCTTGTGCATTTGAAATGATTGAAATCTTGTCGACATCCAAAACATCTTTGGCATTTTCTTGGAAGACTTTCGCTGTGGTGTTGGCGATATGTTCCGCATCCACTGGTTTTGTATCGGTTGCTACGATGGAAAACATTTGGGAATTCTGGGATTGTTGGACTTGGATAGCGTCTTTGAGTTCACTGACAGTTTTATCCAGATCATATTCTGACTCCAGACGATCTTTGACAGTGCTCATGACCAAGTCGCCAGTAATCATATCTTTATACGTATTAATCATCAATAAGTTCGTATTGACATCCCCCGCATTGGTCGCATCTGTTCGAGGTAGTTTAACAATCAATTGGGCTTGTGAATTGTATTTCGGCGTAATGATAAAAAACGTCGCCACGCTTGCCAGAGCCAAGCCAGCAACATACTAATCAATATTGCAGCGACATGCTTCTTTAAGATGTCAAATATTTCCTTCAAACTGATTGTCTCTTCCATTAGTGTTCCCACTTTCTCTTTCATTTTCTACAAAGACTGTTTACTGTTCGTCGTCAGGCTCAGCATATTCTTCGGTGAATGCTTCTTCATGAGAATTACCTTCATCAGAAGACTCATTTCCCGACTCACCGCTATCACCTGGTGACAAGGTACCGTATCCTAACTGCTCACTTATGGTGTTCAGTGAGGCTGTAAAGGATTCCTTATAGGTGAGATTACGAACTTGACCGATGCTCTCTGCTAAGGCAATATAGCTTTCATAATTTGCCTTGTCTGTGATTTGACCATTTTTAAGTAAGCTGTCGATGGTTGCTTCAATGTTCTTAATCCTAGTCAACTGTGCATTGGCAAAATCTAGATACTCAGTGATATTTTTTTGCCATTGGTCAGCTAACGTCGACAGTTTCAAGGTTTCTCGAATTTCTCCGATTGATTCGTCTGAAATGTCTTTTTTAATCACTACATCATTAACCGGCTTCTGCCAAGAACTCACAGGATTCTCAAACAAGTTATTGGTCTTTTCTTGAATAGTTAATTTGTCATTGACCAAATTAACTTTTTTCACAAGGGCGTCTTTGGTCTCTTGAATCCCCCCAGCATCGTCTGTTAGGTCTTCTGCTTGAATATGGTATTCTTCAGCATCAACTTTGACAGATTCAAGCTTTCCTCGTACGGCCGCAAGCTCGGACTCCGTCAAATTTTCTCTCAAAAAAATTGATTGACCTTCTTGATAAAACGAATCAACGGTTTTTGTGAGAGTCGCTAACTGCTCTTGGCTTTTTGCAATGGTGCTATTGGCGTACTGAACTCGTTGTTCATACTGATGTGTTTTATCGGCTCGGTAACCGATGTAACATATACCCAGTGCTCCGATACCGACGGCTACGAAAGCTAGGCCTTTTGCTAAGGGTCTTCCCATCTAACTTTACTCACTCCCAAAAAATTGTTATTTGTCACAATTGTTCATATTATACTATACTCAACTAAATATTTCCAAAGTATCCAAAAAAGTGTTTTTTGAAGCTATTTGCGATAAAGATTCAAAAAAACTAAGCATTGTACACTTTTAACTCTAGTGATGCACCAACTATAGTACGTTTCGCATAAACGATATTTTGTCAAATTGGATAGTCAAAATATGACTACCTACTTCGATATGCAAAAAAACATAAAAGTATGAATCTATCAAATTATGCAGCATTCTGGAATAAACTAGTTAGCTGAGTACAAGTCTCTGGCTGTACTTAGTAGATTTTCCTGTTGTTGCTATCGTAGTGGCTGTCCAGAATTATTGCAAGTAGTATTTTCTGAGTTTTTTTCGAAAAAATGACTTTTCTATTTACCGCAAAAAGAATCAGTAACTAGAAAAGTCACTCATAGATGTTGTTTAATGTGAGTGTGTAGGATAAGTCTGCCGAATAACTCCCGGCAGTAGCATCAAATTATGATTTTCAATTTTAGCACTAAGAGCGTACTGCTACATCCCAAGTCAAGGATGTAGTTATTCCCAATTTAGTGTTACTAATCCAAACCAATAGTAACTTATAAATTGGATTTGAGTCAATACCTCGGACACGATTTGTGAGAATTTTTTCGAGATTCCAGCGGGTGAGTATCTCATCGTTTCGACCAGCCGTCAAACCAAAACCGTTTGACCGCTGATCGAAGCGATGAAGTTGAAGCCCTGTGGAAATCTCGCCAAAAAAATGTAGGTGGTAGCTAGAAACTAAGCTTGCAATGCCAACTCCTCCATCTGATTTGGTGTTAAATAGTTGATACTACTATGGATTCGCTTGCGATTGTAAAATCCTTCAATGTATTGAAATAACGCTAAATGAGCAGCTTCAAAGTTTTCATACGCTTTTGATGGATAGACTTCTTCTTTTTTGAGTGAGGCGTGAAACGATTCGATACCGGCATTATCGTAGGGACAGCCCTTACGACTGAAGGAGTGCCGAATGTTCAATTCATTCAGCTTTGCCTCATAGGCTTCGCTAGTGTACTGAGAACCCAAATCTGAGTGGATGATCAAGTTCTCGGAGGGTGTTTGGTTTAAGAGCGCATTGTCAAGGGTTTCGATAACCAATTCTTTCGTCATCTGCTTGCCAAACTTCCAACCGATGACTTTCTTTGTGTGGAGGTCTTGGATAGTGGAGAGGTAGGTCCAGCCATCTTTTAGGGTATGAATATAGGTAATATCTGTCACCCATTTTTGATTGATCGACGTAGTGGTAAAATCTTGGTTTAACAGGTTTTTACGTCCTTCACTTTTAACTTTCGCTTGTTTGCCAGGCTTGTACTTCTTGAGGGTGACTGAACGCAAGCCTAATTTTCTCATCAGTATTTGTACTTTCTTTAAGGACAAGGTCTCGCCACGGCCAACAAGAATCTTATGAATTTTAGGCGCACCATAGATACCCTTGTTTTCAAAGTAGATTCCTGAAATCAAGCGGTTTAAGCGTTTGTTTTCTGATTGGCGCTTGGAAGGTTTCTTTTTCTTCCAGTCATAGTAGCTGGATTTCGGTGCTTCCAAAACGGTACACATTTGTTTTACGTCATGATCATGAACATTTGATTGAATAAATTCGAAGACATCACTCATTTTTACTTTTGAGCGAATATGGTTAAAGCCTTTTTTAGGATAGTGTTTTCCTCCTGCATGCGGGCCATTTCCTTTTTCATCGCTAGGATTTCTGCCTCAGTCATGCCGGTTGCTACATTCTTTGTATGAAGCTTCTTCCAACGATAAATCGTTTGTGTAGCGATACCATATTGCGCTGCCAGTTCCTCGACCGATTGGCCAGACTGGTTTAAATCTAAGATCATCTTCTTAAAGTCTTCATCAAATTTTTTCTTGGCTTTTGCCATCGTGGACACGTCCTTTTCTTAGTAGTTAGATTCTACCAAATCGTGTCCATGAAATCATCTTAACATCAAATATCCGTCAAATAAATTGACACTAAACTTAGGAGACAGTTTTATGAACAGATACAGATGCTTATTTCTTTTGTGAGTCTCTTTTTGATTTGCATACAAGAAAAAAGTGTTGGCAGAAAATCGGTTTCGATTTTCCACCAACACAAAATATTATAGAACCTTGATTTCATACGCATTACTTAGCCTTGCTCCACTAAATGATAGGCTTGGATGATACTATCTTGATCACAGCCTAACTCTTTAGCTCGTTTAACCAGAGAAGCAAAATAGAAACACCCTTGTTTAATGGATGCCTCGGTATCTAAAGAATTAGGTGGTAAGCCAGCTGATTCAGAGCTTTGCATCACGTCTTTTGCTGTACCACCCGACTCCACTTGAATAATCGCCAAAAGAATCGGTACATAATCTGAAATGTCCGATTCCTTGGCATACTTTTCTACCAGTGACCGATGTTTTAATGCTTCTTCTGAGACACTACTGCCACCGGGAGAGGTACCAGAACTGTTGCTTCCTTCACTATCCTCACCAAATAATAAGCCGACACACATCAAGATGCCCATAAAAGAAATCGTCAGGATTGCCAACGAGATTGTACTCAAATTTCTTATGGTCATTTAGTCTCACCCGGCCTTAGTTTTGGAGGATGACTCACTCTTTTTTGTACTTTTCGATTGCCTGCTTTTGCAAGAATAGATCGCTTCTTCGCCTGTTGGATAGGAGTCACTTTTCTTACTGGTTGATTATTTTCTTTCGTACTCAATTTTTGATTTGAGAGTCTTCTTTTGATTTCAGGATTCGAATTCATTTTTACAATTCGATTGGCTGGTACATTCTTTGGTATCTTACTTTTCTGAGATTTGGATTCCTCTTTTATCGGAACATTGCTCCTACCTTTTCTATGACGATTTGCTGAATTTCCCAATACTTTCCGCTTTTCAGCCATTTTTTCATCTCTACGTTGTCGTTGTTTTTCTCGCAACTCCGCTCGATTCGCTTTTTCTTGGACAAGTCCACGCTTGAATTCTTCTGGTGCTTTTTTCGTCTTTTCGATTTCTTTATGCAGATTGTATTTCAAATTAGTTGGTGTATTCCTTACTTGATCCTTTACTTGTTGTGCTTTGGCTTTTACCATTGATTGGGTATCTAGTCCCTTGCCGATTTTTCTTCCGGCCAAATTCATTCGAGATTGTTTCTTATTTTTTGAGATTGGATTTTCCTTATTCGGATCAGATATTACCTCTTTATTGTTAGATAATGATGGATTCTTTCGTGGAGAACAACCAGAAGACTTCGATCTGGTTTTTGATTGATCTTTTGCTAGTTTCCCACCAACTGCTGCACCACCACCAAAAGCCAATGTTCGCCCAACATTTCGATTAAGTTGCCGTAGTTTACGATTCATCAACATTTGCGGTTTCCGCATGACACGTCTGCCCATTGACTGGCTATCATTGTTTTGGAGGTTGAACATACTCATAATGTCCCCCAATTTGAAATAAATCCCGGCAAAAGTCACAATTTGCAGAAATGCTACCATAAAGAAGGGATAGGTCGCTGAAATATTGAAAAACATGGTAGAAATACTGAATGCCGTGGTGATAACCAAGGTCACTCCCGCTCGCATCATAATCGTATTGAATAAGCAAATAATCGCCTTTTTCCCCAAACTTTCATAAGTTGGCAACATCGACAATAAAAAGCTAATAGGTAGAAACATCGCAAAGATAATGAAGAGAATTTGTGAAAACAACATAATTCCTGTCAGAAGAAAGACAAAGAAGGAAATCCCAATATTGAACAGCACCAAAAAAATCACGGTCCCTAAGCGGCTCATGGTCTTGGTTATACTTAGATTCGCATTGTCATTGTCTTCAATCTCCGCTTTGACCGCTTCTTCCCGATCCTTGCCCTTGTTTTCATCCGGACTCACGGATAGAATCTTGTTGACCCGATCTTCGCCAATTTCCTCTATATTGGAATCATCAAATTACAAGAGTAACCAAGGCTGCTGGACTTGAATTGAAAACAAACTATCCCGAATCAAATCCACGCTATCTTTTCTTTGGCTTTTTGAATTGGGTACAACAATCTCGGTCCCAAGGCTAAGAGCCGCTTCACTAACATCTGAACTAAAGTCATTAATTTTTGTGATATAGGTAGGCGCATACGCAATAAAAGAACCCGAAAGTAGAAAAATCATCACAAAATTAATCACGGCTCGAACTGCTTTCGTGGTTTCTCGTTTTAATAATCCGGTATACGCCACATACACCCCTAGAGCTAAAATCATCAATAATAGAAACCCAAAATAAAATCCGGAGGTCTGGAGTCCATTTTCAGTAATACCAGCCAATGTTTGGATATTCTTTCCAATACTTTCAGCCGTATCCGAAATGAAATCTAGTTTATAAGCTTCTTGAACCACATAACCCGTGGCGTTCGACAAATACAAACTCACCGTCCAAATGAAATTAGTAATGGCATAAAGACCATACATTACGCTCTTTCCTAAGCCATCGCCCCAATTCCACGGTAGCCAATCCCATGAATTATCCACAAAGAAATCCAACTGATAGTTACCAAGTGAATATTGGGAATAAAGATTTCCGGCTTCAACTGTATCATCAACCAGACCAGTTGCCTCAGCTATCGTACCGACTAAACTCAATAGAACTGTCAGAGTGATGATGCTAATAAAAACGATTCCCACAATCCGAAAAAGTTTCTTTTTCATCCCCTCACTCCATTCTCTCATGAATAGGTGGACGGGTATCAAAAGCATGGAAGAGTTCTTCAAAGACTGGATGAACTTGAACCACACCTACTCGCCCATACAAATCTTGCATTAAACACTGACCGTTTTCCAAATCTCTCAGGCGTTTTTGATTGCTTTCATCTTCTCGATCCAAGCCAAAGAATTCCAAGGTTTTCTTGATTTCATGAATATCGGTACTGCGAAACGCAAACTTCAACCCGATATTATTCTTCAAGCGTTCATCCAGTAAATCATCACTATTTTGCGTAACAAAATAAACTCCGGCATTCATGGCCCGCCCAGCACGAACGAGCTTATTCGATAATGTTTTTCCTTGTGCCACTTGAAGAAAACTCCACGCCTCATCCAAGTCCACTATCTTGAAAATTTCTCGGTTGCTATGGATGAAGTCCAAAGCAAAAGTGGAAATGACGATTAGCATAGAAACACTAAGCAACTCCATGGTGGTATATTCTTCAAAAGTGGTTTCTGCATCTGGTAAAACTAAATCCGCTACTTGAATGATATTTAACTGTTTATCTAAACTAATCGACTGGGTAATCGAACCATCTGAGAAAAGCAAATGGGCAAAATCATAATCGGTAAAGGACTCGATATGATCGGCGATATTTTCCGCAACTGTTGAGCCCTCTTTTCGAAGCTCATTAATAACTTGTAGTAACCCTCGTTGATCACTTTGAGTAACGGTTCGAATGGCTTTGCGCAAAACAGGAAACTTCTCCCCATCCCGACTAGAAATTCCTGTTAAAAAAGTCAGGATATCAATCGCTAGACTTTCTGAGTCTTTCTTTTTCTTCATGATGACATAGGGATCAAGTAAGCCTTGATTTTCTGGCTTACTAGTCAAGTTGAGAATATTAATTTCATCCGCAATTTCTGGCAAGGTTTCTTTCCATCCACCACGTTCCCCTTTTGGATCGACAATCACAGCTTGACCACCAAAAAGGACGGCATAATAGACTAAGAGATTATTACTAAAGGATTTACCTCCACCAAGAGAACCAAGAAAAGCTGCGGCAAGTGCATTGGTAACTGACCCCTTTACCCCTTGTGAAGCCAATGCCGGTTTTAGATAAACATTGCGCCCCGTATCTACATTGTAACCAAAGTAAATGCCTTCCAATTCTCCTAACATTTGAGTGGCGCCAAAACCAAGTCCTGCTAAAAAATCAGACGTAACATATTGGATATAGTCATTCATATATCGCTTACTAGAAGGTAAGAATTCTTCATGTAGACCCATCATATCGCCAAAGGGCCGGACTAGTTTTACATTGGTATCGTCATAAAAATCCAAGACTTCGTCACAGCAGCGTTTTAGTTCATCAACTGATTCTGCACTCACTCGAACCACATAGCTCAATTTGTACATGGATTCCTTGGACTGATCCAAGGTGGTTTCTAGTTCATCTACTGAATCCAAAGCGTCCAAAACATTCGAATTGGTCTCATTGTCGGATTGATAGGCGTGGTTGTCTAATCATTCCTTTAAAAAGAAGGATAGTTTAGAAATCAACTACCCTTCAATAATTTTGTTAATATGGATACTCAAAAACACCTCGACTCGTTACCAAATAATTTCCCCCAATCTCCAAGTCTCGACCACACGCATCAAAATCAATATACGTCTTCAAGTGTTCTGGTACTTCGCCAAAATCACCATTTTCAACAATCAAGAAATACGCTACATCACTCATATCATCACAGTCCGGATAATAGACAATATCATCCACATGCTCTACCATTTCTTCAAAAGAATTAAAGAAAGCGTGTTGAATCTCTGAAGCAACTTCACCAACTGGTGTTCCTTCAAGTTCCTCCGCTAAGCCACACAACCGATTAATTTCCTCAATTGGCGTATATTCATCAATCTCAAAAGGCAGTTCATAATCATGAATCGCATATTCTTCATATTCGTCATTTAATCCAATCCGTTCTTTCACTTCATCAAAATCGATAGGTGGGGTAAACCACGCCCCCACCAACTCACCTTCATTGTATTTTCCAAGATTCGCGATATAAATACGCATCTGTTCCATCATGATTCCCCCTTATGCACCGACGATTCGATTAAACAAATTCAGTAAGACATCTTTCACACCAGAAGCATTAAAGACTAGACCTACCGCAATCAAGGCAACCACCAAAAAGCCAATCAGTTTAGAAAACTCTCGCTTAAATCCTAAAAATAAACCAATGACTACAATCGCCAGTAAGACTAAAGATTGGGCGTTGGTCAAAAACCATTGATACAAATTTTGTCCGAAATTCATTTCATCACTTTCCTTTCTTTTCCATTGCTTGACCCGCCACTACCACCAAAAACCAATAACATATCTTTCCAATTTCCATCAAAATTCCTCTTTTCATACAATCAAGTTTTCAATTGCCATACTTTGTTGTTCTAAAATCTTTTTGTGCCGTTCAGATAATTCGGCGTTTAATACCATGTCACTAATAAAAGAGGTTCCTCTAATACGATCCAATTCAATCGTCATTTTTAAAGTAGGGGCGACTTGCCTTCCTAACCAGTTGTAAGTTCGTTCTATCGTGTACGGCTTTGGCTCTGAGGTCAATTGAATTTCTTTACGATTTCGACCGACAAATCGGCCCCACTTTTCATTAAGAGGCCAGTTGGTTCTTCTTTTTCCTTGTACCTTGTCTGCAATTCGCATGTAGCGAGTAATGATTGAAAACGTAGTGCTCTCAATACTTCTCCCTTTCATCAAATCCATAATTGCGTGATAAGCACGTTCATTTTTCAACCGAATTTCAAACCGATTCTTCGTTTCTGTCTGGTCGAGAGGTATCCCTAGTTTGATATATTGCTCATAGTCTTTTTCATAGAGACAAAAATAAACCTCACTTTTGAGACTGCCTATATATAAGGTATTCCCCATGCCATCCTTTTCATCAGCTTTCAACAGCTCCCCCGACCGATAACTTTTAAAGGTTCGGAACAAGGAAATACATTCTTCGTTTTGGCATTTTTTGGTTAAATAGGGAATATTCAGTAATCCTGCACGGTCATTGATTGCCAAATCCAATCGTTTCATCACGCCGCCTAACTTTAAACTTGTCTCAAAAAAATCATACCAACTTCTTTTTTGCGCAAGTAAAAATGTTTCGAATTGCCGACAACCACGTCCTTTCATTTCAATGAGAATACCTTTGTCTTCTTCCTGAGATACCATCACTACAATATCTCCCATAACATATTGTTCTTGGTAAGAATAAAAGGCATAATCCTCATGAAGCATATAATCAAAATTTAGATGCAAAACCTCTTGTATAATTTTTCGTGCGTTTGTAGTTGGAAATCGAATGCGTACATAATCAAATAGCAAAGTTAAAGGTAAATCAGGGTTGAACGTTTCTAGCTGTTGAAAAATCTTTCTCATGACACTTTTAGCCGGAACCTTCTTTCCCGACTCAATTTTATTGAGATACTCTCGTGATAAATCACAAGCTATTGCCAATTTGTTTTGAGTGACCTTATACTCCTTCCTTTTTTCCTTCAATAGTTCTTTTGTAAAATTTCTTCTCATTGATGATTCACCACCAAATTTCAAAATGTGAACTATCCAACTTGAGTTCACATTTTCTAAAAATACTAATTATCCTTGATATACCAGCAATTCTTAATCGTTGCTTGCTTATTTTTTGTGTTTTTGTACCCCCCTGTTAGATACGGGGGGTGAGACATCATGGCCGGCTGGCGCCGTCCATGAACAGGCACAGCACCACGGAGGATTTCTGCTTCGCAAATCCTCCGCGGTCAGCGCCTATCAGTTGGTTTATTTGGCGGTTACTCCTCGGCAATGCCCCCAATTTCCAACTCTGCCTTAATCTCAAACAAGTCTTGACGGATATTCGATTCTTTTGCATGATCCGCAATCCGTTCCAATTCACTGATGACTTGATTCAGCTCAATTCGAGCATCGGTTTCCTCGTCCATTACATATGAATCACCAGGGACTTTCACCCCATTTTTGCAAATATCAAAATTGAGCCGGCGTAATTCTTCTTCTAGTTCTGAATCTGACTGAATCTTACCAATCACCCAGTAGATTTCTCCAATCAACTCATCATAAATCATGCCTATCCACCTCCTTTAATCTTCTGGCAATATCAAAAATGACCGGAACTGTCACAGAGTTTCCGGCCTGTTTGTACAATTGACTATCTGAATTGACTTGAGCTGCCCGATCAAAAGCACAGTCTGGAAAGCCCTGAAGCCGCCAGCACTCTCTAGGTGTTAGCTTCCGAATCTGATACTGATTTGTGACGACTGCTTGTTGGTCTCCTGTTAATAAGGTATGCACACTTTGTTTTCCCAGACGTCCTCGGCGACTTGTGGAATTAGGAAAAGCCAGGTTCACACTGTCCCCTGGCTTCACCTCTTGATATTCTGTTTTATTTTTTCGAATCATGATCTTCGTTCCACCTTGTTTCGTTGACAAAGTGGGAGCTGTTCCGGTCACCTCGTAAACCCGATTACCTTGTTCAAAATTTCCCGGCAACATACCGGCTACTGAAATCCCCTCATTTACCGGCAATGCGATTTTGATTCCTTCATCGCCTGTTAAGGTTGGTGCTACACCATCTGAACCATAGACTTGGCCCCCCATTCCACGATTGGAAGGATTGATATTTACTAAGTTTCTGATGTTTTGATCAGATGTTGGAGACGATCCAATGATAGGAAATACCTGTTCGGTACATGCGTCTCGAGAATGTCCGATAAGGAAGACCCGCTCGCGACTTTGGGGAACGTAGGCCTTTGAGTTAAACACCTGCCATTCCACATCATACCCCAATCCATCCAGCGTTCGGAGGATCGTCTCGAACGTAGCCCCTCCTTCGTGATTGAGCAACCCTCGGACGTTCTCAAGGAATAGAAACTTAGGCGAACCGAGCGATTTCAAAGAATAAAGTACCTCGAGTATCGGAAAATCCTTGCCGCTTTCCCGCAATTGAAAAAGCTTGGCACGGAAATCCGCCGCAAAGGATGTCCACTAGTCCGAGGGATTGAATAAACTCGTCTGATATACTTGTGATGTCATGCATTTCCACCTCCTCTCTAGTATCATGAATTGCCTTATAACTACGCCTAGCAAATTCATCAATTTCACAAAAGCCGATACAGTGATGGCCCGCTTGTTCCATACCTAAGCGAAAACCACCAATCCCGGCAAATAAATCTAAAAATGTCATAAATCACCTCATTCATTGCAAAGAAAAAAGCCAAGAACATTTTTTGCTCTTGGCTACTAGGCTATTCACTTTGTCACATTTTCTATCCAAATATAATTAATTTTTTTGCTAATTAAGCAAACTCATTCAATATTTTTGCTAAAGTTTCTTTGTCATGTACGCCAACAAGCTTGTCAACAACCCGACCGTCTTTTTTTATCATTAATGTTGGAATACTCATCACACCGAATTCACTAGCCGTAACTGGATTATCATCCACATTCAATTTAAAAATTGATACCTTATCACCCATCTCAGCTTCTAATTCATCCAAAATAGGAGCCTGCATTTTACATGGACCACACCATGGAGCCCAAAAATCGATTAATGCTAATCCCTGACTTGTTTCTTCTTTAAATTGTTGATCATTAATTTTTTTCATTTCTTCACCTATTCTATACATTTATTTTTGAGTTTTCTTCAATATATTTATATGCCTCTTGACCTGCAATACTTCCATCACCTACAGCTGTTGTAACTTGACGTAATACTTTTTCCCTCACATCTCCAATAGCATAAATACCAGGAATGGTAGTCCGCATTCTCTCATCCGTTCTGATCCATCCATTATCATTTACAATTCCTAAGCTTGTAAATGGTTGGGTAATAGGATCTAAACCGACATAAATAAATACTCCGTCAGCAGTAATTTCTTTCGACTGATCGTTTTTTGGATTTTTTAATTGAACTGAGGTCACTTTCATTTGGTTTCCCTTAATTTCCTCAATTACAGCATTCCATTCAAAAGAAATTTTTTCGTTATTAAAAGCACGTTCTTGAAGTATTTTTTGTGCCCTTAAGGTATCTCTTCGATGGACAATTGTTACCTTAGAGGCAAATTGTGTTAGGTAAATAGCTTCCTCCACCGCAGAGTCTCCACCACCAACTACTAATAGTTCTTTATTTCTAAAGAACGCGCCGTCACATACCGCACAATACGATACACCCATTCCTGAATAAGAATCTTCACCTTTTACTCCAAGCATTTTATGAACTGCGCCTGTGGCAATGATTATCGTTCTGGCTTGATACATTTCATTTAAGCCATTAATAATTTTTATACTGCCACCATTCTCAATTTTCTCAACAGTATCATGCTTTAACTCGACACCAAATTTTTCTGTACCAGCAAGCATCTTCATGGATAAATCTGGTCCTAGAATAGATTCAAATCCTGGATAGTTCTCAATCTCTGCAGTATTGTTCATTTGTTCTCCAGGAAGCCCCTTTTATAACATCAACACTGAAAGATTTGAACGTACTGCATATAAAGCAGCGGTCATACCTCCGGGTCCTGCCCCAATTATTACTACATCATAGATCATAGGTAACCTCCTTTAAAAATTTATCACTTTAGATTCTAATTTAATCATGATTTTTTGTTCCTACGTTACCACGATTACATCTAATTCCATTTACATTCCTCCACAATTTCTAATTCAAAACCTATTCAACTAACGAGTTGAATACTAACATAAATATATTTCTCTGGCAAAATATTTGTATCAAGAAAAAAACCGCCTAATTAATAGGCAGTTTCAATTTCTTTCTATCAATGAGAGATATGATGTAAATTCCAATCATTTACACTTTCGCTAAGTCGAACAGCCTGTCGACCATATTTTTCTAAAATCGCAATTGCCTCTTTTGCCATCAAGCAATGCGGCCCACGGCAGTAAGCAACGATTTCTTTATCTTTCGGTAAGTGATTAATCATACTTTCCAACTCTTGCACAGGCATCGAAATAGCACCAGGAATATGGGCAGTTAAGTATTCCTCTGAAGGTCTTACATCAATCAGTACAACCTCTTTTGCCTGAATCTTTTCTTCTAAATCTTCAATCGTCAAAATGTAATCGTCTTCTTTAGGATTTTCAAAATTTTGCTTAATCACATTTCGCTTAACAAGCTGATCTTGGGCGGTTTCAAAAAAGAGCGTCAACATATTCTCAATGTTCACATCAAAAACTTGATAATAAATATAATTTTTATATTTTTGATTTTTAACTAAGTGAGCTTTCAAAAGGGTCTGTAAATGTTTGGAGACATTCGCAACAGATAAATCAGTATCTTTTGCAATATTCTCAACTGTTTTTGGAGATTGCATAAGAAGGCTCATGATTTCCAAACGATTTGAATTAGCTAAAGCTTTCCCCATCAAAGAATATTGTTCAAATAACTCTTTATTAGTGTGATTCATCTCAATTTTTCTCCTTTAAGATTTTCAATCTCTTCTACTAAAATAGTTCAATTAATAAGTTGAATAGTATCCATTTAATCACGTATTGTCAATTGCTTTGAGTTTTTTACTTTCAATACTGTTCTCCTGTTTGACATAAATTTATATCTTGTTTTCTAGAAATTCATGATATTTACCTTATCTCTAAAAATAGATTAAGAAAATAAAACAGATTAAATGTCGGTTTGTATTTTAGCGTTATTCTTTAGATTTAAGATTTACTTGTATTATGTCCTGAATGGCATCTAAAAAGTTATAACTCTTTGGAACTAAAGGAGTATAAAACTCACTAATCACACTCCCGCCTGTATCCACATAACCTCGTCCTTTGATGCGTTTCATAAAGAAGTTTTTTTCAACCTCACCAAACATCATGGAATACCCGAGTTCACTCATCCTTCCCAAGGCCACACGGAAGTTAAATTGATCCCGAATCCCATCTCCTAAATATTTCGCATCCGGTCTTTGACAAGCTAAAATCAGAAAGAAACCAGATTGACGACCTAACATCACGATTTGCTTGAGCTTATTCAAAATCACCGCACTTTCCTTCGTTGTTAACATCTCCATATAAGCCACGTATTCATCAAAGATTAAAAAGTTGGGCGGAAGTCCCAAATACGCATAATTCTCTCCTGTTTTGTAGTTTGGCATTTCTTTCATCGCCACACTACGAGCCATCATGCGTTCATAGAAATCCTCCACACAAGTAGAAATTTCATCTTTTTGGGAGTATACGTGAGTCATTACCGTGCTTAAATCGGCTAAGTCCGCATTTTTTGGGTCAAGAACAAATAGTTCTGCATCAGATTTCAGCAAAGCCTCGATAATGGTGAGTAAGAAATAGGTCTTCCCACCACCAGTGCCACCTGCGATTAACATATGAGGTAAGGAATCATACGCCCACACTTGATTTTTCATCAATCGCAAAGCTCCATTTTCTGCCACCACCTCCTTAATTCCAATTCGATTGGCAATCATATCGTAAAGCAAAGTATATTCCACATAAGAATCCTTGAGTTCCTTTTCCACTAGCTCACAATACAGCCCACTCTCCAACTTCTTTTCTAACTTTAAAAGCTGATCCTGATACTTTCCTAATGATATTTGGACACGAATGGAAATCAAGCCGTTCTCCATACGGTAATAGATTTTGGGGAAGTAACTGATGGTCTCCTTCGTTCGGCTCCTATCCAAATCTTTGAAAAAGCCTTCACTCTGGGTTTGTTTCACTTCGTACCAATGATTTTCCAGAATCATCCGGGCTAGCTTTTGTCGATGCCACAGACTTCGCCAGTGATCATGAAAAAAATGAATATAAAATAACATTAGACTTCCCGAAAGCGCCAGACTTCCAAGCAGACGGACTAAATCTTTCATAGCCCAAGTGATTTCAATAGTGGAAAGTGATAGCTTAGAAATATCTAGCTGCCTAAGCTCTTGAAAATAAAAGATGCTCATCCAGCCAATGAACAAAGCGATTAACCATCCAAGAACAAAGTGATAAATTAAGTGTTGATCGCTTGCTCGTATCCGATGTCCTTTGTACAATTTGATGTTTTCCACCTCCAATCGAAAAAAGCCCAACAGAAATTTCATTGGGCTAATTTCAACAAGTTATGCTAGTCATTTACTGCTATGGGGAGTTGCTTGGTTTCAACTAATTGCTTTAAAAAACTTTCAATGGCATCCGGCATTTCCACACCAATCTCTTCTAATACGGATTCGGCTTCCCGACACAAGCGTTCATCTACTTCCACAACCATGAAGAAAGAGCCTTCTTCATCTAACCAATCCAAGACATCGAACTCTTCTTCGTCTGGTTCAAGAAAATCTTGATGCATAATCAGAAATACTTTTTCGTTCACCGTCAGAGCTTTGTTCATTTGTTCTTCGGTTAGCTCTCCTTTGCCATATTGTTCCAGACAATCCATCATATGCTCAACATCAATTTTCATCCTCTTCACCTATTTCTTCCCTTCGTTTTGATTGGTAGAAGTTCCTTGATTTTGCGGGCGTTTCAGTACCAAATCATCCGCTTTAATGAACCAGTTGACGGTGGTCCCTTCTCGGAAAACATAATTGGCGACAGTATCCACAATTGGATTCACCAAATCGACTTCTGCATCATAGGCAAACTCACGTAATGGAACATTTGCTGGAATACTGACTTGAATCATTCGACCTTGAGCCGAGGATTTCAAATTATAAGTCCGTTCTTTGATCTCATTACTAATCGTTCCATCCTCATTTTGTTTGCGAACTTCCCGGCGCAATGCGGAAAACCGCAATTTCCCAAACGTTAATCCGGAATCTACAACAATACCTTCTGTTAATCTCATATTCTTTTCCTCCTATGCTTTCACTAAATCATCGACATGCAACACGTAATCGGTAAAACCACGGTTCTCGATTTCATAACCCTTGGCAACTAAGTGGGGATTGACAGCCTTCAATGGTTGATCTTGATCAAAATCCTTTTCCCCGGCTTCCGCTGCGACCACCACTTCAATATCATCGGCGCGTTGCTTACTGGAATATAAATGATAACTACGACCAATCACCGTAGTATACCGCCCATATCCTTCTGTTAGAATTTCGCCTTCACCGGCATAACTTATCTTTCCAAAGGTTTCGACCATATTTGGTACGACAAATTTTAATTCCATATTTTTTTCCTCTTTTCATTTTTAGTTTGGATACAAAAATAGCGCGACCACTTTTTTAGGAGGCGATCGCACACATTGGTTTTTACTATTTACTTGTTTCATCTCATCACCTTAGTTTCGGCGATTCCAGAAATAATACCCAGCAGTCGCAAAGATTAAGGTAAACCCAATGAATAGGAGAACGTTGGAATTTTTCTCCCCAGTTTGAGGGAATGTCTTTACTGTGGGACTAGATTCTTGAGAGTCACTTGGAACAGTTGGTGTTTCCGGTTGGTCTGGTGTACTAGGGGTTGTCGGAACTTCTTTTGGTGTTAAGGTTTGGGATTTTTCTTTCAGATCTTCATTGTGTTTGCCATTGATATTGCCATCTTTGTCGTAATTGATTTCCGCAAAGGTAAACTTAGTTCCTTCTGGATATTTGCTGGTATCGACTTTTTCTGCAAGCACAGTTTTGGTGAATTCTTTGTCATTCACTTCATAATCAATCTTGCCAGATTTCCAAATTTCTTTGTTTGTACCATCTGGTAATAAAGCATACAAAATGGTTTCAAAGGCTTCTTTTGAGCCATCCAGAACATCATGGGTAATGGACACATCGTCAAACATATCTACCACATCACCATGAGTAAAGGTCTGAGATCCGTCTTCTAAGTGCGCTTTTGTTTGGATGGAAACATGACGTTCCACTGTACAATTGACAGTTTGTGCTTGATTATTCAAACTAGCATCTTTTGCGACTGGCTCATCGCCCGCTTCGAAAGCTTCCTTGTTTTCATACACATAGTTGAATAAGACAATGGTTTTATCCAAAACTTGTTCGGCGGTTAATTTATGCAGAATTTCCCAAGTTCCTGTTTTCTCTTTGTTCGCCAAAGTTGCGGTTGCTTCGGCAATTACGACTGGTTTCGCTTGTTCATCTTTTTCTTGGTCAGCTTTTGTGGCTTCCACATCGATTGCTTGAGCCACCACATACCAATCGTCTTTGATTTCATGCAAGTTGTAACTCAATTTATCAACTAGCTCTGTAGAATCCAGAGTTGTCAATTCTTTGTTTCCGTCTTTCCAAGTCGCTAGAGAAGTTAAGCTGTCTTCTTCCTCAGACAAATCATAAAGCATTAAACGGTTCAGACTAACAGAGAAATTCGTATTGGTTAGCTTCTCATAAGGTACTTTCACTGTTTTAATCGGCTGCTTTTGTCCTTTTTCGGTAATGGTAAAGACATATTCGATCTTAGCATAGTCTTCTTTATTTTCTTTGAAAGTAGAATGGATTTCTAGCGGTGTAATCTTTTGGAATCCTTCTGGTGCTTCTACTTCTTCTAGTAAATAATCCCCATAAGGCAGATTTTCAAATTTGCCATAACCATCAAAGCCTAGCTGTTCATTGTAAGCTGTGGTCGCTTCATCCTTAGCACCGGTAATTTCTTCGGTTCCTTCTAACGGTGTTACCTTAAAGGTTAAATCATTAAAGCCCGTTTCGGTAGTCCCGGCAGCAGATCCGGCAAACTTGAAGAAATCAAAGCCGAAGCGGATTACTTGTTCCTTTGCCGTAACATCTCGGGTAATCACGGCATTTTTTTCGTTATCATCCACTTTTTTGATGGAAACAGGGTACTTGTTTCCATCTAAGGCGTAGCCTTCTGGCGCTTTTGTTTCTTGCCAGTAATACTCATTAATTGCTAAGTGTTTAGCAGCAATTTGATTCTTTTCATCTAAAGTCAAAGTCACAGTTTCATCAGAAGCTTTCGTGCCCTTCACTAATTCTGGTTTAAAAGTCTCGCTCCATTTAACAGCTTGACCATCTTTTGCAGTAAAGAGAGTATATTCAGCTCCTGTAAACTCAGCTTTC
Source organism: Enterococcus sp. DIV1411a (assembly GCF_050531945.1). NCBI lineage: Bacteria > Bacillati > Bacillota > Bacilli > Lactobacillales > Enterococcaceae > Enterococcus > Enterococcus sp. DIV1411a. Next base: position 889,474 of record NZ_CP172892.1, on the reverse strand, counting down.
CCTTGAGTTTTATCCCCAGTATCCTTGTCTTCTTTCGTCAAAGTGGTTTCACCAGTAATTTCTTGGTTTTGCCCTTTCACATTACTGGTAACAAGAGCCACGGTCTGATTGGCATACTTCAATTCAACTTTTACTGGTTTAAAAGTATTTACGAACCCATTACTAGCTTTGGTTTCTGTCACATAGTATGTTCCTAGCTCCAAAGCATTAGCAATATCTTTTGGTGTCTCCGCATGACCTTTTTCGTCAGTTGTGATTTCTTGGACAATTTCACCAGTTGGGCTATCTTTCCGTATAGCAAAAGCATTGCCAGCTAGTGAGTAATTATCGTTCCAAAAATCACTACCTGTTTCAACTCCAGTTTTATCCAGAATAATCTGACCTTTTTCTCGCGTATTTTTTGAAGTCACGGAAATTATTTCGCCCGCTTTAATGGTGGCAGTCAGTGGTGTGGTATCAATCGTATAAGGCGCCGGCACCGATTTTTCAGTAATGGTTACTTTCGTGCCATGAGGAATCCTATCCAATATCGCAATTCCTTCTTTATCCGTAGTCACGTCTTTTTCAGGAAGTACCTTGCCGAAATCTAAATGAAAAACTGTCCCAGGTACCACGTCACCAGATTCTTTATCGATTTTTTTGATCTTCAAAGAGCCCTCAGTTTCCACGTCAATTTTGATAGTGTAGGTATTGGGCTTATCAATCGCCCCCGCCATCAAAGTTTGTTGGCCAGCCATTTTATAAGCTACCGGTGTTCCTGTATTAGCGGATTTCTTTAAGGTTAACACACCGCTTTCTTTTGAATTGGCATTCGGGGTAATCACTAATTGATTGCCATTCACCCGATAATCAATGTTTGCGGTATTTTCGATAACCTCATCAAACTCCGATAAATTCAAGCCATTCGTATCGGTTACAGTCGTTGATTGACCTAACACGGTTTTCACTGTGGAATTATGAAAGCTTGGTTTCTTCTGATAGTCGGCAATTGCTTGATTAATTTTTGCCTCAATAGCCGCAATATTTACTGCACTACCATCGGAACGTTTGATAGAGTGAAGTGTATAGCCATTGACTTCTTGCCAGATCATCTTTTGAGCAACAATATGAGTATCCACATCCGTACCCGCTTCTTTCCATAAAACCGAAACTAGTTTTGCTTTTTCTGACATATCCGGTAATGGATTTTTCTCATAACCTGGAGTGAATTCATTGTAAATTGGCACTCCTGGTTCAATACAGAAAATATCTTGTTTCACACCATTGTAAACTGCATAGTGCGGAACGGTGACTTCTGACATAGGACGCCCATCACTAAACGTCCCTTCGACAGCATACTGGTGAGCCAAATCCAATTCAACCGTCACTGTTTGTGGATGCGTAACTTCCTCCGCAAAAGCAATCGTTGGCCCAAGTGATCCACCGATTGTTTGACATAATAGGCCCAGTGTTGCAAGCAACCGCCAATTCTTAAATCTTGGCTTTTTCATAATATTATTTGTCAAATTAAGCGAGACAAAACTTTCCATTTACGTAACTCAAAAAAACTTCTAATGGTGTTTGGTAATTTAGTGATTTTCTAGGGATATGGTTTCTTTTGGACGCAACGGATGAGATGAATCCTTGATTGACTTGGTTGAAGTCCATTTCTTTTGGTAGTCCATCTTTTCGGAGGAGTCCGTTTGAATGTTCATTTAATCCCCGTTGGGAAGGCGTTCCTGGGTCTGCGAAATAAATATCAATATCATTCGTATTACTAATACTTTTCCAATTAGAGAATTCTTTTCCACAATCAAAGGTAATTGATTTGAAAAGATTTTTGGGTACGGATTGAAGCCATTCATTAATCGAATTTTCAATATCAACTGCCTTACGGCCTTCTGGTTTCAAGGCGATAATGGCTTTTGAAAGTCGCTCAACGAGCGTGATGACGGCACTTTTATGGTGGATGCCGACAATCGTATCACCCTCTAAATGTCCAAATTCTTCTTCGAAAACGACATAATCTTTTTTACGCTCAGAAATATTTCTTTTGAATGCCTGTTTTCCACGTTTTTCCTTATAACCATTTGGTTTTCGTTTTCCTTGCATCGGTAAATGTAAAACATTGAATTCTCCCGTCTTAAACCGGCGATAGAGGGTACTTACTGAACAAGAGAAGGTTCGCTCTGCACGGCCAATAATGACGTCTGGGGTCCAACCTTCAGTTGATCTTTTTGCAATGTATTCTTTTTCCTCAGCAGGAAAAATGATTTCGGTTCTCCCACAACGTCGCTTATTTTCTTTGTATTGTTCAAAGTATTCAAGTGCTGTTCCACCACATTTGAGAAAGTTATAGACATTGTAAATTGTTTGGCGTCCACGTTTAAGCTGCTTCGCAACAATAGCAACCGGAGTTTCTTGATGAAAATATGCTTCTATCATTACAAGCTCGTTTGGTGTAAGATGGGTATAAGTCATTTATGTTCACTCTCCTTGTATGCTTTAGCGGGTATTACAATTTGAGTGTAACATAAATGGCTTTTTTATTTGTCTCGCTTAATTATACAAACGGCGTAAAATAAATCTCCTTTCGTTTTTGGGTAATAAAAAAAGACGTCCAAATTTCAATTTTGAACGTCTGATTTAGAGTGCTACTATTTAGTTTTCTTTGTCTTGGATAGGTTGTTTCTCTGCTTATAGATTTTGATTCTTCGATAATCAAATCCTATCTCTGTCATTAATTCCTCCCAATTTTTGTTTGTTCTTTTCATGATTGTATCAACTGACGGTAGTTTTGGGGATTGAACTAATTTTCGAAACTTTGTCATTGATAAATCATCTTGTAAGTCCAAGCGGATTATTTCATTTTTTAGTTCTAACAGCAGTTCAAAATCAGTAAAACTAGGTTTCTCATTTTTCACTTTAAAAAGAGGCCGTATATCTCCTAACCGCTTTTTAACAGTGCTAAGTGAAGGAATGTCCTTCTCTACTGATTTTTTTCGTACATTCGCTGAGAACTTATCTTCTCACACTTAATAAAAGATTCTACTATTTCCAATAATTCTTGTTCTGACATTCTAGACCATTTTCCATAATCAGTATTTTCTTTTCCTATACTAATCAATAAATTCTCCCATGATCCATATTTTTTGTTAATGAACCACATGCTTGGTGCAGAATTTGGATTTTCTGCTAGCTTTTTCTGGTATTGACGGCTAGATTTAATTCCGTGTTTTTCGATGAATTCATTAATTGTTAAAATCAGTTTTAAATCACTTTGATTTTTCCAAATGATACGTCCATCATTTTGCTTCACGATAAAAACTCCTAAAATTTATTTAGATAGAAGCCTATCACATCAACTTTTTAGTAGAAAAGCACATGTTTTGCCTTTTTTGCTAATAGCTGACCCTTTAAGAAACTCGGGTTCAAAAGTTGCTAAATTCGGTAAATGTTTTGGTATTTTTCGTATTATATTTGTCGTCAAGCTGACTACTAAATTTTGCCCTATTTTGACGACACTGATAGTCAATGTCGGACAATCTAGGACAATTCGGGGGAATATGAGTGAAAAATGGTCCAAAACAGCCAAAAATGGCTAAAAACTGTGATAGAGAAAAAAGAAAAAGCCCTTGATATACAAGGACTTTTCACAGATTTCAGATTTCCAAGGAAGTTTTCCGTGTTTATCTTCTGATTTCTTTGATACGAGCAGCTTTTCCGTGTAATGCACGTAGGTAGTACAATTTTGCACGACGTACTTTACCGTAGCGAACTACTTCGATTTTTGCAACACGTGGTGTATGCAATGGGAATGTACGTTCAACGCCCACTCCGTTAGAAACTTTACGTACTGTATAAGTTTCGCTGATTCCAGCACCGCGGCGTTTGATAACAACACCTTCAAATAACTGGATACGTTCACGAGTACCTTCAACAACTTTTGCGTGAACACGCACAGTGTCACCAGGGCGGAACGCTGGGATGTCAGAACGTAATTGTTCTTTTGTTAATTCTTCGATTAATGGATTCATGGTTTTCTTCTCCTTATTCCAAATATTCTTATGAGCTTTTCTCACAGCGGAATATCGTAATAGTTAAGTGCTTTTGCACTCACCATAAAATACTAACATATTATCAACCTACTGTAAAGAATATTTTAGAAAAAGTCACTTGGCTTCATCTGCTGTTTTTTCTTGTTCTTCTTTCTTGATTTCTTCTAAAAATTTCGTCATTTGAGGTGTCCATTCAAGTGTTTCCAAAAGATCAGGCCGACGTTGATAGGTCCTTCTTAGTGATTCTTTTAATTGCCATTCTTCAATCAATTTATGATTTCCATTTGTCAATACTTCTGGTACTTTCATCCCTTTATATTCTGCCGGGCGAGTATATTGGGGATGTTCCAATAAACCGGTTGAATAAGAATCCGTTTGAGCTGAAGTCTGATTCCCTAACACATCTGGCAAAAGCCGAACTGTTGCATCGATCATGACCATCGCACCTAATTCTCCCCCAGTAAGGACATAATCTCCTAAGGAAACTTCATCTGTCACTAATGTGCGGATACGTTCATCATATCCCTCATAATGACCACAAATGAATACTAAGTGTTCTTCTTGTGAAAATTCTTCTGCCATTTTCTGATCGAATCGTTTACCAGCTGGGTCAAGAAGAATTACTCTTTTTTTGACATCCGGTGCAGCTTTTTCAATGGCTTGGATGTTATCATAGATGGGCTGGACTTTGAGCAGCATACCTGCTCCACCGCCGTATGGATAATCATCTACTGTCTGATGTTTGTTATCTGAATAATCGCGGAAGTTAGAGATATTGATATCTAATAATCCTTTATCTACAGCCTTACCGATGATGGATTCCCCCATAGGACCTTCAAACATTCTTGGAAATAAAGTCAATACATCAATCTTCATCGTCAATCAGTCCTTCTGGAATTTCTACACGGACCACTCCAGCTTCTAAATCGACTTCTTTGACGACAGAAGCGATATATGGAAGCAATATATCAGCTTTTTTCGGACGTTGAACGACCCAAACATCATTGGCACCTGGTGACAAGATTTCTTTTACTTTACCTAACTCAGTTCCATCTTCTAATACATGCAGACCGATGATCTCATGGTAATAGAATTCATTTTCAGCTAGATCTACAGAGTTGTCTTTTGACACTTTTAATATGCCATCCCGATATTTTTCCACATCATTGATAGAAGGATGTCCTTCAAAACTCAATAAGTCAAAATTTTTATGTTTGCGATGACTTTTGACTGTTAATTCCACAGGTGCTTTTCCGTCTTGGAATAGTGTTAACACCGTTCCTTTTTTGTAACGTTCTTCTGGGAAATCCGTTGTTGAGATAACACGGACTTCGCCTTTGATACCTTGTGTGTTTACGATTTTTCCTACATTCAAGTATTCAGTCAACTTATATCCCCATTTCTTTTTTGTCTGTTTTATTTTAGCATGTGTGAAGAGGCAATTCTAGTTTTCTTTTAAGGTATTAAGCCAAAATTATGCAAAAATGCGGCGTGCTATTTTTGATTACTTCCTGTGACTTGGAGTTAAATGATGGGCTCAGATCAGCGCGCTGATTTCACAACCTCTTCATAGAAACTGCCATCTTCAACGCAGACATAGGATCTTGATGAGTGATCGTATAGGCATTTTTCGGTTCTTGCCAGCTTACTTCTACGGCTCGATTCGTCGTATCACCCATATCAACAGTAATTTTACCAAATTGTTCAGGTGCTGGTAGACTGTTTTCTTCCAAATAAGCTACGATTTCTTTAGCTAATAGTAAGGGATCTTGGCCTTCTATATTATTCCCACGGATTCGAATACGCCAGTTTCCTTCTTGCCATTCAAGAAAACTTGAACCTGCTGCACCTTGCTGATACCCTGTGATTCGAGAACCTAAGTCCACTTGCTGACCATTTGTGTCGATCTCAAAGGGCTGCAAAACTTGGATTGTTTCTTGACTAGAAGCAAACCCATATTGATATAGATAGGTTGCAATAGGCGTTTCTTGATTCAATTCGTCAGCATTCAACCCGAGGGGACGATCTGTTCTGTAATATAAAATAGAATAACCTTGCTTTGTATGTGTCGCTGCGATATTGAGATAGCCTGAAGAGACTGGTACATCTAGAGGCATGGGAACATTTGGCTGTTGTTCTTTCAACTGGTCTAAAGCAGTCTTTTTCTCATTATTTGAGGTAGCCATTGTTTGTTCAGTGGTGGTAGCCGTTTTGGTACTACTTTTTTCTGGACTGGTAACAGTTTCAGATATACTGCTTGATAGATGTGTATTGTCTGATTCTTGAGTAACCGAACTACAAGCGCTTAACAATAGAGCAAATGGAATAAATAACATTTTCTTTCTCATTGGCTGTTCACTCCCTCCTCCTATAAGGATACGCTTTCTTGCTTGTTTTGCCAAATAATCATTTCTTCAATTAATAAAAAAACAAAAAAGCTGCACTCGAAAATTCGAGTACAGCACGTTTATTTACTTTTCCTTATCATCGATGATATTCAAACGCACTTTTTTCGGTGCATTGATCCGAACACCGTAAACGATTGTGCGGATTGCTTTAGCAACACGCCCTTGTTTTCCAATGATACGGCCAATATCTTCAGGAGCCACTGTTAGATTGTACTCGTAAAAGTCTTTCGACTCTACGACGTCTAACTTGACTTGATCAGGATAAGTGACTAGCGGACGAACGATTGTTAAGACTAAGTCGCTTAAATCTTTCATATCCGGTCACCTTATTTCTTTGAGAATTTAGCTTCGTGGTGTTTTTGCATAACGCCTTCTTTTGAAAGGATGTTACGTACAGTGTCAGAAGGTTGTGCACCTTTTGATAACCAGTCAAGAACTAAGTCTTCTTTTAAAACTACTTCTGCAGGGTCTTTCAAAGGATTGTAAGTACCTACAGTTTCGATGAAACGTCCATCACGAGGAGAACGTGAATCAGCTACGACGATACGGTAAAACGGACTCTTTTTAGAACCCATACGTTTTAAACGGATTTTAACTGCCATTATTTATTTCCACCTCCATTGTTTTATTCACAAGATGTAGTGTAACAGTTTTTTTTTACCCTGTAAAGCTTTTTTTCTTTACAGCTTGATTAAATTCGATTTTTTTTAGGAACGCCGTTTGTATAATTAAGCGAGACAAATAAAAAAGCCATTTATGTTACACTCAAATTGTAATACCCGCTAAAGCATACAAGGAGAGTGAACATAAATGACTTATACCCATCTTACACCAAACGAGCTTGTAATGATAGAAGCATATTTTCATCAAGAAACTCCGGTTGCTATCGTTGCGAAGCAGCTTAAACGTGGACGCCAAACAATTTACAATGTCTATAACTTTCTCAAATGTGGTGGAACAGCACTTGAATACTTTGAACAATACAAAGAAAATAAGCGACGTTGTGGGAGAACCGAAATCATTTTTCCTGCTGAGGAAAAAGAATACATTGCAAAAAGATCAACTGAAGGTTGGACCCCAGACGTCATTATTGGCCGTGCAGAGCGAACCTTCTCTTGTTCAGTAAGTACCCTCTATCGCCGGTTTAAGACGGGAGAATTCAATGTTTTACATTTACCGATGCAAGGAAAACGAAAACCAAATGGTTATAAGGAAAAACGTGGAAAACAGGCATTCAAAAGAAATATTTCTGAACGTAAAAAAGATTATGTCGTTTTCGAAGAAGAATTTGGACATTTAGAGGGTGATACGATTGTCGGCATCCACCATAAAAGTGCCGTCATCACACTCGTTGAGCGACTTTCAAAAGCCATTATCGCCTTGAAACCAGAAGGCCGTAAGGCAGTTGATATTGAAAATTCGATTAATGAATGGCTTCAATCCGTACCCAAAAATCTTTTCAAATCAATTACCTTTGATTGTGGAAAAGAATTCTCTAATTGGAAAAGTATTAGTAATACGAATGATATTGATATTTATTTCGCAGACCCAGGAACGCCTTCCCAACGGGGATTAAATGAACATTCAAACGGACTCCTCCGAAAAGATGGACTACCAAAAGAAATGGACTTCAACCAAGTCAATCAAGGATTCATCTCATCCGTTGCGTCCAAAAGAAACCATATCCCTAGAAAATCACTAAATTACCAAACACCATTAGAAGTTTTTTTGAGTTACGTAAATGGAAAGTTTTGTCTCGCTTAATTTGACAAATAATAGAAATAGAAGATTTTAGACTTCTTTTTTGTTAAAAATAAGTAATCTATCTTCTATGTAGCTTTTGTCAGTAAGTGTTTTTATTTGCTCCAGTTACTTATTTTTTGTAAGATTGTTATAGATAGTTTGAAGGGGGAAAAATCGTATGACAAAAAAAATTGGATTTTTTATTGGTAGTTTAAGAAAAGATTCTTACAACAAAAAAGTAGCAGAAGCTTTTGCGAAATTGCTTCCTGAAGGGTACGAAAGTGTATTTGTAAAAATCGATGATCTGCCATTTTACAATGAGGATCTCGAAACTCCAGAACAGGCTCCTGCTGAATGGACTCGTTTTCGTGAGGAAGTGAGGGGACTAGACGGTGTCGTTTTCGTTACTCCTGAATACAACCGTTCTGTGCCAGCAGTATTGAAAAATGCTTTAGATGTAGGCTCAAGACCTTATGGACACAGTGTTTGGGATCATAAACCAGGTTTAGTCGTTACTGCATCACCAGGTGGGATCGGCGGCTTTGGCGCAAACCACCATCTACGACAATCACTTGTCTTTTTGAATGTGCCAACCTTGCAGCAACCGGAAGCATATATCGGAAACGTTGCGAATCTAATTGATGAAAATGGTAATATCGTTGAAGGAACATTAAGTTTCTTCCAAACGATTTTAGATGCGTATCTAGATTTTTCTAACAAATTAACAGAGTAAAAAGCATAACGGTAATAAAAAAGGCAACTATGTACAGGACATTTCTGCATATAGTTGCCTTTTTTATTTTATTTACTTCTACTTTCGTACATAATGCAATTCGATAAATTCACCGAATCGTGTCGTGTCTAGCATTTCAAAACGCGCTTCATATGTTCCTTTTTAGAATAAAGGAATCCCGTCCCCTAATAATACAGGGGTAATCTGGATATACCATTCATCAATCATTTGATGTTCCAATAGCGGTTTGATCAATCGACCGCCACCCACAACCCAGATATCTTTTCCTTCTGTCATTTGTAGATTTTTTAGAAAAGCAACAGGATCTTCGTTTACGACCTCAGCATCTGGCAATTGTAATTGTGCGTGGGTGGAAAAAACGAAATTCTTTTTCTCTGGATAAATTGCTTCGGTCTCCAAATATTTTTTTGCTTCCTGATAAGTTTTTCTGCCCATGATGGTCGTATCGATTGTTTCATAAAAAGCTTCATAAGTGGTTTGCTTACCTGTTGGAGTGTCAAAAAGCCATTGAAGATCATCCGTTTTCGTTGCCAAATAGCCATCTAAACTTATAGCACCATAAAATATGATTTTCGCATGCTTTATTCGCCCTTTCTGCCGATACGTACGACCTCTTCTTTGCGGAAACAACTGTCAAGGTGATCATTGATGATCCCGACAGCTTCTAAAAAAGCATAGATTGTTGTGCTTCCGATAAATTTAAATCCTCTTTTCTTTAGATCTTTTGCTAATTCATCTGAAAGAGGACTTGTTGTTGGGACTTCTTCTTGTGAATGATAAGAAGAATCAACGATTTTTCCATTAGAAAACGACCAAAGATACTCTGAAAAACTGCCGATTTCTTCTTGAATTTTCAAGACTGCTTTGGCATTTTGGACGGCTGCTTCGATTTTTCTTCGGTTACGAATAATTCCTTTGTTTTCCATTAGTTCACTGATTTTTGTTTCTCCATAATTTGCGACTTTTTTAATATCGAATCGATCATATGCTTCATCGAATGCTTCACTTTTATTTAAAATCGTCTGCCAGCTCAATCCGGCTTGATTAATATCAAGCATCAATTTTCGGAACAGCTTTTGGTCATCATATTCAGGAACACCCCAGACAGTATCATGATATTGCCGCATACTTTCTGTTTGTTCACTCCACGGACATCTCATCTGTGCCACCTCTTCGTTTAGAGTAATTGTATTAGTAAAGAATAAAAATTGCTGATAGAAAAGCTCCGGCAGTAGACATTTTCAGTCTGTACCGAAGCTGTTTTTTTCATCTTATTTCCGTTTTTTCTTTTTCTTCTTATTTTTCTTGATCATTCGATTCATCGCCATTTTGCCTAGTTTTCCTTTGACGCCTGAACCAAACATTTGGTCCATACCTGGGATGTTCATATCCCCTTTGGACATTTGCTGCATCATTTTTCTTGATTCCTTGAATTGTTTGATCATTCGATTCACTTCAACAACACTGTTTCCAGAACCGGCAGCAATTCGGCGACGACGGCTTGGGTTCAACAGATCAGGATTTGCTCTTTCTGCTGGCGTCATAGAATAAACCATCGCTTTTTTGCGTTCAACATCTTTTGGATCTACCTTGACGTTTTCGATTCCAGGGACTTGATTCATTCCTGGGATCATTTTGATTAGATCTTCCAGTGGGCCCATACCCATCACTTGATCAAGCTGTTCAATAAAGTCATTGAAATCGAATGAATTTTCCCGCATTTTCTGTGCAAGTTCTTCCGCTTTTTTCTCGTCATAGTCTTGCTGCGCTTTTTCAATCAATGTCAGCATATCCCCCATACCAAGGATACGGCTAGCCATACGATCTGGGTGGAATACTTCTAAGTCAGTCAATTTTTCACCAGAACCGATGAATTTGATTGGTGCGCCTGTCACTGAGCGGATCGATAGTGCTGCCCCGCCTCGAGTATCCCCATCAAGTTTAGTGATGACGACCCCTGTAATACCTAATTGCTGGTTGAAGCTATCAGCTACGTTGACGGCATCTTGACCAGTCATGGCATCGACAACAAGCAAAATCTCATTTGGTTGCGTCAATTCTTTGATTTGTTTCAACTCATCCATCAATGTTTCATCGATATGCAGACGTCCTGCCGTATCGATCAATACATAGTCGTTTTTCTTTTCTTTTGCTAACTCCATCCCTTGACGGACGATCTCTACCGGGCTGACTTCAGTTCCCATATCAAATACAGGAACGTCTAGCTGTTGACCTAATACTTTCAATTGGTCGATCGCAGCTGGTCGATATACGTCCCCTGCGATTAGGAGCGGACGAGCATTTTCATTTTTCTTTAAATAATTGGCTAATTTACCAGTAAAGGTCGTTTTACCTGCCCCTTGAAGACCAGCCATCATGATAACAGTTGGTATTTTTGGTGATTTATTTAACTCTGCTATTTCAGAACCAAGTGTGATCGTCAATTCTTCATCAACGATTTTTACGATTTGTTGTGCAGGTGATAAACTTTCCAGCACTTCTGCCCCTACCGCACGTTCGCGTACGCGCTTAGTAAAATCTTTGACTACTTGCAAGTTAACATCGGCTTCTAGTAAGGCAAGGCGGATTTCCCGCATCATTTCTTTTACGTCAGCTTCTGATACTTTTCCTTTTTTTCTTATTTTTCCCATCGCCTGCTGGAGACGTTCAGTTAAGCTTTCAAATGCCATATTTTCTTCATTCCTTTTATTTATTCTTCGATTGCTTGAATTTGCTGTACATATTCAAGTAGTTTTTTATCTTCCGGGTACTTATCTGTAATATATGCAGTCATATTTTCCAATACCTGTTCTCGAACAATATAATTAGAAAAAAGATGGAGTTTTTTTTCATAATCCTCCAAGATCTTGCTTGTCCGCTTGATATTGTCATATACTGCTTGTCGGCTTACTTCGTATTCTTCCGCGATCTCACCTAATGAAAAATCATCTGCATAATATAATTCCATGTAGTTCATTTGTTTTTCTGTCAATAAGGTCGAATAAAATTCAAAGAGCGCGTTCATTCGATTGGTCTTTTCGATTTCCATTCTGCTCACCTCTAGTTTTCAGCCATTCTTCATCAGAGAGCACAGTCATTTTTTGCTGAATAAAATAAGCAGTAGCCACTCCGGCACCATTTTTTTTTATTCCGGAAAAACTCCCGTCATAAATCGAATGGGTTCCGCATGAAGGGCTTTTTTCCTTCATGATGACTAGATCAATGTGTTTTTCCTGCAATTTTTGATAGGCTTTGATCGCGCCATTTTTGTACGCTTCCGTTACATCTTCGCCGCTTGTCGTCCATACTTTTGCTTGATCTTTCCACACATCGAATCCATTTCCACCAATGATTTCAGCGGGATCTCTAGGAATTGGTAATCCGCCGATCACTTCTGGACAGACCATGACAGCTTCTCCAGTTTCAACTAGTTCCATCAATTCTGGTACTTCTTTTTTCTGTCCATCATAGCGACAGGCCAGACCGCCTAAACATGCACTGATTCCAATCATTGACTGTTCTTCCTTTCTATTCAGCAAAGTGCCTTCCTATTATACCATTTATTTCTTTTGTAAAATAGCCCTTTGTACTGATTCTATGCTAAAATATAAACAGAATGAAACCTATTTAAAGGAGATTTGAATGAAAAAAATACTAGTTGTTGATGATGAACCTTCTATTGTAACGCTCTTGACGTTCAATTTGGAAAAAGAAGGCTACAAGGTAACCAGTGCCACAGATGGAGGCGAAGGATTAGAATTAGCATTAGAACAATCATTTGATTTCATCATTTTAGATGTGATGCTTCCAACGATGGATGGCATGGAGATCACTCAGCGGCTGCGTCAAGAAAAAAATGAAACACCGATTTTGATGCTGACGGCTAAAGATGACCAAGTGGATCGGATCATTGGCCTAGAAATAGGTGCTGACGACTATTTGACCAAACCATTTAGTCCTCGCGAAGTATTAGCCCGTATGAAAGCAATATTCAGACGGATTGAACCTCGTAAGCAATCAAAAGATGAAGCTGAGCCTGAATATCTATCGATTGGACAAATCACTGCTGATTTGACCAATTATCAAGTGACCGTAGACGACCATCTGATTGAACTAACACCGAAAGAATTTGAATTACTTGTTTATTTCATGAAACGAAAAGACCGTGTGATCGACCGAGACACATTGCTAGACCGCATTTGGAATTTTGACTTCGCAGGACAAAGCCGAATCGTAGATGTACACGTTAGTCATTTGCGAGAAAAAATCGAGCGAGATCCAAAACATCCAAAGTACTTGGTGACTATTAGAGGATTTGGCTATAAGTTTCAGGAACCAAAACGATGAAATGGAAAAAAATTTATGAACGTCTCTTCTTTCTTATTCTTTTAGTTAGTTTGTTTTTTGGTGGCTGGCAATTGATTTCCAATTATTTTCAACAGCAGATCGTGGAACAGCAAGAAAGCTACCTGACAAAAAAAGCACAACTGCTGATCCGGCAATTAGATGTCGAAAACCTCCAAGCAGCGCAAAACAAAACTGCTTTGGAAGAATTCGTCCATCAGTCGAACGAACGGATTACTTTAATGGATGCTACTGGAAAGATCTTATTTGACACAAACAATGAAACATTGAATGAACAGCGAAACTCCCGTCCCGAAATCAAAGCCGTATTGAATGGTGGGAACCTAGGTAGCGCTTTGCGCAAAAGTACTACTTTGAATGGGGATCTTTTATATGTCGCATTACCAGTCAAAAAAAGTGGCCAGTTAGAAGCCATTTTACGTATCGCAGAACCGACAAGCGGTTTTTTACCGAGAACTGAGAGTTTTCGCCGTTGGGTCTTTTTCTTCTTTCTGTCTTTCTTCCTTGTTCTTGCAGGAATGATCTATTATCTGATCTATCAAAAAAACCAGCCATTGAAAACCGTGCTGCCCGTACTAAAAAAAATGGTGCAAAATCCTAATCAGGCGGAAGTAATCATGCAAACACCCGATCAATGGGAAGAATTGTATCAGACGATCAATGCGTTGAGCGAACAAATGAGTAAGATGTATCGGGCGTATACTACCACAGAAGAGCAATTATATACGTTACTGAACGAACTGATGATTGGCGTATTCCTGATTGATGATGCTGATTCTCGTTTACTACTGCTTAATCCAAAGATGCAGCTACATTTAAACGTGGTAAGCTATCAACCTGAACAGCGGTACACAGAAGTCATTCAAGAGCCAAAACTCATTCAGCTGATTCATCAAGTGACTCCTGAGCATCCGCTGATCCATCAGGAGATCACCCTTACAGAAGGTCGGCAGACATTAGACTTGAGTTTGCGCTACTTTACTAATTCAGAAGGTACCGGACAGATTCTAGGGGTGGCGTATGACTTAACGAAAGTGCGACGTTTAGAAAAGCTACAAAAGGATTTCGTTGGCAACGTCTCTCACGAATTAAAAACTCCTGTGACTTCACTGATTGGTTTTACCGAGACTTTACTGGATGGTGCAAAAGATGACCCGCAAACTCTGACTTCTTTTCTTGAGATCATGCAAAAAGATGCGATCCGGTTAGATAAACTGATTCGGGAAATCATCCAGCTGTCAAAAGATGGCGAGAATTCTTACGAGATCCAGACAATTTATACAGAACCTTATTTCCAGCAAATCGTTCAAAATTATCAGCCAATCATCGAAAAGAAACGGTTGACGATTCGATTGATTGGAAAGAACGAACCATTTACTACTAAAACAGATATCCTTTATCCAATTATCAAAAATCTGATTGAAAATGCTGTCCAATATTCAAAAAGCGACAGCGAGATTATTATCCGCTATCAGGCAACAGATGATCTATCGTTTTCTGTCCAAGACTTTGGTATAGGTATCGACATTGAGGATCAGGAACGGATCTTTGAGCGTTTTTACCGCGTAGACAAGGCGCGAAGCCGGCATTCAGGCGGGACCGGATTAGGGTTAGCGATTGTAAAAGACTACGTGCAACTCCTTCATGGTACGATTACTGTAGACAGTCATCTTGGAACAGGTTCGACTTTCACCGTTACCATTCCGAAAATGTAAAAAAGAGCAACTGCTCGTGCGTTTTAAAGTTGGATGACTCATCCTGCTTCGAAAGATACACGAGTGGTTGTTCTTTTTTACTCTTTTTTGAGATACTTTTCGTCAATTTTCTCGTTTAAATATCGATAGAAATTTTTTAACTACGCGACTAAACGGCTTTTGCTCTTTTTCATTTTTACGTTCAAACAAATATTCTACCAATGTGGTCAAATGCCTAAAAATCGAATCTGCCGAGAAAAATAGAATGCTCAACAGCAAAAGTGATACAGCTGAGATACCGGTGATTGAAAACAGCTTATGCAAAAAGATGACCGAAAAAAAGTTACCGCTAGCACAGAAAAGAATGATCTGACTTCTGAATTTATTCAGCGGTGAACAGATTTTATAGAGAACGAGGAACCCTACTGCAATCAAAAGCATGGTAGATGCTGTAGAAACATCTGTTTTATTTAGATTCAAAGTCACCCCGCAGATCACCAACGCACCGACTACGATCATATCTGTTAGTCCACCTGGCACAGCTTTTTCCATCACATTCATGATGAATTTCCCTCTGATTCGCTTTTTGTTTTCTTCTAGAGCAAGCAAGAAAGATGGAAGTCCGATAGTAAACAAACTAATCAATGTGATTTGTGATGGTTCTAAAGGATAGGTCAGAGCAAAGATCACTGAAAACAGTGAGAGCAAAAAGGAGAAAATATTCTTCACTAAAAACAAGCTGGCTGATCGCTCAATATTGTTCACAACGCGCCGTCCTTCTGCAACAACTTCTGGCATGCGTGAAAAGTCAGAATCAAGTAAGACCACTTGTGAGGCCTGCATGGCGGCTTCATTTCCGGAAGCCATCGCTATACTGCAGTCTGCTTCTTTCATGGCTAGAATATCATTCACGCCATCACCTGTCATAGCTACTGTATTGTTACGACGCTTTAGCAATTGAACGAAGATTTTCTTTTGTTCTGGCTTGACGCGTCCAAAAACTGTATATTTTTCGACAGCTGCTTCATATTCTTCTTCTGATAATTTAGATGCATCAACGTACTGATCAGCATGTGAAATCCCTGCTTGGACAGCTACATTGGATACGGTGAGCGGATTATCTCCAGAAATCACTTTGATGGCTACTTGCTGTTTTTTGAAGTAATCAAATGTGGCTCTTGCTTCTTTTCTGATAGGATTAGCAATCAGAATATAGCCTAATGGTGTGACTGCTTCTGTCAATACTGGTTCTTCAAGAATCCCATCGTACACACCAAAGACCAACACGCGATAGCCTTTTTCAGCGAAAGAAACAAACTCTTCCGCATATTCCGGCAATTGATCGCGCAAAACCATTTCGGGCGCTCCTAAAACATACACCTTGTCTGCCAACGCTACACTGCTGAATTTTTGGACAGAAGAAAAAGGAATAACATGGTGATAGGATTGATCAGTGGTTTTTGTAAAATATGCTTTAACAGCTTCCATTGTTGCATTGTCTCCTGCCATCGCTTTTGCATAGTCAGCAATGCATGCTTCCAATTGATCTGACTGACTGATTATTTCTTGTTTTTTAGAGACGATCACTTTTTGAACAGACATTTTATTTTCTGTGATCGTTCCTGTTTTATCTACACAAAGGACATTTACCCTTGCCAATGTCTCAATGCTTTTCATATTGTGTAAAAGAACTCTTTGCTTTGCTAGTTTAGTCGCACTTAATGCTAATGCAATCGTCGTCAGCAAGTACAGTCCTTCAGGTATCATACCGATCAATGCTGCTTCCATTGCAACGACACTTTCTTTGATCGTGTTTCCATTAAAAAAGTAACTTTGAGAAAAAAGCAGGATACCGATAGGAATAATGATGATCCCAATCCATTTGATCAATTGATTAAGAGAAGCAATCATCTCCGACTGTTCTCCTTCTCCCATTGTCTTGGCTTTGACTGTCAGCTGGGAAATATACGAATCTGCTCCAACTTTGTCTAATCGGGCGTAAGCTTTTCCGGAAACAATGAAACTGCCGGACATTAATGGATCGCCTATTTCTTTGGTTATTTCATCTGCTTCGCCTGTCAATAAAGCCTCATTAACTTGCAGTTTCCCTTCCACGACCTCTGCATCTGCTGGAATTTGATGTCCAGTCTCTAAAATAACAATGTCATCTATTACAAGGTCTTCTATATCTATTGTTTGTTCTATCCCGTCTCGTATGACATTGACTTTTGCTGTATTTAAAACATTTAGTTCGTCCAAGATCTTTTTGGATCGAATTTCCTGAAAAATGGCGATTCCTGTATTGGCTATGATAACTGGTAAAAAAGTCAAGTTCTTATAGGATTCTACTAAACAAAGCAAAATGGCTAAGATAAGAAAGATCAAATTGAAATACGTAAATATGTTTTCCAATACGATTTGCTGATTTGTTTTGAATGTGGGATCGACTGAATTATTTGCTGCACCTTTTTCTATTCGTTCCTTGACTTGATCTGCCGTTAATCCTTCTTTATACGATGGAAAAAGACGGATGACTTTATCTGATGATCTTTGTGTTACTTTCTTTTTTTTACTTCGATTTATCCATTTATTCTTCATGTGGCTACCTCGATTGATTTCGTTTTCTGGATATTTCCAAACTTCTCCTATCCAGTATAGAACAGATATGGAAAGTGTTCCTCACATTAAGCTTGCAAACACCTTTCATTCCTGTCATATAGCAAAAAAAAAGCTACGACAGTTCTATGTCGTAGCTCTTTTTTTCGAATAAACGGTGTTCAATCAGCTGACCCTCGGTATTAGCTCAAAAAACGGCAAAATATGAGGAACTATTTTTCACAATTAAAGGAAAAATGTATATGTGGGGAAACATAGTTGATTTTTCCTTAATAGTAACGACTACCGTGGCATGTTTATCTGCTAGTTATTTGATATTTCCTTCGTGATCACGTTCTACTTCCATCATTGTGATTGGTAAATAGCCCAATTCTTTGACAGGTCCTTCTTGGATTTCTTCTGTCATCATGTAGTCTAAGAATTTTTGGACTTCAGGGGAAGGTTTTCCGTTCGTGTACATATGTTCATATGACCAGATTCCCCAGCTGTTATCTGCTACATTCTCTTCTTTTGGTTCTACACCGTCGATACTTAGTGCTTGTGTGGAATCATCGAGATATGAGAAAGCTAAATAGCTGATTGCTCCTGGTGTTTGACTTACCAGCTGCCGAACTGTTCCTGATGAATCTTGTTCTTGGGACTGCACAGGGGTAGCACCATCCAGTCCCCATTTTTCGAATGTCGCGCGGGTACCGCTGCCGTTTGCACGGTTCACGACGTTGATTTTTTGATCTTTCCCGCCAACTTCCTTCCAGTTAGTGATTTTTCCTGTAAAGATATCAATCAATTCCTGTTTGGTGATATCTTTGACATCTGTATCTTTATTGACGATTGGTGCCATCCCGACCACTGCTACTTTATGATCCACTAATTTTGAAGCATCAACTCCGTCTCTTTCTTCTGCAAATACATCAGAGTTTCCGATAGTAACTGCTCCAGCTTCGACTTGGCTCAAACCAGTTCCGCTTCCTCCTCCTTGTACAGAGATTTGATAATTTGGATTTTCTTGTACAAAGCTTTCTTGTGCTGCATCGACTAACGGCTGTAATGCTGTCGAACCTACCGCAACGATTTTTACTTGTTCATTTGAGTCACTTGAATTATTTTGTGTGGCAGAGCCATCTGTATTTCCTGATCCTGAGCCGCATCCGGCTAAAAGAATTCCCATCATACCTAGAGTAAACAATACTTTTTTCATTTTATTGCTCCTTTCTTATTTACAACTAAAGTTTATCAGTCGACTGTAAATCCCTCGTATGGTTGCTGTAAAAATATAGTTAAGTTATGTAAAAATCATGTAAACGTTTTTCGCATTCTTTACATAATAATAAAAAAAGCATATGAGAAACATGCATTTTACGCAGCTCATATGCTTTTTTACTGATGATCCACCATCAATAGTTATTTTTTATAGATACAGATCGTTCACTTTTTATCCTGATTTCTGTCCAGAAGTAAAAAAATGTTGCAAGAATAAATGAGGCAATTACTAAATAGAACCATGGTTTGATCGTCAAGAAATACATGGAGGAATAAGCTGAATCCTTCAATCCACTCTCGCTCAAACCATTAGGGCCGATAATCAAGCGAGGCAGCAAAGAAAACATAGATGTAAATACTAATAAGCAAGAAAAGTAAAGCAGCTGCCAATTGTAGTGATTGATCAGAGATTTTGGTAATAAGAGACCTACACTTATCACTAAATAGAAAACAGTCAAAGCTGGAAAATTCCTAGAAACCACTAATCCGCTTCCTTGGATCAGGCCTAATATCTCCGCACCTTGTACAACAGCATTTACCCATGTAAAAGGTAGCAAAACGATAGGAAAAAACCAAAAAAATAAATAAAGCCGATCGATTACTGCTTTTCTTCTCATTAACGTTCCCCCAAACTACTTTTTCTCTCATCATACTATACAATTTTCTATCTAAAAAAATTAGGGGGAAAAACTTTTTTTTTAGAGATAATGGCATGAGAGTTTATTCATTTAATCTAGAAATAATGAAAAAGTAATTGATTATTGCAGGATTCAATTTACAATAAAACTAACAAAATAATAACACTTGTTAGGTGGTGATGAAAGATGATAAAAACTTGCTGGAAAAACCTTCCGTTGCTTTTATCTTTTGTTCCTTATGTGCATTTCGCCTTACTGCTTGATTTTCGTTATCATTCCGTAAGCGGGTTCATCACATTGATATTTTTATCTCTTTTTGCTGGATATTATTTTCAAAGGAACAGGCGTATTATATCTTTATTCATTGCCAATATTATATCTACTGTCACTTCCTATTTATTTTGCGCCAATTTTACTGAATGGCGTTACTTCTATCATCCTTTAAAACCGACCCAGCTGATCTTGCTTCTTGCAGGTATTTACTTAGTTCCACAAATCCTTGGGTCGTTATGGGCGGTAGCCTTATCTTATAAAAAAGCTCGGCATCCATAAAAACAAACCATATATGTACAAAGAGAAGCTACTTTCTTCTTTTTATACATATATGTTTTTCTTATATCACCAAAACTATCACTAGTTTTTCTATTTTTTACTTCTTTTCTTCTCTCCAAACACTAAAAACAGTTGTGTAATAATTGCAGCAATAATGATTCCAATAATAGATATTGAATTTGAGGTGGAAACATCTATAATATTCAAAGAATAAAGTGTTGAAGAAAGTAAACTAATTAAAACAATTCCTCCATAAAAAATAGTTTGTGAGTATACCCAATTTTTTTTAGAAGACAGACTTCGTTTAGTTCTAAAACCTATACTTGCATTTCTACTCCTATCAAAAATCCATATATTCAGAAGTAATAATATCGCTACTATTAAGATAAAATTACTATAAAAAAGCAAAATATTACCGAGAGTGTAAAATATTTTGTGTAAATGAAAAAATCCATACAAAAAAGGAAGTCGCTTCTGTAGAATAAAGTTAACGACAACCAATTCACAGAAAAGAGGACTTCCCTATGAATGATTTTACTACAGAAATTGTGCAAACTCTAGTCACTAAAGGCGATTTAAATGAATTATTCCGTTCGCACTTAGAAAAAGCGATAAACACACTCCTACGGACTGAATTAACGGCTTTTTTAGATTACGAAAAATATGATCGCACTGGTTTTAATTCAGGTAATTCGAGAAACGGTTCTTACTTTCGATCAATCAAAACCGAATATGGTGAATTAACATTGGAAATACCTAGAGATCGTAATGGTGAGTTTAAACAACAAACTTTACCAGCCTACAAAAGAACAAACGATACATTGGAAACCACTATTATCCATTTATTCGAAAAAGGTGTTACGATGTCTGAAATTGCTGATTTGATCGAAAAAATGTACGGTCATCACTATACTCCACAAACCATGTCCAACATGACTAAAGTTCTGACTGAAGAAGTAAATGCCTTTAAATCCAGAGCCTTAAATGATAAGTATGTCGCTATTTTTATGGACGCTACTTACATTCCACTAAAACGTCAAACCGTATCCAAAGAAGCGATTTATATTGCCATTGGTATACGAGAAGACGGCACTAAAGAAGTACTGAGTTATGCGATTGCTCCAACTGAATCAACATACGTTTGGAATGAGCTGCTACAGGATATTAACTCCAGAGGAGTTCAAGAAGTCTTGCTTTTTATTACGGACGGCTTAAAAGGCATGAAAGATACTATCCATCAAATTTATCCTAAAGCAAAATATCAGCATTGTTGTATCCATGTATCTCGTAACATCGCTCATAAAGTACGTGTCAAAGACCGAAAAGAAATCTGTGATGACTTTAAGGCTGTTTATCAAGCTAACTCAAAAGAAGAAGCGAATACCTTCTTATCCGGCATGATTGAGAAATGGAAGAAAAACTATCCTAAAGTGACGCAGTCACTCATAGAAAACCAAGACTTATTAACTTTTTATGATTTTCCACCTAGCATTCGTAGAACCATTTACTCAACCAATCTAATCGAGTCTTTCAATAAGCAAATTAAAAGATACAGCCGTAGAAAAGAGCAGTTTCAAAATGAAGAATCACTAGAACGCTTTCTAGTCAGCATTTTTGATACATACAATCAAAAATTTCTAAACAGAAGCCATAAAGGTTTTCAACAGGTAACCGATACATTAGTTTCAATGTTTACTGAGTAACTAATTATTTTGCAGGAGGACAATTTATTTACACAAAATTATTGACGCTCCCTCAAAGAGGGGGGGGATTTTTTATCGTTGTGGAATATTTAAATACCAACGCTTGTCATGAAAATCTTGTGCTCCACCCTTAGTATTTCCTTCTGGATCGTTTGTCGCACGCATCATGACGTATACTTTCTTATTAGGGAAATCACGCATATTGAAAGATACATGATAGCCAACATTTCCTAAAGTATTATAAGCTTGATTTACGTCTGGTCTATAAATCCCATCAGCTCTTACTCTAGCTAGTTCTTTTCCAGTATTGTAGTCCATAATGAAAATATACTCGTATTTATAATTAGAAATGTGCCATCCAGCTACATGCAAGTTTGCGTTTTCGATTTCTCCGAACTGATCAATGTGGGCGTAATTTGTTCCATCTGTCAGCGTAGAATTTGCAGCACCTGCTCGAGTTGGATCAATTACTGGTTTATCCTCCGAAGTAGTTGGATTATCATCCGTAAAACCATGAGCCAAATCATAGGCTAGTTTTTCTTTACTTACACCCATTTCAGAAAGATAACCGTAAGGATCTGTATGATCGCCCCAAATATTTTGTGTTACCCATAAATGCGATTTGATTCCTGGTTGGTTATAAGGAGTGTCTAATGTTAATGGAATACCATATTTCATTGCTGAATCTCTTGCCAATTCAACGTATACTTTATAGTTCTTTTCAAAAGTTTCTTTATCATGTGTGTGTTGTAACTCGATTTGCACAGGACTTTTGGCTCACGAGGTTGTCCTACTCTACATCTTGCTGATAGATATGCTGAAAGGAAAACACCAACATTATGTTTTGCTTTTTCAGCTAGAACGAGACAAGCAGGAATACCTTTAGAAGATATCAAAGATTTTTTAGGTCATAAAGATGTTTCCACTACACAAGTCTATGCCCATATTTCTCCCGAAGTGAAAAAAAGATCAATGAATCAACTAGAAAACTATATAGAAGAGCAAATAAAAAAGCACTCAAATTGAGTGCTTTTTTAAGCTCACTATCACTAAAACTATCACTAATTTTATTTATAAGCGAACATGTTTCTATCACTGATTTTTTAAATCTAGCGAAAAACCCTTATCTTAAAGGCGTTCGTTCAATTCTTTGGCAAGGTCTTCAAAGCCTGGCTTGCCTAGAAGTGCGAACATGGTTTTCTTATAGCTCATGTAGAAAAATTTTCTTGATGATGATTTTATCCATCAATTGAGATTGACTGTTTTGCTCTCCTATGATTTCAGCTATGATTGTCCGATTTTGCGGTTTTCTTCTTAACTGGTAGTTGATTTTCCCAGTTTCCATCAACTCGCTAAGCATATCCACGACTCCGCCAAATCCGGTCTTTTTCGTAATAAAACCTAGTGCTACCATTCGTTCATCTAGATTTTTTGCTGTAATCGTCACACCAGTAATGAGCGAGTGCTGTAATGTTTGGGCCAGCTCTTCCATCCCTTCAGCATTGGATACGACGGAAGCTGTTTTGTTAATAGGTTCTTCGTTTATTTCTTTTGGTTCTTTCCTCTCCACTTTCACTGTTTGACGAAGGACATCTAGTTCTTGCAAGAGCGTTTCGTATTGTTCTTGGGTCAGCATCACGCCAGCTACTTTTTCACGATTAAATATATATACGCCAGTTCCCGCGTCTCGCGCTTGAGCAAATACATCCATCGGCGATCGTTTCACTTCTGTGATCGAAGATGTGGGAACTTCTAATTTCTTTAATTCCAATGGATTTCCTCCTTTACTAATCGCTTTTTATTATAGCACAGACTGACTTGTTTTGATCTTTTTTCCAAAGGTTTTATCGGTTTTTGCCTAACCAGTAATTGATATCGGTAAGAAGTCTTTCGATACCAAATGAAGGATGGTACAGATACGTTTTTTGATCTTCGTTATGGTCTAGTGGAAAAAAATGATCGGTGATCACTAGATCTGCATACCGAGGCGGCTTATTTCGAGTACATACATGTATAGAGATCCGTTTTCGATGTCTTAGCGTTTTGTTCAGTACCCCAGCAAGTCTTCTTGCTTCTTGGTGTTCATAGCGAAAAAAAAAGACGATTTTCACTTCAGGAGGGTGGACATCTAAATACCCTCGTTCCTGGAGTGTTTTCAGTAAAAGCATCCCCCACTCTACTGCGGGGTGTGCAAGTGCTTGTTGGATCGCTAGCCGAAATTGATATAGTTTATCTTTGGAATTGGGAAATTTTTCTAATGTTTCCTGATAATAACGAACTTCTTCTATCAGCCGGTCATGGATACCAATTACGTAACGAAGTCATTCTTGGTAAAGTACTTTTGTCAGCTTTGATTTGCTTTCGCTCTCAAATTCGCTATTCAGCCAAAACAGCGAATCAAGCTTTTCAGTCACAATCGTCAATTTCCGATAGTCTTGTGTCTCTTCTATCCGTTTCCACCGCTTTTCAGTAATCTGGTTACAGCTCAAGCGCAAAATTGCTAGATAATTTTTTTCTTTTATTGGCAAAATCTGCTCCTCTCTAAATAGCAATTCAGGAAACAATTCAAAGAATAGTGTTCGACTGTCTCCTAAAATCTCGATTTCTGCCGGATCCTTTCTTTGCTTCAATAATTGGATGAACATCTCAGAAAAGGACTGCTCTCCATCATCTGCAAAAAAATGCGGAAAATCTTTCAAAAAGCAAAACAGCAGATATCTTACTTTTCTTTCTGAACCAAAGATCTGTGCTTTTTTATAAGAAAAAGAAAGGTGGTACTCGCCAAACCACTTTCTCAATCGCTCTTGCGTAGAACGATCGTACTTCTGCTCGTAAGGTTCATTCAATAGCAGATTTTTCAGTAAACAAAACGGGGGTGATTGGATCAGAAAAACAAACAAGAGATAAGGTTCGCTATATCCTTGATCATAAACTAACTGAACGGTTTTCTTATGAAGAATCAGCTGAATGGGACAGTCGCTTTCCGCCAAACGTTTCAGATGCCGATCCACTGTTTTAACATCGATTTTCAGTTCTTCAGCTAAATCAGCTTTTCGCCAGATCAAATCTTTCATTAGATTGATTAGTGAAAATAAATTCTGTGCATTTTTTGATAATAGTTTTTGCCATCTCATCGATCATTTCTCACCTGATTTCTAAACATATTGTTTGATCAAAATGGGTTCACTCCTAAAAAGATAAAAAACTCCCTTTCTATTTATTTAAATACGCAAATCTTCCTCATTATTTTTTATTTTACTCAATTTAATCGTATTCTCATTTCAAAACGAATGTACTTTAAAAAAACATAATAAGATCACTTTGCTTGTAGGATGTATTCCCTTCCATTACAATGAAATAAATAGCGATTTTATGAGAAGGTGATGTGAAAATGGAAGAAAAAATAGAAGAATCCAAACAAAAAATCGATCAGTTGATATAAGAATTAGAAAAAGCGGTCATCGGCAAACGTTCAACTATCCAATTGATGATCGTGGCCCTATTAGCAGGTGGTCATGTCTTATTCGAAGATATTCCCGGTGTAGGTAAAACGTTACTGGTCAAAGCACTAGCAAAAGCTGTACAGGGAACCTTCAGCAGAGTCCAATGTACTCCTGATCTGATGCCTAGTGATATTCTTGGTTTTTCCGTATACAATTCACAATCAAAAGAGTTTGAATTTCGTCCGGGACCGATCTTTACCACGATCTTGTTGGCAGATGAGATCAATCGTACGACTCCTCGTACTCAGTCAGCACTTTTAGAAGCAATGGCCGAGAATCATGCAACGATCGACAACAATACATACCCTCTAGACAATCATTTTTTTGTCTTAGCTACGCAAAATCCAATCGAGTACGAAGGAACATATCCTTTGCCGGAAGCACAGCTCGATCGTTTTTTATTCCGACTACAAATCGGTTATCCTTCTTTTGATGACGAACTTTTGCTACTTTTGGATAAATTCGAAAAAGTGTTGGATAACTTAAATGAAGTATTGAACAGTTATGAAATAGAAGAAATAAAAACAAATGTGGCGAATGTCTTTGTCAGTCCCGAAGTGGCATCTTATGCCTTGCAGTTAGTGTCAGCAACAAGAAGTCATGCTGCCATCCAGCTTGGCATCAGTCCACGAGGAAGCCTTTCCTTTATTCAGGCAGCAAAAGCTTATGCTTTAATCCATGGGAGAAATTACGTCACGCCCAAAGATTTGCAGGATTTAGTTCCTTACGTGTTTTCCCATCGCCTGATTTTTTTACGATCGTTCATTGAAGGAAGACGAAAAGAAACAAATCATTCATACTCTTGTTGCACAAATTCCTATTCCTGTGAGGTAGATTGAGGTAGACAATGGAAAAAATCAAAGATCATTTCATTAATTTTGTGTTATTTCTGGTATATTTCATCATTGTGCTTTTTGCTCTTGTATTCAACAATTCTTTAGGCTGGTTCTTGTTGGCCTTTTTTACTCTTTATGTATCATGGAGCTTGATTTCATTAAGCAGCTTTCTAAAGAAACTTTCGGTTACTTGTACATTGCAGCCACTCGTTTATCGCAAAAAAAGTATGCAGGTTATTTTTTCCATAGCAAAAAAGAGAACTTTTTCTTTACCTCTCCCTCGTTTACAAATCGGCTTCCCAGCAATCTTTGCAGAAAAAAACAAGAGATTTTGATTCTTACAAATAAACCGCAAGAAGTCCAATTGCTTTGGCAGCCAAAAGAAAGAGGATGCCATGAAACATTAACTGTCATTTTTACAGCCTATGATAGTCTAGGACTTTTCAGAAAAAGTGCAAAAAGAGAGATCTCTTTTCCTGTGACTGTTCTGCCTGCTTTTTGTAAGATTCAAGCAGAA
Organism: Enterococcus sp. DIV1411a; assembly: GCF_050531945.1. Classification (NCBI taxonomy): domain Bacteria; kingdom Bacillati; phylum Bacillota; class Bacilli; order Lactobacillales; family Enterococcaceae; genus Enterococcus; species Enterococcus sp. DIV1411a. Next base: position 862,848 of record NZ_CP172892.1, on the reverse strand, counting down.
AAATTACAGAGAGTTCTGGAAAAAAAACAGCAGCTGAACGCGTACCAAAGAGGTCTTGATTTTCGGGAACATCGCGCTTATCGTCCAGGTGATTCTTTCAACCGAATCGATTGGAAATTGTCTGCTCATACTCAAGAGTGGTTATACCGTGAATACGATTATCAAGAAGAAGAATGTTCTCCTCTTTTTTGCTTTTGGGGTTCGCCCAGTCCAAAATTTGAACCTCTGCTAGACTTGTATTTTTCTTTATGGCATTTGAGAAAAGAAAAGCAGCCGGAACTTCTGATATTAGGCAACCGCGCCTTTCATGGCAAAGACCCCGGTCATACCTATTTTGCTTCTTTGGAAGCTGGCGATGAGAAAGCTTTTTTCGCACACTTGAAAAAATATGCAAAAAAACAAATCGTCCTCTTTGTTCCTGAGAATTCTCCTGAAGTCTCAGAAGCTATTGAAACATTGTCAAAAGATCGAACGGTTTATCTTGTTTATTTCGTAGAAAAACAACTCATGGTCCAAGAAAAAGACAAGATATGTTCATTGCCAGGAGGTGAATGGATTGACGATTAAACGGGAAAAATGGCTGCGTGGCGTTTACTCCTTTGTGATACTAAGTGTAGGTGCTCCGATATTTGTAGTAGCTAATCAATTGCAAAACAGCTACCTTCTTATCCTAACTATTGGTGTCCTATGCCTTATTGTCTGCTGTATTCCTAAAAAATGGGTACGTTTGCTGCTTTCTTTGCCAGTAATGATAGGTTGTTTGTTTTTATATTTTCCTTCGAAGACATTTTCCATATTATGGATCTTACAGTTTTTTTCGTCAGTTACAGAGGAATTCTTCCATCTATCCCAAGATAAACTTTATTATTTGCCAGAAAAGACAGCTTTTTTTCTCATAATGTTGCTGATCTATTTATTTATTACATTGACCGTGGATTACGACTATTGGTACGCACCCTTTCTTTCTTTGATGGCTTACTTCATGATGCTTACCGTTTTTCGGAAAAAAGATTTACTGTACGAAATGATTGCGGTAGTAACTGTTTTGTTCGTGTATCTGGCAGCAAGGCAATTTTTCTCCATCCGGTTGTTGTCGGGAAACACTCGATTCCAGTCATTGACTACAGTTCTGCTTATTTGTTTCTTAACTTTTAGCGCTATCTTGCCTTTATATCTTCCGAAAGTACACCAATCTCTCGAGGAAACGAGTGAACCGATCCGAGAATATCTTAATGATGAAGGGCTTTATGACACACTCCATGAGTATCAATTAACCGGAAGTGCAAGAACAGGCTTCAATGAGAATGATGAACAGCTTGGTGGACCTTTATATGATAATGGCGAAGTTGTTTTTACAGCGAACCAAAAAGGAAATGGCTATTGGAAGATCGAAAATAAAAATCATTACACCGGTTCTGGATGGATAGAAGATCAGGACGCACCCATCCAACCAATCCAAGAATTCCCTGTTGACATCACGAGCTACCAAACCGTTATAGAAGACAAAGAAAACATTACATTGACCCTAAAAAACAAGCTTTCTTACCTTATCCTTATGGAAATACTACCTTGACTGATTTTTCATTAGCTAGTGGACAAACGCTTTACTATTTGCCTGAAAGCCAGCGATTCATTCCTGTCCCGAATGAATCGACACGTTCTGCAACTTTACAAACAGAAAGGTTAGTTTTTACGAGAGAAGAATTAAAAAGCAGTCAGTTAAAAGCTGATGATTTAGAAAATCAGCAGACAAATCTTCAATTGCCAAAAAGTTTGCCTAAACGTATTGAGGACTTGGCGGTCGAATTGACCAAAAATGAAGCAACTTTAATTCGTAAAGTCGAAGCTGTCTAACAGTATTTAAAAACAAGCGGAAATTTCCGCTATTCCAAAACGGATACCGGGCATACTCCGAAAGAACACGATTATGTGGATTATTTCCTCTTTGATTCAAAAGTCGGCTATTGTGACAACTTTTCAACTTCTATGGTCGTCCTTCTTCGAACACTTGGTATCCCAGCTCGCTGGACAAAAGGTTTTACAAATGGGCTCAGAACAGGCACAGATAATCAAGGGAATGAGGAATACAGCATTCTCAATAGTCATGCTCATTCTTGGCCAGAGGTATACTTTCCTGGATTTGGCTGGCTTCCATTTGAACCAACCCCTTCATTTGCCAATCCAATGGGTTCACAACCAGTTGCTGAAACAACCGAAACCGTCCAGCCTGCTATCGAACAACCAAATGAAAGCGAAAATATGGCAGAAACTATTTCCAGTGAGAGATCTGAGGTCATTCCATCAGAAGAAACAACACTCACACCAGCTTATAAAATCGTCTTATTCAGCCTTGGAGTGTGTTTATCCGTCTTGTTGTTCTTTCTATTGTTATTCAGAAAATCTCTGCGCTGGACAAGTTATCTTATCTATCTTCATTTTTTTGCTTCTACTAATACGATTGCATATCAAAAACTTCTTAACCCTTTGGAAACATTGGTACCGCGCAAACCCGCAGAATCTTTGCAGGAATATAGCCTGCGAATAGAACAAGAATTCAAGCTAGATCTGCGTTTCATTCGATTAACTACTCAATATGAAGCAGAAATATATGGACGACAAGCAGATCCGGTAAAATTCGATAAAAAAACCTATTTAGAAATAACGCGTATAATAAGAAAAACGGTATACAAAAAAATTCTGACAAAAGGGAGCCGCTTCAAAAAATAAGATAAAATTTCTGGAGAATCTACTTCTGGAATGCCGAGAACCAGATGATTGAGTATCGATTACTCGAAAAAAAGGTTGTGACACGTTTTTTGTCACAACCTTTTTTCATTATTATTTGATTTTCAATGTCAAAGCATTTAGAGCTACAACTACCGTACTTAACGACATCAAGACAGCACCAACTGCTGGACTTAATATGATACCAATTGGCGCAAGAATTCCGGCTGCTAGCGGAATTGCAAGAATATTGTAACCTGCCCCCCACCAGAGGTTCTGGATCATTTTCTTTCGCGTTTGCTTGGCTAGATCAAGAAAATGCAAAATATCTTTTGGATCGCTGTTTGTCAATACGACATCCGCAGAATCGATTGCGATATCTGTCCCTGCACCGATTGCCATCCCGATTGAAGCACGGGCTAAACTTGGCGCATCATTGATCCCATCACCCACCATGATTACTTTTTTCCCTTGGTCAAGGTATTTCTGGACAACAGCTTCTTTATCATCTGGTAATAAACCGCCATAATATTCTTCGATCCCTAAATAATCTGCTACTGTTTGGGCAGCGTTTTTATTGTCACCAGTAAGCATGACAGGAGTGATTTTTCTTTCTTTCAATGTTCGGATAAATTCTTTTGCTTCTGTTTTTACTACGTCACCTAAAGCAACGATTGCAGCTAGATGATTTTCTAAAATCAGGAAGCTGATGGTATTTCCTTGTTCTTGGTAAGGTTTCAATAATGCTTGTTCTACGTTTAATCCGAGACGCTCAACTTCTTTTTCATTAACTATTTTCACTTGTTGTTTTTTGACTGTTGCCTCTAGCCCGACTCCTGAAAGATTTTTTAGATTTTCAGCTTGATAAGGCTTGATTTCATGTTCTTTCAAATAATTCATAATGCCAACAGCCAATGGATGATTGGCATTCGCTTCCAAGGCTCCTAGATATTGAAGGATTTCATTTTTATTGAACGCATCATCAAGTACTTCGACACCCGTTACAGTAAATTTTCCTTCTGTTAGTGTTCCTGTTTTGTCCAGCATGATCACATCTAGATCATTGGCTTGCTCCAGTGCATTGCGGTTTTTCAAAAGTAATCCGTTTTTAGCTGCTATTGATGTGGAGCGAGCAACAACTAATGGGATAGCTAAACCTAGAGCATGAGGACAGGCGATGATAAAGACTGTTACCATACGTTCTAATGCATTAGGAAGATCTGTCAAGAACAACCAGGCGATGAATGCCAGGATACCCACAATTAATGCGACATAAAACAGCCATTTTGCCACTTTGTCAGATAATGACTCTAGCTTGGATTTTTCTCCTTGTGCTTTTCGCACCATTTCCATAACCTTCGCTAGATAACCATTTTCACCAGTTCCAGTTACTTCGATTTCGATCGTTCCATCCCCATTGATAGAACCGCCAATCACTTTGTCATTGGCTTGTTTTTTGATTCCTCTTGATTCGCCAGTCACAGCTGATTCGTCAACAATTGTTTCACCTTTCAAGATTACACCATCTGTTGGCATTTTATCACCAGACCGGACGATCAAACGATCACCTTCGTTTACTTCTTTCAATGAAACTGTCTCTTCTTTTCCATCTTTCGTCAAGCGTTTCACTGATTCTGGCAGTAATTCTGCTAGTTTTTGTAAAGCATTGCTGGCATTCGACACAGCATTCATTTCAATCCAGTGACCTAGTAGCATAATAACGATCAAAGTAGCCAATTCCCAGAAGAAATCCATGACGTGTGTATGTGGATTGAGCAGATTTGCGATAAACGAATAGACACTATAAATATATGCAACTGTAATCCCCATCGCGATCAGTGTCATCATAGCAGGACTTTTTTGTTTCAATTCCATCTTAGCTCCACTTAAAAATGGCTGACCGCCATAGATAAATAGTATAGTTGCTAAGATCAATACGAGCCAATCAGAACCAGGAAACGTTACTTGAAATGGAAATTCCATTCCCATCATTGGTGAAAAAAGAATGATTGGGATAGCTAGGATAAGCGATAGCCAAAATTTTTGTTTGAAATTTCCCATGTGCATGGAATGATCCATGCCGCCATGATCGTGATCCATGTGCATCGAATGGTCCATTTGTTTGCTGTTTGCTATATCTCCATGGTTATGTCCCATGTGCATGGAATGATCCATCTGACTATGGTCATGTTTCATCTCCATCTGTTTTTCATGAGATTCTGTACTTTCTTTGTTTACTACTTCTTTTTTATGCTCATGTTTTTTCTCCATATCGTTCCCATTCATTTTTACTCCATCCCTTCTCTTACTTTTTCATGTGTCGATTTAAGCTCAGGGAGTTCAACAATACACTGACGGAACTAAACGCCATCGCTCCTCCTGCAATGATTGGATTCAAAAAGCCTAGTGCGGCAAAAGGAATACCAATCGTATTATAGACAAAAGCCCAGAAAAGATTTTGTTTGATTTTTCTCAATGTCAACCTAGACAACTCGATTGTTTGTGCAATGGATGCCAAACTGCTATTCATCAGCGTCACATCGGCTGTTTCCATCGCAATGTCCGTTCCACTTCCCATTGCCATACCGACATCAGCTAATGCTAAGGCCGGTGCATCATTGATTCCATCGCCTGCCATACCGACTTTTTTGCCATCTTTCTGAAGTTTTTCTACGTAGGCTGCTTTATCCTCTGGAAGTACTTCAGCAAAGATATGCTTTGGATCAATACCAACTTGTTTACCAATCGTTTCGGCTGCCAGTTTGTTGTCTCCTGTCAGCATAAAAACATCTAATCCTTTATTCTGGAGCTGCTTGATTGCTTGTTTGGCTTCTAGTTTGATTTGATCAGCCACGGCAATCAACCCGATCACTTGCTTTTCATCAGCTAAAAACATGACTGTTTTTCCCTGCTGTTCTAATTCTAACGCGTGTTCTTGGTATTCATCAAATGATAGGTTCAATTCAATTAATCGTTTACGTGTACCCGCAAAATAGCGTACTCCATTAATCGTACCGCTGATCCCAGCACCTGGGTGGGCTGTAAAATCAATCATATCGTATGTTGCTGCTTCTTGCAGTTTTCCGTATTCCACGATTGCTTTACCTAGTGGATGTTCAGAAGCTTGTTCTAAAGTATAAAAAATAGATAGGACTTCTTTAGAACCGACTAGATCTGTAACTTTGGGCTTTCCTTCTGTAATCGTTCCAGTTTTATCCAAAACAATGCTGTCTAAGTGAGCAGCTGCTTCTAATGCTTCTCCGCCTTTAATTAAAATTCCATTTCGTGCACCAACACCCGTTCCTACCATAATAGCTGTTGGAGTCGCTAAACCTAATGCACATGGACACGCAATAACTAATACAGAGACACTATGGATCAATGCGAGTTGCCAATCACCAGTGATCAAACCTGTAGCTATGAGCGTGATAAACGCGATGACTAATACGATCGGAACAAAAATCCCTGAGATCCGATCTGCGATTTTTTGGATTGGTGCTTTGCTCCCTTGAGCATCTTCCACCATTTGAATGATTTGCGCTAATACTGTCTGCTTGCCGACTTGTGTGACTTCCATGTGTAGCAGACCATTCGTATTGATTGTCCCGCCAAAAAGCGCGTCATCCGGATTCTTTTCTACAGGAAGATTTTCACCAGTAAGCATACTTTCATCTATCGCACTGCTTCCTGAAATAATTCGACCATCTGCTGGAATCTGCTCACCAGGACGGATGACTAGTTGATCACCAACGACTACTTCTTCAATCGCTAACGTTTCTTCTTTCCCGTTTCTTATCACTTGGGCGGTTTTTGTTTGAAGAGACATCAATTGTTTGATTGCATTACCTGTTTTCGTTTTTGCTGTATGTTCCAAATATTTGCCGAGCAAAATCAGCGTGATGATCATACTGCTGCTTTCAAAATAAAGATCTTGGGGGTGTCCACGGAAAAATCCGTTGTAAATGCTCAATGCAAAGGCAGCCGATGTTCCAATTGCTACCAATACATCCATATTTGGTGCTTTCGTCTTGATTGCATGGTACGCACCTTTATAAAAACGAGCACCGACATAAAATTGGACAGGAGCAGACAGCACTAACTGGACGATTGGAAAATGAAAAAAGTGAACAATCGCCGCATGGCTTCCTAACATCATAGCAATCATTGACAACATCAACGGCAAAGTCAAAACCGTACTCAATATAAGATCGAATAGCATTTTTTTCAAATACGCTTGCTTTTCTTCTGCAATTTTTTGTTTGTGGGCTTCATCGTACAAAATTGCACCATAGCCGATGTTTTCTACGCTTTGGATTAATTTTTCAGTGGTCGTCCCTTCATATTTGACACTTGCTTTTTCAGTGGCCAAGTTGACTGTGGCATTGACCACACCAGGTTGTCCGTTCAGCTCTTTTTCGATTCTAGCAGAACAATTTGCACAAGTCATACCTGTAATGACGAACGTATCCATTTTGGTTTCTGCTGTTGCCATCAAATCACCTCTGCTTTATAACCCAATCCATTGATTGCTTGACAAATCTTTTCGGATTGAACTTTTGTTTCATCAAACTTGACCGTACCGTTTGCTTTTTTCAAATTTACTTTCACTTTTTGCACGCCGTCAAGTGCGCTTACTGTTTCTTCTACTCTTGCTGCACAATGATTGCAGCTCATACCTTCGATTGAAAATTGTTGTTTCATTTTTTCTTCCTCCTATTGATGTTGTTTACATTCACATTGACCTGGGATACAGTTACATTCGATCGTATCTACTGGTTGCTTTTGTTCCAGTTGTTTCAAAATCTCATTGATATCTTCTTGAGTCAAAGTGGCTTCTTCTACTAGATCCGCAATCGTCTCTCCAATCCTTTTTGCACAGATATGGGAAAAAAGATTTTCCGTCGCACTGCGAACTGTTTCCATCTCCGAGACAGCTGGATGATAAATGAATTTTTTTCCTTCTTGTTCTGTCCAGATCACTTCTTTTTTTACCAAACGTCCCAGCAAAGTTTTGATCGTTGCTGGTTTCCAATCCATCGAATCAGCTAAGATCTGCGTGATTTCTTGGGCTGTCGTCTGTCCAAGTGTCCAAATAACACGCATGATCTCCCACTCTGAATCACTGATCTTTACTGGCGTTTTGACTTTTTCCATTTATTTCACACCTTTCGTTTACAAATGTAATCAATAACTTATGGATACAGATTACATTTGTAAACAAAAACTGTCAATTATTTTTGCTCTCTATTTTCAATTTAGTTAAAAATTCTTGTTTTTCCCCTCTTGTTTTAAGGATAATCAGTTTGTTTTGTGCATGGTTTTCTTGGATCAGCTGCTGTATTTCGGGTTCATGGGTTTCTTCAAAATGCCAGATGAAAGACAGAAATTCCAGATATTCCTTATCGAATCTTTCTGAAAATGTCTCAGGCATATCTGGTCGGGTCTTCTTGTTTATCTTTCTTTTGAGGGAACGTAAAATCACTCGATAAATCGCCCGGCAACGCGGAACTTGTAGCCAAATGATCTTATCTGCTTCTTTAATCCTCTTTCCTAGTGTAGAAGTATAGTTTCCTTCAATGATCCATGAATGATTAGTCTCCATAAATGATTGCTGTTGTTGTATGAACCACTTTTTTGCTTGGATGCTGTAATCTGTCGTATGCCATAAAAGGTCTAGCGGCAGTAGCGGAAAGCCGGTGATTTCTTTGATCTTCCTTGCGAGGATCGATTTTCCCGACCCACTTTGTCCAATCACGATGATCTTCATTCTTCTCCCTCACTTCTCTTATCATTTTGATTTGATCATACCACTTATAACGCCGCAAAAAAACAAGGGACTGTGACAAAAGTCGTGTCAAAGTCCCTTGTTTCGAATAAATGGTGTTCAATCAGCTGACCTTCAGCATTAGCTCAAAAAGCGGCAAAATATGAGGAGCTATTTTTCCGTTTGTTTCTCTAATACTCAGGTCAAATCGCTGATTTTACAACCTCTTCCTTAAACGGTGTTCAAAAGCTTGCATCTGCGGTAATAAGCCCAGCCAAACGAAAAATATGAGGGGCTATTTTTGTTTGGCTGTTCTTATTACTTGATGCAGGACAGCTTTTTCACAACCTCTTGTAACAAGTATTTCTATTTTAAGGCTGAACCACTGTTTCTGGTTCAGTGATTTCTTTGTTTTTGTCTCGACGAGCAATTGCTGGCAAGATCATACCTAATAAGATCAAGACGATTGGTGTGATGATATTCGTGAATAATTGGAACCACCATGCTTTAGGATCAGCAGTATAATCTACTTTTGGCACCATTCCTAGGATACATGCAAACGCAGTGAAGGCAAAGCACCAAGCACCAAAGATAAAACCGATTTTTGGATTTTTAACAAATTTATATTCAGAATTGAATTTCTTATAAGCTTTATTCAACATCATATATGCCAAGAACACCCATAGGTAACGCATTGGCATGACAACTGAGTTCAAGTTCGTCAACCATTTTACTAATTCATTCATATCTTTGATACCAAAGATCGGCAACAAAATAATGATTCCTACTAGTATACCTGTCAGAAGATAACCATTCACCAATGTACCTTTACGATTACGTTTACGTAGCCAGTTTGGTACAAATTCTGGATCCGCATCTGCTAACAAGATTTTTAGTGGTGCATCAATTGAAAAGGCTAATGCGGAGATTTGTCCAATCATGTTTGTCAATGCGTAAATGATCATCAATGAGTTACCGATACCATAGTAATTACCTAAAATTTGAAAAGCACTGTATGCCCCATTTGCCATCAAGTCTTTAGGAATATTATCGCTAGCAAACAGCATACCCATTGCGACTGAGCCTAATACAGCACAAATCCCTACCATTGCTGCTAAGAAGATCATCCCTTTAGGAAATTCCTTTGCAGGATTTCTTGTAGAGTTGACATAAGGGGATATTTTTTCCGCTCCTCCAACTGCAAATACTAGCATCGAAACGGTTGTGAAATAACTGAAATCAAATGTTGGAATATATGTTTTCACTTGATTCATATGTGGTGTGGCAAATTCCATCGTTGGATTGATGAACGGTGCCGTTACAGCTAAAAGAATAAATAAGATCGACATGACGAACATCGCTGTTCCGGCCAGTCCACCAATCACTTTCAAAGTAGAAAGTCCTTTTGTTGATAAATATAAAAAGGCAAGAAATATAATAAGTGAAATAACTGCTACCATTTGTACTGACATCGTATTTACGATATTTCCATTTCCTTGGACTGCCCAACCGCCAGCAATCAGGATTGCTTGAGGCTTTTGTGCCAAATAAGGAATATGGACGACCCAGTAAGTCCAAGCGGCATAGTATGCCAGTCGTTTATTAGATGTCGTATTTTCGACCCATGAACTGACGCCTCCTTTACTATCCTTGAAGGCTGATCCTAATTGTCCAACGATCAATGCGTATGGAATAAAATAAATGGCCAAAATCAATAGCCAAGAGGTGACAACTGATACTCCTTGCTGAGCATAGTTATTAACTACATTCCCCATGCCCCAAACCATGTTAAATGCAATTAACGCAACAGTAAACCAGCGTAATTGTTTGTTGTTCATTCGTTCTCTCCTTTATGATAAAAATTTGTTATCCAGATGTAATCATATTCAATTTTTAACAAACTTACAAGACAGTGTTATTTTATGTGTGTATTCTTTTATTTAATACACATCGTTTTTTCATATTTTTTCCATCAAAAAAATAAGTTATTTTCTTTTATTTCATTGACCTTATTGAATTTCAAGCTATTTTTAATTTTCTGCAAAATTAAAAATATTAGTTATTTTATAATCTTATCTATTTTCTTTACATTTTTCATTAAGAAAAGGATATAAAAAAAAGAGGACGTTCATTCGTCCTCTTCATTGATCAACGTTTATTTTTTACATGCAAGCTTCGCATGGCATTCAAAACAGCTAATACTGTCACCCCAACATCTGCAAATACTGCATCTCCCATTGATGCAAAACCAAAAGCACCTAAGGCAAGTACCAAAATTTTTATCCCAATAGCAAAGACAATGTTCTGTTTGACGATTTTCAATGTTTTCTTTGCTAAATGGATTGCTTCTGCAATCTTCGATGGTTGATCATTCATGATGACTACATCTGCTGCTTCAATTGCAGCATCGCTTCCCAATCCACCCATTGCGATTCCTACATCTGCTCTTGCTAGCACCGGTGCATCGTTGATTCCATCTCCGACAAATGCGGTCTTTTTATTGTTTCTTTGTAAGATTTCCTCTAACCGCTGCACTTTATCTTCTGGAAGCAATTCGCTATATATCTTGTCCACGCCTACTTGCTTCCCGATATGATCAGCAATTTTTTTCGAGTCGCCCGTCAACATGACTGTGTTCTTCACACCAGCCTGTTTTAATTGAACCAATGCGTCTACGGCATCTTCTTTCAAGGTATCTGCAATAACAAGATAACCACTGTAACTTTGATCGATCGCTAGATAAAGCAATGTACCGATTTCTTGACTTGAAGGAAAAGAGATTTCAAATCTTTCCATCAATTTGTGATTACCTACTAATACTTGTTTGCCATCAACTTTAGCTAAGATCCCTTCACCTGCAAATTCTTGGATATTAGTTGTTGGTAAAAGCGGACCTGCGTAGCCTTCTAAAACAGATTGAGCAATCGGATGTGTAGAAAACTGTTCTGCACTCGCAACATATTGCATGAATATCTTTGGATCGATTTTTGTATCGATCGTCTGGATCGAAAAGTCACCTTTCGTTAATGTGCCGGTTTTATCGAATACCACTGTCTCAGTTTGTGCAAGCAACTCCAAGTAATTTGAACCTTTTACTAATACACCGATTTTACTTGCTCCTCCGATACCGCCAAAGAAACTAAGTGGCACGGAAATCACTAATGCACATGGACATGAGATCACTAAAAATGTCAATGCTCGATAGATCCATTCAGAAAACGCCGCTCCAGAAACAACAAGTGGAGGTAAAACAGCTAATAAAACGGCCAATCCTACAACGACTGGTGTGTAATAGCGCGCGAATTTAGTAATGAAATTTTCAGCTGGTGCTTTTTTACTGCTGGCATTTTCTACTAATTCTAATAATTTGCTGATAGTAGAATTTTCATAAGATTTTTCTACTTGAACTAAAAATGGTTTATTTTTATTGATAAATCCGCTTAATACTGTTTCACCAACATATACAGATTTAGGGACTGATTCTCCTGTAAGTGCTGACGTATCGACTAATGATTCTCCTTCGATGATCGTTCCATCTAACGGTACACGTTCACCAGGCTTCACAAGTACAAACTGACCGATCTGCACGTCTTCAGGGTTCACGGTCATCAATCCTTCCGCCGTCTGCACGTGAGCTGTTTCTGGACGGATCGCCATCAATTCGCGAATCGATTTTCTTGAATGACTGACTGCCAATCCTTGGAAATACTCGCCGATTTGATAAAATAGCATCACTGCTACGGCTTCTGGATATTCACCGATCAACATAGCGCCAATCGTAGCAACAGACATAAGAAAATTCTCATCAAAGATTTTTCCTTTGACGATATTCATCACTGCCTTCTTCACTACATCATATCCTATCAGCAGATAAATCAATAAATACCCTATCAAGCGAATTGGTTCATTAAAATCAAATAATAGCAATAAAGCGATACCTGCAAGGGAAAATAAAATCCGGAACAGCGTATTTCTCTCTTTTTCATTTCCATGTTCAGATACTTTTTCCTTATCTATTTCTGTTACTTTGACATCTGGTTCTAATTCCTTCACTACTTTTTTTGTTTCTTGTTCAATCGTAGCCAAATGATCTTCCTCTGCGTCAATCGTTAGTTTTCCAGAAGTGAAGTTTACCGTTGCTTCCTTGACTCCATTGATTTTCTGAACTCCTTTTTCGATTTTCATTGCACAGTTCGCACAATCTAAACCTTCTAATCTGTAACTTTTCATTTTAATGACCTCCTCGCCTCAACATATGAATATCTCTTCATAACTAATTATAAATGAATGGTTATTCATATGTCAAGGTATCCGAAAGAAAAAATGAAAAACATCTGCATCGGAAAATTTCTTCCATACAGATGTTTTGGCTTATTCTTTCTTTTTCTCTTCGATCATTGCCACTGCTCTTATCCAACCCGCACTTGCCTTCTTGATCTTGACAGGATAGCAACTAAGTTTGAAGCCTGTTGCTGGCAATTTGTCTAAATTCATTAATTTTTCGATAGGACAATATCTTTTTTCAATCCCTGCAAAATGTCCTTCCCAGATATACGAAGCTCCACTACGCTTTCAAAAATATAGAAAGAGTTCTTTAATGAAAATTATTTCAACTTTCCATAAACAGTAACCCCATATAAATAAAAGACGTAAAAGTCACATGGAAGAACTTATACAGGAAAACGCATAGAGTCAGGTGAAATACATGTATCCCACCTGACTCTATGCTTTATCTAACCTTTATTATTCTCTTTTATACAATTTCTGCACCGAATGGCATCAACGCCAATCGAGCAAGTTTGAAAGATTGCTTGGCAAAAGGTATCCCTATGATCGTGATACATAGAAGGATGCCGCTGACGACATGTGCGAGAGCAATTGGTAGGCCTGAAACGATCAGCCAGATGATATTAACGATCAATGACATGCCAGACTGGTGATAAATTACTTCTTTGCCAAAAGGCGCAAAAGAAAGGGAGGCGATCTTAAAACATTGCATACCGATTGGGATACCTATGATCGTGATACACCAAAGTATCCCCGCTGCTAACCAGCTAAGACCACCGATTAGTCCGCCGAATATAAACCAGATGACATTTCCTAAACAACTCATTGTATTTCTCCTTCTATTACTGTTTTTGATTAAAACTGGGCAAAAATTGATTTTATTCTTCTTTTTTTAGCTTCCAGCATCAAGTATTCTGCAAATTTTTTTTGGATTTCTTCCGTATTTTCTTTTGTTACTAATGTGTGTTGGATTAGTTTTCCTGATGGTCGCTGATCCAATCGTTCTTCTGACTGTTGCACGTCCGCTTGCGCAAATCCGATAATCCGTTTTTCTTTTGTTACAGCAACGAGCAATAGTTTATTCTTATCATTTAGGTCAGCTGCCGTTTTTGCTTTTACGAATGATTCTGGATGATCAGTAATCAGCTGATTGATTTGAGGTAAATCTTCTTTTACTGCCCACCTTATTTCCATCATTTTTCACTTTTCTTTCGCTCATTTTTATCTCCACTAAAAAAATCGACTGCGGCAATTGCATCTATCCAGCTTTGTGCAATGATCTCATGTCCGCCAATCGTTGGGTGGACCCCATCTTCTCTTGTATATTTCGAAAAACCATAAGCAATCCCTAAAGCATTGAATATACCATCTAAAGGAACCAGCAATGCGCCATATTCCTTAGCAAGTTTACGAACAATTTGGATTTTAGGGTCTAAGTCTTTACGCCAGCCATGACGGTCGTCGGTTATAGGAAGTACAAACGGCTCCATCAAGATGATGTTGCAGATTCCCGCTTTTTGAAGTTCATTTAGTAATTTTCGATAAACGGATTCAAATTGCTGAGCAGATTTCTTAGTTCCGAATATAGCCTGATCGCTAGTATTATGCCAGGTATCATTGATTCCGATCAAAATCGATACATAGTCAGGTTGTAAAGCTAAACAATCTTCTTGCCAGCGTACTTGCAGATCTGCAATTTTGTCTCCTCCTATCCCACGGTTCATGCATTCAAATTCCATCGTTGGATATTGGGAGATTAGTTTTCCGGCAATCAAAAGTGGATAACCTTTACCTAGATCAGTTGCTTCTGCTCGGTCTCTTCCTGCGTCTGTAATGCTATCACCGATAAATAATATACGTTTTTTCATTTGTCAAAAACTCCTTTTGAATAAAACGATGATTTTCTTCCTTATATTATCCCATAAGCCCTATCAAGACGAAAGAGAAAATATATGTATAAAAAATGACACCAGCCTAGTCCCTTCAAACAATTGAATGAACGCTCATCAAGTGTCTAGTTTTTTATGCTATTTTTTTCTTAACGTGCCGGATTCCCCTTGATTCCTTCGTTGTTTGGTCCAGAGAGATCGATCATACCCAAGCTTCCGTCAATCAGACCACTGATGACGCCATCAAAACATATATTTATAGGCTCATCTAAGACTTCTAGTAAATGTCCCTTTACTAATATCTCTTCTAGATTGCTTGGGATAGATTGGTCATAACTTTATCTGGTCCGATGATTTCAAGGGTGAATTGAACTTACATATGGATTATTGCATGCTGAAAATACGGACCTACTCCATCTTCGAATGTTACTATTAGTTTGTTTTCAGGTGCTAGATGCTGCTTTATTTCAACAGCAGAAGCATCATCAAATTAGATTTCCATTTGAATTACCTTCTTTGTAAATGTTTGATTGATTGCGATTTCGTTATAGAACCTTGTGAATCAAATAGCAATTTCTTTTGCTTTCTTCTCTTGTCTGCTGGAAACTTCCTTTATCCCGTATTTAAAAAAAAGAACTGCGAGAGTTCGCAGTTCTTTTTTTTAAATAAACGTTGCTCTCCGGCCAATTCCTTGGTCACAAGTCACAATAGTCATCAAACATGAAAAACTATTTTTTGAAATTACTCCTTGTGACTCGGAGCTGAACGGCAGACGCACAACCTCTTATGGATAAATTCGGTTCAACAAACGTGGGAATGGAATAGCTTCACGTACATGGTCGATACCAGCAATCCAAGTGACTGTTCGTTCAAGACCTAGACCAAAACCAGAGTGCGGAACAGAACCGTATTTACGTAGATCAAGATACCATGAATATTCTTTTTCATCCAAACCGTGATTACGGATTTGTTCTAGCAAGAAATCATAGTCCGTTGCCCGTTCGCTTCCGCCAATAATTTCACCGTAACCTTCTGGTGCGATCATATCTGCACAAATTACCACGTCTTCTCTTGTTGGATGTGGTTTCATGTAGAATGGCTTGATGGCTTTTGGATAGTTTAGGATAAAGACAGGCTGTTCGAATGAATTCGCAATGAACGTTTCATGAGGTGAACCAAAGTCTTCGCCCCATTCGATGTCATCAAATCCATTTTTCTTCAGTAATTCGATTGCATCATCGTAAGTAATACGAGGGAATGGCAATTTTGTATAAGTTTTTAAGACTTCTTTGTCTCGTCCTAGTACATCTAATGCGTATTCGCAATGATCTAAAACATTTTGTACTAAGAATGCTACATATTGTTCCTGTACTTCTAAACTTTCTTCTTGATGAGTGAAAGCCATTTCTGGTTCGATCATCCAGAATTCGATCAAATGACGTCGTGTTTTTGATTTTTCAGCACGGAAAGTCGGACCGAATGAAAAGACTTTTCCGAAAGCCATAGCAGCAGCTTCCATGTATAATTGGCCACTTTGAGATAAATAAGCTTTTTGATCAAAGTAATTTGTTTCGAATAGATCCGTAGTGCCTTCTGGTGCAGAACCAGTCAAGATCGGCGGATCGATTTTGACAAAATGATGTTGATTAAAGAATTCATACGTTGCACGAATGATTTCATTTCTGATCTGCATAATCGCATGTTGTCTTGAAGAACGCAGCCATAAATGACGATGATCCATCAAGAAGTCTGTTCCGTGTTCTTTTGGTGTGATCGGATAATCGTGGCTCTCGCTTACCACTTCCACATTTGTAATTCCGATTTCATAACCAAATTTTGAACGACTGTCTTCACGGATTTCTCCAGTTACTAACACGGATGTTTCTTGGTGTAGATTTTTAGCTGTTTGGAAAACTTCTTCCGGCACTTCGCTTTTTACAACTACACCTTGGAAAAAGGCTGTTCCGTCTCTTAATTGCAAAAATGCGATTTTTCCGCTTGATCGCTTATTTGCGACCCAAGCGCCGATTGTTACTGTTTCTCCCACATGGTTTTTCGAATCGATGATTTGAATTTGTTCCACGTATGACTCTCCTTTTATATTCCTTGAATTTCTTCAGGATTAATTTTGACTTTTACTCTCAATAAATTGCTTGATTCTGCGTACCGCTTCTTCTAACGTAGCGCGATCAGTGGCATAACTCATGCGGACATTTTCTGGTGCCCCAAAGCCTTCGCCAGTCACAAGCGCTACCCCTGTTTCTTCTAAAAGATCTTCTACCCATTGTGTGACATTTTCATATTTACACATGCGTAGCGTTTCTTTTACATTAGGAAAAAGATAAAAAGCTCCTTGTGGCTTTTCAAGAGAAACACCCGGCAGTTCTGCCACAAGCGGATATAACGTATTCAGGCGTTCTTCAAAGGCGTTCCGCATTTCTTCCACTGTATCTTGCTCGCCTTTCAATGCTTCAACAGCTGCATATTGACTGACTGCTGTCGGATTACTGGTTGACTGGGAAGCAACAGCAATCATTCCATTGATGATCTCAGAATTCCCCACCGCATAACCAATGCGCCAGCCTGTCATCGCATATGTTTTAGACACGCCATTGATGATGATGGTCTGATTTTTGATTGCTTCTGAAATCGTTGCAATTGGAGTAAACTCATTGCCATTATAAACTAAACGGCCATAAATATCATCAGCAACTATCAAAATATCATTTTTTACTGCCCATTTACCGATTGCCTGAAGTTCATTCTTGCTATAAATCATTCCAGTCGGATTCGATGGAGAATTGATGATTACGGCTTTTGTTTTTTCTGAACGTGCTTGTTCTAGCTGTTCAACAGTAACTTTCCAGCTATTGGATTCTTCCCCTTTCACAAAGACAGGAAGTCCTTCTGCCAGTTTTACTTGCTCACCGTAACTGACCCAGTAAGGCACAGGAATGATGACTTCATCTTGCGGGTCAAGGATCGTTTGGAAAAGGGTATACAAAGCAAATTTCGCTCCGTCTGTTACGACTGTTTGTGAAGGTTCATAGACAAGTCCATAGTTTTTCTTCAGATAATCAACGATTGCCTGTCGAAGCTCTGGGATTCCTGCTGTTGGTGTATAATAGCTAGCTTTCCCATTGCGGATTGCTTCGATTGCTGCTTCTTGGATGTTTTCTGGTGTCGCAAAATCCGGTTCTCCCACAGTCAAACTCAGCACATCTCTGCCTTTTGCTTTTAATGCCTTGGCCTTTGCCGCAGCTGCCAAAGTGACAGACGGTTCTAATCGTTTTGTTCTTTTTGATAACTCCATCCCATTCATTCCTTTACCTTTTAAATTCCCTTGATTGTCTTGACTTCATCTCCAGATTCAAAGCCAATCAGGTAATAATTCAGTTTCCCATTTGTTTCTTTTCCTACTACTTCCCACACAGGCTGATCATCATACATCCCTAAAGCAGCTTTTTCGATTTGGATTTCAGGATGGGCCGCAGCAATTGTCTGTTTTGCTTCGTTTTCAGTCAGTCCCTTTGTTTGATCCAATACTTTTACTTTTTCACCAGATTTAGGAATGATAACGGCGATTTCTTTTCCTTTATCATTTGTACCTGTCAGTGAAAAGTATGTCTTCTTTCGAGTAAACCAATAAAAATGATCGGTTTCCTCAAGATTTGCATATTTCTTTGCGATTTCTACTGCTTCTTTCTTCGCCTGCACCGCCGGACGACTGGAACGCAAGTAAAAAATCGAGCTGATCACGATGACCGCTAATAAAAATACGATCAAGCCAAGTAACACGCGATTAATCGTTTTTTCCTTTGTCTGTTTTTTCTTCAAGGGTCGTCGCTCCTTTATCTTCATTCCTTTTCATTATAGCAGATTTTAATTATGAAAAAAGACAGCTCCTCTAACTTCCTTCTTCATTTTTCTTTAAGAATTCATGGATATCCTGATAGATTTCCTCCATAGCTAGCTCTTTGATCGGTACTTTTTTCGGTAATGCATGGATGATCCGTGCGCCATATTTTGCAGTGACTAGTCTTCGATCCAAAATAAGCAATACGCCACGATCTGTCTCCGTCCTTATCAAGCGACCTAATGCTTGGCGTAACTTCAAAGCTGCTTTAGGTACGGATTCCTGGTAAAAAGGATTGATCCCCTCTGATTCTAAATAAGCGTTCCTAGCTTTGACCATCGGGCGAAGCGGATTATCGAAGGGTAAACGTGTGACTACAACGATCTGTAAAGCATCTCCAGGCAAATCTACACCTTCCCAAAAGCTGTCAGCGCCAAACAATACGCTTTTTTCTGACAAAATGAAGCGTTTCAAAAGCTTCTCCCGGCTTCCGCCAAACCCTTGAGCTAGTATTTCTCGTCCTTTTTCTAGCATAGACAGATGCATTTTCTGATAGACCTTCTGCAAAACATCATGAGAAGTGAATAACACAAGTATTGGCCGATCTTCTTGTTCGATCAGACCTGTAAGTGCTGTCTCTAAATAATCGATATATGCTTGATTGCTGACTTGATGGACGGCAGGTGCCTCTTTTGGCACATAGATCCTTGCCTGTTTCTCATAATCATAAGGAGAGGCAATCACTTTAAGAGGTGCTGCTTCAATGCCAAGCCGTTTAGAGAGATAGTGTCGATTAGGGCCGATCTTCAGCGTTCCTCCAATATAAAGAATACGATCATATCGAGGATACCAAACAGTCGACGGCAACATAGCCGCTTGAAAATCATGGAGATGAAAAATCATCTGCTGCGCTGTGTTCCCAGGAACGAACCAATGGATCAAATGATCTCGCCAGTCTTCCAGCCATTGATCCATCAGCAAGTACTGCTTGTCTAATTGATCAAATAAGCTATATAAACTTGCTAAATCGATCCGCATCTGGTTTGTCCAGCTTTCTTGGATAATCTCAAAAGTCAGACGCATTTGTGACTGTAGCTGCTGGATCTCCTGATAAAAAAGCTGCAGGTGATCAATGGCTGTCCCAGATTCCAGTGGCAGCTGATCCAACATCTCTTTTGTCATCATGACTTCTTCTGGATACTGTCCGTTAGGTTGCTTGCCGCTCACTAAACTCATTAATCCTTCTGCCATACAAATCTGTGCTTCGCATAGCGCAGAAAGTTCTTCTCGATAAATCGATAACCAGCGTAAGGCTTCATGTTCTTTCGGTAAATAGCTTTGTATTCGGTCAAACAGCTGATTTGGTTCTTCTAATTGCTGGATTTGTTTATGGAAATAGTTAATACTTAATCGTTTGTCATTTACTTTTTCAGCGATTTCCGGCAAATGATGTACTTCATCGATCAACAAAAATGGACTAGCTGGAAGCAATGGTTCTTTTCGCTGTGTTTCTTGTATTAAAAACGCATGATTGACAATCAAAAAATTACTTTGCCTGATTTTCTTTTGCAAGAAACGAACAAAGTCTTGTTCGTAAAATGACTGATTTCTTGCTAAAAATCCAATACCTCTGTGCGCGATATCTGCAAAGAATGAATGGTTCAAATTTGTTAAATGTAATTCATCCAAATCACCGGTCTTCGTTTGCGTCAGCCAAACTAAGACCGCCATTTGATACAAAGCATATTGTTTTTGTTCTCGCGGTTCCACGAGTGTTCCTTTAAATCGCTGCAGGTCAATATAGTGGCGATAGCTTTTGATAATTACAGGTTGTATGGGCTGATCTAGCAATTGATTCAGCAATGGAATGTCTTTTTCTATGATCTGCTGCTGCAAAACTAGCGAAACGGTACTGATGACAGCGGGTTTTTCAGGTGTAGCCAAATAACTCAATGGCAGCAGATAACCGATTGTTTTACCCATTCCTGTAGCTGCTTCGATCATCAAATCTTTTGATTCATCTTTTGTGAAATGGTCGTAGACCGCATTCATCAGTCTGTTCTGTTCTTTTCGATACATCAGTGTTTTACCAAACATTTTTTCTTTTGCTTGTTTTTTTCTTGGATATGTCCGCTCGCCATAATGGACGGATGTGAATAGTTCCACTTCTTTTTTCTGCAAAGCTAGCCCATCGACGATTTCTAATGAGGGATCAAGTGGCTCTGGTTTTTCTTTCATTTCTTCAATCACATGATAAATGAAACGACTCGTATCCATACCTGTGTGTCTACTTAATCGCGCAATCTGCTCTAACGTGATGATTGGCAATTTTCTCATCCGTTCTTCGATCAGCAAAAGAAGTTGACCTGTCACTTCGGCATCACTATCTGCCTGATGAGGATTCTCATGAATAAATCCAAGGCTTTCTGACAAATCAGCTAAGCGAAAGCTTGGTTCCGTCGGCAAGAAAATTTGTGCAAGTTCTACTGTATCGATGCCTGGTATCTTCAAACTAGGAAGTCCGCATCGCATGAGTTCATGGTTCAAAAAATTATAATCAAAATAAATATTATGCGCGACAAATATGGTGTCTGCCAAAAGATTGTAAATCGTTTGGGCGACATCTTCGAAATAAGGCGCTTTTTGGACGCGTTGATTCGTGATCCCTGTTAAATGCTGGATTTGTTTTGAAATCTTCCGCCCTGGATGAATATCGATCGAAAAACGTGAAGTGATCCGACCTGATTCAATCATGACGCAGCCAAATTGGATGATCCGATCTTCTTTTGGATTCGTCCCAGTCGTTTCGATATCAACGACTGCATAAGTTCTTGGTTTCAAAATATCTTCCTCTTCTCCTGCCTCTAATGTTCTTTTGAAATTATACTACAAAGTGCAGAAAAATACTCTCATCGCTTTTTAAAGAAAATAGACAAAAACGCCCAGACACGCAAATGTCTGGGCGTTTATTTTTTAGTATAGGTTAATTAAGCTTTAGTAACGTTTGTTGCTTGAGGTCCGCGTTGGCCTTCTTCAACATCGAAAGTTACTGCTTGGCCTTCTTCTAAAGTTTTGAATCCGTCGCCTTGGATAGCTGAGAAATGAACGAATACATCGTTTCCGTTTTCTGCAGTGATGAATCCAAATCCTTTTTCTGAGTTAAACCATTTTACTGTACCTGTTTCCATAATAAAAATCCTCCTTGTGTATCAACACATATTTTGCAATTACTTGAATGGTGTATATCTGGAAGATGTTTATTTGAAACAAGCTACCACAGATTACCGAACAAAAACTACTCCTATAGTATATCATACCGTTTACAAAAAAGCTAGAGTTTTTCGACTTTTTTTATTAAAAAAAGTTTTCTCAGCGATTACATAAAGTGAAAAACCGAACTTTTTTTAAAATAAACGACATATTGTTCAGTTGGTGTTTTTTTGCTCTGATGTTCTTTTTTAAACTAAAAAAATTATTCTTTCTGACTACTTATCGGTTCTGTTTCAACGGTCGAGGCTGGGGAAGATTCTTTAGTAGGTCTGATGTTCTCATGGTATTTCTGATAGCCTATGACAGTTACCAGAAGAACAAGGCAAACCAATACGATCAACGAGATTAGTTTTTCTTTTTTGCTCATATCTATACCTCATAAATAACAGGATGATGTCCATCATATTTCTGAGTATAAGTAAAAGCAAAAGCTGCAGCTGTAGAATGTAAGAAATGCCAGCAACTTTCATAATCACAGGTCGGACAGTACCAAAAGTAACCAAATCTTGGCTGCAAAGACCGTTCTTCTGTTTCAGGAATCGCAGAATCAAGATCTGGTGTCTGTACATAAACATTTTTGTACAGACGTGTGCCTGTAATAGGAGACCGCTGTGTTTCTTCAGCAAAAACTGGCTGACTTGTTAAACTTAGGGATAGAAACAGCAAACACCATAACAGTCTTTTTTTCATAAAGACCTCCTTATCGATAAGTTTTTCCCAATTAAAATCATATCTCAAGAACGCCCGTTATTCACATTTTGTTCATAAATGATGTTTTTTGTATCATAATCGTCAAAAAGAGGTCGTGACCACGTCACAACCTCTTTTTTAAACGGTGTTCCAGAAGTAGCTTCTTCGGAAATAAGCCGAAATTTCACAAAAATTTGAGAAATAATTTTTGTCAATCTCTTCTTATTTCTTGAAGCTGACCACTTCTGTCACAACCTCTTCCTTAAACGGTGTTCAAAAGCTTGCATCTGCGGTAATAAGCCCACCAAACAAAAAATATGAAGAGCTATTTTTGCTTGCTGTTCTTATTACTTGATGCAGAACAGCTTTTTCACAACCTCTCATACACGGTGTTTAATCAGCTGACCTTCGGTATTAGCTCAAAAAACGGCAAAATATGTGAAACTATTTTTCCGTTTGTTTCTCTAATACTCAGGTCAAAATACTGATTTCATAACCTCTTTTAATAACGAAGAATCGCTGTCAGACTCTTTTCATCTGGCGCATCTTTTTGATCCAAAATAAATACTTTCCCGCCATTAATGATCACATCATCTGCTAATGCATTCAACACTTGACGCCGATCATATTCTATTTCAGGATCTTCACCGAAACCATCAGCTAAGTTTGACGTAGCGATAAATAGATGCGACACTTTTCCTTCTTTCGCAGCTGGAACGATATCAACTAACTGATCGATGAATTTCTTATCTAAGAGTTTATTGTATTCTTTTGATTCTTGAGCTGCGAGTTCACTTGACAGCTTCTTCGCCCCTTCTTCGATATCTCTAAAGGATAGCTGCGCAGGAGAAGCAGAAATCGCAACGTCTGCACAATAGTAAGGATTTTTGGCGATTTTTTTGAACATCGTCTGATTTTCTGGTAGAGCAAATAAATAAATCGGCCATTGTTCTGGATTTTCGAAAGAATCCTTCAAGTACGTATCAACTGCTTGGTAATAGTTGACCCAATCGATCTCTACTTCTTCATCTTTTGGATTTACGCCATGGAAAGTTACTCCATCTCGGGCTCCGCCTCCTCCATTAGAAGAGAAGTTCAAACCGCCACCTGTCAGTTCAGATCCCAATGCAGTAACGACATCAACCGGTGCCCCTTCTGGTAGAGATACTTCTTTTACTTGTTTGTTGCTGACTTCATACAATTTCATGGAGTCGCGGTTCAATCCCAATAAATAATAAGAATAGTTGAACTGCCCATTTTTGATAATAGCCAGTAAATAAGGAAGATCACTTACATAGTATTGATCGTCTACCGGGATACTCAAACGATGGATATAGGTTTGGTCAGCAGTTATAATGACCGCTACACTCGTAGTTGCACTACGCCAAAACGAAGGATCTCCTAACAAATTTTCAATTTTTTCTTGGAACGGGGACCAGTCATGTTCGGAATATTTTTTCTCAAAACGTTTCTTTGCTTCTTTCGCAAAATTTTTGAATTTGATCTGATCTTTTTCCACATCTTGATGGGCGACATGCGTATTCAGCATGATCGTGACGAATGGTCCTTTAGCGCCTTCTGAAGTCAATTGTGACAATAATTCTTTATCCTTTTTTGCCATAAACGTACCCCTCCTAAAAAAATCATTCCTTTGTTTCTACCTAAAGTCTACCACAACACTATTTTTCCATACAATAAAACGTATCTAAAAAAATAAAACGGTTTCTACGGTTTTAAATTTAGCTATTTTTTTAAGTTATCTTCATAATTTCCTCAATTATTTAGCCCCAGTCTTCAACTATTCTTCATGAAATGCTGATAAACTAAGAAAAAGAATAAAAGAGGTGGATCTTATGCATTTGATTATGATTTTCAGTTTATTAAGTATTATCAGTTTATTTGCTTTCAGCGCTTCCCGCTTATTAGATGCGGAAACACAGCCTATTCCTGTAAAAGTACGTAAAAACGACCGCTAAACTTCCATAACGCGCGTTCTTATCCTAAAGTTTTTTCAGAAACATTGAAACTCTCTCCCCTCTCTGATAAAATTTTAATTTGTAGCGAAACAAATTAATTACAAGGAGATCGGATATGTCCATAAAAAAAACACGTCTAGTCCTATTATTGGCTAGTCTCATTCTTTGCCTTGCTTCTTTTCTACCAGCTGTTGCTGTGCAAGCTGAAGATACGTTCAAAGTAAATGCAAAAGCAGCTTTTGCTGTAGATGCGCAAAGTGGTAAGATTCTTTATGATCAAGATGGAGAAAAAACCATGGGGATCGCTTCAATCACAAAAATCATCGGTCTTTACATCGTTCTTGATCAAGTAAAAGAAGGAAAACTATCATGGGATGATAAAGTTTCGATTTCAGATTATGCAGAAAATTTGAGTATCACCCCAGATTTATCGAATGTTCCTTTGCATAAAGAAAACACCTACACTGTCAAAGAATTATTCGACTCTGCAATCATCCAGTCAGCCAATGCTTCAATGGTGGCCTTGGCAGAAAAAATCTCTGGCAGCGAAGCTAAATTCACTGAACGAATGAAAGAACAATTGAAAGATTGGGGAATCAAAGATGCAACAATCGTTAATGCATCAGGATTGAACAACTCTTATCTTGGCGAAAACCGACCAGAAGGCACTGGAGAAAACGACGAAAATCAAATGTCTGCTCAAGATGTGGCCATCGTTGCCCGCCATTTGATCTTGGATTTCCCAGAAATACTGGATGTATCAAGTACTACGACCCAAATGTTTGGCGAAAATACGCAATCACCAGTGGAAATGGTCAACTGGAACTGGATGCTCCCAGGATTCGTTAATTACAAGGAAGGCGTGGACGGATTAAAAACTGGTACGACTGAGCTTGCAGGTGCTTGTTTCGTTGGTACGATCACTAAAAACGATCAACGGATCATCACTGTCGTATTGAATGCGGACGGCCATGCGGAAAACCCGAGTGCCCGCTTCAATGAAACAGACCGTTTGATGGACTACTGCTATGACAACTGGTCAGAAAAAGAGCTAGGAAAAGCTAACGCAAGTATTCCTAGCCTAAAAACCATTGATGTAAAAGACGGAAAAGAATCAACAGTTCCTGTTGTGCTTAAAAGCCCTGTAAAAGTATGGGTACGAAACGATATGGATACTGGCAAATTAACGATCACGCCAACACTTGACAAGAAGCAAGTCACTGACAACGAGATCCAAGCACCTATGGATAAAGGTACAAAAATCGGTACCGCTACGATCACCTTGGCAGACGATAAATTAGGCTATTTAGAAGACAACAATGCGCCATCAACAGAGATCATTACGGATAAAACAGTGGAAAAAGCGAATATGTTCGTGATTGGCTGGCGACGCGTCGCAGAATTTTTCGGCAACTTGTTTTAAGTGAACAATAAGAAAAGCATCTTTCCATCGGAAAGATGTTTTTTTGCTTTTTCTAGTTTAAATAACAGCTTTTTTCATCTATTTTCGTTATACTGTATAAGAAAAAGGAGTTGAATTTATGAATCTAACCAGAGATCTGATCTTTTTAGTTCTCTATCTTATTGGGGTATTCTCTATCGTTTATTGGCGAAAACAGAAGAAGGATCCTTCCTTGTTCTTTTACGGCAGTACGTGGACATTTACGGTAATCTTAACTTATTTTGTCGTGTTGGAAATTTTTTATTCGACCTTTTATTTTTTGATTCCATTGTTGTTCTTTAGTATCTTTGCTTTTTCTTATTTCACAGAAAAACGAAGGCTGCTGAATGGTCTTTTATTCAATGTTTTCCTCATCAGTTTCGGCATCTACTTGTTTGTCTTGCTGTATGAAACGCAAAATATTTTCCTTGGCGGACTGATCGCCTTGATCACGATTCCATTGCTACTTGTCCTTTTATTTGGTATTTATGGATTGATTGTTTTTCTTTTTTGGAACGGGGTCACAGTTTTACGTAGAGAATCGCATTCATTAGCTAATCTTTTAACGTTGATACTAGCCATTTTTCTTACACTGTTTCTTGTTTTTGACTTTTTCTTGTTAAAATATTTGCCGCAATGGATAAATGCTTTGTTTTTCTGCGTTCCCCTGATCTTGATCTATCTATTTATCGTATTCTACAACTTTTTGACTGTCTCATTCTTGTATCAGTTCAACCGGCCTCGATACAATCAAGACTTCATCGTTGTGTTAGGCGCTGGGTTGATCAATGGAGAAACAGTGTCTCCTCTTCTAGCCAAGCGAATCAATAAGGCAATTGCTTTTTATCGGGCTCAAAGCCGTGCTACATTAAATCCGCCCATCTTATTGATGTCTGGCGGGCAAGGAGCAGACGAAAAAGTACCAGAGGCCATTGCGATGAAACAATATGCCATGGAACAAGGAATCCCTGAAAGAGACATTCTTGTCGAAACCAATTCGACAACCACTTTGGAGAACATGCTCTATTCAAAGGAAATCATGGATCAGCAAATGAAAGGGCCATACCGCGCGATCTTCAGTTCCAACAATTACCACATTTTTAGAGCCGGTCTTTATGCGCGGCAAGCCAAATTGAAAGCAAATGGTATTGGTGCAAAAACAGCTTTCTACTACTTGCCTAATGCGTTTTTAAGAGAATACATCGCCATCTTGATGATGAACAAAAAAAGACATATGATCATTTGCGGATTGCTTTTCGCAGGCTCCGCATTCTTATCGCTGATTACTTTACTTTTCTAAAAAAACAAGGTGTGACAAAACATATGTCACACCTTGTTTTTTTCTTTCATTCTCTTAACTATTGGCAAAAAGAGTATCCCTTTTTTGACCGCTACTTGCTGAGCAGAATAAATACCGCTGTTGCCTGAACACATAAAGCTGATCAAGCAGATCATAAAGAAGTATACTGCCGCTTGTGAACCGAACAATTCGATCCCCATCACAAAGCAGGCAATCGGTGTATTTGTCGCACCAGAAAATACTCCGATAAAGCCCAATCCTGCAAGAAAAGGAACAGAAACATGGAGCAAAGGCGCTAGTGCTGCACCAAGCGTTGCACCAATTTCAAACAATGGTGTCACTTCTCCCCCTTGATATCCCGCGCCTAAAGACAAAACTGTGAAGAATAACTTCCCAATAAAATCATAGACATGTGCCTGTCCATTAAATGATTCTTGAAGTAACGGAAGACTCAATCCGAGATAACGTTGTGTTTGCAAAATCAATGCTGCTGCCACAACTACAGCTCCACCTATCGTATTTCGCCAAACAGGATGAGGAATCCATTGTGCATATCGCGCTTTTAAAAAGACGATCGAACGGCTGAATACCCAGCCAATCAAACCAAAAGCAATCCCAGCAACAAAAACTTTGAAGAACAGCAACATACTCCATCCAGGGATCACACCCATTTGGTAATGTAGGTGAGAAACACCATAGCTTTCCGTCATGAAATTTGCAAACAGTGCAGCAAAGAAGCTAGGGAAGATCGCTTCTGTTCGGACTTTCCCGATTGCCAACACTTCTAATCCAAATAATGTTCCAGCTAAAGGTGTGCCAAATACAGAACTAAAACCCGCACTGATTCCACTGATAATCAAGATTTCCCGTTCTGCTTTATCCAATCGGAACAAACGTGCTGTATTATCTGCTAACGCTCCCCCCATTTGGACTGCTGTTCCTTCACGGCCAACAGATCCCCCAAATAAATGGGTAGTTATGGTTCCAAACAGTGTAAGTGGAATAAGCCGCAACGGGATTTTTTCTTCTCCACCATTTCCTTGATCGATCACTAAGTTGTTTCCACGACTAGAAAGACCGCCGTGATACGCATAGAGATAAGCAAAAAGCGCACCACTAACTGGTAGTAGATAAAGGAGCCAAGGATGTGATAGTCGGATATCTGTCACAACTGTCAGGCTATTTAAGAAAAAAGCAGATAAGCTCCCCATGAATATACCGAGAATCGCTGTGATCACCAGCCACTTCAGCATGTACACTAAAATGCGTACTGGACTCGGTAATTGTTTTTCCATAAAAAATTCCTCCTCAATAAAAAAACGCCTACTAAAGAAAGGGGCTATCCCCAGACTTTAGTAGGCGTCATTAGCTATCTTTCGTTAGCATTTAAAGGCGAACACCATCACCTATTCACTTCCATTAAAAGATAGCATATTTTTCTGTAAAAAACAATAAAATTATCGTTCTTTCTTTACACGTTCAGCAAATTCATAGAAAGGAGCCAATTTCGTTAACTGTTGATTACATTGGTCACTATCATGACAAATATAATTCCCCTTTTTCGTATACGTGCCATCAGAACCTGCTTTCGTTGTAGAAAGAAAAAGCGAAACATTCGATGTTTTCTGACAGATTGCACAGATTCCCTTATTTATCGTTGGTGATAAAGTACCGCTAATCCCTTTTAATTTTTCATCTTCGTAATAGACCATGAATTTTTTCTGCGTACCTGGATCATTCCAGCCGATGTACGTATGTTCTTGCAAGTCGATTTCATTCCAAGCTGGTTTTTTGAGTTTTTTCACTTTTCGGAATAATTTCTCGATTTGTGGTTTGCTAGGCTGCATAAACGGCTGAACGATTTGCTTCAGCTCCTCCAATGCTCTTTCTGCTTGCGCTTTTGTCAGTTTTACGTCTAAAACTGTCGTTAAAAATGTATCGATTTCTGGCAGTTCGTGATCTAATATGTCTCGAATCTTTTCAGCTGCTAGTGCCTGAACTGTTTGTACCGTTTTTGGATCATTGACAGATGAGTACGCATTTAATAACTGTTCTACTTCTCTTTTTATAAAAAAATATTGGTATGGTTTTATTGTTTGTTCCATGATTTTAAAGTCCTTTCTTCTAACCAAAGTGCATACTTTGTAGAAAAAAGTGATCTTCTGCAAAGTATGTGTTACCTGAAGATCCCGGACTCTTTTAAATAAGATACGTTTTGCATCTTATCATCACCCCCTTTAATGCTTATTCTTCTATGTACATGATTCATTCGATAAATAAAAGTAAACCGTATCTTGAACAGATAGTCAACTGCAAACAGAAAAAAGGACTGTGACAAAAGTCGTGTCAAAGTCCCTTGTTTCGAATGAATGGTGTTCAAAAGCTTGCATCTGCGGTAATAAGCCGAAACTTCACAAAAATTTGAGAAGCAATTTTCGTAAATTCCTTCTTATTTCTTGAAGCTGACCACTTCTGTCACAACCTCAATATGGTCTATTATTGGTTTTACCTGTTAAATCGAGGATTCTTTCCCAAAGTAACGTTGCCATCTCTTACGCATACTTGCAGACATGGGCTGAGCCGCTTCTTTGACTGCGCAGTATTTGTCCACGAATGTCACGATATATCCTTCTTTGTACTTAGGCGGTGCTATCGTTGCACCCCACATGTGCTTCAAAATGATATCTCGCTCAAGATCCGACAAATCGGTGATTTTTTCTGCATTCTTTACAGCAATTCTTGGATGGATATACGCATGTGTCCCCTCGTCAAATTTCGTCGTACGCCAATCATAGTAGAACAGATCATGCAAAAGTCCAGCACGCGCTGTTGCTTTAGCATTGCCACCCCATTTTTTTGCGAGCAGATAACTATAGTAAGAAACACTGATGGAATGCTCCAAACGAGTGGAATGAACATGCTGTGTGTAATTCGCTAATTTTTTCACTGCTTCTGTTTCTAAAAGATCTTGTACATAAGACATATATTCTTCGTCTTCACGCCATTTTTCTGTCATAATTATCGATCTGCCACCTTTTTGAATTTCATTTTTTTCTGAAATTGATCTAAGTATACCACCAGTGTTCGGATTATTCTAGTCGCTCTAGATAAAATAGTTAAAGCTTAATAGTTCCTTAATCATAAAGAAAAATGATAAAGAACGATCCCTGCTGCGACTCCGACATTCAATGATTCCGCATTTCCTTTCATTGGGATATATACGTTCTGATCAGTCAAAGACAAGATTTCCTGACTTACTCCCTGACCTTCGTTTCCCATGATTATAGCGAAATCCTCTGTTTTTTCTACTTTGTCTAATGCATGTGCTTCTTCATTTAATTCTGTACCGTACACCGTAAACCCTTTGCCTTTCATTACAGGGATCACTTCTGACAAATCTTTTTGTAACACAGGCAAATGATAATTGCTTCCCTGCATGCTTCGCAGCACCTTTGTACTATAAATATCTGCCGTTCCTTTACCTAATAAAACACCAGCCATACCAAACGCATCTGCCGTACGGATCATCGTTCCCACATTTCCAGGATCCTGTACATTATCTAGTAAAAGCCAGCCTCCTGAAAAATCTGGCGTATCTTCAGATGTTAACGTCATCACTGCTAAGATCCCTTGCGGTGTAGGTAGATCTGACATAGCGGTCATGACCTCATCTGAAATTAGAAAAGTAGAAATCTCTTTGTTTACAGCCAGCCAGTCTCCCCATTCTTTCATACCTCTCTGTGTCACAAAAAGTTCTTTTATTTCTGCATCAGACAACGCAGCTTCTTCGATCAGATGGAACCCTTCCAAAAGATATTCTGCCTTTTCTTCTCTGTATTTCTTTTTATGTAGTTTTTTTAATTCTTTGATTCTTGGATTTTTTGCTGATTGGATCTCTTTCACATTCCTCACCTCACCTGATTATATCATGGAATAGGTGCTTGAGCTTGTTTCATCCCAAAAAAATCGGTATCATTGATTTATAAAACAGGAAAGAAAGGTGACGAACATGCGCAAAGTTAAAATGAATGTCCAAGGACGTGTCCAGGGCGTGGGATTTCGCTATATGACCAAGATGGTTGCTGATCAGTTAGGCGTGACCGGAACGGTAAAAAACGAAGACGACGGCTCAGTCACAATCGAAGCAATCGGAAATGACGACATCATCCAAAAATTTATCGAAGAAGTCAAGAAGTCTCCGAGCCCAAGTGGACGAGTGCAGTATGTGGATGTCCAAGAAGATCCGATGATTGAGGAACGAAAGAAATTTGATGTGGTGGGATAAGGTTGTGAAAAAGCTGGTCTGCATCAAGCATTAAGGACTGGTTGTGAAAAAGTCACTTAGTTTTGAGTATTAAGGAAAATTTTGTGAAAATGGCTTTCCACATTTTTGCATAAATTTGACTTAATACCGAGAAACTGACTTTTGAACACCGTCGATAAGGTTGTTTTTGAAGCGCTTTGCCTCGAGTATTAAAGACAGGGAGTAAAAAAGCTGATCTATAACTTGCAATAAATTTGCTTAACCCATATTTTCCAGACAGAACAAAAAAGTTTTTAGTTTTTTAAATAAGAAAGAAACACTTGGAATCACTCTTTTCTTTCCAAGTATTTCTTTCTTGATTTTTTGTCTTTTTTCAAAATTTTCCGCTACGAAAAAGAACGAATATTTATATGAAATTTCTATGAAGTTGATTGAATTCCATGCGCTTTTTTAGTATAGTTAAGTTTGTGTAAAAATTATAGAAGAGGAAGTATTCTATGAATAAATGGAAAAACTGGTTATTGGGATCCGGACTTGTCAGTATCCTGCTCTTTTTATCTGGCTGTGTGCGGATGGATTCAAACGGAAACCCTGACACTTCAGGAATCGTTTATCGAGTACTCGTCCATCCTATGGGCCAAGCGATTACATATCTAGTTGAGAATTTCAATTGGTCTTACGGCTGGGCAGTTATTGCAATGACTGTGATCGTTCGTATCATCATCTTGCCACTAGGTATCAGTCAATCGAAAAAAACAATGATCCAATCTGAAAAAATGCAAGCGTTAAAACCACAAGTTGAAGCAGCACAACAAAAGCTAAAAGCTGCAACAACACGTGAAGAACAAATGGCAGCACAAGCAGAAATGCAGCAAGTATATCGCGAAAATGGATTGAGTATGACCGGCGGAATCGGCTGTCTGCCTCTATTGATCCAAATGCCGATCTTCTCTGCCTTGTATTTTACGGCACGCTACACAGAAGGTATCCGGGAATCATCTTTTTACGGCATCGATCTAGGCTCACCAAGTATGGTGCTTGTGGCCATCGCAGGGGTCGCTTATCTGCTTCAAGGATATATTTCAACAATCGGTATTCCTGAAGAACAGAAAAAGACGATGCGTACGATGCTGATCGTCTCTCCTGCTATGATCGTCTTCATGTCGATCAGTGCGCCAGCCGGTGTTACACTTTACTGGGTAGTCGGTGGTGTGTTCAGCTGTCTGCAAACATTCATCACAAACGTTATGATGAAACCACGTTTGAAAGCACAAGTGGCAGAAGAGTTGAAACAAAACCCGCCAAAACAAGTCGTCACTCCAAGAAAAGACGTGACAGAATCAGCAAAGCCCGCTAACAACAAACAAGCAACAAAACAAATCAAACAACCAAAAAACAGTACAAACAACAAGGGCCGCAACGCAGGAAAGCAGCAGAAGCGGAAATAAAAACATAGGTCAAAAAAGATGAGAGCTTAGCTCTCATCTTTTTTGTTACTCTTCCTCTTCTGCTATTCCATTAATTAATTCGTTGACAGAGACAATGCTTTCACATCCTGCACGAACAAACTCGGGCTCTGAACCGATCATTTGTGAGTTGATAAATTCAATGACCATCGGAAGATTCACCCCAGCATAAAGAGTAATCTGTTGTCCTTCCATTATTAGTTTAGAAATGATATTTGCAGGTGTACCGCCTAAAAGATCGCATAGTACCACAAAATCATTTAACGAATCTGTGACAGTGAGAAACTTTTGTTTGTATGTTTCAGTGCCATCTTCTGGTAATAAAGGTAACGTGTAGATATCCTCTTGAGGCCCCATGATCATTTCTGTACTTTTTTTCAATTCCTCACAAAATTTTCCGTGACTAATCAATACCAATTGTCTACTCATTTCTCGCTCTCCCTTATTTTGAAATCACACCCAATGCAGATAAAGCAACACACACAATTAATACGATAAAAATCGCTCGAGTAGGAGTCATGTTTTTCTTTCCTAATAACCAATAAACACCACCGACGATCCCAGCGGGTAAAATTCTAGGTAAGATCATATCGATATAGTTTTGCATATTCAATGTCACATCGCCAATCGTTGGTGCCCATGAAAATTTAACATTGATCATTGTCGCAACTAATGCCCCTACCATGAATACCCCTAATAAAGTGGCTGCGTCCGTTAATGCAGTTAAGCGAGATTGCATAGTAGTAACTAAGGAAATTCCTTCTTTGTATGCAAATTCAAGTTGCTTCCAACGAAAAACCATGACAACAATCTGTGCAAAAATCCATATAAACACACCTATCGGATTTCCATCAGTTGCCATATTCGCCGCCAAAGCCCCAAAAATCGTTGGGATCAAAGCAGCAAATACGGAATCTCCAATCGCTGCAAAGGAACCCATCAATCCAGCTTTCAGCCCCGATACGGTTTCCTTTGAAGCAATTCCTTCTTTTTCTTCCATTGCAAGATCAATCCCAGTAATGATTGTATTAAAAAAATTAGAAGTATTAAAAAATTGCGTATGTGTTTTCATCATCTCTTTTAATTCTGGTGTGTTGTCGCCGTATATTTTTCTTAGTTGTGGCAGGATAGTATATAAATAACCAGAACCCTGCATTCTCTCATAGTTCCAACCTAATTGAAAAGTGAACAAACTTCTTCGATTGATTTGCTTAAAATCTTCTTTTGTTAATTTGTAATTAGATTTCGTCATCTTCGATTTCCCCCTCAACAGAATGTGATGGCTCACTAGCTAATGGACGATGGTCTTTGTTTTGATCATTCTTATAACTGATCATTGCTAGTGCTAGACCAATCAATGCTACAGCAAGCATCGGCAGCGAATTGAAAGTTGCCGGAAGATCTTTAACAACGCTTGCCACACTTGTTCCTAATAATTGAACATTAGAGAATAACGTTGCTAATAATGCCGTAATCGTAAATCCTAAAATAAGATAAGAAAGACCTGTGGTGCTAGTTAATTTTTTCCTAGAGGAAAATGTCTAAACATGTTGGTAAATCAACAAAAAACGCATATAGTAGTCTCAAAACTCCCAAGAAATGAGGACTACATATGCGTTCATCAAAATATACTGAACATTATACAGATACTTTTATAACATTCAAGGAAATTATGAGAACTGTTTCTAACATATACCACAATTGTGTACCAGATAAGATTAAAAACCGAAGAAATACTGATCAACTGAAGCAACGCGATACAGTGATTATTGCTTGTGTTATATGGGGCATAATTAATGGCTATACTAGCCAAAGAGCCACGTATAGAGCGGTTTGTTCCGTCTTATTTCTTAATGGTGACTTTCCTAGTAGGAGTCGATTCACTCGCTTAAGTTCAAACTTAGCTTACACTATCAAGATTATTCGATACTTTTTCATCAAGAAGCTCACCAAAGGTGAACTAGTCGGAATTATAGATAGTTTTCCTAGTCAATTATGTAAACCAGTTAGAAATAGACAAGCAAAACTATTGAATCAAATAGCCAAAGTTGGCTATAACTCAACAAAAAAATCTTATTTTTATGGTCTTAAAATTCATATGATCGTTACTAAGACTGGCTTTCCGATTACTTACTCAATCACGAATCCAGGTGTCCATGACGTGAAAGTGTTAGAGACTTTATCGGAAGAAGCGAATCTTCCCAATATCCTAGGGGACAAAGGATATATTAGCCATAAAATCCATGAAAAGCTTGCCCTTAAGGGCATTACTATATCCGTTCCGCCACGTAAAAACATGGATAAATCAGAAAAACTAGACCACAGCTTACTTGGAAAACAAAGAAAAACAGTTGAGACTGTTTTTTCTTCCTTAGAAAAATTAGGTTGTCAAAATTTCAACTCACGTTCTGTTAAAGGGCTAGAGAGTAGATTTGAAAGCATATTACTGGCTTACAGTGTTCTATTAAGTCGAGCACAACGACGTTTTGAAGGAACTTTGAGATATTCTTTAGGATATTAAAATTAACTAGCACCACGGGTAGTATCGAGTCATACGAAAGTCTGTTACAGTGATTGGACCACCTTGAGCAATTTGTTCTCTGAATACTGGAATCACACTACCTCGAGAACCAAGGACATTCCCAAATCTGACAGCTGAGAATTTCGTACAGCCTTCTTCATTCAATCCAGTCACGATCATTTCAGCGATTCGTTTTGTTGAACCCATGACATTTGGAGGATTGTTAGCTTTATCTGTCGATACCATGACGAAGTTTTTCACTTTTGCTGCTTTAGCTGCTTCTGCTACATTTTTTGTACCGAAAATATTGTTTTTGACTGCTTCTTTTGGATTATATTCCATCAGTGGTACATGTTTATGAGCAGCTGCATGGTAGACGATATCTGGATGATATTGTTCCATGATCTCATTGATTTTCTCGCGATCTTGGATATCTGCGATGATCGGTACAATTTCTGTAGGACAATTTTGATGATGTGTGCGTAACTCACGGTCAATCAAGTAGATCGAGTTCTCCCCATGTCCTAAAAGCAATAGCTTTGCAGGATTGAATTGAATGATTTGCCGACAGATTTCTGAACCGATCGATCCTCCTGCGCCGGTGACAAGAATGACTTTGTCTGTGATCTGATCTTTGATGGATTCAATATCCAACTCTACCTCATCTCTTCCCAGTAAATCCACTACGTCAATTGTTTTTAATTTTGATACGCTAATTTTCCCTGAAGCAAGTTCTTCTATAGAAGGCATCGTATTGACTTTCACATGAGTGGATTCGACTAACTCGAAGATTCTTCGTAATTTTTTTCTTGATAAGGAAGGGATAGCGATCGTTACCATTTGAATGTCATATTTTTCAATCAATTCCGGAATATCTTTTAATGCACCTAATACTTTTTTTCCTGAAAGATACGTATTTCTTTTATTCGGATCATCATCTACAAACCCGACAACATGGATATCTTGAGCCGTTTTGGATCCAAGAAAGCTGTTGTATAAAATACGCCCGCCTTCGCCAGCACCAACAATCAATGTATTTTTAGCAGAATCTGCTGATACGTATCTCATATTTTTTGTTTCGACGTAGATACGCCAGATCAATCGGCTACCGATGATCAATAAGAGCGAAAGCAGATAAGCAAAGATAACTAACCGTAAACTATATCGCCGATTAATGAACAGCAGTATGAGGATACTTGAGGCAGCACTTGCAGATAGTGAACCAAAAATTGCAATGATCTCTCTTAAATTTGTATAGCGATTGATCCGAGTGAAAACTTTGAATAAACTACCATAAAATAAATAAAAACCAATCGACAAACCGATAGAGATTAAAATAAGGTCCATTGGTATAGCTACAAACGGCTTCATGAATTTAGCTGCTGCAATATTTGCAGCAATTAATAACAAGCTGTCCACAACAACCAATGTGGCAATTTTTCTTCTTCTTGTTAATACAAACACCCTACATTCCCCCTAAAATAAACCAAACTTCTTCTTTTTTACCTCTTCATAGACTGGATAACTGATTTCATCCCCGTTGATCAGATCCTTTGCGACTTGTTTCATCTGTACTACTTTTTTCTTACCAAAGTCCTTGCCAATCTGCTTATAGCACTCTTTTAAGTAAAAGGTGCGCTTAGAGACCCCATGGGCATCAGAAGCAGCCATCTGCACAAGATTATGTTTGACCATCGTTTTGGCTGTTTTCTGGATGTCTTTGCCAAATACCCCAACATAACTTGGCGCAGTGAGTTGGGCCAAACATCCCATATCTAGGAACGGAAGCAAATGATTTGGGTCTTCGCGAAAATGCGCGTTACGTTCTGGATGGACGATCACTGGTGTCTTTCCTAGTTCTAACAACTCAAAAAAAAGCCGTTCTGCATATAACGGCACTTCCAGTGTCGGAAATTCGATCAGAAGATATGTATCATCTAAATCTGTAAATAATATTTCATCTCGATGGATGTCTTCGATGAGCGTTCCGGTAATACGTACTTCTTGTCCTTCCAATAACGTCAAAGGCAACTGTCTTTTCTCTAATTCGGCTTGTAACGAAGCGACTAGAGAAATGACTTGTGATTTTTCATTGCTGTATTTTCCATTATTGTGGTGTGGTGTGCATAAAATATGCGTAATGCCTTGCTGAATCGCTTTTTCAGCCATTGCAATACTTGCTTCTAAGTTTTCTGCCCCGTCATCGATTCCTGGTAGGATATGGCAATGTAGATCGATCATTTCTCTTGTCTCCTCTCTTCTTATTCCTTAATTTCCGTAGTAATAACCAGCATCTTTGCTATGTTCTGCTCCGTTGTACACAACACCTAAGACTCGTGCTTGTACCATCTCTAGCAGTTCTTTTGCTTTAGTCAAGGATTCTTTACGTGATGTATTTTCACGTACGACCAATAAAGTGCCATCCGTTTTTGAAGACATGATCTGTGCATCTGTTACGGCTACTACTGGTGGCATATCGAATATCACCACATCAAATAACTGTCTTGCTTCGGCTAGAATCTGATCCATTCTTGGCGAGCTTAACAATTCTGATGGGTTGGGTGGCTTAGGCCCACTAGGCAAAATCGATAAGTTCTCGACTGGCGTTCGTTGGATTACATCTGCTACACTTCCTGATGAACTAAGTGCTGTACTTAATCCACTGGCATTGTTCAGCTGGAATGTTTTATAGACGACGGGTTTACGTAAATCTGCATCGACTAGTAGAACCCGTTGACCGGATTTAGCAAAAACGACTGCAATGTTTGCTGAAGTGGTGGATTTTCCTTCTCCAGGACCTGATGAAGTCACGACAATCGTTTTGATTTGCTGACCAGCTGCGGAGGCAAACTGGATATTCGTCCGGATCGTACGATATTGTTCGGCGATTGGTGAAGATGGGTTTGTTAATGTGATCAAACTGACTGCATGAGTTTGTGCTGCTTTTTGTTTCTGTGTTCGTGCCATTTTTCTTCCTCCTAGACTCTTGAGCGGCTTCTGCGTGATGGGGCTGTTTTATCGTTTGTAGCTTTTGGTCGTGCAGGAGCTGTTCCTTTTTTACGGATACCAGCGTTCAATTCTTTCGCTGACATTTCTGGAACTGTTCCTAAGATTGGGAATCCTAATGTATCCGTCACATATTTTTCATCTTTCACTGTCCGATCAAGTAATTCGAATAAGAATGCCAGACCTACGCCTACCATCATTCCTAACACTAAGCCAATCACTAGATTCAATTTATTATTTGGCGAAACAGGTGTCGTATTGGCAACTGCACCTGAAATAATCGAGATTTTATCGACATTCATCACGTCTTTTGCGTTCTCTTGGAAAACTTGTGAAGTTGTATTAGCGATCTGTTGAGCAGTCACTGCATTCGTGCTTATTGCTTGGATCGAGAACATTTGTGAATTTTGTGACTGATTGACGGAGATCGCATCTTTGATTTGTCCAGCAGTCATTTTCACATTGTCTTCTGTTTCTAAACGATCTTTGACTTCATTTAGTACTAAATCACTGACGATCATATCTTTATACGTATTGATCATTTGCAGGTTCGTATTGACATCATTGACATTTGCAGTGTCTGATTGTGGCAGTGTCACGATCAATTGTGCTTGTGAACTGTATTTTGGTGTCAAGATGAAAAATGTTACGATTCCTGAGATGGCCAAGCCAGCAAACATTGAGATGATGATTGTTACCAAGTGTTTGCGTAATGTTTCAAAAATTTCTTTCAAGCTGATTGTCTCTTCCATTTTTTCTCCACTTTCCTATTTATTCTCTAGATTCATTTGATCTTTTAATTCTTTTTTCACACGATCAAGTTCTTGATCGCTGACTTTTTGATAGGAGATATTATCTTGCATGAAGCCTTCTCCTTGCAGCTGATCTTGCTTGATCGTACCAAATGCTTCCCGATAATCTAAAGCGATTTTTTTCATTTCATCAAAGCTCATGTCTGTTTTCATATTCGACTCTAGAGCATTCAAAACGGATTGATAGTTGCTGACACCGTTTAAACTCAATACTTTTTTTGCTACACCTTCTACGATCTTTCTTTGACGCTCTTGTCTACCATAGTCACCATTTGGATCTTCATAACGCATACGAGAATAAGATAATGCCTGATCCCCGTTCAATGTGATTTTACCGATTGTAAAGTCATAGCCATCTTGTGAGAAAGTGAGGTCATTATTGACTTCGATACCACCAACTGCATCAACGAGTTCCTTTAGCCCTTTCATATTGATAGAGACATAGTGATCGATTGGGATGTCTACATATTTTTGTACGGTATCCATCGCCATGGCAGCTCCGCCGAATGCGTAAGCGTGGTTGATCTTGTCTTTTGTGTCACGACCTACGATGTCGACATACGTATCTCGAGGAATGCTGACGATCGTTGTCTGTTTGTCTTCAGGACTGACTGTGGCAACCATCATCGTATCTGATCTTCCTTGATCGACCCGACCTAAATCTCCAGTATCAATCCCCATCAATAGAGCAGAGAAAGATTCTTGTTTGTCCAGATCAACTGGTTTCGTTCGTTCTCCTTGGGTTCGTTCCACTGATTCGTAAGTTTTCTCAATAGAATGTGAGAGATCCAGATATAATTTTGCTCCTACTCCTACAATTGCTAATACTAATACGATAAGAACTGCTAAAATAATCAGAAATATTTTTTTCCCTCTTGATTTTCTTCTTCGTCTTGCCATAGTTTCCTCCGTTTGCTAACCTTGCTTGAATCAACGCTTTAACTGTCAATAGCTTATATTGCTATAGCCCATTTGCTGAGCAACAGTTTGTGCTTTTGTTGCGTATGCTACGCTTATTTTTTCATTCCGGATCTGCTCTATTTGACTGAGCGCCGTCAAATATTGATCGTAAGTAGCGGTGGCAGTCACTTGACCATCCTTTAACATCGTATCGAATAACTGATCTAGTTGCGTGACTTGCGCGATCTGGGTATCAGCGAATCCTAGATATTGCATAACAACCGTTTTCCAAGGACTATCTTTAAAAAAGCTCATATTTTCACGTACACGAGCGACATCTGCACTTGTCACCTTTTCTTTGATGATGACATCATCTACAGCTTGCTGCCAGTTTGA
Source organism: Enterococcus sp. DIV1411a (assembly GCF_050531945.1). Taxonomy (NCBI): domain Bacteria; kingdom Bacillati; phylum Bacillota; class Bacilli; order Lactobacillales; family Enterococcaceae; genus Enterococcus; species Enterococcus sp. DIV1411a. The sequence continues at coordinate 822,286 of NZ_CP172892.1, read as the reverse complement.
TACATTTTTAGTAAATAAATCGTTGACAGCTGTCTGGATCTTCAGTTTTGATTCTGCACTATCTAACTGTGTCACGATTGCTTTCTTCTCATCTTGGATTGCAACAGCTTCTTTAGGCAATTCTGATTCTTTGATGTCGTAATCATCAGCTGAAAGTTTGACAGAGGATAGCTTATTGGACAAACTTGTGATTGTTTCTTCTGTTATTTCAGGGTTTAGAAAAACTTTTTCTTTTGTACTATACAGCTTGTCTACTTCTTTTGATAAAGAAGTCAAGGTGTCTTTTTGATTGGTGATGGCAGATTCTGCATAATTGATCCGTTGCTGATGTTGTCGCTGATTATTGATATGGTATCCAAACAAACAGATCGCAATAGCACCTGCACCTACCGCCACAGCAGTCAATGACTTGACGAATGGCTTTTCCATAGATTCACTCCTAAGTATTGATGATAGATAAATTAAGATATAATTCACTTACATAAAAATGACAGCTTTTTATTTAAAAAAACATAATTAAACTAATATATTCACAGAAATATTTGTAAACAAGTTTTCCCTATATAATCATACCACAAACTGTTTTCTTGACTAGGGCAATTTACGATTAAAAAGTAAATAAAACATTAATAAGATAACAATTAATCGATTTCATTTTTATTTCCTTAATTTTCATAGGTATTTTTAAAAGTTACACAAAAAATAAAATAACAAAAAAATTAACATTGAATTAATAATAGTTATCCTGAATAATTCATACTTTGACTTCAAACCGTCTGAAACTGCCTAACAGCAGTCTTCATTTACTTTTTCATTTTCACCTGTTAAGTGATGCAAAAAGAACCCCATTCTGATATGGTAAAGGTGTCGAAACCAACCATAAGAAAGGAGTTCTTCTCATGACTAGCTTACACAAAAACCAGGTAAAATTCAATTCAAATTTGACTATTTCACATACAGGTGGTCGCTTATCGAGTGATTCGGGTTTGGTCTTAGTTAAAGAGGTGATGAATACCTTCGACTTTTCACACGTAGCTAAACAGTGGCTCCATATTAAAGACAAACGTGTTTACTTCACACATGATAACTTAGCGATATTAGAACAACTCATTATGCAGTTAATTGCTGGGTACTCGGCAGACTCATCAGCTAATCTATTAAGACAGGATCCAGTCTTTCAAGCTGTACTCGGTAAAAAAGAGTTGACCTCACAATCGTCAATCTCACGGTTTTTAGATCGTTTCACCGAGGAGAACATGGATCAACTCCAAGCATTAAATCAGTCGCTGATTGATAAAGCGCGTTTGATTCGCAATGACACCGAGTTAATCATTGATGTCGATTCCACACATTTGGATACCTTTGGACGCCAAGAACAAACAGATTATAATGCCCATTATCAAACCTACGGCTATCACCCATTAGTTGCATTTGACGGATTGACCGGAGATTTCCTAAAAGCTGAACTGCGTTCAGGCAATCAGTACACGTCTAAAGGGGTAAAAGCCTTTATCGACCCGCTGTTACACCACTACAAGAGCACGTTACCTCATACCGAGATATTGGTTCGGGGTGACAGCGGCTTCGCCACACCAGAGGTGTATGAATCTTGTGAAGCAACTGAAAGCCAGTACGTTATCCGATTAAAGAGCAATCGGAGGTTAAGTCAGTTAGCTGAACACTCTGTTCTTTATGGGGATAATAAAAAATGGGAAGACCGAGAAATACAGTATTTTTCACTCCCTTATCAAGCACAATCCTGGTCAAAACCCCGTCGCGTTTGTATTCGATCAATCCGTGAAGCAGGAGAGCTTCTTTTTCACCACGCATTCATTGTGACGAATCTATCCGATAATGTCTCGCCTGAAGTCATATTCTCTCTTTACGGCAAGCGTGGAACAATGGAAAATTTCATCAAAGAAGCGAAATCAGGCTTTTATTTTGACAAAACAGATAGTCCGCGTTTCCTGGAAAATCATGTCAGAATGATGATCAGTGTCCTGGCTTACAACCTCGTCAATTTTTTAAAGACCATTGGATTTGAACAAGTGAATCGGGGGATGACGATTCATTCTATACGATTGACATTGCTTAAAGTTGCCGGAAAACTCGTTAAAACAGGTAGACAAGTCTATCTCAAACTGTCGAGTTATCATGTGTATCAAACTGAATTTTATAAGGTTTTTGAACGCCTACGGCGATCTAGGCAATGGATTTAGGCTAGTTATCGTAAAAATTTTTAACCTATTTTTCCAAGGGGTCAGTCTGCCCTTAAATAGACAAATAATTTTTATTGTAGCCTTCTTCCGTATATATCCTGTTCGAAAACACATTATTTTGGAAGAATGTATCTGCCTAATTTAAATGTAGGCACTTTGTTCAAAAAAATAGCTTAAATTTAGAGCTATGAATTATTCAGGAGTTATTTATATTTATAACAAATAAACCAGAGAAACAGCCTATTTTTTGCCTGTTCTCTGGTTTATTTACATATTAGAAATTATTTTGTGATGATTTGATCCAAACTTGCTAGTGACAAAGCCATGGCAGCAATTTGACTTAATTGCGTTAATCGGTTCTTACGTACTGCTGGTTCTTCTGCCATGACCATCGTCTGATCAAAATAATTTTCGATCAGTGGGCGAAGGCTTACAAGCTGATCATAATTTTCGTTGATCGTTTGGTCAGCAAAGCTTGTTTTCATTGCCTCTACTGCTTTGTGCAGTTCTTTCTCCGCTTCGTTTTCGAACAGTTCAGGGTCTACTTCTGATTGTTTTTCAAGCTCCGCTTTTTTCGCTAAGTTCACGACACGTGTCAAAGCTTCCATCGATGGTTTGAAGTCTTCATCTGCAAGATGCTGCTTGAACAATTGTGCTGCTGCAAATACTTTTGTCAGATCTTTTTGTTCTGCATTCAAAACAGCTTCGATGACATCATGACGGATATTCTTCGTTGTCAATAATTGGCGCAGACGGCCTTTGATAAAGTCGATCACCTGTTGTTGTCCCGCTGACAAGCCAATGCCAAAACGATCCGTATCTTTACTGATAACTTCACTAATCGTTTCTTGCAGAACAGACAAAGGAAAGGCCCATTTTTTCGATTCGATGATTCGAACGACACCATATGCTTGACGGCGCAAAGCATATGGATCGTTTGAGCCACTTGGGATCATCCCAACTGCAAAGAAAGAAAAGATACTATCTAATTTATCAGCAATCGCTAAAACAGAACCTACTGTAGTCTCAGGTAAATCTCCTTCACTGGATATAGGCATGTAATGTTCACGGATCGCTGTTGCTACGGCTGGTTTCTCGCCTTTAAGCAGAGCATATTTTTCTCCCATGATCCCTTGTAGTTCAGGGAATTCTCCTACCATGTTGGTTACTAGATCAAATTTATAGATTTCAGCAGCGCGTTGCAGATCCATCAATTCTTCCTCAGATAGTCCTACTTGTTCGCCTATAATGCGGGCGATGACTTGTACCCGTTGCATTTTCTCGTAGATGCTACCGATTTTTTCATGGAAAGTAACAGTTTTTAATTTTTCAACGTATTGGTCGATTGAAGCTTTCTTGTCTTCATTATAAAAGAATTCTGCATCTTCTAAACGAGCAGTCAATACTTTTTGATTGCCTCGTACCACATTTTCCAATTTTACCCGATCGCCATTACGAGCAGAAATAAAATGAGGAAGCAACATACCTTGATCGTTCCGTACTTCGAAATAACGTTGATGTTCTTTCATAGAAGTGACTAGTACTTCTTCAGGAACAGAAAGATATTTTTCCTCGAAGTCGCCAGAAAAGACAGTTGGATATTCGACTAGATTGTTGACTTCTTCTAGTAAATCTTCATCTAGATCAATGATCCAGTGATTTTTTTCTGCTAATTCGTTTGCTTGTGTGATGATCATTTCTTTTCTTTTTTGCGGTGAAGCAATAACAAATTGTTCATTTAATTTTTCTTCGTATTCTTTTGCATGCGCAAATGTTACATCTTCGCCTAAGAAACGATGACCTCTTGAAGCTCTGTCTGTTTTGACATCCAAGATCTCAAACGGGATTATTTCGTCATCTAACAATGCCACGATCCAGTGAATAGGGCGAATATATTCAAAATCGTATTCTGCCCAGTGCATCGTTACTGGGAAAGTGAGGCTTTTAATGACATCTGCTAACCCTGTCAATACTTCTTTTGCTTCTTTGCCGTGAGTGTATTTCGTTACATAGACATATTCCACGCCTTTTAATTCTCTAAAAGTGATAGCATCTGTCGTCAGACCTTGTCCGCGGACAAATCCTTCAGCTGCTTTCGTCCAGTTTCCATCTGCGTCCAAAGCAATTTTTTTGGCTGGTCCTTTGACTTCTTCTTCACTGTCTGCTTGACGTTCTGGAATGTTTGTTACTTTGATTGCTAAGCGGCGCGGTGTAGAAAACGTTTCGATCGTATCATAAGTCAATTGGTTTTCATCTAAAAATTTTGCAGTTTTTTCTTCTAATTGTTTCATGCTTGGTGTGACAACATGAGCAGGCATTTCTTCCAGCCCGATTTCAAGTAATAAGTCTTTTGCCATCTTATTCAGCCTCCTTCATGTTTTCTGGATTTGCTGTGTTTTTATTCAATAAAGGGAATCCTAATTTTTCGCGTTCTGCCACAAAGATTTTGGCTACAGCACGAGCCATGTTGCGGATACGGGAAAGATAACCTGCTCGTTCTGTTACGGATACTGCACCGCGAGCATCTAATAAGTTGAATGTATGGCTGCATTTCAAAATATAATCATACGCTGGATGAACAAGATTTTCATCGATACAGCGTTTAGCTTCTTTTTCAAAACGGTCAAAATTGCTTAGTAGCAAGTCTTGGTCGCTTACTTCAAAAGAATATTTGGAATGTTCATATTCTGGTTGTTTGAAGATCTCGCCATATTTCACACCATCAGCCCATTCCAGATCATAGACACTTTCAACTTCTTGAATATATGAAGCAAGACGTTCTAGTCCATAAGTGATCTCAGAAGTAACTGGTTTACAAGGTAGTCCTCCGACTTGCTGGAAGTACGTGAATTGTGTGATCTCCATCCCATCAAGCCATACTTCCCAACCCACACCGGCACACCCCATCGATGGGTTCTCCCAGTTGTCTTCAACAAAACGAATATCGTGTTCTAATGGATCAATTCCTAAAAGACGCAAGCTTTCTAAATAAAGCTCTTGGATATTTTCAGGTGAAGGTTTCATTACGACTTGAAATTGATGATGCTGATACAAACGGTTTGGGTTTTCTCCATAACGCCCGTCAGCTGGTCGGCGGGATGGCTCTACATAAGCAGCATTCCATGGTTCCGGTCCGATTGCCCGTAAGAATGTATATGGGCTCATCGTACCTGCTCCTTTTTCTGTATCATAAGCTTGCATCAGCATGCAGCCGTTTGATGACCAAAATTTTTGTAATGTTAAAATCATATCTTGGACGGTCAATTTTTTACTCATCTGTTTTGCCCCTTTCAATTTTTAAGCGTTGCTGTCAATAAGAATACAGGAAAGAAAACGACAAAAAGTCCCTATGTCTGATTACAGACATAGGGACGAATAATTTCGCGGTTCCACCCTACTTCCGAATAAAGATTCGGCAGCTTCATTTATCGTACTCGCAAGTGCCTCTTCAAAAATCGTTTGGGTCCGGCTTCCACTCTCCCGAACTCGCTAAACCACGTGTTTTTTACTGATCTTGGTCAATGTACGTATTCATTTTGCAGTTTTCTTGTTTATATAATAGATCCTCTCAGTGAACGATCTATTTAATCTACGGTTAATAATAGACGGAAGTCCCTGTATTTGTCAAATAGTTTTGGTTTTTTTGTTGTATCTTTCATTTATTCTTCTTTTTCAGGTATCTCTTTTTCAGGCATATTTTTCTCTGGCGTCTTTAATACGTGTGCCCAAGACTTCATTTGATCAATGAACTTTTTGCTTTTTAGATGAATACCGACATATTCATCATACAACTGGTCAATGAGGTCACGGATTGCCTGCTTCGTTTCTTCTTTCAAGTGGATTCCACTGATCTTATCATAAGAAATAGCCGAAAACATTCGGACGAAATAAACAGCGCGAGGATCTGCATGATAACGGTGTTCGTCCATTGGCCAGTGTTTCTCGCATATCACACCGCCATATTTGGAAGAATAGTCAAATTTTCCTTTTGTTTCCCCGCATACGACACAGTGCGTCCAAATTGGCGCGATTCCGAAGCGTTGCAGTATTTGAACTTCAAAGATATTCGTGATGATTTCTGCATCATCTCCTTGATCCATCCGCTGCAGAGCTTGTTGCGTAAATTGGAATAAATGCGGGTCATATTGATGATCTTCGATTGCTGCATCTACTAGATTTAGCAAATAGGTACCATAACCGCTCAAAAAGATATCTTCTTGGATGTTCCGAAACGCATGGACGTCTTTGACACTGCTTAAAAACGACAAACCTTCACTTCGAAAATTACCGATATAGACTGCTTCGGTAAAGGGGAGCAAAGCCGGAGCTAATGGCTGATTTTGCCGATGGATTCCTTTGATATAAAACATCATTTTGCCAGAAGATTCCGTAAAGATTTTGACTAATTTATCTTTTTCTTTGTAATTACGGCTAGATAAAATCAAGCCTTTCGATTCTGCAAGCTGGCTCATATTCTCCCTCCTAAAAAATAAATCTGGAAAAGCAGATTCTGCCGATCCAGATTATTTATGTTTCGATCTTCCGCCGTTTTTCTCAACGTGCGGATTTTTATCCAGTTTATTTCTATACTTAACCTATAAGAAGTTCAGAATATCAGTATTCATCTTTTCGGTAGCCGAAGTCTTGCAGATAGACTTTTTTGTCTCGCCAGTCTTTTTGGACTTTGACCCAAAGTTCTAGAAATACTTTGTCTCCTAAAAGATTTTCGATATCCTTTCTTGCTTTCGTTCCTACTTGCTTCAGCATTTTTCCGCCTTTGCCGATAATGATTCCTTTTTGGCTATCTCTTTCGACGATGATCGTGGCCTGGATATGGATTTTATCATTCTCGTTTCGCTTCATCGAATCAACAACGACTGCGACAGAATGAGGCACTTCGTCTCGTGTTAAAAACAAGACTTTCTCACGGATCAATTCAGAAACGATGAAGTATTCAGGATGATCAGTCACTTGATCATCTGGAAAATATTGTGGGCCCTCTGGCATTTCACTGACTAATACATCCATTAAGCGTTCGACATTGTTTCCTTCTGTAGCAGAGATCGGAATCACTTGTGCAAAAGGCATCTGCGTCGAATAATCTTCGATGATTCCCAGCAACTCGTCTGGATGGATCTTATCGATTTTATTGATAATCAGATAAACAGGAGAATGCACGTTTTTTAGACGTTCAATAATAAAATCGTCTCCCCGGCCGCGTTTTTGATCAGCACTGATCATAAATAAGACTGCATCCACTTCTTTCAACGCACTGTAAGCTGCTTCTACCATAAAATCTCCTAGACGATGCTTTGGTTTATGGATTCCTGGTGTATCGATAAAAATCAGCTGAGCTTCTGGTGTAGTATATACTCCTTGGATTTTATTTCTAGTTGTCTGTGCCTTGTCACTCATAATGGCAATTTTTTGACCCACGATTCGGTTCAATAATGTGGATTTTCCTACATTCGGGCGGCCGACGATTGCGACAAACCCTGATTTATGTTCTGGCATATACGTTCTCCTTTTTAATTAAACAACAAATGATATATTTTAGGGACAAATAAAATCAACCCAATGATGACAGCAAAACAAGCGGTCACTAAAACTGCTCCAGCTGCCATATCTTTGATTTTTTTCCCAATCGGATGAAAATGAAAATCCGTAAACATGTCCACTACATTTTCAAAAACAGTATTGATGATCTCTACTATCCAAACGAGAAAAACAGCTAAAAGCAGCCATAACCACTCTATCCGATCAAGCTGGAAAATCACGCCCATAAATAAAGCAAGGATACCGAACGCAACATGTTTCCTCATATTGCGTTCTTCCTCAAAAACGGTTTTGACTCCTTGGACAGCAAATTCCACAGACATCAGGAAATGTTTGTTTTTCTCTACGTTTTTATCTTTTGAGTCCATAGGCATCCAAGATCTCTTTCTGTAAACCAAACATTTCTTTCTCATCTTCTGGTGTCATATGGTCATACCCGTTGATATGCAAGAATCCATGTACCGCTAAAAAGCCAAGTTCCCGATCATATGAATGGCCGTAAGCTTCTGCTTGTTCAGCAGCACGTTCAATAGAGATCATGATGTCTCCTAGTACACGAGGTAATGGATTCTCTCCATCTTCAAAAATCACTGGGATTTCGTCTTCGCCTTCTTCTTCCAGAGCAAAACTGATGACGTCTGTCGGTGCATCTTTTCCACGGTAATCACGATTGATTACTTGGATTGCCGCATTGTCCATGAAAGTAACAGACATTTCTGTTTCCTCTGGCAGCTTTAAATAAGATGCTGCAAATTGCAGCAAGTCATCGATTTCTTTCATTTTCTCTTCTGAGACTTGGTTTGTTTCATCCATAAAGGTAATATCCATTATACATCGCTTCTTTCTATTCTTCTTGTTCTTCCTTTATCTTCTCAACTTCTGTTTTCATTTTAGGATATTTGATCCGAGAATGGAAGGTGCTACTTAAACCGCTGATCAATGATTTTTCCACTTTTCGGATTTCTTTCAAGGTCAGTCCACTATCGTCTAATTGACCATCGGAAATACGCTCTTCGATAAGATTATGGACAAAACTTTCGATTTTTTCGCTCGTCGGATGATCCATTGCCCGTACTGCAGCCTCACAACTGTCAGCAATATTGACGATCCCTGCTTCGCGACTTTGCGGTTTTGGTCCAGGGTAACGGAATTGCTCTTCTGTTACTTCCGGATTGCGTTCTTTCGCTTTGATGTAGAAATAACGCATTAGCGTGGTTCCATGATGCTGTTTGCAAATATCGATCACCATTTGCGGCATATTATAATCTTCCAATATTTTGGCTCCATCTGTCACATGTCCAAAGATAATATGTTTACTGTCTTCTGGCAATAAGAAATTGTGCGGGTTTTCCGCTCCTGAAGGCAAGTTCTCAACGAAAAAGCTAGCATGTTTGATCTTGCCGATATCATGATAATAGCAAGCTACTCGAGTTAGCAAAGAACGTCCGCCGATTTCTGCTACAGCGTTAGCACTTAGATTAGCTACCATCATACTATGATGATAAGTACCTGGCGCTTCTTCCAGCAACTGTTTCAATAAAGGATGATTTGGATTGCTGAGTTCATTTAATACAATTACACTGTCATCATTGACCATCAATTCAATATATGGGTGTAGACCGATCGTCAGCAAGAATGAGAAGAGTGCACCAGTGAACCCGCAGACGAGCATTAACCAAGTCGTTGCATCACCAAAGCTCATTCCTTGATAGACGATCAAAATGACATCCATCATCACAGGAAAAATAATGACCCACATGGCAGCAGATAATCCTTGTTCTGAGATCCGTTTACGTCTGACAATCGTTGCCATGAGCCCAGAGAAAACATAAGACATCAAGATAATCGTTAGAAAGTTCGTGCCAATCGAATCATAAAAGATGAAAAGTGCAGATACTGCTTGGAAAATACCAGCCATGATCCCTGATCTTCGATTCAAGAAAAAGCTTAAAACAAGTGGTGCAAAAGCAGCGGGATAAAACAGCGGGATGTAAGTAGCTTGTTCCGTTTGGAATAATTGGAAAAATTTCATCAGCACTATGCTGACTGACATAGCTGTCACATAGAAAAGCACGTATTTTGTTCTTTCTCCTGCATTTTGGAATTGAAGTGAATTATAAATCAGTACGCCGATTTGAAGCAAAACAGCTAAAACCATGGCAATTAGCGGAAAAATCGAAGTTGTTTGATTAGTCAGTCCTAGTAATTCCAATTTTTTCATAGCTGAAGCATCGATTTGATTACCTTCACGAACAATGATTTCTCCTTGGAAGATCATCACTGGTTGTACAGCTTCTCGTGCGGATTGTTTCAATTCTTCTGTCTTTTTCTCATTCAATACGTCATTCACTACGATACCTTGATCCACTAAGTAGCGAATCATTTGTTGTTGTGCTGGTGTGACATTCAAATATTGGATTTGCTCTTCTGCTTCTTGTTTAAAAGCTTCCAATTCACTTTCACGAACTTGTTTGCTCATCTGTTCGTCAATGAGCTTCAGACTCTCATCCCTCACAGTATGGATCTCAGTTTCAGTCATTTCAAATATCGTCGAATAAAAATTGTTCGGTAGTTTTTGATAAAACGCAACATTTTCTGCATTCACATTTTCAAAATTTTTCTTCAACGCGGCGATCCGCTCTTCTGTAGTAGGCTTTGGGATATTTTCATCTTCCTTTGCCTTATCAATCTTTTCGTCATAAGATTTGTTGATGGCATCATTCGTCTTATCGATCAATTCAAATAGTTGCTTGATCCGATTGTTCTGGTCATCTGCAAGATCTTTTTGGTAAGTGTATTCTGGAGTGACTGCTTCTGCTGCCAGTTTTCTTTTTTGTTCGGTTTCTTCCGTGTTCTCGATCGTTTTGTTCGCACGGATACTTTCTTCTGCTACTTGGCCTTCTCTGAAATCATTGGCCTTTTGTTTGACACTACTAAATGTAACGCCGCAGATAATGATAAAAAACAAGAACAGCAGAAAAGGCAATGCTGCCTTTCCAAGTTTTTCTTGTAGTTTCTGCAGTGTTTTATTCAACATGTGCTTATCCTCCTAAGCAAAGCTTATTCTTGATGGAGATCTGCCTTTTCATAAGCTTTGATGATTTCGGCAACTACAGGGTGCCGAACAACGTCACTTGCTTCAAAATTAACAAAATCGATTTTCTTGATTTGCTTTAATGTTCGTTCTGCATGAACAAGACCACTTGTTGTCCCTCGAGGCAGATCAATCTGACTCGTATCTCCATTGACAATCATTTTTGATTGATAACCAAGACGTGTCAGGAACATTTTCATCTGAGCAACTGTCGTGTTCTGTGCTTCATCCAAAATAACGAATGCATCATCCAATGTCCGCCCCCGCATGTAAGCTAAAGGAGCAATTTCGATCACGCCTCGTTCCATCAATCGGTTCGTATGATCTAATCCAAAAATTTGGTATAAAGCATCATAAACAGGACGCAGATAAGGATCTACTTTTTCTTTTAGATCCCCGGGAAGAAAGCCTAGATTTTCCCCTGCTTCCACAGCAGGCCGCGTCAAAATGATTTTTTGCACTTCACCTTTTTTCAAGGCAGCGATTGCTAATACTACTGCAAGAAAAGTTTTTCCTGTCCCGGCTGGTCCTACGCCAAATACGATATCATGTTTGGCTACCGATTCGACATATTTCTTTTGGCCGCTGTTTTTTACCCGTATAGGTTTTCCATTACGGTCTTTGACGATCTCTTCCTCATACATCTCAACAAAATAATCTAATGTGCCTTTTTGCCCCATTTTCAGTGCCGTCACGACATCTGGTGTACTTACATGGATTCCTCGTTTGATCAATTCCTGCAATGTCCGAATGACTGAGGCAGCCAAGGAAATCTGGGGTTGTTCACCAATGATCTGAATGATTTCTCCACGTGTATGGATGGTTGTTTCTGTTGTTTCTTCAATCAGTTTTATATGCTTGTCGTGTGCACCTAAAAGCATGCTGACATCATCAGCAGCCGTCAATCTAATCTCTAAAGAACTAGACTCTTCCGTCAAAAATAGACATCCCCTTTTTTTCGATTCATTCTTTCCTATTTTACCATACTCAGAAGAAACTATATAGCAAATAAGAAAAGGTTCTAAAAGAGTTGCTTAACCATAAGTACCAAGAAACGTTAAAAAATAGCTGCTTCCATTCTCTAAAGGTCTCGTTTGAATAAAAAAAGCTGATCATGTAACCTATGCATAAGATAGAGGACAAGTATTCCGTCTAACTTAGCAAGTATTCTCTGGGTATTTTTCTTGTTTCAAAAAAAGAAAACAAAATATTTGAAATATTCTTGCATTTCAAAAAAAACAGGTGTATTATAACGTCAACAAATAAATATACAGCAAAGCGTCGAGGAAAACAGTAGGCTATTCAGCGATTTATTCCCAGTGAGTCATGTAAGTGAGAAATGACAATAAATCGAATAGACGAACATCATTTCCGAGTCAATGTCGAAAACGTAGATCATTGTGGCTGCCTCCATTATCAGGCTAGCGGATAACTTTATCGAAAAGCGTCCGTGAATGAAGAAGCTTTTTTAAGCGAAAAAAGGTGGTACCGTTCTAGAATCTAGAGCCCTTTTCCCAAGTGGAAAAGGGCTTTTTTTATATTTTAAGGTGGTGGTTTTCATGGAATCTGATATTAGTGGTATTTCTAGTTTCTGCAACGTTTATTTTGTTACTCAAAATGATAATTATTGGAGGAAAAATTTATGGAAGAAACAAAAACTTATTCATGGAAGCAATTATTGATGGTCAGTTCACTTATCTTCGGGATGTTCTTCGGGTCAGGTAATCTGATCTTTCCTGTCCACTTAGGTCAAATGGCTGGATCAAACTGGATCAGCGCTGGTGTAGGATTTGCCATCTCAGGCGCTCTTTTCCCATTATTAGCTATCTTAGCTGTAGTAGTGACAAAAAGTGATGGTCTGTATGACTTAGCTAAACCTGTCGGAAAATGGTATGCTGCCTTGTTCTTGATCCTTGTTCATTTAACGATCGGACCATTCTTTGGTACACCGCGGACAGCAGCAACTGCTTTTGAAATGGCTGCTAAACCCTTTTTGCCTGAAAAATATGATTCATTAGGTATGTTTTTATTCTCTGCTCTTTTCTTTTTACTTGCTTATTTCCTTACTGTACATCCAACACGTTTGGTCAAATATGTCGGAAAGTATTTAAACTCCTTGTTTCTTGCATTATTAGCTATCATTTTTGTCGTTTCTTTATTCCAACCCATGGGGAATCTAAACCAATCTGCTGCAGATTCTTATCAGACGAACGCTTTGACAAATGGCGTTTTAGAAGGATACAACACGGTTGATGCAGTAGCTTTACTTGCTTTAAGTGTCACTTTTGTCCATGCAGTTCGTGATCTTGGTTTTAAAGATAAAAAAGTCACAGAATTAACAGCAAAAGCTGGTAGCCTGAGCGTTGCGTTAGAAGTCATGATTTATTTTGGTCTGGTCCTTCTCGGTGCGATGAGTTTGAATAAGATGTCTTTATCAGAAAATGGCGGAACTGCACTTTCTCAGATCACTAATTTTTATTTAGGTAACTTCGGTGCTAGCTTCTTAGGGGTAATGGTCACATTAGGTGTCTTCACTACCGCTATGGGACTCGTTGTTTCTTTTGCACAAGATTTCCATAAACTGTTCCCTAAAGTCAGTTATATGACATGGCTGCGGTTAACGACTTTTGTCTCTTTTGTCGTTGCGAATGCCGGATTGGATAATATCATCCAATGGTCTTTACCAGTATTGATGCTTTTGTATCCATTGTCACTTGCGTTAATCTTGCTTTCCTTAACAGCAAAATTCTTCCAAAAGAGTCCATTTGTCTATCAAGTAACGATGTTCTTTTCTGCCGTTCCAGCCGTATTGGATATGTTGGCAAATTCGCCTGCATTAGTCAGTCAGCAAACTGTCGTAGCAAGCTTACTAGGATTTTATCATCATTATGTTCCTTTTGCTGCATTAGGACTTGGCTGGGTCGTCCCAACGTTGCTTGGTTACGCTGGCAGCTTGCTCTTTTATTATGTATATCGCGTATCAGGATATAAACAAGAAGCAAGTGAGTTACCAGAAGAATAACCAAATCAAACACAATTTAACATAAGAGATATTAAACAGGAAAAAAACAGCTAGAAGAAAGAATCTTATTCTTTCTTCTAGCTGTTTTTTAGTTCTTTTTTTACGAACACAAAAAACTGCGGACAATCACTGTCCGCAGTTTAAATGATAAAATTAAGATTGTAATAGTTCTTTCACAATCGCATTCACTTGGTTTCCATCTGCTTTTCCTTTGACTTTAGGCATAATTGCACCCATAACTTTGCCAAATTCTTTCATTGATGAAGCACCAGTTTGAGTGATTGCTTCTTGAACAAGTTGTCGAATTTCTTCGTCGGAAAGTTGTTCCGGCATATATTTTTCGACTATTACAATTTCACTTTTTACTTTTTCAGCTAAATCGTCACGTCCTGCTTCTTCAAACTCATGCAAAGAATCACGTCGCTGTTTCATTTCGCGAGACAACACCGTTAGTTCTTCTTCTTCTGTCAAGTCGTGACCTTCTTTAATCTGCTCGTTTTGTATAGATGACTTGATCATTCGGATGACTTGTAAAGATTCCTTATCTTTCGCTTTCATCGCTGCTTTCATGTCATCGTTTAATCTACTTAGTAGTGACACACTACCAACTCCAATTCATCACAGAACTAGAATTTTTTGCGTTTTCTAGCTGCTTCAGATTTTTTCTTGCGTCTTACACTTGGTTTTTCGTAGAATTCACGTTTACGAGATTCTTGTAAAGTACCCGCTTTTGACACGGAACGTTTGAAGCGACGAAGAGCATCGTCAAGTGATTCGTTTTTGCGAACGACTGTTTTTGACATGTTAATTCCCTCCCTCCGAGCTTAAAAAGTAACCGTAATTGTTATTGAAATATATCTCAAAAAACAAGACTGTCCTGTAAACATTATATCTAATGCTGTTTTGACCGTCAAGGAAATCTTGCTTTTTTTTAAAATTATCAAATGTTATTTTATTTAAATCCTTATTGACAATTTTCACATCTTCCGAAAATCTCGAATCTATGCCCTTCGATCGTGCATCCACCTAGCTGTTCTTCGAAATAATTCATCGGACACATATGGATTTCTTTCGTTGTTCCGCACACTGTACAGATAAAATGATGGTGATGGCCGATTTCCCCCTGACAGCAATGAAAACGAAACTTCATTTCTCCATTTAAATCGGTTTCTTCCAGTAAATCGATCTCTGCAAAATCATGGAGATTCCGGTAAATCGTATCATAACTTACCCCTTTGAATTCCTGATTCATATAGTCAAAAACTTCTTTAGCAGATACGTAGCGGTTACGCTTCACTAAATAAGTTAACAATGCTTCTCTTTTTTTAGTATATTTAAAACCGTTATTTTTCAATGTTTCTAATGATTGTTCGATCAATGTCTGTTTTTTCATGACTTATTCCTCCAAATCAAAATGATTACGAAGTACGCATTCTAGAGTATGGTATAATAAACATAAAAAAAATGCAAGTGAGGTTTTATCCATGTCTTCCGATTCTACAGAAATCGTTACTTTTTTTGTCATCTCCGACTCTGCTGGAGAAACTGCGACAAAACTAGCGCAAGCTACTATGGCTCAATATCCTACCGTTGAGTTCAACCTATTCCGCAGAACGTTCGTGACAGATGAAAAAACATTAAGGCAGGCATTGCAAGATGCATTAGAAGAAAAAGCACTTGTCCTGCATACATTAATCAATCAAGAACTGATCGAGATAACACGTTCTTTTTGTGAAGAACATCAATTATTTAGTTTCGATGTGATGACGCCACCGATATCAGAAATTGAACGTTTAACTGGTATCAAGCCAATTCGGCAACCTGGTGCCCTCCATTTATTGAATGAGAACTATTTCAAACGGATCAAAGCAATGGAATTTGCTGTAAAATACGATGATGGGAAAGATCCTCGTGGTTTTTTAGAAGCAGATGTCGTTTTGCTAGGCGTATCCCGAACTTCCAAAACGCCTTTGAGCTTGTTTTTAGCAAATAAAAATTTAAAAGTTGCTAATTTACCTTTGATTCCCCAAGCACATATTCCCAAACAGCTGTGGGAAATCGATCCTAAAAAAATCGTGGGACTAACGAATAACCCAGATATTTTAAATAATATCCGTAAAGAACGGATGCGCTCTTACGGATTAAACCCTGATACTGCTTATTCCGATATCGAAAAAATTAGAGCTGAACTCGATTTTGCGAATGATCTTTATGAAAAACTAGGATGTGTAGTGATCAATGTGGCATCTTTATCTATTGAAGAAACGGCTTCGCTTATTTTGAATGCTTTAGACCTAGAAGATCATAGTTATTATGGAACTGAAACAACAGAAAAAAGCGATTAATCATTTTTGTCTTTTTCTTAAAAAACACTGGAGTGTGACAACGAAGAAATTTCGTTGTCACACTCCAGTGTTTATCTATTTGCACCTATCGTTATTGATGTTCCACATGTTTGAGTGTCTGGTTCAAAATATCCAGTACATGAGAATCATCAAGACTATACAAAATCGCTTTTCCCTCGCGATGAGACTTGACGACATGATTTTCTCTTAATAAACGTAGTTGATGCGATACAGCAGACTGCTCCATTTCCACTGCTTGGGTGATTGCTGTCACATTTTGTTCCCCGTCTTTCAGATATAGCAGAATTTTAAGACGAGTGGGATCACTCAACATTTTGAATAATTGACTGACTTTCTCTACTTTTGATTTTTGCGTGTCTGGCAATCCATTCACCTCCAACTTGAAAAAAGACTGACTTCTAAAGTTTACCACTTTTTCCATCAGTCTCAAGTTTTTTATTCTTCTGTCATCTTTTTGATAATCGCTTCATAAGAGGCTACTTTTTCGGCTGCGTCTTCTGTAGAGCTTCCTTTTACACCAATATAAAACTTGATTTTCGGCTCAGTTCCTGAAGGGCGAATAGCGATCCAGCCATTTTCTTCCAATGTATACTTCAATACGTCGGATGGCGGTGTTGTTAGTTTTTCTACGTTTCCTTCACGGTCTGTTCTCGTCAATTCTTTAAAGTCTTCTGTTTGAATAACTTTTGCTCCGGCAAATTCTGTCGGTGCTTCTTTACGGAATTTTTCCATCAAAGCAGAGATTTTCGCAGAACCTTCTTGTCCGCTCATTGTCACAGAAATCGTTTTTTCTGCGAAATAGCCATAGGTTTCAAAAATCGTTTGCAAGCCGTCATACAACGTTTTGCCTTGTTTTTTATAGTAAGCTGCTACTTCTGCTAATAAAAGCAATGCTTGGATCGCGTCTTTATCGCGAACAAAAGGTTTAACTAAATAACCATAACTTTCTTCGAATCCAAACATAAAAGTATGTGAATGGTCTTCTTCAAATTGTTGGATTTTTTCAGCAATGAATTTAAACCCTGTCAACACATTGAACATAGTAGCACCGTAGTGTTCCGCAATTGCTGTAGGCAATTCGCTGGAAACGATTGATTTCAATACCGCTGCGTTTTCTGGTAAAGTTCCCCGTGATTGATGTGCTTCCAAAATATATTGAGCAAACAATGCTCCGATTTGGTTTCCAGTCAATACTTCATAAGAACCATCTGGCAAACGAACCGCTGCGCCTAAACGGTCTGCATCAGGATCTGTTGCAATCAGCAAGTCAGCTCCTTCTTTTTCTCCAAGTCGTATAGCATATTCAAAAGCTGAATGTTCTTCTGGATTTGGCGATTTGACCGTAGTGAAATCTGGATCTGCCACAGCTTGTTCGGGAACTAGTACGAATTGTTCGAATCCAGCTTGTTTCAACGCACGTTCACCCAACATTTTCCCTGTTCCATGAAGTGGTGTGTACACAAGTTTCAAATCTTTCCCCATTGTTTCCACCAATTCATGATCAATCGTTACTGCTTTGATTTCTTCTAGATAAGCAGCGTCCACTTCTTCTCCGATGATCGTGATCAACCCGCTATGTTTAGCTTCTTCGTCAGATAATACTTCGACTTTTAGCGGATTGCTGACTTCACGGACATATTTCGTCAATGCATCTGCGTCTGCAGGAGGCATTTGTCCGCCATCTTCTCCGTAGACTTTATATCCATTGTAAGCCGCTGGGTTGTGAGATGCGGTTACCATGATTCCCGCAAACGTCTTCAAATGACGAACTGCAAAAGAAAGCTCTGGTGTTGGACGCAGACTTTCGAATACATAAGACGGGATATTGTGATGTGCTAGTGTTTTGGCTGCTTCCATTGCAAATTCTGGTGACTGATGGCGTGAGTCATAAGCGATAGCGACACCTCGGCGTTTTGTTTCTTCACCTTGTGTATCCATGAAACGTGCTAGTCCTTCTGTTGCTTGTCTTACCGTATAGATGTTCATTCGATTGATCCCAGGTCCTAAGATTCCCCGCATGCCTGCAGTACCGAATTCCAACGGTGCATAAAAAGCATCTTCAAGTTTTTCAGGATCTTCACCCAGATCATTTAATTGTTTTTTTAAGTTTTCTTCTAAATTTTCTTCATGTACCCATTGTTCATACACTTGTTCCCAAGACATGAAAATAACACCTCTTTCTGAAATATGGTTCTTAATAAGTATAGCATTCACTTATTAGATATGAAAGTATGAGGACCAAAAAACGCTTAAATCAAGAAAGGATTCTTTTATCAAAAGGTGTTGGACGTGTTCGCATAAATCAGATTCAGTAAATTTCACGCGAAAAAAAAGAGTAAAAGAACAATTGAACCCGTTCTTTCACTCTTTTTAAACTTATGCTGTTGTTTCTTCCAAAGACTCCAAGTATTTATACACTTGTTGTCCAGCAATACCGCCGTCACCAACAGCTGTAGTGATTTGTCGCAAATCTTTTTCACGAACATCTCCGATGGCAAAAACGCCTGGCATATTCGTTTTCATTTCGTTGTCTGTTGGAATCCAGCCAGCTTCGTTCGTCAAACCTGCTTCTCTAAAAGGTGCAGTTAATGGATCCAGTCCAACATAGATGAATACTCCGTCTGCTGCTAAATCAAATTCATTGCCGGTTTTGACATTACGTGCTTTCACACCTGTCACTACCATTTCGTTTCCAACGATTTCGTCAACGACTGTATCCCACATAAAGGAAATTTTTTCATTTGCAAATGCACGGTCTTGGATGATCTTTTGTGCACGTAATTCATCTCTACGGTGGACGATCACTACTTCAGAAGCAAATTGTGTCAAATAGATGGCTTCTTCTACTGCTGAGTCCCCACCCCCGATGACTACTAGACGTTTGTTACGGAAAAACGCACCATCACAGACTGCACAGTAAGAAACGCCTCGTCCAGCAAATTCTTCCTCCCCAGGTACGCCTAATTTACGGTGGATACAGCCTGTTGCGATAATGACTGTTTTTCCTTCGTAACTTTTATCTTCACAGATGACTTCTTTATGGCTGCCGTGATCCTTGATATCTTGAACGATTCCATAAGCATTTTCTGTCCCAAATCTTGAGACACTTTCATACATCTTATAAGCTAGATCGGGGCCCATGATCGAATCGAATCCAGGATAATTTTCGATTTCTGCCGTATTGTTCATTTGGCCGCCAGGGGCACCTTGTTCGATCATCAATACGGATAAGTTTGAACGTGAAGCATATAAAGCAGCAGTCATCCCAGCAGGACCTGCGCCAATAACGATTACATCATACATATGTAGATTCTCCTTTACTTAATCAAGTAAGCATACTTTACAGCCAATGCGAAAAAAAGTCTATTGTTCTGCTTGCGTTTCTCGAATAGCTTTATTATACTCGAAAAATCCGTTGAAAAACAATAGACTTTTATAAATCATTGATCAATCGTTCGAAAGATTTTCTCCATTTGAATCAATTACTTTTTTATACCAGTTGAATGATTTTTTCTTTGAACGGGCTAATGTGCCATTTCCTTGGTTATCACGATCGACATAAATGAATCCGTACCTTTTCTTCATCTCACCGGTACCAGCTGATACTAAATCAATACATCCCCAAGTCGTATAGCCTAATAGATCGACTCCGTCTAGTTCTACTGCATCCTTCATCGCCTGGATATGCGCTGCCAGGTAATCGATTCGGTAATCATCTTCCACATAACCATTTTCATCTGGCGTATCGACTGCACCTAAGCCGTTTTCTACAATAAATAATGGTTTTTGATAACGATCATAAATATCATTCATCGTTATTCTCAAGCCTAATGGATCAATTTGCCACCCCCATTCACTTGCTTGCAGATATGGATTTTTGACAGAAGCAAAGATATTTCCTGCAGTCTGTTCCAAGAGTTCGTTATCGGTAGTCGAAACTCGGGAAGAATAATAAGAAAAAGAGATAAAATCAACAGTATGTTCTTTCAGCAATGCGGCATCCCTTGGTTCCATTTCGATCTGAATGCCATTTCGCTCCATTTCTTTCAATGCATAAGCGGGATATTCTCCTCGTGACTGGACATCAATGAAGAAATAATTTTCTCGATCTGATTTTCTAGAAGCCCAAACATCTTCAGGATTGCAAGTGTATGGATAATATGCTCCTGCTGCCAGCATACAGCCTACTTTGTTCTCCGGATCTACTTCATGAGCAATCTTCGTTGCGATGGCACTTGCAACCAACTCATGATGTGCCGCTTGATATTTGATTTGTTCTTCATTTTCTCCTTCTTCAAAATACAGCCCTGCGCCCATGAATGGTGCATTAAGGATCATATTGATCTCATTGAATGTCAACCAATATTTGACAAGTCCTTTATAGCGATTGAAGATGACTCGACACAGATTTTCATAAAAACCAACGAGTTCTCTGGAACGCCACGCACCATATTCTTTGATCAAATGCATTGGACAATCAAAATGCGTAATCGTCACAAGTGGCTCAATTCCGTGCTTTTGGCATTCTTTAAAGACATCCTCATAAAATTTCAAGCCAGCTTCATTCGGCTCTTTTTCATCCCCCATTGGAAAAATACGACTCCAGGCGATAGACATTCGATAAGTCTTGAACCCCATTTCTGCAAACAAAGCAATATCTTCCTTATAACGATGATACATATCGATTGCAATTTTTGCTGGATAAAAATGATCCTCATCAAATTCAAACATTTTTTTCTTTCCGGTGATAACAGGAAAACGGTCTTTTCCGATTGGCACAACATCTACGTTTGCTAGTCCGCGTCCACCTTCATCATAACCGCCCTCACATTGATTGGCTGCTGTAGCACCGCCCCATAAAAAATCTTTTCTGAATCCCATTATACTTCCTCCATTATATGTGTATTACCTGATAATTCTCTTGCCAGTTCATCTTGAACTTTGATTCCTTCTTCTTTTAATCGGCTGATTGTTTCCTTGAATTGCGGTAAATACTGCTGGTGTGCAATAAACAACTCATCCATGATCCGTTTTGCTGTCTTTCCTGATCGTATAAGTGGATTGATCGTAAACGCCTGTAAAGCTGTCCCATAATCACCAGTCACAGCTGCTTCGATCGTCAGCAATTCCATATTCTTCATTACTTGCAACCAGCCTCTTTCAGCAGCAGGAAGAGAACCAAACGCTACATTTCTCGCTCCTTGTGCGCCAACATAGGCAGTGACTTCTACTACACAATCTGCCGGCAGGTCAGGAACAGCTCCATCATTCTTTGTAGATACCACGATCTGTGTTTCTTTATTTCCATAGATTGAAGCAATCGTTTCACAGGCAGCGTCTGAATAATAAGCGCCACCTCGTTTTTGCAATTGTTCAGGTTTATGGTCTAATTCTGGATCTTTGTATAATTCAAATAGCTCTGCTTCTGTTTCTTTCACTTGCTGCGCTCTTGTACCAATCGTTTGATATTCTTCTAAAGCATGTTCCAGCATTTCTTCTTCACGGTAGTAATAGCGGTGGTAGCCACAAGGAATCATGTTCATTTGTTTTAATTGTTCTTTGAAAAACGGGATATCAAAGATATTTTTCGGTAATCCATTATCTTCATCGTATAAACGATCAATCAATTCTGCCGTGCGGTCATTTCCTTTATTATCTGCTACTTTGTGCCAATGGAAATGATTTAGACCGGCAAACTTGTAGATCAGCTCTTCTTTTTTCTTGCCAAGCATTGCTGGTTCTGTCATCATCGCCATCACTGGCACATTGCATAATCCAATCACTTTATCCCATTTGCCATATCTGATAACTGCTTCTGTCACCATCCCACTTGGGTTCGCGAAATTGATCAGCCAAGCATTTGGACATAAACGCTTCATGTCCTCAACGATTGCCAAAACGACTGGAACGGTACGAAAAGCTTTGAATATCCCGCCAGCACCATTTGTTTCTTGCCCAATCATCCCATAATAACTAGGGATCCGCTCGTCTTTGATTCGTGCATCTAATTGACCGACACGAAACTGAGTCGTAACAAAATCCGCATCTTTCAATGCTTCTTCCCGATCCAGAGTTGCATAGATCTTGACTTCATATGGAGAAGCATCCCACATACGCTGAGACATCTGACTAACGATCTCAAGCTTTTCTTTTCCTTCTTCTACATCTACGAGCCAGATTTCTCGTATCGGTAATTCCTCATATCTTTTGATAAATCCTTCCATCAACTCAGGGGTGTAACTGCTGCCTCCACCAATCGTAGCGATTTTGATTCCTTTTGCCATGTTCTCACTCCTTTACTTTTTTACACTTTCATTATCTTTTTTGTAAACAAAACAAACAATAGAAATCCGTTTCTTTCCAGTAATATTTACAAAAGTTACTGTTTTCTAGTGGATTTTTGTAAATATCTTGTCAAAAAAAGTCTATTTTAAGTTATATAGTATAAATCCGTTTACAAAACATTTTCAAAAAAGTTATAATTTACGTAAAAAAATAAGAAGAAGGTATCTACATGTTATTACGTGAAAAAATCAAAGAAATCTCCTTTTCTCCTTCAGAAAATGAAGTGATCCAGTTTCTCTTAAGCGATTCTCCAGCACTTGGCGAAATGACCATCCAAGCGATAGCTGAGCGATGTTATGTCCACCCGTCTACACTCATCCGTGTAGCAAAAAAAATGGGTTTTGATGGCTGGGTCAGTTTTCGTAATGCTTTTTTAGCTGAAACAGCCTATCTTGAAGGGAATTTTCAAGACGTAGATGCGAATCTTCCTTTTTCCACCACAGACGGTATTATGACAATCGCAAATAAAATGGCTTCTTTAGAACAGATGACGATTCATGATACACTTTCTCTCATTCATCATGACCAACTGCAAAAAGCTAAGTATTTACTGCTCCAGGCAAAAAAAATCGTGATCTTCGCCAGTAACTCGAATACTTTGATTTCTCAAGATTTCATGCTGAAAATGAAGCGCATCAAAATGGATGTCACAATTGTCACCACTTTTGGTGAATCATTCTATGAAGCGTACAATTGTACGAGCGATATGTGCGGGATCCTGATTTCTTATACGGGTGAAAATAAAGTGATTCTTCGTACCGCAGAAATATTGAAACAAAATCATGTTCCAATTTTAGCTTTGACCAGTATCGGTGATTCAACGCTATCTGCAATGAGTACAGCCGCTTTGCGACTTACGACACGCGAGCGACTGTATTCAAAAATTGGTAATTTTACGATCAATACATCAATTTGTTATCTTCTAGACGTGTTATATAGTTGTGTTTTTGCAGAAAATTATCAACAGAATTTAGTCCATCTAATTTCTGTCGGTCAAAAATTCGATAAACGCCCTATCAGCTCAGCCATCATGAAAGAGCCTTTCAATTTTGAAAATAAAGAAGTGGAATAAAAAGAATAGTTAAGCCTAGTCCATTCTTCACCTAACCGTTCAGGTCAGTGCGGTGATAAGTGCATCGTCTGGCCCGACCGTCTCCCCTTGGTTTTCCAAAATATCCAAATAATCCGTGTAATTGGTGACGATCACAGGTGTTTCTAAACTGTATCCTTCCTTTTCGATTTTCTTTTTGTCGAAGCGTAGCAACAGATCGCCTTGTTTCACTCTTTCTCCTTGCTGCACTAAGCTTTCAAAATATTTCCCTTCCAACTGCACAGTATCCAATCCGACATGAATCAGCAATTCCAGCTCTGTTTCAGAAACCATTCCAATTGCATGTTTCGTCGGGAACAGGGTCATGACTGTTCCGTCAAAAGGGGCACGTACTTCTCCTTTTTCAGGGTAGATCAAGATTCCTCGACCTAGTGTTCCTTGTGCAAAAGCTGCATCCTTTGCTGCATTTAGTGGAGCGATTTGTCCTTGTATCGG
This sequence comes from Enterococcus sp. DIV1411a, assembly GCF_050531945.1. Lineage (NCBI taxonomy): Bacteria > Bacillati > Bacillota > Bacilli > Lactobacillales > Enterococcaceae > Enterococcus > Enterococcus sp. DIV1411a. The sequence goes on along the minus strand of NZ_CP172892.1, from coordinate 798,138 downwards.
TGTTTTTACAATTTCTTTACCTGATTTTTTCTGTATATTATCTGTTTCACCTGCTTCATCCTTCCAAAAGAAAAAAGTCAGCGAAAACCCGATTACCGAAGCAATAGCAATGCCGATAAACGCTTGAAACATACCACTGGCGTCTATTTCCGTGATGTAGTTTACCACCCCAAAAATCCCTAATCCGCCCATTGTGTAGCTGATTGTTCCAGATGCCATCAAATAGATTCCTGAAACAGCACCACCAATCATCGAGTAAATAAATGGCTTCTTCTTCGGTAAGGTGATTCCATAAATGGCCGGTTCTGTTACGCCGAAGATTCCTGAAATCACAGCTGGCATGCAAAACGCCTTCATTTTTTGATCCTTGAACTTGAAATACATCGCCAATACCACTGCTGTCTGTGCAAAACTCGCGCCATAAACGCCTACTAACATCTGACTCCACCCATTTTGCGCTAGCTGCATAATCGCAAGAGGGATAATACTCCAATGAAGTCCGAAAATCACCAGTACTTGCCAAAGAAACCCTAGAACTGCACCATACACAGCTGGAGAAAAGTCCATCAATGCTTGGAATCCCGTGCTTAATAGATCTGTCAGTATACTGACAATCGGACCGATAATCAAAAAGCCAGCAGGAAGTGCGATTAATAACACAGAAAAAGGAACCAAAAAGGTCTGGACGACTGCAGGAATCCATTTCTTGGCAATTTTTTGGACTTGTCCGGCAAATGCGATAATGAAGATAACAGGTACGACGCTACTGGTATAACTGCTGCCCACCCATGGGATACCCAAAAATGTTTCATAAGCCGGAAGCCCCAGCAAGCTATAAGGCGCAGGACTGCCATCAGGGAAACCACTTTGTAGTGCTGCTCCTTGTACAGTCGGATAACAAAGTGCTGCACCAATCACGAGCCCCACCATCGGATTCAGATGAAATTTTTTCGCTGCTGTGTACCCTAAGATCACTGGCATGAAATAAAAAATTGCATCCCCTATCCCATTCAGCATGATGTACGTACCCGATCCTTCAGTATAAAATTTGAGAAACAAGAACAAAGCATTTAATCCTTTGACCATTCCCGCTGCAGCCAAAGCACCTAAAAAAGGCTGGAAACAGCCACTTAATATGTCGATTAATCGATTGAACAGATTACTACTTGAAGAAACCTCTTCTTCTGCTTCATCGGAAATCCCGGCTACTGTCAGTACTTCTGCATAGACATCTGGCACATGATTCCCGATTACAACTTGATATTGCCCGCCGCTTTTCATGATGGTGACTATCCCTTCCATCTTTTTCAAAACATCATCCTTTGCTTTATTTTCCTCCTTTAGTTTGAAACGAAGTCGCGTCACACAGTGTGTCAAGCTACGGATATTTTCTTTTCCTCCGATATTCTTTACGATGTTTTCTGCTAATTCCTGGTATTTTCCCATTTCTATTCCCTCCAATTAATTAGTGGAAGGTTTAGCCAACCGAATGTCACTACCCTTATTTTCATACGTTCTTGTTAATTTGTCCTCCTTTTTTATTTATTTACAACGATTCTCATGCACTAAACGCGCAGTATGGATCGTTAAATACATTTTTTCATCCGTGGACATCTGGTAGTCGAAAGCCCCGGTTAAAAAGTCTGCTATTTTCTCAACGCAACCAAACGTATCCTTATATTTTTTTTGAATAACTTGGAACAATTCCTCAGAAACTTCTCCATCTTCTGATTTTGCTCCATCTAGGATCTGATAACTTGATGTGGTATTTCTCCGAGATTTTCTTCACTGTTTTTTTCCCAATGGCATACTCTTTAGGAAACAGTTGTTTGATATCATACAGCAATACATTTGGCACAAAGATCCCCATTTTTTGACGTTCGATAGCTGTATACAAGTGATCCGTCAATGAAATATACACAGAATCATTTAAATGGACTTGCAGAGCCTCTTTTGTATATTCAATGATTTCACAAGAAATTTCTAAGTACTCAAGAGGAATCGCTTGTGCCAATTCTTGGAACTGTTGTGAAAGTCCGTCATTTTTCAACTGAAATTTTTTGTCGATGCATGAGTCAAGAATCGGGTCACCCACCTTCTTTTTGAATGCCAATCCTTTTCCCATCACAATCATTTCCCGATCTCTTTCATCCCTTGTTATTACGACGTTGTTATTCAGTACTTTCTCAATCAGCATGTTTTGCTCCTTTCCATGATATATAGGGCTGTATCCAAAACAAAAAGAAAAACCCAAAAAGCCGTCCATGAAACCATGGGAGACTCATCAGGTTTAGCTTGCATCAGGCAATCACTATCCAAGTTGTATCGTTTTCTTTATATTATCGAAAGCAAACGATTTTGTCAACGCTTTCTTAGGGTCTATTAGGCACTTCTGACTAGCTGACGTCGTCTTTTTTAAATCTGGTAACTACGACACTAACTCTCACAGATGAAAAATATGGGAAGCTATGTTTTATTTTCACTCTAGTGCTTAGGTCAAAATGCTACTGTCACAACATCTTTTATATACCACTGCTTTGCAGTTTGTACATATCTGCATACAAACCATTTTGCGCTAGAAGTGTTTCATGATTCCCGCGTTCTACTATATGACCTTTGTCTAAAACTAAAATCAATTCTGCATCTCGAATCGTTGACAGCCGATGGGCAATCGCAATCGTTGTCCGTCCTTGTCGCATTTTCGCCAATCCTTCTTGGATCAATCCTTCTGTTTCAGTATCGATATTTGCTGTTGCTTCATCCAATACTAGAATTTTAGGATCAGTCACGATTGTTCGCGCAAAAGTGATCAGCTGTCGTTGTCCACTAGAATAGCTGGCACCATGTTCGATCACTTTTGAGTGATATCCTTTTGGTAATTCATCGATGAATTTGTTTGCTTGAACAAACTCAGCCGCATGGCGTATCTGTTCGTCTGTGATAGCTGGATTCATCATCCGAATATTTCCTGCGATATCCCCATAAAACAAGAAAGCATCTTGCAAGACCAGCCCCATTTTCTTACGTAACTCTTCCATTGGATATTCTCGAATGTCATGATCATCAATCAATATCTGACCTTCATAAAATTCGTAAAACCGCATCAACACATTGATGATCGAGCTTTTCCCACTTCCGGTGTGTCCCACTAATGCAACGGTCTCTCCCGGATTAGCAACAAAAGAGATATTGTTTAATACATTGTGCTCTCCATCATAAGAAAAGCTTACATTGCGAAACTCAATCTTACCTGAAGTAATCATTTGATCTGCTCCAGGGTTTTGTTGTGGTGCATATTCTTCCGTATCCATAATCTTCAAGATACGACTACCAGCAACCATCCCATCTGTGAAGATGCTCAAAAAGTCCATCATTTGAGACATTGGATTAAAAAATCCCTGGACATAGGTCGTAAATGCATAGATCAGTCCAACTTCTACGGGAGAATGCAACGCATCGATCCCAAACAAAGTCAACACCAACGCAATCGCCAATGCATATAGAAAATTGATGATTGGACTTAACAGAATCGAATTCGTTTTGATCATCGCATAACGCGTGTCTAAATACTCATTGTTCACTTGTTCAAATTCTTTAGCTAAACGAGCTTCTTGGCGAAACTGCTGGATAATACGCATGCCGGAAATCGATTCATTCAATTTCGTATTCAGCTGACTTAATTTTTCTCGCATATTCCGGTAAATACGAGAACTAAATTTCTGGTAATACCAGATGACGATTCCTAAAATTGGCAAGAACACCAAAGTCCACAAGGCAATTTCTCCATTGATTTGAAACATGGCAATGAATGAAGAAACGACTGCAAAGATCCCAGTCAATACCATCAAAAAGACGTACCAAAATTCAAATAGCGTTTCTGTGTCATTCGTCACTCGAGAAACGGTTGATCCTGCCGGTGTCTGATCAAAATAACGCATACCTAGTGTATGCAGCTTTTCAAATAATTTTACCCTAATATACTGATAGGTCTTCAATGAAGCCATGGAATACAAATACCATTGGAAAAACCAAATGATACTTTTGACTATGACTCCAAATAAGTACATACCAGCAAAAAACAAAATAACTTGTGTCGTAGCCGACTGTTTAGCCAGATGATCATCCATAAAAGTTTGGATGATCCTTGGCAATAGGACATTGATCACAGACAGAGCAAACGCAAATAAGATAGCAACGATGAACGTTCTTCTAAAAGGTTTGGCGAACTTCATCAGTCGTTTGATAATCTTTTTCTGTTCTTTAAGTGGAATCGATTTTGTCCATTCCGATTGATAATTTTCATCCATCAGGCCTCGCCTCCTTCTATCTTCGCTTCTAATTGCTGTTTCTCCCACATTTGTTCATACCAGCCCCCTAGTGCAAGCAGCTCATGATGGGTTCCTCGTTCAATGATTTTCCCTTGATCGACAACAATGATTTCTTTTGCATGCATCACGCTACTTAAACGGTGAGCTGAAATGATAGTTGTTTTCTCTTTTCTTATTTCTTTTAAATTATGCAAGATAGCTTCTTCTGTTTTGGCATCTACTGCAGAAAGTGCATCATCTAATATTAATAATTCAGGATTTTTGATCAATGCTCGAGCAATCGAAATCCTTTGTTTCTGTCCGCCAGATAAAGAGACTCCACGTTCTCCAACTAAGGTATCATAACCTTTTGGTAATTCCTTGATTTCATTGTTGATAAATGCTAAAGAAGCCGCATGCTCTACTTCTTCTTCTGAAAGTTTTGGATTAGAAAAACGGATATTATCTCGAATGGTCATCGAAAACAAGAAGTGATCCTGAGGCACATAGCCGATTGATCCTAATAAAGCATTCAATGAATATTCTTTGATCGAACGTCCGCCAAATTGGATTTTCCCTTGATAATCATCGTATTCACGCATCAGTAATTTGATGATCGTCGTTTTTCCCGCACCAGTTTTCCCAACAATACCTAATGTTTCTCCTTCTTGGATTGCAAACTTGATTTGTTCTAATGCTGGTGATTCTTCTTTCGGATAATTAAAAGAGGAAATAGCTACATTCAGCTCGCCTTTTGCCGGGGTCTGCACTGCACCAAGTTGTTCCACGATATGCGTTTTTTCATGCAAAAGTTCATTGACGCGATCATAAGAAGCATTTCCTCTTTCCAATACGTTGAACAATCGACCAATCGCAAACATCGGCCAAACAAGCATACCGATATAACTAATAAATGAGACCATCTGCCCGATCGAGATCGTGCCTTCCAAGACATACTTTCCACCTAAAATAATTGTTGCAACATAAGACAGACCGATAATCAAGGTAATGAATGGATCAAATAAGGAGTCTAAAAAATTGACTCGTTTGTTTTTAATAATTGCATCTTCAATCTTTTCTTCAAAATCCGCTAGATCTTCTTTTTCTTGTCCAAATGTTTTAATGACTTTGATCCCAGTGATACTTTCTTGTGTCTTATCATTGATACTAGAAAAAGCTTCTTGCGAATCACGAAAAGCATCATGGAGTTTTGACCCCAGCACTCGCGAAGTGACGGCCAGCAAAGGCAGAGGAATCAGCGCAATCAGTGTTAAGCGCCAATCAATAAACAAAATCATCGCAATGATCGTTGTTCCGCCCGTAATCACTGAATCTGCAAAGGTCAAGATACCAGCTCCTGCTACATTCTGGATCGCATTCAAATCATTCGTTGCATGAGCCATCAAATCCCCAGTCCGATATTTTTGGTAAAAGAGATTGTCCATTTCTGTAAAATGTTTGAATAACTGCTGCCGAAGTTCTTTCTCCAACCGAGCTGCACTTCCCCAAATATTCGTCCGCCAGATATAACGAAAAAGATATTGTAAAAAAGCAGCGATAATCAATAGGAAGATCCACCCGAAAATGATCTTTACTGATAAATTTTTATCAGCAATCTCATCAATGATGATCCCAATCACTTTTGGAGGAACTAACTGTACCAAGGCCACTGCGAATAGCGAGAAAACCCCAATTAAATAATGTTTCTTTTCCTGACGAAAAAACCAGCCTAACTTTCTAAAAATCGACATTTTACTCCTCCTTTGTCTTTATCAAGAGCCTAGGATTGTCTGTGCTTGTCTTTTTTGCTGAATAATCTGAATAGTCTAACAAATTACGAAATAAAAAACGGGCTGAAAAAATCAGCCCGTAAAAAGTCGTTGGGTCAGAACCTATTTTTTCCCTTGGTTCTTCATTTGCTGCATCATCTGGCGAATTTTCTTCTCAGATGGTTTTTGCCCCATTGACATCATCATTGATCGCAACATGTCCTCATTAACGGGAGGATTTTTTTCTAAATAGTCTTTCATATATTTACGCGCTAGGAAAAAGCCACCTACTGCGCCGATTAGCAAAGCAATAATAGCAATAAGTACGACAATACCTGTTGATAACATATAAATCTCTCCTTTCTATTTCCGAATTGCTCTCAATGACTTATTTTACTAAAGTTTATTGAAAAAAGAAAGGCGTATTCTTTAGTTTCATGCAAAAAATAGTGTTTTTTTTAGAGGAGAACAAAATTTCTTTCGTCATCTAACAAGACGCGCCACGAAAATAAATTAGGCATACCGAATCTTTTTCTTTAATTTTTTCTTTTTGAGGTGTAGAATATAATCGTAGATAAATAGGAAAGGTGGTTTTTTCTTGAATAATCAATCCAACAAACAATTTCATAAGCATCGACTTATTGAACATACAAATGGTTTATCTTTAGCTGAAGTAAATGGAACAGTTGATGTACCAAAGGGGAAAAGTTTTTTTAAAACACTTCTTGCTTACTCTGGACCAGGTGCATTAGTAGCAGTTGGTTATATGGATCCAGGTAACTGGTCCACTTCGATCACTGGTGGACAAAATTTCCAATATTTATTGATGTCAGTTATTTTGATGTCTAGTCTGATTGCTATGCTTTTACAGTATATGGCAGCAAAATTAGGAATCGTGACCCAAATGGATTTGGCCCAAGCAATCCGAGCACGCACAAGTAAGACATTGGGTGTCATTTTATGGATCTTGACTGAATTAGCCATTATGGCAACAGACATCGCAGAAGTCATTGGTGCAGCAATCGCCCTCTACTTACTTTTTGATATTCCATTGGTGATTGCCGTCTTTATTACTGTATTAGATGTTTTCGTTCTCTTACTACTGACAAAAGTCGGGTTTCGTAAGATCGAAGCACTGGTTGTCTGCTTAATTTTCGTCATTTTATTCGTTTTTGTCTATCAAGTTGGCTTGTCTAACCCAGATTGGCACAGTTTATTTGCTGGCTTTATCCCTAACAGTCATACATTCTCAGACTCACCGGTCATCGGCGGCGAAACTCCGCTGACTGGAGCTTTAGGGATTATTGGTGCAACAGTCATGCCGCATAACTTATATCTTCATTCAGCAGTTTCTCAAACTCGGAAGATTGATCACCAAGACGAAGAAGATGTAGCACAAGCTGTACGTTTTTCTACTTGGGACTCTAATATCCAATTGTCGATGGCTTTTCTAGTCAATGCACTGCTATTGATCATGGGTGTCGCTGTCTTCAAAACCGGTTCTGTCCAAGATCCTTCCTTTTTTGGTCTGTATGAAGCCTTATCTGATCCATCAGCTATGAGCAATGGTATCTTGATTGCTGTAGCAAAATCTGGTATCTTATCCACTTTATTTGCTGTAGCACTTCTTGCTTCTGGCCAGAACTCTACTATTACTGGTACGTTGACCGGTCAAGTCATCATGGAAGGCTTCATCCATATGCGTATCCCGATTTGGCTAAGAAGACTGGTCACACGATTGCTTTCTGTGATTCCTGTATTGATTTGTGTTTTGTTTACAAGTACAAAAGGAACGATCGAAGAACATACCGCTTTGAATAACTTGATGAATGAATCCCAGGTGTTCTTGGCTTTTGCGTTGCCGTTTTCGATGATCCCTTTACTGATGATGACCAACAGCCAAGCGGAGATGGGTAGCCGATTTAAAAATTCATTCATCGTAAAACTTCTTGGCTGGTTCTCTGTGATTAGTCTAACTTACTTGAACTTACGAGGATTACCAGGACAGATCGAAAGTTTCTTTGGTGAACAAGCCACTTCTGCTCAACTAGCATTGGCTGATCACATCGCTTATGTAATCATTGTTCTTGTCCTTCTCCTGTTGGCATGGACGATTGGTGATTTATATAAAGGAAACAAAAAATATGAACAGCGTTTGCAGGAAACGGTAGAAGAAATCGAATAGAAACTGATTTTTCCACACAAAGACCCTTGATAGTTAGGTTAAAAATCTAGCTACCAAGGGTCTTTTTATTTAGAAGATAAAGCCTTTTTCAGATTTAATTTACTGAAAACTAGCATGCTTGTTACTACGATGAATTGCGTTAATGGCACGCCTGCGCCAGTGTAGACACTTAAAAAATAATCCTTTTTTTCTGGCGCATAAGAACAAAACCACGAGACACCGAAAAGAAAAACCAATTGTGTCAGTATTAATCCGGTGACCACAATCAAAGAGGAACTATAATAGGCACGATCAGCTTTTGCAAATACGGTTCCTAGTATCATAAGTAATATCCCTGCTATTGAAGCAATCAGCACGGGAATAGCCAGAACTTGGTAAATTTTTATGATGACATTCGCGACTTTTGCTGATTTTGTTAATTGGAAATTAGGTGTTCTCGGTTCATTACTATCGATCCAATTCTCCATTAGCGGAAGGTTTAATAATTCTTGAGCCTGTTTGACTTGTTCTTGCGTTCCGAAACTATAATTTCCTCCTTGATGGAAATCTTTATATCGCCATGCATAAGCGTATCCTGATTGAAGGAAATCGAATACGATTGGCAGATCACTCATCGTCTTTCCATCTCCTGATCCCATCAGATAGAACTCTTTTTTCTTTTTGATGGTTCCCTTGTGATAGGCTTCTTCTAATTCTTGGTTGACTTTTTTCCAAAAATCATTGGTTTCTTTTGCATTGTTTTGGTAATAACCAGATTCGCTTACCACATCTCGCAATGCCCAAAAGATGATATCTCCGGGTAATTCTTTTACTTTTCCACCTTGAGTCCACGCGTGAGTCGTATATAATTCGTCAATACGGGTAGAAACAGTATGGAATGTAGGAGATGCGGCTAATGCTTTATTTAGTGCAGCATGTGAGACCCATATCTCACTGTTTTCTTTATTCAAGTTCGTTTCATCATCTATTCGGATCAGTTGTTTCATCAAACGTCCAAATTCTCCACTGGAACGGTCATTGATGGTTGCAATACCGTATGTTGTCTCATTTTTATATTCGATCCACTGATAGACGATGGAAAAGCCAACTATAGGAAGTAAAAACAATGAAAGTTTCAGCCATTCCCGTTTCGAGAGAAGAAAGAGTCGTTTTTTTAACTTCTTTACTTCTTTGAAAGAAAAGTCTTGCCCTAGCAAGATCTGGACGAAACTGATACCCAAAGCTACTACAGTAAAAGGAAGAAGCCAGATAGAATCTTCGCGAATGAACCAAAAGAAAGGAAAAGCGACAGAAAGCCCTAAAAACCATGGCAGCAATTTTCTGCTAGAACCGTATTTGCGGTAATAAATAGCTAGTAAACAAGCGATAATGATCTCAACAGCCGGAATCACGAGGGCATTACGATATGTTCGAGTGGAATATTCATGTGTAAAACTAATCGGAGAAAACAAAAAATAAAAATAGATACTTAAAAGAAGATACTTGTTCTTCACGATCGGTTTAAACGCGAGTGCAACCAATATACTGGCAAAAATACTGAACATGCCGAACAAAACAGCATAAGAAAGATGCAGTTTATGTGCAAGTACTAAAAATAAGCTGTAGGAGATTCCTTTGGAAAGTGTTGTAGTCGTATACTCCCCTAGCCATTTACCGTCCAAAATATTTTGAGCATAGCGAATCAGCAGCTGGTCATCATAGGTTGCCGACATGTCTGTTCCATAGATTGCTTTACTATATAAATACAAACGAATAATTGTAAATAATAGGGCTATGCCAAGAATAAAGTATGTATGTTTCTTTTTTAGTTGGTTGATCAAGGGTTTTAAAGTGTTCAGCATCTTTTCGTCCTTCCAATCACGTTTTGCCACTTGCTTGTGAAACTTTTCGTTTTTTTACTTTTCTAACAGTATACCTTGTTTGTCTAAATTTAAAAAGAGGGGGGAGAAGATGCATGATGAAAAAGACTGCAAAAAGTACTCCTTTGTTTCTTAAACAAAAAAGGACAAGGCAATGTGCCTGGTCCTTTTTTGCTGCTGTCAGATAGAAAATCTTAGAGTATCACTTCTTCTGCTAATAACTCAGGAAACACTTCTGGATCGAATATTTGTGCTTTGAACATGGCGATTTCTTTTCCATATGGTGCGTAAGCTTTCTTTTTATCTTTGCCGACATAGGGAGTTTCCAAGATTTTCGAAATATTGTCAAACATTGGATCATGGACGATCTTATTCAGCGTGTCGAATCCGATTGTTCCAAAACCAATATTGGCGTGCCGGTCTTTATGCGAACCTTGCGGATTTTTAGAATCATTGATATGGAGTACTTTAAGCCGATCTAACCCGATGATCTTATCAAACTCTTCCATTACACCTGAAAAGTCTTCTTTAATATTATAACCGGCATCATTCGTATGACAGGTGTCAAAAGTAACGGATAATTTTTCATTTAATTTTACTCCATCGATGATTTGCGCTAATTCCTCAAATGTTCGACCGATTTCCGTACCTTTACCTGCCATTGTCTCCAAAGCGATTTGTGCCGTCTGTTCTTTTGTCAAAACTTCATTCAAGCCTTCAATAATTCTAGCAATTCCGGCTTCTGTTCCTGCCCCTACATGAGCACCTGGGTGAAGTGTAATTTGAGTAGCGCCTAAAGCTTCCGCACGAACAATCTCTTCTCTCAGAAATTGGACGGCAAAAGGAAACATTTCTGGTTTGATCGTATTCCCCAAATTAATGATATAAGGGGCATGAACGACGATATTTGTTAGACCGTTTTCTGCCATGTACGCTTTTCCGGCATCAATATTCATCTCTTCGATGGCTTTTCTTCTAGTGTTTTGAGGGGCGCCTGTATAGATCATAAAAGTCGAAGATCCATAACTGGCTGCTTCTGCTGCTGCTCCTAACAGCATTTTCTTTCCGCTCATGCTGACGTGTGAGCCTAATAACATGGATGGATTCCTCCTTGAAAGGCAATTGTTACTAACAATTCCTATATATTGGTAAGATGATATACAAAGAAAATGATTGATTTTTCTTTGCCCTGTTCTCCATAGTAACTGAAATTTTCTCTAAAGAAAAGCTTAAGAACTCTTTTATAAAAAAGATCATTTTCTCACGTTTTAACTCCTTTAAAAAAGAAATTCCTGCCAAAAACAGCCTTGTCTGTTTTTTTGTTCTATTATTTGCTATAATTAGCGAAATAAAACCATTAGTTGAGGTGACCCTTTTGCCACGCAAAAATACTCGAAAAAAACAGAATAGAAGAAAAAAAGAAAAATGGTTTGTTCCTAAGATTATTTTTAGAGTTTTTCAATCATTGACTGTTTTTATTACTGTTCTTCTTTTGATGTTCGCAGCTCTAGGTATTGGAATAGGCGCTGGCTATTTTGCCTATCTCGTCGAAGACACACAATTGCCGACTAAAAAAGCACTGCAGACAGAACTAGGAAACATTACAGAAACGTCAAAGATTGTTTATGCAGATAATACAGAGATATCAAAAATCCAGACAGATCTGATGCGCACGACTATTTCATCTGATAAAATTTCACCTTTATTGAAAACTGCAATTATCAGCACAGAGGATGAATACTTCGATAAACACCAAGGTTACGTTCCTAAAGCTGTTTTACGAGCATTAGTATCTGAAGCTACTGGTATTGGCTCTTCTGGTGGATCAACTTTGACACAGCAATTAGTCAAACAGCAGATCCTTACAGATGAAACAACATTCAAACGTAAAGCAAACGAGATCATTCTTTCTGCACAAGTAGAAAAATACTTTTCAAAAGATGAGATCATTGCTACGTATTTGAATGTCTCACCATTTGGTCGTAATAATAAGGGACAAAACATTGCTGGAGTCCAGGAAGCTGCAAGAGGAATCTTTGGTGTAGATGCAAAAGATGTTACTCTGCCGCAAGCTGCTTATATCGCTGGATTACCCCAAAGCCCGATCACGTATAGTCCATACACGAACACAGGTGCGCTAAAAGAAGATCTTTCTGCCGGCCTTGCCAGAAAAGATTTTGTTTTATTCAGTATGTATCGTGAAGGCCAAATTACGAAAGAACAATACGAAGAAGCAAAAGCCTATGACCTTACAAAAGACTTTCTACCACAACAAATCGCAGAACAGACTGACAGAGAATTCTTGTATTATACTGTGATGAATGAAGCAACAAGAATCATTGCACAACAATTGGCTGAAAAAGACAACGCTGATATGTCTGATTCATCGATCAGTGACGCTTATTATCAAAAGGCACAGCAAACGATCCAAAATAAAGGATATACAATCCATTCGACAATCGATAAAGATGTCTATGCTGCATTGCAAAATGGCGTTGAAAATTATGGATACATGTTAGATGATGGTGCTGGCAGTCAAGTAGAAACCGGAAATGTATTGATGGATAACAGAACTGGCCGCATCTACGGATTCGTTGGCGGACGGAATTACAGTCAGAATCAAAATAACCATGCCTTCGATACAGAACGTCAAGCTGGCTCATCAATCAAACCAGTTCTTGTTTACGGACCTGCAATCGACATGGGGCTTATCGGATCAGAATCCCGTGTATCAGATTATGCAACAACTTGGCAAGAAGGAGAAAATGCTGGCGAGAAAATCGTCAATGCTACTAACGAAGGATCGAACACCTTCCAAACCGTCCGTGAGTCACTAGAATGGTCCAACAATATCCCGGCTTATCACTTATATCAAGATGTGTTGAATTCCGGTGGATCGAAACAATATGCTTACGAGCACTACTTGTCAAAGATGAACTACCCGGCAAATGACAATTGGGGCGTTGAATCTGCTCCTTTAGGTACAGTAGATGTCACGACGCTTCAACAGACCAACGGATTTCAGGCTTTAGCAAACGGCGGCGTCTATGAAGAAGGCTATATCATCGATTCCATCACAGATAACGCAGGAAATGTAATTTATAAACACGAAAGCAACTCTGTCCGGATCTATTCGGAAGCAACGGCATCGATCATGAATGACATGATGCGCAGTGTGATCAATGCAAAAATCACTACACCATTCAAAGATGCCATCTCAAGCTTAAACGGAAATCTAGGAAAAGCAGATTGGGTCGGAAAAACTGGTTCTACCAATGAATACCGAGATTCATGGCTAATTGTCTCTACTCCGTCTATTACCATCAGTAGCTGGGCAGGGCACGATGACAATACTGGAATGGACAGCAAAGCAAGGATACGTTCGGCTAATTATCTTGCCAATCTGATCAATCAAGCTTACCAAGCAAAACCTGACATTTTTGGCACTGATGAGAAATTCGAATTATCATCTGATGTGATGAAGAAAAAAGTATCTGGATTTACTGGTCAAACACCTGGAAAAGTTACTGTCAATAAAAAATCCATCCAAACACCAGGAAAAACAGTTGAATCGCTATGGGCGAAAAATGGACCCAAGAAAAGCGCCTTTAAGTTTGGCGTTGGCGGTACCGATGAAAACTATACAGATTACTGGAACACCGCTTCAGCTTATGCAAGAGCGAATCAAGCAACCAAAGAATCAGATGAGAAAGATGATTGATTTAATAGAATACACAGTAATAAGGGAATGTGACAATAGTATTGTCACATTCCCTTATTTTTTTGATGATGGTGAACAAAATACAGCATCTATACACGGATTGTTTTATATACGATAAATATAATTTCAACCACTTTCTCTCTTTTTTAAAACACAAAAAAAGGATTATAACAAAATTTTGTCATAACCCCTTTTCCCAAATAAACGGTGTTCTCCTGCCAACTCCGAATCACGAGTCACAATATTCATCAAACATGAGATGCTGTTTTTTGAAATTGCTCCTTGTAACGCAGAGTTAAACGGCAGGCACACAACCTCTGAATGGTTGTCCTTTTATTATTTTGTAGATCCTTTTTCTTCGATTCCATAAGGCAAGATAATCGTTTTTTCTTCGACTTCTTCTTTATTCATCATTTTCGTCAATAGGCGCATAGATACCGCCCCTAAATCGTATAATGGTTGTGTGATACTTGTTAAACGAGGACGAGCTACTTCTGTCAGTAGTGAATTGTTACTTGTGATGATTTCGAATTCTTCCGGTACTTTCACGCCACGGTCTAATAAACCATCCAAAATACCGATGGCTAATTCATCATCTGAAACATAGACAGCTGTTGCACCGCTATTATGGATCCGATCGACTAGAGATAGACCATCTTTGAAGTTGTATTGTGCTTCAAAGATCAATCCTTCGCTATATGGTAGGTTATTTTCGCTTAATGCTTCTTTATAGCCTTTCAGACGATTTTGTCCATTGATGGGATCGATCAACGCACCACTGACAAAAGCGATTTTTTTATTGCCGCTTTTTGCCAATTTGTTTACTGCATCTTTTGTTGCGGATACATAATCAATGTTTACGCTACCTACTTGTTCATCTGGATCAATAGAGCCAGCTAATACAACAGGAGTTTTTGAACGTGAAAATTCTCCACGGATTTCGTCTGTGATATGGTGACCCATGAAGATCACGCCGTCCACTTGCTTAGCCAGTAAGTTATTCAATACATTGACTTCTTTTTGGTCGTTGCCATCTGAATTTGCTAAGATAATATTGTATTTGTACATTGTTGCCACATCATCGATACCACGTGCTAAAGAAGCAAAGAACATATTGCTGACATCAGGGATGATTACACCAACTGTTGTTGTTTTCTTACTTGCCAAGCCACGCGCAACTGCGTTTGGACGATAATCCAAGCGATCGATAACTTCCAAGACTTTTTTTCTTGTTGCTGGTTTAACGTTTGGATTGCCATTTACGACACGTGAAACAGTAGCCATCGAAACATTTGCCTCTCTCGCTACATCATAGATAGTGATTGTTTGCTTTTCCATTTGTGTTCTCCTATTCATATTTTATATGTTTTCTGAAAATACGTCTTACATTTCTAAAATAGAATATCAAATAATCTCAAGAATTGCAACCGTTTTATCTCTGTTTTCATGAAAATTTTTACTTTTTTCAGTTTTTAAAACGTTGGTCTTTTAATAAATCAGTGGTACAATTATTGAATACAAAATTAATTTAGAAAGTAGGTTGCCAAATGAATAACGTAAAAATCAATGAACTACGTCAATGGATGGCACAACACCAAGTCGAATTGGCTTATATCAGCGACCCTGGCCACATCGCTTACTTTTCCGGATACGAAAGTGATCCTCATGAGCGTGTACTAGCTCTTTTTATCCCTCTTGAACAAGATCCTTTCCTTTTCACTCCTGCTTTGGAAGTTGAAGATGCTCAAAACAGTAGTTGGGCGTATGATGTCCGTGGCTATTTAGACAGCGAAAACCCTTGGGAGATCATCGGAAAAGAACTTCGTGCTCGCTATGGTCAGCCTGGCAATGTAGGGATTGAAAAGAACGCCTTGACTGTCGAGCGCTTCGATGCTATCTCTGATATCTTGACGGGAACGGATTCTTACACTGATCTAACTTCCATCATCCAACGTCTACAACTGATCAAAACTCTAGAGGAAAAAGACAAACTGATCGAAGCTGGTAAATGGGCCGATGTTGCATTTGAGATTGGCTTTAAAGCAGTGAAAGAAGGCGTGACTGAACAAGCGATCATTGCAGAAATCGAATACCAATTGAAAAAACAAGGTGTTTCACAAATGTCTTTCGACACATTAGTCCTTGCAGGAGCAAATGCTGCAAGCCCTCATGGTACACCAGGAAACACGAAGATTTTACCGAATGAACTTGTGTTATTCGATCTTGGCGTTGTTTGGAATGGCTATTGCAGTGATGCTACTCGTACAATTGCTTATCAAAAACCAACCGACTTCCAAGAAAAAATATACAACATCACTCTTGAAGCACAGCTTGCCGCACAAGAAGCCGTCCGTCCAGGTGTGACAGCAGGTGAACTTGATCAAATCGCACGAAACGTGATCAACAGCTATGGCTACGGCGAATATTTCAATCACCGTTTAGGTCACGGGATCGGAACAACCGTCCACGAATTCCCTTCCCTTGTAGAAGGAAATGACTTAGTAATCGAAGAAGGGATGTGCTTCTCTCTTGAACCAGGAATCTATATTCCTGAAAAAGTAGGGGTACGTATCGAAGACTGTGTATATGTGACAAGCGATGGCTGTGTGCCATTCACGACTACACCAAAAGAATTACTTGTTTTAGAAAAATAAGAGTAAAAAAGGTGAGAGCTAGTCCGCTCCCACCTTTTTATTCTATAAATTTGTGATTTTAGTGATTTGTAGATGAATCTGTCATTGTATCTTTTATTTCTTTTTTAGCTTCTTTCGCATCTTCTTTTGCCATTTTCATCATTTCTTTTGTGTCATCTGCAACTGGTTTTGCTTCTGACATTCCTTCATTGACAGTATCTCCTGCTTTACCAGCAGCGTCTTTTACATCAATCATGATATCTTCTGAAGTATCTTTAGCAATACTTCCTAATTCATCTGCAGGTTTTTTCATATCTTCTGCCGTTTTTTTGAAACGATTAGATAAGTCAGCTGATTGTTCTTTAAGATTTAACAAGATATCGTCAGATTCACTTCCTGCTTCATCTGCTGATTCACTTACTTTTTGTTTGACACTACCTGCTAGATCACCTGCTTGTTGAGAAAGATCTTGCGCTTTTTCTTTTGCAATACCTGTTAACTCAGTCGATTTTTCTTTCGCCATATCTGTGTAATCTGAAGCCATATCCATCAAATCATCCGCTTGGGCAGCTAATTCATCCCGAAGTTCTTTACCAGATTTTGGTGCTAACAATAACGCGGCGATTGCTGCGGCTGTTCCTCCGACTACTGCACCTAATAAAAATCCACCTTTTTTAGCCATTTTTATTTTCCTCCTGTCGTTTCAGTATGTTTTTTGTTTTTAAAAAATTTCATCGCTGTCCCACCGACTTTTCCGGCAACCGTCGCTTTAGCTGTCGTTTTACCGATTCCGCCGACTTTCGTCGCGATGTTTTTACTAGAATGATTAAGTTCTGATACACTTTCACTTAAATCAGCAACTGCTGTGAACAATGGATCGATCGTTGCGACTTTTCCATTGATATCCAAGAGCAGTTCATTACTTTTGACCAGCAAGCCTTCTACTTGTCTAGACAAAAGATCTACGTCTTTTGTGACGATTTCGATCGTCGTATTTGCTTCTGCTACAGTCTGATCTACTTTTTCTAAAGTTTTAGAAACTTGCAACAACACACGAACGATAAAAACGACAAGTATCGCAAAGGCGATTGCTGCGATCAATCCTGCAATTTCTCCTCCTGACATGATCAAACTCCCTTCTTGTCTCTCTTTTCTATAAGGATAGCATTTTCGTGTTTTTTAAACAAATAAAAACGAGCTTCAACTACTTTTTATTCAATTAGCAGCTGAAGCTCGTTAGAAAAAAGGGTTATTTTTTCTTTTCTTCTTTGATTTCTGTTATTCCTTTTGGATTATGATCGATCTTGCTTCCTTCTGCTTCTAATGTTTTACCTAAAGACAGGATATACTCACGTAAAGGTGCACCTACTTCTGGATGTGTTAGACCATATTCAATACTTGTTTTCATAAAACCAAATTTGTCACCGACATCGTAACGTTTACCTGTGAATTTACGGGCAAATACGCGTTGTGTTTTATTCAATGTATCGATTGCGTCAGTTAGTTGGATTTCATTTCCGGCTCCTGGTTGTTGCTCGGACAATACATCAAAAATTTCTGGAGTCAATAAGTAACGTCCAATAATAGCTAAATCACTTGGTGCTTTGCTTGGATCTGGTTTTTCAACAAAGTTTTTGACATTGTATAACCCATCTTCCAATACTTCTCCTGGATTGATAATTCCGTATTTTGAAGTTTCATCATGAGGAACTTGCATAACGGCGATCGTAGAAGCATGAGTACGTTCGTAATCATCGATTAATTGCTGTGTCAATGGTACTTCATCTTCCATGATATCATCGCCTAGCATAACGACAAACGGTTCATTTCCAATAAAGGCTCTTGCTTGAAGAACGGCATGTCCTAAACCCTTTGGATGAGATTGACGGATGAAATGCAAGTTGACATCTGTCGTTTCTTCTACTAATTTCAATAATTCGGTCTTTCCTTTTTCACTTAGGTTTGTTTCTAATTCAATATTTGAATCAAAGTGATCTTCGATTGGTCGTTTAGCTTTTCCTGTAACGATCAAGATGTCTTCGATTCCTGATTTCAACGCTTCTTCAACGATGAACTGGATTGTTGGTTTATCAACAATTGGCAACATTTCCTTTGCCATAGCTTTTGTTGCTGGTAAAAATCTTGTTCCTAATCCTGCTGCTGGAATAACTGCTTTTTTGACTTTCATATACATTCGCTCCTTCAAAAAATTGTTAATGAGAATTCATTTTCTTTTTTCCCATCACGTAACATGATTTCTTTTGCGGCTGTTTTGATTTCTTTTTGTTCATACAGCACTTCATAGATTGTTTGAGTGATGGGCATTTCGATTTCCATTATTTGGGCTAGTTCCATCGCTGCTTGAGTAGTATTCACACCTTCAACGACCATTCCCATATTGGCTAGCACCTCTTCTAGGGGCTGCCCTTGTCCTAACAAGTTGCCTGCGCTCCAGTTCCTAGAATGAACACTTGTGCAAGTAACGACTAGATCGCCTACTCCGCTTAATCCGATAAAGGTCAGCGGGTTGGCACCCATTGCTACACCTAAACGGCTGATCTCAGCTAATCCGCGCGTCATGATTGCTGCCTTTGCATTATCGCCAAACCCTAAGCCGTGAATAGCGCCAGCACCAATAGCAATAATATTTTTCAAAGCTGCCCCCATCTCTACACCGATCACATCAGGATTGGTATAGATCCGAAAATAATTATTCATGAACAGCTCTTGTACATATTTTGCTGCTTTTGCATCTGTACTTGCAGCTGTGATCGTAGTGATGTCATGTTTCGCTACTTCTTCTGCATGGCTTGGTCCAGAAAGAACAACAACAGCTTTTCTTTTTTCTGCTGGGATTTCCTCTAACAAGATGTCAGAGATCCTTTTATGTGTTCCCTGTTCTAATCCTTTACTTGCATGGATGATCACTGGCTTTGTATTCAATTTAGGCACTAGTTCTTTTGCAACAGAACGTATTGCTTTCGTTGGAATGACGAATAGCACCGCATCTGCGTCTTTTACTGCATCTTCCATATTGGTGAATGCTTGGATGGAATCGGGTAGATAATGATCTGGTAAATAACGTTGATTCGTGTGTTGGGTGTTGATTTCTTCTACTTGTGAAGCACGATGTCCCCAAATCCGAACGTCATGTCCGTTTTCGGCGAGGACTTGTGCCAAAGCAGTACCCCAAGAGCCTGGTCCTAAAACCGCTACTCTATAATTCATTTTACCACTCCTGAAATTTTTTTCATTTTTAACGCTCTAAAAATCAGATAATTTGTTGATTTTTTCCTAATGAGCGGTCATAATCCGGTAAATTTCCTTTTTTTCTGCGCCAAATAAATAGAATCAATGTACCGACAAATAACACAGCAGATAATAATTGAGAAATACGGATCACACCTAAAAAGTAAAGACTGTCTGTACGTAATCCTTCAATAAAGAAACGCCCGAAACTATACCACATTAGATAACATAAAAGGACTTCGCCTTTTTTCAAAAGGTGTGGTTTCTTTCGTAAAAACAAAAGCAAAATAAATCCAATCAAACTCCAAAGTGATTCATAAAGAAATGTTGGTTGACGATAGATCCCTTCGATATACATATTATCAATGATGAATTGCGGTAAATGCAGACTTTCTAAGAAGCTTCGCGTCGTGTCTGGTCCATATGCTTCGTGGTTCATGAAATTTCCCCAACGACCGATTGCCTGTGCTAATAATACACTTGGTGCAGCGATATCTAAAAAAGTCCACAAAGAAATAAAATGATATTTAGTAAAAAAATACAGCGTGATCGCGCCTGCAATCAGTCCGCCATAAATAGCTAAGCCTCCTGAACGGATATTGAATATTTGGATTGGATCAGCTATATACTGGGGAAGATCAAATAAAACATAATATAAGCGAGCGCCAATAATGGAGATAGGCAATCCCCACAACATAAAATCTGTCACATCATCTGCTTTTAATCCTACCCGAACAGCCTCTCTGCTGCTAAGCCACATGGCGATAATGATACCTGATACGATGATCAATGCATACCAGTAGATAGGAATCCCTACAAGCTCAAAAGCAACTCGATTGATTTGTGCTAACATATTGTCACTCCTTGCTAGTCGTTGCCTGAGTTTTCTTCAATCAAGCGACTTAATCTTTCTTCAAATGTTTTCGTTGCGTCAAAGCCCATTGTACGTGCACGGAAATTCATCGCGGCTACTTCAATGATGATTGCAACGTTTCGTCCTGTTTTGACAGGGATTTTTATTTGTGGAATGCCCACTTCCGCGATTTCAACGGTCGTGTCTTCAGAGCCCAGACGGTCGTATTTCTTATCTTTTGCCCATGCTTCCAGATAAACAGCCAACTGGACTTGCATAGAGCCACGTACCGCACTCGCACCAAAAAGATTCATTACATCAATGATCCCGATTCCTCGGATTTCAATTAGATGTTCCAGGATTTTAGGCGGTTCTCCGATCACCGTTAATTCATCTTGCTGATAAACATCTACTCGATCGTCTGCGATCAATCGATGACCGCGTTTGATCAACTCCAACGCTGTTTCACTTTTTCCTATCCCACTGTCACCTTGAATCAGTACACCTAATCCGTAAACATCCACTAAAACACCGTGGACACTTGTTCGAGGGGCAAGGCGACCATCTAAATAACTGGATAATTCTCCTAATAAACGAGAAGTTGAGATGGGAGAACGCAGTACAGCTATCCCATTTTCATTTGCTGCCTGGATCATTTCTTCTGGAGCCGGTAATCCTCTTGAAATAATAAATGCGGGCATATCTTCACTACATAATCTTCTCATGATGATCAAACGCTCTTCTGGGATCATCCGTTCCGCAAAACTGATTTCTTTACTGCCAAATAGCTGTAAACGATTATGGGAATAATAATTAAAATAACCAGTCAACTCTAGTCCTGGGCGTGAGATGTCCCCAGTTACGATGACACGGTCTAAGCTTTTCTCGTCGCCTGTCACGATTTCCAAAGATAATTTTTTCACTAATTGGCTAACTTTTACAACTTCTGACATTCATGCTACCTCATTTCTATTAGAGTGTTCTCTATCATTTTATCATTGTCTAGCCAAAAGTACTACCAATTAAAAAAAACGTTTTTATTTAATTACCAATGTAATAGAAAACGCATTCCTGATTCTAAATAAAAAAACTGCGCCGATAGTTCGGCACAGCTTTCTTTTATTTTCTACTGTTATGTTCGCTGACAATTACATTGACAAGCGACATCAAGATAGCTACTAACAACGCTGCACCGAATGAAGAAAAACTAAAATGTTCTGCTCCCACAAAAAAGGAGGTCATTTTAAGAATCGCTGCATTGATAACAAACGTAAACAATCCCAATGTGACTAATGTAAAGGGCAGGGACAGTATCGTCAAAATCGGTTTGACAAACATATTCAACACAGACAATACGAAGCTGGCAAGAACGGCCGTCCAAATACTGCTTACATGGACCATCGCAGGAAAAAGAACAGCCAATGATATGAATGTTAACGTATTAACTAAAATACGTTGAAAGTACGACATTAAAAGTCACTCCATTCGTCATCATCGATTTTTTCCGCTTCTTTGCGTTTTTTTGTTTGTTCACGAGTTTGTTCACGATAATTGTTTTTTTCATAATATGCATTGTTATGTCCATAGTTTGTTCGTGCAGAACGCGCAGATGGGATAATCAAAGCTAATAAAATGTATAAAATGATTGGACTTCCAAAAGCAACTAAGCTCAGGAATACATAAAGCACACGGATAACAGTCGGATCAATCCCGATGTATTCTCCTATTCCTGCTAAAGTCCCTGTCAAAACAACATTTTTATTGGATTTTGTCAACTTTTTTTTCATCATGTCTCACCTCTGTTCTACTATTTTAAATGAAGAAAATCGTTGTGACAACCTTCTTCTTAATCGGTGTCTCTCTGCAAAATTCTCGGTCACAAATTACCATATTCATAAAACGTGACGAGCTTTTTTTGAAATTATTCCTTGTGACTCGGCGATAAGTGGCAAGTTCATAATCTCTTGGTAAACGGTGTTCAAGAGATAGCCTATCGGCAATAAGGCACAATTTTGTAAAATAGGGGAAGCTATTTTACAAAATCGCTTCTTATTGCTCAAGGCTGAACATCTCTTTCACAACCTCTTTATTTATCTGTATCTTTTAAATAGATACTTCCTGTTGTCGTTGAAAGTTGCACTTGCGCGATTTCACCATCTGAAACACGACGGAATTGCAACATTTGGTTTGTCCGTTCTTTTTTCTCACGAACTACTTCGTAATTGGACAGACGGCTATTGATACTTCCAAGACTTGTTTTAGCATGTCCTTCCAAACCGATGCCATCTGGTAAAGCGACTTTGACATTTCCGTTCACTGAACTTGCTTCTACTTTTTTCAAATTATCTTCTTTAATCGTAAGACGTACATCACCATTTACTAAAGACACAGAAAGATTTTCTGCTGTCGCACCAAATGTCACTGTACCATTTACTGTTTCGATAATAGAATCTAAGATGTTCCCGTTTCGAATATCGATATTGCCGTTTACACCTTCTACTTCCAGCATCGTTGCAGTTAATTGGTCCACGATGATGTTACCATTCGTAGATTTTGTATAAATATCTTTAGCTTCCAATGTTTCAATCATGATGTTGCCATTTAGAAGTTTAATAGCTGCGTGGTCGTATACTCGTTTAGGTAAGTAGAAAACAAGGTCTGCACGCACACGTTTATTTGGAATTTGGAAGGAGATATGATCTTCATTAACCTCAATCTGGCTCCGTTCAGAGAATGCTTCAAATGGTTCAGCACCCATTTTTCCGTAAAGTTTGATCTTAGCTTCAACTTTCACATCGTTGCTGTCCCACGTTTTTAACGTCACGTTTCCGTTTGCTGCCTTGATATCAAGGATACTTGCTGCAGGAGCTTCATAGTAAAATTCATGCTCAAATTTCGTTGTCGCAATCCCAGGGACACGTAAGCTGACATCTTTCCATTCCATGTTATCATTCACTGTTTCTGAAACAGTTTGGAATGTTTTCTTCAAGAATTTTCCTAACTGTGATCCAGCTTCTGACATTTTTTCGCCTACTTGATTCAGTGTATCTGTTGCTTGATCTTTCCAATCATCTGGCAATTCAAACTTATCAGTAAACGTTTCTTTTTTCTCAGACCATTGATTCTTACGGATATCTTTTAATTCTGCTTCTAATTTCAATTGTTCTTCTAACAGTGTATCGCCACTAGCTTCTAACTCTTTGATTTCTGCTTCTAACGTCTGACGCTGTGCTAATTCTTCTTCTGTCAACTCGCCTAATTCTTCTTTTGTATTCAGCTGCATCAATGCTTCCTGTTTCTCATTGCGTGCTGCCTTATTGTCAGCGAATTGAGCATTTACTTCATCTAGACGCGCCGAAGTTTTATTCGCTTCAGTTGCTAGTTCATCTAAGATCTTTTCTAAGTTTTCTTGATCTTGTCTTTCTCTTTCCTTTGGATCAACTGGCTCAGAAATTTCTTCTTCGCCGTTTTCAAGTTTATCGATCAATTGACTTGCCTGATCTTTTTCTTTATGACTAGCAGTTACCTTGTCTGCTTCTTTTTTTATTTGCTTTTCGTCTTTTTCAGTTGCCATGCTTTCTAATAAATCTAAGCCTTCTTCAGTCGAAAGGATTCCTTTTTTCACTAAATCTAAAATACGTTCTCTTTCTTTCATGGAAATTGCCTCCTTAAGCAAAATTGTTTGCAAGCTTTTCCTTACATCCATATTATGCACTGATTCAGTAAAAATGTCATAGGACTTAAGTTGTAACTTTTACTCCATCTTGAGTTGTTCTTTCTTTTTTGTAAAGAGATATGCTGTAGTCACGCAGGTTAAAGGAAGAACAAGTAGTGCGGACAATGTGGTAAGAATAGCCATCGTATATTCTAGAACAAATGATTTTTCATTGATCACTTGCTGAAAAGGAATGTCTAAATCAATAAACCAGAGGATCAACGCTAAAGAACTTCCCATGAATGCAAAAAGAAGTGTCATTACTGTTGACGCCAATATTTTTTTAGCAATAGCGAAACTAGAATGGCGCAATTGGTAAAAAGATAATTGCGGATTTGCCTGATATACTTCGAATGTCCCACTAGAAATTGCTACACTAGCATCTAAAACAGCACCACTAAGACTAATCAGAAGCAACGATCTCGTAAGTAATCTAAAATCAATCGCTAAAGTCTTATCTAAGCCAGATAATTCTTCTAGTTCTACCGATGTAAAACCTTGGATCGCTAAAAAATCAGTGATAGGAAGCAATAGTAGGAAACAAAATAAAAAGATCAGTATACTCACAAAAGCTGCACGCATTTTTAGATTATAACCGTTGATAAAAAATAAGATAACCACAGCAATCAATAAAAATCCTATGACCGACAATGCCAGTATCGGCCACTTCTGATGATAACCGAATAACAACAGGAAAAAGATCCCTAAATTGATGAATAAGCCTAAAAGAATATACATACCTTGCGTACCGCCAATAAGTAGCACGCTGATTGCTAAAATCCCAACAAGTATAATAAGTACATTCATCGTTTCAGCCTCCTTACAGTCAGAAAAAAGAGGACCGAGATAGGGATCGATAATACTATTCCTAAGCTGCCAGCAATGACGCGTAAAAATTCCAATGATAAATGCTGTTCTATCGTTTCTTTGAACGACCATTGATTTCCTAAATATAAAAGAAGCGATGGAACTGACCTACTGATATAGACGAACAAAAGGATATTGGTCATCGAGCCAATCACATCTCGACCCACTTGCCTTCCTGAAAGCCATAACTGTTTCGCTGTTATTTCTGGTTGTCGCTTAGTCAATTCTTCTAATGTCGCAATGACTATGATAACGGTATCGAGTGTTCCTCCAGCTGTTCCAATCAGTACGCTAGAAAGAAAAACAGAACGATACGGTCGTGTCAGATAATTCAGTTCCTCATAGCGCAGTCCTTGGTCTTTCCAATGATTCATTGTCAAAAGACAAATAAAAAATGCTAAAAAAACACTCGTAACTGCAGCTGAAATTTTGATTATACTGCTTCTATTCCATCCATCTAAAGCCAATATGCTAATAATCATCCCTATAACGACGAACAGGATAGATATATTTAATAGAGAAATCCCTTCTGTTTTAGTAAAGATGAGCAACAAAAGTAAAAGTAAAACGATATTGATGATGAGACTTCCTAAAGCAAATAGACCCTGTTTTCCGCTAATAAGCAACATGGCGCCAATGAAGATACTTGTGAAGAAGAAAAGCCAGCCATCATTTTTTTTGCTACTAGCTGCCATTCATCTCCATGCATTTGGACTAGATACATTTGTCTCGCTTTTATATTTGCTGTTTCTATTTGATTTTTTTGATAAGGAACCGATAAATAAATCGATTCTCCTTTTTGATCCGTGTTCATCAGTTTTCCTGTAATCAATTGATGATCCTCTTTTATTCGTACTTTTTCTATCTCGATGACAGGTACTTCATATAAAGCGGCTTGATGCTGAATAACCCATGAAGTAAGCACACAAATAAAAAATATAGTGATGATGCTAATTTTTTTTTGCATTCTTTATCCTTTCTATGAAATGATGAAAAGGGTTTGTGACATGTTTTGTCACAAACCCTTTCCCGAATAAACGGTGTTCAAAAGCTTGCATCTGCGGTAATAAGTCCAGCCAAACGAAAAATATGAGGAGCTATTTTTTGTTTGACTGTTCTTATTACTTGATGTAGAACAGCTTTTTCACAACCTCTTTTCATAAACAAACGGCATAATCACAGCTTCAGTTTAGAAAATCTCATTGTGGTTCGTATTTAACTCAGTGATTTTCCCTGTAGCCAAGTAGACGATCCATTCACAGATGTTTGTCACATAGTCTCCGATCCGTTCTAGATAACTGGCAACATTCAAGTAGTCTGTTCCACTGATGACTGTCTCAGGATTTTCCTGCATATTTTTGATTGTTGCATTATAGATTCGATTGAAATAGTCATTGACTCTTTGATCCATATTGGCGATCGTACGTGCGTCTTTTTTGTCTGTTTTGACATAAGCAACTAGGACGTTGTCCACCATTTTTTTCACATAATCGGACATATCGGAGATCTCTTTTTCGATTTCCGGTATTCTCGTCTGCCCTTTTACGCGAATCGTGGATTTAGCAACAGACACCGCATGATCGGCCATACGTTCTAAATCCGAGCTAGCTTTCATGACCGTAATGATCATACGCAAATCAGTTGTAACTGGCTGTTGCAATGCGATCATTTCAAAACTTTTCTTCTCCAAGCGTGTTTCCATGTTATTGATATTTATATCGTTTTCGATAACTTCTTGGGCTAAGATTTTATCGTGTTTGATGTATGCACGAACTGACTTGTGCACGGCGCTGCTCACCATCATCCCCATTTCGTAGAACTGATTATGGAGATTCAGCAATTCTTCTTCAAATTGTGTACGTAGCATTCCGTTTCCTCCTTATCCAAATCGACCTGAAATATAATCTTCTGTCTCTTGTTTTTCTGGATTCATGAATATCTTCTTCGTATCGTTGTATTCGATCAAGTGACCATCTAAAAAGAATGCCGCCTTATCTGAAATACGTGAAGCTTGAGACATATTATGGGTCACGATGATCATCGTATACCGCTCTCTTAATTCTAACAGCATACTTTCGATTTTCCCAGTAGAAACAGGATCAAGCGCACTTGTTGGTTCATCCAATAAGATGATTTCCGGATTAACTGCCAAAACACGTGCGATACATACACGCTGCTGCTGCCCGCCGGATAAAGATAAAGCACTTTTATGCAATTTGTCTTTCACATCATCCCAAACAGACGCTGCCTTCAGGCTTTCTTCAACTACTTGATCAAGGACTTTTTTATCTTTTTCCCCTTTTAATTTCAATCCATAGATGACATTTTCATAGATAGAAAAAGGAAATGGGTTTGGCTGCTGGAATACCATGCCGATTTCTTTTCTTAGTTCAACAACATCTGTTTTTGGACCATAGATGTCTTTGTCTTTATATAAAACACTTCCGGTGATCGTTACATTCGGAATCAGGTCATTCATCCGGTTCAAAGAACGCAGATAAGTGGATTTTCCGCAACCAGAAGGACCGATCATCGCAGTGATTTCCCCTTGATTGAAACTTAGATCGATCCCTTTTAGTGCTTCTTTCTTTCCATAATACAGATGAAGATCTTTAGATGAAATAATTTCTTTTGTCATGTTGAGGCCTCCGTCTTAACCAAAATGACCGGACACATAATCTTCGGTTGCCTGAATTTTTGGTCTGGTAAATATCTTGTTAGTTTTGTCATATTCCATTACTTTTCCTAGATAGAAAAAGGCAGTATAGTCGCTGATACGAGCTGCTTGTTGCATGTTATGCGTCACGATGATGATCGTATAGTCTTCTTTCAAGTTTACAAGTGTTTCTTCAACCGTTCCTGTCGAAATAGGGTCCAAAGCACTTGCCGGCTCGTCTAGCAGCAAGATATCAGGTTTCATCGCGATCGCACGAGCAATGCATAAACGTTGCTGTTGCCCGCCAGATAAAGCCAAGGCACTTTTGTCCAAGCTGTCTTTTACTTGGTCCCACAAGGCAGCTTGTTTCAAGCTTGTTTCAACGATTTCATCTAATTTCTTTTTGTTTTTTTCGCCGTGCTGTTTCAAAGCAAATGTAATATTGTCATAAATCGACTTGCTGAACGGATTAGGACGTTGAAAAACCATGCCAATCCGTTTGCGCATCTCATAAACATCCACTTGAGGCGCATTAATATCTACGCCTTGATACATGATTTTCCCAGTGATTTTCGTATTAGCGATCCCATCATTCATTCGATTCAACGAACGAAGATACGTAGATTTTCCGCAGCCGGAAGGACCAATCAGTGCAGTGATCTTATTTTTTTCAAATTCCAGATCCACTCCTTTGATTGCTTCATTGTCGCCATACCAGACATGTAGATCATCCGTATATAGTGCTACTTCTTTCTCTTTTGGCATGGTGATGACATTTGTTTCATTCCAGTTATATTTTTTCATTTTGCTTCTTCTCCTTAGGCTGAAGTCATTTTTCGGTATAATCGTTTGCCAATCGCACGAGCGCCGAAGTTGAACAGTAAAACAGCAATGATCAACACGGCAGAAGCGCCAGCCGAAACAGAAACACCATCAGGCATCGTGCCTTCTGTATTGATCTTCCAAATATGGACAGCTAATGTTTCAGCTTGACGGAAAATGCTGATCGGGCTTGAAACACTTAATGGATTCCAGTTCGTAAAATCTAACGCAGGTGCACTTTGTCCAGCCGTATAGATCAATGCAGCTGCTTCACCAAAAATTCTTCCAGAACTTAGGATCACACCAGTCAAAATCCCTGGTGTCGCTTCTGGAACCACCACTTTCATCACTGTTTCCCAGCGTGACAAACCTAAGGCCAATCCTGCTTCTCGTTGTGTGTAATGGACCGCTTGTAAAGACTCCTCAACTGTTCTAGTCAAAAGAGGCAAGTTGAATACAGTCAAAGCCAATGCACCAGAAATAATCGAGAAACCATACTGGAATTGAATAACGAAAACCAAGAAACCGAATAAACCGACAACGACAGAAGGCAACGAGCTCAAGATTTCAATCGACGTGCGAATCACATCTGTTAGCCAGTTTTTTCCAGCATATTCTGAAAGATAGATACCCGCACCTAAAGAAATAGGAAAACTGATGATCATCGTGATCAAAAGCAAATAAATCGAGTTAAATAGCTGGATCCCGATTCCACCGCCTTCTTGGTAGGCTTTGGAAGGTTCGGTCAAGAAGGACCATGAAATGTGCGGTATTCCCCGAACTAAGATATAAAGTAGTAAAGCTGCTAAAATCAATACGATGATCCCCGAAACTATATATAAAACACCTGTAGCAATTTTATCTGAGCGTTTTGCGTTCATTATTTCAGCTCTCCTTTCTTCCCAATCATACGGATCACGATATTAAAGAATAATGACATCAATAGCAAGATCAGCGCTAATGACCATAACACATTATTTTCAACTGTTCCCATGATTGTATTTCCGATTCCCATTGTTAAGATGGACGTCAATGTAGAAGCAGGAGTAGTAAGTCCTGTTGGCATCAATGCTGCATTACCGATGACCATTTGGATAGCTAAGGCTTCACCAAACGCACGAGCCATACCAAAAACGACTGCTGTTAAAATCCCGGGCACGGCTGCTCGTAGCACGACTTTGTAGATTGTTTGCCATCTTGTGGCACCAAGCGCTAATGAAGCTTCCCGATAGTGCCGTGGTACTGCCTTTAATGCATCAACAGTCATCGTTGTGACAGTCGGCAAGATCATAACGAACAACACAAATGTACCAGCTAAGATACCAAACCCTGTCCCGCCAAAAATACTTCTGACAAAAGGCACGATAACTGATAAACCGATAAAACCATAAACGACAGAAGGAATACCTACAAGCAGCTCGATGACCGGCTGTAAGATCTTCGTTCCGTTTTTAGGAGAGATCTCCGTCATGAATACTGCTGCACCAATGGCAAATGGCGTGGCAACGATAGCAGATAAAAAGGTCACAATAAACGAACCTGTGATCATAGGCAATGCCCCTACCATTGGTTTCCCATTTGCTCCGATTTGGCTTGGATTCCAATCTGTACCAAACAGAAAATCAAATACATTGATCTTATCAGTAAAAAAGGTGGCCAATCCTTTACTAGCTACAAAATAAAAAATAGATAATACAACCAACACGATCAGCGCGATACATAAAAAACTGATGAATTTTCCACGCTGTTCCATTTTTGAACGTTTTGATTTTGTTAATAATACTTTTTTCACATCTTCCACAGATGACTCCCCCTTAATCAGGTTTAACATACTCACTCAGTGTACAAATTGAACATCAATTTGGTTTTAATAACATGTAAAAGTTTAGCTAAGTTTGTAAATTTTGTGTAAAGATTACTCTTTAACGATATTTCCTTGCCAATCACGTTCGACTTTCATA
Source organism: Enterococcus sp. DIV1411a (assembly GCF_050531945.1). Taxonomy (NCBI): domain Bacteria; kingdom Bacillati; phylum Bacillota; class Bacilli; order Lactobacillales; family Enterococcaceae; genus Enterococcus; species Enterococcus sp. DIV1411a. The sequence continues at coordinate 767,541 of NZ_CP172892.1, read as the reverse complement.
TGAGAAACAGGGATATAACCTAGTTCTCCAACGATGTTATCTTGTACTTCATCAGATAAGATATAGTCTAAAAATTCTTTTGTCAGTTTTTTTGGATGATCTCTTGTGTACATATGCTCATATGCCCAAATCGTCCATTTGTTCGTTGTCACATTTTCATCTGTCGGTTCTACACCGTTAACATTCAACGTATCTACATCATCGGAAACATAAGAAAAAGCAACATAGCTGATTGCACCGGGTGTGTCGGCAACGATCTGGCGCACCATTCCGCTTGAATCTTGTTCTTGTGCCTGAACAGCTGTTTCTCCGTCCAATACCCATTTTTCAAACGTGCTACGGGTTCCGCTTCCTGAAGCGCGGTTCAATATAACTACTGGCTGATCTTTTCCACCGACTTCACTCCAGTTTTTGATCTCGCCTGTAAATAGTTTTTTCAGGTTTTCCATACTGATGTCTTTTACGCCAATATCCTTGTTCACAATAGGAGTGATCCCAACAACTGCTACTCGATGATCGACTAATGCTGAGGCATCGATCCCCGATTTTTCTTCCGCAAACAAATCAGAGTTTCCGATGTCGACTGCTCCTGACTGTACTTGAGACAAACCAGTTCCGCTTCCGCCCCCTTGTACATTGATGAATTTTCCAGGATTTTCTGTCTGGTAAGTTTCAGCAACTGTTTCTACTAAAGGCTGTAAAGCAGAAGAGCCAACAGCCGTAATGGATTCTCCTCGATCAATCCACTTTGAACAGCCTGATAAAAGAATGGCTAATCCTATTATTGGTAAGAATAATTTAAGTTTTTTCATTAGAAATCTCCTTTAATCCTAAAGTATGTTTATTTTATCATTTTCATTACTTGATGAAAACGAATCAAAATCATTAAATAACAAAATAAATTCTCATAATTGTAAAAAAAACTATCTCATTAAAAGTTTCTATGCTATACTGGCTTTGAAATGTGTCTCTTTTAATAGCATATATTAGCTTATTTCTTGCTTTCCCCAAAAAACAAGAGATACCCCAAAGTTAATTTCGCTCATGCGAGACGCTTTCTCCATTTCTGACGTACTCTCAGAAATGGCCCCGTTAGAAAAGGACACGAGATCTCCATCTGTTGATGGTTCTCATGTCCTTTTTATGTTTTAAAGGAGCGGCGAAATCAATCTTGCTAATCCTTCTTTCATCTTGATGATTATTCCTCGGTTTTCATACATTTCTTTTGTGAGATGCGTAGAAATTTTCGAGTCTTCAAAAAAAGCTTTTCTTACACGTGAAGCCATTCGTTCATCATAAACCAGTGTATTGACCTCAAAGTCTAAGCGAAATGAACGAACATCGATATTTGCTGAGCCAACTGAAACAATGCCACCATCGATAATCATCGTCTTTGCATGAATAAATCCATTCTCATATGTTTCGATCCTTGCTCCATACTCGATCAGCTCTGCAGCGAAAGAATACGTTGCCCAGTAAACGAGAAGATGATCTGGTTTGTTAGGTATTTGGATATGAACTTTTACGCCTGAAAGAAGAGCCAACTTCAGTGCTTCATGAATCGATCCATCCGGTATGTAATAAGGCGTTTGGATCAATATCTCCCGTTTGGCTAACGAAATCATTTTCAAATAAGTCATTTTGATTTGTTCATGTTCGGTATCTGGTCCGCTTGTCACGATTTGAACAGCTATATCACCAGTAGTGTGAATGGACGGAAAAAATTTGGGAGAATAGCCTACTTCTTTTGTATGCTGAGAATTCCAGTCCATCAAAAAACGGTTTTGCAAGGTATACACCGCTTCTCCGTAAATACGCAAATGATTGTCTCGCCAATAACCAAATTTCTTTACCAATCCTAGATATTCATTTCCAACATTGAACCCACCTGTATATCCGATTTTCCCATCAATAACTACGATTTTACGATGATTGCGATAATTGATCCGAGGATTAATATACGGAACAAATAGAGGAAAGAAAAATGCGACTTCTCCGCCTGCTTTTTTCAAATTCTGAAAAAAGCTGGAAGAAACTTGTGTGGAACCCCATGCATCAAGAAGGACTCTGACTTTTACCCCTCGTCTTGCCGCCTCTGTCAATGCATCTCGAACTTCTTCACCTAATGCATCACTGCGATAAATATAATACTGGAAGTGGATATGGTCTTCTGCCTGCTTGATATCTTCAATCAGCGCATCGAATTTTTCACGACCATCTGTAAATAAAGTGATTTCATTTTTAGTCGTATAGAGCGTACTTTCAAATACCGTGAGCATATAGATCAATTGTTTCACATCTACTTGTCCAGTAGGCGGATGAGGATAAAGCCCTCGCATCAATGCCTGTTTGTCTTCTTCAATTTCCAGGTTCTTACCGATTTTCCCTTGGATCTTCAAATCAAAAATTTTCTCTTTGGAAATCCCTCTTCCTAAAAAAATATATAAAATAAATCCTACAACTGGAATGAACATCAAAACGAGCAGCCATGCCCATGTTTGAGCAGTTTCCTTTCTTTCTCGAAAAACGATGATAAAGGAAAGCAAAATATTCATAATCAAAAGGATCGTAAAAAAATTGTCAACGATAATTTTCACGGCTTCACCTCTTCTTCTACCAACTTAAGAATACCCAAGTTGTTTTTTAAAGTAAAGGGAAAAAAGCCGCTTCCTTCTATTCTCCTAGCCAATAAAAAAAGAAAGCTGGAACGAAACTGTCCAACTTTCTCATTTTATTTATATTGTGGTATTAGAATTTCAAGAAACGTCTCATAGAAATGATCGAGCCAAGTGAACCAATGATCACACCAATGCCGACCATTAAAAGATTGATTTTCCAAACGATATTTTGTGGATGAATCAATGAATAATGGGAACGTAATAATGATGGATTGATCAATTGGAAAAACCATGCATAACCAAATGTGATGATCAAAATCGGAAGAATCGCACCGATCAGACCGATCCAGCCACCTTCAAGGAAAAACGGCCAGCGAATATATCCATTTTTTGCACCGACTAAACGCATGATTTGAATTTCACGCTGTCTAGACAAAATCGTGATCCGAATCGTGTTCGAAATGAGAAACATCGCTACGAACAGCAGCAATGCCGCTGCAACTAATCCCCATGTCCGAACTGCACCAGCGATTTGGAAAATCCGATCTGAGGAAGCTCCACCGTAATCAGAACGAGAAACATTCTTCAAATCTGCTGCTTCTTCTGCTACTTGTTTTGTATAAGAAGGATCAGTAGCACTTACTACATACACATCATATAACGGGTTATTGTCACCTTCAAACAATTTCCAGGAATCACCCATTTCGTTTTGGATTTTTTTCAATTCCTGTTCTTTGCTTGAAAATTCAACTTTTTTAACATGATCTAAGTCATTCAATTCTTTTTCTAGCTTTTTCATCTCTTCGTCTTTTGTACCGATATCTACGAATACAGATACATCAACGTTTCCTTCTATATCCTGAGCTAATTTAGTTGCATTCATGATAACTGCCATGAATACACCGACTAAAGTCAACGTGATCGTTACCGCACTGACTGAAGCAACTGTCATCCAGCCGTTACGTTTCAAACTCTTGATACTTTCTAATAAATGGCGGAAAAAGGTTCTAATCATCGTATCCATATTCCCCTTCCGCTTGATCTCGAATAATGCGGCCGTTTTCGATAGCAATTACTCGGTGCCGAATCGTATTTACGATCGTACTGTTATGTGTAGCCATCACGACAGTAGTTCCTTGGGCATTGATCCGATCTAATAATTTCATGATTTCCCATGAGTTTTCTGGATCCAGATTTCCTGTCGGTTCATCCGCGATAAGTACTTTAGGCGTATTCACGATTGCCCGAGCAATAGAGACACGTTGCTGTTCCCCACCGGATAATTCGCTAGGAAAGACTCGAACTTTGTGTTTCAAACCAACAAGGTCCAGCACTTCCATTACTCGTTTTTTGATATCTCGAGGTTTTCTGCCGATAACTTGCATAGCGTACGCAACATTTTCATATACTGTTTTTCTTGGTAATAATTTATAGTCTTGGAACACCACGCCGATTTCTCTGCGTAGATAAGGAACTTCGCGGTTTTTGATTGCTATTAGATCATGACCTGCGACGTTCAAAGTTCCTTTTGAAGCTTTTTCTTCTCGATACATCAATTTGATGAATGTAGATTTACCGGCTCCAGACGGACCAACCACATAGACAAACTCTCCTTGTTCGATGACAATCGAGAGATTGCGGATAGCGGTCGTACCATTTGAGTACTTCTTCATTACATCCTTCATTTCAATCATGGCGTTCTCTCCATATCTTTTTCAGTCTTTAGCTATTATAGCATGGCAATGTTTCAACATGCTTGCAAAATCTTACAATTTTATTTCAATTTAACAATGAGTTCTTATTGTAGATGCATTTTTAAATAGCCGTCAATAAATAAATCAAGGTCACCGTCCATAACTGCTTGGACATTTCCTGTCTCTACGTTTGTCCGATGGTCTTTTACCATAGAATAGGGATGGAAAACATAAGAACGGATCTGTGAACCCCAGCCGATTTCTTTTTGTTCTCCTCGAAGTGCAGCTGCTTCTTGTTCTTTCTTTTCCACTTCTAATTGATAAAGCTTAGCTTTTAACATCCCCATAGCTTGCTCACGGTTTTTCAATTGTGAACGTTGTGCCTGACTAGCTACTACTGTTCCTGTAGGCAAGTGAGTGATCCGTACAGCAGATTCTGTTTTATTGATGTGCTGACCACCTGCACCACTTGCTCGGTACGTATCGATTTTCAAATCATCTGGATTGATTTCTATATCGATCGTTTCATCAAGCTCTGGCATCACATCTACCGAACAAAAAGAAGTATGACGTCGTTTCGCTGAGTCAAAAGGCGAAATCCGTACAAGGCGATGAACACCTTTTTCTGATTTTAGATAACCAAAAGCGTTGTGTCCTTTAATCAGCAGGGTCACACTCTTGATCCCTGCTTCATCACCTGCTTGATAATCTAGTGTTTCTACTTGATAGCCATGCTGCTCTGCCCAACGTGTATACATACGTAAAAGCATGCTGCCCCAGTCTTGGGACTCCGTTCCGCCAGCCCCTGGATGCAATTCGACGATCGCATTGTTTCGATCATAAGGTCCGTCTAACAGCATAGATAATTCATACGTCTTCATTTTTTCATCTAATGCATTGATACGTGTTTCTGCTTCTTCCTGCATTGCTGCATCAGGTTCTTCTTGCAGCATCTCCACCATCAATTCGATTTCTTCTAGTTCTTCGGCAAGAGAATGGAATTGGTCATAGGTTTCTTTATTAGCGTTATTTTCGCTGATCACTTTTTGTGCGGCTTCGCTGTCATCCCAAAAACCAGGTTCAGCCATTTTTGCTTCTGCTTCCGCGATGTCTTCTTCCAGCTGATCTAAGTCAAAGAGACCTCCTGAAACTTGTGACCTTTTCCTGCATTTCTGTCAGGAGATTTCGAATTTCGGATATTTCCATGTTTTTTCCTTCTTTCACTATACTTTTTTCATTATATCTAGTCTAACAGAATCAGCAAATAACAGAAAGAAGGTGAGACGAATTCTTAAAAAAAGAATTTGTCTCACCAATCCTGCTGTCAGAAATTAGTTTGCATTTTTTCCATGACAGTTCTTATATTTTTTCCCGCTTCCACAAGGACAAGGATCATTTCTTCCGACCTTGTTCACATGGATTGGCTGTTTTTTCGCGCTAGTATTACTATTTTCTTTGGCATCTCCGTCTTCTGAGTGAGAAGCTGTTCCTTGAGAAACCTGTTCACGCTGTACGTTTTGACGGATCTCAGCTTTCATAAAGATTCGAGTGACTTCATACTCGATGGCGCCTACCATATCTTCAAACATCTTATAGCCTTCTGTTTGATATTCGACTAATGGATTATTCTGTCCATAAGCACGTAAGCCGATTGACTGACGTAATTGATCCATTGCATCAATATGGTCTGTCCATTTAGAGTCCACAACACGCAAGATCACGACTTTTTCAAATTCCAACAATTGCTCTGGACCATTTAGTTGAGCCGCTTTGGTATTAAATACTTCTTGTGCTCGTTCGTTTAGATACTCTTTGATCTCCTGAGCTGTTTTTCCTTCGATATCTGCAAGAGTAATACTATCTTCATGGACAAGAGTACTGCCGGCAAAATCGATGATACTTTCCAAATTCCAATTTTCTTTCTCTAATTGTGTATGCGCATCTACTACACGACTGATTGTCCGTTTGACCATGTTCATTAGTGGCTTGGATAAGCTTTTTTCTTCCATGATTACTTCTTGTCGCTGTTTATAGATTACTTCACGTTGTTCACGCATCACATCATCGTATTGTAAGACGTTTTTACGTGTGTCATAGTTATTTCCTTCTACACGTTTTTGTGCAGATTCTACTTGTTTCGTTAGCATCTTGCTTTGGATAACAGCATCTTCCTCACCGATCTTCATCCGATCTAAGAAAGCTTTGATTCGTTCTGAACCGAATCGTTTCATCAAATCATCTTCCAATGACAAGTAGAATTGTGACATACCAGGGTCTCCTTGACGTCCTGCACGTCCTCGAAGCTGGTTATCGATACGACGAGATTCATGTCGTTCTGTCCCGATAACTGCTAGACCACCAAGTTCTCTTACCCCAAGTCCTAACTTGATATCTGTTCCCCGACCAGCCATGTTGGTAGCAATCGTCACAGCACCTTTTTGACCAGCATTCATAATGATCTCTGCTTCTTTAAAGTGATTTTTCGCATTCAGCACTTCATGAGGAATACGTTCTTGATTCAGCATATCTGATAATAACTCAGATGTTTCAACCGCAACAGTTCCGACTAACACAGGTTGACCTTTGCGGTAGCGATCTTTGATATCTTGCACGACAGCGTGGAACTTGCTTTGTAATGTTGGGTAAAGCAAATCTGGACGATCATCACGGATAACCGGACGATTTGTCGGAATCTGGTATACTTGGATGTTATAAATTTCTCTGAATTCTTCTTCTTCTGTTTTAGCTGTACCAGTCATTCCCGCAAGTTTCTTGTACATACGGAAATAGTTCTGGAAAGTGATCGTCGCCATGGTTTTCGTTTCGTCTTCGATCTCTACGCCTTCTTTAGCTTCGATTGCTTGGTGAAGTCCATCTGAATAACGGCGTCCATCCATGATCCGACCAGTGAACTGGTCAACAATCAGTACTTTTCCGTCTTGGACAACATAATCGATATCTAAAAGCATGATATAGTTGGCTCTCAATGCTTGATCCAAGTGATGGGTCAATGCAGTATTTTCAATGTCGTATAAGTTATCCAAACCGAATGTTTCTTCTGCTTTTTCGATCCCTGCTTCGGTTAAACTGATTGTTTTTGATTGTACATCGATTTTATAATCTTCTTCTTCTTTCAAACGTTTCACGAAGTTGTCTGCTCTTGTATATAAAGCTGTGGATTTTTCTGCTTGCCCTGAAATGATCAGCGGCGTTCTCGCTTCATCAATCAAGATTGAGTCAACTTCATCGACAATGGCATAATTCAGCGGACGTTGTACCATTTGATGGCGGTAAACGACCATATTGTCTCTCAAGTAGTCAAATCCTAATTCATTATTCGTACTATAAGTGATATCACAATTATAAGCCTCGCGTTTTTCATCCGAAGATTTTGAGTTGATATTCAACCCCACTGTTAATCCTAAGAAATTATAAAGTTCGCCCATTTCCGTCGAGTCACGGGTTGCTAAATATTCATTGACGGTAACTACGTGTACCCCTTCGCCAGTCAGAGCATTTAGATATACTGGCATCGTTGCGGTCAAGGTTTTACCTTCACCAGTACGCATTTCAGGGATATTTCCATCGTGAAGCACGATTCCACCCATCAATTGTACGTGGTATGGATATAAACCTAATACACGTTTTGCTGCTTCTCGGACGACTGCAAAAGCTTCCGGAAGTAATTGATCTAATGTTTCTCCTTTTTGGTATCTGCCCTTGAATTCAGCAGTTTTTGCCTGTAATTGTTCATCAGTTAATGCTGCCATTTGGTCAGCGTATGCTTCAACTTTTTTTGCAATGCTATCTAAACGTTTTAGTTCTTTCTTATCGTTTTCGATAAGTGAACGAATCAAATTGGCCATGCGTTGTGTAATCTCCTTTTCCTTCTGTGTATTATCCAGACTATGTAGACTTTACTTTTCATTTTATCATTAGTTATAGATAATTGAAATATCTTAAGCGTATTAAAGTAAGAACTTCATAATTTATTCATATTTCATCTAAAAGAGGAGGAAACTCAAAAAAACTTGCGGCAGCTGTCAGTAGCTGCTGCAAGTTTTCGTTGTTATTTAAGTAAGGCTGATCAGTCTGTTTCAATCAGTCCGTATTTTCCATCTTTACGGCGGTAAACGATACTTGTACCATTTGTTTCTGCATCTTCAAAAATAAAGAAGTTATGTCCCAGCATGTTCATTTGTAAGACTGCTTCTTCACTATCCATTGGTTTCAATGAAAGGCGTTTCGTACGTACGATATCTAATTCAGAATCATTTTCGTTTTCGTCCTCTTCATTGAATAAAGCAGCAGCATCTGCAGTATTCATGCCCGTTTCACGGGATTTACGATTAATTTTTGTTTTGAATTTGCGGATTTGGCGTTCCAATTTGTCAACAACCAAATCGATACTTGCGTATAAATCTGGAGAAGTTTCTTCGGCACGTAATACAAGATAAGGTAATGGGATCGTTACTTCCACTTTTGCTGTTTTTTCTGTATAAACTTTTAAGTTCACATGCGCCGTTGCATCGGGTGCGTCACTGAAATAGCGTTCTAGTTTGCCTACTTTTTTCTCAACGTAGTCGCGAATCGCTTCAGTTACTTCGATATTTTCGCCGCGTACATTATATCTAAACATAAAAATTACCCCTTTCGTCTACCACAATCAAGAAGGAGAAGGACCACTCTTTCCCTCTTCTTAATTCTATTATATCGAACTCTAGGTTATTTGCAAATTAAATCGCTATCAAATTTCCACATCTGATTCATCTTGCCAAAGAAATGGTTCGGATGATTTTCGGCTGTGCGTTCTGCAAGCAATCTGCTGCATGAAAAAGCGTCTGTCCTGTTGTATAGACATCGTCAATAATCAATATTTTTTTATGTTGTATCTTAGAAAGAGGTACGGCAAGCTCAAAAGGCTGAGGCATCTCCAATCTTTCCTTTCGCGTGTTTTTTGCTTGAGCAAGCAGATGTTGCTCTCTTTTGAGCAGCATCTGAAAAGGAATTTTTGCTGCTTTCAACATCTCGCTTACTTGATTGAATCCTCTTTCTAGCCACCTTTTTTCAGATAAAGGTATTGGACAATAAATATATGCCGGGTAATCTTTTTTTATCTGAGTCCATTTATATGCAAAAGTCCCTGCTAATCGGATATCTCCCATAAACTTGTACCGATTGATCCAAGCCTGCATCTTTTCATCGTACGTAAAAAAGGCGCGGTGTTGAAAATCATATGCAGGATATTTCTTCTTCCATTCTTGACAGTCGTTGCAGTAAACGAAACTAGTCTTTGCTTTCTTTTTCGTCTCCTCGTATTTCAAATGGATTGGTTTTTGACAACCTGCACAACCTTTTGCTTCTAATAAATGGAATTGTGCGCGGCAAACTGAACATGTCTGAGGAAGTCTAGATTTCGACACTCCGATGATCTCGCTGAATGTTAAATTTTGAATGATGTCTTTACCGCAGCAACTACATCTCACAGCACCTGCTTCCCTTCTTCGTTCATTTCTTTGATTTCCTGACAGGCTTTTCGAATAGCTGAAGTTTTTTCTTCATAGAAAAAATAGACTCGACTGTTCGTATAAGGACCTTTACGATCAGCTCTTCCTGCGATTTGCACCAAAGAGGATTTAGTAAAAACTGGATGATCTGCTCCTAAAACGATGACAGAGATTCTTTCAAATGTGACTCCTCTTTCTAGGATCATTGTGGTTAACAGTATCTCGTATATTGCTTCTCGCATTTTCTGAACTTTCTTTGCCCGTTGATCGTCTTGTGAAGAAACATCTGTTATCTCATATTCTGGAAAAGCTTCTTGCAGTGTGATTTTTAAACGATGCATCATCGTAATACTTGGACAAAATAAAAGGATACGGTTTTCTTTGATTAGTTGCTGAATGATCCGCACCAAAGAGTTGATTTTCTTTTTGTTTCCACATTTTTGTCGCCAATTATTCATGAAAACAAGCACGGGTTCAGGAAGCAAGCGCCGATGAAAGCGCAAGGCAAGTTTGTGGAGCTCAAATGTCTGCTTGATTTCCTTTAGTAACTTCTCATCAGGCGTGGCACTTAAGTAGATGAATCGGCCGTTTGATCTGATTGCTGTTTGCACAGCGTGAGCTAGCCCAGCATCCCCGTTATAAGGAAACGCATCGATCTCATCGATCACTATTAAATCAAAGGACCGATAAAAACGGTATAGCTGATGAATCGTACAGATAACAAAAGAAGTAAAGGTATAAGCCGTTGCTGTATTCCCATGGAGCAACGTGATTTTTTCTTCTGGAAAAACATAACGATAGCGTAAAAACAATTCATTACAAACATCGACTCGCGGTGTACAAATCGCTACTCTTCCTCCAGCTTTTAAAGTTTCCACTAAAATAGGATAAAGCATCTCTGTTTTCCCTGCACCTGTTACAGCCCAAATAAGATGATGTCTTTTTTCTGAATGGCAAAGTATTCTCTTTGCGATTTCCGTTTGTTTTTCAGTAAGCTGTCCTGTCCAAAAAAAGACGACTTCTCGAGGTTTTGCTTCAGGCTGATCAAACAAATATAAATCTTGTTGAGTGTCGCATCACCCTAAATATAGACAATGTGTACAAAAATAACCGTAATCTGCAAGCTGTCCAACAATGACGGACGTCCTCATTCCACAGCGATGACAAAGAATCCAGTTGCCCAAACGTTCCACTGCTGCGATCTTCTCATAATTTGGTAAATTTACCTCCTCACAGTCTATTGCTTTAATATCTCTCGTCAGAAGCCTTCTACCCCAAAAATGATTCATATTATTCGCCCTAAAAAAATATACGAAAAAACAAGCGATCTATTTTTTGGATCGCTTGTTCGATAGTTATACTGTTCTATTTATTCACCTATGAGCGCGATTGCTTGATCTAACACTTTTTCGCCATTCATCATACCATAATCAGCCATATTGATGACATCTAAAGGAATGCCTTTTGGTTCCAGACGTTTCTCAAAATCAGCTTTCATAAAGCGAACTTGTGGGCCTAATAACAACACATCCACGTCTTTATTTGCAAGATTGTTATCTGCGTCAGAAGCGGACACAGCGAAAATATCAGAGTCGATTCCTTTTGCTTCAGCAGCTTTTTGCATTTTTGTTACTAGTAAACTTGTGCTCATACCAGCCGAACATACAAGCATGATTGTTTTTTTAGCCATATTTTTCTCTCCTTTTTAAAACAAACTACGCAAACGTTTTCTTCGCGTCTGTTACTTTATTATATAAAAAGAAAGAAATTTGTCAACGTTTTCTAAACGCGGTTTATTTAATCAAATAGCCAACTAGATTTCACTAATTTATTGAACACGACATATTCTTTGTCCAAATTGATGACAACTACTTCATAGCCTGCATTTATCCAGCCATAGGCACCTTTTTCAGGGTGTTTATAATCATTTGCCCACCAATCTGTACTTTCCCTTGCTGTTTTGGGAAGTCCGTTACTGGGAAACAACAGTTCGTCAAATTGGGTAAAGGTCAACGTTACTTGAGAGCCGCCATTGTTCTTCAAATAATGCGTAATTGCATCGTACTTTTTCATTCGTTCCTGCATCCCCAGATCCACCTGCCTTTGTCTTTATTATCGCATACTACAGCAATTGCGCAACCGTTACAGTGTTGAAACAACCTAGAACTTTATTTATACTGAATAAAGAAAATGAAAAAAAGAGGTGACAAGATGATCGAGCGCTATCGTACAATAAAAGAAAATGGACAAAGTGAGATTGAGATCAAAAAATCACGCTTTATCTGTTCTCTTAGACGAATAGAATCAGAGGACCAAGCAAAAAATTTCATTCAAGAAATAAAAAAAGAACATTGGAAAGCGAACCATAACTGCAGCGCCTTCATCATTGGAGAAAAAAATGAAATCCAGCGAAGCAGCGATGATGGAGAACCAAGTGGAACGGCGGGCGTACCGATGTTGGAAGTCCTCAAAAAAAATCAACTGATCAATGTAGCTGCAGTAGTCACTCGATATTTTGGAGGAACGAAACTCGGCACAGGCGGATTAATACGAGCATACACTCATGCGGTCTCTCAAGCATTGTCTGACATTGGAATCGTAGAAGGTACCTTGCAACAGGAGATCTCTGTGATGATCACGTATCCGCAACTAGGAAAATTACAGAATTATCTTGAACTCCAACATTTTTTTATAAAAGAAATCCAATATACTGATCAAGTTAGCGTCATCTGTGCTGTAGATGAAAAAAGTGCTGACCACTTTAAAGAATCCATCATTGAGCTGCTGAACGGACAAGTCCAATTTGAAGAGGGTTCTGTTTCTTATCACGAGCAACTGATAACTGATCATATATAAAAACAGGTGATTCTGATTCTCTTTTATTTCTAATAAGGAATCAGGGATCACCTGTTTTTTATTTTTCCAAATAAAACTCAAAACGATTTCCTACGTATTGCGTACGCACATACTCAAACGGCGTACCGTCTTCAAAATAAGAAATCTGGCGCAAACGAAGAACTGCATCTCCTCGTTTTACCTCTAAATAGTCAGCAATTTTCTCAGAAGCCAACACAGCAGTAATCGTTTGATTCGCTGGACCGATCTTTTTCCCGCCTTTTTCTTCTAGCGTGCGATACAACGATTCAGTAATCTCTGCTTTGCTGTAGCCATCGATCAGCTTTTGTGGAACACTGGCAACTTCAAAACAAATAGGGACATCATCTGCGAAACGAATACGTTCCATTCGCAAGATCGTGTCATCTTTACTCAAGTTTAGTTTTTCCATTTCACTTGAGCTTGGCGAAGTCAAGAAATAAGAGATTGTCCGACTAGACGGTACTCGATTTTGTGATTCCATAATTTCTGTAAAACTTGTTGCACCAGACATTTTTTCTTGTACTTTTTCTCGCGCAACATACGTACCCGAACCGATCTTTCTTTCTAAGATTCCTTCATCTGCCAAGTTTTGAATTGCTTGTCTCAACGTCATACGGCTGACATTGAATTTCACTGCTAATTCTCTTTCTGAAGGAAGACGGTCTCCGACTTTCCATATACCTTGTTCGATTTCATTTTTTAATTGGTCATGAATCTGTATATATACAGGTAATTGATTCGACATAACGTACACCCGTCCTTTCGTTTCTTCTATTATAACTGGTATATACCTGATTCACAACTGAAAAAGATAAAGGTTTCTATCCATCAACGGAGGATTTAGACACACATCGTTCTCCCTACTCCTATTGTCAGAAACAATTTTTTAGATATGTTCAACCTAGAAAATAACAAAAGACCCTAAAATCGATGAAAATGCCGACTTATGGATCTTTTGTTATTATTAGCGGTTTTTAGCCATCCATTTTTTTGTATGATTCGTTGGGCGTTTTGATTTTACCTGGACCGCTTTTCCGCCTTTTTTCGGAATATTCACTTCAATATTGTATTTTTCTGATTTGACCAAATCATATAACTTTTCAGCTGCTTCGTCTACTTTTTCTTTCCATTTCATGTGGATCCCTCCAATTCTTGTAGTTAACTTAACTCTATCTTAATTCAGCAGAATCTTCAAGGAACAAGGTAGCAAAGCAAAAAAAAGAGCTCTCGAACTAACGAGAGCTTACGATTGTGGTATACTGGGGTAGCTGGATTCGAACCAACGCATGAGGGAGTCAAAGTCCCTTGCCTTACCGCTTGGCTATACCCCAATGAAATGGAGGAGAGTGGATTCGAACCACTGAACCCTAAGGAACGGATTTACAGTCCGTCGCGTTTAGCCACTTCGCTACTCCTCCGAAAGGTTTGTATCAACCTGACTTAGTTATAATACCTAATTTTCCAGATTTTTGCAACCCTTTATTGAAAGTTTTTTTGATATTTTTTTATTCGTGCAGATTCCAGTGTCGAATCACTGTTTCTATCGCATTTTCAAGACTTTTTTCTTTTCCAAAATCTTCTTCACCAAAGAAAATTTCATATTCTTTTGGCCCATAGGCTAAGATCTCACCAATCATTTTTTTCCCTATAAATAACTGAGTGACTTCATAATTCTTACCTTTGATATCTTTTTTCACTTCTTCTATACGCACTTCAATATCTTTATTTTTTTTTGACATCATTTTCACCTCTCAGATATTTTATCATACTGCAGCAAATAAAACATTCCTTAGGTAAAAATCTCCTATTCATTTCATTCTCTTCTTTTATGCAAGCTGCACCTTCTCTAAAGCTCTTAATTCTCTCCTTGACGTACAGCGAGATAGTTTGCTGCTGCACCTACAAGATTAGCATCGTTTCTGTACTCACATAATAAAATCTGCGGTTCGAAATCATGCAGATCGAATTGTTCTGTCAGCTTCTTCATTCGGCTTTTGATCTCATCAATGAGCCCTTCTTTTGCAGAAACCCCGCCGCCTAATACGATCACTTCCGGATCAAACGAAAATTGAATACTGAATAATCCCTTTGTAAGATACGTATAAAAACTCTCAACTTCTTCTTTTGCTATTGCATCTCCAGTTTCTGCTAATTCAAAGACATCTTTTCCGGTATAAGCATTTTTATCGAGACCTTTGCGTTCACAATAACGCCAAGCCATCTGTACCGCTGTACCAAGTTTACTGAATGTCTTATCGCCATCTAAGAACATCAACCCAAATTCTCCACCGTAAAGATGTGCCCCTTTATTTATTTGTCCTTTCGTGAACAACGCCCCGCCAATCCCAGTTCCTGCCACAACAAAAGCAACATCTTGATAATCACGGGCAGCACCTTCATAAAATTCAGCCATTCCGGCACAGTTGGCGTCATTTTCAATCGTTACTGGGAGTTGAAACAGAGTTTCCAAATCTCGGAAAATATTAAATCCATGAATATAAGGAATCGCACTGATTCCCTCAATCACCTGTTTCTTATTATTCACTACTCCAGGAGAGCTGATTCCAATTCCTTCGACTTCAAAAGAAACGAGTATTTTTTTATAAACTTGAAATAATTGCGTTTTCATTTCTTCCCAAGATTCAGGCGTTGCAAATTGTCCCTTACCTTTAATCTCTTTGCCATCCCAACAACCATATTTGACAGCCGTTCCACCAAAATCAAAAACTAATATTCCCATAAAAATATTCTCCTTTTTGTTTGCTAAAGCTATTGTAATGTATCTATTTAGCATTTGAAAGCATTTTCTCGAATTGAAAGTTTATTAGTTAAAGCTATTTTTAGGTAAGTGAATTGCTAAAATCACTTGATCCCTTAATTGATCTCCATTTTCAAAAATGGGCTCAGAGTAATGATGGATAAAATAGTCTTTGACTCGACCAATCTCCACATAGCCCATTTTTTGATAGAGGTGTAACGCAGCGCTACTAGTAGTGCCAGTACGTATAATGATCCGAGTTTGGTTTGAAGCTAGCTGTGAAAGCTTCTGAAAAGCTGTCTCAAGTAATTTTCCGCCAATCCCCTTTCCTTGATACGTTGGGGTTACTGCTACATTGACGATTTCGTATTCTTTTTCCCTTGCCACATAGATCAGTACACCTATTGTTTTTTCTTTTTCTTTCCATATCCAGCCACTCCCTCTGGAAACATATACTTGAACTTTTTCTTTATCAGGATCTGCATCTAATAACAAGGACCATGGTAAATCTTTCTTGTTTAGTTCTTCGATCATTTTTTGTCCCCCATATAAGTAGTTGCGGAGTTGTTACTTTGACAATAAATTTCCTCTTTTTCTTTATCGCTCAGTGCTACCCGTATTTTTCACAACCTTTTTATAATCTGGTTCTTTTTTATCTTTCTTATTTCGCGTTAATCGGAATGTCAATGGTACATAATCGATACCGCCTTTGACAAAAGGATGACAGCGTAAGATCCGTGCAGTCCCCATTACCGTCCCTTTTAGCGCACCATGGGTTTGAATTGCTTTTATCATATAATTGGAACAGGTTGGGTAATAACGGCAGCTAGGTGGAAATGCAGGCGAAATAAAGCGCTGATATCCTCTAACTAAATAAATCAATATCTTCTTCATCAATTAGATTCCTTCTTTTCTTTTACTAAAAAAAGGGATCGCGACTAACGTCAACGTTCCCTTCTGTTTTCTTTTATCATGTTCTGCTTCATGGCTCACTTCATATCGACTAGAACCACTGTGATACTTATTTATCAATGAAAAAAGTCTCGAATATGAATCCACAAACTTGGCTGGAATACTTTAAATGGATTGCCGCCACCGATGACACCATATCCGATCATCGTTCCGGCCACAAAAAGAAGGATAAGCAATAAGATCACCACTAAAATCTTTATCAAAGTTAATAAGATATATCGTTGGTTACTCATTCAGCCACTTCCTTAAGCAATCGTTTGTGCTGTTTTTTCAGCAGAAGTTTGATCCATGTCTACACGTTCGACGTCTGCACCTAATTGCTGTAGTTTGATATGGAAATTATAATATCCACGGTCTAGATAATTCAAGTTACGCACACGTGTGATTCCATTTGCTTTCAAGCCAGCTAAAACTAATGCTGCTGCTGCCCGCAAGTCTGTTGCATATACTTCTGCACCTTGCAATTCATGGTTTCCATCCATGATTGCTACATTTCCGTCGATTTTGACATGAGCGTTCATACGGCGCATCTCTTCTAAATGTTGGAAACGATTTTCAAACACTGTTTCAGTCACCACACTTGTACCTTCTGCAACTAATTGGATAGCTGTCATTTGAGCTTGCATATCTGTAGGGAAACCAGGATGAGGCATCGTTTTTACATCTGTAGGTAAGATATGTTTTGGTCCGATGACACGGACTCCGCCTTCTTCTTCAATGATTTCTGCACCCATTTCGATCAATTTAGAAATCAATGGGCGGTTATGTTCAGAGATAGCATCTGCAATCAGCACATTGCCTTGTGTCATTGCAGCAGCAACCATAAAGGTACCTGCTTCGATACGATCTTGTACGATTGAGTGGTTGACTGCATGTAAATGATCCACGCCTTCAATACGCATTGTTTCAGTACCAGCTCCATAGACTTGAGCGCCCATTTTATTCAAAATGTTTGCTAAATCAACGATTTCTGGTTCGCGAGCTACGTTTTCAATGATGGTTGTTCCTTTTGCTTTTACGGCAGCCATCATGATATTTTGAGTAGCACCTACACTAGGGAAATCTAAATAAATCGTGTTACCGATCAATTCATCCGCAATTGCTTCGATATAGCCGTTTTTTTGAATAATTTTTGCTCCTAAAGCTTGAAATCCTTTTAAATGCAAATCGATTGGTCGTTTACCAATCGCACATCCACCAGGCATAGCTACTTTTGCATGTCCATTTCTGGCAAGTAGCGGACCCATCACAACGATTGAAGCACGCATTTGACTAACATACTCATAAGGCGCTTCGATTTCTAATTGTCTTGAAGCGTCGATTGTTACTTGATTCTTTTGTTCATCAAAATCTACATCTACGTTTAAGTGACGAATCACTTGATTCATAGTGAAGACATCAGAAAGAATCGGAACGTTGTCTAATGTCGTAATACCTTCTTCTGCTAACAAACTAGCAGCTAAAATAGGCAAAACAGCATTTTTAGCTCCTTCAATTCTTACTGTTCCATTTAATTGATTGCCACCTCTTACGATGATCTCTTCCATGTTGTTCCCTCCAAAAAATTCCAATGAGCATACACTTACTCAAAATCTTTTCTATTATAACATCCTTGCTTTTAAAATAGTACCTTTTTTTAAAATTTACAGGCTAACGAAAAGATTTCGGCATAAAGCGATAACTTCTAAGAAAAAATTACTTGCAGTGTACCCTAAAAAAATTGAAAAAAGTACGATTGCCATTCTAATTTGCGTATTATGCATTGGTCTGAAAAAAGTTTCAATGCGTAACGAACGTAAAGACCAGAAGGCTAAGTAGATAAACGCCAAATGACTCACGATTCGAAGCACCGCATCAATTCCGTATACTTGCATAATGACGTCCTTTCTAACGATTGTTTTATAATAACTAATAAAATGATAATACCATAAAATGTATAAAAGGAAAAACAAGTATACTTAAAAATATAGGAATCCCCTTACATTTTTTAGGAAATAAATGCTAAAAATATGCAAAAAAAGGGACTGAGACAAAAGTCTTGTCGCAGTCCCTTATTCCAAATAAACGGTGTTCAATCATCTGACCCTCGGTATTAGCTCAAAAAACGGCAAAATATGAGGAACTATTTTCCATTTGTTTCTCTAATACTCAGGACAAAACGCTGATTTCACAACCTCTGATATACGGTGTTCCAGAAGTAGCTTCTTCGAAAAATAAGCTGAGATTTCACAAAAATTTAAGAAGCAATTTTCGTAAATTCCTTCTTATGTCTTGAAGCTGACCACTTCTGTCATAACCTCTTTTTACTGTTCTTAAACACGGATAAACATCCGCATCTCATTTTATGAGTGCTTAGATACTTTGATACGATTGATTGCTCGGTGCAACGCAACAGTTGCCCGTTTCAATTCGTTCGTATCTTGTTTTGCTTTTGCTTCTTCGATTTGGCGTTCTGCGCGTTGTTTTGCACGTTCCGCACGAGATACATCGATATCACGTTCACGTTCCGCACTATCAGCAACGATTGAAACAACATTATCACGAACTTCCATGATTCCGCCATTAACAGCGATCCAATCGACGTGGGTATCTGAATCTGTTCGTTTTACACGAACTTCATCAATCGTCAATGGAACGATGATTGGTGCATGTTTAGGCAAAATCCCAAGCTCACCAGCTGTCGTACGTGCAACGACGATAGCTGCATGGTGATCATAGACCAAACCGGCAGGAGTTACCACATTTACTGTTAAATATTGATCCATGGGGCACCCCTTTCTAGTAGCCTAGTGTTTTCGCTTTTTCTACGACGTCTTCGATTCGGCCAACACTTCGGAAAGCTTCTTCAGGAAGATCATCGTATTTGCCTTCCAAGATTTCGCGGAATCCTTTCACTGTTTCTTCTACAGGGACATATGAACCTGGAAGACCAGTAAATTGTTCAGCCACGTTAAAGTTTTGTGACAAGAAGAATTGGACTCTGCGGGCACGAGAAACTAACACTTTTTCTTGATCGGATAATTCATCCATACCTAAGATAGCAATGATATCTTGTAATTCACGATATCGTTGCAATACGTGTTGGACTTCTGTTGCTACTTTATAATGTTCTTCTCCCACGATTTCAGGTGCTAAAGCACTTGAAGAAGAAGCCAATGGATCTACCGCTGGATAAATCCCTTGTTCTGTTAATTTACGTTCCAAGTTGGTTGTCGCATCCAAATGGGCGAATGCTGTTGCCGGCGCCGGGTCAGTGTAGTCATCGGCTGGCACATAGATTGCTTGGATCGATGTGATCGAACCTTTTTTCGTAGATGTGATACGTTCTTGCAATTGACCCATTTCTGTTGCCAATGTTGGTTGATAACCAACCGCAGAAGGCATCCGTCCTAACAAGGCTGATACTTCAGATCCAGCTTGAGTGAAACGGAAAATGTTGTCGATAAACAACAGTACATCTTGACCTTCTACATCACGGAAATATTCCGCAATCGTCAAACCAGTCAAAGCAACACGCATACGTGCACCTGGTGGTTCGTTCATTTGTCCGAACACCATGGCTGTTTTTTCGATAACTCCTGAATCTTTCATTTCATAATACAAGTCATTACCTTCACGAGTACGTTCACCTACACCGGTAAATACAGAAATACCACCATGTTCTTGGGCGATATTATGGATCAGTTCTTGGATCAGTACGGTTTTACCAACACCGGCACCACCGAATAGTCCGACTTTCCCACCTTTTAAATATGGGGCAAGCAAATCGATAACTTTGATCCCTGTTTCCAAAATTTCTGTACTTGTACTTAATTCGTCAAAGGCTGGTGCTTTTTTATGAATTTCGCTTCTTTCCGCATCTTCTGGGAAAGGTGTTTCTAAATCGATCGTATCTCCTAGTACGTTGAATACGCGACCTAATGTTTCTTTACCTACAGGAACAGAGATTGCTTTGCCTGTATCAATGACTTCCATTCCTCTTTGTAAACCATCTGTTGATTCCATCGCAATGGTCCGGATCACTCCGTCCCCTAATTCTAACGCTGCTTCAAGAACAACTTTTGATTTATTTTCGTCATTTTTATAAACAACTAATGCGTTGTTGATATCTGGTAAGGATTGGTCTAAAGAAAATTCCACGTCGACAACGGGACCGATTACTTGAACAATCTTGCCTGAACTCATCTTTTTTCCTCCAATCTCAATACTATTCTAGTGCCGAAGCTCCGGCAACAATTTCGGTAATTTCTTGGGTAATAGCCCCTTGTCTTGCACGGTTATAAGAAACCGTCAGCTCATCAATGATATTAGCAGCATTATCAGTTGCTGTTTTCATTGCTGTCATACCAGCAGCATGTTCTGCTGTTTTGGCGTCAACGATCGCACCGTAGATCAAACTTTCAGCATACTGAGGCAATAACTGAGACAAGATTTCTTCTTTTGAAGGTTCAAAAATATATTCTTGTTCGAAAGTCGTTGCTTCTTCTGGATCTAAGTCTGAGATTGGCAGCATTTTTTCTACACGAAACTGACTAGTTAGCGAATTGATATGATGGTTATAACATACGTATAATTCATCGAATACTTCGTTTTGGAACATAGTTGTTGCCATATTTACGATTTTGCGGACTTCATCAAAGCTTGGCTGATCAGATAGATTGCGCAGCTCATATGCTAGATTGATACCGCGTGCTTTAAAGAAGTCTGCACCAGTTCCGCCAATTGCGATCATCACGTAATCATCGGGTGATTGGTGGTCTTCTTCTAAAATAGACATCGTTTGTTTCAATATCGAGCTGTTATATCCACCGACTAAACCGCCATCTGCAGTGATGACGATATAACCAGTTTTCTTCACAGGACGGCTGAGCAGCATGCTGTTGTAATTGATATCCCCTCTAGGATTTTCTGAGGCAATATCATTTAACTGAGTAGCAGTCAAATGCGTAACGATTTCTCTTACTTTTGTTGCATAAAC
This sequence comes from Enterococcus sp. DIV1411a, assembly GCF_050531945.1. Classification (NCBI taxonomy): domain Bacteria; kingdom Bacillati; phylum Bacillota; class Bacilli; order Lactobacillales; family Enterococcaceae; genus Enterococcus; species Enterococcus sp. DIV1411a. Next base: position 746,137 of record NZ_CP172892.1, on the reverse strand, counting down.
CTGAAACTTCTGTGAAGAAGCTTCAGATTTTGTCAACTTAGAAGCAGACACCATCTGCATTGCCCGCGTGATTTGGCTCGTTTTTTTCGTTGAAGCGATACGTGTCTTGATTTCATTTAATGAAGCACCCATTCATCTCACCTCACTATGCATTTTGAATGGATTTCAATTTATCTTCTGTAGAGGAATTACTTCCTTTTGTAGCTAAGAACATGTCTTTATATTCCTGAATCGCACTGTTCAACGCTTCTTCTTCTGGAAGATCTTTTGTTGTACGGATTGTTTCAAAGATATCTGAATGATTGGTATCCAGATATTCGAATAATTCATGTTCGAAGTCTAAAATACTGTCTACAGGAATACTATCTAAGAATCCATGTGTCAAAGCATACAAAATCACTACTTGTTTTTCAACAGCTAGCGGTGCATGCAATTTTTGTTTCAAGATTTCTACTGTACGGCGTCCACGATTTAGTTTTGCTTGTGTTGCTGCATCCAAGTCAGAACCGAATTGTGTAAATGCTTCTAATTCACGGTAACTTGCTAAGTCTAGGCGTAAAGTCCCAGCAACTTTTTTCATTGCTTTGATTTGCGCAGAACCCCCTACACGAGATACAGATAGTCCGGCATCAACCGCTGGACGAGTACCTGCGTAGAACAAGTCGCTTTCTAAGAAGATTTGTCCATCAGTGATCGAAATAACGTTTGTTGGGATATAAGCAGAGATATCTCCAGCTTGTGTTTCAACAAATGGTAAGGCAGTCATTGAACCGCCACCTAAATCATCACTTAATTTTGCTGCACGTTCTAATAAACGTGAGTGCAAGTAGAAAACATCCCCAGGATAAGCTTCACGACCTGGTGGACGGCGAAGTAGCAAGGAAAGTTCACGATAAGCAACAGCTTGTTTTGAAAGATCATCAAAAATGATCAATACATGTTTACCGTTGTACATGAATTCTTCACCCATTGCAGTACCAGCATATGGTGCGATATAAAGCAATGGTGCTGGTTGAGACGCACCGGCATTCACAACGATTGTGTAATCCATTGCGCCATATTTTTTCAATGTTTCAACTTGTGTACGAACTGTAGAATCTTTTTGTCCGATTGCTACATAGATACAGATCATATCTTGACCTTTTTGGTTGATGATCGTATCGATCGCAATAGAAGTTTTCCCTGTTTTACGGTCACCGATGACTAATTCACGTTGTCCGCGTCCGATTGGCACAAGGGCGTCGATCGCTTTTAGCCCTGTTTGCATTGGTTCGTTAACAGATTTACGTTGCATAACACCTGGTGCCATCGCTTCTACTGGACGAGCTTTGTCAGTAACGATTTCACCTAGTCCGTCGATTGGTTGACCTAGCGGATTGACTACCCGACCGATCAAGGCCTCTCCAACTGGAACTTCCATGATCTTACCTGTTCGTTTTACTTTATCTCCTTCACGAATGGACTCGAAATCGCCAAGGATAATGATACCTACATCATTTGACTCTAAGTTTTGCGCCATTCCGTATGAGCCGTTTGAAAATTCAAGCAACTCACCACTCATCGCGTTTTCTAAACCATGTGCACGAGCGATCCCGTCACCTACATAAGTTACGGTACCGATTTCTTCGACTGAAAGCACGTTTTGATAATTTTCAATTTGTTCTTTAATCAAGGCACTAATTTCTTCTGCTTTGATGGCCATTCGATTCACCTACCTCTTTGTACTATCTGTTTAATTGATTACGCATTTTTTCTAATTGCGTGCGAATGCTTCCGTCGATTACTCGATGGTTGGCTTCAACAATCGCGCCACCAATAATAGAAGAATCAACGATTTGTTTTAATTCAACTGATTGATAGTCCATTGTTTTTGCAACATTCTTTTCTAATTGTATTCGTTGTTCGTCTGAAAGTGGGACTGCTGTTGTGACACTTCCCAATAGTAACCCTTGATGTTCATCATATCGACGTTCATATTCTTCGATCATGAACAAAAGGTCATCCATTCGGTTATACTCATAAACAACTTCTAAAAAGTTTTTAACGATCCCATCATAACCGCTGACAAGCTTGTCCATGATTTCTCGTTTTTCATGAGGTTCTAGACGAACATCACTTAACATATTCCCTAATCCAGGTACTTGTTCATAGATTTGACGTAAACTTACGAGATCTTGATAGATTTCTTCTGCTTGATTTGAATCGATCGCCAGTTCAAATAAAGCTTTCCCGTAACGTCTTCCTACTGTATATTTATCTAGTTTCATTTGAAGAACCTAGACCTTCAATGTATTGATTGATTAATGATTCATGCATTTCTGGAGATAATTCTTTGTTCAAGATTTTTTCCGCGATTTGAAGAGAGAGTTCTGCAACGTCGTCTTTTACAGAGTTCAGCGCTGAATCACGTTCTACAGTGATATCAGCTTGGGCTTTGCTTTTTAGACGAGCTGCTTCTTCTTGAGCATCCTTCAAAATATTTTGGCGGCTTAATTCTCCACTTTCTTTCGCATTTTTGATGATATCAGCTGCATCAGAACGAGAGGCTAACAATTGTTGTTCGCGTTCTTGTTCCATTTTCGCTGAGTTGATGCGAGATTGTTCTGCAGAATCTAAATCATTGGCGATCTTGTCTTCACGTTTTTTCAAAATATCGCTGATTGGTCCCCAAGCAAAGTGCTTCAAGAGAGCCAGTAGTATCAAAAATGAGCCGCTGACAACGATGATATTACCTAACATCGCATTGCCAACTTCTGCAATTGCCAATTGATTCAGCATAGGCGAGCCTTCCTTTCTTTGGAGTATTTCTAGTTTCCATGTAAAAAAGCAGTAACAAACGATGTTGTTTCTGCCTTAATACTGATTCAATTAAACGGCAAAAACTAGAATCAAGGCGATAACTACCCCTAAGATAGGAACAGCTTCAACTAGAGCTACCCCGATAAACATTGTTGTACGGAATTGACCAGACATTTCAGGTTGGCGAGCCATTGATTCGATTGTTTTAGAGATAACTTGACCGTTACCATAACCGGCTCCGATTGCTGCTCCCATGATTGCGATTGCTGCTGCGATATAATTCATAATTGTTTTCCTCCTAAAATAGATAAATAGTAGTTTGTTTTTTAACCGAGTATTATTCTTCTACTTCAATCTTATGGCTCATATAAACCATTGACAAAGTGACAAAGACAAATGCTTGGATGCTCCCAATAAACAAGGAGAACGCGATCCAGACCATCTCTAATGGAATTGCTAATGGTAATGAGAACCAGCCTAAGCTTGTCATCATTTTTGCAATCAAGGTTAGCAAAACTTCCCCCGCATAAATATTCCCATAAAGACGTAAAGCAAGTGTTAATAAGTTTGTAAATTCTTCAATCAGTTTCATCGGAAACATAAAACTATAGGGTTTCAAGAACGAATTTACGAAATATCCTTTGAAGCCTAACTTTTTCACCCCGAATAAGTGAGTAAGTAAGATCATTATAAATGCCAAAGTTAAAGTAACAAACGGGTCTGCTGTCGGGCTTTTCCAAAGTGTTGTTTCGTTAGGTAAGACGATTTTTGTTACTAAACCTATGTTGTTTGCAACAAAAACAAATAAAAACAATGTAAATGCCAACAAATGGAAATTGCTCAATTCTTTTCTAGGCAGATTATCTGTTACGATTCCTCGACTAAAATCAATGACCCATTCTATCGCATTTTGTTTGCCTGTTGGTTTCAACTTAAGATTTCTTGTAAAAAAGTAAGCTAAGAAGAAAACAATCAAACAGGTCAGTAACACCATTATACAAACTGTACCATCAAACCAAATTGGTCCAATGTGAAACGTTAGCGAGCGTTCATCCAATCCATTTCACCTCTTTTCCCCGAAATTCACATAAAATCAATTCATGTGCGTATCTGGTTTTTTCCAATCGGTTTCTAACCACACGGTATCATACCACCATGAAACAGAAAATTCAAAACATTTTCATGAAAATTAGACACTTTTTTATTTCAGTCAAAAACGAAGCGAATTTTTCCCCATGCACGGTGCTCCTGATCTAAGAAAAAACCTGTGATAATCATGTTTTATCAGATTAAATGCTAACAAATTTTATCATTAAGTAAAAGCAAAAGCACCGAATATGCGAAAAAGGATAATGAAATTATCTAGAGAAATTTTTTAATGTTCGATCAATTTGTCGATCGATATCTTTTCGTTTCAAATCTTCCCGTTTATCATACGATTTTTTCCCTTTTGCCAGACCAATCAATACCTTGGCATAGCCGTTACGAATATAGACTTTTAAAGGAACAACAGTGATTCCAGTGTTTTTCAATTCGTTTTCAAGACGAACGATTTGTTTCTTGTGTAATAATAACTTTCTCGTGCGCAACGGATCATGATTAAAAATATTTCCTTGTTCATAAGGACTGATATGAACATTATGCAAGAAAGCTTCCCCGTTGCGGACGCGAATAAATCCATCTTTCAGATTGATCCGGCTGTTTCGTATCGACTTGATCTCCGTTCCTTGCAAGACCATCCCTGCTTCCATCGTGTCGATGATCGAATAATCATGGCGAGCTTTCTTGTTTTGTGCAATTAGTTTTCCCTCGCCTTTTGGCATAGCTGTTTCCTCCAACTCATTTTATTTTTTCTTTTTCTTCTTTTTGACACCTTTGTAAAATGGCTTTTTCCCTTTATTCTTACCGAACGTTTGCTTACTATCACTATATCGTTTGTTCTTCTTGCCATTTTTTTCTGAGCGTTTGCCTGCTTGTTTTCCTTCTCGTTTTCCAGATTTTCCATTGCGTGCTTTTGGACGTTCCAACGCAGTGACCTCTTCTGCGGAAACGAGTTCAAAATCCACTGCTCGTTCATCTGGATCAGCTTTGACTACTTTTACGCGCACTTTTTGTCCGATTTTAAAAGTCAGACCAGTTCTTTCACCTACAAGAGCTAAATGATTTTCAACAAAATGGAAGTAGTCCTGTTTCAATTCATTGATATGGATCAATCCTTCTACTGTATTCGGCAGTTCGATAAACAGGCCGAATTTCACAACAGAGCTGATGATCCCATCGAATTCTTCTCCCACTTTGTCCATCATGAATTCTGCTTTCTTCATGGAATCTACTTCACGTTCTGTTTCTACTGCACGACGTTCCATCTTAGAACTATGATCTGCAATTTCAGGAAGTTCCGCAGCCCACGAACTTTGATTGCTTTCACTTTTATCTTCACTGTAAGAACGGATCAGACGATGGACGATTAGATCGGGATAGCGTCGAATAGGAGATGTAAAGTGTGTGTAGTAATCTGCCGCTAAGCCATAATGCCCAAAATTGTCTTCTGAATAGCGTGCTTGTTGCATGCTTCTTAGCAACATAGTATTGATAACTGCAGCTTCTGGTTTGTCTTCTACTCCTTCGATCACATGCTGTAAATCTTTTGGTGTGATCGTTCCTTTCGTTCCTCGGACCAGAATGCCCAAAGCTGAAGCAAAATCAAAGAAGCGCTGCATTTTTTCTTCTTTTGGCTGTTCATGGATTCGGTAAATAAACGGCAGATTTAATTTATTATAATGTTCAGCTACCGTTTCATTGGCCGCAAGCATGAAAGATTCGATCAAGCGTTCACCAATTCCTCTGCTTCTTAGCTGGATGTCATTTGGGTGTCCTTCAGCATCAACAAGGATTTTCGCTTCGCGATCCTCAAAAGAAATCGCGCCACGTTTGATTCGCATCGTTTCAAGGATTCGATGCAATTCACCCATTTCTTGGAACATAGGTACGAGCTGAGCATAGCGTTGCATCGTTTCTTCGTCTTGATCTTCTAAGATTTGATTGACAGCTGTGTAGGTCATCCGTTCTGTTGTTTGGATCACACTTGGGAAAATATCATGAGAGACTACTTGTCCATTTGGATCAATCTCCATTTCGCAACTCATGGTCAGCCTTGGAACATGGGGATTCAGTGAACAGATACCATTCGATAAACGTTGCGGGATCATCGGAATCACTCGATCAGTCAAATATACACTTGTCCCTCTTTCATATGCTTCTCTGTCCAATTGACTGCCTTGTGTCACATAGTAAGAAACATCTGCAATGTGTACTCCAAGAAAATAATTACCGTTATCTAATTTTTTAACCGTAACTGCATCATCTAGATCTTTTGCATCTTCTCCATCAATCGTAACAATGAGCTGATTTCTTAAATCTCTACGTCCAGTTATATCCTTTTCGCTGATTTGATCTGGAACTTCATCTGCTTCAGACAATACATCATCAGGAAATTTCGTAGGGATACCATTAGCCACGACAATTGAGAGGATATCCATGCCAGGGTCATTCTTATGACCAATCACTTGCTTGATTATCCCTTCTAAACTAGTCGCATACCCTTTTTCAGGGTAATGGGTCAGTTCGATCAGCACAATACTTCCGTCAACTGGACGAACTCCCTCTGCTGCTGCATATACTTTAAATTGGTTGAGCTTTCTATCTTTCGGGATAACAACGCCGTAAAGATCCGTTTCTTGTATTTCTTCTTCTGAATAAGCAACGAATTCCCCTGCTAACTGAGTAGTCGCCCGGTCTCGAATCTCGACTACTTTCCCCTCTGCTCCGCGATCCATATCTGTATTTGCTCGCTTCATGATATCGATTGCTACGGTGTCTCCATCCATTGCAAAACCAGTCGCTTCTTTTGGGATATAGATGTCATCTTCTTCGGGATCAATCGTTACAAATCCAAATCCTCGTTCATTTGCTCGAAATGTTCCTTCGATCAAGATTGGTTTTAAAGGAAGTTTCACTTTTCCTTTTTTATTGAAAACTATACTCTGTTCTCTTTCCATTTGAGCAATCGTTTGTACTAGTAATTTAAAATCATCGCTTTTTTGGAACCCTAAACCTTCAGCGATTTCTTCCATAGAAAAACTGCGTTTGCGACTGCTTTCCATGAAAAAGAGAATTTTCTCTTTTATCGTTTCTTTTGTCATATTTATTCCTCATTCCAAGGTAATTTTTCTAAAAATTCCAAGACGTCTTTTTCTAATTCGCGTCTTGCTGTACCAACTGTAATCACATGACCACTTTCAGGATACCATTGAAGTGTCACTCGCTGACGGCTAAACTTGCGTGCAGTTTCAAATACGCCATTAGGGTCGATCATTTCATCTTTCCCAGCTTGAGCTAAAAATATCGGCTGTTGGATATCTGACAACCTACTTTCTACGATTGCTGCCTGATCTTGTATATCCATTAATTGTTGTTCAGCTAACGAGCGGTAAGCAACTGCTTTTTCATTGATTTCTTTCTCTGATTTACCTGCTGTCTTAAGCACTTGACGTACGTATTTTTCAAAGTTTTCAGGCACGTTTGTTTTTACAGGAGACAAAGGCGAACAGAAAAAACCGCCGCCAATCACTGATTCTTCTTCTAGTGCTCGTACAGCAAAGATGCCGCCCATCGATAATCCTAATACGGCAATATCAGAAAACTGCTCAGACTGTAAAAAATGGATGGCTTTTTTAGTGTCTGCCCACCAGCTTTCTGCTTTTTCTTGCAAGATATCATATGGCTCCATTGTTCCGTGTCCTTTAAAAAGCGGCGCATAAACTGTATAATCTGCTTTTTCCAAAAATCGTGCGAGCATTCGAACATCGTTTGGACTTCCTGAGTAAGCGTGAAGCAGCAAAACCGCTCGCTTTCCATGTTTTGCATAAAGGGGTTTTGGTAATTGTCTCACTCGTCTCACCTCTTTCGCCTAATTTTACCATAGTTTCTTTCATAACTTCTTCTTAAGCGTTCTCTTTGCAATAAAAAAAGCCGCCCGCCGTTTTGCGAGAGGCTTATTCAACTACTTCGAAGATAAATATGCTAGGACAAATAATAAGATCATCCAGATAGCTCCCATAACTGCAGTTGATCGCTGCATGACAGCTTCAAAGCCGCGAGCTTTTTGTTTGCCGAATAGTTGATCCGCACCGCCGGTAAATGCACTCGCTGCACTATTTTGCTTGCTTGGCTGCATCATAATCGCAATGACCATAACAATCGATAAAACGATCACGATTCCCAAAATTAAATTATACATATCGCAGCCTCCTTCCCAAAAGATATCGTCTCTTTAACTTTATCATAGATAAAAGTCCGTGACAACTCTATATAAATGGAATAACAGCTGAAAGTTCAAAACTTTCAGCTGTTATTCTTATGACTGACGTAAGACGTCTTGATATTCTGGTTTCTTTTCAAACTCTTTTTTTGCATAAGGGCATAAAGGAATGATCTTTTTCCCGTCTCGTCTTGCTAATTCTACTCCAGTATACACTAGCTTTTCAGCTAACTTTTGACCACGATATGCTGGATCTACAAATGTATGGTCAATGATCATGATGTCTGGGCCCGCATCTGACCATGTCATTTCTCCAATCTCTTGTTGCTCATCATTGAATAAAGCAAGACGATTTTTTTCTTCTTTGATTTCCATATGCCGCACTCCTCAAATAACTGATATTTTTTTATTCCTACCTTATTTTAGCAGTCTCCAGATCTATAAACAATTATTTATCCTCGAATTACTTACAAAAAAGAAGAGAAAATTAATCCATCGTTATTCTTTGTTCAATAAATGAAAAAATCACTGTCCAATAGGTTTTCGGATCTTTCATCGATGCTTCCAAGTGTTCTGCTTCTGGAACAAGCAGCAGTGCTTTATCCCCTGCCGTAGCATTTTGAATCGTGTACGCTGCTTCTGTAGGGACAAAATGATCTCTTTCACCATGGATGACTAATAAAGGCAGATGGTTGCTGCCAAGCTGTCTCGTAGCTGATGCTTGCTTTAAGGAGTAACCGGCGTATTTCTGGGCATAATGATTCGCATATCTCATGACCATTTTTTTAGGAAAGACAGTGATTTTACTTAACATATATCGGAATTCTGCATAAACAGAAACATATCCGCTGTCTAAAATAAATCCTTTGACCGCTGATGGAAGTTTTTCACCACTTGCCATCATGATCGTAGAAGCTCCCATTGATCCGCCGTGTAAAATAATGGACGCATTCGGCTGTTCATCTAAGATGAGTTGGATCCAGGCAATTAAATCTAGCCGATCTAGCCATCCCATTCCGATGATTTCTCCTTCACTTTCTCCGTGCGCACGTAAATCAGGTACAAGAACGTTGAATCCTTTCTCTGCATATCTTTTACCTATATGAGACATGTCTCTTTTCCCTGTGCTTCGGTAATCATGTACGCAAATGACCCATTTATTCTGCTTATTTGGATGGATGAACATCTGACCAGCTAGTTTCAACCCGTCATAACTTTTGATTGTTTTGGGTGTTCCCTGCTCCCAAAAGCTTTCACACTCTTCTTCTAATTTTTGTCGTTTTTTTTCTACTGACGTGACTGCAGCAGGGTCCATCAAACGATGACCAGTGTCTTCATACCAGTCATATCCTCTCTGTACTCCCGCTCTTACTAATTTCTTTGCATAAAAATAAGAAAGAAAATGGTAACTGATCCCTATAATTATCAGAATAAGAATGAAATAAAAAATAACCATTGTACACCCGCCGCTTTCTGCCAAACTATAATCTATCTATTATCCAATGTACCGATCCATAGGATTCTTTATTTTCGGCACACGTAAATTCCATTTCTTTTTCATTGTATCATTTACTTAAAGTTCTCCTCAATAGATTTACTTGTAAGAGAGCATTTACATTCGCAATAAAAGCCAGTATACTAATTTCGTGCATTATAATCAAGACGCTCGTCTTGGACTGGTTCGGAAACTTCCCAGAATAAAAAACTAAGTATCTCTAAAGAAAGGAGATTGGAAATAATGCGAAAAGTAATTATTGATTGCGATCCAGGGATCGACGACACTTTAGCTTTATCATTAGCTGTCAAATCCCCTGATATCGAAGTAGTTGCTATTACCGTAGTTTGTGGGAATGTCCCTGCAGATATAGGTACGCAGAATGTGCTGAAATGCCTGGAACGCTGTGATCGTTTAGACATTCCTGTTTATCAAGGAATGGAAAAACCTTTGAAGCAACCTTTCATCAGTGCACAAGACACTCATGGTATGGATGGTTTAGGGGAAACAAATTTCCCGATGATCTTGAGAAAACAGGCAGAACCTCTCCATGCCGTTGATTTTTTGGCTGATTATTTCAAAGAAAAGACAAATACATCAGTCATTGCTTTGGGTCCTTTGACCAATATCGCTTCTGCTTTGAAAGTCAACCCAAATATTGGGAAACATATGGAACGTTTTGTCTCGATGGGTGGAACTTACAAAAGCCATGGTAACTGTTCGCCAGTTGCTGAATACAATTACTGGTGTGATCCTGAAGCAGCTTCTTATGTATTCGAGAATCTCAAACAAACGATAGAAATGGTTGGGTTAGATGTGACAAGAGAAATCGTCTTGACACCGACTATCCTCGAATACTGCTGTCAAATGAATCCTGAAGAGGGAGAGTATCTAAAAGCGATCACTCGTTTTTATTTTGACTTCCACTGGAAACAAGAAAGAATTTTAGGATGTGTCATCAATGATCCGTTAGCTGTTGCTTATTTTATCGAGGAGGCCATCTGTGAAGGTTTCAAAAGCTTCACTGCTGTGGAAACTCAAGGAATAAGTCGTGGACAAACATTGGTTGATCGTTATGAATTTTGGCAGAAACCTGCTAACAGTAAAATTATGACAAAAGTAGATACTCGTCTTTTTTTCCGAAAGTTTTTAACCGTTCTTTTAAATGCACAAGAAGAAACGATTATGAAAGATTTGGAAAGGTTAAAGATGGGCTAACAAAATGAATAAAAACAAAATGGCAACTCGCGTACTTACAGTGATGGCTTTGTGTATTGGGATCAATTATATTGGAGGAACGATTGCTTTATGGCTTCGTTTGCCAATCTATCTCGATTCTATCGGAACGATTTTTGCTGGTGCATTGCTTGGGCCTGTACCTGGAATGCTGACAGGATTGTCCAGCGGTATTTTAAGTGGAGTGACTACAGATATTTTTTCTCTGTATTATTCGCCAATCCAAATTCTCACAGGCTTGCTTGCTGGATTGATTTTGCCAAGATATCTCGGCAAAGATAAAAACAGCTTGAAACTGTTATTACTCGCTTTGATTTTGTCGGTACCTGGAACGATCGTTTCTTCGATCATTACCGTTCAGTTATTTGGCGGGATCACCTCCTCAGGATCCAGTATGATCGTTCAGCTATTACATGGGTTAGGTTTAAGTCAGACAACAAGTGTGATCTTGGTACAGGCAGGTACAGACTACCTTGATCGTTTGTTGTCTATCGTCGTTGTTTCATTAGTCATCACTATGTTGCCACAACGCTTGATATATTCAAAAAGAAAAATAGGCTGAATAAACAGAGCTGGATTAGCAAAATAATGCTAATCTGGCTCTGTTTTTTCATTTATTAAAAAAATCTTACGCTAAGTAGGATAAAATAATTCCTTGATATTTTTCGATCATATCCAAATAATTATCGATTTCAACATACTCATCTACTTGATGAGGCAAAGTAACGACACCAGGCCCAAAGACGACAAAGTCGAAGGAATGGTTAGCTTTCGTAAATTCGGCTGCATCCGTTGTTGCTGCCGCTCCAACTAAAGGTAATGGCTGGCTGAATTGTTGCTGAATGCAATGAATCAAAGGAGAATCTGGATCAGCTTTGACAGGTATTTTGTTGTAATCGATCATCAATTCCAAATGATAGTCTGTCTCTTGATTCAATTCATTGACGATTGATTGCAGCAATGCAATGATTTTATCATTTGGGTATTCTGGAATCGATCGAATGTTCCCTTGGAGCTGCGCATGGCTTGGGATGCTGTTGACTTGATTCCCGCCACTGATCAATGTAACATTATGGATTGTTTTTCCTAGGACAGGATTCTCGATTGTTTCAGCGAGGTGATTCATTTCAGCATTTGCTTTCGTAATGAATTCATTTAGGTGATTGATTGCATTATAACCTTGGTCTGGCATAGAGCTATGCGCTTCTTTTCCGTGCGAGGTGACTGTATAGTTGATTGATCCCATGTGCGTATACATCAAACTGTAATTGGTTGGCTCTCCGATGATCAAGGCATCTAAGTCATCTACATAGCCTGCTTTCGTGAGCTGTTCCCCACCTAGTTCACCCACTTCTTCTCCGACAGTGGCTAATAATTTGACTGTTCCGTTAAATGGTTTTCCTGACTCTTTCAGTTCGATCATGGCAATCACCATTGCTGCCAAGCCACTCTTCATATCTGTAGCACCACGTCCGTACAAACGGTTCCCATGGATTTCTGCTGCAAAGGGTGCATAGGTCCAAGACGATTCATCACCAGCCGCCACGACATCCATATGCCCAGATAGGCCTAACACTTTTCCTGATTGGCCCTTTTGGTAACGAGCAATCAAATTATCTCTACCATCTCTGTAAGAAACAATCTCTCCTGTTATGTCATGCTTTGCCAAAAGCTTATTCAAATAGGCTGCTACTTCACCTTCGTTTCCATTCACTGATTTAATTCGGATGATCTCTTGTAAAATCGCGATTTTTTCTTCTTTTTTCATCTAATCCTCTCCCTTGCCATTTCTTTTTATTGTATTTGAGTGTGCTCGAATTTTCAAATAGGAGCAACCAAAGTAAAAATGAAGAAAGAGAGCCACTTTATGAAAAATATGCTGCTACTTCCCTCCTATTTTATTTATACGAGAGGACTTGCTCATAGATTCCTATTCTACTGTTCTATCCTTAAAAGCTCTTATATGATGCTAGTTATTGTTAGCTTTCCTTTTTCAAGGATGATCTTTTCTTGTACCATTCTTTGTAAACATCATATACAGAAGCTAGTTGCAAAAAAACTCTCTACCTGCTGATATTTCAGCAAGTAGAGAGTTCGATTACTTAACTAAGTGATCATACTCGACTATCTTTCAATAGTCGATCATGTATCTTCATTAGAAAAGAATTATTTGTTTTTTAAGTTGTAGAAAGATTTCAAACCTTTGTATTCTGCAACTTCACCAAGTTGGTCTTCGATACGTAGTAATTGGTTGTATTTAGCAATACGGTCAGTACGTGATAGAGAACCAGTTTTGATTTGGCCAGCGTTTGTTGCAACAGCGATATCAGAGATTGTTGAATCTTCTGTTTCACCAGAACGGTGAGATACAACTGCTGTGTAGCCAGCTTCTTTAGCCATTTCGATAGCTTCGAAAGTTTCTGTTAATGTACCGATTTGGTTCACTTTGATAAGGATTGAGTTAGCAATTCCTTTTTCGATACCTTCAGATAATTTTTGAGTGTTTGTTACGAACAAGTCGTCACCAACTAATTGAACTTTGTCGCCTAATACGTCAGTTAATTTCTTGAATCCGTCCCAGTCGTTTTCGTCTAATCCGTCTTCGATTGAGATGATTGGATATTTAGAAACTAATTCTTCGTAGAATTTGATCATTTCGTCAGTTGTTTTTTCGCCTTCGCCTGAATCAGCTAGTACGTAAACACCTTTTTCTTTGTCGTAGAATTCTGAAGAAGCAGCATCCATAGCAAGAACAACGTCTTTACCAGGTACATAGCCAGCTTTTTCGATTGCTTCGATGATTACTTCAAAACCTTCTTCGTTTGAACCAAGGTTTGGAGCAAATCCACCTTCGTCACCAACAGAAGTTGCTAATCCGCGAGCTTTCAAGATTGAAGCTAATGCGTGGAATACTTCAGCACCCATACGTAGAGCTTCTTTGAATGTTGGAGCGCCAACAGGCATGATCATGAATTCTTGGAAGTCGATTGAGTTATCAGCATGTGATCCGCCGTTGATGATGTTCATCATTGGTGTTGGCAATACTTTTGTGTTGAATCCGCCTAGGTAGTGGTATAAAGGTACTTCTAGGTAGTCAGCAGCTGCACGTGCAACAGCGATAGAAACACCTAAAATAGCGTTCGCACCTAATTTACCTTTGTTAGGAGTTCCGTCTAAAGCGATCATAGCTTTGTCGATAGCCATTTGGTCACGAACATCGTAGCCAATGATTGCTTCAGCAATGATGTTGTTTACGTTGTCGACAGCTTTAGTTACACCTTTACCGCCATAACGAGCTTTGTCTCCGTCACGTAATTCAACTGCTTCGTATTCACCAGTTGAAGCACCTGAAGGAACCATTCCGCGGCCAAAAGCTCCGCTTTCTGTGTATACTTCTACTTCGATTGTTGGGTTACCACGTGAGTCTAAGATCTCGCGAGCGTAAACATCAGTAATAATTGACATGTTTTGTCTCTCCTTTGAGTTTGTTTTTTCCTAAGGGATTTCCCTCATATACGATTTTAGTTAATTTTGCTCATTAGTGCAAACATTTCTTGCATTTTTCGCAAATTTTCAACAATTATTTTACAGCGTCTAACAATGACAAGAATGAATCTGCTTGCAAGCTTGCGCCACCGACTAAAGCACCGTCAACATTTTCTTTTGCCATGTATTCAGCAATATTTTCTGGTTTTACAGAACCGCCGTATTGGATACGAACTGCTTCTGATACTTCTTTTCCATAAAGTTTTTCAACTGTTTGACGTACAACTCCACAAATTTCGTCAGCGATTTGTGCGTCAGCTGATTTACCAGTACCGATTGCCCAGATTGGTTCATAAGCAATAACCATGTTTGACACCTGTTCAGCTGAAAGATCAGCTAAACCAGCTGTAATTTGTCCTTCGATCCATTCAGCAGTTTTGCCTGCTTCATAGGTTTCTAAAGATTCGCCACAGCATAGGATTGGTGTCATACCATTTGCAAAGATAGCTTTCGCTTTTTTATTGATGTCTTCGTCTGTTTCATGGAAATATTCACGACGTTCTGAATGTCCGATGATCACATAATGAACACCTAGATCAGCAAGAGCTGCTGGTGAAGTTTCACCAGTGAACGCACCTGAGTTTTCCCAGTAGCAGTTTTGTGCTGAGATTTTTAGTTCTGTACCTTCAGCTGATGTCATTAATTCTTGTAAGAATAATGCAGGAGATCCGATGACTGAATCAACTTTGTCATTTGAAGGGATTTTGTTTTTTACTGCTTCAGCAAATTCTTTTGCTTCTGATGCAGTTTTGTTCATTTTCCAGTTACCTGCGATAATAGGTTTACGCATTGAGGAACACACTCCTTAATTTATTGAAAAATGGCTAGGGAGTCATGAAAACTCCCTTCACCTTTTGTTCGATTACTCGTCAGAATTGAGCAAACTTGGTCGTTTATTTATCGTTGATTGCTGCTAGTCCTGGTAATTCTTTACCTTCAAGCAATTCCAAGCTTGCGCCGCCACCTGTTGAGATGTGTGTGAATTTGTCAGCAAATCCTAATTGTTCTGCTGCTGCGGCTGAGTCTCCGCCACCGATGATTGTTGTTGCGCCTTCTAAGTTAGCGATTGCTTCACAAACACCGATTGTACCTTTAGCAAAGTTACTCATTTCAAATACACCCATAGGTCCGTTCCAAACAACTGTTTTTGCACCTTGTAATGTATCAGCAAATAATTTTACTGATGCTGGGCCGATGTCTAAAGCCATCAAACCATCAGGAATGTCTCCTTCGATTACTTGTGTTTCAACATCATTTGAAAATTCTGGTGCACAGACATTGTCGATTGGCAAGACAAGTTTGTCGCCTGCTTTTTCGATTAATTCTTTTGCTAGTTCCACTTTATCAGCTTCTACTAGAGAGTTACCGATCTTGATTCCTTTTGCTTCGTAGAATGTGTAAGTCATTCCGCCACCGATCAAGATTTTATCTGCTTTAGGAATCAAGTTTTCGATTACGCCGATTTTATCAGAAACTTTTGCGCCACCAAGGATTGCAATCATTGGTCGTTTTGGTTCTTCTACTGCTTCACCGATGAACTTGATTTCTTTTTCCATCAAGAATCCAGCAACTGTTGGGATACCAGTTGAAGCGATACCTACGTTAGAAGCATGTGCACGGTGAGCTGTACCGAAAGCATCGTTAACAAATACATCGCCTAATGAAGCCCAGTATTTACCTAGTTCTGTATCATTTTTGCTTTCTTTTTTACCGTCAATATCTTCAAATCGTGTATTTTCGAATAC
The DNA here is from genome assembly GCF_050531945.1 of Enterococcus sp. DIV1411a. NCBI lineage: Bacteria > Bacillati > Bacillota > Bacilli > Lactobacillales > Enterococcaceae > Enterococcus > Enterococcus sp. DIV1411a. The sequence continues at coordinate 729,996 of NZ_CP172892.1, read as the reverse complement.
GACAACGTCGCCGTCATTCATGTTGCGGATTGCTTCTTCTAATTGTTCTCCGCGAGTTTCAGGTACGAATGTTACTTCTTTACCTAATAATTCGCCTAGACGTTTTGCAACTGGAGCTAAAGATTTTCCTTCTTTATCTTCTTCTGTTTTTACACGTCCAAGGTGAGAGAAAAGGATTGCTTTTCCGCCTTGTTCTAGAACGTAGTTGATTGTTGGCAATGCTGCTTTGATACGAGTGTCGTCAGTGATCACGCCGTCTTTCAAAGGAACGTTGAAGTCAACACGGACAAGAACTTTTTTGTCTTTTAAATCGATATCTTTCACTGTTTTCTTAGCCATTTTATTTCCTCCTGAATAAACTTATTATCAAAAAAAGCGGAAGAAGCGCGATTGCTTCCCCGCTTTTAAATGTACATGTCTATAATTTACACTTGTACGTTTGTCTATCTTATAAGTTAGCGAAGTATTCTAAAGTACGTACTAATTGTGCAGTGTATGACATTTCGTTGTCGTACCAAGCAACAGTTTTAACTAATTGTTTGTCGCCAACTGTCATTACTTTAGTTTGTGTAGCATCAAATAATGAACCGTAAGTCATACCAACGATATCTGAAGAAACGATTTCGTCTGTGTTGTATCCGTAAGATTCGTTTGAAGCTTCTTTCATTGCTGCATTGATTTCGTCAACAGTTACTTCTTTTTCAAGAACTGTTACTAATTCTGTTAATGAACCTGTTGGTACAGGAACACGTTGAGCAGCTCCGTCTAATTTACCGTTCAATTCAGGAATTACTAAACCGATAGCTTTAGCAGCACCTGTTGAGTTAGGAACGATGTTTGCAGCAGCAGCGCGTGCACGGCGGAAGTCACCTTTAGGATGAGGTCCGTCTAGAGTCATTTGGTCACCTGTGTAAGCGTGGATAGTTGTCATTAATCCTTCAACAACACCAAATTTGTCGTTCAATGTTTTAGCCATAGGAGCTAAACAGTTAGTAGTACATGAAGCACCTGAGATAACTGTTTCTTTACCAGTTAATGTTTCGTGGTTTGTGTTATAAACGATTGTTGGAACATCGTTTCCGCCAGGAGCAGAGATAACAACGCGTTTAGCACCAGCTGTTAAATGTTTTTCAGCTGCTGATTTAGAAGTGAAGAAACCAGTACATTCTAGAACGATATCTACGCCTAGTTCGCCCCATGGTAATTCTTCTGGGTTGCGGTTAGCTAATACTTTAACTTCTTTTCCGTTTACGTTGAATGAACCTTCATGAACTTCAACTGTTCCGTTGAAACGTCCTTGAGTTGTGTCGTATTTTAACAAGTGTGCCAACATTTTAGCATCTGTCAAGTCGTTGATTGCTACTACTTCGATTCCATCTACATCTTGGATACGACGGAATGCTAGACGTCCAATACGTCCAAAACCATTAATACCTACTTTAACTGTCATTTAAGATTTCCTCCTTATGAAAATCAAAAAAATATTTATTTTAAAGGGTTACCCCTTTTAAAATCTCATTTGCAGCAGCTTCATCAGTGATGAGCCACGTTTGTTTTGGTGCATTTTTCATATAAGCTCGAATTGCTTTAGCTTTTGATTTTCCGCCCGCGATTGCCATGATGATCGGGACTTTTTCCAAATCTTGCAATTCTATGCCGATTCTAGGGACCTTATAAACGACTTCACCTTTTTCATTGAAAAAGTAGCCAAAAGATTCCGCAACAGCATTTGCTTGTTTCAGCATGACTAATTCTTTTTCAGTCATCTTACGACGTGCTGCCATGTGTAATGCACGCCCAATACTATGAATAACACAATTCGCTTCACTAATCAAGTTTAAGACTTCTTGGATAGATGGCTCATTGAGTAAAGAATTGTAAGTTGCCAGACTTAATTGTTCCGGAACATAAAGTGCACGGTGGTTACCGTTTGCTTTAGCAGCCATTCTTGCACTGACAGAATTTGCCTGTACAGTTATCGCTTCACCAATCCCGCCTCTTGCAGGGACAAACAGGTTATGCCGTTTCTTATTTTCCAGATTAGACAATTGTTCGGCTACCACAGCCATAGTAGTTCCTCCCATCACAGCGATGATATTCTCGCCTTCTGGAAGTAGTCGGTCTAGGGCTTCGCTCAGCGCTTCGCCGAATGCATCAGCCACTTTGGTCTGCTCTTCGCTGTTTCCTGAAACAACGATACAGCGTTGGTTACCAAAATATTCTGCCAACTGTTGTTCGGTTTGATGCGTACCTAAAAGCTGATCCATGAAGTTTTCAAGGCTTTGATAAACTTCTTCGCCCTTAGTTGTCAGCGTCATACCGCTTTTTGAGGTGTCGATCAAATTCAGATTTTTCAAAAGATCTGTTTCTGTTCGCAATACTCGTTCTGTGATCCCCATACTTTCCGATAAACTTCGACGTCCAATCGGCTGCATCCAATAGATATTTCGTAAAATTTTATAGCGTTCTTGCAACACTTCGATAATATCTGGTGCAACAGATTCAATCATTTTTATTTCATCCAGCATAGCGATCTCCTTAGTTGGACACTTTACGTCCAATGTAGACTTAAAACGACCCATATACGATAAAAAAAGAAATTAACTATTCGAATTTCACATCAATAAAGGGAAATCTCAACCTCACGACTGTAAGTCTAACAGTTTTGCTCTCGTTTTTCAACTAAAAAGACTAGAAAAAGTGAAATACTTTTTCTAGTCTTTTGACTGATTAGTTATCATAACGTTTTCTTTTTGATGAACTCGGGATTCCTAATAAATCACGATATTTTGCTACTGTTCGTCTTGAGATCGCTATCTCATCTTTTTTCAGCAATTCAACCAATTTCTGGTCAGACAACGGCTTGTTTTTGTCTTCTTGATCGACTAATTCCTGCAGCTTTTTCTTCGCTGTATCTGCTGAAAGGTCTTCTGTCTGTTCTGTACTATTCGTAGGAATTCGTGTAGTGAAAAATTTTTTTAATTCAAATACACCGAAGTCTGTTTCCAAATATTTCCCGTTGACTGCACGACTGACCGTGGATTCATGCACATCTATCTCAGTTGCAACTTCCTTTAACGTAAGAGGCTTGATTGGACGTTCCTTGTCGATAAAGAAAGCTTTTTGCCGGGAAACAATGACTTGAGCAACCCGCAAAATTGTATCCCCACGTTGTAGGATCGTTTTCTTCAACCATTCGAATTCCTGTTTCCGTTCTTTTAAATAATTTTCAGTTTCTTTATCTGCTTGTTGTGACATTTGTTTGAAGTAACTCTCTTGAAAGCGTATATTTGGCTGATTTTTTCGGTTTGAGATAACTTGTACATTTTTATCGTCGTCCACTAATACCCGGACATCAGGAATAATGTACAATTCGCTGCTACGGTCGAAAATCCGGCCAGGGCTTGGACTCAACGTTTGTAAATAGTCGAATATCTGCTGAACAGCATGTAGATCAACAGAAAAACGTTGTGCGATTTCTTTCCATTTTCGCTCCACCAGTTCCTCAAAACATTCTTCCAACACGATATAAGCTAATTCCGGCGCATAATCATCTCGTTCTGTTTGAAGCATGAGACATTCTTGCAAACTACGTGCACCTACTCCAGCTGGTTCTAATTGCTGAATCAGAGTCAACGCATCGAGCATTTGGATAGGCGTAGCTCCAATCTCTTTTCCGGCTTCTTCTAAACTAATCGTCAAAAATCCGTTCAAATCGATGTATTCTACAAGATAAAGAACGATTTTCCTCAAAAAAGTATCTCGGTAATTCAAATGGACTTGTTCGATCAATGAATCAAATAAAGACCCTTTTGTATCAGGAATCTGATTTAGGTAATTTGTCTCTTCTCCTTCATAAGAAGATGAAGAAGCTTTTATGTAATCTGGCTGCCATTCCGGCTCAACAACTTCCACCAATGGATTTTCCATTGCTTGATTCTCAACGAATGCCAACAGCTCCTCACTGTTATATTGTAAAACTTGGATGGACTGTTGCAACTGTTGCGTCATGGCTAGTTTCTGTGTCTGCTGCTGTTTTTGTGAAAAATTTTGCTCAAATTTCATTTTTTTGTCCAATCCCCTTGTAATTTTTTATCTGTTTAGTTACAATTATCCCAGTGCTTGCGTCCTTAGTGTAGTGGATATCACGTAAGATTCCGGTTCTTGAGACGGGGGTTCGATTCCCTCAGGACGCGTTCTACTGCTATTTTAGCATAATTTACGAATAGTTGCTTCTTTATTTTTAAGTGAAAACTGTCCGCCAAAGAAAATTGGTGGACAGTTTTTTGTTGTACCTGTATAGATATTGTTAAGCCTTTGCAAGTAAGGTAGTTATGTGTTCAACTACTTATTAAAATGTGTTATTTATTAAAGATACTTGTCTCACTTACTGAACTGGCCGATGATCGTTTCTGCCATAATAGTTCTCGACAGCCGTTGGATGCCCTAATAAATCCCCAACTGTCGTGATGCGATACCCTTGCTCTTTCAGATAATCGATCACTTGAGGAACGGCACGAATCGTTTCAGGATAGATATCATGGAATAAAATAATTGCCCCATCGTATACTGTTGCTTGGATCTTCTGCAAAATCAAATCAGGATTTCTTGTCTTCCAATCTTCTGAATCAACAGACCATTCGATGATCGGTCGCTGGATGATCGTTGCTCCTACATTCGTGACAGAACCATAGGGCGGACGAACAAAAGTGGGGGTTTTGCCAGTGACTTTTTTGATCTCAGTGTCTGCTTTCGTCACTTCCTCCGTCATCGACTGGGCAGAAAGAGTGGCCAGATTCTGATGATCGTATGTGTGATTGCCAATCTCGTGCCCTGCTTCAGCTGTCTGCTTCACGATTTCAGGATGCTGCGCCGTATTTTCTCCTAAGACGAAAAAAGTGGCATGCACGTTTTTTTCTTTTAAGATTCGCAGAAGCTGCGGTGTTGTGGTCGCTCCTGGTCCATCATCAAAGCTGATTGCGACGCTTTTGACAGCCGGATCTCGGCTCGTTTTTGTACTGTCTTGTGTTGATTGTGATGACTGACTTTGTACCTTTTCCGCTGATTCTTGAATGGCTTCTTTGACGTTAGCTGTTTCAGTTGATTGGCTTTTAATGGTTGATTGTTCTGATTGTTTGAAAGATTGTGACGAATGCTCCGAAGAGTGTGTTTGTCCTTTTACTTCGGTGATCAAGGAGGCCACCGAAGTAATTTCGAAAAACAAAAGCACGGATAAAGCAATAATACTGATAACTAAATAATTTCTTTTCACTATATCTCTTCTTTCTCTTTTTCTCTTCTTATTATTTACTTGTACTTACTTGAAAATTGAAACTGCTAGTCGCAACTACTTCTCGTCTAATGATCCAAATAATCTTCCGATGCCAAAATCGTTTTTGTCACGGACTTAGGAATGACAAATTCTGGTGTACCCATATAACCAGGAGCAATTTCGTATTGAGAAAAAGTCAAAACTAATTGATGCTCTTTGTTCAAATAAAAACTTCGTGTAGGCGTAACAAGTGTTGGTTTTTCTATCGTCCCTTCTTGAATATCTTGCTCAGTCCAATAGTACTTAGATGGATCTTCCTTGACTTGTTCGGCCATCTGCCGTTTGACTTCTTTTGTCAAAACAGATAGATAGGTGTCATCTTTGAATAAAAGTGGAAGTGAGAGCTGGACACTGTTTTTCTTGTCGATTGTGTCGTATCTTTTTTCAACATGGCTATCTGCTGCTGTTTGGGTGATCTGCCTTTCAATCACGAGAAACCGGTTATCGTCTACGATTTTCTGATAATCTCCCAAAACTTGGTAATGATCCGTTTCAAAATTTCCATATTCTTTTTCAGCTTTTTCAAAATCTGCTTGTCCTTCGCGAAAGTATTTTTGATTTAATCCATGAATTGTTTTATTTTCTTTCTCATTTTGTGTATTGATCTTCGGTACCTGAATATCGATTTTTTCAGATCGATCAGTAAAGCGTTCGCCTAAGATCAATTCAATGACTGATCCTAAGATGGGTAAATCTTCTGCAAAGCTTCGAACTTGACTATTAAAAAGAAGGCTACTTGTTGTAATCATTACGATAGCCAAAGATACTCCGAACCCTTGGAGACGTCTCTTTCTCCGCTTTGCTTTTATAAATGATTGCTCTTCGATAATAAAACGCTGGCGGATCTCCTCTTTAAGCCCTTTGGGAATTGCTTGTTCTTTATAAGTTTTCTTTAGTTTTTTTAAATTTTCTTTTTGGGAATACATGGCACTCTTCTCTCCTTCATTCTAGGATTTGACGTAAAGCATTCAATGAGCGGTACATTTTCGTTTTAACTGTGTTTTCATTCATATCCAAGATAGTCGCAATTTCTTTCAAACGAAATCCTTCAAAAAAGTAGAGGATCAGAATCTCTTTTTCCGGACTGTCTATTTTATCTAAAATCATATGGAGCTCTGCAACGGAAGTTTCTAAAGGTAACTGTTGGGGGATATCTTGAATTTCAAATAAGTCCACAGGCGTCCTTTTTTGTCTGCGCCAACTATCTAATGCCGTGCGGATCAATATCCGATAAAACCATGCACTAAAATGCTCGATCTCTTTTTCTTTTTCAAAATAGTTCAGGGCTTTATGAAAACTATCTTGCATCACATCTAAGGCCTCTTCTTTATCATGTACGTAATTCATCGTGATACGGAACATTTTTTGATAATCAGTTTCGATGAGTCCATTCAGCAGGTGACGGTATTTTTCGATCTGCCGTTTTTTCTTATATCCAGTAAAAATCATTCTCCACTCCTTTCTGCCTCACTTAATATGACGTACAAGGTGCGCTAAAAGTTTCAATTTTTTTATTTTTTATGTATTTACTTGGGATTTTTATATACAAAAAAGAAGGTGTGACAAAAATCGTGTCACACCTCCTTATTCTGATAGGCTGATCGTCTCTGTCACAACCTCTCGTAAGAAAATAATGTTTATTCTTTTTCAGAGTCAGAAAATTCTTCCTCTTCATAATCTTCATCATCATCGTCTTCGTCTATGATACTTAAATCTTCTTCGATATTTCCTGGCAAGTCTTCTTCATCATCTGTCGGGTCATCTGCTCCGATTTCTTGCAAGTCAGAATTATAAGCAGCGATTTCTTCATCTTCATCATCATCGTCATCAAACAGATCATCGTCATCTTCTTCTGTCAGATCTGTATCTTCTGGGTCATCGTCATTGTAATCGATCGCGTCTTCATCATCATTGATAAAGGCGTTGACTTTCTTGCGTTTACGGCGACGTGGAGTATCTTCATCCTCTTCGTCCATTCCATGGTTTACTTCTTCATCGATCGAATCGATAGCATACCATGAACGCAAGCCCCAACGATTATCCCCTAATGAGATAAAGCTGCCGTCAATATTCAAGTCAGTATAAAATTGTGCGAGTGAATCACGAATTTCACTGTCTGATTTCCCAAGATAGTTTTGGATCTGGTTAGCTAAATCAGAAAAATCCATGACATCGCCACGTTGTTCTAAGATCGCGTGTGCTACTTCGATCATTGATAATTCGCTTTTGTTTGCACCTTCAAATACACTAATTTCCAATCAGGACACGTCCTTTCACAGTCTACTCCTTATCATACAAAATCAGACACAAAAAATCAAACTTTTCTTTTATATTTACGCTGTAAAATCCAAGGTCAAATAATATTCGCCGATTTTTTCCGGTCCCATGAACAGATCATAATCGATTCGAACCTTCCCTGCTGTGGGACGGTCTTTCAAACTAACATGCAGTTCTTTCGTAAAAGTAGCAATCTGGATCATACCGTATGGTGTTCGATAGGATGTTTCTAACCGTTCTTTATAGCCAAATTTCAAACGCATCCGCATTTCTCCTGCACGGATCAGCTGTACATGACCATCTGGAACTAATTTGATCGTTACAGGAATCTCATCGCCCGTCTCCTCCTGAATCTCTTTATAACGTATGTACAGCGTATCGCCAATTGTCACCATTTGCCCTTTCAAATCAAAATAAAAATCTTGCACTTCCCCTTGCTGTTTTACTTTTGTACGCAATTTGATTGAAATCGGTGTTCCTTGTGATAATTCCATTATTCATTCTCCTTTACTTCTCATAGCTACATTGTTCCTAGTTTCTTTTGTTTTGTCAACCAACTTGTCCATTTTTACAGAAAACCTTTTTTCCAAAACAACTCTTTGATTTTAGAGTATAATATTGTAGAAAATATGAATTTATACAAAGGAGCCGGTTGAATGAACCCTGCGATTCGACTAGATCAGCACATTTATCAAAAAAACGACTTTTCCCCTTTTGCATTAACAGATATATTAACGGAATATTCTAAAGAACACCAGCAAATCTTTTTACATTTCTGGCAATATGACTGCACAGTCATCTTAGGTATGAAGGATGTTCGAACTCCTTTTCTAAGTGACGGGATCCAAACACTGAAAGATGCAGGTTACGCTCCAGTGATCAGAAATTCAGGTGGATTAGGGATCGTATCAGATGAAGGAATTTTGAATATTTCTTTGATTTTCCCCCAAAGTGACACAAAAAAAATAACCATAGATGACGCTTACGAGCAAATGCTCCTATTGACTAAATACGCTTTTCCAAAGGCACCGATACAAGCATTCGAAATCACCCATTCTTATTGTCCTGGAACTTATGATTTAAGCATCCATGGCAAAAAATTTGCCGGTATCGCTCAGCGTCGGATCAAAAATGGGATTTCTGTTATGATGTACTTAAGTGTCAACGGTAATCAGGAAAAACGCGGGCAAGTCATGAAGCGATTTTATCAATCTGCTTTAAAAGAAGACTTTGGTACAAATGGCTATCCTGCAGTGGATCCTGCTACAATGGCAACACTTGAAGAACTGCTTGACCAACCCCTTTTTGTAAAAGAAGTCAAAGAAGCATTTGCAAAAGCTTTTGAAAAGCTGTATTCTGCAAGTGATTTACAGGATTCTACCGACTGGCTAAAAAAAGAAATCCAGCTGGAGCAATGGAACAACCAAATCCAGAGAATGGAACAACGTAATAACATAAAGGAGCTACATTATGACAACCCCTTATAAATATCAAATGCTGCCTATGGAAAAAGTTTTTCGTGATCCAGTCCATAACTATATCCATGTCCAGCATCAAGTAATCTTAGATTTGATCAATTCGAAAGAAGTCCAACGTCTACGACGCATTAAACAATTAGGCACTTCTTCTTTCACTTTTCACGGAGCAGAACATAGCCGTTTTACTCATTCATTAGGCGTTTATGAGATTTCAAGACGAATCTGCGATATCTTTTCTCGAAATTTTTCAAAAGAAAAAATAGGCAACGGAGGCTGGGATGATCAGGAACGGCTGGTGACTTTATGTGCGGCACTGTTGCATGATGTCGGTCATGGTCCTTACTCTCATACATTTGAACATATCTTCCATACGAATCATGAAGCCATCACTGTAGAGATCATCACTTCTCCAGAAACAGAAGTGTATCAGATTCTTAACCGAGTAGAAGAAGGTTTTCCTGAAAAGGTAGCTAGTGTGATCCAAAAAACTTACCCCAACCCACAAGTTGTCCAAATGATTTCTAGTCAGATCGATGCAGATCGAATGGACTATTTGCTTCGGGATGCTTATTTCACTGGAACAGAATATGGAACATTTGATCTTACCCGAATATTACGTGTGATTCGTCCTTATGAAGGCGGGATCGCTTTTTCCATGAGTGGCATGCATGCAGTGGAAGATTATATCGTTAGCCGATATCAAATGTATGTGCAAGTGTACTTCCATCCTGTTTCCCGTGGTATGGAAGTAATTTTGGAGCATCTGCTTCATCGCGCACACGAGTTGTATCAAGAAGATGCCAGCAGTTTTGAACTCCATTCTCAATTACTTCTGCCATTTCTTGACGGAAGCTTTACTTTAGAAGAATACCTCAAACTTGATGATGGGGTCTTGGGCACTTACTTTACTCAATGGTCTGAATCTGCTGATCCTATTTTAAATGATTTAGCTAAACGTTTTTTGAATCGTAAACCACTGAAATCTGCTACTTTTTCTGGCAACCGGGATTCAAAATTAGTCCAAGAACTCACTTTGTTAGTAGAAAAGGTCGGATATAATCCTGTTTATTACACTGCTGTGAATTCTAGCTACGATCTACCTTATGATTTTTATCGCCCAGAACAAGGCAGACATCGCACACAAATCGAGATTTTGCGAAATGACGGAACTTTGATAGAATTATCACAGGTTAGTCAGCTTGTTGCTGCATTAGCGGGACAAGAACAAGGAGATGAGCGATTTTTCTTTCCAAAAGAAATGGTTGATCCGTCCTTGCGTGATCATTATGATTTATTTGACGAAACTTATCAAGAATTTGCCAGCCATATCCGTAATGGCGCATTGATTGAAATAAATTAAAATATATTGGAGGAAATTATGTCTATCAAACTAGTCGCTATCGACATCGATGGTACTTTATTAAATGAGAAAAGAGAAGTAACAAAAGAAGTAAAAGAAGCGATTGCCGCTGCTGTTGCAAAAGGTGTTTCGATCGTTTTATGCACTGGCCGTCCCTTACCAGGTGTCCAGGAACAGTTAAACGAGTTGAACCTTTTTCAAGATAATGATTACGTTATTACTTATAACGGGGCACTCGTACAACAAACGAAATCAGGTAAAATCATCGCCCGTCACGGACTGACACATGAAGATTTCCTAGAGATCGAAGTAATGGCACGCCGTGTCGGCAGTCATCTCCATTCGATCGATGACAAAGCGATCTACACGCCTAATCGAGATATCAGCGCTTATACGATCCACGAAGCAAGTTTAGTCAAGATGCCGCTAAAATATCGAACACCTGAAGAAATGACACCAGACATGAACATCGTCAAAATGATGATGATCGACGAACCAGAAATTTTAGATGCAGCAATTGCGCGTTTACCGCAAACTTTCCGTGATAAATACACAACGGTCAAAAGTGCGCCCTATTACTTCGAAGTACTAAATAAAGAAGCAAGTAAAGGTGCGGCAGTTGCGAATCTCGCACAGCACCTTGGTATTGATCAAGATGAAATCATGGCTATCGGAGATAACGAGAACGACTTATCCATGATTGAATATGCTGGTCTAGGAGTAGCAATGGGAAATGCCGTTTCTCTTGTCAAAGAAGCAGCAAATGTCATCACTTCATCAAACGACGAGCACGGTGTAGCTGAAGCAATCAAAAAATATGTACTGTAATAAATAAAAAAACTGAGAGAAAGCTGATCTACTCGCTTTCTTTCAGTTTTTATTTTTTTCGATCCATCTCTCGACTGCCCATCGGTGGCTACCACGTTTCAATTTCACAAGCGCTTCTTGAGGGCTCACCCACCAAATTTTATTGGTCTTTTCAGTTGGTTCTCCTATACGCTTCCAAGAATCAGCAACAAAGAAATATCCTGGATTATAATAATAAGTTGCACGATAATTCGAGTAAAAATACTCATCAGCTTCTCCCAGATAAGAAGAAATTTCTGCCACAATTCCCATTTCTTCTATCAGCTCACGGACAATCGCTTCTTCTTTCGTCTCTTCTCCTTCAATTTCCCCGCCAGGAAGAAAAAAAGCACCATTTGGAGCCTCGATTACTGCAATCTGCTGATCTCTTTCTATGACAATATATGCTGCATAACGGGTTTGATAATCAGCAAATTGCTTTTTTTCACCAAAAATTGGTTTATCCATGAATAGTTTCCACCTTAACAGTTTTATTTTCTATCCATTTTACATGAGAAATTTCTCATGAACAAGCACAAATCAACTATTTCCTTACTTCTTTTTGTTATGATTGAGTAAAAGGAAAAGGAGAGATGAATCTATGAAAATGGCTCACACATGTGTTCGAGTGAAAGATCTTGAAGCATCAATCGAATTTTATCAAAAGGCATTTGGTTTTGAAGAAAGCCGCCGCCGTGATTTTCCAGAAAACAAATTTACACTTGTTTATTTGACACTTCCTGGGGATGACTATGAATTAGAGTTGACTTACAACTATGATCATGGTGCGTATGATCTAGGAGACGGCTATGGTCATATCGCTATAGCAGCTGATGATCTAGAAAAATTACACGAGCAACATAAAGCTGCTGGTCTTGAGATTACTGACTTAAAAGGATTACCTGGCACTGCGCCTTCTTACTACTTTGTCATTGACCCTGATGGTTATAAAATCGAAGTCATCCGAGGATAGTTAGTATGGGGCATTTTACTCTTGATTGAATAAAAAACAAACACCAATAATTAAAATGAGACGCAAACTTTTCATTAAATTGAAAAAGTTTGCGTCTTTTTTTAACAACCATTGTAGCTATAAGGTTGCCACTCTCCACCAATTTATTTTTAATTCATTTGAAAGAAATCAAATAAACGAGGTACCTTTAGAAAACAAAACTGCTTTTCCTCCTATTATCACACGATCTTCTTTTAATTCACATTCTAGATCCCCGCCCCTTGATGACATTTGATAAGCTGACAATTTTGTTTTATTCATTCTTTCTGCCCAATAAGGAATAAGATTAGAATGTGCTGATCCACATACTGGATCTTCATTGATTGTTAATTTTGGAAAGAAGGTTCTAGAAACAAAGTCTTTTTGCACACTTTCTGCTGTCACGATGACTCCTATTCCTAATTCAAAATTTTTGATAGCTGTAAAATCTGGCTGCAATTTAGCCACCGTTTTTTCATCTTCTAATACGAAAAATAAATCACGTGCTAAGTAGGCTTCTTTAATCTTAGCCCCAATCGCTTCTTCATATTCAGACAATATCGGCACTTTTTTCGGCATAATACTAGGAAAATCCATGTAATAATAATCTTTAATTCTTGTCACAAATAGATTACCGCTTTGAGTAGAAAATTTAATCGTTTCATCAGGTATTTTGTAATAGTTAAATAAAACAAATGCTGTTGCTAATGTCGCGTGACCACAAAGATCGATTTCTCGATCTGGCGTAAACCATCTAAGCTCAAATTCTTGGTTTTTCTTCACTGTAAATGCTGTTTCAGATAAATTGTTTTCAATGGCAATTTTTTGCATCGTACCTTCTGGCAGCCATTCTTCTAGCACATAAACCGCTGCTGGATTTCCTTTGAACACCTCATCTGCAAATGCATCAACTACGTAATAATCTAAGTTCATTTTAAAGCCCCTTTCTCTAATTTGTTATAAATATATTCTGCACAACAAAGATCTTCAATAGCTAGACCAACTGCGTCGAAAATCGTCGGCCTCGATTCTCCTTTATAAAATGTTTTTTTCTCAGAAACTAATTCGCCTAATGTACCAACAATACAAGATTCCTCTAAATCTCCTTCTGCCATGGCTATAAGCAGGTCCCCGCTTTCTGTTAAGGCAGCTGAGTAATCATCTACATAGATTTGAGAAGTTTCCATCAACGATGTACTTATCTCTCTTGTATCAGGAGTAAATGTGCCCACAGCATTGATATGTGCGTCTTCCCTTACCCACTCTTTTTGAAGAAATGCCTCTTTACTAGAGGTCAACGTACAAATGATTTCCGCTGGACGTACTGCATCTTCTACTGATATTGCATTTATAAACGTTATTTTAGGATACTGTTTTTTAGCTTTAGCGATAAAAGTATTTCGTCTTTCTTCTAAAATATCGTAAACAAACACTGTAGTGATGGGACGAATGGTAGAAATCGCAGTCAAATGCGACAATGCTTGTTGACCAGCTCCAATTAAAGCAAGTGTTTCTGCATGCGGATTTGCTAAGTAATCTGTTGCCAGCGCAGATACAGCAGCTGTTCGAATCCAGGTGACTGCATTTGCGTTTATCAATGCTTTGGGTAGTCCGTTTTGAGCATCAAACAAGAAAATCTCTCCTAAATGAGAAGGTAAATGATACTGATGATTATCCGGAAAAGCGGTAATGACTTTTGTGCCAAAATATCTGTTCTCCCCCAAATAAGCAGGCATCATCGCAAACATATTTTTGCCTTTTCCGTCAGGTAAAATTTCCACCAATCGAGGATTTTGGCTGATTTTACCACTTTCATAATCAAAAAAACATTTTTTCATTACTTGAATCGCTTCTTCAAAACTAAAAGAAGCTACTACTTCCTCAAAATTAATAATTTTCATAGACAATTCCCTCCTCACAAAAGATTAACTTCTAAAATCAATACAATCAATGGTAAAATTGTATGGTATACAATTTTAAGGAGTGGAGAAAATGCCTATTAATTCTTATGACAATTACCCGTTAACTTGGCGACCAGACAAACAAAAATTGAAGCGTCCTTATTATCGATCGTTGATTCAACAATTAGAACAAGATATTTTAAAGAATAAATTACAGAAAAACACTCAGTTACCCTCCCAAAGAGAGCTAGCTGATTATTTAGATTTAAATTTTACTACCGTTGGCAAGGCTTATAAATATGGAATTGAGAAAGGTTTGCTGTATACGAATATTGGAAGTGGCACATTTATTTCTCCCAATGTCTTTGAGTCCATCACCATCTCTACCAATGAAGTAACCGAACATATCATTGATTTTGGTCTGGTTAGTTCTTTTGAAGAATGTAATAAATTCGTTGTCCCGTTTATTCAATCAACTAGTAATAACCCAAATCTTGTTGGTTTGCTTAATTACCAAGATCCCAAAGGCACAAATTTTCAATTGACTACTGCAGCAAATTGGTTAAAAACTCAAGGAGTCATTCCGTCCTTAGAATCTCTATCTATTGTTTCCGGTGTTCAAAATGGATTGGCTATCACACTTTCTGCACTTTTCTCTCCAGGTGATAGAATAGCAACAGACCGATATACATACGCTAATTTCATTGAATTGGCTCAGTTATATCATTTAGAGATCGTTCCAATTGATTTTGACGAGCAAGGAATGCGACCTGATATATTGATTCAGGAATGTAGAAAAAAGAAGATTCATGGTGTCTTTCTTATGCCTTCTTGTAATAATCCTATAGGGTTTCAAATCTCTCACAAAAGACGAGAGCAATTAGCCGAAGTGATTGAAAAAGAAGGTCTATGGGTTATTGAAGATGATATCCATTCATTTTTAACAACTTACTATCAACATACGATCATTCCTCCTTTCCAAAATTTATTACCTAACCAAACAATCTACTTAGCTGGAATGACAAAATTTATTTGTTCTGGATTGCGAGTTGCTTATCTTGTAGTTCCAGTACATGTCCAAAGCAAGATAGAACAAGCAATTTTTAATATAAATGTGAAAACTTCTGGATTAGATGTGGAAGTCATCACTCAAATCCTCCATTCAAATGAAGCAAATAGGATCTTAGAAACTAAATTAAGTCTTACAAAAAGAGCCAATCAGCTTTTTGATTCTCTTTTCAAAGTAGAAAAACCAACGAATCGTGTCCCTTACTATCGAATTCTTCCAGTTGATCCTGAGATTGACCCTAAGATAATTGAGAATGACTTTCTTGCTAACGGTATCCGACTTTATCATTCCAGACGCTTTACTACACGTGCTGGAATGGCAACAGTTTTTTTGACAAATTTTATAAGGTGCAGAACTTCTTTCCGTATGCTATTCCGATTGTCCTTGACAATGAGCCTCCTCGGATGTGACGATCTTCGGCAGGAGCTAACAGTTAAAGTTAGACTGCCTCGCTAGCGTTAGCACATCCGAGCTCATTATCAAGGATTCGCTGCGCCAATCTCTGGTTACGGTAACCAACCGGTGTCTCGTAGCCAAGTGTACCGTGCAACCGAAGGTGGTTCCACCAATTGACATAGTCAAATAACTCCAAATCCAATTGTTGTAAGGTTTCAAATGTGTATTGATAGACAAATTCTACTTTCAACGACTTATAAGTTGATTCAGCTACGGCATTATCAAAAGGACAGCCTTTATGACTCAATGATCGATTGATGTCAAAAGTTGTTAATAATTCATCAATAGCTTGGTTATCAAACTCTTTTCCACGATCAGTATGAAAAATCTCAACCTCTGTCAGAGGTTGTTTGATACGGCTAAATGCTTTTTTTACTAGAACGGCATCTTTATGTTCTCCACAAGAATAGCCGAGAATTTCTCGATTGAACAGATCCAAAATGAAACAGACATAATTCCATTTTTTCCCGACTCGTACATAAGTCAAGTCTGTTACGATCGCTTCTAATGGGTTGTCTCTTAAGAATTTACGATTCAATACGTTTGTCGTTTTGGCTTCATTGCAAGTAGAATGATGTACTTTAAAATAAGCAACAGTATAGCTCGATTTTAATCCTCTATTTTTCATGATTCTACTAATTTTTCGTCGGCTGATCTGAATGCCTCGTTTTGATAAGGCTTTTTTTATTTTTCTTGAGCCGTAGGCCTTTCGGCTGCGGATAAATTCTTCAGCGACTACTTCTTCAAGTTCTGATTCGTCTTTCTTTGGTTTTGATTGATAATAATAGGACTGACGTGATAGACCTAATATTCTGCACATCGCTGATATAGGGTAAAGATGCTTATTCGCATCGATTACTTGTCTCTTCGTCCGAATATCAGCGCTGCTTGCTTTAAAATATCATTTTCCATTTCTAATTGCTGGTTTCTTTTACGTAGTTCTAACAATTCTTTTTGTTCAGGCGTAAGATTATCTTTTTCTTTGAATGAACCACTCGTTTTAGATTGCTTTACCCATTTGTCAAATGCTGAAGCCGTTAGTTCATATTCTCGAATGATTTCTACACGTGGCTTTCCAGCTAAGTAAAGATTGACGATTTGTTGCTTGAATTCTTGTGAAAAAGTTCTTCGTGTTCTCTTAGACATAAAAATTCCTTCTGGTATGTTTTCTTCTAGTCTACACACCTTAATTTTTCTGTCTAGTTAATTGTAGCCTATCCATGCGCAACCAGATGCATTCGTTCGAATTTCCCTATCCTCTAATAACCTTGAAATTTTAGCTTCTGGACTAAGTATCGTAAAAGAAAAAATAAAAAAATATGAATTATAACCTATTGATAAATAAAGGAATCAAATCTTATTGATTCCTTTCAATAAAAAAGAGGCACTACCCGAGGTTCAACAACGGGTAGTGCCTCAAAAAATAAACGAACATTTTGCACTTAAAGTATCCAAGAAGCAAGAAAAATTATTTTATTTTCTTATTTTACTAAATCACTAGGTTTCTGTCAGAAGATGAAATTATCCAATCATGACACTTTCTTCTGGATATTTGTATTTTGATTGTGTTCTTTGTGCTTTTGTCATCAGAGAGAAGACCACAGTCAATACACCAACTCGTCCAATGTACATAAGCGCTATAATGATCAATTTCCCTATTGCAGTCAAGTCTGGCGTCAATCCCATCGTAAGACCTACTGTACCAAACGCAGAGAAGACCTCAAAAGCAATATATTCGATGCCAGAAGTTTTAGGTATCGTTTCAGTCACCGATAAAATCATGATGGCGACTACACACAACGTCAACGTAACAAAAAATAAAGTAAGTGCCCGCAACACTGCGCCTTGTCGGATGGTACGGCCAAATGCTTCCGCTCTCGTACGTCCTTTCAACATCGAACGCATCTGGATCAGCAACACACCTAACGTAGTTGTTTTCAATCCGCCGGCCGTCGACCCAGATGTTCCGCCGATGTACATCAAAAACATCGTTAAAATCAGACCTGCATGGCTCATATGGAGGTAATCAACTGAATAATATCCAGCCGTTCTAGGTGTCACACTCATAAAAAAGGTGTTTGCCAATCGTTGAAACATATTCCCTTCCACTAGCGTTGCCCCATTGCGCTCTGTGAAAAAGAACACAACGAATCCGCCTAATAAAAGGGTACCTGTAACGGTTAATGCGATTTTTGAATGAATCGTCATCTTCTTTTTCTGATGATATTCCAGTAAATCACGCCATACGATGAAGCCTAACCCACCAGAAATGATCAAAGCAGATACCACCATGATCAAATAAACATTTTGCTGGTGATTGGCTAAACTGTCTCCTAACAAATCAAACCCTGCATTACAAAAACTAGAGATTGCATGGAACAAACTGTACCAGATACCTTTCAACCAGCCAAATTCAGGCACAAATACAAAAGATAAAGCAACCGTACCAATCAATTGGATCACAAAGGCCAATTTTAGGATGTAAAGCATGAGCTTCATCACACCTGATACTTCTTCTAGATTCAGCGCTTCTTTTAATATAATACGTGTGCTGAGACTGACTTTCTTCTTTATCAATGCAAAGCATAGAATCGGAACCATCATAAAACCAAGACCGCCGATCTCAATCAAAAGCATGATCAAAAATTGACCAGCACTGTTCCAATGCTCTGCTGTATTCAATGTTGTCAATCCCGTTACACAGACAGCAGAAGTTGCAGTGAAAAGCGCATCGATAAAATTTGTCCCATGCCCACTATTACTAAAAAATGGTAGGGTAAGTAGGCCGCCGCCAACTAAAATCAGGAGAAAAAATCCTAATGCGAGAAGCTGAACAGCCGGCAAACGTTTCTTTATTTGTTTGCTTTGTTTAATCATCGTTTTCCTCTTTTAAAAAAAGATACCACTTAGTCAGTGGTACCCATATTTTTTACTTTGATCAACCTTGTTACTTCTGCGCGCTCGTTTTCTTCCAGCTTCATACGAATATAATAGATCGTTTCTTCTAATTGAGGGATCGTCATATATTCTAATGCATTGACTCGCCGACGTGTCTTTTCGATTTCACTCGCCATCAGTTGACAAGTTTTTTCGATTTCTGTCAGTTCCAAAAGTTTTGGAAGCAGGGTAGTAAACCGATCGATTGACCGATCCAGTTCGGCACTGGAATTCAAATACCCGTATTCCAAAGGTGTGTCTGTCAGCTGTTCATCATATTCAAAATTCATCACAGGTACTTTTACACTCATGATATTTTTGTCTACGATAGACAAATCAACGTTTTCCGCCGGCAAAACAAATAATTCTTCGATGAAAGGTTCCGTGATCGAAGCATTTGCCAATACAAAATCAGACATTGCTTCTGTCATAGACTCTTCCATTTCTTGACGCAGCTGGTTGTTCTTTCGAATCAACAGGATGAATTGACGCATCAGTTCATCTTGCTTATCTTTTAATAATTTATGCCCTCTTGTGGCAGTTGTCAACTGTTTTTTCAATCGAGTCAATTCCATGCGGGTCGGATTCACATTCAATCGTGCCATCAGAACTCACTTCCCTTCTGGCAGATATTTGTCCAGCATGTCGTCTTTGATTCGTTTTAATTCGGTTCTTGGCAACATCGATAGCAGTTCCCACCCTAGATCAAGTGTTTCAGTAATCGAACGGTTCGTGTAGAATCCTTGATTGACATATTCTTTTTCAAACCGCTCAGCAAACTTCGCATAGATCTTGTCTACATCAGATAAAGCAGATTCACCTAAAACTACGGCTAATTCTTTTGCCTGTTTTCCTTGTGCATAGGCTGCAAAAAGCTGATTCATCGTAGCTGCATGGTCTTCTCTTGTCTTTCCGGGTCCAGTTCCCTTATCTTTTAACCGCGAAAGAGACGGGAGTACATCAATTGGTGGCTGAATCCCACTCTTGTAAAGCTCTCTAGTCAAGATGATCTGTCCTTCTGTAATATAACCAGTCAAGTCAGGGATTGGATGAGTTTTATCGTCTTCTGGCATTGTTAGAATCGGAATTTGAGTAACCGATCCTTTTAGTCCGCGGATTCTTCCTGCTCGTTCGAATAAAGTAGCTAAGTTCGTGTAAAGATACCCAGGATATCCTCTTCTTCCTGGAACTTCTCGCCGTGCTGCAGAAATCTCTCGCAATGCCTCTGCATAGTTGGTCATGTCTGTCATGATAACCAAAACATGCATTCCCTTTTCATAAGCAAGATATTCTGCAGCAGTCAAAGCCATACGAGGAGTAGCGATACGTTCGATTGCAGGGTCGTTTGCTAAATTCATAAACATGACAGAACGGTCGATTGCGCCCGTTTGACGAAAATCTTCCATGAAAAATTCAGCTTCTTCAAAAGTGATTCCAATAGCAGCAAAGACTACGGCGAAATCATCTGATGAATCGAGTACCGTTGCTTGTCGCGCGATCTGAGCAGCTAATTCTTTATGAGGAAGACCAGAGCCAGAAAATACTGGTAATTTTTGCCCACGAACTAATGTATTCAAATGATCGATTGCAGAGATACCTGTTTGGATAAACTCATCTGGATAATCCCGAGCTACTGGATTGATTACTTCTCCGTTAATATCCAAATGCTTTTCAGGCAGGATCTCTGGTCCGTTATCTTTCGGTCGTCCCAAACCATCGAATACTCGACCGATCATGTCTTCCGATACACCTAGTTCTAAAGGATGGCCTAAAAATCGTACAGAAGAGTCACGTAAATTGATACCACTTGTTCCTTCGAATATTTGGACCATTGCTTTATCTTCTTGGACTTCCAATACTTGTCCACGACGAATCTCGCCATTTTGCATACGGACTTCGATTAATTCTTCATATTTGACACCAGCAACTTTTTCAACCGCCATCAATGGACCGACGACTTCACCGATCGTACGATATTCTTTAATCATTGCTCATGCCTCCTTCTGAAACGATCGTTTGCATCGTTTGCTTGATTTCACCAATAATTTGATCTAGTTTTTCTAATTCTGTTTCCGGGATATATTTGCTTCGTCCGATCCTTTCACGAATCGATACGGTACCGTCCATGATCTCACTTAAATAAGCACCTAACGACAACGCACGGCGTCCTTCTTCACCAAAGGTCAAGATCATCTTCAACATTTTGAATTGTTTCTCTCTTGAAGTGAATGTATCGACATCATCAAAAGCATTTTGCTGCAAATAATCTTCACGAATGGATTTTGCCACTTCTAATGTCAGACGGTCATTATCTGAAAGGGAATCAATCCCTACCAAACGCACGATTTCATTCAGCTGCTGTTCTTCCTGCAAAATACGCATGCCCTCGGTGACCATGGATGCCCAGTCAGCTTGAAGGATATGATCCATATACTTCCCTACTTCTGTTGAATAAAGAGAATAGCTTTGTATCCAATCGATCGAAGGAAAATGTCTTTTTTGGGCTAAACTGGAATCAAGACCCCAGAATACTTTTACGACCCGCAATGTATTTTGTGTGACTGGTTCCGAAATATCCCCTCCAGACGGGGATACAGCACTGATTGCGGTTATACTTCCTTCGCGACCTTCTGATCCTAATGCAATGACTCTTCCAGATCGTTCATAGTATTCCGCAAGCCGTGAACCAAGATAAGCTGGATAACCTTCATCACCAGGCATTTCTTCCAAACGTCCGCTCATCTCACGAAGTGCTTCTGCCCATCGTGAAGTGGAGTCTGCCATGATAGCAACGTCATAACCCATGTCACGGAAATATTCCGCAATTGTGATTCCCGTATAGATAGAAGCTTCTCGAGCTGCTACTGGCATGTTTGATGTATTAGCAATCAATACCGTACGTTCCATCAACGATTCTCCTGTATTAGGGTCAATCAATTCAGGGAATTCATTTAAAACATCCGTCATCTCATTTCCACGCTCGCCACATCCCACATAGACAACCATGTCCACATCGGCCCATTTTGCAATTTGATGCTGAACGACTGTTTTCCCTGCACCAAAAGGACCAGGTACAGCTGCTGCTCCTCCTTTTGTCACTGGGAAGAATGTATCAATCACTCGCTGTCCAGTGATCATGGGTGCATCCGGGTTTAATTTTTCTTTGATTGGCCGACTACGTCTTACTGGCCATTTTTGAAGCATCGTCAAATTTTTGTCACCATTTTCGGTTTCAATGACACATACTGTTTCATCAATAGTGAATGAACCTTTTTCGATTGTTTTGATCGTTCCTTTTATCCCATTTGGCACCATGATTTTATGTTTTATAACTTTTGTTTCTTCTACGATCCCGATAACATCTCCAGCACTCACCGTTTCTCCGGCTTCTACTGTTGGTTCGAACCACCATTTTTTCTCATGGTCCAATGCGGGCAATTGAACTCCGCGCCCTAAGAAATTACTTTGTGTGATTTCCATAAAGGTATCTAATGGCCGTTGGATTCCGTCAAACATTTGTGAAATGATCCCTGGTCCTAATTCAACAGATAAAGCTTCACCAGTAGAGCGAACCGGTTCGCCTGGACCAATTCCAGAAGTCTCTTCATATACTTGAATAGACGCCACATCGCCACGCATCTCGATAATTTCTCCGATAACTCCTAGATCTCCCACTAGACACATGTCTTGGATACTGGCATCAGACATGTTCTCAGCCATTACAAGAGGTCCGGAGACTTTTATGATTTTTCCAATTTGCAAAATTTCTATCTCCTTTTCATACTATAAGATATTTTGACCTACTGCTTTTTCTACGTTTTTTTGAATTTCTTCCAGCCCTATCCCTAATGATCCTTGATGATTGGGAATCAATACGATAGCAGGTATCATTTGTTCCTTGTAACGTTCGATCGTTTCTGGGCTCAATGCTGCACATTGCTCTGTGACATAAATCACGCCATACTCATTCTTTGCCATTTCTTCAATTGCCTGACGAACGGTTTGCTTGGTTGTACCATAACGAACATCAAAGCCAAACAATTTGAATGGCAAAACAGAATCTTTGTCGCCAACTACACCGATCTTATGCGTCATAGACTTGTCTCACCCGCTTTCTGATTGTTTCTGATTCGAAATGGCTTCTTTTGCCGATAACCAGTAAACGAAGGTTTTTGCTTTCTACCTCTTTTGCGTTCAAAAAGGCTAGTAGTGGCAGTGGTCCGAAAGCCTGGGTTTGTGCTTCTTGATACAATGAACTTAGATAATCATCTTTCAACTGTTCAAGCTTTACGAGATCAATATTTCCCTCACGGATGACAGGGCGCAGAAAATCAGCATAATCTGTCTCTAATAGAAAATTCGTGTAATCTTCCATATCTTTATCTACAAAGTTCAAAAATACTTCTTTTTCGATACTTCCCGAGCTGGAAAGTACCGTCGTCATGAACCCATATGTTCTTTTCTGCAATATTCCTCGAGCCATCGTTGTGATATTGGTCAAGTCAATAAAAGCAATGACTTCTGTCAGCAATTCTTGATATCCTAGCTTATCGGCAAGCCGTCGCTGCTCTGTCAAAAACTGTCGATCATAAATCACGTCAATTCCCTGAAGAATGGTAGACTCTTCAAAATAATCACGTACTTCTCGTATACTGTCCATAATGCTTTCAGGAAGTTCATTTGAAACTTGCGTATGAATGGCATCCTTCAAGGTTTCTAATGAATAAAATCCATCGTCGATATACAAATGGTCCAGATTTTGATTTGTCATCTCAGCTTTTGTCAAAACCTTCAGATTATGGAAAGTATAACGCATCGTATAGATCCAAACGATTTCAGGCTCCGGTGCTGATTCCTTTAACCAGCGAAATAGACGGCTCTGCTCCTTTAAAAGATTCTGTTCGAAGTCATATTCATATCCGTCATAAATATATGGACTGTAAATCGTGGATTTCAATATTTCACCAAGTGCTTCGACAGAATTTGTTTGAATCATCCGTTCAAATGTCTCATTGGACAAAAGTTCAAGCTCTCTTCCGCGAATCAAGGGATTTAGTTCGTGGTATTCCATACACTGATCCCTCCTTATTCGAATAATTGATTGGCAATCTCAAAACTCATCGTTCCTTGGATATCTTGTACAAGGCTGCTGAAAAGAAAATTATACTGAACTCCTTGATCGTTTATCAGAAAACCCGCTTGATCAGCAACAGTTTCATCACTTAAAACCATCATAAAGGGAAGTTCATTGTTCCATTCATCCAACAACGTCTGAGAAAGATAGGCTGCTGATTTTTCTCCAGCAATGAATGCTACTTTTTCTGTCAAAGGTAATGAATACAATGCATTTTTGATAAACTGGATTTGTTCAGATTCATCCCAATTTTCCATTTCAGTTACCGCATCTGCAAACAATCGTCTTAAAAATTCCTGCTTCGCATTCAAATTTTCTTGTCGTACTTCTACTTGCTGGCGATTCCTTAGCTGACGGTATTTTTTTTCGAGTAATTCGATTTGTTTTTCTTTTTGTTTTTGATGTTCTGTTTCAACTTGCGTACGTTTTTGTTCAAAGTTTTGATCGATCTTCATTCGCTCTTCTTGTTCTAACGCCGCTCTTTCCTGCTCTGCTGCTTCGTTCATCTGAGAGATGATTTTTTCAATGGCGTTCATCTGCTTTTCCTCCTTTATGCTTAGGCATTCAACACTAATAGGAAGGAAATAACGAAACCTAAAATCGCGTATGTTTCAACCATCGCAGCAAAAATGATTCCTTTTGTAGCATGTTCAGGTTTTTTCGCTAAAATTTGAATACCTGCCGCTGCGACTTTTCCTTGGGCAATACCTGAAAACAAGCCTGTAAAAGCAATCGGCAGAGAAGCACCTAGAAAGTTCAGTCCTTGTACAACTGACATGTCATTTCCTAAGTTGATAAAAATCAAAAAGGCAATAACGAATCCATACAAACCTTGCGTGCCTGGAAGCAATTGCAGAATCAGAGCCTGCCCGAATTTTTCGGGTTGACTTGTTGTCAATGCTGCTGCTGCCTCACCTGTCATTCCAACACCTTTAGCTGAACCGATCCCTGAAAAAATCGTCGCTGTTGCCATCGCTAATACCGCAAATACCATTCCACCATTTTGACTAATTAAGTAATCCATCATTATATAAAAATCCTCCAATTATTTATTGTTTTTTTTCTTGTGATTGATGTTGACGTATTTTTCCGCCGTTTTCAGCGGATCAAAGGCACGTCCGCCTCCTGTATAAAACTTCCCAAAAAATTCGACATACTGCAATCGTGCGCCATGGACATAGGCACTTAGCAGTGTCAAAAACATATTCAGTGCGTGTAAAGCGATGATCAAAAGGATCCCTACACTGAATCGAGCAGCTGGCGGCATGAAAGCAACTAGCATATTGAATGCCGCTCCAATACTTCCGCCTGAAATACCCAATGCCATCAAACGTGTATAACTGACTAAATCACCGATATAGCCGGTCAGTCCGTAAAGATTATACGCACCTTTGGCAGCACCTTTGACTTTAGACGGCGTTTGGATAATCGGAACGATCAAGATACATAAGGCAGCAATGATCGATAGCCCAGCGCCAAGGTAAACAAATGCTGTATTTTTTATCAACATGGCACCAACCAACGCAATAACGATCCCAATTAGGATCCCTTGCCAGGCAAATCCATCACTGACAGCACTCAAGTAATCTTTTCTCCTGATATTTTCCTTTGCTGCCACAAATAATCCAACCAAAATCTGTATCAGACCGAAAATCACGGATAAAATCAAAATCGTATTGACGTCATCCGTCGTAGATAGGATTGGGAAAGGCAAGCGGATGCCAAACAGTTCTTTTGGTAATGACTGTCCGAAAAATGAACTGTAGATCAATCCCCAGATGATCGATGGTATCGAGAGAATCTCAAAGAATTTTACGAAACGTTTCATCCCGCGTGGTAGAACAAGTAGTTTTTGAGCTAGTATTGTCCCAATGAGCATCAGCAAACCATAACCAACATCTGCGACCATCATCCCGAAGAAGACAAGATAAAATGGTGTCATCCAAGGTGTTGGATCTACTTCTTCATATTTTGGCAGACTGTACATTTCAGTCAGCAATTCAAAAGGTTCGACAAGCGGATGGTTTTTCAATTTAGTAGGGACTTCCTGCTGAATCTCTTCTGAGTTTGGTGTTTCGAAACTGACGTATATATCTTCTTCTGATACGGTTTCGTTTAACACATGCAGCAAATTCTGTTTTTCTTCTGCATCTACCCAACCTTGCAAAACGATCAGATAAGTCGCATGGATAAACCGTTCTTTTATTTTTTCTCGTTCTGCAACGGCAAGTGTGACTTCTTCTACCCATTCAAATTCTTGGATATAGCCACTGCACTGACCTAACGCTGTCGTTATCTTCTTTTGCTGCTCGTGAACAATGGATAATTGCTGCTTGGTCTCTTGCAGTTTTTCTTTAGGATTTTGTTCATAAGGATACGTTTCTTTATTGAACCCGTATTTCCCAGCAATTTCTTCTATAACAGCAACTGATTTTTTTAAAGCAACATACGAAAGATAAACTTGTTTTGGCGTATAATCTATTTCTTCCATATAAACGTCATCAAGCTTACTCAGTTCTTCCTTGAAACTTTCAAAATTTGCTGCACTCACAGTCCCCATCTCAAAAATGGTCGTCTTACTTGCATACATACTTGGAGCAATATCCAGCTGTTGCCAATGAAGAAGCCATTCTTCCTCTTCTTCTAAACGATCACGTTCTTCAGTTAGTTGTTCCCACTTTTCTTTTAAATCAAGGACTTCTTTCAATTTATTTATGAAATTTTCTTCGGAATAATTGGCTTCCAAATCTTGTAAGGAAAGTTCTTGACGTTTCAAATGGAGTTTCTTTTGACGGCTATCGCCGTGGTGTTGTATGAATTGGATAGCTTCTTGGATGTCTTTCAACCGATTACCTAGAGCGCTTAATTTTGCTTCTTTATCAATAATCGTGGTATCTGGAAAATACTTCTCCACCCACTGGTTGTTTGTTCTATTTTGATACAGATCCCGGATTTCAACGTTTTGGATTCCTTGTACTGCTTGTAAAATCCTCTCCTGATTTCTTTTATCTGAAATGAGGGTCACTTTTTCCATCTTAGTGACGGCCATAAGTTTCTTTCACCCTTTCAATGATCGCACCGATCGCTTGACTCTGATGCTTTTGATATTGATCTTTCAAAGTTGCTTGCACCTTGTCTGCTTCTGCTTTCAATTTCATTTTTTCTTTTTCTAATTCTTGTATTTCAAATTGTTCTTTTTCTTCCACCAACTGTTTTAGTTGTTGTCGATAGTTTGTTTGGATCGTTTCCAATTCCTGCTCTTTTTCTGTTGCATAGATCTTCAGCTGCTGCCGCAGTGTTTGAGCACGCTTTTCATTTTCTTCTTCTGCTTTTCGGATTTGTTCCAAAGCTTCTAACACTTGCTTCACTTCCTTTCGATTTAAAAAAGAGGTACATGCTTTCTTTTTTCATTGAAAGTATGTACCTCTAAAGATAACTTAGTATAGGCAGGCCCCTTCAATAAAATGTCCTTCTCACCCCTTGAAGAACTAGATCCTTGAAGCTTACGCCCAACCTTTTTATTTCTGCTTACTTTTTATTATAACAAATTAAGCAATATTTTCAACTATCGTCATGAATTTCACACGAAATTTCTCTTTACAGATAGTAACACAGCAAGAACAGATAAGTATAGGGGCAAGTCTTACATAGTTTAATTTTTTTTAAATCCTTGTTACAATAAGTCTACTTTAGGGGGAATACAAATGAAACCAATCATCGGCATTGCCGGAAATCAACTGATTCGAGCAACAGATACTTTCCAAGGAAATCAAGTGAGCTATACACCGCAAGGATTCGTGGATGCAGTTTTAGATGCTCAAGGATTGCCTCTTATTCTGCCAGTCATGTCTCCAGATTCAGCTCCTCAACTGATTGGACAAATCGACAAACTTATTCTTGCAGGTGGTCAAGATGTCAGTCCACAACTTTACATGGAAGATCCTCATCCAAAGCTAACGGAAACAAATATTCAACGAGACCAATTTGAACAGGCACTGATCTTGGAAGCATTGAAACAAAGAAAACCAATTTTTGCAGTCTGCCGGGGACTCCAACTATTGAATGTCGTTTTGGAAGGTACACTTTATCAAGATCTTTCATTATATCCAAAGTGGTCAGTAAAACATGAACAACAGCCCACTGCCCCGCAATTTACGACTCACGAAGTCAAGATTGTTTCAGACAGTTTGTTAAGCAACCTTCTCTCCGATCCATATTTTGTGAATTCTTACCATCATCAGGCAGTCAAAGATCTTTCACCTTTATTAAAAGCCATCGCTTTTTCTAACGATGGACTCGTTGAAGCGGTTCAAAGCAAAGATGATATGCATAAAATCCTCGGTGTTCAATGGCATCCGGAACTTACCCACCGTGTACATCCATCTGAACAGCGCTTATTCGATTTCTTTGTGAATGAATTTTAATAGACTTTCTGAGGGGGTTGTGAAAAAGCTGTTTAGTTTCGAGTATTAAGAAAAATTTTGTGAAAATGGCTTTTCACATTTTTGCATAAATTTGGCTTAATACCGAGAAACTGGCTTTTGAACACCGTTTATACCAAGAGGTCGTGAGCCTGCCGTTCAACTCTGAGTCACAAGGAGCAATTTCAAAAAACAGCTTTTCATGTTTGTTGAATAGTGTGACTTGTGACCGAGGAGTTGGCAGAAGAACACCGTTTATCCGGAAAAAGAGACTGCGACACGACTTTTGTCTCAGTCTCCAGTCTATGGAACAATGTTCACTGGAATTCTTCTCAATCGTCCTTTCGATAGTCCAACAGCCTTTTGAGCTGGGTAATCTGCTGCTGCAGTTCCATACCTTTTGTTGTATCACGATTGAGTTTGCGTGGTAGTTGCTGTTCGATTACTTTTTTCACATTTGTTTGGTCGGATTTTTTTGCAAATTGTTGTTCAATAGGCAAAAACGGATAATGTGTCACGATTTGGAAACCATAAGAATTGCATAATAGTGAATAACCGGCAATTCCTGTCGTTTTTTGATAAGCTTTGGATAAACCTCCGTCAATGACAAATACTTTTCCATTTGCTTTGATCGGTGACTCCCCTTTTTTTACTTTTACTGGCGTGTGCCCATTAATGATTGCTGACCCTTCTTCTTTTGTGTCGAATTCTGCTAAAATTTTTTCACTGAACCACTCTTCATCTCGCAAGTGATAATAAGGATTGCTTTTCTCGACGTGCGTATGAGGCTCTGTGAGAAAATAACGTTCAAAAGTCGCCATTTTACTCTTGCCGAATAAAGGCGAAAATGGCCCACTCCACGCATACCAAATCAAATCGGTTGCTAAATCTTCTTTTGCAGTCAGATCTTTTGCGCTTTCAGTTATCTGTTTTTCAAAAAAGCCCAGCAGTTCTTTTCCGCGATAAGATTGGTCTAATTCAAATGCTAAGAGCTGTCCCTTCTCGTCTACAGGTATACAGCCATGAAACAGCACATGCTGATTGTTCGTGAGATACATTCCCCCTTTTTCGATCAAAAACGTCATATGTTTTTGCATTCTCAAAGAGTGCTGGAATGAATACATCAAACTATCAATCACTTTTTGTTCCTCTTCCAAGAATTTTTTTGGATCATCTGGCTGGATCGTTTGAAAACAAGTTCCTTTCAACTCATAGAGCTGACCTTCTAAATCAATCGTTGATGCTTCATAGTCGATTTTTTCCAGCAATTTACGATCGTCCATTTTAAATTCAGGTCGACGATCCAATAACTGATGTTCTGATTTGAATTGAAGGATAGAAAGTGCCTGATGGATTTTTTCTAATTCTTCTTGCTCTCTTTCGGATAGATTTTTACTGTTTTTAGGCGCAAATACTGGATTCTTCTGATAAGTTTGATGAGCAAAAGAAAACAATGGACGTAAATTCAACCCATATTCTTTCTCTAATTCAAATAAATAATTATAGCGTGCTGCAATCCGTAAAAGTGTCAGTAAACATGCCTCAGAGCCGCAATACGCACCAATCCACAAAATATCATGATTTCCCCATTGGATATCTACAGAAGAAAAATCCATGATTCGATCCATCACTTTGGCTGCTTGAGTTCCTCGGTCAAAAATATCTCCAACGATATGCAAATGATCGATGACAGATTTTTGGATCGTCTGTGCAAGTTTCGTTAAAAATTTTTCTTCTTCCTTCATCAAAACAAGTTGTTCAATGATTTTTTTTACATAGTCTTTTTTTCCATTGATACGGTCATCGATATACAAGAGTTCCTCAATGATATAGCTATATTCTTTCGGCAATCCTTTTCGAACTTTTGACCGGGTATATTTGACTGTCGTAAACCGTAAAAGATCGATCAAATGATGGATCAGCTGCGATTTATCTTGTTCTTTGTACCAATCAGTCGTTAATGCATATTCTGGATAAGCCGTAAAAATAGTGAATTGGCTGATATCCGTTTCCGTCATTTGTTCAGAAAAAAGGTCTTTGATCTTTTCTTTAAGATTTCCTGAACCGATACGCAGAATATGATCAAAAGCAGGAAATTCGCCATGTATATCACTCAAAAATAACTCTGTTCCTTTTGGAAGCTGCAAAATTGCTTCGAGATTGATGATTTCCGTGATGACATCCTCCGTTGAGGGGAATTTTTCTGAAAGTAAATCTAAATAACGGTCCATTAAAACGCCTCCAAAAATTGGTATACTCAATATTATAAAGTTGTTATACACTATTTTCAATGAATATATATCCAATATAGTAAAATAAATAAAATAGGTCTATACAAAAAGAAGCTGGGAACAATAGATGTCCAGCTTCCTTCTGTATTTTAGGATTGTTTTATGCTTTTTTTCGTTCATTCCTCATAATTGAAATCGATTGTTTCAATGAACTCCATAATCCGCCTTCGCTATAAACGAGTACATTCGATTTGTACATGTTTGCAGACAAGATCATCAATAAGAATGTTACGGCTACAAGTACCAACAAGGAAATCAATGCTCCACCCATACCGACTGTCTCATTTGCTAAGCGAATCGGCATAATATATGAAGATAAGAATGGAATATACGAAGTGATCCGAATAACGATATTGTTTGGATCTGAAGCTCCTAGTATCAATCCAAGCATGTATCCGCCTAGAGATAGATAAGTCACTGGCAAAATTGCTTTTGCTGTATCTTCTGCTTTGTTGACCAAAGAGCCACATAAAGCTGCTAAAACAGAAAAAATCAAAATGCCAAAGATCATGAATAGAAGAGAATACCACAAGAATGGTCCAATCAAGTTATCCAATGAGATACCGTCTAATATATTTTTGACCATTTCCATATCTTTGAATTGACTGTATCCTATACCAAAAATAATACCGTATAATGCCATTTGCGTTAATGCAACAAGTAAAACACCTGTTAATTTTCCGTAAAAATGCTTTTGTGCAGTCGTACTGGACAGGATCACTTCCATGATCCGCGTGCCTTTTTCAGAAGCGATCTCTTGTGCAATGATCTGCGCATACGTCAAAATAATAATGAACAAGACAATCGTTGCTACATAACTTACGACGTATTGGACTGTCGAGTTATCTTCTCCGACTGTCATTTTTCCTTTTGAATCAAAATTGACTTTTTGTCGAGTCAAACTTGCTTGTTGGCTCAAGCTAGCTACTTCTTCTGGTGAAATGCCTAATTGACTCGCTCGAAGCATCGATTGCAAGCCAGTCAGTTGTTGTTGTATCAGTAGTTGTGTACTTTGTCCTAATGAATTTTCGCTATAAAGCATCCCATTTATCTTATCATTCTCAGTTGAGACTACTAAATACGCATCGATTTTTTCTTCCGAAAGCTCTTTTTGTGCTTTTTCTTCAGAATCAACTGCTTTGAACTCAAAATCATCTGTTTTGACTTGGCTCATTTGCTGACTGATTTGCTCATTATCAGCCAATACGCCGATTTTATTGACATCACTATTTTGTTGAGCAAAGTTTCCTGCTACATAAATGATACCCAGCATGATAAAAGGGACTAATATCATGATCAAGAAAGAAATCGACTTAACATTTTTTAAATAGACATCTTTGGTAATAATCCAAAACTTACGCATCGATTTCACCTGCTTTCAATTTGAAAATCTCTTCCAAAGTTGGCGGTTGCTGGTTAAACATAGGAATGTAGCCGAACTGAGTCGCACGAGTAAAGATTTCTTTCCCAGCTTCAGGATCTTCTAAGGTAATCTCTAACGTATTGTCTTCATGAAGGATCACTTTTTTCACGCCTTCGATTTCTTCTACTTCCTGTTGGCTTAAACCAGATTCCAAGAATAACTTCGTACGGCCAAATGATTCACGAATCTCATGTACTTTTCCATTCAAAACCATTTTTCCGTTTCGCAACATGATCAAATGATCGCAGATTTTTTCTACATTATCCATATTGTGGCTAGAAAAAATGACACATGAACCATGTTTTTTCAATTCCAATATTCCATCTTTTAGCAATTCAGCATTTACCGGATCTAACCCGCTGAATGGCTCATCCAAAATGATCAATTTAGGTTCATGGATTAACGTGGCGATCAGCTGGACTTTTTGCTGATTTCCTTTAGACAAAGATTTTACTTTATCCGTCTTTTTCCCTTTTACCTGAAATTTTTCCATCCAAAAGTCGATTTTTGGTTCAATCTCTTTTCTTGATTTCCCTCTAAGTTCTGCAAAATAAAGCAGTTGGTCTTGAATCGTTACTTTCGGATAAAGTCCCCGTTCCTCCGGAAGATAACCGATGACATCATAATCTTTCTCCCCAAGATGATGGCCATTCCATAACACTTCTCCTTGGTCTTGTGTCAAAAAATCCAAGATCAAACGAAAAGTCGTTGTCTTCCCAGCCCCGTTTTGGCCAATTAGCCCCATGATTTTTCCATCGGGGATTTGGAAAGAGACATGATCGACAGCTGTGTAGTTCCCAAAAGTTTTAACAAGATCCTTGACTTCTAACATTTCTTCACTCCTTCTTCAAGAAATCACATATATCCTTAGACACCAGACGTAAGCGATTTATTATTTACCAACAAAACGTAAACGCTCTTTTTGTTGTACATAAAATGATAGGACACTTTACTTTCTTTGTAAAGTGCCCTTTCCTCATTCCTGATGTAATTTATCAAATACGTTTTGTGCGACATTTTTCGGCAGTCCGATTTCTTGTAATTCTTCTGTCGTGGCTGCTGTGATATTTTTCAACGATTTGAACTCTTTAAGCAGCATTTTTTTTCGTTTTGGTCCTAACCCTTCAATTTCATCTAATCGGGAAGCAAAACTGTTTTTACTGCGTAGCTGCCGATGGAAAGTGATTGCGAATCGATGGACTTCATCTTGGATTCGCTGGAGTAAGAAAAACTCTGGTGAATTTCGCTCAAGCGGTACTACAGCCAAATCTGTACCGAATAGCAACTCATTTGTTTTATGTTTATCGTTTTTTGCCATGCCAGCAATAGGAATATCGATTCCTAATTGATTTTCTAAGACATCTTTTGCCACATCTACTTGTCCTTTTCCTCCATCGATCAAGATCAAATCAGGTAAAGGCAACCCTTCGCGAATCACTCGCGAATATCTGCGATAGATGACTTCTCTCATTGATGCATAATCATCCGGTCCGTTGACTGTTTTTATTTTATATTTCCGATATTCTTTTCTTGCCGGTTTTCCATCAATGAATACGACCATCGCAGCCACAGGATTCGTCCCCATGATATTAGAGTTATCAAAAGACTCGATACGTATTGGGGTCGGGATATTCATCGCGTTTCCTAAACGTTCAACTGCTCCGATCGTCCGTTCCTGTTTTCTGGCAATCAGATCAAACCGTTCATT
Source organism: Enterococcus sp. DIV1411a (assembly GCF_050531945.1). NCBI lineage: Bacteria > Bacillati > Bacillota > Bacilli > Lactobacillales > Enterococcaceae > Enterococcus > Enterococcus sp. DIV1411a. Next base: position 696,372 of record NZ_CP172892.1, on the reverse strand, counting down.
CAAAGCAACTGAGGCATTCTTACTCGCCAATTCAACTAATTTTTTCTTTTCTCCTCGTTTTGGTTGCAGCACTTTCGTAGCTAACAAAGCTTCTACACTGGGCTTGTCGATCGTATCAGGAATCAAGACTTCTTTAGGAATGAAATGCTCATTTTCCTGATAAAACTGACCGAGGTAAGTCAAGAAATCTTCTTCTGCTTCGTTATAGAAAGGAAACATTGAAACATCTCGTTCAATTAGCTTTCCTTGTCTTACGAAAAACACTTGGACACACATCCATCCTTTATCAATCGCATAACCAAATACATCTCGATCCAGTAAATCAGTATTTGTCATTTTTTGGCGAGTCATGATTGTCTCAATGGCACGGATCTGGTCTCGGTATTCTGCAGCTTTTTCAAACTCCATGTTTTCAGCAGCTTTTTCCATTTTCTGATGGATCTCTGACTCGATTTTTTCGTGTCCTCCGTTTAAAAAGTTTTTCACTTCATCAACGATTTTCGTATAGACTTTCGGATCTACGTCGAAATAATAAGGACACAGGCATTGTCCCAAATGATAGTAAAGACAAGGCTCCTTCGTCTGACTAGGTTTGCATTTTCTCAGAGGAAATAATCGATCGAGGATCTTCTTTGTCTCATTCGCCGCACCGACATCGGGATATGGTCCAAAATACAGTGCTTTGTCTTTTAGTACCTTACGAGTAATCACCAAACGGGGATATTTTTCATTCGTTATCTTAAGGAAAGGATAGGTTTTATCATCCTTTAACATAATGTTGTATTTAGGATCATTTTTCTTTATCAGATTGATCTCTAAGAGCAATGCTTCGATATTCGATTCTGTAACGATGTATTCAAAGTCTTCGATTTCACTAACAAGCCGTTCCGTTTTCGTATTATGGCTACCAGTAAAATATGAGCGGACACGATTTTTTAATATTTTGGCTTTGCCGACATAAATGATCGTTCCATTTTTATCTTTCATCAAGTAACAGCCGGGCTGATCAGGAAGTAAAGCTAATTTGTTTTTGATTCGTTCGTTCATCTGGTACTCCCCTTCATATTCAATTAAAGTTATTATAGCATGTCTGTCAAAAAAACAATCCAGCCTGACAACGTAATTATACTCAAAAAATATTAATTTGAATAACCTTAACTCAACCGCAAAAAAACCGAGGACGGAACTGGATTCAGTCCCACCCTCAGCTTATTTTTGCTGTAAGTTTTTATAAATATTGATCGATCATTTGACGTAGTTGTTCTTTTGAATGAACACCAACAGCTTTTTCTACTACTTGACCATCTTTTTTCAACATTAATGTTGGAATGCTCATGATACCGAATTGTTGAGGAGTTTCTGGATTTTCATCCACATCCATTTTAGCAATTCTGAATTCTTCTTCATCATATTCTTGTTCCAACTGATCCAAAATCGGTGCTTGCATACGACATGGACCACACCAAGTTGCCCAAAAATCAATCAATACAAGTCCTTTATCTGTTTCTTCATTAAATGTCTTATCTGTAATTACTTGTGACATATCAAAGACCTCCATTTTTAAAATCTATGACTAGTATAGCATTTCTATACTTGGATAGCGAACCATCTGCTTACCTTTAGTAAGCTTTACTTAAATTTAACAATTGTCGCACCATTTCCGCCTTGGTTTGCCGGTGCAAACTCAAAGCTTTTGACGCTCCGATGGTTTTTAAGATAATCAGTAATTCCCTTGCGAAGTGCGCCTGTTCCTTTTCCGTGGACAATAGTCACTTGAGGATAACCAGCTAGAATGGCAGAATCCAAATATTGATCTACCTCACTTAGCGCTTCTTCGTATCGTTTTCCTCGAAGGTCCAATTGATTCGGCACGTGACTACTAGATTCAGATCGTACAGCATGGATAACTCGTTGTGTCGGCTCTTTTTGAGGAGCAACAGGCGTCAGCTCGTCTTCGGACACATTCATTTTTAATATACCGATTTCTACTTGCCACTGATTCCCGTTTTTACGTAAAAGCGTCCCTCTTTGGCCGTAAGTCGTAACCAACACTTCGTCTCCCGGTTTCAACGTTTTTTGTTCTTTCGCCTTCTTCAATACTTTATTTTTCTTCAAAGTTTCTTCTTGATGTAGATTTGCTAATTGGGTCTTTGCATCGATCAACTGATGCTCTTTCACATTTCCTTGCCCAATCTGCTGTTGCATTTTACGAATATCAGCAATGATTTTTTCTGCTTTTTCTTCCGCCTCTGACACGACTTCATTTGCTTTTTTCTTTGCTTTTTCCATTTCTTTTTCACGTTCTTCAAAGAAATAGCTGTAAGCTTCTTTCAAATCATCGTGAAGTTCTTGTGCCTCAGAAACAAAATGACGCATTTCCAGATATTCGGTCTCTGCCATTTTCCGGCGATTCTCTAAATCTGTGATCATTTCGTTTAAATCTTGGCTCTCATCATTCATCAACTGCTTCGCTTCATCAATAACTTCTGTATCAAGACCTAATCGGCTAGAGATTTCAAACGCATTGCTTCGTCCAGGAACGCCAATCAGCAAACGATACGTTGGACTTAATGTATCCACATCAAACTCCATGCTGGCATTAATCGTATTTGCCCGATTATATCCATAAACTTTCAATTCAGGATAATGCGTTGTTGCCATCACATAAGCAGACTTTTTACCAAGATCATCTAAGATTGCGATTGCTAGAGCAGCACCTTCTTGCGGATCTGTTCCTGCACCGAGCTCGTCAAATAATACCAGACTTTTTTCATTGACTTTTGATAAAATATCTACAGTGTTCGTCATATGAGAAGAAAAGGTCGATAGACTTTGCTCAATCGACTGTTCGTCTCCTATATCCGCAAATACTTCCTCAAAAATACCGATTTGACTTTCTTCACCTGCAGGAATCGGTAATCCTGCTTGCCCCATCAGTTGTAACAGACCTAAAGTCTTCAACGTGATCGTTTTCCCACCTGTGTTAGGTCCTGTAATGACGATGGCTTGATAGTCTTTTCCGATTGTGATGTCATTAGAAACTACTTTTTCCTGATCGATCAGTGGATGTCTTGCTTGTTTCAAGACGACATGATTGTCTTCACTGATTCCCGGCACGATGGCTTTTACTTCTTTACCAAATCGTGCTTTTGCATTCATCAGATCCATTTTACCAATCACATAAGCATTGTGGATGATTTCTTGACGATGGGGAACAAGTTCAGCAGAAAGTTCACTTAAAATACGTTGAATCTCATTTCGTTCAGCGATTTGGTATTGACGCAAACGATTATTCAAATCCACCACTTGTTTTGGTTCAATAAATAAAGTCTGACCTGAAGCACTTTGATCGTGGACTACACCGCCAAATACACCGCGGTATTCTTGTTTGACTGGGATAACGTAGCGGTCATTTCGCATGGTGATGATCGCATCACTTAAATACTTTGCATTTTTCCCACGGACGATCCCATCTAACTGTTCACGAACAGCTTGTTCACTTCGCCGAATGTTCTGTCTTATGCTCTTTAACTCAGGAGAAGCGTCATCAGTCACGCGTCCGTCTTCATCGATTGCTTCCTTTAAACGGCGGCTCAAAACAGGGATCGTGACTAACTGATCTGCCCACATATACAAACGTGCAAATTCGATTTCACTGTCAGAAAGATCATCAATGAAACGATTCAATTCGCTTGTCGTAGACAATACTCTGGAAACTTGTGCAAGCTCCACTCCATTCAAGTCTGCTCCGATCTCAATCCGTTTCATATGGGGACGGATATTTTCAATTTTAGGTATAGGGATCCCGCCTCGCAGACGTTGCACTTTCAATCCATCCTCAGTTTCTTGAAGCCAGTTTGTGATCGTTTGTTTCTCACTCACTGGTACCAATTCTGCCAGTTCTTCTTTTCCTTGTGCAGTCACTACAAATTGTCTGACCATCTGTTTGACTTTTTCAAATTCCAATGTTTCAAGGATTCGGTTATTCATTTTATCACCTTATCTTTCACTATGAAAAAAGAGCTGTGCCGGACATACGCTACGCAGCCTTCTTAAATAAACTACTCTGTACAAAAAACGAAATATTTTCCAGCACTATTTTCCTTAATTCAAAATATTCGTTACCCAAAGCTCATACATCTTGTTGGTAAGAAATGGCGTTCTCTCAACGATAAAACGAGCGAAACTATGCTCGCCGAATTGATTTTGGACCACATCTAATGGAACAAAGGCAAGTAACTGCAAAATCAAAAATATAGTAACGTAAGCCATGATTAGTGACAGGATGCCTCCTGCAATCCAGTCTACCTGTCTCAAGATCGGCACATACGTCAATCCATGGACAAAAACCCCCACAAATCGGGTAAGCAGCCAGCCAATTAGCAAAATAATCAGAAAAGCAGTTCCTGCATAAAAAGCTTCATCTAGGTGAAAGGCAAATACCTGATCAAAAAATGCTAACTTTGATGTTGGGGTGACAGCTGGGTATGGAATGTATAATTCCAAATGACTTGCTAATGGTTTGTAAAAATGCTGGGCAGCAATAAATGACAATACATATCCAATCGCGAATATGATTTGCAAAGCAAACCCGCGACGTGCTCCAGAAAAAAACGCAATTAGCAATAAAAATAAAATCAGCAAACTCAGCATGCTACGTTCCTTTCTCTTCTAACTTTTTTAAATTTTTCTTATTTTGATAAAAGGATCTTAATTAGAAGATTTTTGTTTAATTTGTCCTTTTCGTTTCTCGTTTAAAATCTGTTGTGCTTCCACATGATTTTTAATGGTATGATCTGCTTGACCATTTTCTTTCAATACTTCCCGAGCTTCGTTCTCGATTGCTTCAATGCGTTTCACACGATTTTCAAGCTCTGTAAATTTGATCATTTTTTTCTTTAATTCTGCTGTTTCTTCTTCCAGCTCCAATATTCTTTCTTGTTTCTTCAATTGATCCGAAAGCGCATTGACAGCCATCAAGATTGCTGCTTGTTCATTATCCATTTGTGGTGATAATTGTTTCAATTCTGCTAACTGTTCATTGATCAGCTTCGTTACGATATCCATATGATGCTTGGTTTCCCGTCCGATAATAGTATATGTTTGGTTGGCAATCACCGCTTTGTAGCGTGTTTTTTCGTGCGCCATACGAATCATTTCCTCCTATTTGATGAAAGTTTTATTTAGTGTACCATGAAGTTGGTTCTTTCACCGTTCTCCACAAATATTTTTCACATACTTAACTATTATATGATAAACTTTAAAAAAATGCTATGTCTCGCAATCTCTTAGAAAACGAAAAGTCGTGAGTTGCGGTATAGTTTTATGTATAAAAACGAGGAGAATTTTATGAGCAACGTCATTATCAAAGCAACAAACGACCAACTTAGTCAAATGAAAGCATACTATCGCTCTTATTTGTTAAATAAACAGATTCCTTATACTAGCTTTGCTGCAAAAAAAGACGGGACGACCATTACCGCTTATACATCCGGAAAAGTGATGTTTCAAGGTACGAATGCAGCAATAGAAGCTGATAAATGGGGGGAGGCACAGGATAAACAAGCCAAGCCAGCAAAAACAGCCTCTTCTTTGCCAAAAAATATCAGTCAATTATCCGTTTTAGGTAGTGATGAGGTCGGAAATGGCAGCTATTTCGGTCCGCTAACAGTATGTGCTGCTTATGTGAAACGTGATCAGCTTGCAGAATTACGTAAACTTGGTGTTAGAGATTCAAAAGAGTTAAAAGATAGCCAAATCATCCAGCTTGCTGACATCTTAAAAAAAACCATCCCCTATAAACTGCTTGTCTTATCTCCAGAAAAATACAATGAGATCCAACCAAAATACAATGCCGTTCGGATGAAAGTCGCTTTGCACAATCAAGCGATCCATTTGCTGCTAAAAAAAATCGAGCCAGAAAAACCAGAAGCGATTTTGATCGATCAGTTTACGCCGGAAGCAAATTTTAAAAAATATGCGCGTTTAGAAAAAAATCAATTACAAGAAAAACTGTACTTCGTTACTAAAGGAGAACAATATCATTTAGCTGTTGCTGCTGCTTCTATCATCAGTCGTGCCAGCTTTTTGGAAGAGTTAGACAAAGCATCAGCTGAAGCTGGAATCACCCTTCCGTCAGGAGCTGGAACGAAATCTGACCAAGTAGCGGCAAAACTATTGGAGAAAGGCGGCATGCCTATGCTTGAAAAATATGCCAAACTTCATTTTGCCAATACAGAAAAAGCTTTGAAGCTACTAAAAAAATAATGGAACTGTGACAAAAGTCATGTCACAGTCCCTTGTTCCGAATAAACGGTGTTCAATCATCTGATCCTCGGTATTAGCTCAACAAACGGCAAAATATGAGGAACTATTTTTCCGTTTGTTTCTCTAATACTCAGAACAAAACGTTGATTTCACAACCTTTTTCTTAAACGGTGTTCTCATGCCAACTCCTCGGTCACAAGTCACAATAGTCATCAAACATGAGAAGCTGTTTTTTGAAATTGCTCCTTGTGACTCAGAGTTGAACGGCAGGCTCACGACCTCTTCCTTAAACGGTGTTTAAAAGCTTGCATCTGCGATAATAAGCCCGGCCAAACGAAAAATATGAGGAGCTATTTTTGTTTGGCTGGGCTTATTTATTACTGAAAATAAGTGGTCAATGCTTGTGTCAAACTTGCAGCAATCTGCTGCTGATAACTGTCTGTTACTAATTCCTTTAAATCACTATCATTATTCATATAACCCATCTCGATTAAAATAGAAGGTTGAAGATTTTCTCGAAGAACTTGATAGTTCCCAGTGGAGATTCCTCTTGAATCCAGAGGCAGATCAGTGAAGGAGTCAGCAATTGTCTGTGCTAATGTTTCCTCTTGTCCATAGTAATAATATGTCGTGATTCCAGTTGCTTCATTCGCATATTCCGTAGAGTCTGCGTGTAAACTGATAAAGACATCTGCCTTTTTTTCTTCACTGTAGTCGCATATATCTCCAAGCTGTACTAATTCATCTGTAGTATGGGTCAAATAAACCGTTGCTCCAGCATCCTCTAGCGCCTTTTTTACTTTTATGGCTGTACTTAATGTTATATCTTTTTCTTCTGTTTGTTCATCATTGCTTAATGCCCCAGTATCATTTCCGCCATGCCCAGGATCTAATACAATCACTGCATCAGATAGCTCTTCCGGTTTTGTTTGTATATTCTTTGTGACTTTGGTTCCATCTTCGAGGGCTAAATATCCAGTATAGCCATCATTTGTCTTGATCTGATAAGCATTTTTTGTTTCAGAAAGAAACTCCGCCAGCTCTCCGCCGTTTATAGTTGCAAGTGGGGTAGTTAGCGAGTCATCTGTATATAGTGTACGGTCATTTTTTCCGATTTTGATTAATGTCTCTTGTTCTGTATCATCAAATGATTCCTTTGTCTTTGTAACCGTACTGTTCGTACTGCTGACCGTTTGTCCAACTATCTTTTTTTGACCAAAAACATCTATTTGAAAACAGATAATAATGATAATGATTGCAAATACAAAAGCTCCAATTATTTTTTTCATTCTTGACTCTCACCTCGTAGATCCAGACTAAGGGCCAAAACTTAAAATCAGCTTAAGTAAGCAAAAAAGGGGCTGTAAAAGATATAACCGTAGAAAATAACATTACTGCTAAAATGATTTTTTTCATTTTTGGCATATCCTGAAATCTCCTTTTGACTATTCGTGGTGATTCATCTACCCAATAAATAGTTTCCTTCATTCTACAAACAATTAATTTCTTCGTTATTAAATTAAAACACTTCCTGGAACACCGACATAATAAATAAAAATATACCCTGATAATCATGAGAGAATAACAAATTTGTATTTATGAAAAACTACCTATATAAAGAAGCAAGATATAACGATCTTCGTCATATCTTGCTTCTTCACCTAACTATTTTCTCCCTATATAACAGCTTTACGCTTCTCCTAATACACCATTCAAATATAAATCGATCAATTGCGCCACATTTAGCGGTTCTTCCACAGGTCTTTTCGACCGAGTGATGTAAGGTGTTAACACTAAGAAAAAATGCCTTGCTGCGATTTCTTTTGAAATCCCATTTCTTAGCACAGATTGGTTTGCTGAAAAGATTTCTTCAAAAGGTTCACGATAATTTTTCTTCCATAGAAAGAAAAGATGATCTCTTGTTTCCTTTGAAAGATTGCTTTCAAGATCGTGAAGCATCAGAAACAAATCGACCAGATGTGTCTCAATCAAAAACTGCGCCATTTTTGTCAAGGTTACTTGAAATCCCGTTTCGCTTGTTTGAACGATTTCTCTCAAAGCTTTTCCAACATCTTTTAAGTGGTTTTCTAAAACTGCCGTATATAGTTTTTCTTTATCACCGAAATAATGATAGAGATTGGGCTGGGTGATCCCAACTTTTTGTGCGATTTCTCTTGTTGAAGTGCCGAGATATCCCTTGGACATAAACAAGTCAGTCGCTTCTTTCAAAATTTTTTGCTGTGTATCTTTGTTGTATCGATGGACCATTTTTCCACCTGCTTTTTGGTTATTCTTTTTCTTTCAATACACCATCTTCCATCATAAATATTCTATCGCATTTGTCAATCAGCCGTGTATCGTGAGTAACCATGATCGTTGCTTTATTTTTGTCTTTTGATTCTTTTGCCAAGATATCGACTACTTCTCGTGCCTTTTCTGAATCCAAACTAGCAGTTGGTTCATCTGCTAGAATAATGGACGGATCATTGTACAATGCACGAGCGATTGCGACCCTTTGCCGTTCTCCACCAGATAGTTCTTCTGGATACTTGTTGATCAACTTATCCACGCCAAGCTGCTCAAATAATTCGTTTGCTTCTTTTTGACGATGTTCATGTTTAATCTTATCTACTAATAATAACTGCTTTTTTACTGTCAGAAAAGGAACCAGATTGGAAGCTTGCAAAATAAAGCCAATTTCTTTAAAACGTAGTTTAACGCGTTCGCTTTCTTTTTGATTACTGAATTCTTGATCATTGATAAATACAGAGCCACTGCTAGGCGTCTGCAATCCGCCTGCCAAAGTCAAAAAAGTACTTTTACCTGAACCAGAAGGACCGATGATTGCAACAAATTCCCCTTTATCGATACTCATGGTTGTTTCTTTCAATGCTTTAACTACTTGGTCGCCATCTTGGAAACTTTTTTCTACTTCTTTAAATTCTATTGCTTTCATGTTCTTCCTCCTTCTTATCCAATTGCCTTCAACGGATCGATTTTTACGATTGTCCGAACAGAAAATAGTGCGCCTAACACAGCTACTACTAACATCAACAAGCTAATGACGCCAAAAAACAGCCAATTGCTTTGGAATGGAACCGCATCAGGTAGAACAAGGGATGTTCCCACTGTTCCTAATAGACCAAGAAGAATACCAACAAATGATAAAATGAATGTTTGTGCCACTACAGAACGCGCAATAAATCCTCCTGTGATCCCTTGTGCTTTCATTACACCAAAGATATTAATCTTTTGCATCGTCAGTACATAAATGAAAATCCCGATCACAATAGCCGCAATAACGATCAAAAATCCGATCATAAATCCAAAAGTCAATACTTGCGCATTATATCCAGGTAATTCATTGATGAATTTAGAAATTTTGATCTGTTCTAAATCTTCAGGTAAATTACTGATTTTACCTCTGACAACTATTGCGTTAATCCGTGCATTTTCACTTGTATCTTCTTTTTCGAAGCGGATTTCTTGGTAAGCATTGATGGTTGTATAGAGAACTGGTGAGACATTGAATTTGGCATGATCCGTAAAGCCAGTTAGTTTAAACGTCTTGTCACTACCAGATAACTTAACTGTATCTCCTATGGCTAGACCATATTCTTCTTTCAAACTAATATCGCCTACTGCCTCATCATCGTTATCAAAAGCTTTTCCTTCAACAAGATTGGGCATGATGAATTGATTTTTATCGATACCGAAGAAGCTAACATTGATTTTTCCTTCTTCTGTACTGTCTTTACTAGTCACGACTCCAGGTGTTTGGGCAAGATACGCCACTTTCCCACCTTCGACTTCTTCTGCTATCTTCTTAGTAATCATGGACATCCCTAGATTTGAATTTGCATCTTTCGAAAGCACAATCGAATCTGCCTCCCACTTGTCGACTGCTGTTCGATTATCTTGAGCTAAGCCATAAGCTAACCCAGTCAAAAAAAATACCAGGTAGGCGATCAAAAACATCACCCCTGCAACTAACGCATAACGTAACTTTGAATGCATAATTTCATTTAATGCTAAAAACATTTAACTCCTCCTCCTGAAATAATCATTTTATACAACAATTTTATCACTTGATAAATTTTTGGCGAATATTATGCTCAAAAAATTCTTCCGCTATTTCATTATATGAATTTTTTATTCTCGATTGATTAATATTTATTATATCCCCACACAATAAAAGACCGTGATATTTCTCACAGTCTTTTATCTACTCTATTGCTATTTGCTCTCTTAGCTAGTACTTTAAAAGCTAACTCATTGAGGTAGTGAAAACGAGAGGTGTATTCAGACAGAAATCCAAAATCCTCAACTGCTAGCTGTGGAATCGTAGTTTTGTGTTTCACGATATCCGCAAGCAGGTTCAAATCTGATAATAAGAATTCTTGGCTTATCAGCTGTCCGCCAATTATTTCTAATGTATCCGGATGGTAGATCAGCTTTGCATTTACTGTTTTGTTTTCTTCGTCGTATTGTGGAAATAGATCAAATTCTCCTGAACACGAACCGGTATTTTGTTCCAAGAATGGCGCTTCATCTTCTGTCAGCCCTACAGTTCCTAAAAAGTAGTCTATAATGACTGCTGCTGTTATCTTTTGTCTGAGGTCGTAAGCGGTTGGCTGACCACTCAAAGTTAGCGCTACTGCTCTTGCCATATGTACAGCTCGAGTAACTAAAGGTAAAAAGAGATGCCGTTTATTTTTGTCAAAACTGACTGGGACGATATCTCCAATCGCATAGATGTCCGGATCACTTGTCTGCAGATATTCATTGACTATCACAGTCTCATCCTCATACAAAGCCACTTTTTCTTTTAACAATGTCGTATTAGGACGAGTTTGGGCAGAAAAAATGACCATATCTGCCTTTATTGTTTGAGACAGAAGTTGTACGGATACTACTTTCTCTTCTGATTTTTTCCAATCGATCAAGAATTCATTTGGATAAAAATTTATTTGCTTAGTTTGCAGCTGATTTTGAAAACTGTTGATCATATCCTTATCGAAATATCTTGATAAAACATTCGGCATATAATCAACTAGATGAATAATGTATCCTTTATTTCTCAAAGCATCTGCTAATTCCAATCCAATGTAACCAGCACCGAAGATCACTACTTCTTTTGCTTCTTTTAAAGCGGCAAGTACTTGCTTAGATTGCACTAGATTTTTATAGGTGTAGACATTTTCAGCTTCAATTTGTTTATACAAGGTGACAGGAGAGGAACCTGTCGCTACGATTAATTTATCATAGGTTATGGTCTCGTTTTTTCCTTCTTTGGATGCGAGGATGAGCTGATGTTTGTCTGGATCAAGTTCAGTTACTCTCCATTCGGTGATCAGTTTTGCCCCACTTTCTTGAAGAGTCCGCATGTTATGGGCAACTTCAGCTAAACTACGTATCTTTCCTTTTAAATAAAGGTTGATTCCATTTGAAACATAGCCTAGTCCATCTTTATGATCTTCATCGATCAGTAAAACTTCTGCTTTCGGTTGAAGTTTTCTTAGATTTAGGGCAGCTGTGATGCCTTCATGGGAAGCACCAATGATCACGATTTTCATGTTTTATTCATCCTTAAATTCAATTTTTCTAAATAACATTCTTTTAAAAATTGGTTCAAATAGGGGAAATCATAATTATATTCGTTGCTAGTGAATACAAAAACTTTAGCGGACTTCTGTGACGGGTACTCTTTCAATTGGCTAGTCAAAATGATATCATACTGCTTTTCTTTCTCGTATTCGACTAAATCATATTTGATCGTATTCAGCAATTGTTCCTGGATGATTTCTTTCACGATATCCGCCATTAGCCTTTCATAAGGAAGATCATAAGCAATTTGCAGACGTAATTCTAACTGCTTGATCAGCGTCCGTAAAATAGATGCATAGCGAGCAAATAATTCAAAGCGGGCATTTTCCTCGTCTACTTCAGTAAAATCAACAATAGCAAATGTTTGTCTGACCAATCTTTCACATAAAACCAGGAATTGTTTATCTTCTACTTCAGTTAACCGCTGTTTTAATCCTTCTTGGCCAAAAATATTCATCCATCCTCTAAAATAGGCAAAATGAGCGTGATTTTGCATCACTGTCAACGCAATCTTTTGCGAAATCTCTTCTGGAAAAACATAAAAAGAGAAATATTCTTCTATCGATTGTTTAAACGTTCGATTCAATTGAGCTACTACGTCGTCTTTGTATTTTTCGCTTATCAAAAACTCCTGGACATGCGAGTTATGTGTATCTAATGTAAAGTTACTGATCATGAAAAGATAAAAAACCAACGTTTCATTTTGATTCCAAGGAAAGGCATATTGAAAGAAGTAACGGGTCAAAAATGTATGGAGGTCCAATAAAAATTGTGTCGTTTGAAACAATCCAACAGGAAGATTGCTATAATCTGGTTTGGATTTTTTCGTACAGCGCATTCGCTTCTTCATAATGGAAAGCCATATTTCAAATTTCAATCGTCCTTCTTCTGTAATAGCAAAACTAAACTCTTTTTGCAGCAGATCTAAAAAAGTGTTTCCTGATAAATCACTGTATTCTTTTTTGTTTTCAAGATAGGGACGTCCAAACCAAAATAATTGGAAATAAAAATAACGAATTTGACTTTCTGGACCGGTCAGCCGCCCGCTTTTTATTTTCAGATGAAACTCATTTAAAGAATCATTTAATTCCTTCACTCTGCGAGACAAAGTAGCCGAACTGATATTAAGTTCCATGACAAGTTTCTGCCGATCAAATGAGCCATTTTCCAACAGATAAAGAAGTATCTGATATTTTGTAGAATAGCGCAAGTAACAATGATAATAAACATCGACTGCTGCTATATTTCCATGTCTGATTAATAAAATATTCCCTTCTTGGATAACAATTTCCAATTGTTTGATATTTTCCAAGTTAGCTTGTAAATAAAACAGATCTTCTTTCAAGGTAGCCCGATCAACTGATAAGCGGGTAAGTACGTTATTAACGGAAACCTCTCCTTTTTCCTCTAATAAAAGTTGGAAAAGTTTGATTTGCCGTTGTTCATTTTTTTCAAGCAAACTGAAAAGTTCCAAGTCCACTCCTTCAAGCATTTCTGATTTTAACAGCAGAAGTTTCCTTCTCATCCTTGAAAAAGAGGATCTGTGACAGTTATCACAGATCCATACAAATTCTAATCACTTAGCTGGTTGGCCCAGCTGTCAGTTCCCATGTGACCATGCCTTGATACGTTGCGCCAGGTTGAGCATTCGTACTGCTATTTACCTCTAAGAGTAAACCATCGGTATCGGGAAAGTCAACGAGAACCTCTCCTTTAGCTGTTCCATCACTCTCATAAATCAACGTGTTTTGACCTTGCTGAATCAATTGCTTTGATCCAGAATGATTGAAGTATAATTTTGTTCCGCTTAATTCTTGACCTTGATCATTCTTAAATAAAGAAGTCAATGTACCTGTCAGTTGCCAAGGAGACGTGCTTGGAAGCCGAGTATCCCGCACATCAAAAGAAAAATCGCCTTTTGATTCATAATAACTTGTCTTCAACGGTTTGGGGAGATCGTTACCAAATGTAAAATCATCTGGTACATTAACTAATGTTAATTCTTGTTTGGGGACAAGAATTGTTTTAGCAGATGTTTGGACAACTGGGTTAGGAAGCTTAGCACCATCTGCTAATGTAATATTGCTGGAAAGTACAGCTGCCTTTGTCAGTATGCTGACGGATTGTAAAGAAGTATCTACAGTATTTAATTGATAGTTGTAAGTAAGATGAATGGTATCTCCTATTTTGCTCAATAGATCTGCTGGGACAGAAACTCCTTGTTGAATGCCGGTATCTGCGATAGTTGTACCATTTAATTTTAAGGAACCATTGATATAAGTAGTATTTTCAGGAAGTGAGATCGTGATTTTTTTGTCGGTTATCGCATCCCCAGATTTTGTTAACGTGAATGTCACATTTTCTTGAATCGTATCTCCTGATAGAGCAGACAGGGGATCTCCTGTCTCAGGTTGTCTGCTAAGGTTTTTTAGCTGACTATCTGCACTCACAGATGGAAAATTAGCCACTGTTATTTGAGGAAGAGTGGTGATTCCAGCTTGTTCAGACTGCCATTTGTACGCAAAAGACGGATACATGTTAGTAAGTACATCGTCCACCAAGCGATAATCAAAATAATATTGCCCTGAAGCCAATGCAGGTAGTGTAGAAGTAGCTGTATTTACACCCCCGTTATTTGATTGGATCGTTTGGAAAAGTTGATCTGTCCATCCTGTCGCTAATTTTTGGGTTCCTTTCGAATAAAGCCTGTAATGGATCGAACCCTTTTTTAGTTCAGTTGCTGACCAATTGGCCGTGACTTGGTACGATGCAGAAGAAAGGAGCTTTCCCCACTGACTATCGGCTGTTAAGTTTGTTGGTAAAACCGTTCCGTCTAGCTTGTACTGCTCCAATACCTTTAAAGCAACAGGAGAAAGCAATCCGCCTTGCGCATCTTTCCCACTGTACACGATATTGGCTGTCTGATTCAATCCACTTGTGCTTGCTGGAGTATGAGTCAGTATTGCTCCTTGTGTAACGTTTTTTCCTGTAAAATAGTTGACTACGCGATCAAAGCGACTAAATGGCAACTGATCAAAACGTCCTTCAGTCAGCCCCATCGTCAATGTCCGACTATTGGTAGAGCCTGGAAGGTTCTGGTTATTTCCATCCACGTATTCTGTGGTATCAGCAAATGTATTATATTTTCCTGTTGAATCACTTGGTGAGATGTAACTATTCCACGTATTTATCTCTGCACTTGCAGAAAATGCATATGCTCCTGGATTCAAGTTTCCGCCAGTTAATTTAGGATAAAATCTACCTGCAGCTGGAGCTAAAATCGAATTGAACATACGATCTTGGATAATATTATTCGAATCATAAAAATCAACAGAAAAAACGGCCTTTTTAGACATAGAAGGTTGTAATTTACCCTTGGTCAAAATTTTGTTTGGACTCGTATCATATTTATCTCCGTTTTCTGTCATCTTCGCGACATTAGCTGTAACATCAAATTGAAGCGGGATATCGTCCACGTTGAATTCGCCTCGCGTAATAATAGCAATAATATCTGTCAATAGAGTATTTGTATCCCACGACCCCATCCCAAAACGCAAGGTATGGCTTCCTGCTGATAATAAACTTCCGCTAGTAACCTTGATGGGGGCACCGGCAATATACAAGTAGGCGTTGTTCCAGTCAATTGCTTTTAATACATCACTGCTTGATACATGTTCCGGCAAATTGATGATCGCCACAAATGCAAATCCTTGTGCAGTGATATTCACCAAATCAAGTACATTTGTTAGTTTCACATGGCTTTCCCAATGAAAACGGACCGTGCCACCTTTCCAAGGATCATTTGAACCATCGTTCAAATAAGTAGCAGTCAATTTAGGCAATTGGTTAGCCCCAGTTAGTTGGACAAGCTTCCCGCCATTGACTGCACTACGTCCACCATTTGGAGGTACGATATTTTCATACGTGTATGGATCATAAGAAATGGCAGGAGGCGTTGCTCCAACAGCTTCTGCCGAAGGTGAAAAGATAAATATACTTAAAACAAAAAGCGAAGTAAAAAAGAAGGAGCGAAAAAATGAAAATTTATTTTGTAGCAACATGTTCATCCTCCTTTTCCTTTCTTCTCCATAACAACAACCACGCAAGAAGCCATAATTCTATACCAATGATCAAATAAAGAAAACGGATCTTTTGTTCATTCGTCTCCGGGAATACGCCATGTTGATTAGATTCTTTATAAATCGGTAGCTGTGTCTGCTGTTTTGATGCGCCATTGACTGAACCACTTGGATGCGGAATTGGACTTAGATCATAAAATGTAATCGTACCTGAACTTTTGGTATCTGCTTGGACTGGCTCTTGCCAGCTGAAGAACAGCAAACTTGCAATAATCCCTCCCAATAAGATCGATGTTTTCAACGAAATCACCTCATCATGTTGTTTCTCCTTTTTTCTTTTTCTTGTGGACCCACAAAAACAGCAAAATCAACCATAACACTAGAACTGCAGCAACCAATCCTGCATAAAGCCATGGGAAAGATTGTTCTTGTACTGCAAAAACGGAATTTTCATTTACTTTTTGTGCTTTTTCTTTTTTGATCGTAAAGTTTTGTGTAAATCGCCATTCATTACTGTCGCCTGATTTTGCTATGATTTCTGCGCGGTAATCGCCGGCTTTTGCTTTATCACCAGCTAAATCAAGATTCAAGTGAAAATTCGAATTTGGTGCAACTAAAAATGCATTAGACGTATTTTCAATATAAAGCTGATTTTCATAAAAGATCTTGCTCGTAAATATCAAATTGCTGATAATCCTAGGCTGAGGATTTTGGAAACGAAGCTGAACAGTTGGCTTTGCGTTGACCTCGTCCAAATCTCCTGATAAAAGTTTCAGATCCGGTTCTATCGTCTCTTGACTTTCTTGTAAAACGACTGCGAGATTATAAGCAATACGATTTTTGATTTGTGCTCCTTCTGTAGCATTTTCTGTTTCAGCTTCTTCTTTAGGTGAAACATGAATACCCGCTAATACACGTCCCTTAAAGCTTTTTGCTGGGATTTTCACTTCTATAGGTACAGTTGTTTCTGCATGTGCTGATACATTGATTTCCTTTTTCGCAATGAGCAAAACGTCACGGACATCAAACGGCAATGTCTCATCTAACGTTGGGTTTTTTTGACTATAATCGATCGTTCCACCATCACTCGTTACCGCCGGATTGACAGAGACCTCAAATGTTCGTTCTTCATCTGAAGAATTGCTGATAATTACTTCTAGTGTCTGATTTTGTTCCGGTGCCACTAATAAATCAAAATAACCGATTGCTTTATCTATTTGGTTCTCTGGAAATACCGGTTTGATTCCAAAGTCTCCTGCTGAATCCTTTGCTTGGCTGATTGACGGAAAAATGAAAAATAGACTTAAAATAGAAAAAAACGAAACAAACAGTCGTTTACTTTGATTCATTGTCCACCACATCCTTTCAACAACAACTGCGGTAAAAAATCCTTCACCTATAGTATTTTCACCGCAGTTTGTTGAATTTATTTCATACTCTATGCTACTGGGCCAGCCACGAGGTTCCAAGTCAAATCAGCCGTGAATGTTCCAGCTGCTGCTTTCGGCACTTTCAGTGTGATATTTGCTGGATCATAAACAGAAAGCCATGTTCCCAGACCTTGATCTTTTGCTGCTGTAAATATTGGTGTCGCTGCACTTGCTTTACTCAACCCAGTTACAGTTTGACTAGTTGGTCCAGTGGATTCGTTATCTGACGTACTTTTAACAGTGGATGTTCCAAAATCTAATTCAGCGCCTTGCAAAACTTGTGAACCGTTTACAAAATCTGAAACCGAAACTGTCACGTTCCACCCTTGTGCTTGGCCATCTGCACCTACACCTCGACGATCTGATACTTAGAGATAAGGTGTATCGTTTTTTGAAGCGTCTACTTGATACGTTTTTGTTCCGCTTTCAATCTCGTGTGTACCAAATGGCAATTCGGGAACTACATCCAGTGTTAAAGGACCTGTCTGGCCAGTTGCTGGATTTTCCGGATCTGCTGGCTCTACTGGTTTTGAAGGATCAGTAGGGTTAAGAGGCTCCACGGTATTTGTTGGTTCAGTAAAGGTAATATCTCCTTTTGAAGTCGCTTGACCCTCAGCAAAAGCTGGTGTTGCCAAGCCGCCTAGAAGAAGTGTTGAAAGTAATAATGTCCCAATCATGTTCTTTTTCATAATAAATCACTCCTTTTTCTTAGTGACCTAAGTATAGTAGAGACAGTATGCAAAAAATCCTCATGAATTCATCCGCTTACTTGAAATTATGACCCTTTTTGTATAAAAGAGAAAAAAACAATAAAATCGTTTACATGAATATTCTTCCTTTTTTATTAAGTATGAAAAAATATTTCAATTTTATTTTTTCGTTTCAAATTATTCTATTAGTGACATCCTTGAACTATAAAAATAGGAGTACGGCATCATCTGCCGCACTCCTATTTTTTTCGTCATTTGTTTCTTAAATAAAACGATTCTCACGCAATTTTATTTTTTTGATATCTTCTACTGTTTGTGTTCCAGCTAATTGCATGACCATTTCCAATTCTGTTTTAAAGAAATCAAACACTTGATGGACTCCTGTACTTCCTCCTAAAGACAATCCATAAATAACGGGTCTGCCAATAGCAACAAGATCTGCACCTGATGCGATTGCTTTGAAAACATGCTGTCCGCGTCGTACACCGCTGTCAAACACGATTGGTACACGTTTATCTACTGCTTCTGCCACATATTGCAACGAATCAAACGCTGCTGGACCACCATCTAGTTGACGGCCACCATGATTAGATACCCAGATTCCGCCAGCACCAGATTCTAATGAACGATAGACATCTTCTTCTGACTGGACACCTTTCACATAGACTGGCAAATCAGAATGAGCAGCAATAAATTCTACATCTTTTGGACTAAGCTTCTGTTTGGAAGATTTGTACACAGCATCCATCGTTTGGCCTACTCCTGATTGATAAGCCTGAACGATCGGCATTGGCAGTGGGAAGGTAAACCCATTTCTGCGGTCTGTTTCACGGTTTCCGCCAACTGTTGCATCCGCTGTCAATACGATTGCTTTTGCTCCATTACGCTTGGCCACTTCAAGAATATCCAAATTGATCCCATCATCTTTGCTCATATAAAATTGAAACCATTGCGGTGCTTTCTCCCCGCCTGCTTCTCTTATCTCTTCTAATGTACAAGAAGCGTAAGAACTTGCTGTATAGATCGTCCCAAAATCTGCTACACCTTTTGCAGAAGCTTTCTCCGCCTTCACATGAGCTAAGCCATGAGCAGCAACTGGTGCCATGATGATTGGTGCAGTCAGCGTTTCTTTGTCAAAATGTGTAGTTGTATCGGGTAATTCTACATCTCTTAATACATGAGGAATAATCAGCTGATGATTGAATGCCCGTTCATTTTCTTGATAAGTAAATAAGTCGCCAGCACCACTGCTGATGTAACCATAACCACCAGCTGGAATCACTTGTGAAGCGGCTATTTCTAAATCTTCCATATTGATAAAATCCACTATTCCTTCATTTGTACCTGCTTGATACGTTTTTTCCATTTCAATGCCTTCCCTCTATAAAAAATTGAATGAATAATATGATAGCGTTTACACACTTTATATTACTCTTCCGTATTGATACAGGCAAATAATCTGTTTACATTTCAGTCATTCCAGTTGTTACTACTCTGAAAGAAATGTTTAGAACACAAATAGATAAAAAACGATGGGATTTTGACAAAAGTCGTGTCAAAGTCCCTTTTACGAAATACTGTGGATGCCTATTGAAATAAGTGCGGGTTGTTTCTTTGTATTTCAATCGTTTCTTGCCATTCTTCGTTTAATTTTGGATTACCGTTTTCTTCCTTGAACGCATAAGGTCCCAATCCAAAAAGCTCAGTTAGTATTTGATTCACGATTCCATATAGCTCGGTGTGATCGGACACATGATTATTGAAGATCATCTCATTATCACCACGTTTGAATCTCACATTCGGGCTCTCATGATGAACCTCTATGCAGTTTTCCCCTTTTTTTAACTGACGGATTTCTGAAAACATCTCATAAATATCTTCTCCAATAAAACCTTCAGCAAGCGCCAGACTGTCCACAAGACCGCCTACTGTCAACTCAGAGATTATCGCTTTGTTGGCACCAAGCTTTAATGTATAGCTTGTTGCTTCTACTACGCCGCATGCATTGCAACCACCTTCTGATAGTTCGCTTTTTCTGATCAATTGAACTTCTTTCATTTTCTGTTCCTCCTCTTAGTTTTCTACTTATGTATTTTTTATCACCTGACGTAAGTGTATTTTATCGTCACGATCACGTGATTTATTCTTCAGAGATTCTATTTATCTATCTAACATATCCTTTATTCTTCTACTTTTCTTTCTTTAGCATATAAGAGATACGCATAGTAATCAAGCAAGGATTGTTGATATAAAAAGAACAAATACCGCTATTTTGATTTCTTTTGACTCTATTACTCATATAAATAAAATTTATTATACCTGCTCTTTTTGACTATATCCTCATCTGACTCCTATACTTCGTTTGTATTAAAACTTAGGAGGAATCATTCATGCTTACAGGGCTAAACTTATTAAATAATCCTTTTCTAAATAAAGGAACAGCTTTTACAAAAGAAGAACGGGCAAAATACGGAATCACTGGTATGCTTCCAAGTACTGTCCAAACATTGGAACAACAATCTGTCCAAGCTTACGGTCAATACTTAAGCAAACAGACCGATTTGGAAAAACGTATCTTCTTAATGAATCTATTCAATACGAACCGGACATTGTTTTATAAATTGATGGGCGAACATTTAGTTGAATTCATGCCTGTCGTTTATGATCCTGTCGTTGCGGATTCAATCGAACAATACAACGAAATTTTCTTGAAACCACAAGATGCTGCATTTCTTTCAATCGACGAACCAGAAAATATCAAAGCAAGTTTGAAAAACGCAGCAGATGGACGCGACATTCGTTTGATCGTTGTGACAGATGCAGAAGGAATCTTAGGTATGGGTGACTGGGGTGTGAACGGTGTTGACATCGCTATCGGTAAATTGATGGTCTACACTGCCGCGGCTGGTATCAATCCTGCACAAGTCTTGCCTGTATCAATCGACGCTGGTACTAATAACGAAGAATTATTGAATAATCCATTATACTTAGGGAATCGTCATGCTCGTGTAGAAGGCGAAACTTACTACGAATTCATTGATCAATTCGTTCAATCAGCTACTGAATTATTCCCAGAATTGTTATTACATTGGGAAGATTTTGGACGAGGAAATGCTGCAACGATCTTAGAAAAATACGAAGATAAAATCACTACTTTCAATGATGATATCCAAGGCACAGGAATCGTTGTACTAGCTGGTGTATTAGGTGGATTGAATATATCAGGTGAGCAATTGAAAGATCAAACGATCTTGACATTTGGTGCTGGTACTGCTGGTGTAGGTATCGCAAACATCCTTTTAGATGAAATGATCCGTCAAGGTGTACCTGAAGAAGAAGCACGCCAACATTTCTATCAAGTAGATAAACAGGGTTTATTGTTTGAAGATACAAAAGGATTGACTCCTGGTCAAATCCCATTCGCTCGTAAACGCTCAGAATTCACTAATGCTGATGAATTGACAAACTTAGAAGCAGTTGTAAAAGCAATCCATCCAACGATCATGATCGGTACTTCTACCCAACCTGGAGCATTCACTGAAGAAATCGTGAAAGAAATGGCGGCTCATACCCCACGTCCAATCATCATGCCTTTGTCTAATCCAACAAAATTGGCAGAAGCAAAAGCAAAAGATTTGATTGAATGGACGGACGGAAAAGCTTTAGTTGGAACAGGTATCCCTGCTGCTGATGTGGAATATAACGGTGTAACTTACCAAATCGGTCAAGCAAATAATGCGTTGATGTACCCAGGTTTAGGGCTTGGTTTGATTGCTTCAACAGCTACACGAGTAAATGCTGAAATCATTTCTCAAGCTAGTCGAGCATTAGGCGGAATCGTTGATGTAACAAAACCAGGAGCAGCTATCTTGCCTCCAGTAGCAAAAATCACTGAATTCTCTCAAACGATTGCTGAAACTGTCGCAAAATCAGTTGTTGCACAAAAATTGAATCGTGAAGAAATCACGGATATCAAAGAAGCTGTTGAATCTGCTAAATGGGTTCCTGAATATAAATCTTTAGAAGATTAAGATTGTTATAGTAAAAGAACATACAGAAACTTTGTATGACGTCTAAAAAGAAAAAAGCGACTGCGGCAAAACAGCAGCCAGCCAACTACTGCTCTTTTGCCGCTTCTCTTTGGCTTTTTTCATACGATACAGAATAAGAAAGGATCTGTAAAAATGGCACAAAAAACAACAACCGCAACTGCAGTTGAGGAAAAGAAAAAAGAAGGGTTTTGGTCAACAAAAATTACCGGCGTAAGTTTGCCCCTTTATTTGATCATGGTCCTTGTCCTGATCATTGCAATGGCTTTAGGAAAATTACCGACGAATATGATTGGCCCAATCGCTGTTTTGGTCATTTTCGGTAATTTATTTCATTTTATCGGAACAAAAATCCCTATAGTCAAAAGTTATTTAGGTGGTGGCTCCGTTTTTGCGATCTTTGCCTCTGCCGCGATTGCTACATTTGGGATCTTACCTGAGTATGTAGTAAAATCCACAGAAAACTTTGTCAGCAATATGGGCTTTTTAGACTTTTATATTGCTGCCTTGATTACTGGTAGCATCCTTGGTATGA
Organism: Enterococcus sp. DIV1411a; assembly: GCF_050531945.1. NCBI lineage: Bacteria > Bacillati > Bacillota > Bacilli > Lactobacillales > Enterococcaceae > Enterococcus > Enterococcus sp. DIV1411a. Next base: position 673,695 of record NZ_CP172892.1, on the reverse strand, counting down.
ACCGTAATCTATTGATGAAAGCTTCTGTTCGTTTTATTCCCGTTGCACTTATTTCAATGGTCGTCTCCTTTTTTGCCGTAGGACTCGTAGGTATGCTTATCGGAAATGGTTTTGCAAATTCCGTTTTATATATCTCATTGCCCGCAATGGCTGGTGGTGTTGGAGCCGGAGCTGTACCTTTATCAACGATTTATGCAAATGTTTTAGGTACGGACGCTTCTTCTATCATTTCCCGCCTGATTCCTGCGACAGCAATGACAAATGTCCTAGCTATCATTGGTGCAGCGTTAGTTGCTCGTGCGGGACAATCAATGCCAAAATTCAACGGTAATGGTAAATTAATGGAAAAAGGCGACCTTGGCGATGGAAAACCTAGAAATGTAAAACCTTCCATTCCACAATTAGGTGTCGGTTTGATGGTATCATTGACTTTCTTCATCTTAGGACAAATCTGTAACTATTTTGTTCCTAAAGTCCATGCTTACGCATTCATGATCATTATCGTTGTTATCTGTAAAATCGCAAACCTATTACCAGAATATTACGAAGATGCAGCTATCATGTTCAACAACTTGATTGTCAAAAACTTGACAGCAGCTGTTCTTGCCGGTATCGGTATTGCGTTATTGAATCTAAATGTATTGGCTTCTGCTTTGACATGGCAATTTGTTGTCTTATGTTTGACAAGTGTTATCGCGATTTCAGTAGTTTCAGGATTTGTCGGTCGTTTGTTTGGTTTATATCCAATCGAATCAACTATTACTGCTGGCTTATGCAACAACTCGATGGGTGGTACAGGAAATGTAGCTGTCTTATCTGCAGCTAATCGGATGGAACTTATTGCTTTTGCTCAAATGGGCAATCGGCTTGGTGGTGCCATCGTTTTGATCATCTCAGGTTTCTTGATGCAATTACTTTCTTAGTCAAAAAAAATACCTGATCATCAAGTATCGGCTTGATGACCAGGTATTTTTTGATAAAAATTTACAGGATTTTCAAAAATCTTTTTTGCATTTTATCGGAATGATAACCGATGCGTTCATAAAATCGGTGTGCTTCTACTCTGTATTCTGCAGAATTAAGTCTTATTGCTGATATTCCTCGTCTTTTCGCTTCTTCTACGCCAGTCATCAAGGCCTTTCCGATTCCTCTTTTTTCAGCATGTTTAGACACAGCAAGTGCCATAATATTGAACATCGGATCGCTGAAAATCGATTCATAGGACTCCGCTTGTACATAGCCAGCTGCTTTTTTAGAAGTAGGATCTTCATAGACCAAGAAAAAATTTTTTTCTGGCTCCTTCAACAGTTTCTTCATTTGTCTCACCGTAACGGTTAATGGTACATCATATCCTAATTGTTCCGCATTGATTTCTCGTAGTGCTTCTGCATCTCCTAAACGCATTTCCCGCAACATCCAAATCACCAGCCAATTTTTATTTTTTTAAATGAATTTTTTTATCACAGTATACTCCTTTTTTCACTTAAAAAAAGACTTTTCAGTGATTTTGACTTGCTTGAATCCAGATCCTTCTAATGTTTGCAAGATGACGAAAGCATTGTAAAGATTGATCAAAAGAACCACGATGACAATCGCTTGAAAAATAAAGGTCACTTTTTTTGGAGACAAAACCCTGCTAAATCTTGCTCCCCACAAACCTCCAATAACAGCAGCGGGGATAACATAAAACAACATAGATAAATCAAAGCGCATAAAGCTACTTGTTAAAGCAATCGTTACCAATTTTGCCAGTTGAGAAAAGAAAATCGTAGATAGAGAATATAGTGTTGCTTCTTTTATTGGCAATGCAAACATCAGCATCAACAAAGAAACATTGACTGGTCCACCACCAATACCTAAAAAACTAGCTAAAAAGCCCAGAACCCCCCCACATATAAGGTACCAAGTCCATGACGTCAAATGAAATTTTGGCTGATGATGCTTGGTGTAGAAGAACGCAAAAACCAAGGTCAATACCGTCAAAAAAATTTGGATCAGCTGCACATGCTTCTCGTTTTCAAATAACTGTAAAAAAACTTCGAATACAATGTTGCCGACTACTCCTCCAACAACAGCTCCACTAGATACCCAACCGACAATCTGCCAATTCAGTGATTTCCCGCTTGATACTTGTCGCACAGTCGAAACAATGGACATCGTGAATACCGCAACTGTTGAGTAAAAAGAAATCCCTGCAACAGAATGGGCGCCGATAAGATCAAGAATCGGTTTGATCAACACGCCTCCACCCATCCCGGAAATAGCGCCAACTGTGTTCGCCAGAACGATCACCACAAAATAAATCAGACCAATCATCTTGTATTTCCTTTCTCTTGTTTATATCTTTTAGCGATTGTTACTCTTTTCTTTTATTATACAGTAAAAGAAACAAACGAGGCTTCGAAAGCTTTTCTACTTTTTAAGGAAATTTAGTGCTAAACGAAAAAACCGGGCTCTACTTTTCAGAGAGTCCAGCTTTTCTTACACCTTATCGATTCTTTTGTTCTATTCTTCTTCCGCCATGAATGTATTGAATACTTCTTCGATCATATCCCATTCTGCGTCTGTTTCGATTTGTTCTAACTCGCCTTCTGTTCCATCTTCGTTTTCGATGTATGCATAAGCTTGTAATTCTACATCTTCATCTTCTGAAACACCAGCTGGATATAAAAGAACATAGTTACGTCCAAATTCTTCTTGTCCGTCAACTGTTAGCAAGATTTCGTATAATGTTTCATTTCCTTGGTCATCCACCAATGTGATGTGTTCGTGTCCTTCGTGTTCGTGGGAATGGTTATGTTCTGTCATAAGATTACCTCTTTTCTTTTTATTATTAAAATAATTGCTTACCTGAGCCGTCTAAATAATTTTGTAAAATCATCACAGCTGCTAATTTATCGATGACTTTTTTTCGTTTCGCTCTTGAAGTATTTGCCTGCTCTACTAGCATACGTTCTGCCTGAACAGTGGTTAGTCGTTCATCTTGATAATCAACCGGCAAGGAGAATAGTTCTTTGATCTTCTCTCCATATGACATGGAAGCTTCTGCCCTTGGTCCGATGGAATTGTTCATATTCTTAGGTAATCCAACTACAAAACGGTCTACTTCGTACTGCGCCACTAATTCCTTCAACCGATCAAAACCAAACTCTTCTTCTGCCTCATTGATTCGAATGATTTCTACTCCTTGAGCTGTCCAGCCAAAGGGATCGCTCACAGCAACGCCTACTGTCTTAGAACCGACATCCAAGCCCATTACTCTCATAAATTCACTCCATGATTTGAGAGGTAGTCTTTGACAATTACTTCCATGATTTCATCGCGTTCGTGACGGCGAATCAAATTTCGTGCATCACGATAACGAGGAATGTAGGCCGGGTCTCCAGAAAGCAAGTAGCCGACAATCTGATTGATTGGATTGTAGCCTTTTTCTTCCAAAGCCCGATAAACAATCGCTAATGTTTCGCTCACTTCTTTTTTGCGACTATCGTCAAAACCAAAACGTACGGTTTCATCTGTAAAACCCATGATTCTACACCTCTTTCCCGCAAGGTAATTCCAGCTTACCTTCTACACCCTTATTTTACTCGAAGAAAGGGAAAACTACAAACAAATATTCCAAACTTCTGAATAAATTAAGAAACACGATTTGTCTGATTTTTCCTTTTTTCTGTGGCTTTTTCAAAAGCCCTCTTTCCATAAAGTATACGCTATATTTCTTTGAAAGTATGTTTTTACACAATTTTTTCATAAAGTTCATAAAAAATTCGAATTGCTGCTACTAATTTTTCGTTTTCGTTGCTTGCCCTGTCTCATAATTGATGGTGTAGCCATCTTGAACATTGTAGATAAAGACATTGAATTCAATTTTTTTGTCTTCAATGCTTTCTGCTTCCAACTGCACACCTCTTGCTACCAGTTCATTTCCCTCGAAATGAGGAGTGACACGATAGCGTACATGATGATTTGTTTCCTTGATATATGCCGCAATATCATTTTCGTGGGCAAGCATGTACGGAGCATTCAACGAACGTGTCCCTGTCATTAAGTTTTTAATGTTATTATTTTGACCAGTCAACTGGAAACCAATCAAATGGCTGCGGTTGTATAACCATTGTCCGTCACTTAATTTCTTTTGTTTCCAACCTGTCGGATCAATATACAAAGGTTCTCTCTTTTCAGTAGGAAACAAGTCTTTTCCCAACATCGCATTGGCTTGTCCTACTCTGTTCAATTTGTCTATATTTGAATAGCTTTCCCATGTCCCTTTGGAAAGACTAAGATCCTCTTTTGTAAACTCCGGCTGATTCCCATTGATTTCTATTTCTTGATGTTTTCCATCATATTCTGGCACATCCGCTACTTGAGAAGCTTGCGGTGTGGAATCAAAAATGGTTGTAATTTGTTGGAAGATATCTGAATCTTTTTGTGTGGTGGAAATACCGAGTGCCCCTGCAATCACAGCAGCGACGATCCCCACGATCGCCTTGGTTGTTTTTTTGCTCATTTCTTTACTCCTTTACTAACAGTTCCCTAAATCTTAACATATGTTCCCCTATAAATAAATACTGGAAAGAAATAGAAACAGTAAAAAAATAAAACCAGTTTTTAGACGGCTTAAGAATACAAAAAAAGAGACGGATTCATCGTCTCTACTCAATCACAAAACACTATTTACAAGGTATTTATTATCATTCAAAAAATTTTTCTTAATACTCAAAACTAAACGGCTTCTGTACGACCTCTTGGTAAACAGTGTTCAAAAGCTTGCATCTGCGGTAATAAGTCCAACCAAGTCAAAAACATAAGAAGCTTTTTTGCTTGACTATTCTTATTACTTGATGCAGGGCAGCTTTTTCACAGCCTCTTTTAAGCGGGTGACGGGAATCGAACCCGCGACATCAGCTTGGGAAGCTGGGATTTTACCACTAAACTACACCCGCGATACAAAAACAGTATACGCCTCTTTCACTCCTTCCTCAAGTTTTTTTATTCTTTACGCTTCCGATATGTTTTGTAGTAAAATAAAACTAATCAATCAATTATTGGAGAAGATGCTATGACGGGAAAAGAATTAGATCTGTTGCTGGACACTTGTTTACTCGCTGGGAAAATCATGATGGAAAGCAATGCGGAGATGTATCGGGTAGAAGATACGATGAGTCGAATTGCTTTAGCTTCTGGAAATTTCCGTTTGGTCAGCTATGTCACTCAAACCGGTCTCTTTATTGGTCTTGATCGTACCTCGACCATCCGAATGGAACAAATTACCAACCGTTCGATTAATTTAGAAAAAGTAGTAAAAGTAAATGATCTTTCACGTAAATATGTTGCTTCAGAGCTAACATTAGAAGAACTTTACTGCGAACTGCAAGCAATCGACCGAGACCGTTCTTTCTTTCCTGTCTGGTTGCAAATCGTTAGCGCGGCAGTGATCAGTGGAACAATTATGGTGTTATTTGGCGGAAAGATGACCGATTTACCTGTAACTTTAGTCATTGGAGGATTGGGATACGCAGCTTATCTATATAGTTTGAAATTTTTTAGAATCAAATTTTTATCGGAATTTTTATCTTCTTTATTGATTGGCATAGCCGCTATCTACAGCGTACGTTTTGGCTTAGGAAGCAATCAGGATCTAATCATTATCGGATGTGTGATGCCTTTAGTTCCTGGAGTTCAAATTACGAACGCTATCCGTGATTTGCTAGCTGGACATTATGTCTCAGGAGTTTCTCGCGGAACAGAAGCGATGATGACCGCTACGATGATCGGTTTTGCGATTGCTTTTATTTTCCAGCTTTTTTATTAGGAAAGGAACACAAGTATGGGGACGATATTTATTCAGTTTTCTTTTAGTTTTTTAGCGACTGCGGCATTTGCCGTTATTACAAATGTACCTAGGCGTTCATTGATTTGTTGTGGTCTTTCTGGTGCTTTTGGCTGGATGATCTACTGGATCTGTGTTCAAATAGGCGGATCTGCTGCTTTTGGTTCATTGCTTGGTTCTTTAGGAGTAGCATTCATCAGCGATCTTTTCTCTAAACGTTTGAAAATGCCCGTAACGATTTTCAATATTCCCGGGATGGTTCCTCTAGTCCCTGGTGGTTTAGCTTATCAAGCGGTTCGGAATCTCGTTACTGAATCCTATCGAGAAGCGGCTCATTATGCGGTCCAAGCAATTATGATTGCTGGAGCAATCGCTTTAGGTCTTGTATTATCAGAAGTCTTTAACCATAACATCCGTAATTTCAAAGTAAAGCGTGACGCAATCATGATGAAACGAAAAAAACGGCTTTTTAAATAAACGAAGTGTAACAAAGAAAAGGTTGTGAAAGAGACGTTCAGCCTTGAGCGATGACAAAATATCTCACAAACATTGCGACAAGTAACCGCAGGAGCAATAAGAAGTAATTATGAGTATTAAAAAAAGTTTTGTAAAAATAGCTTCTCACATTTTTACATAAAATTGACTTAATACTGAGAAACTGACTTTTGAACACCCTCTATCTGTAAAAAAGGGGCTGCGACATGATTTTTGTCACGGCCCCTCTTCTTTATTCAAATTTTTTCCAAAACGTTCGTTGATAATAAACGATCCATAGAGCGGAAAGTATTAGAACTAAACCGATCACAGGAATATTCACTAACCAAAATGGATAAAACAAAGCCAACATTCCGTATAAGACGATAAGAATAATACTGATGATCAATGAACCCATCATAGTTGCGACTAAACCCAAACTTCCTGAACCTCTGTTAAATAATTGGTTAATATTGGTCCAGTTCAGCAGCAGCAACCGATAATCTCTAGCGAAATAACGTAGTGACAATAAGTAGCAACCGAATAAAGAACCAAATAGCAAGCTAGGGATAAAAAACAAAGGCAGCTGAAAAGACAGTCCGCTTAATAATGCGATCCCACCAGTTAAAAAACTCTGCAATATCCATCCGAATCTGAACTTTTCTTTTAAATATTGGTTCATAGAGATTGGCAAAGAACGGATAAACAGAAAATTTTCTTGATCCAAAGAAATAAGATTACTGATAAAAGAAGTCTGATTAACTGTTAAGAAAGCCAATGCGATCCCTACCAGGAAAACAACACCGATTAACTTATTATCTAAATCAGTTAATTTTATTTCGCCTCCTAGGGCAAAAGCAAGAATAAAAATGATTGGAGTTAACAAGGAAGAAGAAAGAACTTGCATAATCAAATTAGGTTCTTTTACTAATTGAGCATTGTAACTAAATAAAAGCTGATGCACATTTTGGTTCTTTTTATGGGTTCTTTTTATTTTGAACTCACTGTTTGAATCAGTCAGTTGCTCTGTAAGCTTTGGTACTATCAGCTGTTTTACAGCAAGGAAAAATCCCAGAGCCGTGATAGCTAGTATTCCCCAACCCAATAAACCTTGTTGAGAAAGTGGCTGACTGGCAGCATCATAGAATGGCAATAATATCGAAATCGGATGCCGATCTGTTAACTCATTTTCAATAGTCCCCGTTTGATGATTCATCCACATGATTCCAGCAAATGCGATCAGCATCGAGCTGCCAAGCAAGATACTAGAAACTGTTTTTCTATGTTTTTTAAACACTGCTGTTCGAGCCAAACCAAAAACAATCAAACTAGCCAGACAAAAAAGAATAATCAAAAATAGAGAAAACAAAAGGATTGAGATAATGATAGTAAGCAAAATCCCTAGATCAGCTCGCCATCCGGTTAAAATAAACATGACTAGAAGCGGAAAAACAAAAGGGATGATGGTCAAAGCAACTACCAAAATCTTTGCTGAAAAAACCTGTCCTTGTCCAAAAGGCAGAGGCAAAAATACTTGCAGGTCATTTCCTTCAAAAAAGATATTATAAATGACTGATATACTTTGAGTTAAACCTAACATACCAAAAAGTGCCACGTAATAAGTAAAGAAACCTGGCAATTTAACAAAGTTCATAGCAAACATAGCAAATCCGTAAATCAGTAAAAAAATCAGCCCTGAAAAAAGATTTTGAGACAAAAGATAGATAGTTAATCGCTTTCCCTTTTTTCCTTTCTCTCTTGCTTTATTCGTGAGCTGTGGATTAACATATAAAAGATTAACTCGAATTAATTCTAATAATTGTCGCTTATACATACGGTCCATCTCCTGTCGCTTGCCTTCCAGCCATTTTCAAATAAATCTTTTCTAGCGTTTCATCAGGTGAGCCATTCAATAATTCACTAACTGCCCCCTGATAAATCAATTCACCTTTCTTCAAAATAGCCAGTTTATCGCATAACTGTTGTGCGGTATCCAATACATGTGTAGAAAAAATGACTGTTTTTCCTTTTGCGGCATGAGCCTTCATCATTTCTTTCAAATCAAATGCTGCTTGAGGATCAAGTCCTTGCAAAGGTTCATCCAATACCCAAATATCTGGATCTGGCAGCAACGTGCCGATCAAAATCGTTTTTTGACGCATTCCATGTGAAAAACTTGCGATTGTTTCATTTTGATGACTATACATATCAAAAAGCGCTGTCAATTCTGCTAAACGCTTTTCTTTTTTTTGTGTGTCTAATTCATAGGCAGCTGAAATCAAGTCCCAATATTCTCCAGCCGTCAATTGTAAAAAAATATCTGGGGAATCAGGCACATAACCGATTTTTTGTTTGATACTCAAGCGATTTTCCGTCAATTTCATTCCATCTACTAAAATCGTTCCCGATGATGGTTCAATAATACTAACTAAACTTTTAATCGTAGTTGATTTTCCGGCACCATTATGTCCTAAAAATCCAAAAATTTCCCCTTGTCTTATCGAGAGAGACAAGTCTTTTAATGCTTGTTTTTTCCCGTAACTTTTACTTACATTGATGAATTCAATCATTTCTGTACTCCTTTTGTTTGTTATTACTTTTTATTGTACCCTTCGTTATTGGTGGAGTAAATGTCAAAAAGAGTGCATAACAAAAAAGGATAGAAACGACTAGGCTGCTACTTGGGTTGTTCTCTTCTACAGGAAAACACTCTTCTAACAGGTAAGATATGAGTCTTTGTTTTCTTTAAAATGATTCATTTTCTATCTTTTCTTGCATAAAATTCTTTAATTTATCAATACTTCTCTTTCCCATCTCTAGTTGTTCTCCATTTGCAAATGTTACTATTTCGTTTACTCTGCTAATAGATGTGATGTTTTCAGTATTAATGATATAAGCTTTTAAATCTTTACATAAATACTCATATTCGAGTGATTTTTTATATTTTTTAATTGTGCCGTTTACGAGAATCTCTTCATCTTTCAATACTATATAGGTTGAATTAAATACTTTACATCCGCACGCACAGTCGGTCAATCACCTCAAGGGGACGCTCGTTTACATCGGCTAAGAAACCGCGGACCGACTGTTTGATTTTCTGGACGTGGTCAAAAAAAACATTGTTGATGACCGATTCCTTGAGCCACTTCCAAACGCCTTCCATTAGGTTCAACTGAGGGCTGTAGGGAGGGAGGAAGATGAGTGCCAGGCGCCTAGCGTTTTCTTCAAGAAAAGACTGGATCAGCTTGGCGTGGTGGATAAGGGCATTATCCAATACCATCACGATTTTTCCGGTGGGGTATTCCCGCAACGTCCGCTCCAGAAAACGGAGGAAGGCCGCTGCGTCGTATGCCCCTTCTTCTGTACAAATGATCCGACCGGTTTCATAATCCAAGGTGCCTATCAATTTTACCCCTTTGTGTTGTCCATAAGTGGGGATTTTTCGCTGGTGGCCGCGGAGAAACCAGGTGCAGCCAATGGCTTGGTAATCCCGGATCATGGTTTCGTCCTCGAATAGGAGGTGGTCAATATCGCTATTCAGCAATTTTTTTTTAGGCTCGGGAAGGTTTCTTCCAAAAATACCTGTTGTTTCTTGGAATCCGCTTTTTTGAGGGTATACGTCGGACGGGTCCAGCTTAGTCCTAGCCGGTGAAGGAGGTCCGCCACGCCTTTTTGCGTATATCCATAACTCCATTCCCGGAGAATCAGGTCACACACAATCGCCAATGTCCAATTGGCACGGGATTTGAAACCTACTTCCTCCGGAGTGTGGTAGGCGACGATTTGGACCAGTTCCGCTTCCTGTTCATCTGTCAGCCGTGAAGGTCGTCCGCTTTGTTTTTTGGAGACTAAACCTTGGATTCCATTATGGCAGTAGTTTTTCACATAGTGGCTGACAGTATGCTCGTCGCGGCCGATGGTGTGCCCGGCTTCTTTCCGGGTGTGGCCTTCAAGAACCAACTTGACTGCCAGGAAACGCTCGTACAACCGGCGGTTGTCTGTCGTATTCATCGCTTTTTCCAATTCACGGATTTGGCGTTCTGTTTCCATGTTCCCCACTCCTCAAGTGTTTTCTTTAGTATACGCCTATAGGAGGAAAAACGAATACAATTTAACTCAATTTATATAGGCCTATTTTATTTTTATAACCTGGCATGCTCATTAGATAAAGGATTTCATCGTAATGGACATAGTGATCGCTATTACCATAACGGACAGTTGTCCACCTTTTTTTCGTAGCATGTTGAACAGGATAGTTTTCTTTTTCTTTCAATAAGTAACTTTGGATGCTTTTTTTATTTTTTTCATAAGTGAATTCTTTTATCAAATAACCACTAGGCGTAATCTTTCGATTAATAACAGTTATTGCTTTATTCGGATGAGACGTTAGATAAACAATTTTACACTTTTCATTCTTTTCTCTAAGCATTTCGCCTAGATCGATAACGCTATAATAGGCGTTCAAATCGATGTCTAGGAAAAAAATATCTGAGGAATAGATTTCATTATTTTTAATGAATTCAACAAATTGTATAACGTTCAATCCCTGAACGATCTCAAATTTCCAAGGACTTAATAAAATTCTGGATTCTTCCAAAATTTCTACTAGCATTTTTTCAAAAACCAAACTATCATCCAAAATAAATATACGCGTTACCATAAAAAGTACCTCCACTCGATATTTTACTATCAAAATCATTTCATACAACTTTTCAACATACATGTTAGGAATAAATTGTAATTCTCTTCACAATCTTTTCCAACACCTTTGAAACCGATATCAAATACTTTCAGGATGCTGCTTCTAAAATAAATATCAAACAAATGAATACATCATGCAAAAAAAGCCAGACAACCGACGTCCTTGCGTGTCAGCTGTCTGAGCTATGTTTATTTATTTTGTTCTTTTAAAAAGAACGATACACATACTGATTTTTCGGAGCAGAGACTTTCTCAGCGTTTGTAACAACTACAGATGGGATTTCACGCTTGAATGGTTGATAATAGTCTGATTGGATGGTTCCTTCTATTTTATACCATTCATCATTTTTAACCGTTACTCCTTCCGGCATATGCGTCAACAAACCAAAGACTCCTGAATCTGCCACACAATGGATAATGCCGAATCGGAACAAGAGGATATCTGTATTGCTATCGTTCGGTGTTTGGTAAACAAATCCTTCATAGCTGATTTTTTTGCCAATGAATTCGCTAGGGTAATTATAAATTAGCTCCATAACTTCTAAATAGTTTTCATCTGTGATCTTGATAGTTTGCTTATCCCCATACTTTTCTTTCAACTCATTCATTTGGTCTAAGTAGTCTGATTTGTTGAAATAAATACTGGTATCCGGCTTTAAGTATTGTGTCTGCATCTCCGGATCCCCTACTGATTCTTTACTTACTGGGAAATTAAATCCTTTGGCTTCTACGATCGTAGTGTCGAGACTAACTGTTGGAAACAACGTCCCCACGATTACTGGCAAAGCTAGCAGTACATAAGCGATTCCACGTTGATAAGGTTTTGACAACCCATGGTCATGATCGTGCTCGTGTGCCTTTTCCTCTGCTTTTCCGTTTTTGACCCACAAATACAGCTGAACTAAAGCCAAAAGAGCAGATAAAATCATTGAAAGAATAGCTAAGTAGCGATAATGGACATTGATATATTGATCGAGTTTGCCAGAAACTTGCAAGTACATCATCAATTCGAAATACCCAGATAAAATCAAAAACCGCAGCATATTTTTCCTCCTAAATAAATAATGTGAATCCAATAACGCTAAGGGCAATCAGTCCGATCAGCGATAAAATAAAGCGTCCTGTAAAATATCGTTTCATCATCAGTAGATTTTTGATATCGACCATTGGGCCAAAGACCAAAAAGGCAGCTACAGGTGCTGTGCCGAACAGACTTAACAAAGAAGATCCTATAAACGCATCTGCTTCTGAGCAAAGAGACATCGTAAAGGCCAATAACAGCATGATGATAATGGCTAAAATCTTTGTTGAGCCGAGCGTTAGCATAATTCTAGTTGGTAAATAAGTCTGCATCGCAGCTGCGATTAATCCGCCAATGATCAAATAACGACCTGTATCAAAAAATTCGTCGATTGAATGTGTCAACACATGCCCAGTTTGATGGATCAGCTGATTTTTTGGTTCATTCTTCTCACTTTGTTCTTCTTCATGGACATGATGATGGTGATTTTCTGCTACTTTAGACGTGATTTTTTCTTTCAATACAGCGTCTTTTTGAAAATAGGCAAGCCAGACACCAATCACAAGGGCAACAAAAAAGCTGCCTATCACCCGCCAGCTTGCCATCTGCCAAGAATTGCCAAATGCGATAAAAGTGGAAAAAATCACGATTGGATTGATGATCGGAGCAGTCAGCATAAAAGCAAACGCTGTGTGAACTGGTACGCCTTTTTTAACAAATTGATGAACGATCGGTACGATGCCGCATTCACATGAAGGAAAGAAAAATCCTAAGATCGAACCAGTAAAAATAGAGAATATACGATTTTCAGGAAGCCATCTCTTCACACGTTCTGGGGTCAAAAATACTTGTAAGGCGCCTGAGATAAGACAGCCTAATAATACGAAAGGTAATGCTTCAATAACGATCGATAAGAAAATCGTACTCATCTGCAAAACCGAATTTGGAATAAAAGAAAACATGAGTTTCCTCCTTTTTATTTCTAGTTCATTCGCTTTGCAAATATACGCTTTTATTCAAAAAAAAACAAGTTGCTCTGTAAATTTTTACACAACTCTTATTTTTTACCAAAGCACTTCAATTGACTTTTTCTGTTATTCCCATTAAATTAAGGTCTCATACATATCACTTCTATCACAAAAGGGAGAATAAAAATGAAACAAACCACTAACTTGACTGAAGTTCAAGACATACTGCAACAATCATCCGTTGTCGTCGTTTATCTTTCGATGCCTAATTGCAGTGTTTGTCACGCTGTTCGTCCACGACTAGAAGAACTGCTCACACATTATGATATTCCGGCACTTCATTTGGATGCATTTGAAACACCAGAAGTAGCTAGTAAATTTGAAGTGCTGACTGCGCCAGTTGTCCTGATTTTTCATCAAGGAAAAGAAGTCTTTCGGCAAGCACGGTTCATCGACTTTAAAAAAATCCGTTATCTACTAGATGAACTGACAGCAGAAGATGATTCCCTTTCTTATGAAGAAATCTTCCGAACAAAATAATCGTTGTCCAAACAGAAAAAAGCGATTGAACAAGTGAAAGTTTTGCCTTCATTTGTTCAATCGCTTTTTATTTTTATTCTGCTGTATTTTCGGAATGCGCATTTGCGTCAGAATGCAAGAAATAGATCAAGGTTTGCAATTCATTCGTCAAATCAACATTTTGGATCAATACATCTGACGGAGCATTCAATCGAGCAGCGGTAAAGTTCAAGATTCCTTTGATTCCTGCTTCCGTTAACTGATTGACTACTTCTTGTGCTCTTTCAGCGGGTATCGTTAAAATTGCTACTTCGATTTGTTGGATCTTGATTTGTTCTGACATATCTTCCATTGGATAAACGGGGATACCGTCTACGATGCGCCCAACGATTTCCTCATTCACATCAAAAGCACAACTGATACGTATGCTATTACTTTGATGGAATTTGTATTTTAGTAAAGCACTTCCCAAGTTCCCTACACCGATCAGCGCAACATTTGTCAATTGATCGTCGTTTAATGTCTTTGCAAAAAAGTGCATAAGATCTTCTACATCATAACCATACCCACGTTTTCCTAATTCGCCAAAATAAGAAAAATCTCGACGGATCGTTGCACTATCTACTTGAACGGCTTCACTTAATTCAGTTGAAGACACTTTTTTCTTTCCAGCATTATTTAAAATCCTTAAATAGCGATAATACAAAGGCAGTCTTTTAGCTGTCGCCTTTGGAATAATATGATCTTTCACGAAATGACCTCCACGTATTGTCTAATTACATCTTTGATTTCTCCATCATAGCAGTATTTATAGGAAAAAATCAATTCCATTGCTCAGATATTGTGAAATTTTATTCTTTATTCATTTATTTATCATTTCTGCAAATCTCGCAGTATAATGGAATTTATGGTAGACTACTAATTGAAAAATAGTTTTTTATTTGAGGAGAATTCACAAAGTAGAAAAGAGGATTCCATGATATTATTACAAGCCAATCAGATTGCTCGCCATTTTGGTGCAGAAGTCTTATTTGAAAACATACATTTAGAAATCAGTACAGGCGCTCGTGTCGCTTTAGTTGGTAGAAATGGCGCTGGAAAATCGACTTTATTGAAGATCATTGCTGGAATTGAAGCACCTGATGAAGGAAAGATCGCTAAAAATAAAACAGCGACTCTCGGATACCTCGCTCAGGACACAGGACTTGATTCCAATGAAACAGTTTGGAACGAGATGCTGAAAGCTTTTGAACAAGTTAGACAAATGGAAGAGCGGATGCGCGAGCTAGAGATTTTCATTAGCGAAGGTACGCCAGACACACCTGCATATACTTCTTATTTAAAAGAATACGACCGGCTGCAACACGATTTTTCAGATCGAAACGGCTATGGTTATGAAAATGAAATTCGTTCCGTATTGCATGGGTTTAAATTCGATTCTTCATTTTATGATCAGAAAATCGATACTTTATCAGGCGGACAGCGCACTCGTTTAGCTTTAGCTCGCATGCTTTTGCAACACCCTGACATTTTGATTCTAGATGAACCAACGAACCATTTAGATATCGAGACGCTTTCCTGGCTTGAGAATTATCTGCAAAGCTATACTGGTGCATTATTGATTGTTTCCCATGACCGTTATTTTTTAGATAAAGTAGTCAATGAAGTCTATGAATTAAGCAGAAGAAAAATGCGCCATTACAAAGGTAACTATTCGAAATATCTAGATTTGAAAGCAGAACAGCTAGCAAGTGAATGGAAGGCTTATGAAAAGCAGCAAACAGAAATCCATAAATTAGAAGACTTCGTTGCTCGGAACCTTGTTCGCGCCTCTACCACAAAACGAGCGCAAAGCCGCAGAAAGACATTAGAAAAAATGGACCGGCTGGATCGTCCTCAAGGGGATGAAAAACAAGCAAACTTTCTATTCAGTATAGAAAAGCCTTCTGGAAATGTAGTCTTGCAAATCGAAGATGCCGCTATCGGATATGATAATGTCACCTTATCTGAACCAATCAATCTAGATATCCGTCGTCAAGAAGCGATTGCTCTAGTAGGTCCGAATGGTATCGGGAAATCGACATTGCTGAAATCAATCATTCACCAGATCCCTTTTATCCGTGGAAAAGAAACGCTAGGGACAAATGTCACCATCGGCTATTACGATCAAGGTCAAGCTGATCTGCATACAAACAAGACGATCCTAGCAGAATTGTGGGATGAGCATCCTACCACTCCAGAAAAAGAGATTCGAAGTGCTTTAGGTGCTTTCTTATTTTCTGGCGAAGATGTAGAAAAACCAATCCCTCTGCTAAGTGGCGGTGAAAAAGCACGGGTTGCTTTAGCCAAGTTAGCGATGAACAAAGAAAACTTTTTGATTTTGGATGAACCAACAAACCATTTAGATATTGACAACAAAGAAGTATTAGAAAATGCATTGATCGATTATGACGGCACACTGCTTTTTGTTTCCCATGACCGATATTTCATCAATCGGATCGCGACAAAAGTCGTCGAACTCTCTGAAAATGGCAGCAAAGTCTATCTAGGAGACTATGATTATTATTTAGAGAAAAAGCAGGAAGAAGAAGAAATCGCCGAATTGTTGGCACAAGATGAGCCAGAATCTGCTCCTGCTCCCACGAACAAATCTGATTATTACCAAAGCAAAGAACAGCAAAAGCTTATCCGTAGCCTTCAACGAAAAATTACTCAGGTTGAAGAAGAAATGGCGCGGATCGATGAATGGATCGATCAGTTGGAACAAGAAATGGTCGCGCCAGAAAACCTGGAAGATCACGTAAAACTCAATGAGCTGAACCAAGATTTAGAAGCTGCTAGACAAGATCAAGAAACAAAATTGACGGAATGGGAAGAACTAAGCTTGGAATTAGAAGAATACGAGAATTAAAAGCCAATGGAAAGAGGTTGTGACAGCACTGTTGTCATAGCCTCTTTCTTTTTTATGCAGAAACATAGCGAAACCTTTCTCTTTTTCTTACTATTTTTCTCTACTGACAAAATAAACAATAATTTTCCGGCACAATTATTTGCTGTTTTTTACCATAACATAGTACGATCAACGTAGAAAAGGAGATGTTTTTATGAAAGTTGTTGTCATTGGCGGTGTAGCTGGCGGTCCTTCATTTGCCACTCGTTTCCGTCGATTGAATGAAGCGCACGAAATCATTATCTATGAACGCGGAGAAAATATTTCTTATGCAAGTTGTGCTTTGCCTTATTATTTAGGAGGTGTGATCACTGACCGTGACTCGCTGATCGAACGTACACCAGAAATATTGAAAACAAAAAACAACATCGATGTCTTTACTAAACACGAAGTAACAGCAATCGATCCTTCTACTAAGCGATTAACAGTTAAAGACCTATCCACAAATGAAGAAACAAAAACAGATTACGATAAGTTGATCATCTCTTCTGGTGCTAGACCAGATTATCCGGATATTCCCGGAGTTTTTGAAGCAGAAAACGGCTTTGTCCTCCGTAGTGTGACGGATGCGGATCGAATCAAATCGTTCCTTGAAGAAAAAAATCCACAACATGTCGTCATTCTTGGTGCAGGTGTTATGGGTCTGGAATTAGCTGAGAATTTCAAGCATCGCGGCTTAGACGTGACTTTAATCGATCAATTGCCACAAGTCGCTTTCCCTTATGATCCAGAAATTGCTGATTTAGTTTATGACAAATTGCTGAAAGAAGGATTAGCCGTTCATTTAGAAACAAGAGTTACTGAGATCCGTGATAAAGGTCGAGAAATAGTATTATCAGATGGCTCCGTCCTTTCTGCTGATATGCTAATTTTTGCTGTTGGTGTTTCTCCGAATAATGAAGTGGTGAAAGCAACCGGCATACAATTATCAGATACAGGCCAGATCATTGTTGATGACCAGTTACAAACCAATCTGCCGGACATCTATGCGATTGGCGATATTATCGAAACGACTAGTGTAGTGACTGGTCAGCCGATCCAAAGTATGCTTTCCAGTGCGGCCAATCGTCAAGGACATATGTTGGCAGATATTTTAAATGGTACGCCTATGCGCTATCGCGGATATATTGGTGCAGGTGTCGCAAAAATCTTTGATCATACAGCAAGTTATGCGGGAATGACAGAACATGCATTAAAAGCATCAGGCATAACAAATTATAAAACTGTTTTTATCACTCCTTTTGACCATGCCTATTTCTATCCAGAAGCTACAAGATTAAATCTAAAGCTGATTTTTGATGCAGATAGCGGTCGTATTTTAGGTGGACAAGCATTTGGAGAAAAAGGTGTCGATAAACGGATGGGAGAACTTTCTGTAGCGATCACCGGAAACTTGACAGTCTTTGATTTGCCTGATTTGGAGTTGCCTTACTCTCCACCGTATTCTACTACCCGTGACCCGTTGAATATAGCTGGTTATGTCGCAATCAATCAAATGACGAATATCGTAGAAACGATCAAAGCAAGTGATATACCCGAAAACGATTTGAAAGAAGCGTTCTTTTTAGATATACGTGAACCTAATAAAGCACCTTCTGGCAGTATCTCGGCAACAAAAAATATTCCAATGAATGAGTTACGAGATCGAATCAATGAAATCCCAAAAGATAAAAAAGTTTACATTACTTTCAGAAGAGGATTGAATACTTATACTTCTGCCCGAATCTTGGCAGGTTTGGGTATCAAAGCGATTTTGATTGAAGAATAAAAAAACGACCGCGGTGGGTAGCCGCGGTCTAGGAGTTATTTTTACTTGAGGAGTAAAAATGAAAAAGTATATAGGGTTGTTGGTTGGTATGTATATAGAATAGAAGATAAATGTGAAGAAATTGTGCATTATTTCTTCACATTTATTAGGTTATAGTTTAAGAAAGTTTAAACATTGCGCAATTTAATTATTTTAGCTGTTTCTTTTCATAAAAAAACATGTTGTGACTCTGAGACAAATCATAGTCCATAGTGATGTCTCTAGAGTAACTACGCCTAATATTACGAGGCATAATATTAATTCATCAGCACTAGTACCTAAACTAGCATCCCTTTCGAATATTTTTTCTTATATAATAAAGTTTGCTTTCACTCCTCTAATCTCACCAAATCGACTGGCTTGCGTTGTGTGATACTAGGAACTGATTTGTTTAGAACGACTTTTCTATTGTAATCATATTTTTCGCCATCCTCGTTGTCTTCTAATCCTTCAATGAATGATCCCTAATGTGTGTATTAAGTAATTTAATTTTTTTGTTCCTATTTATTTAACAAATAAATAATATAAAAGGTAAATAAAAAAGAGTGGATTTCTCCACTCCATGAAAAGCCGACTTTTTGGGACGCTTTTTTTTGCCAAGCCTCACATTTTTATAGCCAAACTTCTTTTGCGACTTGCTGCAATAATTGGATTTTCTTCCATTGTTCTTCTTCTGTTAAATGGTTTCCTTCTTCTGTTGAAGCAAACCCACATTGAGGACTGATACTTAGATTTTCCAATGGTACAAATTGTTGTGCTTCTTTTATTCGTTCTTTTATTTTCTCCGTATCTTCCAAATCTGGAAACTTAGAAGTAACTAATCCTAAAACAACTTTACTTTCTTTGTTACTCCAATGTCTTAAAGGAGTAAAATCTCCTGCTCGGTCAGAATCGTATTCCAAAAAGAAACCATCATAATTTGTTGAAAACAACTCTTCTGCAATGGGTTCATATCCACCGGAAAACAGCCAAGAAGAAGCGTGATTCCCGCGGCAGATATGTGTTGTGATCGTCAAATCTTCTGGTTTGTCTTCCAGTGCATTATTGATAATCTCTGTACAAATATGGGCCATTTCTTTCGGATCAATTCCTTTTTGAAGAAGTGCTTCTCTTTTAGTTTGATCAGCTAGAAACGCCCAATTTGTATCATCGAATTGCAGGTAACGGCAACCTTTTTCATAAAAAGCATGAATCGCTGCTTTGTAAGTAGAGGACAAGTCCTCATAAAAATCAGCTAGATCAGGATAAATCTCCTTGATTTTTGAAGAACCATCATTAGATAGAATCTCTTGTCGTAAAATCATCGTGGGACTAGGGATCGTTGCTTTTGCAACAAAAGTATCATCTGTTTCCACTACTTCTTTCAGAAAAGCAAAATCTTTTAAAAATGGGTGATTTGGATTGAAAGATAATTTATCTACTACCCGAATATTATAAGCTGGAGCTGCTTTTCCGTGGAATGTTTGATTATATCCAGTTTCTGGAACATAGCCTTCGATACCATTTAGTTCTTCTAAAAAATCAAGATGCCAAAATCCACGCCGAAATTCACCATCTGTAATTCCTTTGATGCCGACTGCTTTTTGGTCTTCCACTAATTTTTTTATTTCCTGGTCTTCGATTGCACGAAGTTCTTCTTTTGAAAGTAAGCCTTCTTGAACTTTTTTTCTTGCTTCTTTGATCGATTGCGGGCGTAAGAAACTTCCGACATGATCTACTGTAAATGGTCTATTTTTGCTCATTTCACTCACTCTTTTCTTTGTTTTTTTGTAAAAAAAAATCCTTTTACTAGCAAATACTAGTAAAAGGACGATTATACTCGTGGTACCACCTTTTTTCAGAAAAAACATTCTTTCTCTCAGCCTGACAATAAAATCAGTGGTCTTGGTAACGAAAGACTGTTCGTTTTTGCCTACCTTTCGACAAAAAATCCTCTAAGGCCATTTTCGACAGTCAACTTCTAGCTTTTTACACCAACCAAAGCCTCTCTTGAACCATTTTCTGTCTACTTTCCTTCTCATCGGATACTATTAGAATAAAATTAGAATAGCATGTTTGAAAGAAAAGTCAATAGGGAATAAGAACAAACAAAAACTAATTTGTTATTCTTAGTAATTCGTTTGTGGAATACAATAAAGCTTTTCTAATATGATAATTGTTCAGTCGTCCTTTCATCTTAGATCACTTCCTTAAAATGATCATACCCGTTTCAACCACATAAAAAAGGACTTAATTTTGAAAAATTTCCCATCAAAACTAAGTCCTTTTTATTATAGTTATACAAATTTGCTTATTTTCTCGCTATTTCCGATACATCTTGAATTCTAAGAATAGGTCATTATAGATGCCTAGGTATTTCGATCCTAGATCTTCGTAGACTTCAAGATGGGAGATCGTGTCATCAGATGGATAGAATTGTTCGTCCGACGAAATGTCTTTTGGCAATAACGCTTTTGCTTTTTCATTTGGTGTAGAATAACCAATATACTCTGCATTTTGTGCCGCATTTTCCGGTTCTAGCATAAAGTTGATGAAATCATAGGCACCTTCTTTATTTTTCACGGTTTTTGGCATAACGATATTATCAAACCAAAGATTGGAACCTTCTGGTGGGATTACGTAATGTAAATGTTCATTTTCCCACATCATATCGGCAGCTTCGCCAGAAAATGTCACTGCCACGGAGGCTTCTTCATTGATCATATACATTTTGATCTCATCTGCCACGATTGCTTTGACATTTGGCGTTAAATGATTCAATTTATTTGCTGCTTCTGTCAGCTGTGCCATATTCTTACTATTCAAAGAATAGCCTAAACTATTCAAAGAAAGCCCCATAACTTCTCGTGCACCGTCAATCAGCATCAAACTGTCTTTTAATTCCGGCTTCCACAAATCATCCCAATGCTTAATTTGATCTGCATCAAAGAATTTATCGTTATATACGATCCCTAAAGTTCCCCAAAAATATGGAATCGAATACTGATTATCTGGATCAAAATCCAAGTCTAAAAATCGTGGATCAATATTATTTAATCCTTTGATCTTCGAATGATCTAATGGAAGTACTAGTTTTTCTTTGATCATTTTTTGGATCATATATTCACTTGGTATAGCGATGTCGTAGTTTGTCCCACCTTGCTGGATTTTTGTGAACATCGCTTCATTAGAATCAAATGTTTCATAATTCACTTTGTATCCATATTCTTTTTCAAATTTCGTGATCAGACTAGGATCGATATAATCTCCCCAGTTATAGATGGTAAGTACCTTTGCTCCACTCATGCCACTTGTTTTTTCAAGTTGACGAACACCAAGCAGCAGCACCGCAATAATGATGAGAATACCTAAAAACAGAGATTGTAATTTTTTCATCGCAGCCGTGCCACCCCCTCGCGTACTCTTCTGTTTTTCTTCAGCCGTTTTGGACGGTTTTCTTTACTAATGAAGTAGTATCCAATGACCAATATCATGGAGAACAAGAAAACTAACGCACTTAGCGCATTGATTTCTAAACTGATTCCTTGTCTTGCACGAGAATAAATCTCTACTGAGAGCGTCGTAAAGCCATTTCCTGTGACGAAAAACGTAACCGCAAAATCATCAAGAGAATAAGTAAATGCCATAAAATATCCAGCTATGATTCCTGGAGAAAGATAAGGCAAAATGATATTTTTGACTACTTGGAAATTATTAGCACCAAGGTCTCTAGCCGCATCGACCATTGAATCGTTCATTTCCTGCAATTTTGGCAAGACCATCAAGACGACGATTGGAATGCTGAAAGCAATATGGGAAAGCAATACACTCTGAAAACCTAATCCGAATCCTAGTAGTGTAAAGAAAATCAAGAAACTAGCACCGATAATAACATCAGGAGAGACTAATAAGATGTTATTCATGCTCAACAACGCTGTCCGTGCACGTCGTTTCTTCGTGTAATAGATTCCCATAGCCCCAAATGTCCCGATGATCGTGGCGATCAATGCAGATAAGAAAGCCAGCATGAACGTATTCAATACGATAATGATCAAACGAGTATCTTCAAAAACAGCTTCATAATTTTCCCAAGTAAACCCTGTAAAGCTGTTCATCGTTCCTCCTTCATTGAAGGAATAAAAAATCAGATAGAAGATCGGTGCATATAAGAATAAAAAAACAATCCCTAAATAAAGATACGACCATTTAAATTTTTTCATTTATGAGCGACCTCCTTTTTTCTTCTCGCCTGTCAGGAGCATCACGATGAACATAGCAATGATTAAAATCACACCGATTGTAGAACCCATCCCCCAGTTTTGTGTAACCAAGAAATGCTGTTCGATAGCCGTTCCTAAAGTGATCACCCGATTTCCGCCAATCAGACGAGTCAGCATGAATAAAGAAAGAGAAGGAATAAATACTGCTTGGACGCCGCTTTTCACACCATTTAATGATAACGGAAAAATCACTCGTCGGAAGGTCTCAAAGCTATTCGCGCCTAAATCTCTGCTGGCACTGATCAAAGAAGGATTCATCTCTTCCAATGCATTGAAAATTGGCATAATCATAAATGGAATCTCGATATACGTTGCCACGAACAGAAAACTGAAGTCTGTGAATAATATCTGTTTCGGCCCGATCCCGATAAAATCAAAGAAATGATTCACGCTGCCGTGCACACTGAAAATTCCAATAAATGCGTAAGCTTTAAGCAGCAGATTCACCCATGTAGGCAAAATAATCAGCATCAGCCATAATTGCTTGTGCTTCAGTTTTGTTAAAAAATAAGCAGTCGGGTAACTGATGATCAGC
The DNA here is from genome assembly GCF_050531945.1 of Enterococcus sp. DIV1411a. Classification (NCBI taxonomy): domain Bacteria; kingdom Bacillati; phylum Bacillota; class Bacilli; order Lactobacillales; family Enterococcaceae; genus Enterococcus; species Enterococcus sp. DIV1411a. Next base: position 650,631 of record NZ_CP172892.1, on the reverse strand, counting down.
GTGAAAAACGTGATCAAAAATGCATACCATACAGAATTGATCGTCATAGAAAGCGATGTCCCCGACGTAAAATAAGATAGATAATTATTCAGCGTGAATTGCCCATTCATATCAAAAAAAGATTGATAAATGATCATTAATACAGGCGCGATCACGAATAAACCGAGCCACAAAATATAAGGGACGGAATAGATCCTGCGCATTGTTTTCATTCTTGTCCCCCCTATTCTTCGTAGCTGTCAAGACGTGCATCGAATTCTTCTTCAGACTCGTTGAAACGCATGACATGGATATCTTCTGGCTCAAAGGCCAATCCTACTTTGCTTCCTTCTTTAGCTTTTTTCGTTGAATGGACCATCCATTCATTTTGCTGTTCATCATAACAGATGATTTCATAATGGACACCACGAAACAGCTGAGTATCAACCGTTACGACTAGTTTTCCTTTATCTGGTGTCGTGATCGTCAAATCCTCTGGGCGTAAAACAACTTCAACTGGTTCATTTAGACGCATCCCGCCATCGACACATTCAAATTGCTTACCAACAAACTCAACTAGATTATCTTCGATCATTACACCGTCCACGATATTGCTCTCCCCAACAAAATCAGCAACGAAATGATTGATTGGCTCATCATAAATATCTACAGGTGTACCACTTTGGACGATTTTCCCTTTATTCATGACAAAAATCTCATCACTCATTGCCAACGCTTCTTCTTGGTCATGAGTAACAAAAATAAACGTGATTCCTAATCGTTGTTGCAGATCCCGCAGTTCATACTGCATATCTGTACGTAGTTTCAAATCAAGCGCCGATAACGGTTCATCTAGTAGCAATACTTTCGGTTCATTTACAATTGCTCGTGCAATCGCTACACGCTGTCTTTGACCACCAGACATTTCACTGATCTCCCGTTTTTCGTATCCAGGAAGCTGGACCATACGCAAAGCATCTTTTACCTTCTTTTCGATATCTGATTTGGACATTTTCTTGATCTTCAATCCAAAAGCAACGTTATCAAAAACATTCATATGAGGAAAAAGTGCATAATCTTGGAAGACGGTATTTACTTGTCGCTTATTAGCTGGCAAATCATTCAACCGTTTCCCTTCAAAATAGATGTCCCCTTCTGTAGCTTCGGTGAATCCAGCTATAATACGTAGGATCGTTGTTTTACCACAGCCGGAAGGACCAAGCAGTGTATAAAATTTTCCTTGTTCGATCTCAAAACTTACTTTTTTTAATACTGTTTCATCATCATAGCGTTTCACTACTTGATCAAATGAAATGATTGGTTTCCCCACGTTTTTACCCCCTATATTACAAATATGATTGCGTTGCAACAATCAATACTTTTGTTCGTTTTTTGAGATGATTCCTTAATTGATGTTGTTTTGTCGCTTGATAATAGATCGACTGTCCTGCTTTTGCCACATAGACCGTCTCTCCTAAGCTTAACTCTAATTCCCCTTCTAATACAAAAATAAACGTTTCAGATAATGAAGGTTCAAACGTCTTATATTCTCCTGCACCTTCAAAAGTCAGCAAGACAGGCTCCATTTCTTTTTCATTCGAATCAGCCACGAGCCATTCCAATTCATACCCGTTTTCTTCATCAAAATAAACCGTATGATCTTCTTTTGAATAAACCACTTGCAGATTCGCTGCTTCTTGATGAAAAAATTCTTCTGGAGTCACACCTAAGACTTCAAGAATAGAAAAGAATGTTTCCATTGATGGTGAACTTAAATCTCGTTCCAACTGGGAAATATACCCTTTTGACAAATCTGTGCGTTCGCCTAGTTCTTCTTGTGTCAAATTCTTTTGGATGCGCAAATTTCTTAACTTCTCACCAATTTCCATAATTTCCTCCGAATCGAAGTTTTCTAATAGTAAACTTCCTGTTTACTACCACTCGTATTAGTATACGAAATTTATTGAAAAAGGCAACCCTTTGTAAAATTTTTTTTGCTGAATATTTCTTTATCTTTTGGAATAAATTCTAGTTGTTTGATTCTTTATTTTTCACCTAATTTTTGTCTAAATTTACGGAAGAACAAGAATAAAAGAGTAGGCTTTATGGTATGATAAAAGAAAATTTTAAAAGGAGTGTCTCACGAATGAACGCTTTTCGATCTTTTCAGGTAATAAAGGAACCTGTTTTCCATACAGCAATCAGTGATCTGCCATTTACTGAATTGGCTGAAAATGAAGTCTTGGTAAAAATTGCCTATTCTGATGTCAATTATAAAGATGCATTGGCAATGAGCGAATCTGGTCAGGTGATACGAACATATCCGATGACTCCAGGGATTGATTTATCCGGAACTGTCGTCCAAAGTAACAATCCACGTTTTTCAAAAGAAGATCTTGTACTTGCTACTGGTTTTGGGCTTGGTGTCACCTATCCAGGCGGTTACAGCCAATACCAAAAAGTACCAGGAGACTGGTTAGTCCCTCTACCGAAAAATATGACACTGCGTCAAGCGATGATTTTTGGTACAGCAGGGTTTACTGCTATGTTGTGTGTGAACGCTTTAATCCGTCAAGGTATGACCTCCGATAAAAAAGTTGTCGTTACTGGTGCTTCTGGCGGTGTAGGCAGTACAGCGATAGCCCTGTTACATAAACTAGGATTCCAGTCAATCATTGCCTTTTCCAGAAAAGAAGAGTCTGTCACATGGCTAAAAAGTCTAGGTGCTTCTCAAGTCGTACGACCTGATGAATTTCTGCCAGAGACAACAAAAGCTTTAGGAAAACAGCAAATCGACTATGTCATCGACACAGTAGGTGGCGAGCAGCTAAGTAGTCTTCTTCCATTGATCTCTTATAACGGTGCAGTAGCTTTATGTGGCAATGCTGGGGGAATCAAACTAAACGCGACTGTCTTGCCTTTTATTCTGCGAAACATCCAGTTGATTGGAATTGATTCTGTCAATGTACCAATAGATCAACGTCTTTCTTTATGGCAACAGATGGCGGATTTGCAGATTGCAGATGAACTGGTCGTCCAAGAGATTACTCTGGATCAATTGCCTGAAACAGCATCTAAACTACTTGCTGGAACACACCAAGGAAGAACACTAGTAAATGTAGGTGACCATAAATGAAGATTCTAATCACAGCTGGAGGAACGACTGAAAAAATCGATCAAGTACGTGCTATTACAAATCATTCGACAGGACGATTAGGGCAAGCATTAGCTGATTATTTAGCTGCCAATCCGGATACCACAATCGATTACGTGACTACGAAACAAGCACTGAAACCGAAAAGACACTCCAATATAACGATTTATACGATCGAATCTGCACTGGACTTATTTTTACAATTAGAAGCACTAACGAAAAAAGAACACTACGACGCGATTATCCACAGTATGGCAGTCAGTGATTTTACTCCTGCTTTTAGTTTTTCAGAAGAACAGCTGGCAAAAAACCTACCCACTTCTTCAACGCAAGAAGAACTGGACAATTGGTTTGCGGAAAATGAACAGACAGATACCACTGTTTCAAAGATCTCTTCTGACACCGAGCATCTTGTGCTCGTTTTGAAGAAAACACCAAAAATCATTTCTTATCTACGTGAATGGCAGCCAAAAGCAAAAATCATTGGTTTCAAACTATTAGTAGATGTACCAAAGGAATCTCTTCTGGCAGTCGCAAAAAATAGTCTGATAAATAACAAAACTGATTTTATTTTCGCAAATGATTTGACGGAAATCCATGGCGAGACACACCACGGCTATCTCTTATCTAAAGATGGAACAGTGGAAGAAGCTCAAAGTAAATCTGAGATTGCTGCATTGATTACTGAGAAAATTAGACTGGAGGAATCAAAATGAAAAAGATCTTACTAGGCGTTACTGGAAGTATTTCTGCTTACAAAAGCGCTGATCTTACAAGTCAATTCGTCAAATTAGGTGCCCAGATAGATGTGATTATGTCTAAAAGCAGCACACATTTTATCACGCCATTAACCTTGCAATCTCTGTCGAAGCGCGCAGTCCATACAGACGTCATGCAAGAATCAAATCCGCAGGTAATCAATCATATCGAACTAGCAAAACAAGCTGACTTGTTTCTCATCGCGCCTGCTACAGCAAACATTATCGGCAAGCTAGCAAATGGCATTGCAGACGATCTTCTTTCAACAGTCGCAATGGCGCTTCCAGTGGGAACACCAAAATTGATTGCCCCTGCCATGAACACGAATATGTATCAAAACCCGATCACTCAGCGTAATCTGGAAACATTGAGATCTGTCGGCTATCAGGAAATTGAACCAAGAGAATCTCTTTTAGCTTGTGGAGATTTTGGAAAAGGTGCCTTAGCTGATATTCAGACGATCATCGAACAGGTCATGCTGACTCTTAATGAAAGAAATGCTTAGAAAAAAGGAGTACTTATGAAAAATACAAAAAACTTTACATTAACTGCGATGTTTTTAGCTATTTTGATTTTATTAGCTGTTACGCCTTTAGGTTTTATCCCTATCGGTCCAATCAATGCAACAACCATGCATATTCCTGTAATCATTGCTTCGATCGTTTTAGGACCAAGACTAGGTGCTTTTCTTGGCGGTACATTTGGACTGATCAGCATGATCCGTAGCACAGTTATCCAAACACCTTTGTCTTTTGTCTTTTCTCCGTTTATCCCAGTCATCGGAACAGAACATGGAAGCTGGAAAGCCTTGCTGATCGCGTTTATTCCTCGTATCTTGATTGGGGTGGTTCCTTATTTCGTTTATAAAGGTCTGCGCAAACTAATGAAACAAAAAGCAGATTCCGTTTCTTTATTCTTAGCTGGACTTTCCGGTTCATTGACCAATACGATTTTAGTGATGAATATGATCTACTTTTTATTCCAGCAAGATTATGCCAAAGTCATCGGAACAAATTTAAATGCTGTTTATTCAGCTATTCTAGCGGTTATTTTTACAAGTGGTATACCTGAAGGAATCGTCGCAGGTCTTGCGACTGCAGCAGTATGCAATGTCTTGTTAAGATACTTCAAGCACCCTTCTCTTACTAACTGATAGTCATCGTAGCCGATCTCTGATTTTTTTCTCTTTTGGTGTTACTATTGAATGGAAAGATTTGACGTCGAAAGGATGATCCAAATGAAAATTTTTGTTGTAGGTGCAAACGGACAAATTGGCCGACACCTGATAAAAGATTTAGCTCCAAGTTCCCATGAAATTTTTGCAGGGGTGAGAGATGTCGCTTCCCAAACATTAGTAAAAAAAGAGAATGTTTCGTATGTCTCTTTTGATTTAACTTGGTCCGTGGAAAAAATGACCGAAGCATTCAAAGGCATCGATGTATTAATTTTTGCTGCCGGCTCTCAAGGAAAGAATCTTCTGCAAGTAGACTTGGATGGCACAATCAAAACAGTGATCGCAGCTGAAAATGCGCATGTCTCTCGCTATCTGATGGTCAGTGCTGTTTATGCAGATGAACCAGCAAAATGGCCTGAGTCCATGACAGATTATTATATTACTAAACATTATGCAGATGAATGGCTGAAACGAACTAACTTAGATTTTGTCATTCTTCAACCAGTCACATTGACTAACGATGAAGAAGTTACTTCCATTCAATTAACTAAGCCTAATGAGAAGGCATCAAAAACGATCACTCGCTCTACAGTTGCTGCTGTACTTGCCGCTCTAGTGGAAGAAACGGATATTTCTCGTACGACTCTAGTACTTTCTGAAGGTAGCAAAGAGTTGAATACAGCATTCCAAGAATGGGCAAAGGAGGGATAGATCCATGCGTGCCATTTCAATCAAGCATCCTGGTTCTGTAGATGTATTAGAACAAATTGAAGTGCCTGTTCCTAAACCAAAACAAGGCGAATTACTGATCAAAGTCCATACAGCAGCTGTCAATCGAACAGATATTATGAAAAGAGAATCAGTCTCTTTGAAACCTCCCTACCCTATTTTGGGAGTCGAAGTAGCTGGAGAGGTAGTTGAGAATAAAAGTGATATCTCCACTTTTACTCCTGGGACAAAAGTATACGGATTAGTCAATCTAGGTGGTTATGCCGAATATGCTGTGATGCCTGCCGATCGTGCAATCCTTCTCCCTGATACGCTAGACTATGTTTCTGCTGCTGGAATCTCAGAAGTTTTTTTGACTGCTTATCAAACACTTTACTGGCTTGGAAAATTACAAGAAGGCGAAACTGTCTTGATCCATGCAGGAGCAAGTGGTGTGGGAACAGCAGCGATCCAATTAGCTAGACAGCTTTCTCACGCGAAAATCATCGTTACTGCAGGATCAGAAGAAAAACTCGCCTTTTGTAAAGAACTTGGTGCAGATGAATTGATCAACTATAAAAAACAAGACTTTCAAGAAGAGGTACGAAAAATCACTGAAGGTCGGGGAATCGATGTTATTTTGGATTTCATCGGCGCTTCTTACTGGGAAAAGAATTTAGCTTCTATAGCCGTTGATGGACGTTGGGTCTTGATTGGTATGCTAGGTGGGACCATCGTGCCTGAGATAGACCTTGGTGTATTGATTGGGAAACGTGTCCAACTGCTTGGTACATTATTGACACCTAGAAGTGATCAGTATAAAGCAGAGCTCGCACAAACTTTTATGCAAAAAGCTGGGCCTTTTCTAGAAAATGGCAAGATTCGGCCAATCATTGACCGTACATTCCAATTCAGCGCAGTCAAACAAGCGCATGAATATATGGAAGCAAACAAAAACATCGGAAAAATCATTTTGAAGATAACTGAATAAAATCATGCTGATCAAAAAAGAGGCTGGGACAGAAGCGTTTAACTCCAAGAAATAAGAAGAAATTCACGAAAATTGCTTTTCAAATTTTTGTGAATTCCAGCTAATTTCCAAAGGAGTTGCTTCTGCTTCCGCCGTTTATACGTGTTTAGAGCGTGGGACAAAAGTAAAGAACACTTTTGTCTCACGCTCTTTTTCCGAACAAATGGTGTTCAAAAGCTTGCATCTGCGGTAATAAGTCCAACCAAGTTAAAAACATAAGAAGCTGTTTTTACTTGGCTGTTCTTATTACTTGATGCAGGGCAGCTTTTTCACAACCTCTTCACTAAACAGTGTTCAATCAGCTGACCCTCGGTATTAGCTCAAAAAACGGCAAAATATGAGGAACTATTTTGCCGTTTGTTTCTCTAATACTCAGGTCAAAACGCTGATTTCACAACCTCTTTTTATTTACGTTCTATTTCATTCATTTTCCGAAGCAAATCGAGCTGCTTGTATGCCCGCTTGTCGCCCAAAAATAATGATCTCCGCAACTGAATTTCCACCGATCCGGTTGTTTCCATGTAAGCCACCTGTGACTTCACCAGCAGCATATAACCCCCTAATTGGCTGGTTTTCTTTATCTAATACTTCAGTGTTCGTATTGATTTTCACACCGCCCATCGTGTAATGGATTCCTGGTGCGATTTTGATCGCATAATAATTCGGAGACGATAAGTCATGTTCCATGGCTGTGGCACGGTTGAATTGAGCATCTTTTTTCTCCGCAACATCCGTATTCCATCCATCAACTGTTTTTGCTAGTATTTCTTTTGGTAAATCGATTTTTTCTGCTAATTCTTCCATTGTCTTTCCAGTTGTGACATATCCTTTTTGGTCATAAAATTCAATAGCTGTGGCACGATCACGCACGCCTTGGTCAAAAATCAAATAAGCTGATTTTTCAGGCAATGCTGTAATTGCTGCAGATACTTTATCCCTTGTATCCATTTCATTGACAAATCTTTTCCCCTCTTGATCGACCAAGATTGCTCCTTCTCCGCGAACAACCTCACCAATCAAGACCCCCTCATCCTGCTGCACAGTTGGATGAATTTGTATTTTATCCATATCAACGGTTTGTCCACCTAATTTTTCAATCATGGTGATACCATCTCCAGTTGATCCTTCTTGATTTGTCGTAATATAATCAGCTAAATCGGGACGATATTTTTCAATAAATTCTTTGCTGGCACCAAAACCGCCTGTGGTAACTACGATTGCTTTTCCGGTGACCTCTTTTGGTTCTTCTCCTTGAACATGTACAGTCACTTCATTGACCGTTTCCCCATTTTTCTTAATGTCTGTCACATCTGCGTTGACAAAAATAGGGATTTCCCGCTCATGGACGTTATTCAATAACCCCTCCACTAAGTATCCACCAATAGCCGAGCCATCAGACGGACGATGTGTCCTCTTTTCACTCATCCCTCCAGTGATCGTTAAGTTGTCCAGTTTGATACCGTTTTGATCTAGCCAATCGACCGCATCAGCAGAGTGATCGACAAAGTATCGAAGCATTTCTTTATCATTCGTTCCTCCACCACCTTTTAGCGTTTCTTCATAGAAGGCATCATTCGAGTCTTTGATTCCTTCTTCTTTTTGAAATTTTGTTTCTGAAGCATTCATACCGCTTGATGATTTAGATGTGTTTCCTCCGGCAACAGGCATCTTTTCCAAAATTACTGGATTCAACCCAGCATCTTTTGCTTCGATAGCTGCTGCCATCCCTGCACCACCAGCTCCAATAATCACGACATCATAAGATTCTTTCATTTCTTTTGGATCTGTATATACTTGTTCAGAAGCGCCTGATGATACTTCGGCAGATTCCTTCGTACTAGAACTTGTCTGCGCTGTATTTTTCTGATCTGCGCCGCATGCGCTCATAGCAAGAAGTGCAACGGCTGTTAATAAACCAGCAACTAATTTTTTCATTTGTATCCCCCTTTTCTCCTTATACTATATTAAGTGATTTTTTTCACAATATCAACTCTGTTTTTCTTTAAGTCATATAGCTTTGGTAAACACACGCTTCTTAGTATAATTAAGGATATACATGAAGGAGTTATTTTATGAATCATTTGAAAACCTTTTTTACGAACAGTACAAAAACTGCTGGCAGAATCACAAATGGAATCTATATTTTATTACGTATCATCGTTGTTATTATGTTGGCTGATCAGATTTGGAACCAACATTGGGGAAATACGATGCTTTTATTATTGACACTGATTTTGTTTGAAATTCCTTATTTCCTAGAAAAGATATTAAAGATACAGATTCCAAATATGCTAGAAATCATTTTGTTATCTTTTATTTTTAGTTCAACAGTTTTAGGAGAGTTAAGTGATTTTTATGGCTATTTTTCAATGTGGGATACTTTTCTACATGCATTCAGCGGATTTTTAGCTGGGGGTGTCGGCTTTTCCCTTGTTTATTTGCTCAATAAAAATACAAAAACCATGAACTTGACTCCTTTATTACTAGCAGTTGTTTCCTTCTGTTTTTCGATGACAGTTGGTGTTATGTGGGAGTTTGTGGAATTTTCAGCAGATAAATTACTGCAATTCGATATGCAAAAAGATACGATCATCCAGCAAATCAATAGTGTGGAGTTAAGTAAAGACGGAAACACTGTCTATCATGTTCCAGATATCACTCGGACAATCATTGAAAGTCAAAATGCAGATGGTAAAACAGATAAAACAATCATCCAAAATGGTTACTTAGACGTGGGAATCATGGATACTATGAAGGATTTATTTGTTAATTTTATTGGAGCAGTTGTTTTCAGTGTATTTGGTTACCTCTATAGTCGAAACGATTACCAAAAATTTACGTTCATCAAGAATTTTATTCCTAAAAAAATCAAACGATAAAACATGCTAAAAAACAAGAGAAGGGGCAGTGACAATACTTTTGTCACTGCCCCTTCTTTTTTGAATGTATGGCATGCCATTAGTTATCCGATAGTATTAACTCAAAAAAGTAAGATATGAGGAATGACTATTTCGTTTTTTATCCCAATACTGAGGACTTATTTCACCATTTCGTTATTTATCTAATTTACTTAAAACCTGCATAACTTTTTCATAATCTGGATTAGGTGTGCCGTCTAGATTTTCAGCAATAAAAGTAAAACCCATTTTTTTATAAAGAGCAATCGCCTGATGGCTCCATGTCTGTGTGTGAAGATAGATTGGTCCGTCCGTATGGAGGGTAGGAAATTCTTGCAAGACTCTGGCAGTCAATGCTTTTGCGAGCCCTTTTCCTTGGTAATCTGGTTTCACTGCTAACCAATGAAAAACCGGATACACTTGCTCTCTTGATTTTTTTCGCCAAGCGGTACAGGTTGCTACTTTTTCTCCTTTTTTTGTCTCTACAAAAAACATCCTTCTTTCAAGTTCTTCAGGATAAGGAGCAAAGTTTTGTTGAAAATACTCAAGTGCTTCATCTGTCGTTTGAAATTCCCCAACGGAAGTCTCAATCTCCGCCCAAGCAGATTCATCTTCTTTTTGATCAAATCGAAATTCAAAACCTTCCGCTAAAGGCGTGATTGGAACATTTTGTTGAAGTGGTCTTGTCATCCAGATTTCTGCGTAAGGTAACGTTTTATCTAACATTTTTCTATCCCTCCTCGTCTCCATTATGCCAAATAACATATGACTCAGCTACTTATTTGACTATAACAGATAGAGATATAAATCAGAACCAGTCATCTGCGCCAAATTCATTTCGATTAGCGTATACCCATGTTCCTGCCATACCTCGCATGAAATCTCCTAAAGCAGAAGAAGGAATACCTCCACCAGGTGCGGGTGTTCCCGGACTAGGAAGTGGTACTTGCGGCTGCAGATGCTCATCGGTGGAATCAATAGTTGACAAGCGTTTTTTCTTCGTTTCCTTCTGGTCATCTGATTCATTCTGATCTGCCGACTGTTTAGCAACAAATTCTTTTTCTGATTGTTGTTTTATTTTAGGCTCTAAAATTTCATTTTCCAATCCAGAAACTTGTGAGGCCAAATGAGCTTCTTGCCTTATCGTTTTATTAGATTCTGAGATTTTTCTAGATATTCTTGCTGGCTGTAAATTTCTTGTTTGCTTTGCTTCCCCTGTTGGAGAAACTGCATGAGCCATTTGTTGTTTTTTTTCTGACAAGTTTTCTTCTTGTTTTTTTTGTTCTTTTTGTCTTATCTGTTTTTTTAATGGTAAAACGTGTAAAAGCGACTGAGCATGGAGTTCTTGGAGTGAATACGGGTCATGATAACTATACATAATCGTAAAATCACCTGTTTGTTTGGTCAAATAACCATCCTCCAATGGTACTTCATTGATTGTAACCGATACATCCTTTAACGGTACGGGTTTATCTAAGGAATTTGTTGCTGATTGGATCAACTCTTCTTTGTTTATTTTTTCGTTTGGATGAACAATAAGATCATGGCCTTCTAATGAACGATTGTCTGGTATATAAACATAAGTAAAGGTAATTTCCCCTCCTGATTGCTTCCTGTTATTCATCAGTTCTGAGTGAAGTACTTCAAGGATCTCCGACCAGTGACTTTTTCTGTCTAATCCGTTTGCTTGCATCCAATCAGAAATAGAAGTGACTTTTCCGTCTTGTTCATAAGTCGATAAATCTATATTTGGCACTCGATCAGAAAATTCAGCAGGTAGGCGCAAATCAGGAATACGATTTACACTACTCATATGTGTTTCTGCTTGAAGTTCTTTATTTGTTTGACTATCTATAAAATGAGTGATGACAGTCGATGAAGCAGCAGATGCTTCTACATAAACTACAGCTGTTGTTTCTGCCACATTTGATGTTTTCGAGTCTATATAAGTTAATACAACGGGATATTCTCCCGGAGTTGTAGTATCTACTGTCCCGTTCATTTTGATTTCTTCTTTATTTCCTGAAGTTCCATCGCTTTTTGTTACATATTCAACAAGATCTTTAGGGGCGTAACTCTCTCCTGTTCTTAAGTGAAGATCTTTTCCTTTGATAGCTGTTTGATCAGCACGAACATGGATCACAGCAGATGCAGTCATTGTTTTTAAAGCAATTGGATCAAAATAGGACAAGGAAATAGTAGATGTTCCTGTATTAGTCGTATCCACGATATTCCCATTGTTTGAAATTACTTTGGACATATCTCCTTGTGTTCCATCTGCGTTCTTCAGCCTTTCTACCAGATCAGATATCGAAACTTTTGTCCCTGCCAGAACATCGATTTTCTTTCCTTCAAACTGTGAATAATCTTTTTCATATACATAAGAAACTTGTGCGCTTCCACCGTTCTTTATATCTGTCAAAGCATGATTCAAAATATCAGTGATCTGTTTTAACTGATCACCTTTTGTAGGATCAGTCATATCGGAAAAGATAGAAAGCGGCACACTGCTTCCGGTTTCCGATGTCCATAATGTTTTGTTAGGAATTAACCAGTAGTGGTTTATCGTTGGAGGATAACTGACTTTATTATAGGAAGTCAATGCAGGAAGTAGCTGTTTTCCATTTGCATCAGTGAAAGTATGAGTAATAGTGATAGGGGAATCAGTGGTCTCAGAAACAGAGGTACGTACGACCTTGATGGTTTGTGCCGTTGCCTGAACGGGTACATGCATATAGACACCTACAGATAAACTGATCAGCATCGTGCGCATCATAAACTTAACGTAGTGTTTTTCAGAACACGACCGTTCCTTATCTAAACGACAAGCGTGTTTATTTAGTTGTTTTGAACGTCTTTTTGAACACATTTATTCTTAGTCCTCCCTACTCTTGTCTAAACATGAAGTAGTAATTTTCATAAGATGATTTCATTATATAAATAAAATCAAAAAAAGATGGACTATTAGGAGAGTATTTTTTTTGATTTTTTATTGTTTCAAGAAAATCGGAATAATAACTTATGTAATTTTTAATTTTGTTAAGTAATATATCTAGTTATATCTAGTTACCTTTTCTTTGAAAAAAACATAAATCAGCTAATAAATATGTGAGACAAAGCTGCCATCCATAAATACTAGCTGATTTTTTCAGTTAAATGTCTATTTTTTTCTCTGATGATGATATTTCCAAAATATTCCCAGTCATCTGGAGTCGGTGGATTTTTCCAAATTATCTGTTCTTTATTAAATTTTTCAAGTAAACAATCAGATAAATAAATATTCGTACGAGAAGTGATTCGACTCTCAATCACAATATTGTAATTTTTAAATCCTTTCACTTGAGAAATAATGTAATCGGTATAAGCAGATCCTTGCGAAAAATCAATACAGACATGAATCGGTGCTTCAAAATATGATACCGGACAAATACCGACCAATAAAAAGAGATAATCATAAAATAAGCGAATCATGAAACGTTCATCTTTTCCCAAGAAATAGCGTTTATTCTCTTGTATGACCTTTTGGATTGCTGTACTGAATATTGGATACGTCTCGAAGAAAAACTGTAGCTGCTTTTTAGACGTAAAGCTAGTCATCTCAAAGTCGAATATCCAATTTTTTCGATTGACATGCATCATACCCATACGAAGTTCTTTTCGTATATATAGTCTTTCTTCTTCAGAGATTTCAATCGAAAATGGTAATTGATCAATCAATTCCACTGACATTTTTTGACTAATCATGTGGATATCATGAAAATGAGCTTCCGCAAGTCCAAATGCGCCATCTAATTCAAATTCTTCTTCCGTGATCAAAAACAACATGATATAAGAAATCTCATCAATGATCTGCTCTTTAGGGATATGAAAAAAAGAAATATGTGATAAATCCTTGATGATCTTCATTCCTTCTGAGCTCTTAAAGTATTCATCTGAAAAGAAACGTTTTCCGATTGGTTGATTCCCATAGGCCCTCAACAAACTAATAGTGGTTAGCAAATTGAATTTGATTCGTTTTGTTGCAGACAGTTTTAAATTGAACAGATATTCAAAATATTGCACGATACTCTTTGCTTCATTCATGACGCTTTCTCTAAATGGCATAGAAAAACCATTAAAGACCCCGAAATATACCCCAAATAATACGTTCCGTATGTTTATTTCTTCCCCAACTAATATGTTTTTCTTTAACTTTATTTGATGCTGTTCAAGAAAAGAGACTAATTCTCTTCTTTTTACATAGGCTCTTGATATGCTTAAAAAATGATTCTCTGCAAATTTTTCGATCGTTACTTTTGAATCCACGATCTCCGTTAACAGTCGAGCAATTTTTGATCGTTGAAAGTAGATTCTTCTTAAATTTTTGATATCCGTCAAATTCAGACGTTCGACATGGATCTCTGCTTCTTCTGAAATTTGGATCTCTGGCTTTGTTTTGAATTCAGTAAATTCTTTATTTAATTCTATGATATAATTTCTTGTTTTAAATTTAGACAAACCTAATGTTTCATATAACTTAGGTAGCACTACATAATTCTTTTTCTCAAATTCTAAATATCTAGCTAGCAGCAGTTTTTCTCTATCTTCCTCTTCTATAAGGTAATCCAACTTCATATCCTACACCTCAAAAAATGCCTCATACCAATTACTTGATATGCAGATGAAAGTTCATCTTTTCACCTATACTGATTTTATGATGGATTATGCTTGTTTTTTCATCAGTTATTCTCATTTTTTATCTTTTTTTTGAGAATATTGCAAAAAATGGAAAAATTTATGAGGAAATATTCTATATTTTTTGTTTTATTGTGTTAAAATGTACAAGATTTGCGCCATTTGCGTAAACAACCACAAAAAAGAGCAGGGCGGCCACCGTCCTGCTCTTTTACTTATTTTAAGTTCCATTACTTATTAATTGGCTAAACTTCTGCTTGTTTCTGATATTGCTTGTTTTTCTCCAATGATCCGCACTTCTGTTTCTAAAGACACATCAAATTTTTCTTTGATTACTTCTTGGATGTGCGCAATCAATTCAATATAATCTGTCGCTGTCGCATGATCAATATTGACGATGAATCCAGCATGTTTTTCAGAGACTTGTGCACCGCCCCATTTCAGGCCTTGCAATCCTGCTTGTTGGATCAGCTGACCTGTATAGTGTCCTACTGGGCGCTTAAAGACACTTCCGCATGAAGGGTATTCTAATGGCTGTTTTGATTGACGCAATTCGGTCAACTCATCCATTCTTGCTTTGATTGCTTCATAATCCCCTGTTTGCAAACTGAATCGAGCTTCCAATACGATAGCACGTAATTCTTGGACTTTACTGTGACGATAAGAAAATACCATTTCGTCTTTTGTCAAAGTTTTCAATGTTCCATCTTCAAGCAAAAGATCCACTTCAGCAAAAACATCTTTGATCTCTCCGCCATACGCACCTGCATTCATATAAACCGCTCCACCGACACTTCCCGGGATGCCGCAAGCAAATTCAAATCCAGTCAATGATTCTGCCAAAGCTGCATAAGTCGTATCAATCAGTGAGGCACCTGCTTCCGCAATGACCATCGTTCCTTTGACATGAATCTGTTTCATTTCAGTCAGCATGATGACTACACCGCGAATCCCGCCATCTTGAACGATCAGATTGCTTGCATTTCCTAATACCATCCAAGGTATATCATGGATTCGGCAATAATCGATGATTTGCTTTACTTCGTCTTGCTTTTTCGGGAATGCAAGGACATCAGCTGGTCCGCCTGTTTTCGTAAACGTATAGTTCATCAATGGTTCATCAAACAATAAAGTAATCGTGGCTAAGCTTTCAACTATTTCTTCTTTATTCACTGAGGATTTTCCTTTCTTTTCTCAAACGTCCTCATTATTCTATCACGCTTAATACAATCTTGCCAGTCTTGTTCAAAGTTGATGACGGTAGTGATCTTTAAGCACTTCCTCACATAATTCATGACTTCTTACAACTTCTTTTTGTTTAAGCATTTCTGTTTCCGATTTACCTAAACGGATCTGAGAAAAGAAGGCCTCTACCATTGGCTCAAACCCGCGTTTGACTAGCGTGTTTGTCCAGTCGCCAAATTCTTTCACTTTTTTTCCATCAGCATCTTGAATGACAAGCTGGGTCAGATCGTTTACTTCATAAGTACCATTTTTACTTGTTACTTGATATTTTTCTATATTAGCGCCACTTGCTAAATCCATCGTTAAAATAGCCGTTTGATTTTGTGTTTCTAATTGTAAAATGGCATATTCCAAAAATTCTTTTGTTTCTCTTATCTGGTATTTTGTTCTCAAAATGGGTTCATCCAATAAATACACCGCTGTATCAATAAGATGTAAAAACAAATCATAAAGGACGAATTCTGTCGTTTCTTTTGCCGCTATTCGATTTTTTTGCAGGTGGATCAACCGCTTATCTGGGATACATTTCAATTCTTCTACCATAGGAGCAAAGCGCCGGTTGAAACCGATCATCAAAATTTTTTGGTTCTTATCAGCTAATTCTTGCAATTCACGAACTTCATTTAGATGGACACTCAGTGGTTTGTCAATATAAACATGGATACCATTTTCTAGACATTTTTTGGCTAATTCATAATGTACTTTTGTTGCTGCGTGGATCATACATGCTTCGATTTTTTCTTCTAAAAGCTCATCGATCGTTTCATATAGATGTTGGAACCCGTACTCTTTTTGAATTCTTTCTTTTGTTTCTTTATTTCTTGTTGCAAAATAAAAATCAAGTGTTCCTTGTTTTTTCGCATAAGTTGGTAAATATGCTTTTTCTGCGATATTCCCTACACCGATTACACCAATCTTCATCGACTTTCCTCCTGGATCATTTAGTTACTTTCATCTTACACCATTTTTTACTAAAATGAGGTACAATAGTATCGCAAAGGTAAGGAAATTAATTCGAAGGAGTGTGCTTTTATTGAAATTTATCTCTTGGAACGTAAACGGGCTTCGTGCCATCGTAAATAAAAATTTTTTAGAAGTTTTTCATGAGTTAGACGCCGATTTTTTCTGTCTGCAGGAAACGAAACTCCAAGCAGGACAAATTGATTTAGATCTTCCAGGTTATTATCAATATTGGAATTACGCAGAACGAAAAGGCTATTCCGGCACAGCGATTTTTGCTAAAAAACCAGCATTGAATGCCACTTACGGAATGGGTATCGATATCCATGATACAGAAGGCCGTCTGATTACTTTGGAATATTCCGATTTCTTTCTTGTAACCTGTTACACGCCAAATTCTCAAAGCGAATTAAAACGTTTAGATTACCGATTAGAATGGGAAGAAGCCTTTTATAATTATTTGGAAAATCTAAAAAAACAAAAACCAGTCATCGTGTGTGGGGATCTAAATGTCGCTCATCAAAAGATTGATTTGAAAAACTGGAAAACGAATCAAAAAAATGCTGGATTCACTCCAGAAGAAAGAGCGGCTCTTTCTCGACTGTTGGATAACGGGTTTATCGATACATTCCGTTATTTTTATCCAACCCAGGAAGGTGTCTACTCTTGGTGGAACTACCGATTCAATTCAAGAAAAAACAATGCTGGTTGGCGGATCGATTACTTTTTGACGAGCAAAGATTTAGAGCCAAGACTAGCTGATGCAAAGATCCATACGGACATTATGGGCAGTGATCATTGTCCAGTAGAATTAGATTTGAAATAAAGAGGATGTGAAAAAGTCGTTTAGTTTCGAGTATTAAGAAAAATTTTGTGAAAATGGCTTTCCACATTTTGCATAAATTTGGCTTAATACCGAGAAACTGGCTTTTGAACACCGTTTATCGAGAGGTTGTGAAAAAGCTGTCCTGCATCAAGTAATAAGAACAGCCAAACAAAAATAGCTCTTCATATTTTTCGTTTGATTGGGCTTATTGCCGCAGATGCAAGCTTTTGAACACCGTTTATTAAGAGGTTGTGAAATCAGCGTTCTGACCTGAGTATTAGAGAAACAAATGGAAAAATAGTTCCTCATATTTTGCCATTTTTTGAGCTAATACCGAGGGCCAGCTGATTGAACACCGTTTAGTGGAGAGGTTGTGAAATCAGCGTTTTGACCTGAGTATTAGAGAAACAAACGGAAAAATAGTTCCTCATATTTTGTCGTTTTTTGAGCTAATACCGAGGGTCAGCTGATTGAACACCGTTTAGTGGAGAGGTTGTGAAATCAACGTTCTGACCTGAGTATTAGAGAAACAAACGGAAAAATAGTTCCTCATATTTTGCCATTTTTTGAGCTAATACCGAGGGTCAGCTGATTGAACACCGTTTAGTGGAGAGGTTGTAAAATCAGCGTTCTGACCTGAGTATTAGAGAAACAAATGGAAAAAATAGTTCCTCATATTTTGCCATTTTTTGAGCTAATACCGAGGGTCAGCTGATTGAACACCGTTTAGTGGAGAGGTTGTGAAAAAGTCGCCTACTTTCGAGTCGTAAGAAATTTTTTTGAAAATGGTTCCTCACAACTTTGCATAAATTTGGCTTAATACCGAGAATTCATGATCCCTATCTAACTCCAAATCACAAGGAATAAGTTCAAAAACTAGCTTTTTTCAACAAATATTACATAAAAAATTCTATGTTTTTTGTTAAATTTATTTGCTTTTTTCAAAAGTATGTTACAGTAATTTCCCAAGGAGGTTTTACAGAAATGAATTTTGTTGCCATGGATTTTGAAACTGCCAATCATCAGCCTTATAGTGCTTGTTCTCTTGCGCTAGTCATGGTAAAAAACAGCCAGATCGTTGATGAATTCTATACATTGATACAGCCTGAGACTCCTTTTTTCTGGCGAAATGTCCAAATTCACGGAATCCATCAAGAAGACGTACGCAATGCGCCGAAATTCCCAGAAGTCTGGCAAACTATCCAACCATATTTTCAAAAAAATCGTTTAGTCGTTGCACATAATGCTGCTTTTGATACAAAGGTCTTAGCGGGATGCTTAGATTATTATCATCTTGAACAGCCTAATTATCTTTCTTTATGTACAGTGAAAAGTAGCCGTCGCTTGTTTCCTGAATTTCCAAATCATCGATTGAACACTGTGTGCGAAAATTTGAACATCCAATTAGATCATCACCATGATGCATTGGAAGATAGTCGTGCATGTGCGGAAATCCTGCTTTATCAAGAAAAAAAATTCGGGACAGATCCATTGAAAAAACTTGTGACTATAAAGTAAAAGAATACTTATGAAACACACAAAGAGGTCGTGAGCCTGCCGTTTCACTCCGAGTCACAAGGAGCAATTTCAAAAAATAGCTCCTCATGTTTATTAAATATTGTGACTGGTAACCGAGGAGCTGGCAGGAGAACACCGTATAAGGAAGAGGTTGTGAAAAAGCTGTTCTGCATCAAGTAATAAGAACAGCCAAACAAAAATAGCTTCTGATATTTTTCATTTGGTTGGACTTATTACCGCAGATGCAAGCTTTTGAACACCGTTTACCAAGAGGTTGTGAAATCAGCGTTTTGATCTGAGTATTAGAGAAACAAACGGCAAAATAGTTCCTCATATTTTGCTGTTTTTTGAGCTAATACCGAAGGTTAGCTGATTGAACACCGTTTATTCAGAAAAAGGGACTGTGACACGTATTTTGTCATAGTCCCTTCGTGTGTTTTTCTGCCTTCTCAAAAGGATGACAGTTTCTCACTCTTTTCCTATTTCTTCTATTCAATCAAATAACTCATTTTATATACATCTAAAAATTCGCCTAGATCTGTTCTTGCCCCTCTAGGCATGACCGCTTCGATTTGGAAGCCCATTTTTCGGTAAAGGTGTACGGCTCTTTCATTACGAACTTGAACGTCAAGCTCCAATCGAAAAAGTACACCCATTTCCTTCGCCCAACTGATGATTTCTTCTAGCATAAGAGTGCCTAGTCCCATTCCCCAATATTCCTGCAGAATACTGATACCGACTTCTCCCACGTGAGACAAACGAAATTGACTGTCTGCCTTGACAGATGCTGTTCCAATAATCGTCCCTTCATAGATTGCAAGCAGCAATAAATTATTATTGCTTTCGTATATATAATCCAACTCTTCTTCTAAGGTTTCTGGTGGTAACAGGAGTTCTGCTTCATCCAAAACTAAAAATTCTGTCTCCTTATTGACTTGTCCCATCATCAAAAGAATGTCTTTTGCATCTCCTGGCACTGCTTCCCGCAAGATGATCCCAACTTCTTCACTCATGATTTTCAGCCCATTTTTCTAGAATTCGCTGTTTGAAGGTTTCACTTTGCTCCCCGTATGAGATTAGTTTCACATACCGTTTTTCTAAATCTGTATCACTTTTTTCTAAAATCAGTTCCAAATAATCCTCCGGCAGTGCTTCTTCTAATAGATTTCCCCATTCGACAACGGAAAGCCCATCACCTTCAAAATATTCATCTAACCCTAAATCTGCTCCGCTAGCTGCTACCCGATAAATATCCATATGATACAACGGAATCCGACCTTGACTATATTCTCTAATAATCGTGTATGTCGGACTTTTGATCATTTGCGTTATCCCTAATCCTTGGGCAATTCCTTTCGTCAACGTTGTTTTACCCGCACCTAGATCACCAGTCAATATCAGATTGTCACCTGGTATTGCGGAATGACCAATTGCCTCTGCGAATTGTTCTGTCATTGTTAATCCTGATAGTTCGATCATTTTTCATCTTCTCCCGCTCTTCTTTCTTTTTGCCAGTATATCGCGTAATGAAGTTTTTTTAAAGAAAAAATGAACTAGTCAAGAACAGCAGCTGCTGTTTTTGGCTAGTTCGCGTGTATTTGTTAATCAATCAATGTTTGTGCTGCTGTGATAATCGATAATTTATATACATCTTCTTCATTTGCTCCACGAGACAAATCAGAAACCGGTTTGTTCAAGCCTTGTAGAATTGGTCCGATTGCTTCAAAGTTACCGAAACGCTGAGCAATTTTATAGCCGATATTTCCTGACTGCAATTCTGGAAATACAAAGACTGTTGCTTGACCAGCTACTTCTGAATCTGGCGCTTTCAGTTGTGCAACTGAAGGAACATAAGAAGCATCAAATTGCAATTCGCCGTCGATCATGTATTGTGGCGCTAGTTTTTTAGCGATTTTAGTTGCTTCAACTACTTTGTCTACTTCTGGCGATTTCGCTGAGCCTTTTGTCGAGAAGCTCATCATTGCTACTTTTGGTTCGATATCGAACAATTCTGCTGTTTTTGCAGAATCTACGGCGATTTCAGCCAATTCTTGCGCAGTTGGATTCACGTTGATCGCACAATCCGAAAAGACATATTTTTCTTGATCTCTTCCACGTACCATGATCATCGCTCCGCTTGTCCGACTGATGCCAGGCTTTGTTTTGATGATCTGAAGTGCTGGGCGAACAGTGTCGCCAGTCGAATGGATCGCTCCAGAGACCATTCCGTCTGCAATCCCCATATACGTAAGCATCGTACCAAAGTAATTCACATCTTTTAAAATCTTTTCTGCTTGTTCTTTGGATGCCTTTCCATTTCTGCGTTCAACAAAAGCATCCACCATTTCATCCCACTTATCGTAATTATCAGGGCTGATGATCGTAAAGCTAGATGTTTTGATTCCTCTGGCATGCGCTGCATTTCT
Source organism: Enterococcus sp. DIV1411a (assembly GCF_050531945.1). Taxonomy (NCBI): domain Bacteria; kingdom Bacillati; phylum Bacillota; class Bacilli; order Lactobacillales; family Enterococcaceae; genus Enterococcus; species Enterococcus sp. DIV1411a. The sequence continues at coordinate 629,281 of NZ_CP172892.1, read as the reverse complement.
TATTTCTTCTTCGTTCCCTACTAAAATAGGTTCCACAAGTTCTTCTGCTTTCAACCGGGCAGCTGCGCCTAAAATACGAGCATCAGTAGCTTCCGGGAAAACGATTTTGATCCCACGGCGAACAATCTTAAATCTTAAACTATCAAACAATTCCACAAGATGACCTCCAGACGTTTTTATATGTATTATCATACACTATTCCAGAAAAAAAGAACAGTTTATTTTATCTGTATCAGTCAAAAATGCTGGAAAAATTAAGTTTTTCACATACATAGCGAACTGCGCTATAACAGGAAAGCGCTGTTTTATTACACTGTTTCAGGCAGTTGCCAATCAATCGGTTCTTCTCCTAACGCAAGGAGCGCATCATTCGTTTTCGAGAAGGGTTTGGAACCAAAAAAGCCACGACTTGCAGATAACGGACTGGGATGTGGAGATGTTATGATGATATGGCGACTCTTATCGATCATTTTGATTTTTTCTTGTGCCGGTTTTCCCCACAAGATAAACACGATTGGTTTTTCCCGTTCATTTAATTTTTCAATGATCGTGTCTGTTAATCTTTCCCAACCTTTCCCGCGATGAGAATACGCTTGCCCTTCCCGAACGGTAAGAACGGTGTTGAGTAAAAGGACTCCCTGTTTAGCCCATGACACTAGATTTCCATGTTGAACAGGTGCGATTCCAAGATCATCATTAAGCTCTTTATAGATATTTCTTAACGATGGCGGGATCTTTACGCCGGGTTGCACAGAAAAAGATAAGCCATGAGCTTGATTTTCTCCATGATAAGGATCTTGTCCTAAAATCACCACTTTAACTTCTTCATAAGGAGTCAATTCCAATGCTTCATAGATATGATACATATCTGGATGGATCTTTTGGGACGCATATTCTTTTTTTAAAAATTCTCTTAGATGCAGATAATAATCTTTTGAAAATTCTGGGGACAAAACTTCTTGCCAACTGTTATGAATGATTTCTTTCAAAACCTCCACCTCCTAATAAAAAGAATAACTCACATTTTCTTCAATCACAAGGGACAATCTTCACCCTCAGCACTTGATTAATATGGTAAACTAGGAACAAGAAGCAGAAAGGAACGATAATCATTATGATCAAATTAATTGCATCAGATATGGACGGCACATTATTAGATGCCCATATGAGTGTTTCTCCTGAAAATGCCGAGGCGATACGTTTTGCAAATGATGCCGGTGTTGAGTTCATGGTCGCTACTGGTCGAAACTATCAAGAAGCTCGCGCAGCTTTAGATGAGGTAGGAATCGATTGTGCGATGATCACTTTGAACGGGGCACAGGTATTTGATAAAGAAGGAAATTCACTGTTTACCGTATCGATTCCAAATAATCAAGCAATCTCTGTTTTAGATATTCTAGATGCTAACGGTATTTACTATGAAGTAGCAACCAACGATGGTCTTTATTCTGAAAATCAAGCGAAACGAATCGAAAGTTTTGCTTCCATGGTGGCTACCCATTTACCTCACCTTACGTATAAAATGGCGATTGCCATGGCCTCAGCTAAGCTGGAGTTATTGCACATCACATACGTGGACAGTATTCGTGCTATCTTGGAAGAAAAGAATCTGGAAGTTTTAAAAATTATTTGTTTTCATACAGAAGGGCCAGCTGTATTAGGTCCAGTTGGAAAGCAGATTTCTCTTTTAGGCGATCTAGCAGTTACTTCCTCTGGTCAAAACAATATCGAAGTGAACCATAAAAACGCTCAAAAAGGAATTGCTGTTGCCCATGTCGCTCACGAGCGTGGGATTTCTTTAGAAGAAGTCATGACGATTGGCGATAACTTCAATGATGTCAGCATGCTGCAAGTAGCAGGAGTCAGTTTCGCAATGGGAAATGCAGAAATCGAAGTAAAAGATTATGCCAAATATACAACGGACACAAACCTTGAATCTGGCGTAGGAAAAGCCATATTGCGCGCGATTGCAGAAGACTTGTAGTTTTATCTAGAAAAGAGGGATATAGATGTCAGAATTTTTCATTCAGGAAAAACAGCTTGGACGTGCAACTCGGACAATTGTCAAAAACGAAAAAGGACATTCCCTGTTTTTGATGGTTGGTCGCTGGGGAACAAAGGGCGATGCATTGTCTCTTTATGCCATGAATGGCGATCTCGTTGCTCACATCAAGCAGATAAGCCTGACATTCGGTACGCGTTTTGAGCTGTATAAAGAGTTCGAAAAGGTGGGAACCATGCAGAAAATATTCAATTGGCCCGGTGATTTTTATTATATTCGTAGACTTCACTGGACAGTCCAAGGTGATATCTATAATCATCAATATCAAATCCATCATTTCAATCAGCAAATCATGAAAATGGATAAAGCAACACTTTTTTCAGGAGATTACTATGTATTGGATGTCTCAAATGATGAAGATGCTCCAGTTTGTATTTGTATTGCTGCGGTTTTAGATTACTGGCTCTACCGTAAAGACAAAAGCAAAGAAAAGCCTTTATCCTATCGATTTGATGTGAACTAGAAAAAATGAAAGCAAGCTAACAATAAACAATCTCAAACTCTAAGTCAAAATTAAGAATCTACGATATTGGGAGTCGTTACTTGATCGAGTAACGACTCCCAATATTTCTTATCAAAAATAGGAAATACCAAAATTCCCTTCGAGACGGAGGTATTCAAACACTCTTGATGATGAACTAAAAAAGTGCTGTTTTATCCTTCTATATTCTCATAACACATATTAAGACTTTAATCGTCCGATAGGACATCCTCCATTCGATCTGACTGTTCCTCTATATATCCCTACATACCAAAATCTTCCTGTAGCAAAATCTTTGTCGTAAGACCAAGTTTGTAAATATAATTGCCCACAATAAATACCATCATTATATATAATTGTATTTGTTAGACCGCTTAAAGTAGCCGATCGTCTTGTGTGGTAGATAACTTTACTACCTCTGCTATTGATAGTACTCATTACTTGCTCAGCATTTAAATCATTTGTATCAGCATGGATTTTTTGTGAAAAAGCGGTTAATCCCCATATAGCCATTATTAAAATAAATAAGTTCTTAAATTTTTTCACTTATATTATCTCCTTCCTGATATTTATTTTTGAAGGAATCGGTAAAGGTAAGGAATGGTGATACTCCAACAAAATTGTTAAGCGAAACCGATCGACTGTTACTGGCTGAAATGATTAAAGAAGACTTTCCTTCCGAAACTATTTCTACTGAAAATCCAGAGTTACTGCAAAGTTTCAACAGGAAAGTCAAAAATGGAAGAGTGGAAATCGATTCTGATAATAAAAAAACTTATCTAATCGGAAAAGATTCAAAAAGGAATTTACATGGGTAGCTGATAACCAAACAAGATTGAAAGATTCATTCGGAGTCGAATATAGTTTTACAACGGATAGCAAATAGGACTGTGACAAAAATCGTGTCACAGTCCTTTATTTCGAATAAACGGTGTTCAAAAGCTTGCATCTGCGGTAATAAGCCCAACCAAACGAAAAATAGGAGGAGCTATTTTTATTTGGCTGTTCTTATTACTTGATGCAGGGCAGCTTTTTCACAACCTCTGATACACGGTGTTCCAGAAGTAGCTTCTTATTTCTTGAAGCTGACCACTTCTGTCACAACCTTATTAAAACCTATTCAATTTTTAGTAACGTTCATTCTTCTTTACACCATTATTATTTTTTCACTATTTGACAATTTAAATCAATTTAATTTCTTTTGCATATGATCATAAAGATGACCACTGATCATCCGCTGACCGACAACTTTGAAGTCATGGCGTTCGTATAATTTTTTAGCCTTTGGATTTTTTTCATCCACACTTAGACCGATGACGGAGCGATTAGCTTTCTTCGCCAATTTAGGTAATGCTTCTAATAACCGTGAACCGATGCCTTGTCCTCTAAAATATTCTGATACGCTGATAGAGTCCAAATACCATTCATCGGGAAACGTTTCTTTATCAATAAACAAACGTGTAGACGCATCTAGCTGATATTTCTCTAAGATAGGTACCAGTGGCTGATCGATGATTGATTCTTCTTCATCTGTATAACCGTAAGCAACTCCTGCAACTTTACCGTCTATTTCTTCTACGATACCTCGTGAATAACTGTAACGATAATTTGGATCAGTGATTGCTTCTTCTAAAATCTCTAAAGTCTTTTGTTCCCCTGTCTGCTTCAAAAATGGCAATTCCATGTCTTTTAGAATCACTAAGATCAATGGGGCGATTTCTGGAGCATCTTCTTTTCTCGCAAAACGAATCATAGTTTCCTCTCCTTTTCTCCATTCTAACATGCAGAAAAAGAAATCGCAAAATCGTTATTTTAAAAAATCTTCAATCTTTTCAGTAATGAAATAACCATGAGTAACGATTCTTGCCGCTTCAGTTCGGCAATAAGGGCAGACGACTGGCATTTCTTTATCATTATGTTCGACTACATTATTGACTTCTTCGTATGCAAATTTTTTTCCGCAATTAGGGCATTTCATTTTTTCCATGTTATCTCAACTTCCTTTCATCTTTACTCTCTTAGCTTACTCTTATATTGAAAAAAAGAGAAGCAATATCCTTCTTCTATGCAGATATCCATACCTGACGGTCCTGTTCTCCATCTATTAATCGGACTTTATAATAAGGACGTTCATCTTTGACTAGAAGTGTCCACTCTTTCACTTTTGCTTTTTTCCCGTAGTAGCTGACTGCTTCCTTCATCGCTGCTTGCGGTTGTTTGAACTCTTCCGCTTTTTCTATATCAAAAAGATATTCTGCGGCCTTTTTCGTGTCATTTCGTACGGTTGTTTTCCCAGTGGATGGATTGACTGCTATGACTTGTCCTTCACAAAAAAACTGGTATTCATATGTTGCATTCGTAGGATTATCCAAGTCTTTTTCAACTGCAAAATGAATAGCAGATATGTTATGTTCTTTTGTTTCGTTTTTTACAATTGCTGCTGCTTTTTTCAATGAGATCCGATATTCCTGGTCACTAATATCATCCATGTGAAAAGCGGCATTGAGCAGTCCCGTCATACCGGTAATCCCTATTACGATGAGGGCAGCAACACCAAACATCATTTTTTTCATTCTTCATTCTCCTGTTTCTTTTTTTTAAAGAATATCAAGAAATGAACGAATGAAAAATCGAATGAAACGAAAAAAAAGTGACAATTTTGTTATCTTTATTCGTGCAATTCTAATGGCAATCCGTCTGGATCAAAGAAAAACGTCATTTTTTTTCCTGTAAAGGTATCTTCTCTAATCGGTTCTGATTCGATCCCTAAGGACTGCAATTCTGCAATTGTTTCTTCAATATCGTCTACTTTGAAAGCAAGATGACGCAAGCCACAAGCTTCTGGATAGTTTGGTCGTTGTGGTGCATTAGCAATTCCAAAAATCTCCAATTCAGCACTTCCTAGTTTCAGATCTAATTTATAGTCATCTCGTTCTTTGCGGTAATTTTCTCTGATTACTTCAAATCCTAATTTATTAACATAAAAATCACGTGATTTCTGATAATCTGAAACAATGATGGCTATATGATGGATCGTTGTAAGGTTCATATGAGCACTCCTATTCTTCGTTTAAGCTCGGATCTATATTAATCTCCAGTTCCATTGTAAATGTGTCAGATTGAAAAAAATAGCTGTTTTTCCTTTTTATTAAGAAAAAAGGCAAAAAAAAACAGAAAGTAGGTCCTCCAAGACACTCTTCCTGTTCCCAATATAATAAATGAAAGTAAGAAATTATATTTTCAAGAAAACAAACAGAAAATTATCATAACACAAATTATTTATAATTGAAAGACTAGTTTTTTTTTAAGAAAGGCATACAATAGATTGTGTTAGTAAATACAGAACACACTACATTTAGTGTCTTAAGGAGTCCTCATACATGAAGTCATATTTTCAGTTTTTAGCTCATCAGCTAAAAGGCTGGCCGCAACAAAATTATTATCTTTTCTTTTTCAGTCTTGGCTGTCAGGTCATGACTCTTGTCAATAGTCCCATCACTTGGCTGGCCGTTATTACATTTATCGGTACCACGCTTGGTGTATTGTGTATTTTATCCATCAATGCGGCAAAATCAGTCAACGGTATTTTAGGTATTTTGTCTGCGATTTGTTTTATTATCGTTGGATTCTCAGCAAAGAACTATTTAAGTATCGGTGAACAGATTGCTTATATGATCACATTGGATATCCCCGTATTGTTAAGTAAAGAATGGAATCATAATATGGCTTCAAAAATCCGAAAATTCACTGGAAAAAGCTGGTTTATCGCAATCATCAGTACTTTCCTTGTCTATCTTGTTTCAGGATTCCTGATTGGTCGTTATACAGATGATCCTCGGCCGTGGGTAGATGCCATTGCTTTTTCTATTAGCTTGACTGCTGGTATCATCAGTTTCTTGCGTTACAACAACCAATATTACTGGTGGTTAGCTTCAGGGCTTGCTCAAATGGTCCTTTGGTATATTTCATTTACGCATGGATCTGCAAGTTTGGCGATGTTCGTGAACAGCTCTGTTTACTTGCTGAATGATGTCCTTGCATTTACCGTTTCACCTTGGTATAACCAAAAAGAACGTGAACGTATGCAAAAAATGGAAGAAGAATACTACAACGCACAACAACACGCATAAAAAAACTGAGCGTGGGACAAAAGTAAAGAACACTTTTGTCTCACGCTCTAAACACGTATAAACGGCGGAAGCAGAAGCAACTCCTTCGGAAATAAGCTGAAATTCACAAAAATTCGAAAAGCAATTTTCGTGAATTCCTTCTTATTTCTTGGAGTTAAACGCTTCTGTCCCAGCCTCTATTTTTTATAGTAATTCCTTCAGATACTTTCTTGCCTCATCATTGAAACGCAGTGATTCTTCTAACTTCTGATAATATTCCAACGCTTGTTTCTGAGCTTCAGTAAAACGATAATGTTTTCCTTTCCATTTGTCGATTGTCTCTTGCACATTTCCAGATTGGATATCTTTCACTACTAGTTGCCATTTTTCTTTTGAGACTGTACGGTCTTTCTTATCAGCAGATTGTATAGCTTCTCGTTCTTTACGCAATACTTTTAAAAAACCATTTCTGACTATCCGAGGAATGCTGTCGAAGAACCCTTCTGTAAAACCATAGCGACAATATTGCTTCCAAATAAATAGATAGATTTTTGGTTGGATGAATCGTTGGTTTTTCGCAAAATATTCCATCTGAGCAGTGACTTCTGGTGTTCGTTGACGTTTTGTCTTTCTCAACACAGAAATAAATGTTTCAAAATAAGCATTAGGATGTACTGGCACTTCTTCATATACGATGGATTGCCAATCTTTACGTAAAAATGCGCGATAGTTGATCAAGAATTCTTCTACATCCTTTACTAATTCTTCTGCAAAGTCGTCAAATAGTTCTTTTTTTATCTGTCGCTTTTTTGGCTGCCCATTGATGTGTTCACTTATTTTCTTGATTTCATTTTCCAATGCTTGATAATCCGCTATGTAAATCGGCATTTCTACTTGGCGAAATTCTGCGAGCCGCTGAGCTAATTTTATATCCGGTAAATATGGCTGTTTCATCCGACGATTTTGGTACAAGACAAAACAGTATTTTTGCCATAGTCCTTCAGGAAAATCGATATTCTTCTGCTTAAGCCATAATAATTCGTCTAAGGCCAGATCAACTTTTGTCATTCCCTGATGGATCGAAGCTGCCACTGTCGGAGAGACATGCAGGTGATCGGCAAAGTGGTTGATGCCTAGTTTTAGGATCTTTCCGGTTTTTGGCGATTTAACGATGTATTGCACTTTTAATTCTCTACCACACTCACAATACAATTTTTGCTGGCTTCGTTTTGTTCGAAAAAACGGATTGATCTTGAAGTCAGAAAACACCCAATCTGTTGCAGCTAAATAATGTTCTTCCATAAAACGAGAGCTGATTAGATATCGGCGGTGCTTATCGACTAGTTCCCGCTGTTTTTTCGTTAATTTTGCATAGATCTCCCAACGTTGACTGCTTGTGTATTGTTTAGAAATTTTGATGGGATAGCTTTTGCTGATTTCTTTTGGAAACCATTCTTCAAAGACGGATTGCCATTCTTCCACGGCTGTTTCTTTCCTTTCTAATTACAAAAAGCTGGCTACTAACATAACGTTAGCAACCAGCCAGTGTTTCTTGCTAAATTAATGAGTTGTTCCGGCATTTCCGGAAATATCTTCTTTATTTTCTACTGCTGCTTCAACTGCATAAGTCAAAGAAGAAGCAATGTCTTCTAAAGACATAGAAGGCGTACCCACTGGACGATCGATCACTTGATCGGGTGAGAATGGCACGTGGATGAACCCACCTCGAATTGCCGGGAATTGTGTTTCGATCAAATGAAGCAAACGATACATGATATCATTGCAGACAAATGTTCCTGCTGTATAAGAGATGTACGCTGGTAGACCATGATCTTGTACATTTTTTGTCATTGCTTTGATTGGCAATGAGGTAAAGTAAGCGGCTGGACCGTTTTCTTCTAAAGCCGTATCGAATGGCTGATTTCCTTCATTATCAGGGATTCTTGCTTCTGCTAGATTGATTGCGACACGTTCGAACGAGACTGCTGACCGCCCACCTGCTTGTCCGACACAGATCACGACATCTGGTTGGTGCTGTTGGATGGCTTCTTTGACTACTTGACTGCTTTTTTCGAATACGGTCGGTACTTCCACTTTGATGATTTCAGCACCGCTGATTTCATCTGGCATTTTTTTTACTGCTTCATAGGCTGGATTCACTTTGTCCCCACCAAATGGATCAAAACCTGTTACTAGTACTTTCATCTGTTGTTCCTCCGTCCGATTGATTTAACATATGGTTATCTTTTATCATACCATTTTCCTTGAACAGCGTAAATAAAGGAAACAATAGTTTAAATAACATAACAGATCAAACTTAATATATTCTTATAAAAAATAGTGTTCCACTACAATGTTAGAAGAGGTTGCGACAATTATTCTGTCACAACCCTTCTCTTCTATTATTTAAATAGAATCATATAAGCAATTTGGAAAACTAGCATAAATAACGCAATAAACAACTGGTTTTTGATCACTCCGTATTTGTCTTTCATCTCCAGCATCGCTACAGGCACGATATTGAAGTTAGCAGCCATCGGTGTCAGCAGGGTCCCACAAAAACCGCAAGTCAATGCAACCATTCCTATTAACGCTGGATTCGCTCCATGACTAAATACGAATGGTGCACCGATCCCAACCGTCATCACGGTGATGGCCGCAAATGCATTCCCCATGATTACCGTAAATATCACCATGCCAAGAGCGTAAATGATGATGCCGATGTTCACATTTCCTTCTGGAACGATCGTACCTACTGCATTGGAAATCACTGTCCCAACTCCAGCGCTTGTAAATACCGCACCTAGAGAAGCTAAAAGCATTGGCAACATGCTTAACGGCCCTACTGTGCCCAGCATATCTGCTGCATCATCTAAAAATGTACTTGGTCGATTATCTCGAGAAAAGAACATCAAGATTAGCATGGCTGCAAAAACACCGACGCCCACGCCGACTAAAGCACCTAAATTGGTAAGTAGAGCAAACAAGATCGCAAAGACACCGATACTCAAAGCTGGAATAAAGATTTTCATTCCTAGTTTGTCTGACATTTTTTCCATATATTCTTTTGATGGAAGCCGGCTTTCTCCTTTGCTGACTTTCTTAGCAATTGCTGGTATGGTCATCGCAAAGATCAAGCCACCGTTCACGATTGCCGGAAGCCATCTTCCTCCTGCAATAACTACCCCTAAAACCGTCCAGAAAAAGGCTGAGCCGTAACGATGAGGATTGGTTTTATCTGTTAAGTTTCTTACTCCAGTGTAAATCAACACAAGTCCCATCACGATATAAAGGATCTCCAATAATTTATCACCTAACAAAATATCAGGATTTGTAAAAAAGTCCATCTTATTGCCCCTTTCCTGGATAATATTTCTTCGCTAATTTCTTTTCTTTAAGATAGAAGTAGACACTTGCCACAACTAAAGCCGTGATAGCCACTGGAACTTCCACTAAAGCAAGCTGTCCCAATGTTACGTCATATCCTAGATCTTTCAGTGTTGATTGGACTAGCAACGCCCCTGCTCCTCCGATGAATAGTACTTGGCCAAAGAACCAGCAGACATTTTCCATAGCCGAAGCCATACCTTTTAGTTCTTCTTCATGCTTAGGATGGACTTCTAATCCTTTTGATTCGATGGTCCCCAATGCCATCGGTAAAATGATTGGACGAACAAATCCAGCAACTCCACCAAAACTCACGTTAAAAGCCGCAAAGATCATTCGAAAGATCCCATAAATATCTACAATCATACCAGCAGATACTTTCTTGAATCGCTTGATCAAGGAAGCCGCTGATTCTTTCAGACCATTTCTTTCAAGCGTTCCTGTTGCCAACATAATGATGATAAAAATCGCCATCCCGCGATTGTTTACAAAACTTGTACCTAAAAGTTCTAACATTCCTTGAATGCCAAGACCGCCAGTCAAAGCTGTAACAACTAAAGCAACCATTACGATCAATATCGAGTCTAATTTAAATGCAAACCCGAGAATAACAATCAAGACGCCTAAAAGGCTAAGATAATTTTCCATATATTTTCCTCCATAAAATGACAATATTTTTTTAATTATAAAGCAAAACACATAAAAAATATAGTTGTTTTCTCACGAAATAGACACTATTTTTAAATATTTTTCGTTATTTTTTTATCACAAAAATTATCTTACTTATTGTAAGGTAAAGCTTTTTTTAATTTATTGCCCGCTAATATATAGAAATAAGGTCTAGTTACTGTTTTTTTTAAATGATTAATAAATAACAACTCCTTTCTGTGAAATTGCAAAGCATTCATCTTCTTTTCTGGTAACGATATATTCGTCAATGCTTGGTACACTTTACTAAAAAGTATGAGATTGCCGATATCTGGATAGGTGTGCTATACTACAGAAAAAGATATACGATCTGCCACCGGGTAGGATAAAGAGGATGATCATTCCATTAGGTCTTTGAAGGGATGATTTTCCTCTTTTTGTGTATTTTTTTATAGTTAAGGAGGAATGTAAGTATGGCATGGATGGAATTAATCATAGCAGGAATTTTGGAAGTATTCTGGTCAACGATGATGAAATGGAGTGATGGTTTTTCTAAAATCAATTATTCTTTTTACACAGTGATTGGAATGATTGCTAGTTTTTACTTTTTGTCAAAGGCAATCAAAAGTTTGCCGATGAGTCTCTCTTATCCTATCTGGACAGGGATTGGCGCAGTTGGTTCGGTCATAATTGGTGTGGTCTTGTTTCATGATAAGCTGAATCTTTCCACTTGGTTCTTTGTGGGGATGCTACTCATCAGTATCATTGGCATCAAGATTACTAGCGGCCACTAGACACTTGGAATAAGTACTGATCAGAAAAAATAAGCCTTTTTATTTAATATTCAATTTTTTTATGAACAAATAAGAAATAAGACTCATGACCTAGCGACTTCTCCACTCATCAGGTGTATGCTTGTACTATCTATAGAAAAGGAGTGAATATTTTTGAAAAGTCTTTCGGTCCAAGAATTATCCAAGAACTTTGGTCACAAACAAGCCCTCAGCGATGTCAGTTTTAGCTTATCCCCTGGCAAAATCGTTGGATTAGTAGGTCCTAATGGCGCTGGAAAAGCAACGATCATGAAAGCTATTTTAGGACTGATCCATTACTCAGATGGAACAATCTGGATAGGCTACAATTAACTAGACAGAAAAATTAAGGTGTGTAGACTAGAAGAAAACATACCAGGAGGAATTTTTATGTCTAAGAGAACACGAAGAACTTTTTCACAAGAATTCAAGCAACAAATCGTCAATCTTTACTTAGCTGGAAAGCCACGTGTAGAAATCATTCGAGAATATGAACTAACGGCTTCAGCATTTGACAAATGGGTAAAGCAATCTAAAACGAGTGGTTCATTCAAAGAAAAAGATAATCTTACGCCTGAACAAAAAGAATTGTTAGAACTACGTAAAAGAAACCAGCAATTAGAAATGGAAAATGATATTTTAAAGCAAGCAGCGCTGATATTCGGACGAAGAGACAAGTAATCGATGCGAATAAGCATCTTTACCCTATATCAGCGATGTGCAGAATATTAGGTCTATCACGTCAGTCCTATTATTATCAATCAAAACCAAAGAAAGACGAATCAGAACTTGAAGAAGTAGTCGCTGAAGAATTTATCCGCAGCCGAAAGGCCTACGGCTCAAGAAAAATAAAAAAAGCCTTATCAAAACGAGGCATTCAGATCAGCCGACGAAAAATTAGTAGAATCATGAAAAATAGAGGATTAAAATCGAGCTATACTGTTGCTTATTTTAAAGTACATCATTCTACTTGCAATGAAGCCAAAACGACAAACGTATTGAATCGTAAATTCTTAAGAGACAACCCATTAGAAGCGATCGTAACAGACTTGACTTATGTACGAGTCGGGAAAAAATGGAATTATGTCTGTTTCATTTTGGATCTGTTCAATCGAGAAATTCTCGGCTATTCTTGTGGAGAACATAAAGATGCCGTTCTAGTAAAAAAAGCATTTAGCCGTATCAAACAACCTCTGACAGAGGTTGAGATTTTTCATACTGATCGTGGAAAAGAGTTTGATAACCAAGCTATTGATGAATTATTAACAACTTTTGACATCAATCGATCATTGAGTCATAAAGGCTGTCCTTTTGATAATGCCGTAGCTGAATCAACTTATAAGTCGTTGAAAGTAGAATTTGTCTATCAATACACATTTGAAACCTTACAACAATTGGATTTGGAGTTATTTGACTATGTCAATTGGTGGAACCACCTTCGGTTGCACGGTACACTTGGCTACGAGACACCGGTTGGTTACCGTAACCAGAGATTGGCGCAGCGAATCCTTGATAATGAGCTCGGATGTGCTAACGCTAGCGAGGCAGTCTAACTTTAACTGTTAGCTCCTGCCGAAGATCGTCACATCCGAGGAGGCTCATTGTCAAGGACAATCGGAATAGCATACGGAAAGAAGTTCTGCACCTTATAAAATTTGTCAAAAAAACTGTTGCCATTCCAATCTGTATTGGTGAAAATGAGATTTCTCCCTCTAGTCATAAAGGGTTGGAACAAGTAGGAGCATTGATCGAATACCCGGGTATCTATCCATTCTTAACAGGCTATGATCATCTGAAGTTATTCTCTGAAACCAACGATGTATCTGCTATCGACACTATCGTGAATCAGCTCAAGATGGAAAAGTACATTCACAAAAAAGCGAAATCCTACTCGTTGGGAATGAAACAAAAATTGGGAATTGCTCTTGCCTTACTGAACCATCCGTCTATAGTTATTTTAGATGAGCCGATGAACGGTTTGGATCCACAAGCAACAAGAGATGTGCGAAAAATCATTACCGACTTGGCTACTCAGGGCACCTCTTTCTTGATCTCCAGTCACTTACTCAGCGAGCTTGAAAAAATGGTCGATGAGCTGATCCTGATCAATCAAGGAAAGATCATCAAACAATGTACAATGGCTGAATTGAACCAAACAGCGCAAGATTTCATCGTTATCTCTACAACAAATGATCAAGCTGCTCGAACGATCTTGACAGACGCTGGATATCCCTTGGAAGATTCTGATAAAATCAAGCTTCTAAAAGAAAACGAAGAATTATTAGGAACTGTGATCCAGTTATTGTCTGCAGAAAATATCCATGTGACAGACGTCCAGCATCTGACGAATGATTTGGAATCTTCTCTATTGGAAATTCTGGATTCAGTAAAGGGGGAAGAAGAAAAATGACATTGCTTGTAAAACAAGAATTATTTAAATTGATCAAGAAAAAGTCAACTGCTGTTTTATCTGTTCTATTAGTTGTTTTGCTCATAGGAACAGCACTTCTAGCCAAAAAATACACGACGATCATTGATCCAGTTGAAATGACTGCTCAGCTTTTTAGTGCCACATCTTGGATTGTCTTTATCATGATTGCAGCTGCAAGCACGATCATTTCGATGGAAGTACAATATGGTACATTGAAAAATCTCCTTTATCGAAAGTATTCTCGAGGAGAAATATTAGTAAGCAAATGGATCACATTAGTTATTTATTCTGTTTATTTATACCTTTTAGCTATTATTGTCACTGTGTTGATGAAACTGATTCTTTTCCCTTCGATTTCCTTCACGGAGAAGGTTTCTACTGGTCAAACACTGATCCAAAGCTTGTTCACTTATACTTTGGGTAGTTATATCGGTTTATGGCTGATTTTAAGTTTAGTGTTGATGATTGCTTGCTTTATCAATAGTTCCGGTGCATCCATCTCAGCAGGAATCGTCTTTTATTTTGCTTCGTCAATCATATCTGGTATCCTTATCGCACTCATCCAAAAATGGGAGTGGATCAAATGGAATCCGATCAGTATGTTGAATCTGCAAAACCAAATTGGAAACGAAGAGATCATGAAGCAATTGACTCATCTTTCTACTAATCAAATGCTGTTCGGTAATTTAGCTTACATCGTTTTGTTCTTAGCATTAGGATATCTCGTATTTAAGCGAAAAAATGTATGATGACTCATCAAAAAAGAGGTTGTGAAAGAGACGTTCAGCCTTATTGCCGATTGGCTGTCTCTTAAACACCGTTTATTCTGAAAAAGGAGCTGTGACAACATTTGTGTCACAGCTCCTTTCCTAGTATGTTTTTGAATAAACGACAGGCTCACAACCTCTCTTTATACTTCTTTTATACTTCTATACGTGAAGCATCCCAGTGGCAAATAAAACCATTGCAATCACTCCGACCATCGTCACACCTATAAGTAAAATCTTATCTAAGTGGATATGTTGTACAGGCTCGTTTTGCTCCTTACGTGCTTTGAGGTAAAAATAAATGCCTGGCAAGAAAAGAACAAGAACAAGCATTACTTCATTAAAGGCTACGACTAGCATAGCCCATACTTGAAAGGCACTTGCTAAAAGCCCTACTAAAAATTGGACCCATTCTTTCCGCTGATAAGAAAGTTTCATTTGGTACAATCCTAAGAAAAGCCACGTGAAGAAAATAGCTGCTGTACCAAGTGTGTAAGCAAAGTTATAAGCACTGTCAGTGAATAATAATGAAAGTAAAAAGACATTCGTACATAACGTCGTCAATACGATAGCATAAGTTGGTGCCCCATTTTTGTTGAGTTTTCCCCATGCTTTAGGCAAAAGTCCGTCTTCAGCCATGTTTCCCATTGTTTCAATCGGTAAGATCGTCCATGAGAGCCAAACACCAACTAAAGAAATGATCAAACCGCCGTTGATCACGACTGCTCCCCATTTACCAACCATCATTTCAAACACATAGCCCATAGCAGGCTGCGCCTTGATCGTTTGCAGCTGATTCATCGTCATTGTCCCATATGGAAGCATGGAAACCAAGACGTAAATAATAATCAAGCCGAATATCCCTAGAATCGTTGCTTTCCCAACATCTGATTGTTTTTTTGCTCGTGAACCTACGACAGAGGCTCCTTCAATACCAACAAATACCCAAAGCATCACCATGATGCAACTCAATACTTGACTGGAAAACGGGATCGGCTGTCCATTCGCATTCAATATAATGTCGCTAGAAAAGTTATCAATGAATTGTTGGATCGAAAACGTGCTGATAGCTACTACAATAAATAAAAATAATGGCACTAATTTACAGAATGTGACGATAGCATTGACGAAACTAGCATTTTCGACTCCCCGATTCACTAGCCATGCATATCCCCATAAAAAGACTGTACTCATCACGATCGATGCCAGATTTTGCCCACCTTCAAATACTGGGAAGAAATATCCTAATGCGCTCATCAACAATGTTGCAAAAGCTACGTTGCCTAACCAGCATGTGAGCCAGTAACCCCAACCGCTGATAAAACCAGCGAAACGGCCAAAACCTTCTTCTGCGTAACTAAAGATCCCGCCTTTTAAATCTGGACGTTTTTTATTGATATTATTGATCGACAAGGAGAGCATCAACATTGCTGTTCCTACGAGTACCCAACTGAAAATAGCTGGGCCGCCAGCCGATCCGGAGATGTCCGTCATAATACCAAATACGCCACCTCCAATCGCTGAACCAATTACTAAGGCAGCAAGTGGAATTAAACCAATTCCTTTTTTCTGTTGCTCTGTATCCATGTAAGCATCCTCCAAAATAAAACCGCTTTTATCAAAAAGTATAACAAACCTTTTTTATTCCTGAATAATTCATACTTTTAATTAAAACCATGTGAAACTGCCTCACGGCAGCTTACAATTACTTTTTCATCTTCACCCGTTAAGTGATGAAAAAAGAACCCCTTTCTGCTATGGTTAAAGTGACTAAACCAACCAAAAGAAAGGAGTTCTTTTCATGACTAGCTTACACAAAAACCAAGTAAAATTCAATTCAAATATCACTATTTCTCATACAGGTGGTCAATTATCGAGTGATTCGGGTCTCGTCCTAGTGAAAGAGCTGATGAACATCTTTGGTTTTTCTGAACTGGCTAAGCAACACATTCACATTGAAGACGAACGAGCGTATTTTACTCATGACAACTTATCCATACTTGAGCAGTTCATTATGCAATTAATTGCTGGTTACTCAGCTGATTCTGCAGCTAATCTCCTGAGACAAGATCCTGTGTTTAAAGCTGTTTTAGATAGGAAAGAACTCGCTTCTCAATCTTCACTTTCCCGATTTTTAGATCGACTATCTGAGGAGAATATCCATGAACTTCAAGCTTTGAACCAAGAACTTATCGATAAAGCACGCCTCATCCGTAATGATACGGAATTAATCATTGATTTAGATTCGACCCATTCAGATACATTTGGTCACCAAGAACAAACGAATTATAATACACACTACCAAACCTATGGTTACCATCCATTGGTAGCTTTTGACGGATTGACTGGTGACTTCTTAAAAGCTGAACTACGTTCAGGAAATCAATATACATCAAAAGGCGTAAAGGAGTTTCTCACACCTTTATTAGAGCACTATAATCACTCTCTACCAAACACTGACATCTTGGTTCGTGGAGACAGCGGGTTCGCTACACCTGGTGTGTATGATTCGTGTGAATCAAAAAAGAGTCATTATGTTATTCGACTGAAGAATAATCGTAGACTAGGTCAAATAGCTGAGAAATCAGTACTTTATGGCGATAATCAAAAGTGGGAAGAACGAGAAGTTCAGTACTTCTCGACCACTTATCAAGCACAATCCTGGTCACAAAGTCGTCGCGTGTGTATACGCTCAACACGTGAAGCGGGCGAACTACTCTTTCGACATGAATTTATCGTGACGAATCTATCAGAAAATGTTTCTCCTGATACCATCTTTTCTATCTATGCCAAACGTGGCACAATGGAGAACTTCATTAAAGAAGCGAAAGCTGGCTTTTACTTTGACAAAACAGACAGTCCTCGCTTTTTGGAGAATCATGTCCGAATGATGCTCAGCTTGATAGCTTACAACTTAGTCAACTTCTTAAGAACGATTGGCTTTGAAGAAGTCCAAAAGGGAATGACCATTCATTCTATTCGATTGAAGTTTCTGAAAGTTGCTGGGAAATTAGTCCAAACGGGTAGACGAGTCTATCTCAAATTATCTAGTTATCATGTGTATCAGAATGAATTCTACAGGGTCTTTGCTCGCCTGAGGCGAGCCAGTCAATGGATCTAATCCAACAATCTAACGATTTTTTTACTGGGAAGTTATCCAGGGAGAAGTATGCTCAAAATGCCTTACACCCAAAATTTATTCCTCAATATTTTTGAACAGTGAATGTTTGAAGTAACTTTTTAGTCAAAATCAGTTGATAGGGATATTAGTGATACATATTTCAATAAAATGTGCCAAAGAATTAAAGCTATGAATTATTCAGGTTTATTTTTACTTAATTAATAAAAACTTTAATAGAAATATAATTCTACCGGCTTTTTTCTCATTATACAAGCAAAGCGCCTAGTCCCTTTCCAAATTACACCACCAAAAAACTTAAAAAAGATGCTATACTAAAAGGAAAGAATTGGGGGATGATCCATGAACATTTTATATATATCGATTTCAGGAAATACGCGTGCCTTTGCCAAACATCTAGCAGAATATGCTGAAAAAATGCATGCAGAAGATCCTGTCAATCCTGAAGTTACTTTAAAAGAAATCCATGAAAATAGTGATTTTACGAAAGAAACAGAACCATTTTTTACTTTCGTTCCTACTTATTTAGACGGCGGAAATGGTTTAGATAACGGTGATACAGAAATCTTGACCGAAACGATGCGTGAATATCTGGAACATGAAGACAATCATAAACTTTGTCTTGGTGTAGTCGGTAGCGGGAATAAAAACTTCAATAATCAGTATTGTCTAACAGCCAAACAATATGCACAAACATTTGGCTTTCCTTTCTTGGCAGATTATGAATTACGGGGAACACCATCTGATGTGACACGAATTTATCAGATTTTAGCAGAAAACAATAAATAATAAAAAAGAAGAAGCTGAAAAATAGATTTCAGCTTCTTCTTTCGTTTCTATTGTTTCTATCATATTAAGCTTTGACATCCATCACAGGTGCTTTTGCTTTTGCTTTACCTGTTTTTTCCAAGACAAAGTTTTTTACACGATCCATATTGGTTACCAAGACGATCATGGATGTTTCTTTGCCTACTGCTTTGATCGCTTCTAAGTCAGCTTCTGCTACAAGCGTATCAGGTGTCACTTGCTGCCCTTCTGTTACTTTCACATCAAATGGCGTACCGCCTAAGTCAACTGTGTTGATTCCCATATGAAGCAAGATTTCTAAACCATTTGGCGTTGTGATCCCAATAGCGTGTTTCGTTGGGAAGACAGAACTGACTACCCCAGTAACTGGAGAATGGATATGTCCGTTTTCTGGTTCTACAAAGTAGCCTTCACCCATCATCTTTTGTGCAAAAACTGGATCACTTGCTTTATCTAAAGAAACAACTGTTCCGTCAGCAACTGATGAGAGGATAGTCACACTTTCAGCTGAAGTTTGAGGTACTGCTTTTTCAGGCACTTCATTTACTGTGGCTGTTTCAGTCGCTAATTCTTCTTTTTCTAAACGGTCTTTAGGAATACCGAAGAAGAATGTAGCAACGAAGCCACCAGCATAAGCTGCCAATAATCCAAGGATGTAGCCTAACCATTTACCGTCAGAGATCAATGGGATCAAAGCGGCTCCTGAAGGTCCAATAGCGATAGCCCCGACATTTCCGATCATTCCGATCACTGCCCCGCCGATACCTCCACCGATACAAGCAGTAATAAATGGGCGTCCTAGAGGTAATGTTACTCCGTAAATCAATGGTTCGCCGATTCCTAGGATCCCGACTGGTAAAGCTCCTTTGATCATTTCTGTTAATTCTTTATCTTTTTTGCAGCGAATCCATAATGCCAATGCTGCACCCACTTGTCCTGCACCAGCCATCGCAAGAATTGGAAGCAATAGCGTACGACCAGTTTCATCAATCATTTGCACATGGATTGGAGTCAAAATTTGATGCAGTCCGAACATAACCATCGGCAAGAATAATGTGCCTAGAACGAAGCCGGCAAATGCTCCACCAACGCCAAGTACCCAGTTGATCCCACCGACCATGCCATCAGAAATGAAACCTGCTAAAGGCATGATGAAGAAAATTTCAATCAGACCGATGGCAATCAATGAAAGAGTTGGTGTAACGATGATATCTACCGCATCAGGTACTACTTTATGCAGTTTTTTCTCAACGATTGACAATAGCCAAACAGCGAAGATGACACCTAAGATCCCACCTTGTCCAGCTGCAAGAGCTTCACCAGTAAATAAGTTTTTCAGTGGTGCTTCCGGATTCATCCCTGTCAGCATCACAACGGCCCCGATAACTCCACCAAGAGTTGGTGTTGCACCAAAAACTTGTGCAGCATTGATACCTGTATAGATAACTAGGTAGCTAAACATCCCGTTTTTCAAGATGTTCATCACATCGATATATTGTTGCCATGTTGCTGCATCAAGTGTTCCGGCTGTGACTAAGTTTGCTAAAACTGCGGCAATCCCTGCCACGATCCCAGTACCGACAAATGCAGGAATCATTGGCACAAAGATATTAGAAATGTCTTTTAATACCGATTTGATTTTAGATGGTTTTTGTTTCGATTTTTGTGCCGCTTTCATTTCTTGTGCCCGTTCGTTTACACGGTCTTTTCCAGATGCTGATGAATTTGCTGTAGCTGCACTTACAGAAGGAAGTTTTTCTCCTAATTTCACGCCTGCCAAATCAACCATTTGCTGTGCTACTTTGTTCACTTTCCCAGGTCCGATGATGACTTGAAGCTGTTCATCTTCTACTACACCAAGCACTCCTGGAATCGCTTTTAATTCAGAGACATTTACAAGATCATCATTGATGATCTTCATACGCACACGAGTCATGCAGTGGACAATGCTTTCTACATTGCCCATGCCGCCTGCCCCTTTATAAATTTGTTTTGCCAGTTCTTCCAAAGTCAGTTCGTTTTTTGCCATGGTCTTTTCCCCCTCATAAGGTCCCTTTTACAAATCCGTTTGCTTCAGCTAATTTTGCTTGAGCTTCCTCTTTATCACTATTTGTCAAAATCATGACGATAGCCAGCTTAACATTTTGATCTGCTTCTTCAAAGTACTTTTCAGCTGTTTCGTAATCAGCTTCTGTCGCTTGCATGATGATTCGTTTTGAGCGTTCGATTAGTTTTTCATTTGTTGGTTTGACATCGACCATCAAGTTATTGAATACTTTACCTATACCAATCATACTGATAGTAGAAATCATATTCAAGATCAGTTTTTGTGCTGTTCCTGACTTCAATCGAGTAGAGCCTGTCAAAAATTCTGGACCTGCATCGACTTCGATTGGGAAATCCGCGTGTTTACTGATTTCGGCTTGTTTATTGCAAGAAATCGTTCCTGTGACAGCACCGATCGATTTTGCGTAATCTAATCCACCGATCACATATGGTGTACGACCGCTAGCTGCGATACCAATAACTATATCATTTTTTGTCAAATTCAGCTTGATTAGATCTTCTTGCCCTAGCTCATAAGAATCCTCGGCCCCTTCGACAGCTACAGTCATTGCTTCTTCTCCACCAGCAATTAGACCTATGACCATTTCCGGTTCTACACCGAATGTCGGTACGCATTCAGCAGCATCTAACACACCTAGTCTTCCACTTGTTCCGGCTCCCATATAAATCAGGCGTCCACCTTTTTTAAAGGATTCAATCGTGTTAGCAATCACTGGTTCGATACTTGTCAGTTCTTTTTCAACCGCAGCGGCCACTTTCTGATCTTCTTTGTTCATTAGTTGAACGGCTTGAGAAATACTCATCTCATCTAATCCAAAAGTTTCTTGGTTTCTGCGTTCCGTTGTTAGGTTCTCTAAATTGATTTTGCTCATTTTTATCTTCCTTCTTTTCTTATAAATTGATAGTTCATACCAGCTTTGATTTGGTTGATCAATGGTAGCTCTTCTTTGATAACTTTGGCTACTACATTCACTTTTTCATCCGCTGGCAAATCATATTTAGTTAATTGGATCTCACCCATATAGCGCAAATACTTTTCGTTATCTAAAGTAATAGACCCTTTCATACGCGTAGCTGTATTTCTTGCTGGGATAGGCGGAATCTCTCGAAAACGTGCATCTGCGCTTCGTATGACATCTCTTGCATCGTCTTGCCGATTCGTATGCTTCCCTAATATATATTCGTAAAATTCTTCATCTACAGGTTCCGTATGGAGCAAGACTGTCTGTTCTTTTTGGAAAGAAGCAAATTGCTCCTGAACGTTTTCTGACAGACCTGCATCTCCGATGTAAACAATATCCGTGTTACTTGCTAATAGATCTAGAGCGCCTGCAAGAGGATGGACCCCGCGATGTTCTTCCAAAGTCGGCAATCCTTGATATAGTGGGCCTCTCAACTCTGTATCTCCTGGTACAAAACCTTGGACAAGGAGACCTTGAATTTTGAGCCATTGATTTTTTTTCTGATACCATTCTTTGTCCAGCCCTGTTTCGGGACGTGGATAATAATTATGCCAAGCTTCAATCTGTGAGAAATCAGCTTCTGCTTCTTTCAATTCATCGATATCTTTAGGCGTGATCGTGCTAGCATTCAAACTGATTTTCAATTGATGTGACCAGTCGGCAATCTGCTGATTGGAAATATGATAATCCATTCTTAAACCTGTTACACCAATTGCTTTCAAAGGCGTGAGATCTTCTAATGAAAAACCAGCTCGTTCCAATGCCTCTCCTGAAATATCGACCATCAATTCTAGTTTATTCTTTTTCGCTTCGCTTCCTAGTTCGATCAATCGCTTTTGATATGCCGAAACATCATCTTCTGGTATATGCATGGAAGTGAAAATACCGACAAAGCCATTGGATGCCATTTGGCGGATATACTGTTTCTTCTCTTCTGACAAAGAATCGTTCATAAATATTGAAAAGCCAAACATATTATCCCTCTTTTTCTGTATCCGTCTTCATTTCTATGACTAGAGTATATATCTAAAGAAATAAAATTTCAACACTTTTATTAAAATAATTAAATTTCGTTTCTAAAGGTTGAGTTTATATTACCAAAAGAATTGTCATAACCTAAAAAAGGCACTGCTAAGCAAAAGCAGTGCCTTGAAATATTTTATTTAAATAACACAAACACATAATTACTCATAAGAAACCAATTCTGTATTATCTACCATGAATGTAAAGAACCCCTCATTAGGCATCGGATGAAAATAAGCATTGATCACTCTTATCAAGGCATTATGGCAAACTAACAGATAGACATTTTCTTCGTCTTCGATGCATTCTTTCAATAAAGGAACGATCCGTGCATACACATCTAAGACTGACTCCCCATTTGGGAATCGTACAGCGAACGCTAAACGTGCTTTTTGAAAGTTCTCATCTTTGCTTGGCAGTCCATCATAATCCCCAAAATCCATTTCTACCAATCGTTCATCAACGGTCAGCGGCAAGCTGAGACGATCAGCAACTGCTTGTGCTGTATCTCTTGCTCGTTGAAGAGGGGAATGGATGATTTTCGTGATTGGAACAGGCAAATCTACTACCTTTTCTGCTAGTTTCTGTGCCTGCATCTGTCCTTTTTCAGTCAGCGGCACATCTGCCCGTCCGCAAACTAATCCTTGTGCGTTCCAAGTTGTTTCTCCGTGTCTCGTTACATAAAGCATGTGATTCTCTCCTTCGTTGGCAAAGTTCCCCTTAACCATACCTTGTTGTTCTTGAGATTACAAGGGTTAGATTTTCTCAAGAGAAATAATCTCAGTAGATACTTTATCCAGGAAGGTTTGATCATGTTCCACTAGTAACATGGCAGGTTTCACGTTCAAGATCAGTTGTTCTAATTGTTCTTGATTGAAGACATCCAAATAATTCAATGGTTCATCCCATATATATAGTTCAGCTGGCTGTGATAAAGATTTAGCCAATTCCACTTTTTTCCGTTGGCCCATACTCATCTGCTCGATCTTGTTATGAAAAACATCTCTTTCCATCCCAAGCTTTCGGAGGTTGTTCAAAAATGCTTGGTAGTCTACTTGGTTTTTCTCTGCAAATTCCGCCAACGTTCCTCGATTGTCTTCATAATTTTGGCGTACATAACTAATGCTCAGATGTTTTGGCTGGGATTTTTCTCCTATAACCTTGCCGTTGAATGCCCCCAGAAGATAATGGATAATGGATGACTTTCCTGCACCGTTAGGTCCTGAAATCGCCACCCGCTGATGAGGCTCGATTGTAAAATGAATTGGCTCGAATAACAGATTTTCATACCCTAATTGAAGATCTTCTACGCTTAAAAGTCGCTTATGGTGAGACGCTTGGCTATTCATCGTCAAAGAATCGATATATTCGATATCTTTTAATAGTTTTTCTTTCTCGCTGATCTGGGTCTCCATCCGATTCACGATTGCTTTGGATCGTTTCATCGTCCGTGCAGCATCAGCACCCACTGCTCCTTTATTCACTCGTCTAGATTCAGTATCGATGAATCCGACTTGTTTCTTTGTTTTATCTCCTTCTCGGGAACGAGACCATTCGGCTTTTTCAGCTGCTGTTTTCTTTAGCCTACTGACTTCTTTTTTCAATTTTTCATTTTGAGCCATTTCAAATTCATCACGAAGTTTTTTCTGTTCTTCATAGATAGAGAAATTCCCTTGATAAAGTTCCAGTTGACTTTTTTCGATTGCTAAAACATGGTCCACTACTTCATCGATAAATCCCCGGTCATGGCTGACCACGATGAAGCCTTGTTTTTTCTTTTTCAAATAAGCCGCTACTTGTTTTCTACCAGAGATATCCAAATGATTCGTTGGTTCATCGATTAACGGGAAATGAGTGTCATCCACAAATAAAAGTGCCAGTAGGACTTTTGTCTTCTCTCCCCCTGATAGTGTGCTGAATTCTCTCCATAAGATTTCAGGATCTGTTTGCATCAATTGGAGCTCTCTTTCGATTTCCCATATCTCAAAATCCGTAATATCATTTAACACGTAATAGGTTAAACGTTCTTTATCTTTTGTCTGTTGCGGGAAATAGACAAATTCTTGCTGATGGATTACTTGCCCTTGATAAGGTAGTTTGTTTTGTAGAATATTCAGTAAAGTTGTCTTTCCTCGACCGTTTCGTCCGATAAGTCCTAGTTTCCATTGTGTGTCAAAATTTAGATTTGCTTGTTCAAATAATAATGTGCCTTGGCTGTCGTAGCCGAATGTCAGATTTTTTATTTCGATTTTAGACATTTTCCATCACCTCGCAAAAAAAGACCAGTCCTATTTTCAGAACTGGCTAAAGAGGATGCAAGGGTTGGGTACACACAAAAAGACCCATACATCGAAAAAACCAAGCCAATCCCGAAAATCTGCACACTGCTCCCTTGTCTCCACAAGGTACAGTCTGAATGCAGCTTTCATCAATCGACTTAATTTTTCAATGCACGGATCCCTCACTTTGTCCTATATTTGAAATTACGATAGCATAAAGAAAATGATTTTGTCAACTACTTCGGGAGGATGGTGAAAAATCTGCTAAGTGTCTGTCCTAAGATTTTTGTTTTTTCTAATGTTTGCCTGTGTTCCATTGCTTCTTCTAAACCTATTGGACCCAAATGAATACTTAAGACAATTGGGAGAAAATCAGAGAGTCCTTCTAGCTCTTGGTCTCTACTTCCGCAAATAGCGATGATTGGTTTTCGATATTTTTTTGCAAGCACTGCTACACCGTATGGAACTTTTCCGTGGATCGTTTGCTGATCGATCCGCCCTTCTCCTGTAATGATGACATCTGCTTGTTCGATCTTTTTTTCCAATCCAGTGATTTGGCTGACTAAATCGAAACCAGAAACCATCTTCGCTCCCAACAAAAAAAGGGCTCCACCAATACCGCCTGCTGCTCCACTTCCTGGAATATCATCTAAATCCACCTCCCAGAAATCTTTTATTTGCTGAGCAATCTTTCCTGCTTGTTTATCTAAGAAAGCTAGCGTCGTATCTATTCCTCCTTTTTGTCTTCCAAATTGCCAAGCAGCTCCTTGTTGACCTGTATATGGATTGGTAACATCTGCAGCGATAATCAATTTTACTTTAGAAACAAGAACGTTTCTTCGATCAAAATGAAGTTTTTTAGTAGATAATAAAGGATTTCCTTCTGTGTACCCTTCTAAAGAAGCACCCAAGGATTGGAGTAATCCTAGACCACCATCGCTACACCCGCTTCCTCCTAAAGTGACAATAATTTGTTCTACTTCTTGAAGCAGTGCATCTTTGATAAGTTCTCCTAAGGCATAACTGGAAGCAAGTCGGATAGTTTGATCCGTTGGTTTATCAAGTAGATCTAACCCCAATGCTTGTGCAGATTCGATGACTGCGGTATTTTTTCCTTGCCAAGTTGTCAATAAATAGCTGATTTTTCGCTGACGGAATAAGAGATCCATCCCATCAATGGTACGCCATGTTCCCCCGAGCGCGTAATAGATTGCTTCTGCAGTATTTTCTCCGCCATCTGCAATCGGCACATTGATTTTTCTTCCTTTACGATCTTCCCAGCCATTTAGAACTGCCTGATTTAGTTCAAATGAAGAAGCACTTCCTTTAAATGAATCAATTGCCGCCAAAATATCCATCTGTATCCCTCACTTTCTTCTTAAGTAAGACACTTTTTTTCATTTTTTTCAAACAAAACAATGCTATTTTCTTCCATCTTTCTATATACTAAAAGGGAACTCATTGAATAAAGGAGAGAAAAAACATGAAAATCGCAATAGCTGGGGCCGGAGCAATGGGCAGCCGAATCGGATTGATGCTACATCAAAGCGGAAATGAGGTCCTCTTGATCGATCGTTGGCCTGCTCACATTGAAGCCATTCGTACAAATGGGTTGATTGCTGACTTTAACGGTAAAGAAGTGGTCGCAAAACTGCCAATCTATTCACCAGAAGAAATCATCGAAAGCAACGAACACGTGGACTTGATCGTAGCATTAACAAAAGCGAATCAATTAGATGATATGTTTCGTTCGATCCAATCCATTATTACTGACAATACTTATGTTTTGTGTTTACTAAATGGATTAGGTCATGAAGATGTACTGGAAAAATATGTGCCAAAGAAAAATATCTTATTTGGGATCACGATGTGGACAGCTGGTCTGGCTGGTCCCGGAAAAGTCACATTGTTAGGTGATGGAGAAATCGAACTAGAGAACTTGGAACCAGAAGGCGAAGCATTTACAAAAGAAGTTGTAGAAGTCTTTCAAGAAGCAAAATTAAATCCGATCTATAGCCATAATGTTCGTTATTCCATTTGGCGAAAAGCTTGTGTAAATGGAACATTGAATGGTTTATGCACGATTTTGGATTGTAATATTGCTGAACTAGGCGCGCAAAAAGCGGCAGAGAGCATGGTTCGAACAATCGTATCTGAATTTGCTTCTATCGCAGCAAAAGAAGGAATCATACTAGATCAAGAAGAAGTGTACCAACATATTGCTTCTACTTATGATCCTGACAACATCGGGTTGCATTACCCATCTATGTACCAAGACCTGATCAAAAACCATCGTTTGACTGAAATCGACTACATCGATGGTGCCGTTTGGCGAAAAGGACAAAAATATGATATTGCTACACCATATTGTGCCTTTTTGACCCAATTAGTCCATGCAAAAGAAGGAATCCTTGGCGCAGAATAAAAGGCTCTCTGATGAGAATCAGCTGAATCAGCAGCTGGTTCTCTTTTTTTAAGCCCAATGAAAGATCAAAAAGAAAACACAACTCTCATGATGCCATAAGAATTGTGCTTGTTTGTTTCGGTACATAATATCTTCAAAATGTAGGTTTTTTATTTATTTTCAACAGAGGAGAGGTCATATTCGTATTGCTCATAAATAGTGGAATCGTTAGTGATAAATCGTTTTGCCCAATTTTCTGCATCATAAAATTCCAATAGCTCTGATGGGATTGGCTTAAAAGGTGTATGCAGAAATTCCGGTAATTCATCTAAATCACGTTCTCGAAGCAAAAAAATATTTTCAGGACGATAAAAATGATAATGAGCAATCGCTTGATTATCCGTTACTAGTTTCTTTTGAAAATACATAGATTCAAATGTCCGCAAAGTCACTCCTTGCTGACCCTCCCGCAACAGTTCCAGAATCCCGCGCGATTCCCCTGTTTTTTTCAGGTACTCTTCATAAGTAAGATATCCAGGTTGTTCATTCCCTCGATGTGGAAGAATGAAATAGTTGGTCGTAACATCTCTTTTTATAAATTCCTGCTTATAGCTTTCTGCTCGTTCTTTTCTCCCATTATTCGTTGCACCAAAAAATAGATCCGTCTTTGGTTCGCTAGAAGAAAAATCCATATGTTTCGAATAAAATGAACTATTATGTTTCAGCCCAAGTTCTTTTGCTTCCAAAAAATCAAAATGATAAATCTCATCGATTGCCGGTTCATCTTGTGCCTGCTTCAGCATCGCCTCGTGTTCTGCTTTGAAGTGATTCCAAAAAAATAACACAATTTTTGCATTGGTAAATGGGCGCACGCGTCGAGCCATCTCCATATCAAATCCATAATCTAAAAAAACGATCAGCTGATAATTTGCCAACTGTTGTCTAGCTGATTTAATGAATTCCGACTGTAGTAAATCTTTTCCGGACCAAACATCTAAAGAGCGGATGGAAGGCAAAAAATAAAGTGATTTATTTTTTGCAACTAGCAGTACGTCATTTTTGTTCATCTTTTCCGCCTCACTTTCTCTGTCACTTTTTCCTATGATAGCCTGTTTAAATAGTAAAAAGCCAGTAAAACGCTTCCTATATTTGTATGAAAATTTAACATTTGTATGAAAATATGATGAAATAAATCATTCTTCTATTAAAATTCGCCTAAAAGTTTTCTGAATAGTTGTAATTGTCTGAAAATTTGTTATCATTAGTCATTGTTAAATATTGCTATTTATTCTTAATATAAATTTTGATTGTGAATTTAAAAGAAAGAGGTCATTTATGGAAGATAAAAAATTGAAAAAACAACTTAGCTCCAGACATATCACCATGTTAGCTTTAGGTGGAGCAATCGGTGCAGGTCTATTTAAAGGAAGTGGCGAAGCGATTGGAATCGCCGGCCCTTCTGTATTGATTGCTTTTTTGATTGGTGGACTGATTTTATATATCGTGATGAAAGGTCTGGGAAAAATCGTTTTAAGCGGTGGCGACACGCATCACGGATTATCCGGTTTGATACGCCCTTATCTAGGTGCTCATTCTGCTGATTTTACTGATTGGGTCTACTGGTCTATGTGGATTATCAATATCATCGCTGAAGCTGTTGCAGCTGCTTCCTTTTTGCAGTTGTGGTTCCCGCACATTCCAGCCTGGGTATTTGTTTTTATGTTGGCTGTTTTGACTACGATCATCAATCTTTATTCGGTACGGTTATTCGCAGAAACAGAATATTGGCTGGCTTTTGCTAAAATCAGTGTCATTATCTTACTGATCATTTTTGCTACTTATCTTGTCGGTCAGCAAATGTTGGGCACAGGCGTTTTCCCTACCCTTCAGCAATTGACTGACCATGGTGGGTTTACTCCTCATGGTATGAAGGGAATCATCAGTTCTTTGCTTGTAGTTATCTATTCTTACGGCGGTTCTGAACTGATTGCTATCACGGTAAGCGAAGCAGATGATCCTAAACGTGCGATTCCTAAAGCCATCAAAGGTGTCATGGGAAGAATCATTTCCTTTTACATCATTCCTTTGTTTTTGCTTTTGATTCTTTTTCCTTGGAATACTTTAGCAGGTACGAATGTCAGTCCTTTTGTGATGGTATTTGAAAAAATGAATATCCCATTTGCAGCGGATATCGTCAATTTTGTTATTGTCCTTGCTTTGTTCTCATCTATCAATTCGGGTGTGTATGCATCTTCAAGAATTTTGTTCTTCCGTTTGAAGGATCGAAAAGGTTCCTCTAGAAAACTAGCTGTTTTAAACAAGCATCAAGTACCGCAACGTGCTGTTTTATTTTGTACCAGTGTTCTTTATCTTGGTGTAGCTCTTTCTTATTTTGTCGGTGACAAATTATTTGGCTATCTGGCAGGTTCCCTTTCGTATACAGTATTATTGATCTGGATCATTATCAGTGCGGCATCCTTTGTACTGGCACTAAGGAAAGGAACGTTATGGGACAAAGGAATCAGCTTTTTTGCATTAGCTGTCTTAGGGTTGATTTTCCTCGGTATCCTATTCACGAACTCCATTGGGGTAACTGTATTGACCGGTTTGCTTTACCTGTTCATTTATTTCAGTTATCAAAAAAAGAATGATGCGTTCGTCTTGACGAATGAATGAAACCAATAGAGAATTTTATTCTATTTATATTGAATAGCTAGAGCTATTGAAAAAAGGAGCTGCGACAAAAATTGTTGCAGTTCCTTTTTCCGAATAAACAGTCTCACGACCTCTTGGTAAACGGTGTTCAAAAACCCTCTGTGCAAAATAATTGATTGTTCTCCATGCTCATGACATGATAGAAGAAAGGAATGAAAAAAAGGAGTTTGTTTTAAATGAAAAAGTATTGGAAGTTTTTGTTGATGATCGGTGTTTCAACGGTAGTTATGTTTGGTATGATGTACTTGAATGTCTATGCGCTCGATCATATCTTCTTCAGTCGTACACGAGTATTCATGGCGTTGATGATGGGTGCAGTCATGGCAGTCATCATGCTGTTGTTCATGTGGAAAATGTATGAAAACAAAAAGATAAATGTTATGATCTTAGCCGCTAGTCTTCTTGTTTTTGCCGGTTCCTTGTTTATGGTACGAAGCCAAACTACTGTCAACGACACAGCTTGGATGAAGGCCATGATTCCTCATCATTCTATCGCTATCCTGACAAGTAAACGAGCTGATTTAAAAGATCCTGAAGTAAAAAAATTAGCGGAAGAAATCATTCAGGCACAAGAAGAAGAGATCGACAAAATGAAAAAAATGATCAAAGAAATGGAATGACCATTATCCGTCCAAATAAAAAAAGAGGATGTTCCAGAAGTGATCAGCTTCAAGAAATAAGAAGAAGCTACTTCTGGAACACCGTGAATAAGGGGTTGTGAAAAAGCTGCCCTGCATCAAGTAATAAGAACAGCCAAACAAAAATAGCTTCTCCTATTTTTCGTTTGGTTAGGCTTATTACCGCAGATGCAAGCTTTTGAACACCGTTTTATTAAGAGGTTGTAAAATCAGCGTTCTGACCTGAGTATTAGAGAAACAAATGGCAAAATAGTTCCTCATATTTTGCCATTTTTTGAGCTAATACCGAGGGTCAGCTGATTGAACACCGTTTAGTGGAGAGGTTGTGAAAAAGTCGCTTAGTTTCGCGTATTAAGAAAAATTTTGTGAAAATGGCTTTCCACATTTTTGTATAAATTTGGCTTAATACCGAGAAACTGGCTTTTGAATACCGTTTATTCGTAAAAAGGGATTGTGACAAAAGTCTTGTCACAATCCCTTTTTATGTTTTTATTGTTCTAATTGCGCTGTCTTGCTTACTGCTTCTTGCGGTTTCACAAATTTTTTTGAGATTCCCCAACCTGTGAAGGCACTGACCATCGAAAACACAGGAGAAAGCAAACTGAAAAATACGAATGGCAAGTAAGTGAGTGTAGGAATACCAAATGTACTTGCTACGAAACTTCCGGCAATTCCCCAAGGCACTAAGTAGTTGATTACTGTTCCACCATCTTCTAGCGTTCTACCTAATACAGTTGGATCAAATCCTGCTTTTTCATAAGTTTCTTTAAATGCATTACCAGGCAGAATAACAGATAGGAATTGTTCACCAATAAAAATATTTACTCCGATACTTGTCATCAATGTTGTAAAAATCAATTTTGGTGTGTTCGTCATCTTTCTTGATACTCGTTCCATCACGGTTGAGATCAAGCCAAATTCGATCAACAATCCACCTAATGACAAAGTTAGAATAATCAATGACACAGTAGGCATCATACTTTCGATTCCTCCGCGGCTAAGCAGTGAATCGATTTGTTGGTTTCCAGTATTTGAAACAAACCCTGATTCGATGACCCCAGCCAACTTCGTTAAGGAAGTTTGTGGGTTTTGAATAAAAATCATTCCTACTGCTACAGCGATATTCAACAAAATCGTCAAAATTGCCGGCACCTTTTTCCATGCACACAGTAACATTAAAAATAAAGGAATCAGTGACCAGATTGAAATAGTAAAGTTTGCTTCTAGAACATCAGTCACTTCACGAATAGATGAAAGACTTGCGGCTTTACTTGTGTGTCCTAAAATCATGAATAAAAAGAAAGAAACAACAAATGCCGGAACAGTTGACCACATCATATGCTTGATGTGTTTGAACAAATCGGCATCAACAATAGCTGCTGCTAGATTTGTTGATTCGGATAATGGAGACATCTTATCTCCAAAAACGGCACCTGAAACAATAGCTCCAACAACCAGCGCTGGATTTAGGCCTAGTGTTGTCCCAATACCGAAAAATGCAATCCCAATCGTTGACATAACAGTAAAGGCACTCCCTACAGCGCTACCTACGATTGCACACACAACAAATACAGAAGGGACAAACCACTGGACACTGATCAATTTGAACCCAATGACCATTAGAGTTGGAATGATCCCTGCTTGTATCCATACAGCAATCAATGAACCGACTAAAATAAAAATAAAGATTGGGATGATTCCTGGTTTGATGCCATTGATGATTCCTTCGTGCAGCCAATCTGTCGGATATCTTTTTATCACTGCATACAACATGACCATTCCGATCGCTGCTAAGATCGTGATATTAGGTGAGACCTTTAATCCGACAACGCCAATCGCAATGCCTAAAACAATAACCATTAATACAAGTGTTGCTTCTAAAAAACTTGGTGTTCCTTTTTTTCCCATGATAATCTCTCCTTTTTTAGTTGTTCTTATGTTCTAAAAAAGTTAAGATATCGGATTACTCCGCCGCAATTCATCCGCGATTCCTCCTTTATAAAAATAAAAAGACCTGTTTTAAACTAAGGACGAATGACTCCGCGGTACCACCTTAATTAAAAACAGATCTGTTTTTCACTTTCAAACTTTTATTCAAATGTATGGACTTTCCATGTAATTCGTCAATTAGGCTTGATCGGTTCACAGCGACCACCGACTTTCTGAACAAAACACCTAACCGCTACTGCGTGAAAAGTTGACTTGTATGAAGTTTACCTTCCATAAGATCATTTGTCAATGAAAAAGAAAATATTTTTTCATTTTTCTGAAAATTATTTTTATAACTTTCACACACAAGTTTATTTTTTACTAGAAAGTAGCACCCTCTTGTTTTTTTCTTGCTACTATTTCTTGATGTTCTTGCTTGATTCTTTCTAATAGCTTTGGCTCTTTCAACAGATCAAGAGCTGTATTGGCGAGTAGTTCTGCTGCAATCGCAATAGAAGCAAGGCCTTTGTCACTTTTAGCAGCAGCTTTGAATTCTTCTGTGTGTCCGGCAATATATGTCTCAGAGATTGCTACCGTAGGCTGGATTGTTGGTATGACTTGGCTGACATTTCCTACATCAGAAGAACCGAGACTTGTTCTTTGTTCCGTTTCTATTTCTTCATCTGGAACACCTGCTTCTTTTGCATGCTGGAAGAATAAGTCATCAAAAGAAGGAGTAACGATGACATCATCAACTGCATTTTGGAACAATCCAAACTCAAAAGTCGTGCCCGTACTTATCGCAGCACCTCGTACGATATTTTCCACTTTTTCATATACCTTATCTAATGTTTGCCGATTTCCTGCACGTAAATAGAAACGTCCAGCAGCGTAATCTGGAATGACGTTGGCAGCTACTCCTCCGTCTGTAATGATCCCATGGATATTGACATCTTTTGGCAATTGCAAGCGTAGAGCGTTGATTCCATTAAACACTTGGATCAATGCTTCCAAAGCATTTACTCCTTTTTCAGGTGCTGCTGCTGCATGGGAAGCGACACCGTAAAATTTGATGTCGACTGGATCATTCGCTAAAGATTCTGTCGTTTTCCCATAACGAAAAGCTGGATGGACGCATAACGCTACATCGACATCCTCAAAAAAACCTTCTCGAACAAAGCTGCCTTTAGCTGATCCGTTCTCGCCCCCTTCTTCCCCTGGGGTGCCATATACACGGATTTCTCCACCAGTTTCATCAATAAATTGCTTCACTATGCTGGCGGCTAATACGGAGTAAGTACCAAACAAATTATGCCCGCATGCATGACCAATACCTGGTAAAGCATCGAATTCTGCCAAAAAGGCAATTGTGGGACCGGGTTTATTGGAAATATAACGTGCATCAAAGGCTGTTCGGTGTCCAGCTATTTCTTTTTCTACCCAAAACCCTTCTTTTTCTAATTGTTTAATCAACGCTGCTGAGGAATAAAACTCATAGTTACTTACTTCAGGATGTTCGTGGA
Organism: Enterococcus sp. DIV1411a; assembly: GCF_050531945.1. Lineage (NCBI taxonomy): Bacteria > Bacillati > Bacillota > Bacilli > Lactobacillales > Enterococcaceae > Enterococcus > Enterococcus sp. DIV1411a. The sequence goes on along the minus strand of NZ_CP172892.1, from coordinate 595,098 downwards.
TATCTAGAGCAAGTGCTTGATATTCTGGTAAACGATATTGGATTAGATCCTTCAATTGGTTTGTTGAGATTGTTGTTGTCATAAAAAATTCCTCCTATGCTAGTCATTTTTCTTATTTTCTCCCGAATGTTTCCCATGCAGGCACGCTTGATCCTTTTGATGTTTTCTCGATTACTTTGACTGTGTCTTCTGTTTGATAAGCGTCTACTATTTTTTGATACGTTTTATTTTTTTCATCTTCTTTTCTTGCAACGATGATATTCACATAAGGACGTGCATGGTCATCCACTGGTTCTAAGAAGATGGCATCAGAAGCAGGATTAAATCCAGCATCTACAGCTACACCGCTATTGATCACTGAAATGTCTACATCCGACAAAGCACGTGCTGTTTGTGAAGCATCTAATTCAGAAATGTCTAGATTTTTTTTATTCTCGGTAATATCAGAAACAGTGGGCGCTTGTCCTTTTGCCTTATCCACTTTGATCAATCCAGCAGTTTGCAATAACAGAAGAGCTCTGCCGCCATTTGTGACATCATTAGGAATTGCTACTTTTGCTCCGTCTTTGATATCAGCTACATCCTTCAAAGTGTTAGAATAAATTCCCAGCGGTGCATTGACAGTATTTCCGATCGATACTAAATCAGTTCCGTGTTCTTTATTGTAATTGTCTAAAAAGAATTGATGTTGGAAAGAATTCAAATCAATCGATCCATCTGCTAAAGCCGCATTTGGTTGATTGTAATCTGTAAATTTCACGTATTCCAAATTAATGTTCTCCTTTTTCAAACGGTCTTTCACGTTGTCCCATACATCTGTATCTTCTCCAATAATCCCTAGTTTTACGGTAGTTTCTTTTTTGTCAGTTGTATCTGCTTTTCCTTGGCTACACCCTGCCAACCAAATAATTGCTACAAATGTAATGACTACAAAACGAATAATTTTTTTCATTTTTTCTCCTCCACTTTCAATGTGTAATTTTTTTAATCAGTTGATTACTGATAAATTGACTTAAAAAAACTAAGATTAGAATCAATAATGTAGCCACAATCGTTACATCTGTTTGGAATCGATTATACCCTCTCGATATAGCAAGATTCCCTAATCCGCCTGCACCTACTGCTCCAGCCATGGTAGTCAGTCCGATCACGTTGATGATAGTCAACGCCGAGACCCGAATGATACCAGGCAAACCTTCTAACAAATACACACGTAAAATAATACCGATTGGACTGGTTCCCATCGCTTCTGCCGCTTCGATCACCCCAGGATCAACTTCTAGCAGTGCGTTCTCGATTTGACGAGCAAAAAACGGAACAACTCCAAAAATCAATGGCACTAAAGCTGCTTTCGCACCAATCGTCGTTCCAACTAAGAAACGAGTAGTCAATGCTAAAAGAGAAAGCAAGATAATGAAAGGGATGGAACGAATGATATTGATCAGCTTATCAAGTATTTCAAATAGCAGACGGTTAGCTAGTAATCCATTAGGGCGTGTCACTACTAACGTCACACCTAAGATGATTCCGATCATCCCGCCAATGAATGCTGTCCAAAAAGACATATATAGTGTTTGCTTCGTCGCTTCGACAAATTCATCCGGAATCAAATAAACATTGGGCAAATATGTTTTAAAGAAATCAGTCATTTTATCTTCCTCCTTCGATCACTTTGATACGACTATCTAATTCGTTTTTTTGTAAAATATTTATTTTTACACCAGATTTGATCAAATAATCCAATGCTTTTTGCCGCTGTTTGGTTTCTCCAGCTAAAGTAACGATCAAACTCCCTAACGGCGTTTCTTGTAATAACTCTACATTGCCATATAAAATATTCGCTGTTACTTGATATTTGCTGTACAGATGAGCGATTAGAGGTTCGTTCGTCTGATTTCCAATATAACTTAATTCCAACAGCCATTTATTGGCGATCTGATCGGCAAAAGCAGAATGGGCAATGATCGTTTCTAATGCTTGGTCAAGATGAGTAGCTGTTCGAATAAAATCTTTGGTCAATTCTTCTTCAGGATTGCTGAAGATCTGGATGCTGCTACCTTTTTCAATGATTCTTCCATCTTCCATAACCGCTACCTTGTTGCAGATTTCTTTGACAACTTGCATCTCATGAGTGATCAGGACGATTGTTAAACCTAACTGGCGATTCAATTTTTTTAACAATGCAAGGATCTGAAGGGTCGTTTTCGGATCAAGTGCACTGGTTGCTTCATCACATAATAATACCTTAGGTTCATTCGCCAAAGCTCGTGCGATTGCTACTCGTTGTTTTTGTCCCCCCGACAGTTGTTTAGGATAAGCAGATGCTTTTTCTTCCAAACCGACAAGTTCCAGTAGTTCATTCACTTTTTGACGACGTTCCTGTTTCGATTTTCCAGAATACTTTAAAGAAAAATCAACGTTGTCAAAAATAGTTCGGCTTTCCATTAGATTGAAATGCTGAAAGATCATACCGATGGCCTTTCTTTCTTTTCGCAATTCTTTGGGAGAGAGCTGACTCAAATTCGTCTGATTGACAATGACTTCTCCTGCTGTTGGTTTCTGCAGCAAATTCATCACACGAACTAACGTACTTTTCCCTGCACCTGAGTAACCGACGATTCCATAAACATCGCCTTTTTCAATCGTTAAATCTACAGAATCTACTGCCTGTATCTCTTTTTCTTTTTGTTTGAAACATACAGAAACATCTCGCAATTCAATCATTAAAATTCCTCCTTATCTAAAAAAAGCGTCCTCAAGAAAATGAAAATGTCATTTTCTTGAGGACGCTTTTTTGCGTGTTACCACCTCATGTTCAAGCTGTGTTCACACACAACTCCTCTTCAAGTACGATCATACTCTAGCAAGATATCGGTCGCAGCCGTCATCGCCTTACATCTATGCTCGGGATGAATTGCTCGATGGCCATTTTCCAATAGTCGTTCCTTGCTTCTTCTCAGCTACCGAAGCTCTCTGTCAAAGGTTCTTCTATCGTACTTACCATTTCAATGCAAATAATATTCAAAAAAAAAAATCCTTTTACTAACATAAACTATGTCAGTAAAAGGACGACGTATCGCGGTACCACCTTTTTTCGGAAGTTTCCTTCCCTCAAGCCCAACATCTCAAAAAGAGAGATTGGCGTTCGTTTTAACGGTCGAACAGTTCCGAATTTGCCTACTTATCGACAAATTATTCTCCAAGGCCATTTTCAGCTTTTCTTACTTGACTCTTCTCACCAGCCAGAGCCTCTCTGCAAAGTTTCCAAACTTACTTTCCTTTTCAACGAAATCGATATTTTGTTGTTGGGATTAATCTACATGAGGAAAACTGAAAAGTCAAGTACGAAATTCAAATTATTTTTTCTATATTTATTTTTCTGTTTTTTTATTTAACATTTCAATAACAGTTCGAAGATCTTTTCCTTCCGCAAGAAGTTTCAATTTTTCCTTTTCTTCGACGGTATAATTTCGGACAAAACTGGAATCAGGTATCAAAACAACGCCTAATCCTGCTCGTGAAGCAGCTGTTGCTCCTACTAAAGAATCTTCCACTGCAAAGGCTGAACTAGCTTCTAATCCTGTTCGTTCCAAAGCTGTCAGATAAGGAATCGGTGAAGGCTTGTTCTCCGACACTTCGTCTCCGAATGTAAACGTGTCAAAGTAATCAGCTAATTTAAAGTGATCCAAGATATCTGTTGCTCTTTTCGTAACAGTGGTCGTAGCAATGCCTAGTTTCATATGACGTTCTTTTAAGTCTGCCAATATTTCTTTTGCATATGGTTTTAAGTGGATGGCTCCGCTTGTCAGCTGTTGATAAAAATATTCTTCACGCTTCGCTCGGACTTCCTGTACTTTTTCAGGGCTACCTGCTGCTTTCACTAAAATATCAAAACTTTATTTCCAGTTTTTTCCGCCCCAAGCGTCAACGATTTCTTTTGGGATATGGATATCAAATTGCTGAAATCCCCAAAGCCAGCCATCACGATACGTTTTTTCTGTGTCAACTAACAAACCATCTAAATCAAATATTGCACCTTTCATCTATACATTAATCCTTTCCAAAACAATACACATAGTTTAGCACGACTGGTCCAAAAAGAACAGAAGCAAAGAACCATCCTTCTCGTTTATAAGAGTTCTTGGAATCGACGGATATAGATTTTCTTCACAGCTGTCACAAGCGCCAGATAAGCGATGACTGTAGCAAATAACCATAACCAGTAATTGCCAGGAAGTGGCATCAAGCCTAATTCAGTACCAAAACTTGTAAAAGGAAGGACAGAACCGACAATAATTCCTAATGTAGTGATAACAAACATGGCAAATGTTGCATTGCTTTGGATAAATGGTACTTTCGGTGTACGCAGTGCATGGAGCACTAAGGTTTGTGTCCATAGTGATTCGACAAACCATCCTGCATGGAATAATGCGATGAAAATCACTTGCTGTGAACTATCCAATGTATGGAAACTTCCGCCCACTACAGCAGGACAAATAACAAAATACATCAACAAGTAAGTAGTAATATCAAATATCGAACTTGTTGGGCCAAAGTAAACCATGAATTTCCCAATACTAGATGCATTCCATTTTTTTGGCTCGTCCAAATATTCTTTATCCATCCGATCCCATGGCAAGGAAATGCAGGAAACATCATAGATCAGATTCAAAAACAGAAGTTGTAAAGGCAGCATTGGTAAAAATGGCAGGAACGTACTTGCAATCAGCACGGAAAACATATTGCCAAAATTAGAACTTGCTGTAGCCTTGATATATTTCATGATATTCCCAAAAGTTTCTCGTCCAGAAAGAAGGCCTCTTTCCAAAATCGTCAAATCTTTTTCTAAAAGGATCACGTCTGCAGATTCTTTCGCAATATCCACAGCTGTATCTACAGAAATACCGATATCAGCCACTTTCATTGCAGGAGCGTCATTGATACCATCTCCTAAAAATCCGACAGTATGACCATTTTTACGTAAAGCTGTCGTCAAACGTGCTTTTTGCTGAGGATTCAATTTTACGAATACTTCATGGTCTTCAGCTACTTGTGCTAATTCATGATCACTCATTTCCGAGATTTTCTCACCGGTAACCAATTCATTGATCTCTAGACCTACTTGACGGCACACTGAACGTGTAACTAATTCGTTGTCCCCAGTCAGAACTTTTACAGCTACACCATGTTCTTTCAGAGCTTTCAACGCTTGTTTCGTTGTTTCTTTTGGTGGATCAAGGAAAGCAAGATAACCAATCAAAACCATGTCTGACTCATCTTTGACTGAAAATTCTCCAACGACGCTTGGATTGGTCTTTTGTGCGACACCAATCACTCGTAAGCCATCTTCATTAAGTGACTGTACTTTTGCAAGTACGGCTTCTTTTCGTTCTTTTGTTAATGGTGTAACAGTACCGCCAAGATCAATAAATTTAGAAATGTTCAGCATTTCTTCAATCGCGCCTTTTGTGATCATTTGTGTTTTACCAGCTGGATCAGCAACCACAACACTCATACGGCGACGTTCAAAATCAAAAGGAATTTCATCCACTTTTTGATAATTGATCTTATCTGTATCTAAAGTTTCTGTTGCTTCATCAATGATAGCCACATCTAACAAATTTTTCAGCCCTGTTTGATAGTAGCTATTTAGATACGCATGGCGCAAAACACGATCATCTTCATTTCCTTCACAATCCATATGATATTCAAGAATGATTTTATCTTGTGTCAATGTCCCCGTTTTATCCGTACATAACACATCGATTGCACCAAAGTTCTGGATGGCATTCAAATTTTTGATCACTGTTCCTTTTTTGGCCATCACACTTGCTCCTTTGACCAAATTCGTCGTAACGATCATTGGAAGCATTTCAGGTGTTAGACCAACTGCTACAGATAGTCCAAAAAGAAAAGCTTCTAGCCAATCCCCTTTTGTAAGCCCATTGATGACGATAACTGCTGGAGCCATCAATGACATAAATTTGATCAGTAGCATGGATGTTTTATGGATGCCTAATTCAAAGCTTGATTGAATTGGTTTTTCAGATAGCGTTTCTGCTACATGACCAAATAGTGTTTCATTTCCAACAGAAACAATGATTCCTTCCGCACTTCCACTGATGACATTACTTCCCATAAAGACAAGATTTTCGTAACTTGTTTCGCTTTGCTGATCGTCTTCACATACTTTCGCATGCTTTTCTACTGGATAGCTTTCCCCTGTCAATGCTGCTTGGGAAATGAATAAATCCTTTGCGGACAATAAACGCATATCCGCTGGTATCATATCCCCTGCTGAAAGCCGAACAAGATCTCCACAGACGATTTCTTCCATAGGAATCTCTGTGTACTTTCCATTACGTTTTACAGCTGCCGTTACTTTCACAAGTGATTTCAGTTTTTCAGCCGCTTGATTGGAACGTACGGACTGAATCAACGTCATTGTCCCGCTGACGATAACCATAGTGAAGATAATGGCTACACCGAAAAGATCTTTATCCCCAGGAGCTGCTAATACATATTCCGTGATGAATGAAATAATTCCTAATGCGATCAACACTAATGTAAATGGCGTGATGTATGCTTTCAATATTTCTACGATGAATGGTGTTTTTTTGCCATATGAAATCGCATTTTCACCGTAATTTTCTCTTGAACGTTCGATTTGTTCTTCTGTCAATCCATTTGCTGATGCATGGAATAGTTCAAATAATTCTTGTTTCGTTTTTCCAGCAAAAGCTGCATAGATTTTTTGTGTATCTTTCTTTTTTTCCATCTCAATCTCTCCTTTGTGTCCAAAAGACAGCTGTTCTCGCTGCTTTTGGTCTTTAGCTATTCATCGGATCGATAGAGAAAAAACTGAAAGGGGCTGAGAACAGATAGATAATAGCCCTGGCCTTTCCTCTAGATCCTTGTTTTTCGAATGACTGTCATCCATTTGTTCTCATCTCCTTTACTAAGTAATTTTAATTCATGACTTCCAATCATTTTTCGAATAGTTATTTTCCCAATTAGACCACCTCCTTTTTATTTTTCACCGATGGGGATTTGCGGCAACAAAAAAACCTCTCGCCAAATACTCAGCGAAAGGTTTGAAAAAGCATATTAAAAAAAGCTTCTCAGATCTCATCGTTGAGTTTTGACACTGTACAACGTAAAAAGCAGATACCTGCTTTTAGCTACCTTATGAAAAGCCTTATCTCGACAATTCCTGTTCTACCCATTGGCGTCTCTCGACGTTTTTGGGCAGTAGCCTATGTTTGTATAGGAGCCTCACCTAACAAATCTTATTCGGTTTTCCTTCGTTAATATAACAACTAAAAAAGAGGATGTCAAATCAATTTTCCATGTTTTTCATACTTTTTTTAAAATACACGCGTTATATTCCTGTCTCACGCGGTTTTATTTGTCTCATTTTCCACCTCCCGCTATAATAGAAATATAGTAGGAAACGAGGTGCTGTTATGGAAAGAACACTTGTTATTATCAAGCCAGACGGCGTGAGACGCCATTTAGTCGGAAGCATCATCCAACGTTTTGAAGCAAAGGGACTGGCCATTGCTGAAATGAAGTTTGAAACTATGACTCCTGAATTAGCAAAAGAACATTATCAGCACTTGACTGAGCGCAGTTTTTTTGATGAACTGATCGATTACATGACTTCCGGTCCTGTCGTTTATCTTGTCCTGGTCGGCGAGGAAGTGATCGATATCGTCCGTAAGATGGTTGGAGCAACAAAAGCTGCCGATGCTGTTCCAGGTACGATCCGAGGAGACTACGCGCTGCCGGGGACTGAAAACATTATTCACGCTTCTGATTCCCGTGATGCTGCGGTAAAAGAGATCGCCCGCTTTTTCCCGCCATTCGATATAAACAAACCGTCTGAAAAAGCGGCGAAGTGATACAAATTCTAAACTGCTGGTCTAGTTGCTGGGTTCAGCAATGGCCAGCAGTTTTTTCTCTAAGGACCTCCGTTGATTCTTTCCTAACATATATTCGAGCACTGTGAAGAATTCTTGGTAGTCTTTCGTCTTTTTTTCCCCTAAAGCAGCAGAAATCAATCTTTGATAATAATCTGCCATCAATGTTTCATAGATCACTGTACTTCTTTCTTTATGTGCTAAGCTCCGTTTCATATCTTCATTCACACTACGTGCCTTTTTCAACCGACCATTTTCTATATAAAACGAAGTCAGGTTCATTAAAAAAGTAAAGAGATACTGCTCATGATTGTTCAACTGTGCTAATCGTCGCATTCTTTTTTTGATTTCGCCGTTTGTATAATTAAGCGAGACAAATAAAAAAGCCATTTATGTTACACTCAAATTGTAATACCCGCTAAAGCATACAAGGAGAGTGAACACAAATGACTTATACCCATCTTACACCAAACGAGCTTGTAATGATAGAAGCATATTTTCATCAAGAAACTCCGGTTGCTATCGTTGCGAAGCAGCTTAAACGTGGACGCCAAACAATTTACAATGTCTATAACTTTCTCAAATGTGGTGGAACAGCACTTGAATACTTTGAACAATACAAAGAAAATAAGCGACGTTGTGGGAGAACCGAAATCATTTTTCCTGCTGAGGAAAAAGAATACATTGCAAAAAGATCAACTGAAGGTTGGACCCCAGACGTCATTATTGGCCGTGCAGAGCGAACCTTCTCTTGTTCAGTAAGTACCCTCTATCGCCGGTTTAAGACGGGAGAATTCAATGTTTTACATTTACCGATGCAAGGAAAACGAAAACCAAATGGTTATAAGGAAAAACGTGGAAAACAGGCATTCAAAAGAAATATTTCTGAGCGTAAAAAAGATTATGTCGTTTTCGAAGAAGAATTTGGACATTTAGAGGGTGATACGATTGTCGGCATCCACCATAAAAGTGCCGTCATCACACTCGTTGAGCGACTTTCAAAAGCCATTATCGCCTTGAAACCAGAAGGCCGTAAGGCAGTTGATATTGAAAATTCGATTAATGAATGGCTTCAATCCGTACCCAAAAATCTTTTCAAATCAATTACCTTTGATTGTGGAAAAGAATTCTCTAATTGGAAAAGTATTAGTAATACGAATGATATTGATATTTATTTCGCAGACCCAGGAACGCCTTCCCAACGGGGATTAAATGAACATTCAAACGGACTCCTCCGAAAAGATGGACTACCAAAAGAAATGGACTTCAACCAAGTCAATCAAGGATTCATCTCATCCGTTGCGTCCAAAAGAAACCATATCCCTAGAAAATCACTAAATTACCAAACACCATTAGAAGTTTTTTTGAGTTACGTAAATGGAAAGTTTTGTCTCGCTTAATTTGACAAATAATATTTTCAAATAATTGTTCTCAATGAACCGATCACTGAATATCCAAGGAAAATCAGCTAGAATAGATAGTTCAAATTGACCATAGTCTGGTATCTGCATCAAGTATTCTTCAATGATTCGGCATTCATAACGTAAAAATTCAAATTCTGTCTCAGATACTTCTGTTTTTTCGACCATGTGAAGATTCAAAACCAAATAATACAGATCTTCTGTTTTCTTAAAATGCCTACGGTTATTGCTGATCTCTTTATAAGGATCAAAGCTGTCTTCTTGTACCCGATCTAGCATTCGTCTTTTTTTCTTTAACTTTATTGGTTCATCCAGCTGGTTTCGCATCCATTCATATTCTGCAAGTGTCATGTTCATTCGCTCTAAAAATGATCTCAATGTTACAAATGACATTTTTTTCACTGAATTTGTCTCAATCCAGACTAGAGAAGTCTTAGAACAGATTCCTTCCGCTAATTGGGACTGTGTCAACTTCTTGTTGACTCGAAGTTTCTTGATCAATTCACCATCATACATAATAGTTCTCCTTTTTAATTTAAATTTTTCCACATTCAATAAATAGATACGTTAAAAAGGAAAAATACACGAAAAAAATAAAAAAATGTTTTTTTCATAAAAAATACCAACCTTCAAGCATTAGAATGTTGTCTAACTACTGAAGGTTGGTTTGATTGTTTATTGATTATCTTTTTGCTGTTCAACGTCTGTTCTTGTTACTGGATATAAGTTGGTTGTTGTTTTATTGCCATTTTTTGAAAAGACACTTGTCGAATGTTCGCCTTTTTGCTTTTCGATGGCTATGTTACGTTCTGCTTCATTTTTATAGTCATATTTTTTCGGATCGATCGTTTCAAATCCGTTTGGCACATAAAAACGCAAGAGATTTTCTTGATTCAGCTTATCTGAAAGACTTAAAGCAGACTTGACTTTTTCCTGATCTTTGGAAATTTCCTCGTCGATTCCTGCTGCTTTCGTATCGATGATTTCTCCTGTTTGGTTATTGTAAGCTTTTCCTCCTAAGATGGTGTATTTGGGTGTCACGAAGTTCCCATTTCGAAAAGCCACTACTTGATCATGCTGAGGAGATAATAAATCCGTACCAAAATGGAGATAGTCTTTATCATCGATTCCCAAGAGATGAAGTAATGTCGGCAAAACATCGATTTCTCCACCGTATTCGTGATTGACTGACCCTTTAGTATAACCAGGCATATGAATCATTAATGGCACACGCTGCATTTGTGCGTTGTCAAATTCATTCCATGTATCTGGGTCTTTTCCAAGAGCACTTGCTAAGTCTTTATTATCTGTATTTGAGATGCCAAAATGATCCCCATAAATCACAAAGATCGAATTTTGGTAAATAGCGGATTTTTTCAGGTACGTAAAAAATTGTTCCAATGACTGATCCAAATAATGTGCCGTTCGAACATAGTTATCTACTGTGCTATTTCCAGTGTTCAAAGATGGAAAATCGAAATTCTTATCATCCGTATAATAAGGCGTGTGATTGGTTACGGAAAGGAATTTCGTGTAGAACGGCTGTTGTAGATGTTCAAGATATTGGGCAGATTCACTGAATAAATCTTTATCTAATATTCCATAACCTAGCGTTTCATCTGATTCATCAAAATAAGATCGATCAAAGAAATTGTCATAACCTAAGTTTTTATATACATGATCTCTATTCCAAAAACTAGCTACATTCCCATGGAAAACAGCGCTTGTATAGCCTTGCTTTTGTCCAAGGATCGCTGGTGCGGCTTGAAAGACATTATCTGACCCAAGTTCTGTGAATAATGAGCCTTGAGGTAAACCAAATGTGCCAGTTTCCAACATATTTTCAGCATCACTTGTCTTTCCCTGTCCTACTTCATGAAAAAAATTATCAAAGCTGATCGTTGCTTGATTCTGGAAAATACTATTTAAAAACGGTGTGACTTCTTGTCCGTCTACCTTCATATTAATCAAAAACTGCTGGAAACTTTCTAAATGGAGAACGATCACATTTTTCCCTTTAGCGATCCCAAATGTTTCGGGATTTGGCTCTGCATAATGTTTCTTTGTATAATCTAAAACTTCATCAATCCCATTACTGCTTGCATGCGCGCGAACACTGCTAGTCATTCCTGTTTTGATTCCATCATAAATAGTATACGCATCGATTCCTAGATATTTGACAATATATGAACGGTCAAATGTTCGCTGCAGCAATTGTGGACGGTTGGCTTCGCTCAGCGCTAGATTTCCTGAAAAAATAAGCCCTGAAAGACAGGTCACAGCGATAGCCATCGGTTTGCTGACAGGTTGACTTTTGATAGGTATTTTCTTGATCGTCAACCAAACCAGTATCCCAATGAACGTAGCAATATCCAGCCAGTAGAGGACATCATGGGGTTTCATCAAAGAAAAGGAGCTTCCTGATAACCCTTGCGACACTTTCGAAAATCCCAATACAGATTTGACTGTAATGAAATCTGTGAATTCCCGATAAAAAATAATGTTCAAGTACAACAAAAGCGTGTTTAAAATATCAATGATCAAAAGAATGGCTAATGCTGGCTTTGGCTTTTTAATATACAAAGAAAGGCCAAAAAACAATAAGGTAGTTGCAATCGGGTTGATCCACAAGATAAAGTACTGGATCGTACCTTCCACACCTAACGAAAAATCTGCATAGTAAGCAATAATCGTCTTCATCCAGAAAAAGAAAACAGCTGTCAAAACGATTGCTAAACGATTTTGGCACAATTTTTTAAGTTGTGTCACGTATATCACTTCTCTCTATTCACATTTTTCCTTATTTTGCTCCTGAAAAATGAAAATTCCCTAAAAAAGTTGTTATCTTAAGTTTTTTTTATTCTTTCTAAAGATTATTCCGTGCACTTTTCACAGCATAAAACCGCTGTGATATAAGCGATTGAAACAGTAAGGTGATAAAAGTCTTGTCGCAGCTCCTGTTTAGTTGATGCAGGACAGCTTTTTCACAACTTCTTCTTTAAACGGTGTTCTCCTGCCAACTCCTCGGCCACAAGTCACAATATTTATAAAACATGAGAAGCTGTTTTTTGAAATTGTTCCTTGTGGCTCAGAGTTAAACGGCAAGCTCAAGACCTCTTGATACACGGTGTTCAATCAGCTGACCTTCGGTATTAGCTCAAAAAACGGCAAAATATGAGGAACTATTTTGCCGTTTGTTTCTCTAATACTCAGGTCAAAACGCTGATTTCACAACCTCTGTTTTTCATTGTCCATAGGATTGATATTGTCCTTGTGATGACTCATTCGTAATAATTGAGGCTTGATTTTCTTCACTTCCCGTTATCGTTTGTCCACTGCCAGAATCTGAAGGACTTGTTCCTGTCGACTCGTTTTTTTGAGAAGAGACAGTTGTTTTCTTGACTTGTTCATTTGTCTTTTTCCATTCCGCTAAACGATCGGCGACCACTTTTTTGTCTACTTTTTCAGAATAAGCGGTGATCACTTTTCCATTTTTCAAACGGGCTACTTTGTCGCCATCATGAGTCAAAAGCAAAACGGTCAAATGCTTGTCTTTAAATTGATATTGTCTGAGAGAAATCGCACTAAGTACGTCATCGATATTAATAAATTGATTTTCTTCTTTTCCTTTTGGCAAATAGATGTCCAATTCGCCTTTTTCGTAATTGGCAGTTATTTTATACTCCGCCCACCAATAAGTTGAGAATTCTTTTTTGAAATTATCTACTGATTCTTTGCTTGCTACGATTTTTTCTGTTTCTTTCTGAGCAAGATCTGCTGTCATTTTTCCTGAAAATGCTGCGGATAAAATAAGCAGTAAGAAAAAACCGAATAACCAAAAGAGAAGAAACGGTCTTTTTTTCCTCATGCTTTCCTCCACTCCTATTTAATTTTGACTATTCTATTATATACAAAAAATGAAATAGAAAGACAAAAAAGTTGAAAAAGATCGTAAATAATTGAACTTCTTTTTCACAAAATGGTAAGAATGGAGAATTTCACGCATTTGCTCTCAACTATTCTTTCTTAAGCCTCAAATCCGTTTTTATCTGATACGTCTTTGAACCAGTGACCCGATTTTTTGATTGTTCTTTTTCCATCTTGTGCTAAGTCTACTGAAATAAAGCCATATCGATTCTTATATGCATTGGTCCATGACCAGTTATCCATACATGTCCACATATGATAGCCTAAACAATTGGCACCTTCTTGAATTGCTTGATGAACATATTTCAGATGAGATTGGACAAATTCGATCCGATAATCATCGTGGATCATGCCATCTTCTTTGATAAATCGTGCTTCGTTTTCTACACCCATACCGTTTTCAGAAATAAAGCAGTCGATATTTCCATAATGATCTCGTACATTGATCAAAATATCATAGATTCCTTGTTCATAGATCTCCCATCCGCGATAAGGATTCATTTTACGACCAGGCATTTCATAATTGTCGAAATAATCCTCAGGCATTGGACCGTTTTTAGTATCGATTGGTGTTTCTTTTGCTTTTACCCGGCGTGGCTGGTAATAATTGATACCTAAAAGATCTACTGTATTTTCTTTGATGACCGTCAAATCCTCTGGATGGATCACAGGCATGAGATCAAGTTCTTTTACTATCTCAATCAATTCACTTGGGAACTCGCCTTTTACAGCTGGATCAAGGAATGAACGATTGAAGAACGCATCTGCTATTTGCGCTGCTTTAACATCTTCAGGGTTTGATTCGTCTCTTGGATAGCTTGGTGTCAGATTCAAGATGATACCAATAACACCACCTTGCTCCATTTCATGGTAAGATTTGATGGCTAACGCTGAGGCCAACGCTTCATGATAGCCAACTTGGATCGCTTTTTTCATATCTGACTCTTCTGGATAATGCCATCGATATAAATAACCTGCTTCGACTGGAACGATTGGTTCATTATGAGTAAACCATTTTTTTACTTTCGAACCGAACAATTCAAAACAACTTTTGGCATATTTTTCATAGGCTTCAACCGTTTCTCGGTTCAACCATCCGCCTTTTTCTTGCAGATACATCGGCATATCGAAATGATACAGATTCACAAAGGGTTCGATACCGTTTTCAATCAACTCATCAAAATAACGATGATAGAAACGAACGGCTTCTTCGTTGATTGTTCCAGATTCATCAGGTATCAAGCGGCTCCATTGGATAGATGTTCGAAATGAATTATGCCCAGTCTGTTTCATCAACTGTACATCCTCTTGATACTTCGTATAAACTTGTGAAGTTTTTTCAGGTCCTACTTGGTCAAAGAACTTTTGCGGTTCTTTTTTGTACCAATAATCAAAAATGTTCTCTCCTTTTCCATCACCTGAAATCCTTCCTTCTGTTTGTGGGCCACTTGCTGCAGAACCCCACCAAAAATTTGCTGGAAATTGATATTTTTTCATCAAAGCACCTCTTTTTCTTTTTTAGTTCGTTTTAGTTGATTCCATGTATGATATTTTCCATCACAATTACTTTTTCATTTTCTTCCTCTTCTTTTTTGATTCGTTTCAACAGCTGTTCTGCGGCTTGTTCCCCGATTTTATCTGTTGGTGGTGTAATCGTGATTTTCGGAAGGATGCTCAAATCGTTTTTATCCAAATAATCATAATGACTAAACGCAATATCCTTCCCGATTCTGATACCTTCTTGATTGAAACATTCGATAGCACCGATCGACATATTATAATTGCTGACAAAAATCGCTGTTACTCCTTTTTCTAATAATTCTTTTGCCCCATAATAGCCACTTTTTCTAGAATAGTCTCCTGTAAAGACCTCTAATTGGATCGATGGATCATTTTGTACCGCTTCTTTTGCTCCTGCTAAACGTTCTCTTGCTACGTAGTCTGTTTGAGTGGCAGCAATAAATCCGATTTTTTTATGTCCTTGTTCACCATGATGAGCGATCACTTTTGCTACACTTTCTCGATCATTCACTAATATTGTATCAATACCTGCTGGTCCTTCTGGGCAATTCAATGCGATAACTGGAATACTCATTTTTGTGAGCATTTCAAATCCAGACCACTCTTCTTCGGATAAGAAGACAATCAGCCCATCGATCACATGCTTCATCAGGTATTCAATTTTTTGTTCAATTTTTTCTGGCTGATCGGCAAACCCGCTTAATAATAAGCTATACCCATTTTCTTCAGCTACTCTTTCGATCCCTGAGACAACTTCCGACCCAAAACGGCTGGAAATCCCGTTTATCAAAAGTCCAATAGAGAAGCTTCGATTATTCTTCAACCCTTTAGCAATGATGTTTTCTTTATAGTCCAACGCTGAAATCGCTTCTGCTATTTTTTTCATGTTCTTTTCCTTCAGTTGCTGACCATTCAAGTAACGGGAAACTGTTCCCACTGAAACACCAGCCATCTTAGCCACGTCACGGATCGATGCCATACATTCTCACTCCTGCCAGTTACATTTGATTTCTCTTTCTTGTTGTTCGATTATGATGACCGCTTTCTTTGCATAGTGTTGCTTGTCATCAATATCCATATAACTAAAGTCTTCAGTAGAGCAACTTCCTCTCACTATTAATTATACTTAAACAAGTATTTGAACCGGTTCATTTTTAATATAGCATTTTTTTAAAAGATTGCAACACTTTTTTAAAACGCTTTCCGAAAATGGCGAATTTTTTGCCTTTTTAAAATTTTATTCTAAAATTTACTCTATTTGTGGGTGTTTTGTGCGTTTTTCTCTTCCATCCGTTTGAAGTTTTACTTTCCAATGGTATAATTTCTTTATCCTATCAAATGGGGGAAGTATTTTGAAGAAATTAATCGTACTATTTATTTTGTCTGCGGGACTTTTGACATTGACTGGCTGTAATTTGTTTGGCGGCTCTGACCAATCCTCGGATGAAACAACCGATTCTTCTGTCTTAAAAGCGGAAAAAGCAGATATCACTAACAGTGTATATACGCTAAAAGTACGTAAAGATATGGATTTATCCGCGGGACAGTTGACATTTACAGATAAAAAAATGGAATGGACACGCACGTATCAGACACAAGAAACTGATTCTTCTGAATCATCTGAAGAAAAAACAGTGCTGACAGACATCAAGATTACTACCAAAGATGACGAATATATTATTTCAGGAAAAGAAAATAAAAAAGAAGCAACCATCACATTTACCAAAATCGGTAATTACCGTTTGAAGGATGAGGATGGCAACATCTACAGTCTATAGTGCCGTCTGTTGGATCTTCTTTTGTTTCTCCCCTTCTTTTCTGCTATAGTAAAGAAGCAAGATGATTGTAAAGGAGACGAAATGGATGATCGATAGTCCTGATTATTGTACATGTAATAACAACAAAAATATCCATACAGAATTTAATGACCAAGGAAGCTTGAGCATATGCGACAACTGTCACAAACTAGTCAAAGATTCATTTAAAACATTTGAATCTTATCCTGTTCAAAATTATGTAAAAAGTAGAAGAAGATAAACAAATCCAAGCAAAACTCACTATGGCTGATTTTTATGAACTTCAAACTCAGCTTCTTCCTTTGATCAAGCTTCATCAGTAAAACAAACAGTGGATCATTTCAGTTTACAAATCAAAGAGTAAAGATTTATTTATTTCAAATATTTGAATATAAAATAACCAAACGATAGAAAGGCTTATTCTACATCACGTAGTAATTTTTCTTTCCCGTCGTTTGGTTTTTTATTTTTAGCCTAATTCTTGACCTTTTGCATGCTGATTATCCGTAAAATATTTTCCAGCAGGCTTTCCTTCCAATTCAGCTAATTTTTCTTGGATCTGACGGATCACCTTTTTTGCATCTTCTGGATTTTCTACAAAATCGAATTTATCCCCATCCACTTGTATTTTAGGACATACATCAAAATCTTCATACCATTGATTATAGCGGGTGTTCAACGTTTCGTAATAGGTATATAACGTTTCATCGCTTTCTAGCTGTTCATAGTCACGCCCACGTTTTTTGATACGTTCTAGCATCGTGTCCAAAGAAACTTTGATATGGACCATCAAATCAGGCCGTTTTTTTGGAGCAACATCATCTAACTCGTTTAGCATCGTATCTAATAAGCTATCGTACTGCTGTACTTCGATATCCGTTACCCGACCTAAATCAGCGTTTAGATGGAACAACAGGCTATCTTCATAGATGGATCGGTCTAGCACATTGTCATCGTTCACTAAAGCATTTTTCATTGCTAAAAATCGCTTGTTCAAAAAGAAGATTTGCAATAAAAAAGCGTACTGCTCAGGATTTGAATAAAAGAGCGGCAATACTTCGTTATCTTCGACATTTTCATAAAATGGTTTAGAATCAATCTCTTTTGCAAGCATATCCGTCAAACTGCTCTTACCTGCACCAATCGTTCCTGAAATCAAAATCACTGACATACAACCCTTCCTCTTCTATAAGTACTCGCCTACGTAAGTTTCAACAGGCAATGTTTCAAAATCATATTCACGTACAGCTTGGTCTGATTTTAAATACGTATGGAGACTTTGTGTAATCATCAAGTTCGTAGGTACCGTCTCTTCTTGTACAATGATCATCGGTTTTTTCAACATAGTTGCCACACCTAATTCGTAAGCCGTTCCTGGATCGATTGTTTGATGCTCAAAGTCAAGGATAGCAACAACAAATTCTGCATTTGTCAGTTCTTCCATATCTTTTTCGTATACTTCCTGCGCCCATCCAGCGCTGAATAGTTCATAATTGCTTTCTTGGTGATGACGTGGAGAGTAGAAACTTGTGACTGTTTTGTTTTCCTCCAACGCTTTTTCGATACGACTTACTCGATCGATTTGCTCCTCTGAAAAAAATGGTCCTGCTAAATATATTTGACTCATTATTTTGCCTCCTTCAATAATAACTGATTTTTAATAGATACTGCTCGTAATTCATTGACCAGTTCCAATGGATTGTTGGAAAAGATTACTTGATCCAACCATTTTTTATCCATAAAATCCTCTTTTGCAAAAGTTTCTAATAATTGTTGCAAGCCGCTGTAATAACCGCCAATATTCAATATTCCGATTGGCTTGTCAGGCGTCAGACCGATTGCTATCCAAGAAAGAAGTTGTGAGAATTCCTCCAATGTACCTAGACCTCCAGGGAAAACGAGGACAGCATCTCCCTTTTCAAATAATAATACCTTTCTTTCATCGATCGTTTCTGTAGGAATAAATGTAGTAACATCTTTTCCAGGCAATTCAGTTTCAAAAAGCCCATTCGGATAGATACCTGTGACTTTTCCGTTATTTTCCAGTACTGTTTTACTAATCACTCCCATAATCCCGGAGTATGAACCACCGTAAACCAGTTCGATTTCTTCTTGTGCCATGTATTTTCCTAACGTTTGCGCAATAAATTTGTAACTTTCTTTATTACCAAAACGGGAACCGCAAAAAACAGTAAGTTTCATAAAAAAACACTCCCTAACTCAAAAGTCTATCTTCATTCTACACGTGTTTTTTTAAAATAAAAGACTAGATTTTGTAGTTTTTTAGTGGTATATAGGATAGACACCACTATATATAGTATTTAGAAAAAAATCATTTTTCAGCTATTTTATAGATAAAACAAAAATAAATAACGTGTTTTCATCGATATGAAATGACTTACTTATAGAAGATACTGGGATTTCGTCCTATATGCCAATAACGTGTATTATTTTAAACAACAAATACTTGTCCTGAATAATTCATACTTTTAATTAAAACCATGTGAAACTGCCTCACGGCAGCTTACAATTACTTTTTCATCTTCACCCGTTAAGTGATGAAAAAAGAACCCCTTTCTGCTATGGTTAAAGTGACTAAACCAACCAAAAGAAAGGAGTTCTTTTCATGACTAGCTTACACAAAAACCAAGTAAAATTCAATTCAAATATCACTATTTCTCATACAGGTGGTCAATTATCGAGTGATTCGGGTCTCGTCCTAGTGAAAGAGCTGATGAACATCTTTGGTTTTTCTGAACTGGCTAAGCAACACATTCACATTGAAGACGAACGAGCGTATTTTACTCATGACAACTTATCCATACTTGAGCAGTTCATTATGCAATTAATTGCTGGTTACTCAGCTGATTCTGCAGCTAATCTCCTGAGACAAGATCCTGTGTTTAAAGCTGTTTTAGATAGGAAAGAACTCGCTTCTCAATCTTCACTTTCCCGATTTTTAGATCGACTATCTGAGGAGAATATCCATGAACTTCAAGCTTTGAACCAAGAACTTATCGATAAAGCACGCCTCATCCGTAATGATACGGAATTAATCATTGATTTAGATTCGACCCATTCAGATACATTTGGTCACCAAGAACAAACGAATTATAATACACACTACCAAACCTATGGTTACCATCCATTGGTAGCTTTTGACGGATTGACTGGTGACTTCTTAAAAGCTGAACTACGTTCAGGAAATCAATATACATCAAAAGGCGTAAAGGAGTTTCTCACACCTTTATTAGAGCACTATAATCACTCTCTACCAAACACTGACATCTTGGTTCGTGGAGACAGCGGGTTCGCTACACCTGGTGTGTATGATTCGTGTGAATCAAAAAAGAGTCATTATGTTATTCGACTGAAGAATAATCGTAGACTAGGTCAAATAGCTGAGAAATCAGTACTTTATGGCGATAATCAAAAGTGGGAAGAACGAGAAGTTCAGTACTTCTCGACCACTTATCAAGCACAATCCTGGTCACAAAGTCGTCGCGTGTGTATACGCTCAACACGTGAAGCGGGCGAACTACTCTTTCGACATGAATTTATCGTGACGAATCTATCAGAAAATGTTTCTCCTGATACCATCTTTTCTATCTATGCCAAACGTGGCACAATGGAGAACTTCATTAAAGAAGCGAAAGCTGGCTTTTACTTTGACAAAACAGACAGTCCTCGCTTTTTGGAGAATCATGTCCGAATGATGCTCAGCTTGATAGCTTACAACTTAGTCAACTTCTTAAGAACGATTGGCTTTGAAGAAGTCCAAAAGGGAATGACCATTCATTCTATTCGATTGAAGTTTCTGAAAGTTGCTGGGAAATTAGTCCAAACGGGTAGACGAGTCTATCTCAAATTATCTAGTTATCATGTGTATCAGAATGAATTCTACAGGGTCTTTGCTCGCCTGAGGCGAGCCAGTCAATGGATCTAATCCAACAATCTAACGATTTTTTTACTGGGAAGTTATCCAGGGAGAAGTATGCTCAAAATGCCTTACACCCAAAATTTATTCCTCAATATTTTTGAACAGTGAATGTTTGAAGTAACTTTTTAGTCAAAATCAGTTGATAGGGATATTAGTGATACATATTTCAATAAAATGTGCCAAAGAATTAAAGCTATGAATTATTCAGGACTTGTTTCTTTTATTAACGAAAAAATCATTTTGTTCTCGTGTTATGTTTCACTGATAAATGATGTTTCTCTAAATAAAAAAGCCGACGAACTAAACGATCAAAATTTGATCATTTTTGTTCATCGGCTTCTCCTAAAAATCTTTTTGTTAACGATAAATAGCTGGATTTGTAAAAATATCACTTGAATCGTCACTGCTGGAAGAAAATTCAGTGATAACCGCACCTGTTACGCCTGCCTGGAACTAGTGTTTGATATTGGGCTCGAACGTGTACTGATCTCTAGCATGAAGAATAATTTCTTTTTTTACTGTATAATAACTTTCTTTCCTTTTTGGAATAGTACAGGAAAGTTTTTTTGTTTCCTTTCCTTCGACATAAGGTATACCAGACCTTTTCGACAACGAAAGGTTCTCATTTTTCCTTCATCGTCATTTCAAGGAGGGTGCCGATGCTCTGGACAGTTTCGATCGCTCCTAAACCAAAATCTGTATATTCGATTCTTTCTAACTCTGATTCTTTCATACCATTCCTGCCTCAAGGTACATCTATTGTACTTTTTTCTTGTAATCCATTCTGCCTCTCCTAACTAATTGTCAAATCATCCCAAGATATGTCTTCTTCCTCTTTTTCTTCTTGGATGATTTCTGCATTCGGATCTACTGGTTTTTTCAATAATAAAATGGTTATTCCTGTGACAAAAGAACCAGCTAACAATGCACCAATGAATGCCCATGGTCTGGTCATCGTAGCGACTGCAAACATTCCCGATGCCGGAATACGGCTATCTGCGCCCCAAAACATGCTTAATCCGCCACCTACTGCCCCACCGACTCCCGTTGCTATGACATTGCGTGCCAAGTCGTTCAATACGATAGGGAAACATCCCTCTGTGATCTGACAGATCCCCATAGGAAAAGCGGTCTTCAATGTATCGATTTCTTGACGATTGAGTATATTTTTACGAATGATTTTCCCTAAGAAATAAGCGATCGTCAAGCCGAATGGGGTTACCATCGAAGCTAAAATCAATACAGTGATTGGTTCATAGATTCCTTCTGAAAATCGTGCCACACCCCCTTATCCAGAATAAATGGTAATCCAGAAACAGCCGTGTATCTGCGGTAATAAGCCTAACCAAACGAAAAATATGAGAAGCTATTTTTGTTTGGCTGTTCTTATTACTTGATGCAGGGCAGCTTTTTCACAACCTCTTTTTTTATTTATGTTTCATAATCAATATGGTAAGGATGCAGCTCCGTATGGTAGACCGCCTCCGAATATTCAATCATTTCCCCAATTTGCGTAGACGATTTCCGTATCCGTTTGATGCCGATCTGTGCGTCTGTTTTCAGAATTCCTTGTTCTTCTTCTGTTAAAAATACTGCCGATAAATCATCAGAAAATGAGTCAATAGTATATCCTTTTTTCGTCAGCAAACGATACAAAGATTCTTTGCCAAATTCTTCTCTGCTGAATTGCATCATTTCTTGTGGAAGATAATGAACAAAATAAATATAAGGCTGATTGTTCAAATAATATAAGCGCTTAAAACAAACAGCTTGCTCACCGAAAAAGGAAAACAAAGGATCTTCCTTCTTTATATGGACCAATTGCAAATCCAGCGTTTCTTTCCGGACTTCATATCGGGAGTTCTCCAAGATTTGCGTAAAGCTTGCCGCTTTGGATAATCGATTGTAAGGACGATTGCTTAGAACCGTCGTCCCACGACCACTTTTCTTTGCGACATATTCATCTGATGCCAGCAGTTCGATTGCCTTTCGGACAGTGATTTTGCTGACTTGAAACAGTTCTTCTAATTCACTTTCTGTCGGCAACATCGAACCGACTGGATATTTTCCTGAGAAAATATCTTCTTTAATTTTATCTGCGACTTCCAAGTATAGTACACGTGTCCTTTTCATAACGTCACCCTTTGCTTTACTATTACTAAAAGAATAGCACATAAAAAATAAAAAAAGAACACAAATCACATGTGAGAAGTGTGTTCTTTTTCATTCAGCTGCTTTAATTACAAGTTTACGCCATTTGAGGCAATTACTTCTTTATACCAATCAAAAGATTTTTTCTTTGATCGATTCAGTGTCCCATTTCCTTCATCGTCTAGATCCACATAGATAAAGCCGTAACGTTTACTCATTTCTCCTGTTGATGCACTGACAAGATCGATACATCCCCAAGGCGTATAGCCCATCAAATCTACACCGTCTGCTACTGCATTAGCCATCGCTTCGATATGACGACGTAAATAATCGATCCGATAATCATCAATAATCGTGCCATCCTCTTCCATATGATCAATGGCTCCAAGACCGTTTTCAACAATGAATAATGGTTTCTGGTAACGATTGTATAATTCATTCAATGCGATTCTCAGCCCTTCTGGATCGATCTGCCAGCCCCATTCACTTGCCTCAAGAAACGGATTTTTTACTCCTCCCAGCAAGTTCCCTTCTGAAGTTGCTGCTTGTGGATCAGTCTCATTGATTGCCGTAGACATATAATAACTAAATCCGATGTAGTCCACTGGATATTCTTTTAGCAACTGGAAGTCTTTTTCCGTTTGCTCTAATTTTTCCGGATCGACTCCATATTTTTTATGGGTACGCGCTGTGTATGCAGGGTATTCTCCACGTACTTGGACATCCGTGCAGAAAAAATTGAATTCTTGGTTTTGGATCATTGTTGCTGCCTGATTGACTGGATTGGCATCGATGCTGTAAGTTGTTGCATAGATAATCATGCAGCCGATTTGGATATCCGAACGCAATTCGTGGCCGATTTTTACGGCTTTGCTACTTGCAACGAATTGATTATGCCATGCTTGGAAAATATTTTGGTACTCTCCTGCTCCATTGCTTTTTACTAATCCTTGACTTAAAGCTGGAAAGTGAAAGGCCGAATTGATTTCATTGAAAGTCATCCAATATTTGACTTTACTGCTGTATCTCTCTAATACTGTCTGAGCAAATCGTTCATAGAAATCGATCAGTTTTCGATTTTTCCAGCCACCGTATTCTTTTGCCAAATGAAGAGGCATTTCGTAATGAGAAATCGTGATCACAGGTTCAATATCATATTTTAAGCACTCATCAATCAGCTGATCATAAAATTCTAATCCCGCTTCGTTAGGAGTACCTTCGTCTCCAGTTGGAAAAATTCGTGTCCAGGCAATCGAAAAACGATAACATTTGAATCCCATTTCCGCAAACAAGGCAAGATCTTCTTTGAAACGATCGTAATGATCGATTCCTCGATGATTCGGGTAAATATATTTTTCTTGATCAATCGTCCAGTCAAATTCTTCACTGCCGATAATCGCAAAGCGCTGCTTACCTCCAGGCATAGCATCTGCAACGGATAGCCCTTTTCCGTCTCGATCATAAGCCCCTTCTAATTGATTGGCAGCAGTTGCTCCACCCCATAAAAATTTTTCTGAAAAACGTGATTGCATCCTGATTTCCTCCTTATTTTACAATTGCCAGAACATCTTCGTTTGCAATAATCTCTTTTTGGTCTAATTCAAGTATATCGGCAAATGCATCAGTATTCGTAATGACAACTGGAGTGATTACGCTATAGCCAGCTGCTCTAATTGCTTCGATGTCAAAACGAATCAATAAATCTCCTGCTTTGACGAGATCCCCTTGTTTGACTAAGATCTCAAAGCCATTCCCATTTAATTCTACTGTATCCATCCCGATATGAATCAAAATCTCCGCTCCGTCAGTCGTTGTGATCCCTACAGCATGTCCAGTTGGAAAAATAGTCGTGATCTCTCCGTCTGCAGGTGCAACTAGTTCTCCTACTTCTGGATCAATAGCGATACCTTTTCCCATCACGCCAGAAGAAAAAACTTGGTCTGGTACTTCACTCAATGGCAGTACTTTACCCGTTAAAGGACTTTTTAAGGTATGCCGTGCTGAAGTAATCGGTTCTCCTGCATTCGCATGTTTGTTTTCTAATTGATTGTCTTGTGTTTGTTCGTCAAATCCTAAAATCAATGTACCTACGAATGCAAGAACAAAAGCAATTCCTGTAGCTATTACTGCTACTGTCACATTTGACTCTACACCATCCACCGTACTAATGAAAGTCGGAATCGTCAATAAGCTGACCAAACTGCTGGAGAAAGCTTTTACTCCGGAAAATCCGATAATAGCTCCACCAATACCTCCAGAAATACAAGCGGCAATGAATGGTTTCTTCAAAGGTAATGTCACACCATACACAGTTGGTTCAGTGATTCCAAATAACGAAGTCACTGTAGAAGAAATCCCTAATGCTCGAAGTTTCGTATCTTTTGTTCGCAATGCTACAGCTAAAGCAGCCCCACCTTGTGCCAAGATGGCTGGAAGAAGCATTGGCATCAATACATCAAACCCATATTGTTCGATATTCAAAAACATGATCGGTACGAATCCCCAATGCATGCCGAACATCACGAATACTTGCCATAAACTTCCCATGATTAGACCTGCTACGATTGGACTAAATCCATAAATCGAGTTGAAGAGACCGCCTAAAGCATTACCGGCAACCGTCCCGATTGGTCCTAAAGCAAGAAATGTTAATGGAACCATCACTACTAAAACGACAAGCGGAACTAAAATCATTTGCAGAAATTGCGGAATCACTTTTTTTACGAATGGCTCTAATTTACTTTGAACCCATACGGCTAGAATGATTGGTATGACAGAAGAAGTATAACCAGATGGTGAAAGAATCACTGGGATCCCAAAGAAACTGATAGCTTCTCCCGCACCAGCAACTGCTGTGATAGCTGGATACACAAGTGCCATAGCAATTGCTACTGCTAAAAACTGGTTGGCTTTGAACTTTTTAGCTGCTGTAAAAGCAAGCATGACAGGTAAGAAGGTAAAGACACCATCTGCTGCAGCAAACAATATTTGATAAGTACCGCTATCAGCTGTCAGCCAGCCCATCACCGTTGCCAATGATAAGAATCCTTTCAATACCCCGGCGGCTGCCATCGCCCCTAGAAAAGGTGTAAATATACTAGAGATAATATCGATCAGACGATTCAAAATATTTTTGGACTCTTCTTTTCCATCCTCCGAAACTGCAAGACCTTCCTCATCCACGATCGATTGATAAACATCTGCTACATTACTGCCAATCACTACTTGATACTGACCGCCACTTTGGACGACTTGGATCACGTCCGGGTCTTCTTTTAACTTTTGCGTATCTGCTAAAGATTCATCTTTTAATCTGAATCGCAACCGCGTAGCACAATGTACTAAACTTTTGACATTCTTTTGTCCTCCTACTGCTTCCCATACACGACGACCAACTGCTTGATTATCCATTGTTTTTTCCTTCTTTCTTTTTTACGCCGTTTGTATAATTAAGCGAGACAAATAAAAAAGCCATTTATGTTACACTCAAATTGTAATACCCGCTAAAGCATACAAGGAGAGTGAACACAAATGACTTATACCCATCTTACACCAAACGAGCTTGTAATGATAGAAGCATATTTTCATCAAGAAACTCCGGTTGCTATCGTTGCGAAGCAGCTTAAACGTGGACGCCAAACAATTTACAATGTCTATAACTTTCTCAAATGTGGTGGAACAGCACTTGAATACTTTGAACAATACAAAGAAAATAAGCGACGTTGTGGGAGAACCGAAATCATTTTTCCTGCTGAGGAAAAAGAATACATTGCAAAAAGATCAACTGAAGGTTGGACCCCAGACGTCATTATTGGCCGTGCAGAGCGAACCTTCTCTTGTTCAGTAAGTACCCTCTATCGCCGGTTTAAGACGGGAGAATTCAATGTTTTACATTTACCGATGCAAGGAAAACGAAAACCAAATGGTTATAAGGAAAAACGTGGAAAACAGGCATTCAAAAGAAATATTTCTGAGCGTAAAAAAGATTATGTCGTTTTCGAAGAAGAATTTGGACATTTAGAGGGTGATACGATTGTCGGCATCCACCATAAAAGTGCCGTCATCACACTCGTTGAGCGACTTTCAAAAGCCATTATCGCCTTGAAACCAGAAGGCCGTAAGGCAGTTGATATTGAAAATTCGATTAATGAATGGCTTCAATCCGTACCCAAAAATCTTTTCAAATCAATTACCTTTGATTGTGGAAAAGAATTCTCTAATTGGAAAAGTATTAGTAATACGAATGATATTGATATTTATTTCGCAGACCCAGGAACGCCTTCCCAACGGGGATTAAATGAACATTCAAACGGACTCCTCCGAAAAGATGGACTACCAAAAGAAATGGACTTCAACCAAGTCAATCAAGGATTCATCTCATCCGTTGCGTCCAAAAGAAACCATATCCCTAGAAAATCACTAAATTACCAAACACCATTAGAAGTTTTTTTGAGTTACGTAAATGGAAAGTTTTGTCTCGCTTAATTTGACAAATAATATTATTTAAAAAATAAAAACCCAGATTGAAAAAAACAGTCACAAACATTCGTGAACCTATTTTTTCAATCCAGGTTTTGCCTGCCATACAGTAACAATCCTTATGATTGGATGCTTTTTTTCTAACTTACTACTCTTTGAATATGGATCGTCAAATAAATCTGCTCTGCGATCCCCATTTCCTGTTTTTGCGTTTGTCGAAGATACTCATTGATCCGTTCGACACAATGAAACGCTTTTGGATACTTTCCTTGAACTAATGCGTAGAGAAATTCATCTTGTTCGTCAGATCCTTCCCCTTTGAGATAACGCTGGGCAAAAAACTGCAGATGAGTAATAATACGCTGATAATTCAAAGATTCTTCATCGAACACGATGCCGAAGAATTTACTGATGATACTCAGTATATCTCTTACCATTGTGGTAGCGGTCATCGTCACTTGCATGTCTTCGTTTCCTTGTTGGCTATTCACAAAATGAAAGGCAATAAAACCGGCTTCATCCTCAGAAAGTTCCACACCCGTCTTTTGTTTCACGAACAAAAGAGCCTCTTTCGCTGCTTGATATTCTTTCGGATAAAATTTTTTTGTTTCAAATAATAATGGATTAGGCAGTTGGATATTTTCTTTTGCTCGTGTGATCGCATAATGAAGATGATCGGTCAATGTCAGATAAATATTAGGCGAAAATTCAACTTTTAGTTTATCTTCAGCCAGTTCGACTACTTGTTTGACCCATTCGATCTCCTCTGCCGGAATATCAGCCATCAGCTGCTGGAATTGGTTTTTAGCAAAAGAATCTCTTAAAATAAATTCTTTTTGGACCGCTTCTGGCGAAATCTCGTCCCCAATCTTTTTTTGAAAAGCTAGTCCTCTTCCCATACAAACGACTTCTTCCCCGAATCCATTTTTCGAAATGACGACGTTGTTATTCAAAATTTTATCAATTTTCATTTTGCTTCGCCCTCTCAAGAAAAATAAAAAAACCTAGAATTCGCCTACTGTTTCTTAGCTGAATTCTGGTTTTGCCTGCCGTACAGTAACAATCCATTTCTTATTCAAAATCATCATACCATCGAATTTTTATTTATGCAAGCCTTTTCATATAAAAAATAAAAAAACTGGAACACAAGTCTATCTAGAAAACAACCAAATCAGAGATGCACCTCTTTGCGTTCCTCTTTTTTTCAGCAAATTGGTTTTTCCTTATCGATTCATATCCTTTGGCTGTTTTTAATCTGTAACGACTTATGTCCCAGTATCCTAAAATGTTTTTGTCTCTAGATTGAAAGCAGATCTCATATCATCTGTCGCATCTTTTATCGGTGTAACACTTTCCAGTTCTCCTTGTACAACTAGTCGCGTGACGGCATCCATGTCGCCACAAGTAATTAGTGTGACAATTTCTTTTCCCTCGACTTCATTCAGTAATTGGGTATCTGTAGGAGCAACTTTTTCTTTAAAAAATGTTTTGTATGTATACACATTTTCTAAATCTGTCAAATAGATCTTGGCACCCATCTCTAAATTTTCCAGCGGTGTAAACAACAATTCAGGGTTCGTTGCACGATGGCTTGCTAAGGCATAATTTCCTTTTCCCATTTCTTGATCTGGAGATAATGTTCCTGCTCCGTAAAGTAGTGACGTATTATCCAAGCCTTTGAAAATCGGTAAATTGATTGAAACTGAAGGGACTGCGATACTAGCAATCACTGGTAGATCTGTTCCTCTCATCTGCGACCTCATGACCCCTTCTGTCGTCATTGGTTCTACCGCATCAAAGTCAAAACTGACATCTTTATCGTTATTCTTTTTCAGATCTTCTTTTGTTACATTCGCTATAGCATATTTATCTCCTGTCTCTCTGACAAGATAATCCTTGATCTGTTCATTGAAAATCAAAGCTAGTCCTACTAATAACAAGAGGAACAAGAGGATATTGACTAGCCATCTTTTTGCTTTTCCTTTTTTTTTCATTTTCTCTCCCTCCAGACTCATTTTACTGTTTTTCTTTTGCTCTTTCCAACAGCCGAATGACACATTTCTAAAACTCTGTGTATTTTTTTCGTACACCTGCGCTTTTTTCTACAGGATATTTCAAATTATTTTTGATCAATTTTTCTTCAATGATCTCATCTAGATCCAGCTGAAGGTTGTCTGCCATCATGTATGAATAGATCAATACATCCGCCAGTTCTTCTTTGATTCGTTCTAATTGTGTTTCTTTTACTTCTTCCGGCGTTTTCCATTGAAAAAGTTCTAACAATTCAGATGCTTCCAAAGAAATAGAAATAGCCAAATCTTTTTCGTTATGAAATTGTCGCCAATTACGTTCGTCTCTAAACTGGTTGACTTTTTCCATGCTATTCATTTGCTTGCCTTCTTCCAATCATTTCTTACTTGATTAATCATACCATTTTTTTACATAAAAAATAGATGATGCTTTTAAAAAAACTCCTGTTTTCTTTTATTTAAAATAAATGTCATAGAAATCAATAATTTAGGTAGCCACCATGTGTATGCAGTAATGTGACTTCTTCCCCTGAGGCTTTTTGTTTTTCGATACGTTCTTCTCCCCAAACAGACATCGCTACTAGAATCTCTCTTAATGATTTTCCTTCTTCGGTGAGCGAGTACTCTACTTTAGGCGGGACTTGGTTATAGACTTTTCGATGGACAATGCCATCTTGTTCTAACTCTCTTAACTGCTGGGTCAGCATTTTTTGTGTGATCGTAGGGATTTTCTTGCTTCTCCACGCCTAAAATAAGCGATATTGCTCTTCCCTTTATCTGGTGTAAGCAAAGCAGTTAGCATTTTGACGATCGTGGGTTCCGCTTTTCACTTCTTATCTACTTAGTATCATGAAGTATACTTTCGTACTAATACTAAGTAGCGGAAGTGTCAACTACTTTGTTTAACTACATAGCAAAAGAAACAGAAGGGTGACAACGGTCATCACGCTTCTGTTTCTTTTGAATATGCTGTGTTGTTGTCTCTATCTCCGTGTAGACTTTCCTCAAGCTTATCCTTTGACAGTAAGTCAGTAGGCTGATTTGCTCTTTCTAGATGCCAGATACATTTCTACAAAAAAATAGTGATTCTATTTTGAAAATTCGATTTTTAGTTCTGCATTTTCGTAAACATCCAACATTTTTTTCGCACTGTATAGACCTAACCCGCCATTTTTTTTAGAGGTTTTTCCTCTTTTGACCATCTCCGATAGCGTCAAATTCGTCGGATTTGCCTTGTTCGCTATACTAAAACGTAATCCCTCTTTTTCTTCCAGCAGATTGATCGTAATCGGACTCTGATCGGCTACACGATGATCGAATGCGTTAGAAATAAAAATAGATAAACAGCGAATAAAAACAACCAGATCAATCGGGATTGTTTTCACTTCGACAGGAATAACTACTTGGATCGGGATTTTCTCCGATTCTGCTTTTTCTAGAAATTTTAAAAAGACACCCCTGACAGCTGGGGATACAATATTTGTTAGCTGTTGTATTTGCGGTTTTTCAAAAATAGCTGCAGAAAGATCTTCTAAGATTTCTAAAAATTCCAACGTTTCTTTTTTATTTTCCTGAAGAGTAATTTTTAATGAAAACAGTAGACTTTTATAATCATGTTTGAATTCCTCTAGATGATGGTAATATTCTTCATTTATTTGATACAGTTGAAGCGATTCCTGATGTTGTCTTTCTTTTACTTGGAAACTGATCAACATAATGGAAAAAAACAAAGAAAAAAAACTGATGACTATCGACAAAAGAGATAGAAGCAGATAATTAGATGAGCGGAAGTGAACACTTCCCAATACCAAGTAAATCACGCCCCAGCTTAATAAAATACAAATACCTCCAAAATAGTGTTCAGTTGGATAAGTAAAAAGCAAGTTGAGAAATCTCGTCTGTTTGTCTATACTTTTTACTAATAGATAGAAAATAAATGCGATAAGTAGTGCAAAAAAACTTGCTGTTCCAAGATGTCTCTTTCCTAAATAATCCATCAGATCAAAAACCAGAAAAAAGCTGAGTCCAGTGATAGCAAAAAAAAGATTACTGATCAAACAGCTGATAAACAGGTTTTTCGTAGTAAAATAAAAAAGAAACATCAATAATAAGCCAACTAGGTAAGGAAAGCTCACTTTAGGGATAGGAAATAAAAGTGTCACCACCATCAAAGCTATACAACCAAAGCTGTTTTTTACTAGCAGTTGTTTCGAAAAGAATAAATAGATACCTAAATCTAAAATCAAAGTAAAGGTCAAATAAAGTGTCACTGTTGCGACCATCTTATTCCTCCATTGTTTTGTTTCAAAATGTACACATATTTTTTTAATAGGAGCCTGCATATGAAAAAGTATTTTATCATATATCAGCCATCGCCAGTCAAATGTTTCTGGCTGATTTTTTAAATCAATATCCTTTTCATTCAATTGGTCCACTGGCATCATCAGTTATTTCAAAATCGGTATGGAGATTCCAGCGTTTTTCTTTCCAAGCACCCTTCACAACCGCTTGATAATGTCCCGGAGCTAATTTTTTTCTTTCTAATGGGACAAGTAAATCAAAATTTGTATTGGGTGCTACATCTATTTTTTCTTTTTTTATTGAAAGATAAGGCTCTTTTGTTTCTTTTTTGTAGATTTCAACCGATGTAGTCAAGCCGAACATATAAGAAGCATTTGGATTTTGAAGATTCGCCTTAATCACATTTCTTCCATCGCTTTGATCCGCATAAGCTTTTTTTAATTTCAAATTTGGGGAAGACTCTTTTTCGCTATTTCGAATCAAGATTGCTTTCACTTGAGAAAACTGATTGACGACACCAACTGTACTTTTGTTAGAAACGTTCTCTTTTTTTCTTGAAACGTGATTCCTCCTGCGACCACACCAGCCAGCTCTTTTTCTGGAGCTTTCAGTGAAAGTGTCTCAGTGACCGCACTTTGAGGAGGAACAGTTATTTCTCCCACTGTTTTTGCTAAGTTTTTCATATCATAACTTAATGTTTCATCAAATTTACTTTTTGATTCTCCATATTCGATCACACCGTTTGAATTCGTCGTAGCGGAGTGGATCAATGTCTCAACTGTTACTGATTTATCTGTTCGGTTAAAGACCGTGTAGGGGATTTCCTGTGTTTTCCCAGGCTCCATCCTTACATTTATATATGTTTTGTTCTTATCAATCTGATTAGCCGGTAATTCAAAATCTACCGCAAAATTGAATTCGGAGGCATGGACAGGTGTCTGCCAAAGGATGAATCCAAGGAGAAGGATCAGAAGTAAAGAGCAGTTGTTTCGATGACTTTTATTCCATATTCGATTCATCAATCATCCTCCTTGATCTTTATTCTGTCGGCGCATCTGCTAATGTCCATGTCATCTCTGCTGAGTAATTACCAGCTATCTGATTTTCTTTGGTTAAGACAAGTTTAAACGCCCGACCATTATTTAAATATTCTGAATAATCTGTTTACACATTCGTTGAATTTTGTCCTCTGACAATTTCCAGTTCTTCTTCATTCACTAATTGATACTCCTCAGCTTTCTTGAAATATAGGACATCCTGCATAGAAAATCCTGCATCGGTTGTGAAAGGCTGAGATAATTTTATCGTTAAGATCCATGGACTTTTTGTTTCTCGCTGATCATAAATCCATAATTTTTCCTGTATATCCATTTGGCCAAATGCTTCTTGCGTCAACCCAGTTGCTTTGATCTGACCACAATCGAGTTTGGGAGGGGCAAGAAATGAGAGACCACCTTCTACTACGATCTTCGTAGCAGGTGCAAAAGGCGGGGCATCATGATAAACAACTGGCGTATCACTTGGATTGTGATTCCCAATTTCATCGTTGGTACTTGGCTTGTTCTGCACACCCTTAGCAGCAGCTTCTCCTGCTTGGTCGTTTAATACAATTTCTAATACATCTCCTGCAAAAAGTTGATTTTCTGGGATAGAAAGAACAAATTTCCCTGTATCATCAATAGTTGTTTTGGACAAAACAGCTTGATTTTTTTCAATGAAACCAAAGCTCCTGCTTCGCCTGTACCTGTGATTGAGCGAGAAGCTGCATTGATCAATGTGGTACTTAATTTAGCAGGCTCAGGAGAAATCACATCGACTGTCGTTTTGGCAGAGTCCAGTTCTGTCACTTCTTGGCCGCCTCTTACTTTTTTAGCAGCAACTACTTGCACTTGATCCCCCGTTGTTAGTCTTTCTTCGTTGGGTACTTGAACCTCAAACAAACCGCCTTGTTTGCCTTCTCCCCACGGATTATATCCTGCCCCTTCATTTTCATCTGTTTGTCCTTGTGTGAGAGCAGTAATTTCTACAGGTGATTTCGTCGTATATGCATAAGTAATACGTAAAGTCACTTCTACTTCGCCTGTCCAAGCATCTCTTGGCTTTGCCTCGACACCTTCGGGAACAACGACATGCCCATAGATTTTTTTATCTGCATTCGTTGGTACTCTTAAGGATTCAATCATCGGAAGCTGGTTATTGGCACTGATTCGATTATAATTTTTCATTCCGGCACCTGTCTGAGCAAATTCATTTGTTAAACCTGCACTAGGGCTTGATACAAAATTACCTAAGTCGGTTCCATTGATCGATAAGTCTGTCATATCAGAAAAATAATCCGGATCTTTTTCAAAGTTATCGAACGTTGCTCCTGCCTTTCGCCATAAAGCAATTTCTGAATGAGCGATCTTCAAAGAAGAATCGCCATTTCCTTGAAATACCCAGCCACCTATGCCATTAGTCTCGCTTCCGATCCGTTTGTTTTGGAAATCGAAATAGGTAGGAGATTCTAAGTCTACATTCAACACATCCCCACTGATGATGCCAGTCTTATCTTCCCCAGTTTTCCCGACCATGACTAAATAAGTTTTTTCGCCAGCCATAAAGTTCAAATCAATATCTCCAGTTGTATCTACGGTAGCTCCGGAATCTGCGCGTATATCGATATTTGATTTTTCTCCAGTAACCGTAAAATCAGCTGACCCTGGACTTTCTAGAAAACCAGAAGCGTCATAAAATTGGATCGCTTGGTTTCCTTGATTGAGTCTGTTCACATAAGATTTGCCATCCCCTGCATTTCTTACCTTCAATGAGCCTCCATTAGTTACTGTTAGTTTTTGCGTACCGTTCTCAAAACGAACTGCGCTAGAACGACCACTTTGCTTATCAATATCGATGACTGATCCGGCTCCTTCTACGATAAAAGAAAGTCCTTTCCTTACAAAACGCATCCCATTGTTTCCAGGTTGGTCGCCATCTCCAGCCATTTTGACCGAGATTTGTCCACCACTTGATACATGGATTTGACTAGAATCTCCTTGCAGGCGAAATCCGCCAGTAGTCGCTGTATTGATTGTGATTTTCCCATCATTCGACACAGCGACTCTTGATCCTGAGCCTCTCATTTGGATAATTCCGCGATTGTTGTCGTTGGTAATATTGATCTTTGTATTTACCGAAAATTCACTTCCTGAGCCACTGACTTCAAATGTGACATTCCCGGGTAGCGTATCGACAGCCTCTCCTTCATCGCTGACTCCATCTGCCCGATCATAGTCAAGAGAGACCTTTGAACCACTCAAGATATGGAGTCCTGGTGCTGTTTTTCCACTGCCCGTCTCATCACCTGAATCTAGAAAACCATAGAATTTTCCTAGATATGGTCCACAAAGCTGACTACCATTGATTACATTTAGCTTATAGCTTCTACAAAAATAAGCTTTACCCGGAGCGGCATTCATCCCTTCTTTCACTGGTTGGACATCCAATACACCGGAAACACCATCTAATGTGACAGTTGCACGAGGGGCGTAAATCAGGCCTAATTTAGAACCATCATATAAGTCAAGTGTCCCGGTAAATTTTATTTCTCCCGTAAAATGATATCTGCTTCCCCAAAAATCGGACATATAAGCAATGATAATGGCATTTCCATCGATATTTGGTATCAACCCACCTGGACGAGCTGCCGTTCCTTTAAAATTCTGAAACTCGATCGACTGAGGTGTCTCATTGATATAGATGTGATGTGTGCCGAAATTATGAGCAAGTCCGCCAAAATCGATAACGATATCTCGCTTGATCTCCAATTCCCTGTCTAAAGTCAAAGGCTGAGTTAAACGAATCTTAGCTACTGATTCGTCTGCGAGAAGCTGCGTCAGTTCTTCTGTTGTGGCAGCTTCGCTGTACCGATCCGCTGAAACAACTCTAACCTGTACCTCTTCACTGCTATCAGACGTTTGTTCAGCTACTTCTGAGGTCTCACTTGTCTTATTTTCTTCTTGCCTTGTATTAGAAGTAGGCGCCTCACTTTGGGATTCTGTAGTTTCAGAAGTAATTGATTCTTCTGAAAAAGTAGTCTTGTCAAAACTTTGATTCTCTGATTGCGTTGATTCGCTTGTTTTCTCTACATCGGCAAAAACGGATGTCACCATCAAGAGAGGGAAGACAAACAAAATCGACGCAATCAGCTTTTTTACATATTGATTCATTCTCCACCATCCTCTCTGACGTTTTGACAATTTTATTTTAACGTTTTAATTTATTTGTAATTGTACTTTCATATTTAAAATACCCGTGGTGCTAGTTAATTTTTTCCTAGAGGAAAATGTCTAAACATGTTGGTAAATCAACAAAAAAACGCATATAGTAGTCTCAAAACTCCCAAGAAATGAGGACTACATATGCGTTCATCAAAATATACTGAACATTATACAGATACTTTTATAACATTCAAGGAAATTATGAGAACTGTTTCTAACATATACCACAATTGTGTACCAGATAAGATTAAAAACCGAAGAAATACTGATCAACTGAAGCAACGCGATACAGTGATTATTGCTTGTGTTATATGGGGTATAATTAATGGCTATACTAGCCAAAGAGCCACGTATAGAGCGGTTTGTTCCGTCTTATTTCCTAATGGTGACTTTCCTAGTAGGAGTCGATTCACTCGCTTAAGTTCAAACTTAGCTTACACTATCAAGATTATTCGATACTTTTTCATCAAGAAGCTCACCAAAGGTGAACTAGTCGGAATTATAGATAGTTTTCCTAGTCCATTATGTAAACCAGTTAGAAATAGACAAGCAAAACTATTGAATCAAATAGCCAAAGTTGGCTATAACTCAACAAAAAAATCTTATTTTTATGGTCTTAAAATTCATATGATCGTTACTAAGACTGGCTTTCCGATTACTTACTCAATCACGAATCCAGGTGTCCATGACGTGAAAGTGTTAGAGACTTTATCGGAAGAAGCGAATCTTCCCAATATCCTAGGGGACAAAGGATATATTAGCCATAAAATCCATGAAAAGCTTGCCCTTAAGGGCATTACTATATCCGTTCCTCCACGTAAAAACATGGATAAATCAGAAAAACTAGACCACAGCTTACTTGGAAAACAAAGAAAAACAGTTGAGACTGTTTTTTCTTCCTTAGAAAAATTAGGTTGTCAAAATTTCAACTCACGTTCTGTTAAAGGGCTAGAGAGTAGATTTGAAAGCATATTACTGGCTTACAGTGTTCTATTAAGTCGAGCACAACGACGTTTTGGAGGAACTTTGAGATATTCTTTAGGATATTAAAATTAACTAGCACCACGGGTTTAAAATATGTATTTTTATGGAAAATTTTTCTGTTAGGTGAAAATTTCTTTTTTGTACAAAAAAAGGCTGTGACAAAAGTCTTGTCACAGTCCCTTATCCCGAACAAGCAGTGTTCTCCTGACAACTCTTCGGCCACAACCTCCATTTTAACAATAAACCTGTAAATGTGAGGGTAACACTTTGATTATCACAGGTAATTTATCCCCTTCATCCCCATCAACATTCGTCGTCAATTCTTCCTCATCAGCTAATGACACAACTAATTGCTCACAAGTAAGATAGGCTAGATTTTTCGTAGATTCATCTACTCCTTTTAATAGGTCTGGCAATGTTTTAAGCGTATCGATCAAAGAAGAATCTTTTAAATAAACCAAATGGAGCTTACCATCATCCACTTTTGCATTTGGAAGTAATGTTTCAAGACCGCCGACTGAGTTAGTTAATCCTATCAGCAAGGTACTGCTCTCAATTTCTTCCTTCTTTCCATCAACTTCTACGTGAAACGAGTAGGATTGTGTGGAAGCTAACTGTTTGATTCCTGACATGAAATAAGCTAGTTTTCCAAATTTCGTCTTCTTCTCCGCATCTACATCATTGATTGCTTCAGGGATAGAGCCAATTGCGACGACATTCATAAAATAGTCGTCATTTATTTTTCCAATATCCAATGGCTTGACTGATTCAATCGAAAAATGATTGATCGCTTCCTCAGGTTCTAGCGGTATCCCTAATGCTCGAGCCAAGTCATTCACCGTACCCAATGGGAAAAATCCGAAATTTGGCCGATGTTCTTGTTCAGCGATTCCACTGATTCCTTCGTTGACTGTTCCATCTCCGCCCATGACAAACACACTATGATACCCTTCCGTAGCCGCTTCGCGAGTAAAGTTTTTTGCATCCCCTGCTTTTTTTGTATGCAAGACGACCACTTCATCAAACACCGATTTCAATTTTGCTATCGCTAATTGCTCAAATTCCTTTGCTTGTTCACCGCCTGAACTGGGGTTTACCACTAATAAAACTTTTTTCATCACTTTCTTTCCCTTCTCATTGATTTCTTTAATATAACGATAGCATAAAGAAAAAAATTAGGCTGTGATGAAGTACTGTTCATGAAACATTCATTTATTTTTTGACAAGATAAAACACCCATACTATAAAACTGAGGAAAATTAAAACAATGATATAGGAAATAAAAGAAAATGATAGGCATTGTATACCTAATAAAGTAAAAATCTTAGGTGGCAGATAAAAACACAAAAATAGCAAGAGAATGTAATAGCGTTTCTTCCACTTTTTGTTATCAGACCTTATAGCGATCAGAGGAATACCAAATGCATAACTGAAAAACTCTTGATGTACTGTTAATATGTCACGACCTTGAATAATAAATGCGACAATCCCCACTATAATTAGTGTGCCTAACACCAAAACGGAAAATTGATGAATATATTTTATATACAAATGATCCATTGTACTTCCTGCCTTTTTATTTGCGCCGATTGTAAAATTAAGCTAGACAACTAAAAAAGTCATTTGTGCTACACTCAAAATAGTTCCGTCCAAAGAATTATAAGGAGTGAGTACAAATGACCTATACCCATCTTACAACGGATGAACTTGTAATGATAGAGTCTTATTTCAAAATAAATCAATCTGTTGCGAAAACTGCGCATTGCTTGAATCGTTCAAGACAAACGATCCATAAAGTATACCTGTTCTTCAAGCAAGGAAAATCAGCCTTAGAGTACTATCAACAGTATAAGAAAAACAAATCAAACTGTGGTAGACGCCCGCTTGTTTTACCTGAGGAACAATCAGAATATATTCAAAGAAAGGTTGTTCAAGGATGGACACCCGATGTGATTGTTGGTCGTGCAGCGTTTCCTATTCGTTGTTCTGCTCGTACCATTTATCGTATGTTCAAAAAGGGGCTATTTAATCCTTCTGACTTACCGATGAAAGGCAAGCGTAAACCAAATGGACATCAAGAAAGACGTGGAAAACAAGCTTTCCGTCGCTCTATTCATGAACGTGAAAAAGATTATAGCCAATTCTCAAATGAGTTTGGTCACCTTGAAGGTGACACTATCGTAGGTTTGAAACATAAAAGTGCTGTAATTACCTTAGTTGAGCGATTATCAAAAGTTATCATCACATTGAAACCGTGTGGTAGACAAGCGATTGATATTGAAAACAAATTAAATCATTGGTTTGAATCTGTACCGAAAAATCTATTCAAATCCATCACTTTTGATTGTGGAAAGGAATTTTCAAATTGGAAACAGATCAGTAATGCCAATGATATTGCCATTTATTTCGCTGATCCAGGAACGCCGTCTCAAAGAGGCCTAAACGAGAATTCTAACGGATTGTTACGTAGAGATGGTTTATTGAAATCTATGGATTTCAATTCAGTAGATGAATCTTTTATTCAATCTGTCGCATCGAAACGAAATAATATTCCTAGAAAATCACTGAATTATCGAACACCTTTGGAAGTATTTTTGAGTTACGTAAGTATTGATGATTTGTCTAACTTAATTTGACAATTAAGATTGTGAGAAAAACAAATCCGTATACGTGAATAACTTCTAGAAATAAAAGAAATTTGCAAAACCACTCCATTTATCTACTTCTACGTGCATTTTTTAATATCGTTTTCTTTATTTAAGATTATACAGAAAAATATCTAGGGTGGCTGGATTCTAAGTAAAAAAAATTTTTAAAATAAAAAGAACTAAATCAAGTAGTAATTAAACTACTGTTGATTTAGTTCTAATAAAAAGATTTAGATGAACAGTTTTATTGATTTAAATAGTTCATATTTTTTATTTATACCGCTTATTTACTACTTGCTGTACTAGAATCTGAAGTGAATGTACTCAAAACATTTTCAAAGTCTTTGTCTTTGATTTTTACATTAGCGTCTTTCAATACTTCGCCAATTACTTTATTCTGGAAGGTACTGTCACTTAATTTTGTGTCTGTTGCAATTTCTTTCAATTCTTTTTTGTATTTATCCATGTCGTTGCCTTTGTTTTGGTTTTTCACCATTTTAACCACATAATATTCCGTAGTATAAGTTGAAGCATTGGTAGAAGTGATCACATCAGAAACTTGACCATCTTTCAACTTAAAGGCTGCTTCTTTGACTTCTGCCGGAACCGTTGTAGTAGTGGAATCAAATTTCACTTTTCCGCCATCTTCTTTTGTCGTAGTATCAGTTGACTTGTCTTTGGCTAATTTAGAGAAATCGTCTCCCTTATCAGCAGCTTTCTTCACATCTTTTGCATCATCTTCACTTGCTACTTGGATAATTTGAGCTTCCACTTCTGGATGGAAAGATTCCCAAGCCGTTTTTAAATCTTCATCGGTCAATTTGATATGTTTCTTTAGACCTTCTTGAAAGGCTAGACTTTGTTTGATACTGTCTTTGAATGTTTGTTCTGTGTAACCTGCAGATTTCAATTGTGAATCAAATGAATCACCCAATTGTTTCTTTGTTTGATCATATTGGGAATCGATTTCTTTGGTTGATACGTCATCTCCATATTTATCTTCAAATACTTGATAAACGATCAACTGTTGCACAGCGGAATCTGCTCCTTGCATTTTTTTCAAGCTATCCATTACTTCTTGTTCGCTGATTGTACCGCCTTTATAACTAACGGCTGTTTTTTCACCGGCATTCGTACAGCCTGACAATAAGCCAGTGCCTAGTACGATGGCAAGTGCTAAAAATCTTTTTTTCATTTATCAATTCTCCTACTTTTCGTTTTTTGCGAATTGCTAAAAACAAAGGTGTTCAAGATGAAAATCATCAAGAACACCTTTACTAATCTGCTCGATACGTCCTGAATAGATATAAGGCTACACAATCCAGAAAGTTCGCTCAGCAGAATAAATGTCAAGTAGCACATCACACCTTAATATACTACTTCTTTTGTTACCGCTTTTCAAGTCTATCTTGCGTTCCGTATTTAACGTAACTAATTCTTAGAACAAATGTTATCGATTTTGTTTTTCTTCTTCCGCTGCTGGGATATTCAAATCAGACACTTTTATGTTCGATTTTCCAGACATTTTTTTGTTGTTTTTATTGAAAAAAATTGATTTTTCATTTGTTTTCTAAAGCATGATCTTCTTGTTTCCTATTTTGGTCAGATATGGATCATGCATGACCACGATAACTAACGTACCTTGGGAAGCCTGTTGCGATAAGATTTCAACGACTTGCTCCTTATTTCGTTTATCTAATGATCCAGTTGGTTCATCGGCTAAAATGATTTTGCTATTCTTCAATAAGACTCTCGCACAGGCGATTCTTTGCTTCTCACCACCAGATAATGTGTAGATAGGCGTACTTAGTTTCTTGTTTATATTTACTTTTTTCAATGCCTCATACTTTGCTGTTCGCTTATCTGAAACATTTAAATTTGAAAACTTCAATCCAATATCTAAATTAAAATCGATTGTTTCATATTCAATCAACCCAAAATCTTGAAAAAGAAAAGATATGGTATTTCTTTTTATCAAGCACTTCTCTCTTCCAGTTAATTGTTTCATCTCTTGATCGAACAAATAGAATTGTCCTGAACTGAACTGATCATTCAATCCTAATATATTCAATAACGTACTTTTACCTGCTCCACTTTCTCCAACAACAGTCACAAGATCTCCAGCATCCGCAGTGAAACGATCCAAATGAAGAATCGTTTTGTTTCGAATGATTTTTTTCGCACCTTTTATCACTATCAACGGCTCCAATTGTTAACCTCCATTCATCAGCAATAACTGACTTTTCTTTTCTGTAGACAAAATAAAAACAACTGAAAGAATAAAATCAATGAAGCTAAAGAAAAAAATATTAAAAAGATATTTAGGCTCTCTTTCTATAAGAAAAAGGAAGATTACACTTGTCGTTCCCCATTTGATGAGGTTCATCATGAAGAAATCTTTATACGTTTCAAAGAGCGAATAACCACTTGAACGAAAGATAGCGATTTTCCGACAATTGTAGACAAAATATATGCATAACATGACATAGCTCAACAAGAAGAAAGAAAAGAAAGTGAGAAAACATATCTGTATCAAGTAATGAAATGATCTGCTTAACACTTTGACAGCTATCTCTTCAGTCTGAGTATACGGAAATGATAACTGCAAGTTATCACGTAACTGACTTTCTTCAATCAGCTCAAATAACCTTTCTTTCGACAAAGAGCCTATCTTGATCTTTAACGGTGGATAGATTTCTCCGCTGAGAATATTCCTTTCCCAATACGTACTGTTTTTCAATGTCAGTATTTCAACAACCGGATAATGTTCGATCCAGGGGATAGAAGGAATAAATGTATAAATGGGTTGATTGTTTTTTATAAATAGAAATTTCGGTTCTTTTTCACTGATTTCTTGATAATATTCTGTTATTTGCGCCAGGTCATTTTTTAAATCTGTATGTCTATATCGTTCAGGGATCAATATAACAGGGTGCGTTTCTTTTTCGGTTATTTGGATCAACCTTCCAGAGACATCAATCAAAGGAAATTTCTTAAGATAATTCAGATTTATTTTTATCCCTCTGCCAAACTGTTCATTTTCTTCATTCAAGTAATCTGATACGTTGACTAATATACTTCCGTTTTTATTCAAAGTTTCATATAATTCCTGATCTGCTGCTGATGCAAAACGATTGGAATAAATAAAATCCACGTGGTTTTTCCCGATGGTTACTGGATAAAACACATAATAGTCTTCATCAGCGATTTCTTTTGGAGGTTCATGGGAAACAGCTAACTGTGAAGAAGAAAAAACAATAGTTGCTAATTCGACATTGGCAACGGTCAAAAGAAGAGAAAACAACAAACCAAATGTAAAAAGAATGTATTGGATATAGTTGAACGCTTCTCTTAACGAAGCGATTTTTTCAACTAATAAAAGAGAAATCAAAGAGATACCATATATTCCGCTGAACAAGAAAACGTACATCTGGAACAAATAAAGAAATTGCTCCTTATAATACATAAAAATAAAACCACCAATAATTCCTGCAATTATGAATGTAATAATGATTTTCTTTTTCCCCAATAAACACCACAATACTTGATGTAATGAAAAGCCATTAT
Source organism: Enterococcus sp. DIV1411a (assembly GCF_050531945.1). Taxonomy (NCBI): domain Bacteria; kingdom Bacillati; phylum Bacillota; class Bacilli; order Lactobacillales; family Enterococcaceae; genus Enterococcus; species Enterococcus sp. DIV1411a. The sequence continues at coordinate 552,152 of NZ_CP172892.1, read as the reverse complement.
TCAACAATAAACTGATTTCTTTATTCATCAATAAGAAAAAGGATGATAACAAAAGGAATAAAAGAATCAATCCAATAGTTAAATACACTCGATAATTATATACGTCTGTACTTGAAATAACCGAATACGAATAGCTATTTTCAAAGTCTTCAAAAATATTAGTGGCATAATCAGTGTGAAATGCTTGATTGAATCGTTCCACAAATAGTGAAATGAACCGTTCATAGGCTTCTTTTTCTCTCGTCATCAAGAAAAATTCACCTTCAAAATCTTTTATTTTGATCGATTCTTCAATGGACGTTACGCGAAAGGAGGTATTAGAATAGGGTACCTTCTCGTGAGAAGATTTGACATCCCCTTGATAATACAATGTCATTTCAAGCTTTGGCTGTATCTTGAAGTTCCAAGATGTATCTACTTCATTGGATTCATTTACTGTTTTTTTCATATAAGAAAGCTCAGTTTCTGATGAGACATTTTCAAATACCATGATTAGCTGCTCATATTCTTCTTGCCCAATAAAATGTTGTGGCAATCGAATCGGAGTATAAGTATCTGTTTGATGGAAAAATTCATTTGTCCGATAGAGTACCTGTTTATTTATACTAACCAAGGCAAAACCACTCATGATACCGGTCACTATGATTGTGAGTAAAACTGTGAACTTTTTTTTGATTATCACCACTCTCCCTTACTTAAATGATTCTTTGATAAAATCATACCGTTTTTCATCAAAAAAACGTATCTATCAAGTGTATAGGTCATGTAGAATAAATCTATATACTGTAGAATCGAAAGGAGAAGAAGATGAACATCGGAGAAAAAATACGAACTTACCGCAGAAATTGTAAGCTTACGCAAAAAGAATTAGGCGAAAAAATTGGTGTTTCCGATAAAACGATTTCTAGTTGGGAAAATTCTCGTACAATGCCAGACCTTGAAATGCTGTCACTTTTACATCAGACTTTAGGTCTGCCGATTGATTTTCCTTCTATTGAATCAGCTACCGAATCAATAGAACCAACATTGCCAGACGAACCTCTTGTTATCAAGAAATCTTATTCATCAAAACAACCCTTCTCACTCAAAAAGACACTATCTTTCTTTCTGCTCGTCTTTTGTTTGGTCTATCTTTTTCTTATCAATTATCAATACCAAAATGAAACGATTGATCGATTCAATCCTTTTTTGAAACCACAAATCGGCTATACCACACTCCCTGTAGGATACGTGGACAATTCCATCGAACATTGGGTATGTAATGATATCTTTGGTCATGGTACATGGCTCTCTTTTCACGCTGGAGAGGTAGAAAAAGGTAAGAATCATGCTGTAATCAAACACAAAGGAAAACACGTCATGAACGTTCGCCTGCTCTCTTGGGAAGCCATTCCCTCAGATTACCAAGAAATCCTCATCCAAGACTATGACGACGCCTTAAAAAGAACCCCTCAGGAGCCAGATAGGCATTAAGTAGGAGATGAACGTAGAGATAGAACAATGCACATGATCTTATCAAAAAAACAGGGGTACAAATTAATTGAAAAAGCTTTGAGATGAAAGTTCCTAAATAAAAAATACCATTCTCTTTCTTAAATGAAGCAAAGAGAATGGTATGCTATATGTCAATTTAAAGAAAACAATCTAGCTTTTTATACGTGCAATTTAAATTAAAATACAGAATGAGACTTTCTATTTTAGATTTATTATTTGTCAAATTAAGCGAGACAAAACTTTCCATTTACGTAACTCAAAAAAACTTCTAATGGTGTTTGGTAATTTAGTGATTTTCTAGGGATATGGTTTCTTTTGGACGCAACGGATGAGATGAATCCTTGATTGACTTGGTTGAAGTCCATTTCTTTTGGTAGTCCATCTTTTCGGAGGAGTCCGTTTGAATGTTCATTTAATCCCCGTTGGGAAGGCGTTCCTGGGTCTGCGAAATAAATATCAATATCATTCGTATTACTAATACTTTTCCAATTAGAGAATTCTTTTCCACAATCAAAGGTAATTGATTTGAAAAGATTTTTGGGTACGGATTGAAGCCATTCATTAATCGAATTTTCAATATCAACTGCCTTACGGCCTTCTGGTTTCAAGGCGATAATGGCTTTTGAAAGTCGCTCAACGAGTGTGATGACGGCACTTTTATGGTGGATGCCGACAATCGTATCATCCTCTAAATGTCCAAATTCTTCTTCGAAAACGACATAATCTTTTTTACGTTCAGAAATATTTCTTTTGAATGCCTGTTTTCCACGTTTTTCCTTATAACCATTTGGTTTTCGTTTTCCTTGCATCGGTAAATGTAAAACATTGAATTCTCCCGTCTTAAACCGGCGATAGAGGGTACTTACTGAACAAGAGAAGGTTCGCTCTGCACGGCCAATAATGACGTCTGGGGTCCAACCTTCAGTTGATCTTTTTGCAATGTATTCTTTTTCCTCAGCAGGAAAAATGATTTCGGTTCTCCCACAACGTCGCTTATTTTCTTTGTATTGTTCAAAGTATTCAAGTGCTGTTCCACCACATTTGAGAAAGTTATAGACATTGTAAATTGTTTGGCGTCCACGTTTAAGCTGCTTCGCAACGATAGCAACCGGAGTTTCTTGATGAAAATATGCTTCTATCATTACAAGCTCGTTTGGTGTAAGATGGGTATAAGTCATTTATGTTCACTCTCCTTGTATGCTTTAGCGGGTATTACAATTTGAGTGTAACATAAATGGCTTTTTTATTTGTCTCGCTTAATTATACAAACGGCGTACTAAAAAAGATCCAAAACATCAAAAATCAATGTTTTGGATCTTTTAAATGATTTGATTTAACCCACACTACCTTCCATCTCATAACTGATCAATCGGTTGAGTTCGACTGCATATTCCATTGGAAGTTCTTTGGTGAATGGTTCAACAAAGCCCATGACGATCATTTCAGTTGCTTCAGATTCGGTCAGGCCTCGGCTCATCAGATAGTAGAGTTGTTCTTCTGAGATTTTTGATACTTTGGCTTCGTGTTCTAAAGAGACTTGGCTGTTGTGGATCTCATTGAATGGGATCGTATCGGATTTCGACCATTCGTCCATAATGATTGTGTCACATTCGATATGAGAGATCGAACCCGCACTGTTTTTGGCGAAGGTTACTTGTCCTCGATAGTTTACTTCTCCGCCGTCTTTTGAGATTGATTTAGAGACGATAGAGCTAGATGTATTTGGTGCATTGTGGATCATTTTTGCACCCGTATCTTGGATTTGGTTTGCTCCTGCAAAGGCGATGGAGAGCATGGTGCCTCGTGCACCTTTTCCATCTAAGTAAACACTTGGGTATTTCATCGTTGTTTTTGCACCTAGGTTTCCGTCGATCCATTCAACGGTTGCGCCTTCGTATGCTTTTGCTCGTTTGGTTACTAAGTTGTACACATTGTCTGACCAGTTTTGGATCGTTGTGTAACGGCAATACGCATCTTTTCTTGTAAAGATTTCTACGATGGCGGCATGCAGGCTGTTACTTGAATAAGTAGGTGCCGTACAACCTTCGACATAGTGGATGCTTGCTCCTTCGTCAACGATGATCAGCGTACGTTCAAATTGTCCCGTGTTTTCCGCATTGATCCGGAAGTAAGTTTGTAATGGAACATCGACTTTGACGCCTTTTGGCACGTAAATAAAGGTGCCACCTGACCATACGGCTGAATTCAGCGCTGCTAATTTGTTGTCAGTTGGCGGTACAAGTTTTGAAAAGTACTCTTTGAATAATTCAGGGTATTCTTTCAAAGCAGAGTCAGTGTCAGTAAAGACGATCCCTAATTTTTCGAATTCATCTTTCATATTATGGTACACGACTTCTGATTCATATTGTGCGGAAGCACCGGCTAGATAAGCTCGTTCTGCTTCTGGGATACCAATTTTTTCAAATGTATCTTTGATTTTTTCTGGTACGTCTTCCCAGTCACGAGCGGGCTTGTCACTTGGTTTTTGGTAATATTTTATGGCATCGAAATCGATGTCTGAAAGGTCGGGGCCCCATGTTTGCATTGGCATTTTATTGAATGTTTCTAGAGATTTCAGACGGAATTCAAGCATCCATTCTGGTTCGCCTTTGATTCTTGACATCTCACGGATCACTTCTTCTGTCAAGCCTTCTCCTGTACTGAAAACCGGTTCGACATCATCGTGAAACCCGAATTTATATTCTTCTAATTCTGGTACGCCCATGTTCTCACTCCTCTTCCTTGTGGTAATGATGGAAAGCTGCGGTACCATCGTTTTCCATTGCTTTTCCTAGTGCTTTCCAGGCAAGTGTCGCACATTTGATCCGAGCGGGAAATTTAGCTACACCACCAAGCATAGCAGCATCGCCTAATTGGTCGGGATCTTTGACTTCTTTTCCTTGGACAAGCTGTAGAAAGTCTACAGTTAAATGTTCTGCTTCTTCTATTGATTTTCCGATGACGGCGTCTGTCATCATCGAGGCACTTGCCGTACTGATGGAGCAGCCACTGCCGTCAAAGGCGATATTTTGGATGATTCCGTCTTTTACATCGACTTGCAATTCGATCACATCTCCACATGTGGGGTTGTTCAATTCGATCTTGCTTGTCGAGTCAGTCAAGCTTCCACGATGATGCGGATGGGAAGAATGATCCAAGATCACTTGACGGTATAAATTGTCTAATTTAGATAGTCCCATGTTGGAAAAACTCCTTTGTTGCCATGATTGCTTCAACTAAACGGTCGGCGTCTTGCGTTGTGTTGTAGAAATAAAAGCTCGCGCGAGCAGTCGCTGATACTTCAAGGTACTTCAATAGCGGTTGCGCACAATGATGACCTGCTCTGACGGCTACCCCTTCCATGTCTAAAGCTGTCGCGACATCATGGGGATGTAACCCATCCAAATTGAATGCAACGACTCCTGTCCGAAAATTCGGGTCTTGTGGACCATAAACAGTCAATCCATCAATTGCTTGTAATTTTGGCAACACATAAGCGGCTAGTTCTTCTTCATATCGATGGATATTATCCATGCCGAGTTCTTGCAAATAATCGATTGCATGGCCTAATGCGATAGCGCCGGCGATATTTGGTGTCCCTGCTTCGAATTTCCAAGGTAGTTCTTTCCATGTACTGTCGTATAATTCGACAAAATCGATCATTTCGCCACCAAATTCAACAGGTTCCATTTCTTCTAACCATTTTCGTTTACCATATAAAACACCAATACCTGTTGGTCCGCACATTTTGTGTCCGCTGAAAGCAAAGAAATCACAGTCTAGTGCTTGGACATCAATGGCCATGTGCGGGGCAGATTGAGCACCATCTACTACGATGACCCCGCCGTTTTCATGGACAAGTTCAGCTAATTCTTGAACAGGATTGATGACACCTAAGACATTGGATACATGAGCAATGGAGACGATTTTGGTTTTGTCCGTAATCTTTTTCGCTGCATCCTCCATATCCAGGAAGCCTTCTTCTGTTAGTTCGATATATTTCAAGACAGCACCTGTTCGTTTTGCCAACTGCTGCCACGGGATAACATTAGAATGATGTTCCATGTAAGAGAGCACTATCTCGTCTCCTGCTTTGATATAGCGGTCGCCGAAGCTTCTGGCTACCCAATTCAAGCTTGTCGTCGTACCACGAGTAAACAGCACTTCTGCTGTTTCTTTTGCATGGATGAACGCCCGTACTTTTTCTCTTGCTTGTTCATAATCATGGGTCGCGCGTTCTGCTAACGTATGGACACCGCGATGAACATTGGCGTTATCGTGTTCGTAATAGTGCGCTAATGCCTGGAGTATTTGTTTTGGCTTTTGGGTCGTCGCTGCATTATCCAGATAAACTAAAGGTTCATCATTGACGTCTTGAAATAAGATAGGAAAATCATTGCGTAGCTTTTTAGCATCGATCATCCATTCAACTTCCCTTCGATTACTTCGACTAATTCTTTCCGAACTTGTTCTACAGGGATTGCTGTTAAGACAGAACCGAGGAATCCTCGAATCACTAAGCGCTCTGCTTCTTCTTTATGCAATCCTCTACTCATCAGATAGTACATTTCTTCTGGATCAACTCGTCCTACACTGGCAGCATGTCCAGCAGTTACTTCGTTTTCATCGATCAAAAGAATAGGATTCGCATCACCACGTGCTTTATCAGAAAGCATCAAGACACGACTTTCTTGTTGGGCATCTGCACCTTTTGCCCCTTTCAAGATGTGGCCGATACCATTAAAGGTCAATGTTCCTTTTTCTCGGATCACTCCGTGTTGCAAAATATGCCCGATCGTATGAGGGGCTTTATTGGTTACTCGTGTATCGATTCCTTGGATTTGTCTGCCCGAGCTGATTGCCACGATTTTGACTTCTGCGTGTGCACCTTCTCCTGCTAAATCTGAGTCAAAGTCAGCGATCACATGACCGTCATTCATGACACCAATTGCCCAGTCGACAGAAGCATCTCGTAAAATGTGCCCACGGCGATTCATATAAGAAGTAATATTCTCTCCTAATTGATCTACAGCTGAATATTTGATTTTTGAACCAGCTTTAGCGATGACTTCCACGATGATGTTACCTGATGATTTTTCTACTTGTTCTTTGGTTGTCTGGAAACGTTCCAGATAAGAAAATTCACTATGTTCATCTGCCACGATCAGCACATGCTTGAAGAAGTGCTCATCAGATGCGCCATCTTGAATGAATAAGGACTCGAGTGGTTCATCGATCACGACATTTTTAGGCACATACAGGAAAATACCGCTGTTCATAAAAGCTACATGGAGTGCAGTCAATTGGTCTTCGTTCATATTTACTGCTTTTTTCATATAATATTCTTGGACTAGTTCTGGATATTCGATCATTGCAGTGAACAAGTCGGTAAAAATGACTCCTTTTTCTGCTAATTCCACAGGCAGTTGTTCAAAAATCGTCCATGAACCTTGTTGGACAAGCACAGGATTGTCTTTCATTGCATCAAATGCCGGAATCGTGCCTGTTTCACTGATGGTTTGTGTTTCTTTCACATCAAATAACGACCAGCGATGGAATTTCACCCGATCGATATGCGGCAATGGCAGTTCATCTGCTTTCGCTAGTGCGTCTTGACGGAAGGTTCTCATCCAATCAGGTTCGCCTTTACTTAAAGAAAAATCATTTACCGCGTCAAGATAATCGAGCCAGTTTTTTTCTTTCATTCTTGCTCCCCCTTACGCTTCTTCTTCTTTATAGTCGATTCCTAATTCTTTACTGATACCAGCGTAGCCTTCTGCTTCCAGACGTTTAGCTAGGTCAGCATTCCCTGTCATGACTACTCGGCCTTCCATCATGATGTGAACGACATCAGGTGTGATATAGTTCAATAATCGTTGATAGTGGGTGATGATCAATGCACCGAAATTGTCTCCGCGCATTTCATTTACTCCTTTAGCAACGACTTTCAAAGCATCGATATCCAGACCTGAATCGATTTCGTCTAAAATTGCAAATGTTGGTTCTAACATCAACAATTGCAGGATCTCATTCCGTTTCTTTTCTCCGCCAGAAAAACCTTCGTTCAGATAACGTTCAGCCATTTCTTCTGGCATATTTAGTAAAGCCATTTTTTCATCTAACTTTTTCAAAAATGCCATAACAGAAATTTTGTCGTTTTCATCACGTTTCGCATTGATCGCTGCACGCATGAATTCCGCATTCGTGATACCTGGTATCTCACTTGGATATTGCATAGCTAAAAATAAGCCAAGTCGCGCACGTTCATCTACTTCCAAGTCTAAAACATTTTTCCCGTCAAACAAAATTTCGCCTTCTGTTACTTCATAGTTTGGATTGCCCATGATAGCGGCAGATAAGGTAGATTTTCCTGTGCCGTTAGGTCCCATGATGGCATGGATTTCTCCGGTTTTCATTGTTAGGTTTACGCCTTTAAGGATTTCTTTTTCCTCGATCGACACATGTAGATTTTTTATTTCTAAGACAGACATGCATTATACCCCCAAATTCTCTTTCGTTCTCACTCATTTTAGACTAATTGAGAATGAAGCGCAATGACCTTCCTTACTAAAATCAAATATCTTTTATTTATTATTAAACAATTTTGATTTCTAAATTAGAATAGATATAAAAAAGATGAGAAATAAGCCATTACAGACTTATTTCTCATCTTTTTTGTTCCATACCTTATTTTGCATCAGCCTTTACTGGTTTAACAGAGCCGCCCCATTTGTCTGTGATCCATTCTTGGACTTCTTTGCGGTGAAGCACTTCAATCAGTTTTTTGATTTTGTCACTGTCTTCATCACCTTTACGAGTCGCAATAATATTCACGTAAGGAGAGTTGTCCTTTTCAAGCAATACGGCATCTTCTAATGGATTCAACCCTGCGCCGTAAGCGAAGTTTGCGTTGATTGCAACTAGGTCACCTTCATCATTTTGGTACGTAGAAGCTAAAAGTGATGGGTCGATCGTATGGTTGAACTTCAAGTTCTTAGGGTTTTCTTCAATATCATCGAATGTTGCTGTTTCCAGATCTACTCCATCTTTGACTTTGACTAAGCCAGCATCTTGTAGAATTGTGATGATGCGTCCCCAGTCTGATTCAGAATTTGAAGTAATGATTGTTGCACCATCTTTTAATTCGGAAACATCTTTGACTTTTTTAGAGTACAAGCCCATTGGTTCGATGTGGACAGCACCGGCATTGACAAAGTCATATCCTTTTTCTTTGATTTCTTTGTTCAAATAAGGAATATGCTGGAAGTAATTGGCATCAATGTCGCCTTCTTCCAAAGATTGGTTCGGTAATACATAGTCATCGAATTTGACGATTTCAAGATCGATTCCTTCATCTTTCAATAATGGTTTCACATGTTCCAAAATCTCTGCGTGCGGTGTCGGTGAAGCGCCGACTTTCAATGTCGTGTCGTCTGCTTTATTTGCTGAATCTTTGCTGTCGCTGTTGTTACCGCATGCTGCTAATCCTACAGTCAGCAAAAGCGCTGCTGCAAATCCAAAAATTTTCTTTTTCATATCCTACATCCCCCTATATCCTATTATCTTTTGTCTGTTTTCTTAGTTAAGAAATCACCGATTCCTTGAACGATAAATACGATTAGTAAAATAATTAAAGTCGCAACGAATGTCACTGTCAGATTACCACGCTGGTAGCCTTCCTGCCAAGCAAGACCTCCAAGTCCACCTGCGCCGATCGCGCCGGCCATCGCAGTAAATCCGATCATCGAGATCGTTGTAACTGTTAATCCAGAAATCAATGCGGGAATACTTTCAGGTATCAAGACCTTCCAGATGATCTCCCAGTAACTTGCTCCCATTGCATCTGCTGCTTCCAGTACACCAGGGCTGACTTCACGAAAAGCAATCTCTACTAGACGGGCATAAAATGGTGCTGCGGATAAAACAAGAGCTGGAATGGCTGCTTGCGCACCTAGCATAGTGCCTACGATTGCTTTAGTAAATGGAATGATCAAAACCATCAGGATCATAAATGGCGTTGACCGGAAAATATTACTGATGATCGATACGATTCCATAAATGATTCGAGCATACGGTTTGTTTTTGCGTCCAATAGAGTAAAGGATCAATCCCAAAACTAATCCGATGATCGTCACTAAGACCATTGAGATTAATGTCATATATAGTGTATCAAGGATAGCCTGATTCATCGTTTCCGGGTTGATTTGTTTAAAATCTAGATATGTTTCTGAAAAGCTTTTATCCACGATGGATCACCTCAATTCCTACTCCTTGTTCTTTGATGAACACTTCTGCTTGATCTAATTCTTTGGTTTTACCAGTCATCAAGACAGTCAATGAACCAAAGGAACCTTCTTTCACTTGTTTGATCTTTCCATACACAACATTGACATCGATGTTATAGCGTCGAATCGCTTGGGAAATGACTGGCTCGTTGGCATTTCTTTCGCTAAAGGTCAAAGTTGCCAAACGGCCGCTTGGATTTTCTTTGATGAGTTCAGCTAATAGTTCTGTCGAATCAGCTTCTGGTTCGATGTCTTGTTGTACAAAGCGTTTGGTTACTTCTTTTTTCGGTTGTCTGAAGACAGTCAATACGTCTCCTTCTTCTACGACTTTCCCCAACTCCATTACAGCGACTTTGTTGCAGATTTTGCGGATCACATTCATTTCATGTGTGATCAAGACGATGGTCAAATTCAATTTCTTATTGATCGCTAACAATAAGTCTAATACTTCTTCTGTTGTTTGCGGGTCCAATGCGCTAGTAGCCTCATCACAAAGCAGGATCTCAGGATCATTTGCCAATGCTCGTGCGATACCGACGCGTTGTTTCTGTCCGCCGGAAAGTTGTGAAGGATATGCTTGTCCGCGTCCTTCTAACCCGACTAAACGCAACAGTTCTTCTGCCCGTTCTTTACGTTTGCTCTTTGGTACGCCAGCTAATTCCAGCGGCAGCTGGATATTTTCAAGTACAGTTCTTGACCATAACAGGTTGAAATGCTGGAAGATCATACCGATTTTCTTTCGGAATGTACGTAATTCTTTGTTTTTTAATTTTGTAATATCTTGATCGTTTACGATCACTTCGCCGCTCGTGGGAAGCTCAAGTCCATTCAGGAGACGGACTAATGTACTTTTTCCTGCACCAGAATAGCCGACGATTCCATAAATATCCCCTTTTTCAACGTTTAGTGAAACGTCATTGACGGCTTGGATGTTTCCGTTTTTCCCATTGAATGTCTTTTTGACATTCGTTAGTTGGATTAATGACATGCCATTCACATCTTTCTCTTATGATTTTTCAAACAAAAAAGCCTTCGCCCTCTTGCCTTAAGCAAAAGGACGAAAGCTTGAACTTCCGTGTTACCACCTTGATTTACCGTTACTTCGCAATAACAGCCTCTTCCAGTACTTGGACTTAGCTTCTTTCCGTATACTGTCGCGCTGTAACGGGCACTCCCGTAGTAAGTTTGCTTACGCTCGCTTACTCTGCTCTAAGACCATCTTCCATCTCATTTTCGTTACCCATTTTCAGCAAACAGGGCTCTCTTCAAACGTCCGTGACATGTACTCTTCTTTTCAAAGCTTTCTCGTTTCATATAGGATTGCTTATGATTATAGCAACTGGAAGAATCAGTGTCAACTTTTTTCAAGTGATTTTCTGATTTTATAATTCGTCAAATTCTTTTGGATCAACATCTTTGAAACTTAAGATCCACGCATTCATTTCATCTGAATCATTCAAGATATTGATATCTTCACCGATTTTATCATTAACAGAAGAAACTGTACCCGTTAGCGGGCTGGCAAATTCATTGACCGCTTTTTCCGCTTCAACTTCGATCAGAGGTTCATCTTTTTTTAGCGATTGTCCTGCTTTTGGCAGATTGGCAAACGTGATGTCTCCAAGTTCTTCTTGCGCTTCATTTGTCAAACCAACACAGTATTCTTTTCCATTAAATAAGATCCAAAGGTTGTCCTTTTTCTTCAAATGCTTGCCTGCCATTTTATATCAGTTCTCCTTCATAAATTTTTTCATTGAATCCAATTGCAACAAGCTGGTCCTCTCGTACGATCAGCGGCCGCTTGATCAGCATGCCATCTGTCGATAAGACTTGGCTTGCTTTTGAAGTCGTAAACTCGCCTACTTGATCTTTCAGTCCAAGTTCCCGATATTTCATCCCGCTTGTGTTGAACAGGCGACGGATTGGTACTTGACTCGTTTCTAGCCAAGTCTCAATCGTTGAGGCCTTCGGTACTTCTTTGATCATATCAACAGTTTGATAACTAACGCCATGCTGGTCTAACCACGCTTTGGCTTTTTTGCATGTTGAACATTTCGGGTACCAGTAAAAGGTGTACAATTTTCTTACCTCCTTGAAGATCTTGCAGGTGCTTCATTTTGGTATCTCATCGATAATATCAACCCGATACCGATCATGTTCCCTAAAATCGAAGATCCTCCCTGACTAATGAAAGGCAATGGGATCCCTGTTAAAGGAAGTAATCCGATATTTGCTCCAATATTCTCAAAGACATGGAACAGCAGCATCATGATCAAACCGCTTGCGATATAAGCGTAAAATTCATTATTCGTATCGAAACACACCCGAATCATACGATAGATTAAAATAAAATACAAGAAAATGACGAATGCACCACCGATAAAGCCGAAGTTTTCACCGATAACGGTAAAAATCATATCGGACTCACGAACAGGCACATAGATATTGCTTACGTTGAATCCTTTACCAAACAAGCCACCGGTACCAATTGCCAAAAGTCCTTGGGCCGGCTGATAACTCATTCCTGACGTATCATGGAAAGGGTCCAGCCATGAATCAATACGTGCAAACTGATAAGATTTGAAGCCAACTTTATAAAGCAAGTCTCTTCCGCCTTCAGTCGTAACCAAGAAGATCGTTCCTGCTCCAACGACTACTGCCAAGATTACTACAGGTGCGATGATGCGCCAAGAGATTCCAGACATCAGGAAAATCCCGCCAAAGATCGCAAGAAAGACAAGCATCGTTCCAAAGTCATCTTGGGCCATGATCAATGCTAAAACCGGTATTGTCACGATCAAGAGCTTCCCAATCAGCCAAAAGTCCGATTTCATCGTCCGTTCTTTTACTTGCGTATTATGTTTAGTTACGATCAGTGCCATCATCAAGATGTACGCAATCTTCATCAACTCTGCTGGCTGGAAAGTAAACGCACCGAATCGAAACCAGTTTTTAGACCCTGTTGAAGCAGCTAAATTCTGATCATAGAATTTGAGCAAGAGTCCCATTACCACTAACCCCAAACCATAAAGGTAAGGAGTCAGTTTCCAGATCCATTTGGAATTCAAATGCATGATGACAACGATTGCTGCCGCTCCAACTAAATACCAGACAACTTGCATCCCTACGCCTTTCAAGACTGCTGGATTGTTCGGATCATGGCTAAGTGCTACATATAATGAGAGCAGACCAATCAAACATAACAGAAAGACTGGTAAAATCACGCCATAATCAATACGATTATCGTTCGAAGCTTTTAATTTTTTTTCCATGTTTCATCCCTTTTCTTAAAAACCATACTGCTGATTATTATAGCGGTCCAGTTAGATAATGGAAAGTCTTTCCATAGACATTTGGGAAAAATTAACTTTCCGTTTGTGCAGTTGCTTGAGCAAATGCAGTACAAAAGCCTACTGCTTATCTTTAGTGTATCATAGAACTTTTTTTGATACATGCAATTATCTACCAGCTGAGATTCTCCTCGCTGTGAGAAGTTTCTGTGCTTTCATTGTATCGAAGGATCTCTTCGGCAATCTCTAGCAGCTGATCAGAAACCAGATTGGTTCGTTGGATGAAATAAAAATATCGATGGAAATTCAACGGAGTCATTGGCACATTTTCTGGAACAGAGCGCTTAGACAAAATCGAGCGACCGATTCCTTCCTTCAGCAACGCAACAATTACATCGTTACTTTTCACGATCATCTTCTTATCTTGGATATTCATCTCTTCAAAATAACGCTGCGTGTAATGAAAAACACCAGAGTTTGCTTCTCTTACAAGCCACAATTTGCTTTTTGGGTCCCCAGCGATGACTAGCTGGTCTTCCATCAAAGAGTATCTTTGTACGCCGGAAGTCTCTAATGGCTTTTCGATAAAACCAAAATCGGATTCATGTTTCGCTACTTGTTCTAATGATTCATGAGAATTCGCGATTTCGATCTCAAAATGCACTTTAGGAAACCTTTTGATCAGATGTTTCATCAACTGAGGCAAAAGATAGACAGCAAAGGTGTGGGAAGCAACGATCCGACATACTTCTTCTTCATTTTGTTCATTGAGCAATTTTTGCTGAGTTTCTTCCCATTCTTCTAACAAAACCAGTGTCCGTTCATATAATAAGTCGGCTTGCTTAGTTGGAAGCATCTCTTTTCTTCCGTTACGTTGAAAAAGATCGATATTCAATTCCCGCTCCAACTGTTTGATTTGATTCGAGACTGCTGGTTGAGATAAAAACAGTACTTCTGCTGCTCTGGAAAAATTTCTTGTTTCATATACTGCTCGAAAAGTCGTTAATAACTTAAACATGGCACCACTTCCATAACTTTTTATGATAATTACTATAAAAACTATTTGATTTAAATATACAAAAAACCATCTATAATAGAAATGTACAACAAAACAGTTGCTGATCCAACTAGTAACTTAGATGAAGACAATCAGCTGTCTGCTTGCTCGTAATCATACATTCCTATTCATTTTACAATGTATTCGTTCATCTTGGTACTAAAATCTATTAAATAAAAAGGAGAATATTATATATGAAGAACTTTTTGAAAATTATTCCGATCCCGATCTGCGGGTTGATCCTTGGGTTAGCTTCCCTTGGAAATCTGTTTAAAGACTATCACCATGTTGCTTTAGGCAATCTAACTGGCGGTATCTCTATGATTCTTATGATATTCATTTTTGTTAAATTGTTTATCTTATTCGAACACACGAAACAAACGTTGCATGATCCAATTATCGCCTCCGTTTCACCAACTTTTACGATGTCACTCATGGTTATTTGTACTTATTTTGTTTCATATGAAAGTATTGCACCAATTGTCAAATTCATTTGGCTGTGCGCTGTTATCTTCCAAGTGATCCTTGTCTTTTATTTCAATTATCACCATGTTATCAAAGCTGATCTTTCAATTGAAGCAATTTATCCAAGCTGGTTTATCATTTACGTTGGATTTGGGGTCATCACTGTAACTGCCGGGAACTTCTTCCCACTTATTGGAAAAATTTTCTTTTGGATTTCATTGATCTGCTATGCGTTCTTATTGCCGATCATCATCAAACGTGTCTTTTTCGTAAGAAATATGGCTCATCCGACACGTCCGCTGATTACGATCGTTGCAGCACCTGGTTCTCTTTGCCTAACAGGTTATCTTAAAAACTTTGCTGAACCTAATTTTTATCTTGTCGTAGCATTGTTCGCTTTATCTCAAGTATTGTATTTCGTTGTGCTGTCTATGCTTCCACGTTTGTTCAAGCTTCGTTTTTATCCAAGCTATGCAGCCTTTACATTCCCGCTTGTTATCTCTGCAACAGCTATATTTACTACTGTTCATTACTTCAACAGTTTAGGTATCTATAGTAGCGTATTGGATTTCTTAAAAGTTGCGGAATGTCTGTTTGCAAGTGTAGTTGTCTTCTACGTTCTTGCTCATTACGTACGTTTCTTAATTAAAGAACATAGCAAACATGGAAAATTTGTTTCTAAAAAAATCGCTTAATAATCGATTCAATAGGTTGTGAAAAAGCTGTTCTGCATCAAGTAATAAGAACGGCCAAACAAAAACAGCTGTTCATGTTTTTGTACTGGTTGGGCTTATTACCGCAGATGCAAGCTTTTGAACACCGTTTACCAAGAGGTCGTAAAAGAAGTGGTCAGCTTCAAGAAATAAGAAGGAATTTACGAAAATTGCTTCTCAAATTTTTGTGAAATTTCGGCTTATTTCCGTAGAAGCTACTTCTGGAACACCGTTTATTCGAAACAAGAGGTCGTGACAAGACTTTTGTCACGACCTCTTGTTCTTTTGTCAAAATACTGGTTTAGTGCTACTATGTTCGAGTATGCTTTTAGTATTTATTGACGAAAGGAACCGATCAAATGAAATCATTGTCACATCCAATAAAATCTGTAAAGGATTCAGCGGTCCGCGAAATCTTACCCGGTTTACTGCTTTCTTTTGCCATCGCTGCCTTCAGCAGGCTTCTTGCTATTTATCTGCCACAGTTAGGTGGAGCGACTATTGCTATTTTATTGGGTATTTTATTAGGAAATACTTTTTTTAAACAGCCTGTTCTAGCAATCGGCACAAAATTTGCTGAAAGCAAACTATTAGAATTCTCTGTTTTTTTACTAGGTGCAACTGTCACAGCTCAAACGATTGCTCAAATTGGTGTAAAAGGAATTGTTTTTGTGTTACTGCAAATGTCAGTCACTATCATCGGTGCTTACTTGATTGGTAAAAAACTGCAATTCAGCGATACTTCTTCTTTGATGATGGCTGGAGGAAACGCTGTTTGTGGTTCTTCTGCTATTGCTTCAATCGCCCCTTCCATCCATGCGAAAGAGGAAGAAAAAGGACAGATCATCACACTAGTCAATCTACTGGGTACTGTGATGATGTTGACTCTCCCTTTTCTTGGATTACAGTTGTTTGGTGGAAATCTCATTGAAAAAAGTGCACTTTTGGGTGGTACACTCCAATCTGTTGGTCAAGTAGTCGCTGGGGCAAGCTTACTTGACAATTCTGTTGTCGAATTCGCCATGCTATTTAAGATTCTACGTATTATGATGCTCGTTGTTGTTGTCTATCTGTTTGAAAAATTCATGCACAAGAAACAACCAGCTCTGTTTGAAACGCCAACTGATACGCAGAAAAAACGAAAATTACCGCTTCCTTGGTATGTATTAGGGTTTGTGATCTTTTGTTTGGTCAACAGCTTGTTTTCTTTACCTGTAGTTATTGACCAATCGGCACATTTTATCAGCAGCTGGTTTGAGATCACTGCTTTAGCGGCAATTGGTCTGCGTTTAGACTTTGCAAAATTCATGAAAGAAGGTACACGCTTCTTATCTTATGGATTAGCTGTCGGGCTTCTCCAAACAGTGATGGCTTTACTATTTATTTGGCTGATCAAAGTTTAGAATGAACATGAAAAAACAGTTGTGATTCTCGCATGGAACAATGTCCGAATCACAACTGTTTTTAATTTTGCAGATATCCTTCTAACAACAACAATTGGCGTTTGATTTCAACCCCATCTATTGCGTTTCCCATATATCCTGTCAGTTTTCCATTTTGCCCGATCACTCGATGACAAGGAATAACGATTGGCAATGGATTGGTTCGATTTGCCTGCCCAATCGCTCGCACAGCTTTCGGACTATCAACAGCAACGGCTACTTCTTTATACGTTCGGATTTCTCCATAAGGAATGGTCGACAAAGCTTTCCAGACATTTTGCTGAAAAGGCGTACCTCTCTTTATAGATAAAGGAACATCAAATTCTTTTCTTTTTCCCGCAAAATATTCTTCAAACTGTTCTTGTGTGCGCGTTAAAATTCGCTGATTCGCTGATTCGCTTTCTGAAATTGGCTGAAAAGATACAGCAGTCAATCCGGATTCATCTGCATCTAACCATAAAAAGCCGATAGGTGTGTGTATTTTCATTTTGTTTGCTCCTAGTCAATAGACTGGAACTTCCTCCTTTTTCTCTATCCAAAACTACTTGCCAACTAATAAAAATTGTTCTTAAAAGTTTGATAAACCGAGGAAACATGGTAAACTAAATACGTTAGTTTACAAAAAGAATACCTGTTCTTTTACGTAAAATCAAATTTTAAAAGTGTTATTTAAGGTTTATTAAATTTTGAATGTAAACCATATATAAACATACGATTGAAAGGATAGAAACGATGAAAGTATCAATTGTTGTCCCATGTTTTAATGAAGAAAAAACTGTTCCTCTTTTTTTTGATGAGGTTGAAAAATTCAAAGGTGCCCATGAGTTCGAATATTTGTTTATTGACGACGGATCAAAAGACGGTACGTTAGCAGCAATCAAAAAGCTAGCCTCAGCTTATCCTTATGTCCGCTTTGTCTCATTTTCCAGAAATTTTGGGAAAGAAGCGGCTCTGTACGCTGGATTGCAAGCTTCTACAGGAGATTTAGTGACCGTGATGGATGTTGATCTGCAAGATCCGCCCGAACTGCTTCCTGAGATGATCAACCGGATCACTACTTCTGATATCGATTGTGTCGGCACCCGGCGTTCGACTCGTGAAGGCGAGCCTGCGATACGCAGTTTCTTTGCGAAAAAATTCTACCAGTTGATCAATAAAATCAGCGATACAGAAATGGTCGATGGCGCTCGTGATTTCCGCTTGATGACTCGTCAAATGGTGGATGCCGTCCTAGAATTAACAGAATACAACCGATTTTCAAAAGGATTATTTAGCTGGGTCGGATTTAAAACAGAATATATTTCTTATGAAAACCGCGAACGTGTGGCTGGCGAAACATCTTGGTCCTTCTGGAAATTATTCAACTACTCGATTGATGGTATCGTGAACTTCTCGGATGCACCGTTAACGATTGCTTCATTTATCGGCGCTTTGTCTTGTGTCGGTTCTGGTATTGCAATTTTGTTCATTATTTTGCGGGCATTGTTGTTTGGTGATCCTACATCAGGATGGCCTTCCATGGTCTCGATCTTCCTGTTCATTGGTGGAATCCAATTGTTATGTCTTGGAATCATCGGGAAATATATCGGGAAAATCTTCTTAGAAACGAAACAGCGTCCTGTTTATATCATAAGAGAAACAGAAAAAGTGAAGCTAAATGAATTGAAGCCTCACCAATAATATACGTCAAATGAAGTAAACATTTTTTTAAATGAAAAAGGACTGTGACAAAAGTCTTGTCACAGTCCTTTTTTCCGAATAAATGGTGTTCCAGAAGTAGCTTCTTCGGAAATAAGCCGAAATTTCACAAAAATTTGAGAAGCAATTTTCGTAAATTCCTTCTTATTTCTTGAAGCTGACCACTTCTATCACAACCTCTTTCATATCTTATTACTTCTTCATTGCTGCTTTTAGTGCTGCTGCTAATGGGCTTTCTTCTGGTTCTTCTGCTTGTGCATATTTTTTCAGCAAGCGTCGTTCTTCATGTTTGGTCATTTTCTTCTTCTGCTCTTTTTTATCAAGCAATTTTTCTGTCGTTCCATCGTATTTACAACGGAAATAAGCACCGTTTTTACCTTCGATGATTTCCATTTTCCGGTGACATTGCGGGCATCGATGATTAGAGACTTTTGGATCTTTTCTTCTGCGGTAGTTGCAATCTGAATTGGTGCAGACATAGATTTTGCCGTCACGTGTGTTTTTCTCGCGCAGATTGGCCCCACATTCTGGGCATTTCTTTTGGGTAATCGAGAAATCTTGATATTCTTGTTTGCTTGATTTGATCTCATTCACCAAGCGTTTTGTTTCTTTTTCGATTCCATTCAAGAAGGTTCCTGCTTGTTTCTTTCCTGCAGCAATAGCTTCAAGGTCTTTTTCCCAGCTTTCTGTCAAATCTGGTGTTACTAAAGAGGGATTTACCAATACTAATAATTGCTTACCTTTAGGAGATACTTGCAGTCCTTGAGGGGTACGTTCCATCAGTTCAGATTTGATTAGTTTCTCGATAATCTCTGCACGCGTAGCTGGGGTTCCCAGACTGTATTTTTCCATTTGACCAAGCAAGCTTGCTTCTGACAATGGTTTAGGCGGTGCAGATAGTTCTTTTTTGATGGCGAAATCGGGATTGATTCTCATTCCTTTTTCCCATTTGACTGTTTCCGTCTCAGTTTCAGTTTCGCCTTTCCATCCTGCTTGGACGACACGATTTTGCCGAAAAATGAATCGTTCTTTACCAAATTCAACCGTAACTTTTGTTTGGCTGACTTTATGGGGTTGAGCAAACAGTCCTAAAAAACGAGAGACAATCATTTGGTAGATTTTTTGCTCTTCATTACTTAATTTTTCATAACGTGCTCTGTTTTCAGTTGGCAAAAGTGCATGGTGATCGGTCACTTTACTGTCTTGGAATACTTTTGTCTGTTGGACGATGGCTCCGTTTTTCAAATACTGCTTGACCTCAGGAGCAAAGTCGCTGACTGCTTGCAATCGTTCTTTCATCGTACTTTTCATGTCATTTGTCAGATATTTGCTGTCTGTACGCGGATAAGTAACGATCTTATGGGTCTCATACAAACTTTGTACAAGACTTAATGTTTTCTTTGCAGAATAGCCATAGCGTTGATTGGCTTCTCTTTGGATCTCTGTTAAATCATAAGGCAATGGCGCAGATTCCGTTTTTAATTTTTCTTGGACTTCTGTGACAGTTCCTTTGCTTGTACTGATCAATTGAACAAGTTTTTGTGCTTCTTCTTGTGTTCTTAAAGCAAATTGATTTTTTTGAAGCATTTTGGCTTGTTCTTTTCCAGCTTGCAACGTGATCGTGAAATACGTTTGTGGACGGAACTGCTCGATTTTCTTTTCTTGGTCTCTCACTAATGCTAGTGTCGGTGTCTGCACACGGCCTGCTGATAAATTATCCGCGTACTTCACAGTTAAGGCTCTGGTCACATTCAATCCTACCAGCCAGTCCGCTTTTGCCCGGGCAAGAGCAGATTCATACAATGCATCATATTCTTTCGCAGGTCTTAGTTGCTTGAATCCAGTTTTGATTGCTTTATCTGTTTGAGAAGAGATCCATAACCGCTTCACTGGTTTATTGAAATGCACATACTCTAAGATCCAGCGAGCAACAAGTTCCCCTTCTCTTCCGGCATCTGTCGCAATGACTGCTTCTGAGACATCTTTTCGCTGAGCCAGCTGCTTGATTGCTTTTAATTGATGTCCTGTTTTAGGAAGTGGTTTGATTCCTAGTTTTTTAGGGATCATTGGCAACGTGTCCATTTGCCAGCTCTGCCATTCCTTATTCAGA
The DNA here is from genome assembly GCF_050531945.1 of Enterococcus sp. DIV1411a. Taxonomy (NCBI): domain Bacteria; kingdom Bacillati; phylum Bacillota; class Bacilli; order Lactobacillales; family Enterococcaceae; genus Enterococcus; species Enterococcus sp. DIV1411a. The sequence continues at coordinate 531,598 of NZ_CP172892.1, read as the reverse complement.
TCTTCCGGCATTTTCAATCCTAATAAATGACCAAGGGCCCAAGTAACGATCACCTTGGGTCCTTCATAATAATTTTTGTGCTTTTGATTAGCACCAAGCACCTTGCTTAGGTCTTTCGCAACGCTTGGTTTTTCCGCTAGAATTAGTTGTTTCATAAAATTCCTTTCTGCTTTCTACTGTGATGGGCTGATGATTTTTCAACAACGCAAGTCCCTTGTATTGCTGTAAATCATCGTCACACTCTTCACACCAGCGCTCATCTCCGTCATTCCAAAAGGCGCTGAGAAAGTTACTTTTTGCATTGATATATTCATAATTTTGATGGATTTCGTTCCATTGTTTTTCGTACGCTTGTCGTGCTTCTTCGAAAGACTCGAATGTTTCTTCTTCTTCAATATCTTCTTCCCAGTCTTCAAAAAACCACCAAGGCTCATTGTCCCCGAACATGGTAATTACTTGATACATACTCGTGCTCCTTCTTTCAGCTTTTCTAGACTCATCTTAGTCACTTTTCAAGAAAGTTGCAAGAATTTTCTCTTATAAAAGGGTCATTTAATGAACATCTTAAAATTGTTACAAATGAATCTGATTGTTTAAGGCAAAGTAGCGATAAAGTCATTGATCATCCAAAAATAGCTGTCTTCTGGATCGATTGTTGGTTCTTTTGTAAAGTATCCTAAAAAACGTAAGGAAAGATAACCGTGGATCATACTACGAAGTTCCCTGCTTCGATGAACTTTTTCTTCTTTCGTTAATTGAAAAGCCTCAAATATCTGCAAAATGATCTGATTCGTTTCATGGATTCCATCTAATAAAATAGCTTCATTGGTATGCGGTACACTGATCAGTAACTCATACACTGCTTGATTTGAAAAAGCAAAGGATCGATAAGTTTCTGCATAGATCTGCAGTGCTTCCTGACCACTTTTTCCCACAAGAGCCCGTCGCAGCTGGTCATTAAGTTCCTGCAGAAGTTTCGCTGTTAGCGCTGTTTTGACATCACGAATATTTTTGAAATGGTTATACAGCGAGGGAGCCTTGATATCTAAGCGTTTGGCTAAATGCTGAAAGGTTATTTGCTGAACATCCATCTCTTCTGCTAGTTCTCGAAAGCAGTCGATGATTTTCTCTTGAGACAGATTTCTTTTTTTCATTTCCATGTTTCCTCTCATAAAATAAATCCTTCACTCTTTCAGTTTACCACGAAAAAGAAAGAGAAAAAAGAGACTTTCATTGATAAACTACATATTGTAGTTTATAATAAAGATCTGTAGATGAAAATTTTCAGAAAGAAGGAGTCTAATTGGCTGCAAGAATAAAGGAAAAATTATTTAGGAAAAGAGAAACTTGGGAACAAAACTTGTTTGTCTTATGGTTTGGAACATTTATGGCTGGTATCGGATTTAGTTTAGTCATGCCTTTTATGTCACTTTACATAGATACGTTAGGTAATTATAGTACGTCACAATTGAACTTTTGGAGCGGATTGACTTTTTCATCTACTTTCTTGGTGACTACGCTTATCTCTCCTTGGTGGGGAAAATTAGCCGACCAAAAAGGAAGAAAATTGATGCTGTTGCGTGCTTCATTAGGAATGGCAATCGTCATTTCTTTGATGGGTTGCGTGACTAGTGTGTATCAATTAGTCGCATTGCGTCTGCTTCAAGGGATTTTTTCTGGTTATATCAGTAATGCCACTGCCCTTGTCGCAACTGGGACGCCAAAAGAAAAAAGTGGTCAAGTTCTTGGAACCTTAGCAACTGGTTCTGTTACAGGAACATTACTTGGACCGCTTCTTGGCGGGATCTCTGCTTCAGCGTTTGGCTATCGCCCTACCTTTTTCATTACAGGGATCATCTTATTTTTCGTCTTCTTGTTGAGTCTGTTTTTCGTCCATGAAAAATTTGTCCCAGTGAAAAAAGAAAACATGGTTTCTGCCAAACAGATTTTCAAAGACTTGAAATATCCACACGTCGTCATCGGTATGTTCGTCACAACGATGATCATCCAAGCATCCAACAATTCCATTAGTCCAATCATCAGTCTGTACATTCGCCAATTGCTGCATGGACATGGGAATGTTACGTTGATCAGCGGAATCATCGCTTCGATACCTGGGATTGCCACTTTGATAGCCGCTCCAAGATTTGGTCGCTTAGGTGACAAGATTGGGAGTGAAAGAATACTTGCGATTGGTTTGGGTTTTGCGATTCTGGTTTATATCCCAATGGCATTCGTCACGAATGTTTGGCAATTAGCTGCCTTACGTTTTTTGATTGGTATCTCTGATGCTTGTCTGCTCCCTGCTGTCCAAGCATTAATCACAAAATATTCGCCTCATCAAGCTGCTGGACGGATCTTCAGTTATAACCAATCTTTCCAAGCAACTGGTAACGTAGTAGGGCCTATGATCGGCTCCAGTGTTTCCAGTGCATTTGGTTATCGTGGCGTCTTTCTTTCGACTTCTCTTCTTGTTTTGGTCAACTTCTTGCTTGTACGACACAATACACAAGAGATCCATCAGCAAGAAACTGCAGAAGAAAAAGCTTCAGGAGTCTCCATAGCTTCAGGGCACTCTCCTTCTCATAGACAATAAGCGTAAATGAAAAACACTGCTTGAACAGTTGTCACAGACTGTCCTTGCAGTGTTTTTGTTTAGGCCTGTTTTTTCAAGAACTCAGATAAGAGGAATAATCCCTTTTCCAAGGTTTCTTTTTTACAACAGTAACCTAGTCGGGCATGCTTCGGTAAATCAAAGGCACTTCCTGGTACTAATAGTACTCCTGTTTCTTCTAATAAATTGATACAAAATGTCTGGTCATCTTCTTCGATGGCTAATTTAATGAAAGAAGTAGAGACGTAATTGGGAGCGACAAGTTCAACTTTCGGTTCATTGGCTACCCATTGTTTTAAAATCACAAGGTTCTCTGTAATGATCTTTTTGTTTCGCGCCAATATTTTTTCTTTATTCTTCAATGCATGTACAGCAAGATCATCTGACAGGACTCCGCCGCAAATCATCGTGTAGTCTCGATACTTTCGAAAAACTTCTGCCAACTCAGGTCCAGTAGCTGTCCAGCCAATACGAATACCTGGAATGGAGTAGGTTTTGGATAGGGAATTGGTTGCTATACCTTTTTCATAGACATCTACGATCGACAAGAATTCACCTTTATCCGTTAAAGGCGCATATACTTCATCTATCAATACATATGCATCTACTGTACGAGCAATTTCTGCGATTTTTTCTAAAGTTTTCCGATCTAGCAATGTGCCTGTAGGATTGTTTGCACTATTCAAACAGATGATTTTTGTTTCAGGTTTGACTAAGGCTTCTAGCTGTTCTAAATCAAACTGCCAATCTTCTTCTTCCTTCAAATGAACAAAGTCAACAGCGGCACCTAAAGATTTGGGGATGTCATATAATTGCTGATAAGTAGGAAGCATCGAAACAACATGGTCTCCTGCTTCCACTAACGCGTATAGAGCTAAAAGATTAGCACCAGTCGCTCCATTCGTTTGTAAGATGTTTTCCGGATCGACGGTTTGATAAAGAGAAGCGACTTCTTGTTTGAAAACATCTGATCCTTCGATCCAGCCATAGTCCAATGGTTCGTTTTTGCGTTTTTCGAAAAATTCACTTACGCTAGTCCCATCTAAGCCAACGAGTTCGTCTAATGTCAATGCTTCGATCGAGCTTTGTGCAATATCATATACCGCTTTCTTTTCCCATTTATTTAGCCATTCTTCTACACCGAAATTTGCGATTTTCATGTTTCTTTCCCCCTTATATCTTGATCCAGCCTACAGCAAGCAACCCGATTGAAAGCAGTGCGGCCACACAAATCAGCCCAATCATTACTTTTTCTTTTCCCGTAATTTGATGTTTGGTTTCACGACAAGCGATCCAGTAGAAGCAAAAACCAGGAAGATAGGCAATACTACATAAAAGGACATAAGAAAATCCTGCTAAAATGATGCCCATCAATTCAAAAACTACAGCAATCCCACCGATCACTACTTGTTTTTTGATTCCTTCTTTTAAAGAAAACTGGACTTGATAGATCCCGACAAGTAGATAACAAATCAAAATTGCCGCTGTACATAAAGAATAGGCAAATTGATAGGCATAATCAGTAACTAAGAAAGTCAATAAGAATAGATTAGTCAAGATTGCAGTAACAACTAACGAATAAGTTGGGGCATTTTTTTTATTCGTTTTTCCCCAACCTTTCGGCAACAGACCGTCTCGAGCCATCAACATCGTTGTTTCTGCTGGGAGCATCGTCCAAGACAACCAAGAACCAATGATCGAAATAATCAAGCCGATATTGATCAGCGCTGCTCCCCAATTTCCCACGATTCCTTTTAAAATATTTGCCATAGCAGGTTGTGAAATAGTTGCTAACTCTTCTTGAGATAAGACGCCGTATGGCAAGATCGAAGCAAGGATATAGATAAACAATAAACAAAGCAGACCAATGATCGATGCTTGCTGGGCTTCTGAACGTTTCTTCGCGCGGTTGGCTAAAACACTTGCGCCTTCGATCCCTACAAAGACCCACATCATAACCATCAAACAACCTTTAATCTGCAACCAGATCGTTCCTTGCTGCCCTGTTCCATTCACTAGATTATCAGATACGTTACCCCAAAAATCAGCAGTGAATATATTCACTTTAAATGCGATAAATACAAATATTAAAAATAGGAATAATGGCACTAATTTACAGATCGTTACGATTGTATTGATGACGCTCGCTCCTTCAACTCCATTGTTTACTAATAAAGTCAGACCCCAAATAAAAATACTTGCAAATAAAATAGAAGGAACATTTTGTCCACCTTTGAATATCGGGAAAAATTCTCCCATGGCGCTCATCAGCATCGTTGCAAAAGCAACATTTCCCAGCCACGCAGACAACCAGTAACCCCAACCACTGATGAAGCCACCTAATTTACCAAATGAAGCTTCCGCGTAACCGAAAATACCACCATCTAGATCTGGACGTTTTTCTCCTAAATGATTCAGCGATAATACCAAAGCTAAAATACCAATCCCAACGATTATCCATGAAAGGATCGCTGGCCCTGGAGCTGCAGAACTAGCCAGATCACTTGTGATCCCAAACACACCGCTTCCGATTGACGAACTGACAACCAGAGCAACCAGTCCCCATTTGCTAATACCCGTCGATTTCTTTTCCATTTCCATCACCCTCACTTATAAAATTGAACAAATCACTTGCAAAAGATTCCCTTCTATTTTGCAACTGCTCTTGCTTAACAAAAAGCAACTTTATTCATATTATTGGATATTATGAACTTTTTACACAAGTATTTCAAGTATAAAATGAATAAAAATTAATTTTATTGCAAAAAAACAGCTATGCTATCCAAAAGAAAAGGTGTTTCTTTTGTTAGCCATAGCTGTTTTGATTCATTTAATATCGCTTAAACGTATTGTAAAACTTTTGTTTCTTGATATGCGTGGTCGATCAAACCACCACCCAGACATTCCATTCCATCATAAAATACAACTGCTTGTCCAGGAGTGATTGCACGTACAGGTTCGTCGAATACGACTTCTGCACGATTATCATCCAATAAGCGAACTGTCACAGGAACGTCTTGCTGACGATAACGGAATTTCGCTGTACACTTGAATTCTTTTGGCATTGGTTCATTCGTCGTAAAGTGGATTTCACTTGCATCCAAGCTTGTGGCATACAATGCAGGATGATGGAACCCTTGCCCCACATATAATGTGTTTGTCGCTAGATCTTTTCCTACAACAAACCAGGGTTCTTGCGAATCTCCTCCGCCACCGATCCCTAGTCCTTGACGTTGACCAATCGTATAATACATCAAGCCAGCATGTTGTCCTTTGACTTCACCATCAAGAGTGACCATATTTCCTTTTTTTGCTGGCAGATAGTTGCTCAAAAATTGTTTGAAGTTCTTTTCACCAATAAAGCAGATTCCCGTTGAATCTTTTTTCTTAGCAGTCGCAAGGCCTGCGCGTTCAGCAATTGCCCGTACCTCTGATTTTTCCATGCCGCCTAGAGGGAACATCGTTTTTGAAAGCTGTTCTTGTGATAATTGGCTAAGGAAGTAAGTTTGATCTTTATTATTGTCTACTCCACGAAGCATGTGGACCACGCCGTTTTCATCGCGAGTGACTTGCGCATAATGTCCAGTAGCTACATAATCGGCGCCAAGATCCATTGCATAATCCAAGAATGCTTTGAATTTGATTTCTTTGTTGCACATCACGTCTGGGTTAGGCGTACGTCCTGCGCGGTATTCGGCTAGGAAATATTCAAATACACGATCCCAATATTCTTTTTCAAAATTCACAGAGTAATAAGGAATCCCGATTTGAGCAGCTACTTTCGCTACATCCTTATAATCTTCCGTGGCCGTGCATACACCGTTTTCGTCCGTGTCATCCCAATTTTTCATGAATATTCCGATCACGTCGTATCCTTGTTCCTTTAACAAAAGTGCTGTTACAGATGAGTCGACACCGCCGCTCATCCCTACGACAACGCGTGTTTTGCTGTTGTCTGTCATGATATCACCATCATTTCAATTAGATTCTGAAACATCTACGAGTTGAAGGTCGCAACTTTTCAGTATTTTACATTATACGTCATATTTCTGAAAATTTCATCCCTTAATTATCAAGTCGTAAAAATACTGTTCTACTGGACCTATTCAGTACACAAACATGATAGTCAACCAAAAAATCACTCATCTTTTGAGCATTCGATATAAAAAATTGGCATACTCATAAAAAGGGCCAGCCTTTCGGCAATAAGGAATAATTTTATAAATTGTGAAAATCTATTTTTCAAAATTGCTTCTTATCGCTTAAAGCTGCACGTCTCATTTACAACCTTTTCTTTTTAGATGTTATGAGTTGCTCAGATAAGTGATTTTGTTTACTCTAAGAAAAAAGGGAGGCAAAAGATACATGAATTACTTTATCAGTGATATGCACTTTTTCCATGAACGCTTATTAGGAAAAAACGACTTTGCTCCGCGGCTCTTTGCAAATGTGGATGAAATGAACCAACAGTTGATCACTAGCTGGAATGCAGTAATAAAAGAAACCGACCATGTTTATCATCTAGGCGACCTTGCTATGCATCCGCAATATGAAAAAGCAAATGCAGAAATTTTGGAACTGGTCACTCAACTGCAAGGAACAATCCACTTGATCAAAGGGAACCATGACAGTCGCGCTTTTTTCCGTTATTTAGAAAAAAATGATCCTAGGCTTACTGACGGAAGTCCCAAATTTTATTTTTATGATGTAGGTGCCATCGTTAAATTCGACCATCAACAATATTACTTGACTCATTATCCGATGTTGCTCGGGCCTAACGACACTATCCGCAATCTTCATGGACATATCCATCATTACAGCGTACCTATCGAGAACGATGTCAATGTAGGCGTAGACGCACCGGAAAGAGAACTCTTAAAGGAAAAACTACCATTTGGCACTCCGTTATCTGAGCAACAAATCAAAGAAATCTATGAAGCAAAGAGGAAGTACGATAGGTCGTGAAAAAACTGCCCTATATCAAGTATTAAACAAATAAAGATAATTACTCATATTTTTCATTTGAGTAGGCTTATTGCCACAGGAACATTAGGATCAGAAATGGAGTTGTAACAAGACTTCTGTCACAACTCCATTCCATACTATTCGTCTTTTTGCTCATGGTGTTCTTTTACCAGTTTTTTCTGTAATTCTTTATCATAATTTCGGGCAGCTGACGTTAAAAATAAAACGATTCCGCATAATAAAATCCCGATTCCGGAAAACAAGAACATTTTTTCTACCCCTAAACGATCAGCTAATGGTCCTGCAAATAATAATCCAATTGGACCTGCCAGGTTCATCAAAGAGTTGAAGTTCCCTAAGACACGACCTAAAACATTCGATTCATAACTCTGCTGGATCATTGCCATCAGCAGTGTATTGAAATATGGCGTTGCACAACCTGCTCCTGCATTCAAGATAAGAAAGTACAAGAACCCTTGACTATCGTTTGGAACCAATCCGCTTGCACCGATCGTCAGGCCCATAATGATGTAGGCTATAATAATAGGTTTCATTCGGTCTTTCCATGTTCCTATAAAACTGATCAGTGCACCGCCTAAGAGCATTCCGACTGCGTAGACTACTTCCACTGCTCCCGCCTGTCCAACGGAACCACCAAAGTAATCTAGCGTCATCAATGGATACAGACTGATTGCTGGCATGAACAACAGCATCACAAATGCACCATTGATCGTTATGTACCATAACCCTTTATTATCCATCAATTGCTGCAGCCCAAATTTTGCATCTTTAAAAATAGTAAGCGGAACTTCCAATATTTCAGGAGAAACTTTTGGGATCTTCACAAAAATCAATAAGCCGACACCAAAAACTGCCCCCAATACATCTAATAAAATAAGGTAATTGACAGGAACGACTGAAAACAAAGCCGCACCTAGAGCTGGCGCAATGATGAAATTCGCTGATTGGACCATTCCTAACTGTCCATTCGTCCTTGTTATGTGAGAAGATGGAACGATTGTCGGCATAATCGACTGGATCGTTGGCATTTGGAATGTTTGTGCGACCGAACGCATAAACAAAGACACAAAAACTAGCCAAATCGGGAAGGATTCTGAAATCGTTCCGACTACTGCTAAAATAAGCGCGAAAATCGCTACAATAATATCCGTGACAATCAAAAGAGCTTTTTTATCCCAGCGATCCACTAGCGGTCCTACAAATGGGCTTAGTAAAACCATGGGAATCATTCCTAGTAAAGTAGCAAAACTCAAAATTGTCGCCGAACCGGTTTCTCTTGTCAAATACCAGATGATCGCATATTGGACGACCATACTAGTGATTCCTGACAAAAACTGTCCCGATAAAAAGAACAAATAATTTCTCTTCCAATTCGTTAAAACGACCGACTGTTCATTTTCCATAAACATCCCTCTTTTCTTTTTCATTTTGTATAGCGTTTGCACAACAATCATTATACGGGATTCTTTTTTCAAAAAATACCTTTTTCCCTAAATAACAATCGTTTCAATTTAAATTTCTTTACTTAGAAACAATAAATCAGCAAAATATTAAAAATAACAACATGTGTTAAATTTAAAAATAAAAAAGACAACTAATTTGCGTCGTCCTTACAAAGTTAGTCATCTAACAATAGGCCGTTTCAAAACTAGTTGTCTTTTTATATCCACAGATCATTCGACTTTTTCGAATAATCCACGGCTAATCATCCCATCCATCAGAAAATAAAATTTATCTTGGCTCATTTTCTGTTTTGGATCTTTGAAAATATTGACTGCTTTCAATCCATTTGCTGTAGTGATCGACATTTTCAATGTTTGAATATCTTTTGATACAGTGATTTTTAATTTGAATCCTTCTTTGCTTTGCGGCGTGGCATCTAATGGTCGGATCAATTGATAATTGCCTCCGTTTGTTTCTGTAAATCCATTATCGCGCAATGTATATCTTTTTGCATCAGGATGCAAACGATAGCTAATTGGTGCGCCCAGTACCGTTGCTGTTGTTTCAAATGCCATGATTTTCACCTCGATAAAATTAGTTTCTCTTTATTATAAAAGTTTATCCTGATTTTTACTAGGTTTTTCAGTTAAGTTCCCTAAAAAATGAAGGCGTTCTCTCAGACATCTGTTCATATAAGAATGACTTCACTAGTTATTTTTTGACAGCACGAACTAATTGATCAAGGAAATACTGGATGTCGTCTTCGGTATTTCCCAAACCAAAGCTGATACGGATGGATTCTTTTAGTATCGGTGTATCTTCTCCATACATTGCTTCTAATACGTGTGAAGGCTCGATATTTCCTGCTGTACAAGCTGAACCAGTAGAAATAGCGACCCCATTAAGATCAAGCTTCATCAGTAGCAAATCATTTGCTTCGCCAATTAAGCGAAGATTCAACACATGAGGGAGTTTATTCGTTAAATCACCATTTACTTGATAAGGGATTTCGTTTGCTTCTAATGTATCAAGAATCAATTGCTGGAATCCTTTATATTTGTTGTTACGTGCTTCACGTTCTTCAGGTGACAGCAGTTCAACTGCTTTTGCCATACCCCAGATCCCTGCTAAATTTTCTGTACCTGCACGCCGCTTTTCTTCCTGCTCCCCGCCTAAAAGCAATGCAGGGATATTTACTCCGTCTCGTTTATATAAGAAACCGACGCCTTTTGGCCCATTGATTTTATGAGCAGAGATACTTAATAAATCGATTCCTAATTCTTCTGGATGGATCGTTTGGTTTCCGTACGCTTGTACCGCATCTGTATGGAAATAAGCTGGATGATCCGCTAAAAGTTCACCGATTTCTTTGATTGGCATCAAATTTCCGATTTCATTGTTCCCGTACATCACAGAGACCAAGATCGTATCTTCTCGTAACGCTTTTTTGACCTCTTCGATCGACAGATTCCCTTTTTCATCTACAGGCAGATATGTAACGTCAAACCCCTTTGTCTCTAAATATTTCATGGTATTAAGAACAGCAGGATGTTCGATAGCTGTAGTGATTAGATGTCTGCCTTCTTTTTGACGCGAGAACGCTGTTTCTAAGATAGCTGTATTATCCCCTTCTGTTCCCCCACTGTTAAAGATGATCTCGTGAGGTTTTGCTTGCAGACTGTCTGCAATGATTTGTCTTGCTGTTTCCAATTTTTCATGCGCGTGGCGACCAAATCCATGTATGCTTGAAGGATTTCCAAACGTGTCTTGCATGATTGCCGTCATCGCTTCAATTACTTGTGGATGCATGGGGGTAGTTGCCGCATGATCCAGATAAATAGTTTTCACTTCATTCATCCCTTCCAAATTATTGCTAGGCACATTCTAGCATAAAATAGCGAACAAACCAAAGAAGAGCTCATTTTGTCTAGAGGACGTTTCATGGGCATAGAAAAAAGGAGCTGTAACAAAAGTCTTGTCGCAGCTCCTTGAAGCTGCTCACTTCTGTCACAACTTCTTTCCCTCTTTTTTTGTTTATTCGAATTCTTTTTCTTCCAGACGGAATAACGGACTCATCGGTGTATTTTCATGGATGCGTTTGACCGCTTCACCCATTAATTCTGAACATGTAACGATTGTTAAGTTTTCTGGATGACGATTTTCTTCTGTGAAAACAGAATCAGTGATACAAATATCTTTGATTGGTGCATTGTCTAAAATACTTTTCGCATGATCGGACAATAATCCATGTGACGCACAGGCATATACTTCTTTTGCGCCGTTTTCTTTTAATACATTTGCTGCTCGTGCAAGCGTTGCTCCTGTGTTCAAGATATCATCTACCATGATACATGTCTTTCCTTGAACATCACCGATCACATAACCACCCTCAGTTGAAGCATCATCTGCATGATCTACGATGGCTAATGTGCTGTTCAAATATTCTGAAAGACTACGTGCACGCTGAACACCGCTGTTTTTTGGCGAAACAACTACGATGTCATCTCCCGTCAGACCTAATTGACGGTAATAATGAGCAAACAACGGCATCGTAAATAAATTATCTACAGGAATATCAAAGAATCCTTGTACTTGAACCGTGTGCAGATCTAAAGTCAGTACTCGAGTTGCCCCTGCTTCTTCGATCAAGTTAGCGATCAATTTCGCAGTGATCGGTTCATGAGGTTTCGCCGTGCGGTCTTGCCTAGCATACCCATAGTAAGGCAATACGACATTGATCGTTTTCGCACTTGCTCGCTTCATTGCATCGATCATGATCAGTAGTTCCATATAGTAGTCATTGACAGGTGCATTCGTTGATTGAACGATATACACATGATCCCCTCGAATACTTTCTTCGATATTGATGGAAATCTCGCCATCACTAAATTGCTTCACGACGCTTTTACCTAATTCTGTTCCGAACACTTTCGCGATTTTTTCAGCTAATGGACGGTTGCCATTCAAACTAAAAATCTTCAACGTGTCATCCTGATACTTATTACTCATGTAGTCCTCCCCAAAACTTCTCTATTCTTCGATAGTTTAACATATTTTTCCAAGATTTTCTGTTAATTTCAGCAAATTCTTAAGGAAGTGAAACTGTTCCGTTACTCCAACTGGCAGGAATGACTTTATGATAATCGCCCCAGTTGTCGTGTACTTTGTAATAACGTTCTCCTGTTTCAGTTTCAAAATAAGCGTACGCTGTCACCCAATGATTGCCATATGTACTGCCAAGTACTTTCAAAATACCAATCATCACAGGTTTGCCTTCACGTATACGTTTTGTAGCTCGCTGCCATGAACCTAGAAGAGTTGCTCGTGCACGCTCATGATTGCCATTCTTCTTTAAAAAACTAGAAATCCCTGTACTAACCTGAAAAGGAATCGTAGGAAGTCCTAGTGGTTGGATCTGGCTACGCAATGCCTTCGTCAAAACCAACGAATCAGCCGTATTTTTCTTGCGAATCTCATTTGGAAGCATCCACCCCTTACGATAGTCTTGATAATAGGCAAGGAGAACTGCTGCCGCGTAAGTACCACAAAGATAGCCTGAGGGGGTAGCCCATTTCTTATACCTCAAAAAACGTTCTTCTGGCAATCCCACCCAGCAATTTGCGAGTTCCTTTCCTGACCTTTTTTCTTCGATCAAAACGGGAATATCTTCTTTTCTGTTGATCCATCTAGATAACTCGATTGGCTCTTCATTGATCAGCTTCCATTTTTTACAAGAAAGACCCTCTTGATAAGTATATTTTGCTGGAGAATATTCTACCGGATGTCCTGATTGATCGATAATCACATAACTTTGATCTTCAAAAACCAGAGCTAAAAAAAGCAATTTACTTTTTCTTGACTGCAGCTGCTGAGTGCTGGCTAATTTTTTAATTTTTTTATCTACTTTGAAATATAAAGGTTTATCCACTACTTGATTCAGTTGGGATCGCCTCCTTTTTTTCATTATAAGTGAAGGATTGAAAAAAACAAATCAGTTTGATTGTTCGAATTTTCAATTTTTTATGTTCTATTTGTTAATTCCTTCATTTTGTAAGATAATGGGCACACGAAACAAAAAAGGAGCGATCGATGAATGAACAAAGAACGATTGAAACAAGATTTCTATGAAGCAGTCAATGAAGAATGGCAAAAAACAGCAAAAATCCCTGCAGATAAACCAGCTACAGGCGGTTTCCAAGATTTAGTTGACGGGATCGACCAACTTTTGATGGGAGAAACAGACGATCTGCTTGCCCATCCAGAAAAAGTGTCTTCAGAAAAAATGAAACATTTCCTTGCATATTATCAACTGGCAAACGATTATGACCGAAGAAATGAGTTGCATGCTCAACCACTTCAACCTATAATCGAAAAAGTTGAATCATTGCAGTCTTTCGACGAATTGAATAAGCAATTTCCAGAATGGCTGTTGGATACATTACCATTGCCATTTAATCTGGATGTAGATGCAGATATGAAGAATGCGCAAACGAACGCCTTCTTTGCTTATCCGCCTTCTTTATTCCTTCCAGATAAGACGTATTATGCATCAGACCATCCCAACGGTGCACAACTAATAGACGTTTTCTTTGATATGGCTGTTCAGTTATTAGAGCTTGCCGGCAAAGAAAAAAGTCAGGCAGAAGCAATCACGGAACAAGCAGTGCAATTTGATAAATTGATTGCTCCTCATGTAAAAAGTGCAGAAGAAAACGCAGATTACAGCAAAATGTATAATCCGCAATCTTTTGATACATTTATTCAATACACAGATAAACTGGACTTGAAAAAACTTGTCACGGGTTTGATTGGGACAACTCCAGATAAAGTGATCGTAACTGATCCAGTGTACTTCGATCATTTGAATGACATCCTGACAGAAGCTCATTTTCCGTTATTCAAAAGCTGGATGATCATTAAAACAGTACGTTCTCTTAGTGGTTATCTATCAGAAGAATTCCGCCAAGTCAGCGGAATCTATTCTCGCGTATTGTCTGGAACAGACGAAGCAATGCCTCAGAAAAAAGCAGCGTATTACCTTGCCTCTGGACAATTCGATCAAGTAGTTGGCGATTACTACGGAAAAAAATATTTTGGCGAAGCTGCTAAAAAAGACGTAGAACAAATGGTGAAAAAAATGATCGCCGTTTATAAAAAACGTCTAGAAGAAAATGACTGGCTTGGGGATGCAACAAAAGAAAAAGCCGTCATAAAATTAAATAACTTAGGTATCCAAGTAGGCTACCCCGATAAGATCCCAGCATTATTCGACCAGTTCAAAACAGTACCTGCAGATCAGGGTGGTACTTTGCTTTCAAATACTCTTGTTTTCAGCAAACTCACATTAAAAGATCGTTTCAGCAAATGGAACAAACCAGTGGATCGTTCAGAATGGGAAATGAGTGCTGACACGGTCAATGCTTATTATCATCCATTTCGGAATGTGATCGTCTTTCCGGCAGCGATCCTTCAAGCACCATTTTACAGTCTAGAACAATCAAGCTCTGCTAATTATGGTGGAATCGGAGCTGTTATCGCTCATGAGATTTCCCATGCATTTGATAATAACGGCGCTTTATTTGACGAATATGGCAACTTGAACAACTGGTGGACAGAAGAAGATCTTACACAATTTCAAAACAAAGCACAAGCAATGATCGAAGAATTCGATGGTCTGCCTTTTGCTGACGGAAAAGTAAACGGAAAATTAACCGTTTCGGAAAATATTGCTGATGCAGGCGGTCTAAGCTGTGCATTGGAAGCAGCAAAAACGGAATCAGATCTTTCTATCGAGGAATTCTTTGTCAATTGGGCAACGATTTGGCGTACAAAAGCAAAAAAAGAATACCAACAACTTTTACTGCAAATCGATGTCCATGCCCCTGCTAAACTCCGAGCAAACGTGCAACCAAAAAACCTTGACGAATTCTATGAAACATTTGGTATCACGGAACAAGACGCTATGTATCTAGCGCCAGAAAAAAGAGTGCGAATCTGGTAAGAGGTTGTGCCAGAAGTGGTCAGCTTCAAGAAATAAGAAGGAATTGGGGAAAATTGCTTCTCAAATTTTTGTGACATTTCGGCTTATTTTTCGAAGAAGTTACTTCTGGAATACCATGTATCAGAGGTTGTGAAAAAGCCGCTTAGTTTCAAGTAGTAAGAAAAATTTTGTGAAAATGGCTTTCCACATTTTTGCATAAATTTGACTTACTACCGAGAAACTGGCTTTTGAACACCGTTTATCGAGAGGTTGCGAAATCAGCGTCCTGACCTGAGTATTAGAGAAAAAAACGGAAAAATAGTTCTTCATATTTTGCCGTTTGTTGAGCTAATACCGGGGGTCAGCTGATTGAACACCGTTTAGTGGAGAGATTGTGAAAAAGCTGTCCTGCATCAAGTAATAAGAACAGCCAATCAAAAGCAGCAAGGAGAACCTCATCTATAAAAAGATAGAAGGAAGTGAGACATCTATTGGTCTCATTTCCTTCTATTTTTACTTTCCTCAGTCAATTGTTTTACATCATAAAAGGAGAAATTCCACTTATTTTTTTCGCTGTTTCATGACATAAACAACTACACCGATTAACAAAATTCCTCCAGCTAATGCTAGCAACGGGTTATTAAATTCTCCCGTTTTTGGGAGTCCTTGAGTGCCATCTTTTTTACTTTCTTTTGCTGTCCTATCCGGATGAGAAGGTTTTCCATTTGGTGATTCATTTCCTGGATTTTCTCTTTCTGGTTTGTCATTTCCCGGGGGCACATCGGCAGTTTCTCGCACAGTGATCGCTTTTTGCTGGGTAACAGATTCTGTATGAGCAGACCATTTTTCCCCATCAAATATTTCCGAACGATAAGTGACTTCTAGCGTATATTCTCCTTTTGAAGGTGCTGAAAAAATAGCGGTATGATTAGAAAATTGAGCACTTGACTGTGTTTCAACGATTTGGATCTTTTCTGGGAAATAACGCATATCTTCAAAGACAGGCGTTCCTTGATTTGGTGTGAAAGTTGACACAAAAACTGTAAAAGGCTTCAGTTCAATGATATTTCCTTCTGCATTCTCCGCCACACCATTTGCTTCTTGTATAATAATCGGATTATTTTGTTCATTTGGTTTTGTCTAATTTGGTTCTTGTACGATTGCATACTCTGGATATTCCGAAGACGGTGAGGTTTCTCCGTCAAAAATAGCACCTACAGATAATGGAAGACCATCCACTCTTTCCTTTTCTGTTTGACGATTCCCCGGTTTAATCTGCATCAGTCCATGAACATGGATACTTCCATTTTCATAGCGCGTAACAGGCTGCTGACCTTCTTTCGAACATGTATTTAGAGACTCGATCCAATCTTTTGATACGGTATGTCCAAGAGTATTTTCTGATTGTTTCTCTCGTTCATTCCAATAGTAGTTCAACGAGTGGTAGATTTGATCTTCGTTTTGATTCAATGGGCGGATCTGCTCTCTCATCTCAAGATTCTCTGTTCGGAAAGATAAGATACCAGAAGCATGGTAGTCTGTGTTTCCTGCTGAAGAGGTATAAAGAGCCACATTATATGAACCGTTATTAAAACTTGTACTGCTATTGACGATAATATCTGTTCCGCTATTGGAATCGATTCCTTTCGCAAGATTTTCGAAAGACAAACTATTGATCAATTCATGAGGGCCCGTTAAAGAAGAACCGCCCATTTTGAATCCATTACCGTTACCTTCTCCCTCAATTCCCGGTACCCAGCCGTTTCGATAAGCAACTGAGTTTTTGATGATTACTTTTCCGATCGAACCTGTTTCATTTTTAGCAAAAAGGTCCCAACCGTCATCTGCATTATGATACGCGATTCAACCGTCAAATACATTTCCTTCTCCTATTGTCAGTTTGGCCGCAAATCCATCGGCATCTTCAAATCCTGGATCGGCATTTTCAAAAGATGTAAAGTTCTTGACTAAGTTATGCGCGGGCCATGCTTCGAAAGGATCATTTGAGCTACCGCTGATTTGGATTCCTGTATTTCCATTCCGATAAGCATGAATCTCTTCGATCAAATTATGATTTCCAGAAATCTGTAATCCTTTTTGCATAGCTGCACTATTTGTAATGTCAAACCCTCGTAAACCCCAGTAGTGACTGAACAGTGTCATCCCATTTCCAGTTCCTTTAAAATCAAGTACAGGACGCTTGTTTTCTGGATTTTTCTCTGCAATCAACTGAATCGGGTTTTCTCTTGTCCCGTTAACGCCTTTTGGAATCGTCAATCCTCTTTCGAAGGAATAAGTTCCAGGCGCCATGACGATTGTCTGCCCAGCATATGCGTATCTCAATGCTTGTGTCAGAGATAATGGATTTTGTCTGCTTCCGTTTCCTGCATCTGACCCTTCTGGTGTTACATAAACTGTCGAATATTTAGGTTTACGGTAGTCCACTATATGAAGAATCTCTTTTGTTTCATAACTAGTCATCTCTACGTATTCTTCTGGCGGATAGTTTTTATCTGGCGTAAAACTGAAAGTAAATTCGTTCGTTCCTTCCATCAGTTTTGTCTGATAATCAAATTCTCGATTCGCAGTGATAGCCAAGTCTTTTGCGTTCTTAAGCACCTCTCCTGTTGCTTTATTTTTAATTGTCAATAATCCGTCAGCATTTGCTCTAAAGGACATAGTATGATCTTGGTTTCCTGAATGATTACTAGAGGTCACAGTGTAAATCGGATCAATCAAGCGAGTAGGTCTTTCTTGCCCAGGAGGATCTGTCGCAGGATCTGAGTAAGCAACTTCGATTCCTTCTACCTTGATCGTCATATTCCTTGCTGCAGCAAATCCTGCATAAATAACCGATTCATCTGAAGCGTATAATTTTTCCCAGTCATACATGATGTCAGAAGCCATTTCTTCTCCTGTTTCAGGATCGTAATAATATGCCTCTAAACCAGTATTCGTTTTTTTCATCTCTACGTCCAGTTTAGTAATCGAGTTCGTGGCGGAAACAGATTCCCATGACCGTTTCCGAATATATTATAAGAACCTGTTTCTTTTTCCAAGAACCTTGCTGAAGTCTCTAAAGGTGTTGTTTCCACTGAGACACTCCCAGGAGCTGGCGCAGCTTGCGGATCTTCAGATGATATTCCTGTGATTGCCCGTGTCCCCAATCCAAGTCGCATCGTATATTTGCTGCCGCTCGTGTTGACCACTTCTTGTCTATCCGAGTCCCAGACATATTCGATCCGACTGCCTAGTATGGCAAATGAATTTGAATAAAATGCCTGCCCAAACAAATGATCTTTTGGTACTGCGTCTCTTACCATTAGAGCAAATCCTTCTTGGGCATTCGTATAGGTCCAAGATTCTATTTCGATCGTCGCCCGCATCCTAAAGTTGATGTCTTTGGGGATTGCTTGATAATAATAGGTCATTCCATCTGATCCGCTTGACTGGATTTTTCCGCCATTATTCGTGGAAGAGAGCCGCACGCCGTCTTCTAATGGTTCAATGGCATACCTACTAGCACTTGTGCTTTCTCCGAAAACAACCCCTTTCCACTCTTCATTTGCTTCTTCAGATTGCTTTTTTGTCTTTTCATTTTCTGATTCTTTCATCATAGGATCATTTCCTTCTTCCGTATCCATATCTTCACTAGTTCTTGGTACTTCCTCCATTGTTGACATTCCTTCAATGTTCACGTGTGCATTTTCTTCGTTCACAGACTGTTGTTCGTTAGCAGCAACTTCAACGACAGAAATTAAAACCGGGGTACTGAGCATAAGGAGATTCATCATTAGCGCACTGTATTTTATACGTTTTTTTAACAAGTGTATTCCTCCCGTAACAAATTAAAAAGCGTTTACTTAAAGTATTACCTAATTTATTTTCACTGTCAATAAAAAACAAAATTATAATAAGTGTATTTTATAAAAAGAAAAAATATAACTTAAGTTGTTGATAGTAAAGAGATTTATTAACGTAAAAAGAATAATATTTTTTAAAATAACGTATAAAAAAGAGCGTAAAACAAAGTCGTTTGTTTTATGCTCTTCTTTTATTATTTTGTGCTTTTTATTTTATCAAATCACTTTGTTTTTTTATAAAATTTCTGCGCCTAGTGTGGATTCAAAATGTCTCAATGCCCATTCATGTCCAACGGGATCGAAACTTGCCACGGCATCTTTGAAAATATGGAGTTTGTATCCAAGATTATACGCATCGACTGCTGTATGCAACACACAGATATCTGTACATACGCCGGTCAAATAAATATCTGTGATCTGGCGTTCTCGCAAACGGATGTCTAGATCTGTTCCACTAAAAGCGGAATAATGCCGTTTGTCTATCCAATAAACATTTTCCTCTTGCTCATAGTCTTGGTATAAACTTTTTAAAGAGCCGTACAATTCCCGTCCACCCGTTCCTATCACATTATGCGGAGGAAATAAGCGGTTCTCCGGATGAAAGGAATCTTTTGGATCATGCGCATCAATGGCAAAAACGACAAAATCCTTTTGATCAATAAACTTCTTTGTATGAGCAGTCAGCTTTTTTTCAATTACTTGTCCTGCTGTCCCAGTAGTCAGCTTTCCATCCTCTGCAACAAAATCATATGTGTAGTCAATCGAGATCAATGCGTTCATCTTAGTCCTCCTTATACGAGATGTTTGACAAATTCGATCACCATTTCTGCTGATCGTTTGCCTGCGTCTTCGATAAATTCGTCAAAGCTTTGTGTCGCCGAGTGATCTGCTGTGTCGCTCATTGCACGTACGATCAAAAATGGGATATTGAACTGACGAGCTGTTTGTCCAACAGCGGCTCCTTCCATTTCGCAAGCTAATGCTTCAGGGAAATTCGTTAAGATTTCTTTGATTTTATCTGGCGAGTCGACAAATGTATCACCTGTAACGATCAATCCTTCTTTTGCGTTCAAATTCGTTGCTTTTGCTGCTTTAACCATTTCACTGCGCAAATATGTGCTTGCTTCATAATATAGAGGCATTCCTGGTAATTGTCCTGGTTTGTAGCCAAATCCTGTTGCATCTGCATCAAAATAAGCTACTTTGTCTGATATAACGATGTCACCTACTTGTAAGCCTTCACCGATTCCGCCAGCTGAACCTGTATTGATCACCATGTTCACGCCGTATTGTTGGATCAACAGACTTGTGGTAATAGATGCTAAGACTTTTCCTATACCGGAACGTACAACGATCACTTCGTGGTTACCTAATGAACCTGAAATAAATAAAGCGCCTGCGCGTTCCCATGATAATGGTTCGCTTAGGTTCTCTCTCAAAATTTTTACTTCTTCTTCCATTGCGCCGATAATACCGATTTTCATCTCTTTAATTCCTTCTTTCTATATAAATGCGATTGCTAAAAAAACCACACATAACATTAGGATAACAATAATAAGAGATTTCATCAAAAAAGAGTTCCATTTGGTCGTCTTTTCCCGTTCGCTGATCCTTGTTTTCGTGATTGGTTTATTCTTTTTGCTTTCTTTACGATAAAAGCTAGCAATCTTTTTTTCTTCTTGCTGATAAGCTGTTTCTGCTTTTCGCTGTTTTTTTAATGACTCGCTTGCTTGTGCTTGTTGTCGCTTGCGAAGTTCGCTTCGCGTAATAAGCGGTCCTTTGGCCATAAGCCGATCCCTCTACTTTCCTTTGGTCAATAGTTCCCAGTATTGAATCGCATAAATCGTCTTTGCATCACAAATCAACTGATCTTTCATCGCTTGTTGCGCCTCTTCAAGAGTTAGATGATACAACTCCAGTACTTCGTCTTCATCTTGTGCTAAAGGATTCTCGACCTTCTCCACCCCTTGTGCATGATAAATATGAAGGACTTCATTTGCAAAACCTGGTGAAAGATACATCGAAGTAAGATGGCTCAGCGACTTCGCACGATAGCCAGTTTCTTCTTCTAATTCTCTAGCTGCTGTCATTTCGGGATTTTGTCCTTCTCCTGGATCGATTTTTCCAGCTGGAATCTCCAAAATCACTTTTTCTAAAGGTTTTCGAAATTGTTTGACAAGAAGCAGACGATCTTGTTCGTCAAAAGCAATGATCCCAACACCGCCAGGATGAAATACCAGTTCTCTCTTCGAAGTTCCTCCATCTGGCAAACGAACTTCGTCTACAGCAACATCAATAATTTTTCCGCTATAGATTTCTTTGCGACTGATTGTTTTTTCTTCAAATTGCTCATTGTTCAGCATATCTTCTCCTGCTTTCTTTGTAATCATAACTGCTTTTTTTTCATTTTTCAATTTTTCTCAAAAATTCCTTATTATATAAATTGAGTTAAATTGTATTCGTTTTTCCTCCTATAGGCGTATACTAAAGAAAACACTTGAGGAGTGGGGAACATGGAAACAGAACGCCAAATCCGTGAATTGGAAAAAGCGATGAATACGACAGACAACCGCCGGTTGTACGAGCGTTTCCTGGCAGTCAAGTTGGTTCTTGAAGGCCACACCCGGAAAGAAGCCGGGCACACCATCGGCCGCGACGAGCATACTGTCAGCCACTATGTGAAAAACTACTGCCATAATGGAATCCAAGGTTTAGTCTCCAAAAAACAAAGCGGACGACCTTCACGGCTGACAGATGAACAGGAAGCGGAACTGGTCCAAATCGTCGCCTACCACACTCCGGAGGAAGTAGGTTTCAAATCCCGTGCCAATTGGACATTGGCGATTGTGTGTGACCTGATTCTCCGGGAATGGAGTTATGGATATACGCAAAAAGGCGTGGCGGACCTCCTTCACCGGCTAGGACTAAGCTGGACCCGTCCGACGTATACCCTCAAAAAAGCGGATTCCAAGAAACAACAGGTATTTTTGGAAGAAACCTTCCCGAGCCTAAAAAAAAATTGCTGAATAGCGATATTGACCACCTCCTATTCGAGGACGAAACCATGATCCGGGATTACCAAGCCATTGGCTGCACCTGGTTTCTCCGCGGCCACCAGCGAAAAATCCCCACTTATGGACAACACAAAGGGGTAAAATTGATAGGCACCTTGGATTATGAAACCGGTCGGATCATTTGTACAGAAGAAGGGGCATACGACGCAGCGGCCTTCCTCCGTTTTCTGGAGCGGACGTTGCGGGAATACCCCACCGGAAAAATCGTGATGGTATTGGATAATGCCCTTATCCACCACGCCAAGCTGATCCAGTCTTTTCTTGAAGAAAACGCTAGGCGCCTGGCACTCATCTTCCTCCCTCCCTACAGCCCTCAGTTGAACCTAATGGAAGGCGTTTGGAAGTGGCTCAAGGAATCGGTCATCAACAATGTTTTTTTTGACCACGTCCAGAAAATCAAACAGTCGGTCCGCGGTTTCTTAGCCGATGTAAACGAGCGTCCCCTTGAGGTGATTGACCGACTGTGCGTGCGGATGTAAAGTATTTAATTCAACCTATATAGTTTACCATAGATAAACCTTAGATTTTCTCTAAATATAGAAAATCCTTCTTTAGTCCGATACTCTTTCTAGTAGTCCGTATGCTAAAATAAGTATGTAATCGAATAACGAAAAGAATTCAATACTCAACGATAAATGACATGGAGGGTTTATTATGATAAAACGAAATTGGCCGTGGCTTCTAGCATTGGTCTTGCTATTTCTCTTTGTCCGAAACAATAGTTTTTCTTTTGTTCTAGGACTTTTATTGATAGGTGTAGTTTTAGTTTTGTGGGGACTCTTTGGTTCGCGCAGGAAAAAGGGAAAACAAGAAGAAATTCCTGCACTGACTGACGAACTTGAAACTCACTATGAAAAAAGCGGTATGACAGCGAATGAAATTTCATTTTTTCGACAAACAATGAATCAAACAAAAAATGAGATCAATCAATTGCAAATGAATATGCAGCAGACAGCCAAACTTAAAGCAATCGATCTCCGCCATGATCCAGTCAAAGCAGCAAAAGCTTTATTCAAAGAATTGGTGAAAGAACCAAACCGACTGCATGAAGCAAGTCAGTTTCTTTATACGCATCTGCCGAATCTAGTTGATTTGACAAATAAGTATAATGAGATCAATGACCATGAGATCAAAAACAAACAGACCTATGAAAAACTAGAAGAAAGCGCGCAGATCATCGACCAGCTGTCAGCTTTAATCGCACAAGATTATCAAAAATTCGTTGCTGAGGATCTAGATGATATCGATGTAGAGATATCTGTTGCGAAACAGAGCTTAAAGCGTGATAATAAATATGAACCAGAACAAAAGGATTAACTCTTTTGTTCATAAAAGAAGACTCGGAACATTCAGATGATGTCTGGCTGTTTCGAGTACTTTTTCTAAAGTAGAGACATTCATGTAAGAATCGAGAACAGATTCAACAAGGAGGAATTTTTTATGGATCATAAACCGACTGAAACAAAAGATGTTACACCAGTTAACGATACACTTGAAGATTTATTGAACAACCCGTTTTCAACTCCAATAGATACGCTGACCACTTCACAACAAGCGGAGATTGATCAGCTCCAAGAGCAACAGACAGCTGCTCGTTTAATTGACAAACTACCGGCGGAACGCCAAGAACAAGCTAAACAGCTAGCAGCAAAAATCGATGCTAATGATGCACAGTCTGTCATCAGCTACGGATCGGCTGCCCAAGCAAAATTAAGTGAATTCTCACAATCGATGTTGAATCATGTGCAAGCACAAGATATTGGTCCTGTAGGAGATTCCTTAACTGAACTGATGTATCGTCTCCAAGAAGCCAATCCTGACGAACTGCGTGCCGGAGAAGGGAACATCTTCCAGCGTGTCTTCGGGAAGGTCAAACAATCGATCTATGAAGTGACAGCAAAATATCAAAAGATTGGTGCACAAATTGACAAGATTTCAGTGAAATTAGATAAAGAAAAAGACGGTCTGCTAAAAGATAATCTGATGTTAGAACAGCTTTACCAGAAAAACAAAGACTACTTTGATGCACTGAATATTTATATCGCTGCTGGAGAATTGAAAATGGAAGAACTTCAAACAACGATCATTCCAGAAGCGATGAAAAGAGCAGAAGAAACTGGCGATCAGAT
This sequence comes from Enterococcus sp. DIV1411a, assembly GCF_050531945.1. NCBI lineage: Bacteria > Bacillati > Bacillota > Bacilli > Lactobacillales > Enterococcaceae > Enterococcus > Enterococcus sp. DIV1411a. The sequence goes on along the minus strand of NZ_CP172892.1, from coordinate 507,509 downwards.
GGATGTTCAGATTGCCAATGATTACACGCAATTCCTAGATCGTCTGGATAAACGTACGCATGATCTTCGCTTAGCTAGACAGATCACGATCCAGCAAGCACCACAAATCCGTTTGATCCAAAACACAAATCAGGCCTTGGCTGAAAAGATCCAAGCATCTATCGCTACAGCCATTCCGCTGTGGAAAAACCAAGTCGTGATCGCATTGACCTTGCTTCGTCAAAAAGATGCAGTAACTGCTCAACGCCAAGTCTCTGAAACAACAAACGACTTATTGAAGAAAAATTCAGAAATGCTGAAAATCTCAGCCATCGAAACAGCGAAAGAAAATGAACGTGGAATCGTGGATATCGAGACCCTTCAAACCACTCAAAATGATTTGATCGAAACAATCCAAGAGACATTGCGTATCCAAAAAGAAGGAAAAGAAAAACGTCGTCATGCAGAAGTAGAGCTTGGACACATGGAAGAAGATCTGAAACAAAAACTGTTGGATTTAACCCAATAGATCACCTTTCGCTTGTTACTAAAACAAACGCCCATCAACAGTGTAATAAACTGTTGATGGGCGTTTTTCTTATCTTTCTTCTAACTTCTCCATTGGAGTCTATTTCTCATTCATCTTGCTGTGTCCATAGCCATAGCCAAAATAAATGATCAGTCCAATAACCATTACGATACCGAACACGATCCATGTCACAGTTTGCAGACGAAGCATCAATACAATACAAGTCAAGATGGAGACGATTGGCAATAGCGGAACGAATGGCACTTTGAATTCTCCAGCTTTTGGCTTGCCAAACATTTTTCTCAACTTCAGTAAGCCTAGACTAACAAGCATCAAATAGGCGAGCGCCATGATATTCGTTAGTTCCGCTAATACATTCAATGGGAAAAATCCGGCAAAGAATACAGCTGCCACACCAGCGGCATAAGTCGCTTTTTTCGGTGTACGATGCTTTTGATCGATTTCTGTCATAAACTTAGGAAGTAAGCCATCCTTGCTGACAGCAAACAGTAAACGAGCAAGTGAATACATCATCGAGATCGTTACCGTCAGTAGCGTTAAAATTGCCCCTACAGCGATCACCGCGCCCACTGTTCCATGTCCTACATACCTCATTGCAAAAGCCACTGGGTCATTGACTCCTAGTTCAGTATACGGAACGATTCCTGTCAAGATCAGCGTCACGATGATGTAAAGGACAGTAGCAATCAGTATCGAACCAATGATTCCTCTTGGCACATCTTTTTGCGGGTTTTTGACTTCCTCGGCTGCCATTGCAACGGCATCAAATCCCAAGAAAGCAAAAAACACAAGAGCTGCACCATCTAGCACACCGGAAAAACCAAAAGGCATGAATGGCTGCCAGTTATCAGGTTTAACGAAAAATATTCCTACAATGATAAACAACGCGATGATACCAAATTTGACATATACCATGGCATTATTCAAACGTAATGCTTTCTTGGCTTCAAGCGACACGATGTAAGTGACGAATATCACTACGAGCACCGCAATCAAGTCAATGTATGTACCATTTTCCGGATTGTACCCGCCAGTTAATGCTTGTGGAAGTTCGGCCCCTAAACTTTTCAAAAAACCTTGCATATAGCCAGACCATCCGGAAGCAACAGAGGAAACTGCTAGTAAAAATTCCCCGATCAACAACCACCCTGTCAGCCAGGCAGCAAATTCACCAAATACAACATACAGATAGGCATATGGCCCACCAATCACTGGCACTCGCGAAGCAAATTCTGCGAAACTTAATCCAGACAAAATGACAACGATTGCAGCTAAGACAAATGAAAGTGACAGTGCTGGACCAGCATTTTGATTGGCCGCAACCCCTGTCACCACAAATATTCCCGTACCGATGATCGCACCAATTCCAAGCATGATCAAATCAGACGTTTTTAGTTCTTTTTTCATCTCACTCGTATGATTGAGATTGATCTCTTTCTTACGAAACAAATCCATTGAAGTTCCTCCCCATTTTAGGTTGGAAAACAGCGATTAAACTGTTTTCATATACCCTAAAAGGATACCACCTAAAATGACTAAAAGGCAACCAACAATAACATAAATGAGCTCTTTTTTCGTTTTTCTTTCGCCAAGGATGAAAATCCCACCTAAAGTAGAGATAATGATCCCCATTTGTGAAAGTGAGAAGCCAACAGCTAAACCAAGTGATTTGACTGTTAGAAGCATGCAGATGTTTCCTAAGCCCCATAATAATCCACAGATCATGTTTTTCCACACAAACTGATCGACTTTAACTTTACGGAAAGCAAAGAAGCTTGCGCCTAAGATCATTCCGATACTTTGAGGTAAGATAATTGACATCGCATCCAAATTCGCCCAGTTGACGATGATGGTATATACACCATAACCAATCGTAGAGAAGATCAATGCTCTAAAACCCTTACCAAAATCAAGCATTTTATTATCTGTATCTATTTTTCCTTCGTCATCTTGTCGGGCAGTCAAATACGCACCGCTTACAAGAAGAGCTAAAGCAATAATACCGTATACATAATCTTTCGTTTGTGTCCATTCATGGAAGAAAACGGCTCCCGCAATCGTATTCAAAATTAATTGAAAACCAGTAGACAATGGTAACCCTACAGAAACACCCATGTACTTCATTCCATGGAACTGTCCATTTTGTCCAACACTCCAAGCTAAGCCGGATAAAAATCCGATCAAGAAAATCCAAGGGGTGATTACAGGACTAACAACGAAAAAGACAACTAAAGAAAACAGAAATGCACCGATCGTCATTCCTAGTGTTTGTTGATTGGCATCGCCACCAATTTTACCACTTACTAAACCAATACTACCCCATGCCAACATAGGGACTAATGCTATTAAAATTTCCATAACCAATCTCCTTTTATTTCACATGATAAGAAACTTATCAGCGAAAACGTTAACAACACAAGCACTTTTTTTCGTTTCTAACGTTTTTCTAACGTTTTTCATTATAAAAATTTAAGATTGGGAAAAATAAAGTCATTGTTGTCCCTTTTCCTTCAGTTGATTCAGCCGTCAAATGGATACCTAATTTTTCGGCCAGATTTTTTGCTAAATAAAGTCCTAATCCTGTTGAATGTGTTTTGCTAAGTCGACCATTTCTCCCAGTAAATCCCTTATCAAAGATCCGTTTCAAGTCTTCCGCTGGGATACCGATCCCTGAATCTTTAACTGAAAGGCTGACTCCTTGTGCTTCCTTTTCTATGCTCACAATGATGTTTCCGTGATCCGGCGTATATTTGATGGCATTACTAAGCAATTGGTTGAAGATAAAAGCGATCCATTTAGCATCGGTCAAAACAGTATGATCCTCACCAACAATCTCGTAGCGAATATTTTTTTGGATAAAATAATTTGCCTGACTGCGTATCACAGGCTGAATGATTCCTTTTAGTCCATATTCTTGGATGAGGTAGTCCCGCGAGAAACTGTCGAGTCTTGCATAATACAAAACTTGTTCTACGTATTCATCGATTTTTGATAATTCATTTTCTAGTAATGTATACTTTTGATCGTCAATATCGAACTCGATCGAACGAACTAGCAATTTAGAAGCGGAAAGTGGCACTTTGATTTCATGGACCCATGAGTCAATATAATCTTTTTGGTCTTGTTGATTACTGATTGCTGATTGCATTACTTCTTGGTGTTCACGGATCAGCTGATTGATATATTCTTCCACAAGTTTTTCTTCTTCTGTTCGTCCACCGCTCAAATAGTTTTGCAAAGGGGAAGTTTTTTGTATGTCGGCTAATTTTCCCCACCATCTTCTCTTGCTCAAGTAACCACCCAGCAGATAAAAAATCAGAAAGACGCCCTCAATCAAAGCTAAATAAGCAATTGTGCTCAAATCCACTTTGATGTTTGGCGCCAGCCACATCACAAAGATCGTCAATGCAATAAAAAACAGCCATCCCAAGATCAATGTCCACTGATCTTTCAAATATTTAAAAAAATTCATCTTAACCGCTCATCCTTTCAGGGAACGATATATCCCTGTCCTACTTTTGTTTCGATATATCCTTGGATACCTGCCTGTTCGATTTTTCGGCGTAACCGATTTATGTTGACTGTCAATGTATTGTCATCTACAAATCGTTCGTCATCCCACAGTGCTCGCAGCAATTTTTCCCGACTTAAGATCTTTCCATTGTGCTTCATCAAAATAAATAATAGACGATATTCATTTTTGCTCAAATCAATGATCTCTCCGTTGATTTCCATACTTCCGTTGTCAACATTCAACGTAATGCCATTGTGGCTCATCATTTCACTAGATAATTCTGTGTAGTTGTAAGAACGGCGAAGTAATGCATTGATTTTTGCAATCAGTACATCGATTTGGAACGGTTTTGTCACAAAATCATCTGCCCCCATGTTCATAGCCATGATCATATCCATATTCGTATTCCTGCTGGAGATAAAAATGATCGGTACTTTCGATACTTCACGTATTTTTTGACACCAATAATAGCCATCCAAAACGGGAAGATTAATATCTAGTAATACAAGCTGTGGTTCTTCTCTTTCAAAGTCTGAGAACACTTGATTGAAATCGGTCGTTCCAAAGGTTTCAAATTGCCATTTCTCAAGTTCCTCCATGATCAATTGTCGAATGATCTCTTCGTCTTCGACTACCATGATTTTTGCCATAAAAAATCCCTCCATCTTTCTTCTTGCTACTACAATATCAAAGAAGCCCTTGTGAAACAAGTTGGCTTACCTGGAAAATGTCATTTTAGCAAACGTTAAAAAAAACTGGAAATATGCGATTTAATCGCGTTTGTCTCTTCCAAGCAGCTTAAATTTATTATGTTATTCTTAATAATTGGTCTATTATCTGTTATTTTTCCTTAGTTGTTTTTGTCTTTTAAATTTTCGATAACACCAATAACCGAAAAGCGTTAGCACTAGCAATATACCTAGAAGGAGTATAAGTAATCGATAAAGATGGTATTTTTTTGTCTGTTCTATCTTTGAAGAGACTTCTTCTGTAAAGGGAACTCGCCTTCCTGTCACTAGTAATCGGTGAGTGTTCACGGTGTAAGGTGTACAAGTGATAAGTGTGACTAGATCCTGCTTTTCTCTGATTGCTAATGTATTTGTTTTTGTTGGAAGGACAACAATTTTCTCAACGACTTCATAAGCGAGCATCCGACCATACACTTCAAGATAGAATCGGTCATCTTGCTCCATTTCTTCAAGATCCGTAAAGAGTTTTTTCTCAGCAATACCGCTATGGGCGGTAATCACGGAATGTGTACTCTCTCCTCCAGTTGGAAAAGAGGTGCCTTGCAGGACTGTCGCTCCTCTATCTAACAAAAGATCATTCGTTTCATCAAATAAAGGCAAGCTAACATTGATTTTCGGAATATAGATGGCTCCGATCATATGTTGTTCGTAATATTCTTTTCCTGGATTTTGGACATTTCTAACCGCTTGCTCAAAAGGATCTTTGACTTGTCCCATTCCTGGGATTACTGATGTATGAGCAAGCGTCTGATTTTTCTTTTCATGCACTGCTAATTGTTGCTCATGTTTTTCTTCTTTATCGCGTTCAAGCTGCTTTTGATAATTCTCGATCCTTCTTTGATCCAAATAATTGCTGAGAGCATCTGCTAAAAATGGATATGTAAAAACTGCAGCTCCGGCAAGAAACATCACTGCCATAAATAATTGTAATAAAAGACTGATTTGGGTTTGAGGTCTATTACCTATTTTCTTTTTCATTTTCTTCACCTTCTTATTTAAAAAAACTGCAGCAACCTTTATAAAACCGATTGCTGCAGCTTATTTTTGTTGCTTATACTTCAGACTTCATTTTAGATTTACGGTACCAGCTGTACGCTCCAATCATCAAACTTATTCCGATTAGTAAGAATGCCAAGAGCCCGTTCCCACCAGTAGCAGGAAGTGACCCGCGTTTCATATTCGGTACTCTTTCTGGCCCTGGATTTTCTACTCCTACGATCTGAATTTCTTCATTATAGCTTCCATAAGAGATGATAAATTCAGTAAAGGCTGCCTCACCTGTTGGAAGTACATAACCTTCTGGCGCCATGGTCTCTTTCATTTGATAGGTTCCATAATCTAACCCTTGAACCTCAAAGTATCCATTTCCATCTGCGACAAATTCTGTTGCTTGTCCGCTTGTTGCCCACTCAATTCTATCTGCTCCTGATTCATAAACAGCTAAAGGCGACTCCCCTTTATAAAATATTGCGTATTCAGAACGGTCTTCATTCCACAATTCGAATCTTGCATCTTTAAGCAATTCACTGCTTGATGCATCATATTTTTCAAACTTTCTTCCACCTGTTGTGACTTTCTCTGGCGGCTCTACTCCTTCTTCATAATCAAATTCATCATTTCGTCCGATTTCAATAACCGCTGTGTTGTTATGGAAATCATCCGCTTCTAGTTCTGTGGAAACCTTCAAATTATACGTGATCGTTAAATCTCCTCCACGTGCATCTGCTAATCTACCTAAAGTATCTACTTTGGCTACTCCATTTTCTTCTGTCAAAATCGTCACGACAAACCCGTTGTTTACTACTTCTACTATATAATCTTGTCCTTTTGTTAAAATCGTCTCGCCGGCTCGCACTTCTATTTCCTGATCATAATAAGTTAGACCAACTGTAGGCGTATCTGTGATTTTGTAATTTTTGATAACAGCGCTTCCGTTTTCAAGGACAGAATCGATGAAATAAGGAATAGGTGCTGTGATCGTGTAAGAAGCCGTTTTTCCTCTTTCTAGATCAATATAAGAAATCGTTTCTTGTTCTCCAGCTTCATTAATAATCGTTACTTGTCTAAGGTCGCTTTCCTCTACATTCATCTGTTTATCTGCTTCTCTGATTTCGTTTTTCGGATACAAATGCACATCTGTATTGTATGTGTCTTTCTATGTAGAACCATCCCACACACCATCCACCATATCAGGCATCATCACTGGCATCATAACAACCATTGGAGACGCGATTCTGGAAATATGAGCTGGCGAATAAGTTTCTAAGAAAAGATAGACTTTATCTCTAGAAGAAGGTGCTTCTTCCGTCACTTGGACGGTAGAAAATACCGCTTCTCCAGCTTCATTCGTTGTTTGTTTGTCAATACTTGTCAGTCGATATTTTAAAAACCAACTTTCTGTGTGCCGTTTTTGAATCCATTCAATCGCTTCGGCAGAATTAAGACCGTCTTCTCGTTCCGGTGTTAAAGGATTATCTCGAATCAAATCGTAATATACTTCCGTTACGTCAAACAAATCAAAATCGACTCCTGGAATATTTTCTTCACCAAAATCCGTAGAAACCAATCCGCTATTCGGTCGTTCTTCCGGAACAGATGAGAAACCTTTTTTGTGTAATGTAATCGTCACTTCACTTGGTTTTTGTGCGACTTCTTCGGCTTTGACTAGTTTTCCGTTCCCGAAAATCCCTATTCCCGCAGTAACGAGTAACAGTACACTCATTCCCGTGACAATCATTTTTTTATTCATTTTTTTCTCCCCGTTCTTTTTTTATTATTATTTGTCAAATTAAGCGAGACAAAACTTTCCATTTACGTAACTCAAAAAAACTTCTAATGGTGTTTGGTAATTTAGTGATTTTCTAGGGATATGGTTTCTTTTGGACGCAACGGATGAGATGAATCCTTGATTGACTTGGTTGAAGTCCATTTCTTTTGGTAGTCCATCTTTTCGGAGGAGTCCGTTTGAATGTTCATTTAATCCCCGTTGGGAAGGCGTTCCTGGGTCTGCGAAATAAATATCAATATCATTCGTATTACTAATACTTTTCCAATTAGAGAATTCTTTTCCACAATCAAAGGTAATTGATTTGAAAAGATTTTTGGGTACGGATTGAAGCCATTCATTAATCGAATTTTCAATATCAACTGCCTTACGGCCTTCTGGTTTCAAGGCGATAATGGCTTTTGAAAGTCGCTCAACGAGTGTGATGACGGCACTTTTATGGTGGATGCCGACAATCGTATCACCCTCTAAATGTCCAAATTCTTCTTCGAAAACGACATAATCTTTTTTACGTTCAGAAATATTTCTTTTGAATGCCTGTTTTCCACGTTTTTCCTTATAACCATTTGGTTTTCGTTTTCCTTGCATCGGTAAATGTAAAACATTGAATTCTCCCGTCTTAAACCGGCGATAGAGGGTACTTACTGAACAAGAGAAGGTTCGCTCTGCACGGCCAATAATGACGTCTGGGGTCCAACCTTCAGTTGATCTTTTTGCAATGTATTCTTTTTCCTCAGCAGGAAAAATGATTTCGGTTCTCCCACAACGTCGCTTATTTTCTTTGTATTGTTCAAAGTATTCAAGTGCTGTTCCACCACATTTGAGAAAGTTATAGACATTGTAAATTGTTTGGCGTCCACGTTTAAGCTGCTTCGCAACGATAGCAACCGGAGTTTCTTGATGAAAATATGCTTCTATCATTACAAGCTCGTTTGGTGTAAGATGGGTATAAGTCATTTATGTTCACTCTCCTTGTATGCTTTAGCGGGTATTACAATTTGAGTGTAACATAAATGGCTTTTTTATTTGTCTCGCTTAATTATACAAACGGCGTATTAATAAAACAGCACCTAACAATAAAAGAATTCCTAGTAAAGAAATCAACGTTCTTGCTTCATTCGTTTGCGGGAATACGGACCATTTTCCTGATTGACCTGGATTGCTTGGACCACTCGGCTCTTTCGGTTTGTCCGTTGTTTCTTTTACGGTCTCGTTATAAACACGTGGTGTTGCGGATTCATAGGCAGAGACTGGAACTTTCCCGGATTCTAATTCAGCCATCTCCTGTCCGTTAACTACTACATATTGTGGTTGGCCTTTTGCATCCACCCAAAATTCAGGGATGATGACCTCGATTCTCTTACTTGCTTCATCCATCTCGTAACCTTCCACACCTTTTAATTCTTCAAAATAATAGGTGCCAGAAGGCAAGAAACGTTGTCCTGTCGTAACAAGGCCCTCTTTATCCGAAATGAATTTGCTTACATTTTTGTCATTCAAAGGATCATTGTCTGCTGGTTTGATCCATTGATTTTTCAAGTCATTAGCAGGAGCCATATCTAAATAATATTTCTCCCCTTCTATCATCTGATATAGAGCAAAAACAGCACCTTCTAATGGTTTTCCTTTTTCAGTTGTTCCTCTTTGACGTCCATACTTGAAGAAGTATGGATCTCTTAGATAACCGACATTTTTAGGATAGATATGAATCTCTTGCAGTTCCTCGGTTGATTCTGTCGGGTGATAAATTGGCAAAATAGCAGCAATTGGGATAGCTGTCTGATCGATATCAACATCCAATCCAACTTCTGGATCAATCGATTCTTCGAAAATCAAATAAACTGCATCCCGATCTTGGTTTTTCTTAGGTGCTTTGATACGTGCAATCCCGTTTCCTAATCCGCCAACCGTATCTTTCCCAGTTGTTACCGAAGTCCCTATTTGGACAAGCCTTTCTTCTGTGATTAGCTGACGGATATTGTTTCTGTTCGTTTCAGCGATTTGCTGGACGAATTCTTTAGGAGTCATGTTTTCAGCAGCTTTTTTTCATGATAATAATCGGTCATGTCGTAAATGGCAAATGTCGCTCCATTTAGTAGCACCGTCTGTGAAATGATATCTGCTGTTTCCCCTGCTTCCTCAGAGATAGCCAAGCCATCATTTTCATGGTATTCAAATTGATCGTTATAATCGATATCTCGAATCATCCGTTTATGCAACACGAATTCCACGACATCTTCCCCTGATTCTTCTGCCGACATCGCCTGTGGAAGAAGGACTGCTGCAAGCGGTAGTAAAACAAGTAATTGAAGCATCAAACACAACAGCTTTTTCATTACCTTGCTCCCTCCTTTTTAGATTGTCTGACAAACAAACCATAGGCTGCTCCTGCAAGCGCCATGAAGAATGCAGCAAGCAGGATATAGAATAATCGTCCGGATCCTCCTGTAGCAGGCAACGGATTTTCAGGATCGTTCCCGACACTAAGCTGTAATCTGATTCGATTTGTCTCCAAAAGTTCATATTCTAACTCTTGCTGTAGATCAGGCGTCTCTGCTTCTTCGTTTGGATAATACGAAATCTCAACTTTTAGTGTACCCGCTTCTTTTCCTGGAACTACCCGATCATTTTCTATGTCAGGTTCTTCTCGATAACTAATTTCTAAAATAAAGTAACCTGGAAGTTTTCTATAGCTGTCAGGTGACTTCACTTCCTTGATCCGATAGACCCCTTCCAACAAGTCTGAAGCATTGAATAGGGAAGAATCGTTTGGATCTGGTGCCAAGCCTCCCTCGATGATTTCATACTCTCCTGCACTATTTTGTTTCTCAATTGAAAATTCTGCGCCTTCAAGACGTCGGCTATTCATACTGTCAATTTTCAAAAGTTCCAAATCGATTGGCGCTAGTTCATCTTCTAAGGTTACTTGTAGTACTCCATCGATGATTTCATAGCCTTCCGGCAAGGGAGCATTTTCGTCTTCGATGACCGTATCTTCAATGATAAACTTACCTTCTTCATTCAGTGCAAACTGGAACACTTGATCAGATAGCCGATACCCATTTGGTGCGACAGATTCCGAGACCTCATATTCACCAATAGACAGATGCAGAGGTTGGTCGTAATTTAAATCGACATACTTTTCTACTCCTACGGCACGAGAATAGAAGTATCCGATCCCAGGCAAACGTTTCGATTCTTCTGGTTCTAACGGATTACCAGTGTATGCTCGATACAGCGGGAAGGAAGAATCCCCCACTTTCCTGATATCGAAACCTGCACCATCTAATGTATGGCCTTCATGGTCTAATTTTCTAACTCGGATCTCCCGATAATCAAACGTATTGTAAGCAGTGAATGCTACCCATAAACGATCCTCTTCATCTGTTGTATACGTGAGATATTGCCAATTTTCTTCACCTGTTTGCTTGAGCTGGATAGTCCCTATAGCATTATCGTAAAGTCGCAAGACCCATGTGTCATTTTCGTCAGGTTCTTTGAAACCTTCTGGGTTCTGGCTCTCAATGATTTTGTATTCTGCATAGTTGGTAGTTTCTTCACTATCCTTATAAACAAATGAATCTGGCTCTCCGATTGGATGAATAACTTTCTCACCATCCACGATTACATATTTCCCGTCTTCATCTACTGAATAGAACGTGAGTCTCCCTTTCTCTTCCTCTACTTCGTTCACACCAGAAAGCCCTTTCGCTACTGGATATCCGATTTCCAGTCCGTTACCATCTGTTTCATAAAGTTCAAACTCTGCGCCATTGATTGGCATATTACTGCCTTCAATTAGTTTATTGATATTCATGTGGATTGGCTTGAATTCATTTCGCATTTCCAGTTTGACATACAACTCATCATACTCTGTGCCTTCTATGTTGGGCTCTTGTACAACAGAAAGCTTGTGATATTCTCCTTCATAATAGGAATTCGGATCTTTACCTTCCGGTCCGCCGACTCTCGAACCAGATGTATATTCATCTACAAGCTCGTAGTGACCTAACATCTCATCTTCGTTGGCTGCATATTTTTTGATTTGGAATTGATATGTCTCATCTACTAACTGATAACGTGGTGGTCCAGCGATCTCTCTGATCCAAAATATGTCGCTGACTGCTCCAGTTTCATCTCCTAAAATCGGCATCTTCGTTTCAAAGATCGCTATTCCGTCCGTGGTCGTTTTACTTGTTTCGATTGGTTCGGCTTCCCCACTCTCTGGATTTTGGTCATATAATGCAAATTCGACTCCAGCCAACGGCTCGCCATTTTGACCCTTCTTGCTGACTTGGAAATTACGGCCTTTATGTTCGTAACGAATGGAAGGAGATGGGAAATACATCCGTCCAGTAGTGATATCATTCTCATAATCCTCCAGGTTCTGAATATAGGCCATATTGTTCACTGTGTAAAAATTTCCGTCTTGAGCTCCCGCATCAAGTTTTACTTGGTACTTGATCCTGACCATTTCCCCTTCACCTAAAGAAATCGGAGAAAATTTATAAGCTTGGTTTTCCCGTCCGACATACGTTGTCGGAGTCGCCACTACTTCTGGTGGGGCTTGTCCATGACGTTCTTCATCCCATATTTCTGGCTCTTGGTACTTCATGCCGTTTTCTCCTGGATCTAGATGGTAAAACTGAATATCTGCCGATCTGCCAGCTCCAAATGGTGAGACATTAAAACCAGTTTCATCATAAAGTGTGGCTTGCTGGATCGTTCTCTTGAAGGTAGAAGAGATATCCTCCAAGGCTGTAACAATGTCATTCTTGTTGTTCGCATTGTAATATCGCGGTATTACGCCATCTTCTTCTAAATCAGCAATATTTTTCAATACATTTCGTCCAATAGCATCTAGTCGTTGTCTCCCGCTAACGTTTCCATCGATTCCTAAACCAATGGAGAAGATACTTGGCGGGTTCTCTTGATACTTGTTTTTCAGCCAATGATGATAAGCAACTGTGTTGATCGCAGATGACTTTTCTTGCGAAGTAGGACTGCCATTCGTATTGTTATTAGAAGAACCATCACCAACCCAGTGAGTCGCTTTATTATCTCCTTCTTTTACCTCTCCATAACGATAGTGTACTGGATAGGCTACAATTAACTAGACAGAAAAATTAAGGTGTGTAGACTAGAAGAAAACATACCAGGAGGAATTTTTATGTCTAAGAGAACACGAAGAACTTTTTCACAAGAATTCAAGCAACAAATCGTCAATCTTTACTTAGCTGGAAAGCCACGTGTAGAAATCATTCGAGAATATGAACTAACGGCTTCAGCATTTGACAAATGGGTAAAGCAATCTAAAACGAGTGGTTCATTCAAAGAAAAAGATAATCTTACGCCTGAACAAAAAGAATTGTTAGAACTACGTAAAAGAAACCAGCAATTAGAAATGGAAAATGATATTTTAAAGCAAGCAGCGCTGATATTCGGACGAAGAGACAAGTAATCGATGCGAATAAGCATCTTTACCCTATATCAGCGATGTGCAGAATATTAGGTCTATCACGTCAGTCCTATTATTATCAATCAAAACCAAAGAAAGACGAATCAGAACTTGAAGAAGTAGTCGCTGAAGAATTTATCCGCAGCCGAAAGGCCTACGGCTCAAGAAAAATAAAAAAAGCCTTATCAAAACGAGGCATTCAGATCAGCCGACGAAAAATTAGTAGAATCATGAAAAATAGAGGATTAAAATCGAGCTATACTGTTGCTTATTTTAAAGTACATCATTCTACTTGCAATGAAGCCAAAACGACAAACGTATTGAATCGTAAATTCTTAAGAGACAACCCATTAGAAGCGATCGTAACAGACTTGACTTATGTACGAGTCGGGAAAAAATGGAATTATGTCTGTTTCATTTTGGATCTGTTCAATCGAGAAATTCTCGGCTATTCTTGTGGAGAACATAAAGATGCCGTTCTAGTAAAAAAAGCATTTGGCCGTATCAAACAACCTCTGACAGAGGTTGAGATTTTTCATACTGATCGTGGAAAAGAGTTTGATAACCAAGCTATTGATGAATTATTAACAACTTTTGACATCAATCGATCATTGAGTCATAAAGGCTGTCCTTTTGATAATGCCGTAGCTGAATCAACTTATAAGTCGTTGAAAGTAGAATTTGTCTATCAATACACATTTGAAACCTTACAACAATTGGATTTGGAGTTATTTGACTATGTCAATTGGTGGAACCACCTTCGGTTGCACGGTACACTTGGCTACGAGACACCGGTTGGTTACCGTAACCAGAGATTGGCGCAGCGAATCCTTGATAATGAGCTCGGATGTGCTAACGCTAGCGAGGCAGTCTAACTTTAACTGTTAGCTCCTGTCGAAGATCGTCACATCCGAGGAGGCTCATTGTCAAGGACAATCGGAATAGCATACGGAAAGAAGTTCTGCACCTTATAAAATTTGTCAAAAAAACTGTTGCCATTCCAAACACTTCCTTAAATAGCTTTTATTATCCTGAATAATTCATAGCTTTAATTCTTTGGCACATTTTATTGAAATATGTATCACTAATATCCCTATCAACTGATTTTGACTAAAAAGTTACTTCAAACATTCACTGTTCAAAAATATTGAGGAATAAATTTTGGGTGTAAGGCATTTTGAGCATACTTCTCCCTGGATAACTTCCCAGTAAAAAAATCGTTAGATTGTTGGATTAGATCCATTGACTGGCTCGCCTCAGGCGAGCAAAGACCCTGTAGAATTCATTCTGATACACATGATAACTAGATAATTTGAGATAGACTCGTCTACCCGTTTGGACTAATTTCCCAGCAACTTTCAGAAACTTCAATCGAATAGAATGAATGGTCATTCCCTTTTGGACTTCTTCAAAGCCAATCGTTCTTAAGAAGTTGACTAAGTTGTAAGCTATCAAGCTGAGCATCATTCGGACATGATTCTCCAAAAAGCGAGGACTGTCTGTTTTGTCAAAGTAAAAGCCAGCTTTCGCTTCTTTAATGAAGTTCTCCATTGTGCCACGTTTGGCATAGATAGAAAAGATGGTATCAGGAGAAACATTTTCTGATAGATTCGTCACGATAAATTCATGTCGAAAGAGTAGTTCGCCCGCTTCACGTGTTGAGCGTATACACACGCGACGACTTTGTGACCAGGATTGTGCTTGATAAGTGATCGAGAAGTACTGAACTTCTCGTTCTTCCCACTTTTGATTATCGCCATAAAGTACTGATTTCTCAGCTATTTGACCTAGTCTACGATTATTCTTCAGTCGAATAACATAATGACTCTTTTTTGATTCACACGAATCATACACACCAGGTGTAGCGAACCCGCTGTCTCCACGAACCAAGATGTCAGTGTTTGGTAGAGAGTGATTATAGTGCTCTAATAAAGGTGTGAGAAACTCCTTTACGCCTTTTGATGTATATTGATTTCCTGAACGTAGTTCAGCTTTTAAGAAGTCACCAGTCAATCCGTCAAAAGCTACCAATGGATGGTAACCATAGGTTTGGTAGTGTGTATTATAATTCGTTTGTTCTTGGTGACCAAATGTATCTGAATGGGTCGAATCTAAATCAATGATTAATTCCGTATCATTACGGATGAGGCGTGCTTTATCGATAAGTTCTTGGTTCAAAGCTTGAAGTTCATGGATATTCTCCTCAGATAGTCGATCTAAAAATCGGGAAAGTGAAGATTGAGAAGCGAGTTCTTTCCTATCTAAAACAGCTTTAAACACAGGATCTTGTCTCAGGAGATTAGCTGCAGAATCAGCTGAGTAACCAGCAATTAATTGCATAATGAACTGCTCAAGTATGGATAAGTTGTCATGAGTAAAATACGCTCGTTCGTCTTCAATGTGAATGTGTTGCTTAGCCAGTTCAGAAAAACCAAAGATGTTCATCAGCTCTTTCACTAGGACGAGACCCGAATCACTCGATAATTGACCACCTGTATGAGAAATAGTGATATTTGAATTGAATTTTACTTGGTTTTTGTGTAAGCTAGTCATGAAAAGAACTCCTTTCTTTTGGTTGGTTTAGTCACTTTAACCATAGCAGAAAGGGGTTCTTTTTTCATCACTTAACGGGTGAAGATGAAAAAGTAATTGTAAGCTGCCGTGAGGCAGTTTCACATGGTTTTAATTAAAAGTATGAATTATTCAGGATTATAGAAGGTATTGTAAATAATAATATTGACAAAAAGTGACTCAAAATAAAAAAAACCTTACATTATACTGGAATGAACTGTATTGATAGTGTACCTAAAAGCTCTACTGACATAAGATCGTGTAATCGGTAAAGTAATTTTATTAATTATACGGGATGTAATCAATTAGAGAATAAACTAATCATAAAAGGTACTTTTACATTCATAATTGTCGCTTTGAGATTCTACTTTGGTTCACTATCTGACCCAATTGCACATTTTCGATCATTACAAGTATTGGTGTCGTTAGAACAACTAAATAAAAACTAGCGGTAGATTTTTCAGAATCTATGCTAATTTCTGTATGGATGTTCCAGTGATGGCAAATTTCTCTTTTCATTATTTTTCTTGTCGCATGATATGCCTTTTTGTGTTATTCAGTTAAACTATAGAAATTCTTTCCTAGACAGATCTTGATCCCAAATTTTACGTTTTTGAGCATCGATATAGTTTAAAATGACATTACTCATATCTAAAGAGTTTAGATTTTTTAGGACTAAAACTGTCAGTTGTTCTTTTTCTTCTTTCTGTTAAAGTATTGTCGCGACTTTTCGTATACGTTAAGATATGTCGTGAAAAAACAAGTTTTGTGACACAAAAAAACGAATGACTTGAGGAAATCACCTCAATCATTCGTTTAAAATGCTATATATTCTTTAGTTTAAGATACGGAAATTAATGCCATCGACCACACTAGTAGAATGAACGACATTTACTTGGCCTTTTTTTAATTTCGTTATGTTTAGCATATAAAAATATTATAGAGTTTACTTACAATGCTTAAAACATATACTGTATAATCTGATCAATTTTAGCCATGTCTTGCAATGGTAAGTTTTCTATTTTTTTGAGTTTTCGTTCCTTAAAATCAAGAGATTTTAATTGTGAAATAATTACTTGTCCTTTTATATCTAGCTCTTCAGGTAATGAGTAACGTGTCGGTAAATTCTTTATAGTGGAAGTAATTGGACATATGACCGAAAACATTGTTTTACGGTTAAATTCATAACGAGAGACGACTAGTCCTGGTCGTCTTTTTTGAATTTCTTTTCCTACGGAGGGATCAAAATCAATCCATACAATATCACCTTTTTTAGGAATATAAATTCTTTCTTCTGACACTATAAAATTTCTCTCCCTTCAGGAGTTAAATCTTCCCATTCGTCTTTCTCATAATACTCGGCCTCTTCCCCACCACTAAATGGATCTTCAATTTTTGGAACTAACGTAATTGTTCCATCATCAGAATACACAACGATATATTCTTGGTTTTCTGAAGGTTTCTTTCCGTTATCAGAAGGTAAAGTTACCACTACAGAACTTCCTTGTAATCTAGATTTTGTAACAAGCATTATCATCACTCCCTTAATAAAAGTATACTATATAACACTAAGTAACGCAAAATTCCCCTTTGTAAACTATCTAGAAAATTGTTTTGTTTAAAGTATATCTTATTGGATATAAATAGAAATAAATTGTAGCCAGTTCATTTTTTCTTTAACTAAAAAAATAATCCAAGAAACATTGAACCTATGGATCCAAAAGCTACCCAAATACTATAGCTAACCCCCCCGCTACCTTCAATTTTGCAGATAAAACGCTTTGGGAGAAAATCGCAAAGACGACAGGCCATCCTATCATGCCCGATTATAAACAAAAAGCTGGCTATTCCTTTTGCTCTGACAAATTTCAATTGGGAAAGTTCACGAAACTAGCAGGTGAAGAAGTTTCAACTGTTCGGATCAAAGAATGCCCGCTTCAAATAGAAACATTGGTTCAACGAATTTCAACTAGACAAGACTTTGCTATTGTAGAACGTGAGATCGTAGCTATTTTTGTAGAAGAAGGGATTTTACATGATCCAACTCATATCAATGTGGATAAATGGCAACCTCTTATCTATAAATTCAGAGAATATACAACTGCCAACCAGTCGTTAACTTTGAATTTTAGATTCCAAGAATTCAAAGAGTCATAATGATAAACATCGTTAGGTATAAATAAAAAAGACTCGCAGCACGAGTAAAAAACAAATAGAAGCTATACATTAGAAAGGTCGACTGTGACCCTATAGATGCAGTATATGCAGCTTATGAGCATTTCTTCTGTTCTCTTTGTTTTTGGGATCTGTGCTGAAGTCTTTTTCGTTTTTTGCCGCTCTTTCTTTGAAAAATCGATTATGTTATACCTTCTCCATTACTAATTCAGGCATCTGCTGAGTAATGATTTTTCGCGCAAAAGAAATATCTGTTACCCAAGGTTCGATTTGTTCTTCAGTCAAGACAAGCGGCATTCGGTCATGGATTGGTGCGACTGTGCGGTTAGGTTCAGTAGTCATTATGATTGATTCTGCCATTTTTTCATCCTGATGGCTACGATAAAAACCGCCAATATACACTATTTTTTCCTTATTTGAAAACATAAATTTGTCTTTTTCTTCATTCCACTCATAAAAGCCACTCATTGGGAAAACACAACGATTTTGCAAAAATGGTTGATGAAAGGTCTTTTTTTCTTCTACTGTCTCTGCACGGGCATTGATTATCAATTGTCCTTTTTTAAATCCGGTAAATCCCCACTTCATGATTTCCGGAGTGAGGATGTTTTCTTCCTCTTTTCTTAACGTAACAACAAGATTTGAAGGAAAAACTTCTCCAGCTGCTAATTCTGCTGCCTGCTCCGGTTGTTTCTTCTGGGCTTCTCGATAATAATTCTGAAGGAGCTCTGACTCTAGATCAAAAAAATAACGACCACACATCCTAATCCCTCCCAATCTTTTTTTCTATCATACACTGCAACAAGAAGTTCGCACCAACAGAACGCTTTCAATTTGTGTAGAACTAAAAAAGTTGTGACAAGTGACAAACTCTCCAGTGAATGGTATTCTCCTGCCAACTCCTCGGTCACAAGTCACAATATTCAACAAACATGAGAAGATGTTTTTTGAAATTGTTCCTTGTGACCCGAAGTGAAACGGCAGGCTTACGACCTCTGGGTAAACGGTGTTCAAAAGCCAGTTTCTCGGTATTAAGCCAAATTTATGCAAAAATGTAGAAAGCCATTTTCACAAAATTTTTCTTAATACTCGAAACTAAGCGACTTTTTCACAACCTCTTCCTTAAACGGTGTTCAAAAGCTTGCATCTGCGGTAATAAGCCCAACCAAACGAAAAACATGAGCAGCTATTTTTATTTGGCTGTTCTTATTACTTGATGCAGGGCAGCTTTTTCACAACCTCTAATTATTAAAGAACCTTTTGCGAAGTTAACAATCTTTCTTTGATCAATTGAAAATTTTGTCTAAGTAGTGATAGATCCTGTGTGACTTTCAACAATAAGATACTTCCCTGGATTTCAGCAATCAACGCTTTGGCTTGACGGTCTGCTTCTTCATCGGACAGTTTTTCTTCAGAAAGTGCCAGGATATTTTGTTTCGTATACTTGACCCATTGATTGACTAATTCTAGTAGCAACAGACGGTATTCTTCATCCACTGTACTCAACTCAATAATCAAATTACCTACAGGACAGCCATGATAAGTGATCTGTGTCTCATGATCAGCAAAAATCCAGTCCAACATTTCTTCTAATGCTTCTTCTGGCTGTTTTCCAGCATTTAAGATGTCTTCGAACAATTCTGTCTGCCACACGTCCATATGCGCATGGATCACCGCTAGACAAACTTCTTTTTTTGAAGAAAAGTAATAATAAAATTGCCCTTTCCCCGTCTCAGAAGCTGCTAGAATATCTCGGATTGACGTTTCATGATAGCCTTTTTTATAAATAAGATCTTTGGTCGCTTCCAAGATCTTTTCCTTTGTTTTCAATGATATTCTCCTTTTTCATTTCTCATAGTCCTATATTATACAATAAATTCATCATTTTTTCTTCTTAATCGTTTAAAAAAGACTGTGCCAAATTATCTGACACAGCCCTCACTATAAAACTGTTCTCATGTGTTCTCATATAGCTAGATGTTCATTGATTCAAGAACTGCGAGGACAAAAGCAGTTCCTATCTTATGATAGTTGCTCTAATACTTCCTCTGTTGTCATCACTTGATCTGCAATAAAGCCAAAGTTCGTCAACGCTGCATCCATTGCTTCTTGGCCAGGAGCACTAATTGCATCTGTCGCTACAACAACATTGAATCCACTCTCTACCAATTCACGCATATGGGAATCGCTACACAAGTTTCCGTTCATTCCACCGAGAATTACTGTGTCGATTCCATTTTTTCTCAATTGAAGCGCCAAATCATTGCTTTCTGGTCCAAAGATTTTATGAGGAGAGCTGATGATCGTATTTTCATCCAAATATGGTTTCAATTCTTCGATAAAATCGGCTCCTGAACCTTCTTCGACTGGTTCATATTGACTTTTTCTAGCAAACATCTGCTGCTCAAGCATCATATGTTCTCCTGCACCGCCAAATTGCCATTTATGGTCATGTGGATAAAAATAATGAGGAGAAATAAAGAGTTTGTATCCTTTTTCTTTTGCTTGTTTCACCATTTCGATCATATTTTCGATCGTATTGTATTTTTCTAAGATATCTTTTGTCAAACCAAAGCCACCGCCTGCTGGTTTCAAGAACTCGACTTGCGGGTCAGTTAGAACTACTGCTGTATTTTTGTTGTTGAACATGATAAATTCTCCATTCGTTATTTATTTTAATACATCATTTAGAGCTTCACTCATTGTTGGATGAGAATAGATTTGATCTCTCAATAACGTATAAGGAAGTTTTCCATTCATAGCTAGCGAAATCAAGTTGATGACTTCATGAGAATCTTCCGCATAGATACTTGCCCCTAGAATCAAGTCAGTTTCAGGGTCGACTAAAACTTTGAATACCCCTTTAGGATCTTCTAATACTTGTGCTTTAGGAACACCGCTTGTCATATACTTGAATAATTTGTAATTGACGCCTTGTGCTTTGGCTTGTTTTTCTGTTAATCCTACATTGGATAAAGTTGGAGTGATAAATACACTGTAAGGCACAGCTTTCCGGTTATTCGTTGTTCGTGTATTCTCGCCTTTCAACTGATCCATGATAATTCGATAATCATCTAGAGAAATATAAGTGAACTGCAATCCGCCTTTGACGTCTCCAATCGCCCAAATGTTGTCTGCATCTGTACGAAGGTATTCATCCACAGCGATTGCTCCGCGATCTGTTAGTTTAACATCTGTATTTTCTAATCCAAGTGATGCTGTACTTGGTTTTCTTCCAGTTGCAGCCAAAACTTTTGACGCTTGGATTGTTACTTCTTGGCCATCTTCTGTAAAGGTGACGGCAGCTGTTGATTCTTGGTCTGCTACTTGATCTACAGATACACCTAGATGGAATTCGATTCCCGCATTTGTCATGTCTTCTAAAATCATTTGCGCGATATCTTCATCTTCACGAGGAAGAAATTCAGGATGGGCATCAAGAACGACAACTTTAGATCCGTATTCATTGAACATTGATGCAAATTCCAAGCCAATATATCCAGCCCCGATGATCACTAATTTTTCCGGTAATTGTTCCTGATCCATCGCTTGCGTAGAATCAATCAAGTAGCGACTTGTATTCAATCCTTTGATTGGTAAAATGATTGGTTCAGAACCAGTATTGATGAAAATCCGTTCGCCTTCAACAATCACTTTTTCACCATTATTCGTCACTTCGATTTGATGGTTAGAAAGAAAACGTGCTGTACCGTCCATCACTGTCCCAGTTGCCTCATCGCTGATCATATGATAATTTTTGGCTCGAAGCATGCCCGTCAATTTTTCTTTCCGAGCAACAGCCTCTGTAAAGTCGATTCCTCTTTCTCCATTGAAAATCAATGATTTAGAAGGAATACAGCCGATGTTGATACATGTTCCGCCATACATACGTGTTGACTTTTCAACGACTAAAACCGATTCGCCTTTTGAAGCTAACGCCTTTGCTAAAGTCTTACCGCCCTTTCCAAAACCGATCACAATATTTTGATATTTTTCCATCATTTTTCCCTCGCTTCTTTTTTACCTACCGATTGGTACAAAAATATGATAACCGATAATCGTCTATTTTCCAAATCATCTGCTTTATTTGTCAAAAAAAACCAGACAAAAAGCGGTCCTTTCACGTTTTTAGTCTGGTTCGATTTCCTTTATTCTTCTAAACAATCGTTACTTCTACATCGATATTTCCTCTAGTTGCTTTGGAGTAAGGGCAGAATTCATGCGCATCTTCTGCAATTTTTTGGGCTTCTTCTTCGCTGATGCCATCGATATGCACTTCTAACACTACACCGATCTGATAGCCGCCATCATCTAAATTATAAAGAGAGACACGTGCTTTTACTGTGGACTCTGCTGTCATTCCTGCTTCTTTGATCATATGTTGTACCGCCCCATTGAAACAAGAAGCATAACCTGCTGCAAATAATTGTTCTGGATTTGTTCCTTCTGCATGGATTCCTGGAGGAGTGATTTTCATATGCATCGAGCCATTTGGTGCCTCGACTTCTCCATTGCGCCCGCCATGGTTGATCATTGCTGTTTCGTATGCTTTTTTCATTGTACTGCTCCTTTCGATTGACCATTTGCTACTTGGCTATAATTATAGTGTATGACAAGTAAGGCGCTTTCTACAAAAATTCTGCTTATTCGAATACCAGAATGCCGTCTTCTACTATTTTTCCAAAAAACAAAAAAATACTACTCGTGAACAACAGCGTCATATTTGTTCCAAAATAAATTGCAATCTTTTCTACATAATCTTTTATATGATTGATTTTAAGATACATATATACCAGAAAGTTGACCCCATAAACCAATACTGTTAAAAAAATAACCATATTCGTTACCATTTTTTCCTCCTTTTGCTGGTCTCCCTACCAGCATTCGATTTAACCATACCACTTTTTTTGCCGTCCAAGCAACTAGCCTTTCAAAAAGACTGGTTTATTCTGCTGTTAATGATTCAAGATCAGAAAAATGTCCGAATAATTTTGCTAATTTTACTAACGCCAACTTGTTCTTTCCGAATTCATCATTTTCTATCTGTAATACTAGTAACGGCTCATGTAAGCTTAAACGGATCAAAAACCAGCCGTTTCCGTATGGCTCTTCTAGATCATACCGAATACCTTCTTCATTTTTCGGGTCGAAGTTCATCCCTTTTTCTTCTTCCAACAGTCGCTTCATTTCTTCTAATATCTTGTTTCCTTGTTCGCGTGGTTCATCGCTGAACAATTTTAGTCGGATTTCTTGTACTTCTACGGGCTGTTTCAACTCTTTGATTTGTTCATCTAATGTGATACCTTTTCTTTTTAATTCTGGCAAAAGCATCAGGATCTTTGCGATGACATATGCACCATCATCCAGAAAATAATTTTCCTTGAATGCAGCGTGTCCGCTTGTTTCGATGGCTAGCTGTGTATCTTTCCCAAGACGGTTAAGTTCTAATGCTTTATTGATTACATTTCGATAGCCGGAAATATAACGAACTTGGATGCCTCCTTTTTCTTCAATGAATCTTTGTAGATGAGAAGAAGTAGGGGAATTCGTCACGATTCTTGTTCCTGGATGCTCTTTTAATACGATTGTACTTAATACTGCGATCAAATTATTTCGATTGATCACTGTTCCAGAAGCACTGACAACTGCAGAACGATCCACATCTGTATCGAAAATGATCCCAAGATCTGCTTCATTTGCTAAAACAGCCTGCTTGATACTTTCCATCGCTTCTTTATTATCAGGATTTGGGATATGATTAGGAAATCGGCCATCTGGTTCCAAAAATTGGGAACCTGTTGAATCCGCACCTAAGCTATTCAATACTTTTTCAGCAAAGAATCCACCAGCACCATTTCCGGCATCAACAATGATTTTCCAACCATTTAGTGGTTTGCTTTCTAGTGTTCCAATCCCCTTTTTAATTTTTGTGACTAAATCTTGCGCATAAGGTGTCAAAAGGTCTGCTTTTTCTACGCTTCCAGTTTGTTCGCTTTTTATTTTTTGCTGCTGTGATAGGATAAAAGCAATATCTTCTTTTTCTGCTCCTCCTTCTGAGGTAAAGAATTTTATTCCATTATAATAATAGGGAAGATGGCTAGCAGTCAGCATAACCGCAGCATCGCACGAGAACTGTTCAAATTGAGTGGACATAAACATAGCAGGCGTAGTAGCTAATTCGAAATCGATGACATGTATCCCTTGTTCTTTCAGACTTTGGATCAACGCCTCTTTCAGTGCTGGTCCGCTTATCCTACTGTCATGACCAATCCCAATCGTCCATTTTTTATTTGGATCGGTTGATTTCTTCTTTTTCTTTATCCAGTTTGCTAGTCCCCAGCCGATCTTTTTTACCATGTCTGTCGTCAAGTTTACTTCATATCCTTCAACTGGTAATGCGATTCCTCGAATATCCGATCCATTTTGCAGCGCTTTCATATCTTTCATATAAAAGTCCTCCTCATTTATTCCCTCATTTTTTCCAGCTTTTCTGCAAATCGCTGTGCTTCTTCTTCTGAGCGGCAAATAATAATGAATGTATCTACACCGGCCATCGTTCCGACAACTTCAGGGTAAGCCACTTCATCTAGCCAATTCGTTACCACATCGGCACCATTTCGTTCAGTCAATACGATGACCATGAACTGAACAGACTGGATACGCAAAACCTCGCGTCTAATTGCTGTACGCAAACGTTCTTCATTTAAAGAAACAGATGGCTGGTTAAATAATGTATAGCGTACTATTTTGTTTTCATTTTGACTTTTTACTAACTTCATTTCTCGAATGTCTCGAGAAATCGTTGCTTGAGTCACATCGGCGCCTGCTTCATGCAGCCGCGCAAGCAGCTCTTCCTGTGTCCCAATAGGTTGTTCTGTAATGATCTGGCGGATCAGTGCTTGTCGCTGTTTCTTTTTCATATTAGACACCTCTCAATGTTGATTATAGCAAAAGATAAGTAATATTTCTTCATATTTTGGTATTTTTTACTTTTATTTTTTGTTTTCATTCAGGTTGCTAACCTTTTTCTATTTTAACACGCAAAATCGTCTTCATTTTTTCAGGTGCTGATTTTCTTGGATCGCTGATGTAAATCTCTTTGTGTTCTTTAGAAGCTCTTTCATAGCCTTCTTTTGCGATGAATGCTTCTAATTTCTCAAACGTTGCTGGTTCTTCGTCATAGGGCCCGACGTGTAAGATTTGGGCACAAAGACCTTCTTCCATCTTTTTGAATACTACTTGTTCTTTCAAGTCTTCCGGAAGTTTGCTAGAACGCTGAATGGCTTCTTGTGCTATCGCTTCTGTAACAAAGTCAGGCTGTCGGATCATCAATTGATAAGAAAAATGTTCTTTTTTCATCACTGGTTCATGCAAATACTTTTCTTGCAGTCCCCATTGTCCTTCCAGTGGATAGACAGTATACATCTGATAATCAGGAATCAGCCAATTTTTTTAGGCGACATGCGTATTGCATAGCTGACTGCATATAGACAGGCTACTCTTCGTTTAAAGTCTTCCTGATTCGGGTCGCCGATCCCTCTGATGCTAAAGAATGGTTTTTTAGGAACCTCTAGTATTTGCGGGCTTTTTTTCATACTATAGCTCTTGTCTTTACGCCATTCAATTTTTTCCATTTTTCTTCCTCCGCGAAATTCCATTTAGTTATTTATTATCATACCTCTTTTTGAGTGACTTGGCTAATCGTGTTGACACTATTTTTCAGTTTGTGCTAGAATAAGTGAAGTAAATAAATCGTACAGATAACACGTTTCGGCGTGTCGAGAGAGAGGCGGTTTCTATTTTTATAATAGAAATCACTCTCTTTTTTTACGAAATTTTTTAGAGGTGATGTAAATGACAAAACAAAAACAGCTGCTTTTAGTACCTGCAGTAATTGCAACAGGGATGATGTCTTTTGCGGGCGTATTGATCGAGACGGCCATGAATGTAACTTTCCCAACTCTTATCAGACAGTTTGATTTAACGACTGCACAAGTCCAATGGGTAACAACGATTTATCTTTTGATGATTTCGATCATTGTTCCGCTGTCTACTTATTTGAATCGCAATTTTAGTCTCAAAAAACTCTTTTTAGCTTCAAATCTGCTTTTCTTGGCAGGTATAATGATCGATTTCTTCTCTCCTACCTTCATGGTCCTATTGTTTGGTCGATTGCTCCAAGGTGCAGCGACAGGTATCGCTCTTCCGTTGATGTTCCATATTATCTTGACATTTGCCCCCCTCAATCGACGAGGCGCGATGATGGGTGTCGGTACTTTGACAACGGCCATTGCTCCAGCAATTGGTCCCACTTATGGAGGCATTATGACTTCACATTTTACATGGAATCATATCTTCCTGTTTCTTGTGCCCGTTTTGATTCTTTCTTTGATTATCGGCTGGTTTGCTATTCCCGAGATGGCAGTACAAAAAAGTGGTTATTTGGATTGGATAAGCGTTTTAGGAATTTGTCTTTTGTTTAGTGGAAGTCTAACATTTTTGAGTACGTTGGGAACAGTTTCCAGCTGGATTGCTTTAATCATCGGCGGTATTGGCTGGTTCCTTTTTTACTATCGAAGTAAAAAAGTGGAGCATCCGCTGATCCGACTGTCTATTCTTTCAAATAAAACATTCCGCTTGTTTTTGATTGGCTTCTTAGTTTATCAGTTTTTATTACTTGGTGTATCTTTTGTCTTGCCGAATTTCCTTCAGATCGTTCAAGGAAGTAGTCCTTTTGTCGCTGGATTAGCGATGCTTCCCGGCGCAGCGGTTGGTGCTTTGCTTTCTCCTTTTTCCGGGAAAATGCTGGATCAATATGGTCCGAAGAAGCCAATTTTTGCTGGGCTGATTCTTTCTTTGATTGGTTGGCTAGCATTATTCCTACTCATAGGACACGCTTCAGTGGGTGTATTGATTGCTTGTCATGTGTTTTATATGATCGGTATCGGATTATCTTACAGCAATATGATGACCACCGGAATGAATGCACTGAATGAAAAACTACAAGGAGACGGGAACGCAATGTTCAATACCTTGCAGCAGTTTTCTGGCGCTGTGGCTACTTCATTAGTAGCGGTCATTATCAATTACGTCCAGCATCATACTTCCCATAACTATGAAGTGTCTACTACATTAGGATCAAAAGCAGCATTAGGCGTCTTGTTGCTGTTGCTTCTCGTAAGCTTTGCTCGATTCGCCTATTATCTGTTCTTTGCTAAAAAAGCGTAGATTCCATATACGGTAGGTGTTGCATCTGCCGTTTTTTTGTGTGAAAATGGTTGTTTGTAAAAGGAGGCTTTTTTATGGAAAAAATTGCCATTATCGGTGGCGGGATCATTGGTATGACCCTAGCCAGTTACTTAGATACATCAAAATTCAATGTTGCTTTATTTGATGAAGGGACAGGACAGGCAACTAAAGCTAGCGCTGGGATTATCTCCCCTTGGTTGTCGAAACGCAGAAACAAACAATGGTATCGTCTGGCTAAAGACGGCGCTGCTTTTTTCCCTAAACTTATAAAAGATTTCCAACTTGATCAAACGATTTACGCACAATCAGGGACACTTTTGCTTCGACCTGAAAAAGATTTAGCTGAATTGGCTGTTCTTGCCGAGAAACGAAAAGAAGAAGCGCCAGAAATTGGAAACATCGAATGGCTTTCACCTGAACAAACATCTCAAGCACTTCCGTTATTGAAACCAGCAGTTTCACTGCGTATCAGTGGTGGTGGTCGTCTGGATGGAAAAGCATATTTAGAACATCTTGGTCAGCGTTTAGCACAAAAACAAATGGAGCAGATCCAGGCAAAAGTCACTTCGCATAAGAAGAGCGATTCTTGGCTCATCAAGGGACCGTTTGGAGAATACACAGCTGATCGTGTAATTTTGACACCTGGCCCGGCACTTAAGCCTTTATTACAAGAATTAGGCTATGCTGCAGATATACGTCCGCAAAAAGGGCAGCTCTTAGCATTTCAGACATCTTATAAGATGAGTCAAGACTGGCCTGTTGCTATGCTTGACGGAGAAGCTGATTTCATTCCTTTCATGGATGGAAAGATCCTTTTAGGTGCTACCCATGAAAACGATCAAGGCTGGGATTTGGCTCCTACTAGCGAAGCTTATAAGGGATTGACTAAGAGTACAGAACAGTTCTTGACTGATCCAGATCAGATAAAAAACTGGCCATACGAGTTCCGTGTAGGTACCCGTGCTTATACGTCAGATTTTTCCCCATTTTTCGGCGTACTGCCAGATGATCCAAGCTTACTGGCTGCTAGCGGTCTAGGCTCTTCTGGCTTGACCACAGGTCCTTATATCGGCTATCTATTAGCCAACTTCTTAAATACTGGTCATTGGCCTACGGAAGATTATCAAAAGGACATCTCCACCTATATTACGAAAAATCCATCATAGAAAAACAGCTTTTTCAAGTAAGGATCCCGAGCGATATTGCGCATGGATTACTTCTTGAAAAAGCTGTTATTTTAGTTCAATTTCTGAATCAAATTCTCCAAACTTTCTTTTGCTTCATCTGGCAAGAGATCTTTTCCTATCTGAGCTTCAATGAATCGTAAACGAATATCAAGTCGTTGTTTCACCAGATTTTTATAGGACGTATCCTCAAAAGAAACAGGAAAATCTGGTATAGGTAAATAGTGGATGTCTTCAAATGGACCAAACGACTTGAATTCTGCCGTTTGTTGCACGATTCTTTCAACGATTGACAATGTCGTTTCAGGTTTGATTTTTTTATCATCGAAATATCCAGTATTCAGGACATAGCAGGCTGTTTGCTGTTTCAAAAACAACTCTCGAAAAGCTTGATAGTCTTCCCTAAGAGGATAGACACGGAAAGGATTAGCAAATGGTTCAATGACTAGCTCATCTAGCTGTCTTTTTGTAGTGATATTTTCCGCGTCTGATCGTTTTGTTGCTAATGTTGCACCAAAAGACGCTGCTAAAACCGGGTCATTGATCTTGATAATTGGCGGAAGCGAATCATCTTTCATGATCCAAAAAACAGCATCGATCTTTTCGCTAAGATGATCGACTCGGTCGGGTGTCGCATAACGTGATTTGACTGTCCGCCCATTTCCGTTTCGTATATCTCCTGTTACTAGGACTTTTTCTCCTTTACTTGTACATGTCACGCCCACATTCTGACAAGTAAGGAAAGAAGAAATGGCCGGATCATCAGACGGATAGTCTTGTGTTTTATCAAAGTAAGAAGGTTCCAAGGCAGTAGCAAAACCATTTTTTCGAGAAATAACGAAAGCATCGTCATGCAAGATCGAAACAGAGTGACCTTCCGTATGTTTTGCTAAGGTAATCGTTGATTTTCCAGAACCGGACAACCCAAATACAGCCATCGTATAGGTCTGGTCATTACTAGCATATTGTTTCATCCCACCGTGGCAGGCAATAAAACCATTGCGATTTCCCAATGCCCAAGCAAGCGTCAAAGTCGCTTTTTTTAATTCTCCAAAGTAACGTAATCCTAGCACAGCCGCTGTATTATGGAGAGCATCAAACAAAATGAGTCCATTGGGAAATGTTTCATGTGTCCACTCGGGATCACAAAAGATATAAAGATCTCCCTCATCAAAGGAAACAGACTTTTGATAAGTCTTTAAGATCTTCGAATTCGCTGGCTGAAAATTCAGCAAATAAGAATACAAATTGTTCTCAAATCCTTCTGGAATCAGCAAATGACTTTGCACAGAAAATTCTTCAGATAGGCCAACGATTACTTTTGTATGGTAAAACTGGCGTTTGCGACTTTGATACACAGCTTCTCTTAAAATTTTCTCGTATTTGCTTTGTTCCTTGTCTAAGTCCTCAAAGATCCGCCGAGCACTTGCTGTTCTTCCCACAATGCTTCCATCATTGAATACTAGTGTCCTGACATCAGCTGGTAAATCTAGTTCTTCAGCATGTGAGATTGTTAAATCTGTGATGATCGTTCCTGGACTCCCTTTTGCTAGTTGATAAGCTGTCTTCCTGTCAAAAACTTCATGAACATTATTACCGTAAAATGTCGTTTCTACAATCGATCGAATACTGGATAACAGTGGATTTCCACTTGTGATTTCGTTTAATTCGAGACTCTCTTTTGTACTCATGGCTCCTCCTCATTCCCTAAACAAAAAAACGTTTTCTTTATTATACATTATTCGAGTTTTTATTTGTACTGCTGCGCTGTGGGAAGCAAACGAGTTATTTTTCACACAAAAAAACCGAGAACTTGAATAAACAAGTTTCTCGGTTTCATCATTTTCCTTTTATCGGCTTAGTACCAGCCGTTTGCTAACCAGAATGTTTTAGCAGCATCCCATGAACCATAACGAGATGTTACATATTGTTCTGCTACACGTTCTTGATTGGCAGCTGAATAGTCGCCGTTTAAGTATGTAGCATCTAATTGATAACGGCCGATGTAACGTCCGTTAGTAGCTGTGTATGAACCGCCTGATTCTTTTTGTGCGATCCATTCTTTTGCAGAGCTTGAAGTTGGCGCTGTTGCAGCAACTGGGGCAGCAGGAGCTACTTCAACTGTTTCAACAGGTGCAACGTATGTATGTTCTTGCGTTGCTGTTTCAGTTGTAGATGCTGTATTTTCTGTTGTTTTGTTTTCTGTTGTTGCTGAAGAATCATTTGAAGTTGGGATTGTTAATTGTTCACCAACATAAATGCGGTTGATGTTTGCGATCGAATTTTTTTCAGCAATTGCATCGATCATTGAGTTGTCTCCTGCAAATTTTTGTGAGATCTTAGATAATGAATCACCTGATTTTACTGTATAAACTTCATCAGCGTGAGCATTTGTAGTTCCTACAAACATTGCAGTAGCACCAGCAGCAAAAGTTGTACCTAAAACAATTTTCTTAAATGAATTCATATTAAACTCCTTTTTTTCTCCGTTTTTTATTCTTTCGACGCTATTAACTTTATCATTTAGAAATATTTCATAGGTAAAAGAATCATGACATTTAATGACAAAATGACGAATTATTTAATATTTGTAACATTTAAACAAATATTTTTTTGATACAAAACCATAAAATCCTTGTTGTATAAGCAAAGTAATCGTTTTTCTATGTTTTTTTATTTTTGAATGAAAAACGCAGATTCTGTAACATTTACTGCAATAATCCATAAAAAAAAAGCAAAAAAATTTTTGATTTTTATCAAATTCTCTTAAAAAAATGTAAAAAATACAAAAAAACCAGTAATTGTTACAACAATTACTGGACAAAAACTTTGAATAATGTTAACTATTTTTTTATTTTAACTTTCTCCGCAATAATTTCTGGGCATGTTCCAATTCGTTTATAACGACTTCTTCTGTTTCTTTAGCTAATATTTCATCTAATACATCAAGCCATTTTTCCGGTTCTTTTGTTCCTAGACGTCCAATAGCCCAAGCTGCTGTTCCTCTGATGACAGGGCGGACATCTGTTAAACATTCTGAAATCTCAGGCAATGCCGTTCGATCACCTAGATTAGCTAAAGCAATCAATGCGTTTCTCTGCAAAGGTTTCTTCCCACGCCATGAACCAGCTAAATGCCCAAATTGCTGTTTGAAGTCTTTATTAGACATCGAAAGCATTGGCTTTAATTTTGGATATACTTCGTCTACTTTTGGTTCCATCTCTTCATGAAAATGAAAATCTTTTCCTTGATTGTAAGGGCAGACTAACTGGCAGATATCACATCCATAAATGACATTTCGCATTTTTTTACGATATTCTTCCGGCATCATCCCTTTTGTCTGAGTTTGATAAGACAAACATCGCTGGGCATTCATTCTTCCGTCACCAAGCAATGCTTTTGTCGGACAAGCAGTCACGCAGCGCATACAGTCACCGCAACCAAATTCTCCTGGTTTATCAGGCTCAAATACAATATTAGTAACGATCTCACCAAGATAGACAAATGAACCGAACTCTTCAGTGATCAACAATCCGTTTCGTCCAATAAATCCTAAACCAGCTCGCTGTGCTACAGCGACATCGATCAGTTCTCCAGTATCTACTTGCGGAGCTAGACGCCATTCCTCTTCTTTTTGCCATTTTTCTGCTCTTGTTTGGATGAATTCGATCAATCGGTTCAAACGGTCTCTGAGTATATCATGGTAATCGATCCCCCAAGAAGCACGAGCAAACTGCCCGCGTTTTTCATCCCTAGGCACTTCTTCATGGATCCTAGTAGGATACGCAAGTGCAATGGAAATGATCGATTTCGGCTGATCAAATGTCATTTCTGGATAAAGACGCTCATCGATATTTGGATGTTCAAAGCCAGAAGTATGGCCAGCTGCTTTTTGTTCTTCCAACGATTCTTTTAATGAATCAAAAGGTTCCGCCGTGGTGAACCCGATTTTGTCAATTCCTAATCGTTTGCTTTCTTGTATGATTTCTTCTTTTAATGTCATGGTCTTCCTCGCTTGCTGTTAACGGCTGTATAACCCATAATATAGTTTTTCTTTTTTCAGCTGGACAAACTGGATCTGCTGATCGGCAATCTTCTTTTCTTCCATCCATTTTTTTCTTGCAGCAAATACTTCCCAATAATTTGTTGAAATTAATTTTCTTTTGTTATCTAATGCATTAAAAAAATTCAATGAAACTGGTTTTGTACTTAACAGTTCATGGAGCCTTACCTCTTCCCATGGCGAAAACTCAGACAGATCGCGGGAATACAATACTTCTTCATAGAGATTTTTTTGCTGTGTGTACGTGAATGTTTGCGGGATTTTCCCAGGCCTGGCAATTTCTACTAGACGATTATAAAACATATTCATTAATTTGCTGTTGGCAATAAATTGACTTTTATAATAGGCCGACTGGATCTTTTTGATTACTCCTTCTGCTTTGATGACTGAAAATAATGCAGGCCATGCTTTGACGGTTATTTCGTCGTTTTGTTTAACTAATACGCCAGGTGTGAAGCCGACTGGAGAAAGGAACACAAAATAACCGATACCGGTATTTTCATCTAAAGGCTGAAATTCATCAAACAACCATTTGCCTATGTACAGCTCTTCATCTGGTTCTGTTGTCTCATTTTGATTTGCTATGAATAATTTAGCTAATTCTGCTTCAAGAAATTGAAGGTCTTGATCCTTGTCGGTATTTTCCTGCTGGCTGATCAATCGAAAGACTTCTTCTTTAATCGTATATTTATCTTTACGTGTAAAATTCATAGCCACACCTTCCTTCCTTACTCTAACTATAACGGAATTTCTTCAAAAAAGGTATCTGTACGCCGAAAAACAGCATAATTTTTTTCATATCTCTTATAAAAAATGCAAGGCCTGCTCCTCAAGCTAGACCTTGCACTTTTCAGCTTTCTTTTATTTGTGACAAACCTTCATGGATCGTTTCAATATTCCATTTCATCATCTGATAGTAAGAATCTCCTTGTTCTCCTTCTTTTGCTATGGAATCAGTGAACAGTTTATCATAAATTTTCAAACCCGTTTCTTTTGCTACCCGTTCCATGCTTCTTGAGTCTACACTGGTTTCCACGAATAAAACCGGTACTTCTTTTGCTCTTATCTGATCAATGATCGCTTTCATTTGATCAGGCGTACCTTGACTTTCTGTATTGATCTCCCATATATAAGCTGCTGGCAAATCATATGCTCGTGAAAAATACTTGAATGCCCCTTCACTTGTTACTAATAATTTTTTGTTCTCTTCGATAGAAGCAAAACTTTCCTTCGCTTGTGTATCTAATTCTTTTAGTTTTTCCACATATGCTTCTGCATTTTTTTTATAGAGTGTCGCATTTTCTGCATCTTTTTCAGAGAATATACGTGCGATTTCCTCCACATATTTTATTCCGTTAGATAGGTCTAGCCAAGCATGGGGATCTGCTTTTGTATGTTCTTCACCGCTAGTTAAATAAAGAGGTTCTACATTTTTGCTAACTGCAAAATAATCTTTTCCTTCTTCTTTTTTAGCCGTTTCCATCAAGTTATCGAACCAGCTGTTACCTGTTTCAAGATTCAAACCGTTGTATAAAATAACATCCGCATCGCTTGCCTTTTTGATGTCTTCTGGTAGTACTTCATATTCATGCGGATCTGTTCCGACTGGTACGATACTGTGGATATCTATTTGATCTGTTCCGACCTCTTTTGCCATGTCCGCCAAGATCGAATTGGTAGCCACGACTGACAACTTTTCTTTACTTCCTTCATCCGCTTGGTCAGAAGCCTGCTTTCCGCAACCGGCTAATACCAAGAAACTAACTGCCAAGATTAAAAAGAGTGATTTTTTTGTTTTCATCTATCTGCTTCCTTTCTGAAATAAAATTCCTTTTGTTGGAGAAAATAAAAAAGCAAGGATAAAAAATGCGGTACATGCTAACACGATCGTAGCTCCTGATGGCCAATTGTAACTATAACTGAAAAACACACCGACAACTGCACTTAGC
The DNA here is from genome assembly GCF_050531945.1 of Enterococcus sp. DIV1411a. Taxonomy (NCBI): domain Bacteria; kingdom Bacillati; phylum Bacillota; class Bacilli; order Lactobacillales; family Enterococcaceae; genus Enterococcus; species Enterococcus sp. DIV1411a. The sequence goes on along the minus strand of NZ_CP172892.1, from coordinate 473,283 downwards.
ATACCGATTCCTGCAGCTGTAATGATCATTTTCAGTAAATGGTTCGTTAGCAAGTAAGCCGTGGCGGCTGGTGTGATCAACATGGCAATCACCAAGATTGTTCCTACTGTCTGTAAACTGACTACAGCCACTAATGTCAAAAAGAACATCAAAAGATAATGGATCAGCGATGTGTTCAGCCCATAAGCTTTTGCCATTGTCGGATCGAATGATGTGATCTTCAATTCTTTATAAAAGAAAAAGACAAATATCAAGACGATTCCACTAACGAGTGCTGTCAGCAACAAATCGCTTTCCCTAACAGCTAAGACATTCCCAAATAAAATATGATACAAATCTGTCGCACTCTGGGCATATGAAATCAAGATAATCCCTAATGCAAAAAAGGAGCTAAAGACAATTCCAATCGCTGTATCATTTTTCAATCGGCTCCGCTGAGTCACGAAACCAATCACTGCTGCTGTTAGCATCCCAAAAGCAGTGGCTCCAAAGATGTAACTAAAACCAAACATATAAGAAATGGCTACACCTGGAAGAACTGCGTGAGAGATAGCGTCTCCCATCAAAGACATCCCTCGTAAAATAATAAAAGAACCGATGACTCCAGAAGCAAGTCCTACAAGCATGGAAGTGACCAAAGCGTATTGCAGGAATTGATAATTCATTAATCCATCAATAAAGGATTGGATCATTTTTTCTCTCCTCCTTTTACTAAATGTCTGATGATCTCACCATAGGCCAATTGAAGGTTCTTCGATGTAAAGACTTCTTGTACTGGACCGGAAGCAATCAGCTGTTTATTTAAAAGAATAACCTCATCGAAATATTCTTCTACTTTATGAAGATCATGATGGACGATCAAAATCGTTTTTCCTGAATTCTTCAATTCCTGCAAGATGTCAAAGATCTTTCGTTCACTTAACGCATCAATCCCTACGAATGGTTCATCTAAAAAGATCCATTCTGCTCCTTGGGCTAGAGCTCTTGCAATAAAAACTCTCTGAAGCTGTCCACCCGATAGTTCGCTGATCTGTCTTTTGGCATATTCTTCCATCCCTACTTTTTTCAAAGCTTGTCTTGCACGTTCTTTTTCTTTTTTCCCAGGTCTTTGTCCAATTCGTAAAGATGGATATGTTCCTAAAAGTACAACGCCTAATACATCAATTGGAAAGGAAAGATCCAATTCACTTCGCTGTTCCACGTAGGCTATTTTTTTACGGACTGAGTTTACCGGCTGTCCAGAAAAGGTGACTTTACCAGTAGTAGCTGGTATCAACTCTAGCAAAGATTTCATAAATGTTGATTTTCCTGCACCGTTTGGTCCGATAATACCGGTAATTTTTTGTGGATTTATCGTCAAGTTGATAGTTTTCAAAACAGTTTTCCCTTGATAAGCGGCTGAAAGGTCTTGAATTACAATGGCCGTACGTTCCAAATCTTACACTCCTTTTTAGGCTTACCTAACTTTTTATTTAAATATAGTTTAACTAAAATGGAAAGCATTTTCAAGTAGAATGATGAAAAAGTTTTTTTCGAATTTTCCTCGCATTTTATGAAAATTTTCTGTAGAATCACATCAAGAGTTCAATAAGGCTAACCTAATAATGAAAAACATGTGTTGAAACGTTTGATTATTTTTTCTTGTTGACTCAACAACGAAAGGAGTTTTTGTATGGAAGAAGAAAAGTTAACTCGAAGTCTTAGTGCCCGTCATATCCAAATGATCGCACTAGGTGGAACGATCGGTGTCGGTCTGTTTATGGGTGCCTCCTCAACCATACGCTGGACAGGGCCCTCAGTGATGGGAGCCTATGCGATTGCAGGATTCTTTTTGTATTTGATTATGCGTGCTTTAGGCGAAATGCTTTACGTTGATCCTTCGACTGGTTCTTTTGCAAATTACGCGAGCGAGTACATCCATCCTGTGGCTGGCTACTTGACCGCTTGGAGTAATATTTTTCAATATATTGTCGTAGGAATAAGTGAAGTGATTGCTGTAGGATCTTATATGAATTATTGGTGGCCTGATTTGCCGGCAATTATTCCCGGGATCATTGTCGTCTTGTTTCTTATGCTGGCAAATCTTATTTCTGTCAAGGCGTTTGGCGAATTAGAATTTTGGTTTTCGATCATCAAAGTCATAACGATCATTTTGATGATCATTGCAGGTCTTGGGGTAATCTTATTTGGATTTGGTAATCATGGTCAGGCAGTAGGGATTTCAAATCTTTGGAAAAATGGTGGATTCTTCACTGGAGGCGTCAAAGGATTTTTCTTTGCATTATCGATCGTTGTTGCTTCCTATCAAGGAATCGAACTGATTGGAATGACTGCTGGTGAAGCAGAGAATCCTAAAAAGACGATCATTGAAGCTGTCCAGTCCACTATCGGTCGAATCTTGATTTTTTATATTGGTGCTATTTTTATCATTGTGAGTGTCTATCCGTGGAATCAATTGAGTGAGATTGGTTCACCTTTTGTACAAACTTTTTCTAAAGTCGGCATTACATTTGCTGCAGGACTGATTAATTTTGTCGTGATTACAGCGGCATTATCAGGTTGCAATTCAGGGATTTTCAGCGCAAGTCGTATGGTCTATACACTTGCCATGAATGGAAAGATGTCTAAAAAATTTCTGAAACTTTCTCGTCACGGCGCGCCTTTTTATCCTGTCGTAGCAATCTCAGGTGGAATCTTAATTGGTCTGATCTTAAATTATCTTCTACCAATGTTCATCAACCAGTCAGAAAATATTTTCGTTTTCGTATACAGCTCAAGTATTTTGCCTGGTATGGTTCCTTGGGTAGTGATTTTGATCAGCGAGATTCGCTTCAAAAAGAAGCATGCAGATAAAATGCATGATCATCCTTTTAAAATGCCACTATCTCCTTATACGAATTATGTGACACTTGCTTTTTTAGCTATCGTATTGATTTTCATGTTTATCAATCCTGAAACGAGAATCTCATTGATTATTGGACTCGTTTTCTTGCTTTACATGACGATCCATTACTTTGTACGCGAAAAAAGAACCGGAAAATAAAAAAAGAACGAAGCTTCACCTTAGTGGAAGCTTCGTTCTTTTTTATTGCTTTTATCAATTCAATTTTAGCGTCTCACCGGGAGTCAGGAAATAATTCTCCATGCTCATCCCATTCAGCGACAAGATTGTTTCTACTGGTACGCCAGTTCGTTCGGCTATTTGATTTGGACCTTCTCCTTCCAAAACTACGGTTGTCGCAGCCTGTGAAGTCGCGCTGTTGGTATTAGTTTCAGAGGGATCTGTTGTGTCTTGTGTTGTTCGAGCTTGCATTTCAGAAGCTTCTACCGACTCTGCCGTCTCAGAATCAGAAGATGTTGTGTCTTGTGTGCTTGTTGACTCTGCTTGAAGAGAGGCGCTAGTCTGCAAATAAATATCGGAAATCTTAGCTACATGATTCGTATAATTAGCCGATAATTGATTGATCAAAGTATCTAAGTCTACACCGTCTTTATTTTCTGCTGCCTGATACGCTGCACGTAATTTTCTGATCCCTTCGTCGGAGATTGCTTGAAGCTCACGTGCTTTTTGGTTAGCAACTGCTGATAAACCAGCTATGCCCTCTTGATTTCCCTGAATTTCTGTCTGGTATTCTTCAATCAATGCAGGCGTCTTTTCTTCGATCTTTTTCGAATAATCTTTTACGATTGCTTGAAGTTGCTCTGGCAAACCATTTGCTGTTTTTTCTTCAGAAGTTTGTGTCTCTTTTGTTTTAGTTGATGACTCACTTGTTTGTTTCGTCTCTGTTTTCTTTGTCGTGGTTTCCGTTATGGTCGTACTTTTCGCTTCTGACGAATTTTTTCCATGAAAATATAGACCCGCAACTCCTCCTGCTATGATCAAAAACACGGCAACTGCTGCCCCAATCATGATCATCCGCTTACGAGCTGCCTGTTTTTGCTGTCTTCTTCGGGTCATCCGAACACTTTCTCCCCACTCATTTTCATCATACATTTTTTTCACCACCAATTTTTATGTATAATAGCGTTATCAAACGCTTCATATTCTTATTGTAGCAAATAATTGCCGCTGTGCACATTTTTATCTTTGTTATTTATAAGAAAATTTCACCAGTTGAGATGATTCCAAGATTGTCCGTCGATTTCTCCTTGCAGCTGCATTGTTCGTTCGTCTATCTCAGCCATCAGTTTCTTTATTTCATATAAGAGCGCACGGTCTTGATATTCTGATTTTTCGCTTAATTCATCTAATTGTTGGATCAGCCAATCATTTGTCATAATGAAGTTCCTTTCATTTCTTGCAGTGTAAAGGTCAAGTCTTCGATCTGCTCTTTTGCCTCAGTCAGTGCTTCTACGATATATGCTTGTTTTTCAGATTCTTCTTCCTGCATTTTCTGATTTTCCTGTACTCTTTGAATAAACCAGTCAATCCGCTGAGTCAGCGATGGTTTGCCTTCCAATGAGAGATACTGCTGATAAGCAATTAGCTTCTCCCAACGTTTTTCCTGGGATAAATACATAAATTGTGCTAAAACGAATGGCGGAAGATAGGTCATATGGAATTTATTTGCGATTCGCTGATACGGCCTCAAAAATTCGGAAATCGTATATTCTTCTTTTCCTCCAGCTTGGTATTCTTTTTCCGCCACACCTGTTGTCAATACGATTCCTAGTTCTTTCCCTTTTAATACATGTGCTGCTCGTTCCAAGACATTATCTTGCCAAATTTTTAAATGAGCAGGAGAACTATACCAGTAAAACGGAAACTGGAAAATGATCCGATCATGCTGGGCCAAGAGCTGTAGTTCAGTCTCTATATCTATTTTTCCGTCTGGATAACTTGATTCCAAATGATGCCAAGTAGCTGGTAAACCAGCAGAAGCTTCTTTGAAAAATTGCTGATTTAAAGATTCTTCGATCGTTGGATGGCTAATGATGATAAGTGTACGCATCCCTTTTCCTCCTTTTTAGTCTTCGCTTTACAGTGTAGCATAACCGCCACAAGTTTCTTTTGCCGATGCTTGTCATTTTAACCAGACTAATCAGGTTGTCCAAGAAACTGCGGTTTGTTTTTCCAACTGTTTTTTCAAGGTATCCAAAGCAATATTCTTAAAATTTTCGTTTTTCATACGTTTACGATAGTTCGTAGCCGTTTCTCCGGTACTCTTTTTGAACATTCGGCTAAATACGACTAGACTATTGAACCCTACTTGATAGGCAATACTTTCCACGGATTCATCCGTCAGAGAAAGAAGAAACGCCCCTCGATTGATCCGTACCCCGATCAAATATTCCTTGATACTGGTGCCCATATGATTTTTGAATACTCGCGACAAATGGCTCCGATTGACCGCTAAATGCTGGGCGATTTCCTCAACAGACAATTTTTCAGCATAATGTGCCTCGATGTATTTGACTGTTTCAACAGCTAAAGAGGAATGAACCTTTTGTACACCTCCGCTGACCTTTCCGCCATCTTTTAAAAGGACTGATAAAAAACGGTAGGTTAATGCTGTTAACTGTAATTCATTTTCCAAGGTTTCTTCCGTATCTTTCATGCATTCTAAAATAATGTCGATATATTTTTGTATGTCAGAAGAGACCATCGTGTATTGGTCTTCTCTGAAAAGCGACTGCCGAATGATTTCTTCTGCAGCACTCCCACCAAATGAAAGCCAGCAATACATCCACGGATCTTCTCCATCTGATAAGTAAAACGTCGAGTCTCCTGGACGAATCAAGAACAGATCACCTTTTTTCAATTGGAATTGTTGATTTTTCACATGATAAGATCCTTTGCCTTCCATCACGACATGCAGGATGTAATCATTGCGAATAGCAGGACCAAAAGAATGAAACGGCATCGTTTTAGAGAAACCACAAAAATCAAAATACAATTCTTTTTCTACTTGTTGATGTTCCTTTTTTAAAAAAATCGATTGCTCCACGTCTATCCCTCCTTACTCCTTTAGTATAATGCAACAAAAAGTTAAATAAAAGTCACAGAAATATATTAAGAAGGAAGCGATTTCTTGTTAAGTTTAAGTCATTAAAAGATCTTTGTTATTCGTTGTAATCGGTTTACTTAGTATTATATATTGAACAGGAGAGGAATACAGATTATGAAAAGCAAAATGATCCAACGTGTGTCCTACGCTTTAGGCGCTTTTGGACACGACACATTCTATGTTACATTAAGCACTTATTTTATGGTATTCGTGACAAGCCAGATGTTCGCAGGAACAGATAAGGCAACGAATGCAAAAATGATTGCTACAGTTACAAGCTTAGTTGTAGGTATCCGCTTAGTTGAAATTATTTTTGATCCTTTGATTGGTGGCATCATCGATAATACTCGTACAAAATACGGTAAATTCAAACCATGGTTAGTTATCGGCGGCGTTGTTAGTTCCGTACTCTTGGTAGCAATCTTTACCAATTTCTTTGGCTTAGCTACTCATAATACGACTTTATTTATCATATTATTTGCAATCGTTTTCATCTTATTGGATAGTTTTTATTCATTTAAGGATATCGCTTTTTGGTCAATGATTCCAGCTTTGAGTACGGAAACAAAGGAACGTGAAAAATTTGCTACGTTTGCTCGTTTCGGCTCTTCTCTAGGTGCAAATGGTACTACTCTAGTCGTTGTCCCTATCGTTACTTTCTTTACCTATCTTGTTACTCATAAACATATTGAAGGCGCTTCAGGCTGATTCTGGTTCGGTGTGATTGCTGCTGTTATTTCAGGCGGTACTGCGATTATCACTGCCTTGGGCACAAAAGAAGTCGATACTGCGATCCGTCAGCAAAATGAAAAAGCTGGGATCAAAGATGTGTTCAAAGCAGTTGCTCAAAATGATCAGTTGATGTGGCTTGCCCTTGCTTATATCGCTTATGCGATTGCCAATGTAGCAACAACTGCCGTATTATTCTACTTCTTCAAATATGTACTTGGCCAACCAACTGAATTTTGGATCGTTGGTCTAGTTGCTGCCTTACTTGGTTTAGTAGCTGTTCCACTATTCCCAATGCTTACACGCGTCATCTCTCGTCGCTACGTTTACCTTGGAGGGATCGCAATGATGATTTCTTCTTACTTTTTCTTTACGATCGCAGGTTCAAGTTTGCCAATCGTTATCATCGGGCTAGTATTGTTCTACTTCCCTCAACAATTAATTTTCTTATCCGCTTTGATGACGATCACAGACTCTGTTGAATATGGTCAATGGAAAAATGGTATCCGTAACGAAGCTGTTACTCTATCAATTCGCCCTTTACTAGATAAAATCGCTGGTGCTTTGTCTAACGGGATCGTAGGGTTTGTCGCTATCGCTTCTGGGATGACTGGTAATGCTACTGCTGCTGATATCACTGCTCATGGCGTAACGACTTTCAAAGCTTATGCATTCTATGCTCCTGCTGCTTTGATGATTTTCTCCGCTATTATTTTTGCTTGGAAGATTACATTGACAGAGAAAAAACATGCACAAATCGTTGAGGAATTGGAAAACAAATTGGCTCCAGCTGATACAATGGAAGATGAACTTCACGATGCAGTAGTTCCTTCCCATTAAGAAAGGATCTTGAAAATGAAGATTACAGAAAAAGATTTTGGTCAAGGTTATCACTTGATAACCTTGGAGAACAAAAACAAGCTAGCACTTTCTATCTCTGATTTAGGTGCTAGAATCGTCAGTTTAAAATCAAATGATCGAGAATTAGTTTTGGGATTTGACACCGCTGAAGAATATATCGAAAAAGATCCGTATATCGGTGCTTCTATCGGTCGCACCGCAGGGAGAATCGAAAATGGCCGCTTTTCTCTCAATGGAAAAACTTACCAATTAGCCACAGATCCAAAAACTGGACATAATCTGCATGGTGGTGCTCCTGGATTTGAATTAAAAAAATGGTCTTATGTCATTTTGAATGGCGAAAATGAAGCTTCTGTCATTTTTACTACTACAAGTCCCGACGGAGAACATGGTTTTCCAGGTACAATGGATGTGGAAATCCGCTATACTTTGACACAAGATAATATCTGGCGAGTGACCTCTCGCGGCACCAGTGACCAATATACTTTATTCAATCCGACAAATCATGTTTACTTCAACTTGTCGGGAGATGCTTCTCAGTCAATCGATCAACATGAGCTTTGGCTCAATAGCGAAGCTTATGCTCCTTTGCGAACAGATAGTATTCCTATAGGGGTAAAAGAAAATGCTGCAGGAAGTGCTTTCGATTTTCAAATACCTAAAAAATTAGCGTCCGTTTTTGCTAGTGATTTGGATCAAAAAAATCTTGTTGACGGAATCGATCATCCATTTTTCTTAAAAGAAACCGGCTTGGATAAAGAAGCCGCTCGCTTGACTAGCCCCGATAAAAGAATCCAAGTAGATATTGCTACAGATGCTTCTAGTGTGGTTATTTTCACTGCAAATTTCGGCACAGAAACACCAGAAATGCGCAACCGAAAACTGGCACATCATGGTGGCATCACATTTGAGACTCAAACAGCTCCAGGTGCAGAGCGCTTCTCAGCATTTGGTTCGATTCATTTAAAAGCCGGATCAGTATTTGAAACAGTGACAGAATTCAAAATCAAAACAAGAAAGGAATAACTCATCATGGAAATCAAAAGAAGCTTAAACACAAAATTTGCCGAAACATTCGGACCTAAAAAAACTACACAATACTTCTCACCAGGACGCATCAATTTGATTGGTGAACACACAGATTACAATGGAGGCCATGTCTTCCCCGCTTCCATCACTTATGGAACGCAAGGTGTAGCAGCACCTCGAGACGATAATAAAATATTAGTTTATTCCACAAACTTTGACGATATCGGTGTCATTAGTTTTACTTTAGATGAGCTAGAATATGATAAAAAAGCAAACTGGGCAAATTACGTAAAAGGAATGGTCCTTAAATTAAAAGAAGCTGGACACTCAATCGATCATGGGTTTGAGTTGTTAGTGGAAGGAACAATCCCTAATGGTGCAGGACTTTCCAGTAGCGCTTCATTAGAATTATTGGTAGGTGTTGTATTAGAAGATCTGTTTGATTTAAAAACAGATCGCTTGGAACTAGTCCAAACAGGTAAAAAAGTAGAAAATGAATTCATCGGTGTCAATTCAGGTATCATGGATCAGTTTGCCATCGGCTTCGGTGAGCTAGATCATGCAATCTTATTAGATACAAATACGCTGAAATACGAAATGGTCCCAGTGAAACTAGATGGTTATGCAATCGTCATCATGAATACGAATAAGCGGCGGGAATTGGCAGATTCAAAATACAATGAACGTCGCAGCGAATGCGAAGAAGCCTTGGCACGTTTGCAAAAAACTTTGCCTATCTCTTCTTTAGGAGACTTAGATGAAGAAGAATTTGAATCAACTATTGACCAAATCGGCGATGATACATTGATACGCAGAGCTCGCCATGCCGTTTCTGAAAATCAGCGGACTTTGAAGGCAAAAGCTGAATTAGAAGCTGGGAACTTAGAAGCATTTGGTCAACTGTTAAATGATTCTCACCACTCTCTTCGCTATGATTATGAAGTAACTGGGATCGAATTAGATACACTAGTAGATGCTGCTCAAAAACAAGAAGGTGTCTTAGGTGCACGAATGACAGGAGCTGGATTTGGTGGCTGTGCGATTGCTCTTGTCAAAGAAGAAAATATACCTGCCTTCAAAAACAATGTCTATGATGAATACATGAAAGTTGTCGGCTATGCTCCGGAATTTTATGTTGCACACATTGGAAATGGGACAACAAAGATCGATCCAGAAGCTGTTCATGTTTGATAAAAAAATCAACGATCTCAGCTAAAAACAAATAGATAAAAATAACCTCTCAGCAATTTCCAAATGTGAGCCTTTTGCTCGTATTTGAAAATTGCTGTTTTTTATTGACACGGAAAGAGAACATGTGTTCTAATTGTGTTGAAGAGGTGATTGTTATGTGGGCGAATCAAAATCCGGTATTTGTTTATGAAAAAGAACCTTCAAGAGATATTTTATGTATTGACTGCAAATCTTTTTACGCCTCCGTAGAGTGCGTTGAAAAGGATCTTGATCCCCTTACAACTAAATTAGTAGTCATGTCCTATCCGTCCGATTCGACAGAAACACGGGGTAGCGGATTAATCTTGGCTTCCAGTCCTGCAGCAAAAAAAGCTTACGGCATCACCAATATCAGCCGTGCCAGAGATCTTCCCTTCCCCTATCCAAGTGATTTATATATTGTTGCCCCAAGGATGGCCTATTATATGGAAAAGAACAGAGAAATCAATTCTATCTATAAAAAATATGCAGACGAAGCGAACCATCATGTCTATTCCGTCGATGAAAGCTTCCTTGATGTAACAAATAGCATGGCACTCTTTGGTAAAACAAATGCGTACGACATGGCTAAACTGATCCATAAAGATGTGTTTAAGCAGACCGGAATCTACACGACTATAGGAATTGGCGATAACCCGCTACTTGCTAAACTAGCCTTAGACAATGGCTCAAAAGACGGAAAGCAAATGTTTGCTGAATGGCGTTATGAAGATGTACCAGAAAAGTTATGGAAAATCTCAGATATCACTGACTTTTGGGGAATCGGCAAACGAACAGCAAAACGTCTGAAACAAATGGGTATACATTCTGTTTATGATTTAGCTCACGCGGATTATTATCACTTGAAAAGCAAGCTAGGGGTCATCGGTACTCAGCTTTATGCCCATGCTTGGGGGATCGATCGAAGTTTTTTGGGACAAGAATATACACCAAAATCAAAAAGTATCGGAAATAGTCAAATCCTAGATAGAGATTATACAAGACGAGAAGAAATCGAGATCGTTATCAAAGAAATGGCCGATCAAGTCGGCACTCGCTTGAGACGATCTGCAGCAAAAACACAAGTAGTCAGCTTATGGGTAGGATACTCTTTAGGCTATCTTGATCCAAATGGCAAGACCGGGTTTCACCAGCAAATGAAAATCGAAGCGACAAATGCTAGCAGAGATCTAGCAGATGCTTTATTGACCATTTTCCACCAGCATTACCACTACCAGGATATTCGGCGTGTAGGCGTGAACTGTTCCGACCTCGTATACGCGACAGGTTTACAGCTTAACCTTTTTGAAGATCCTGAAAAGCAGATAAATGAAGCGAAAGTTGATTTTGTTGTCGATACGATTAGAAAAAAATACGGCTTTCAATCAATCATCCATGCGCATAGTCTCTTGCAAGGAGGACGCGCCATCGCACGTAGTTCTCTCGTTGGCGGGCATGCAGGTGGTATGAGTGGATTAGAAGGTGGAAAAGATGAGACGGACAGCAAAAAAATTCATTGACTATAACGAGTATCGAGATCGGCCATTTGGATTAAAATGGGGGACTGCTTTTGCGATGGAAGAACTAGTCAACGGTATCAAAAAAAATGAAGAAGAAGCACGCAAACAGCCTCTTCCTAAACAACAAATGACATTGCAAGAAATCGATAGTATACTGACAGAAGCCTTTTTATCTCGTAAAGCAGTAATCATTCAGCTCAATTTAAAAGATGAATTTGGAAGACTCTTGGATGAGGTCGAAGGGCACTTCATTGGTGAAGCCTATGAAGATTACTTTATGATTGACCATCAGCCGCTATTGTGGGAAGACGTACGGTATATTGAGTTAAAGGAAACAAAAAAATGGTTTGTGACATGAGAGGTTGTGACAGAAGTGATCAACTTCAAAAAATAAGAAAGGATTTTTCGAAAATTGCTTCTTAAATTTTTGTGGAATTTTGGCTTATTTTTCGAAGAAGCAACTTCTGGAACAACGTATATTAGATATCAGAGGTTGTGAAAAAGTCGCTTAGTTTTGAGTAACAATCCAAGGCGCTGATTTCACAACCTCTGTCTATCCATCTATTCGGTAAGATTCATGCATGACGTCTTCTTTATTTAGTATGTAGAGCCCTTTTTCTTCTGACCATTCAACATAAATCAGCTGTTTTACATCTGCATAGCCTTCTTTCTTCAAGTTCTCCATAAGCCATGATTCAGTCAATTGATTGGACTGAAGCACTTTATGCTGAATTTGCCCTTCATCTACAAGCAGGATCGATAAAGCTTTGTCTTCATCTGATTTTTTCAATACACTCATTTGACCGGCATTCTCTAGGATAACATGTTTGGCATTTTCAAGAGAAAAGCATTCCTGCTGTCTTAAGATTGCTCGCAACTGCTCCATCTCGATATGGTTATTTGTCAACTCTGTCATGTTGATGACGCCGTCTTTGATTAGAACAGATGGCTCGCCTTTGACCCAACGATTGACCTTTTCATTTCTTTGGACGATACGTTCGATACCATAAATCATTACTGCCCAAAGCGCAATGGCAAATAGGACATGCCCTACATGGACATTGTCATCATAGGTTGATTCTTCTAAGATCCCACCTAAAACAAGCGTATAGACTAAATCAAACGGTGTGATTTCTGACATGGATTTCTTCCCAAGCAAACGTACTACTAATAATAAACCGATCAACCCGAATACCAGTTTCATTGTAATTGAAAAAATCATTTTTTCTCCCCCTAACTATCTGTTAATTAAATTATATATGCTTTCTCACGAACACGCATGGAATATACAAGGAAGAAATGTATCCTTTTACTAAAAAAAGGACTGTGACACTGTAGTGACCCCCAAAAGTTAGACTTTTTTGGAGTGGAGAAATCCACTCCTTTTTTTCATGCTCTAAAATGATATTTTTACACAACCGTTACGGTTGTTTTACGAAATTGGACGAGACTTTGCCAGTTTAATTTCTGTTTTATCCGTTCATTATTGTAGTAATAGATATAGCTATCGATGGCTGATTTTAATTCCTCGAAACAGTTATAAACTTTCCCGTGAAAAATCTCTTGTTTTAATAAGCCAAAAAAATTCTCCATAAGTGAATTATCTAAGCAGTTCCCTTTCCGAGACATGCTTTGAAAGATTTTGTACTCCTTCAATTTGTTTCTATAAGCTTTCATTTGATACGCCCAACCTTGATCTGAGTGAAACGTACGACGATAGGGACAATCGTTAGTGGTCTGGATAGCTTCCTCCAAACCTTCCATTACCGCTAATGCATTGGGCTTTTCAGAGATACGATAGGATAAAATCTCACTATTGAACATATCCATAAAAGGATCTAGATACAATTTCTTTTGACGGATAATGCCTTTGGCATCCACTTCATGGTATTTAAATTCAGTTGTATCCGTCGTGATTTTCTGATGGCAGATACTGGTGTAGAAACGACGATGGATCCGATTTTTGGCTACTGCTCCAACTTTTCCTCGATAAGAATTGTAGCGACGTGATTTACGCGTGTATGCCGTTACTTTTATTCCTAGCTTCTTGATCAAGCGCTGAACTTTCTTTTTATTGATAGAGAAACCGCGGTTTCTTAGTTCATTGGTCATCCGTAAACAGCCATAATCCTTGTGCTTCTCCCGAATTTTAAGCATTTCCGCTTCAATCTCTTGATCTGGATTTTTACGGTCCAATCGCCTTTGCCATCCAAATAATCATGAACGATCTTTAATTTAAGTTCAAAAGTATATTTAACCATAAAAAATACCGACCTCCAAAAGTTAGATTTTTTGGTCTAACTTTTGGGGGTCGGTACACAAATCGTGTCACAGTCCCTTTTTTGAAAATAAACGGTGTTCAAAAGCTTGCATCTGCGGTAATAAGTCCAGCCAAGTTAAAAACATAAGAAGCTGTTTTTACTTGGCTGTTCTTATTACTTGATGCAAGGCAGCTTTTTCACAACCTCTTTTCAAATATTTCGTTTTCTTATTCTACAAATGGTTCTTCTCCTAACGCTTGTTGAGCGGCTAGATTCAACATGCTCCATTGTCGGTCAAAGCCTGGCTGGAAGAAGAAGTCAGCTTCTGCTAGTTCTTCTAAAGTCAGTTTGTTTTGGATCGCTAGTGCCAATACATTTCCTTGACCTGTAACATCATAGGTAGATAATACTGCTCCTCCTAGCAATTGATGGGTCATTGGATCCGAGAATAATTGGATGGACACTTTTGGATTTCCTTGTTCTTCTGGTACATATTTTGGTCGTAACGTATCTTCATAATAAGACACTCGTACATCTACTCCTGCTTTTGCTGCTGTAAAGCTATTCAATCCGCTTGCTGCAAAATGATAGTCAAAGACACTTAATGCAGAGGAACCTACGACTCCGCCGAACGGTTTGTTTGGTACTTCTTCAAAAAGATGTTTTACTACATAACGTGCTTCTCTACGTGCAACAGTCGCTAAAGCGATCGGCATTTTTTTGCGTGCTGGGATAGAATAAGCAAGTGTAGCATCTCCTACTGCATACACATCTGGAAGATTCGTTTGCAAGTATTCATTTGTTTGGATCCAGCCACGTTCATCTAAGTCGACGATCCCTTTTAACCATTCTGTATTTGCCTTCACACCGGCAGCTTGAATGACTAGATCTGCTGGGATTTCTTTTTCACTTGTTTTGATTGCCTCAACTTTTCCGTTACCAGTAAAAGCTTCGATTTTTGCATTTGTCAAAACTTCAATACCGTTTTCATTTAGGTGTTGTTCTAAAATATCTGTCATCTCAGCATCTAAATAAGTGCCTAAAGGTCTATCGATCACATCAAGCAATACGACTTCTTTCCCAGCTTTTCGGCTTGCTTCTGCTGCTTCGATCCCAATGTAACCCGCACCTACGACAGCGATTTTTTTAATAGCCGGATCATTTAATTTTTCTTTGATTTTGGTTGCCCAATTGTATCCACGCATCAAGTAGACATTTTCTAGATCTGCTCCTGGTACTGGCAGATTGTTTGGTTTGACACCAGAACTCAAAATCAATTTGTCATAAGGATATTCTTTTGTTTCGTTATCTGATGCGCTAGTAACCGTTACTGTTTTTTTATCGGCATCGATCGTTTTTACTTCGTGATTATTTAAAATATGAACATTGGATTGCGGAAAGTTTTCTGGTCTGAAATTACGTACATCATTTACATCTGTTACCTTGTCTTCTAAATACAGCTCCATACCACATGACATGAAGGAAATATAGTCTCCTGCTTCAAATAGCGTGATATCTACATTTTCACCGTATCGTGTCAATAGTTCCAAGATCGATTGATGCCCTCCATGAGATGCACCTACAATGACAACTTTGATTTTTTCCATTGATGAAACCTCCTTGAATATTCTTTTAAAATCATTCTAAACAATTTAAACTTAACATTACATTAGTTATGAATCAAAAGAAACGCGTTCATTTGAACTAAATTTAAAAAACAATCGTCTCCTTGCAGAATATACCGCAAAATTAACGATTGTTTTTTTGATAAAATCTATGAATCACTGTTCTGTTAAAAAGTCTTTGATCCGTTTGCAGGCCTCATGTAATTTTTCCATGCTGCTAGCATAAGAAATCCGGATATAACCTTCTCCTTCTGGGCCAAATGCAATTCCTGGGATACACGCAACTTTTGCCTGTTCCGCTAATTCTACACAAAACTGCCAAGAGTCAGTTTGAATGGCAGCTGGGAGTTTGCAAAACAAGTAAAATGCACCGTTTGGCTGGGTCACTTCAAATCCTAAAGGCGCCAATTGCTGGACCAGATAGTCTCTTCGTGTTTGATATTGCTCTTTCATATTCTCGCTATCTTTCACCCCATTTATTAGCGCTTCAGCCGCAGCTTTTTGCGACATCGTTGTAGCGGCAGTCACCAGATATTGATGGACTTTAATTAGTTCGTCAATAAGGGCTTTTTGAGCAAAAATAAAGCCCACTCGCCAACCAGTCATCGCATGTGACTTGGATAACCCGCTTATCACGATTGTTTGTTCTGGAAGATAAGTAGCTATGGACATATGCGTTCCACTATAAGTCAATTCAGCATATACTTCATCACTTATAACAAATACCGGATATTTTTTTAAAACCTCAGCGATTGCTTTCAATTGTTTTGCAGACAATGTCGTCCCAGTAGGATTGTTAGGATAGTTTAAAATGACTGCTTTGACAGCTGATTCATATTGTTCAAAGGCTTTTTCAAATTGTTCTGGCTGGCAAACAAACCCTGTGTCAGAAGTATCTATCGGGATCAATTCAGCACCAGCTAGTTCCACTAATGGCTGATATCCTGAATAAGCAGGCGCTGGAATAAGAACCTTGTCTCCTTCTTCCAAAACAGATAACAATGCAGAGGCAATTGCTTCCGTTGCACCAACCGTCGTCAAAACTTCCGTTTGCGGATCATAAGTTAGTCCATAACGCTGCTGCTGAAACATACAAGCAGCTTCCCGCAGTTCCTCTAATCCTCTCATTCCGGTATAGTGAGAAAAGTCTTCTTCAATCGCTGCTATTCCGGCTTGTTTGACATGTTCGGGAGTTGGAAAATCCGGTTCTCCCAGGGTGAGTTTGATCACATCTGGTATCGAAGATATTTGCTGATCGAATTGTCGTATTTTTGATACTTCTATTCTAGAAAGCCTGGGACTAAATCGATTGGATAAATTCGTCATTATTTACTCGCTCCTCTTTTGAACTGCTATCGATTTTTACAAGAAGATTTTCTGTAAAAAGAATCGTTTTGTACCATTCTACACCATTTTCTAAAACATCCATATCAAAATCGAACGTCGGATCATGTAAAGCAGGGGTATCACCGACACCTAAAAAGAAAAATACACATGGATATTGTTGCGTATATATGCCAAAATCTTCGGCTTGAAGAACTGGAGCATCTAATTCATGTAGTTTGTTTGAATCTAACAGTGCTGCATATAAGCCTCTATGGTTGATTACAGCTGGATAGCCGTCATTATAGTGAAAAGAAATAGTAGCTGTAGAGTGAAACTGTTCTGCTAAATGGTCTAATCCCCTCTTCAAATAATTTTGCATATCTGAACTGTAAGAACGGATACTTCCGGATACAATAACTTCTCCAGCTAAAACATTTCGGATCGTTCCACCTTGGATTTGGCCAAATTTCATTAGATGATTCCACTCTGCCGGTAATTGCCGATCAAAATCATAAACATTCTTCAAAAATCGTACAGCTGCCTCCAGACTATCGATTCCTTTTTCACTAGAAGCAATATGTGCAGACTGGCCTTTAATGATAATGTCTGTTTCACTGCTTTGTGCCATCAAAGGTCCTGGTCGAGAGAAAACTTCTCCCTTAGCTAGTCCAGGCCATAGATGAAAGCCAAATATTGCTTGTACTTCATATTTATCCAACAATCCTGACTGAATAACGCTTTGTGCGCCACCGGAAATTTCTTCTGATGGCTGATAGATCAGTACTACATTATAAATAAGATCCTCAATGTGTTTAGTTATAAAGTCAGTCAACCCTAAAAGCATCGCCATATGTCCGTCATGACCACATGCATGCATATACCCTTCATGCTTAGAAGCAAAAGAGAGATTCGTTTCTTCTTTGACTGGCAGTGCATCGATATCTGTTCGAAAAGCAATCGTTTCTTCTTGTTGATTATCAAAATAAAGGAGTAGTCCTGTTTCGCCGATTTCATGGATAACGGCCCCGCTGTTTTTTACTTGTTCATATAAATATTTTTTTGTCTTGAATTCATGAAATCCGATTTCAGGAATTTGATGGAGTGCCATTCGATATTCTTTCAGCATCCGTATTCACCATCCCTTCATAGATACCCTTCACTACTGTTTCATATTGATTATTCGGTACACCGATGATCAGATTCAACTCCTGTGCTCCTTGTGATAAGATCGATGTGCGAATTTCTAATTTGTTCAATATCGATAACACTTTTCCAGATAAACCGATCAATTCTTTATGCGGTCCGCCAACGACAGAGATCAAAGCTAAGTCTTCAATCACGACGATTTCTTCCACGCCAAGTGTTTCTTTTAATTCTTTCGTGATGAGAAATAATTTATCGGCAATCGCTTCTGCTGAGACGATCACTCCGATATTGTCGATCCCTGAAGGAATATGTTCGATTGATATCTCATGTTTAGCAAAAATGCTCATTGCTTTCCAAATAAACCCGATTTCATCGGACATATGACGTTTGAATAAAGTGATGGAAAGAAAATCCTTGCGTCCAGCTATTCCTGTCAGTCCATTTTCCTTTTCTATTTCGTGATTCGATATTTTTGTCCCTTGAGCGAAAGGATCATTGGTATTTTTTATTTGGATGGGGATATCAGCCTCTTGAACTGGGAAAACAGCTGCTTCATGAAGAACGTTAGCCCCCATATAAGCCATCTCTCTCAGTTCTCTAAAAGAGATTTCCTCGATGATTTTAGGATGATCGATGATTCGCGGATCAGCCATCATGATTCCTGAAACATCCGTCCAATTCTCATAACTTTCCGCTTGCAACATCTTCGCCAGTATCGCGCCGGTAATGTCGCTTCCCCCACGGCCCAATAATTTTTCTTTTCCTGCAGGGTTCGCCCCGTAAAACCCTGGAACAACCATTTTCGGATATCTTTTAAATGCTTTTGTGATTTCCTGTGCTGTTTTTTCCTGATCGATTTTCCCATCATAGTCAAAGAAAATCAGGTCTTTTGCGTCAATAAACTGGTAACCAAGATACTCAGCCATCAGTTGAGCAGTCAGATATTCACCTCTACTTACTAAATAATCTTCAGTTATCTTTTCGTCTTCCAGTTGTTTCTGTATGCGTGCTAGTTCATCTTCAATAGGTAACTGCAGGGCAAGAACATCTCTTACTTGAATGAAACGATCACAAATCCTTTTCCAAAGGGGTGTCCAATCAACATGATGCTGAAGGTAAGCATAAATCAAATAAAGTAAGTCTGTTACTTTGTCATCATCTGACGTACGTTTGCCTAAAGCAGAAACAACGATCACTTGGCGATTGGGATCTGAAAGAACAATTGTACGGACTTTTTTGAATTGCTCTTCATGAGACATCGATGTTCCGCCGAATTTCGCTACTTTCAGCGTATTACTCATCTTGCCACCTCCGCTATTTTCTGCATTAAAGCTGCAGCAATCTGTACGGCATTCGCAGCGGCTCCTTTGCGTATGTTATCGGCAGTCGTATAGAACAACAATCCGTTCTCTAAAGAAGTGTCTTTTCTGATCCTCCCAACATAAACCATATCTGTTCCTCTAGCAAGAATGCTCGTCGGATATTTATGTGCTGCTAGATCATCTTCTAATTGAATCCCTGGAAACTGGCTGAGACACTCTCTAATTTCTTCCGTCGTAAACTCTTTTTGCAGTTGAACTGCCACAGAGACTCCATGTCCATTTTCGATTGGCACACGTACGCAGGTTGCTGATACTGGCAAAGCAGGCTGATGCAGAATCTTACGGGTCTCATTTATCATTTTCTGTTCTTCTTTTGTATACCCATTTTCTAAAGGCTGATCGATTTCCGGAATCACCGTTTGGCTAATATTATAAGGATACAAAACTGGTTCCTCGTCATTTTGCGTACGATGAAGATCTTCAATGCCTTTTTGCCCGGAACCAGAAACTGCTTGATAGGTCGAATAATTGACTCGCTGGATACCAAAGGCTTCTTGTAAAGCTTTAAGTGGAAGTACCGCTTGAATGGTTGAACAATTTGGATTTGCAATCAGCCGATTCAATGTATAGTCTTCCAGATTGACCTCTGGAACGATTAATGGAATATCCGAATCTTCCCGCCATGCTGAGGAATTATCTATGACAAATAGTCCCTGACTTCGTGCGATTGGCGCAAACTCTTTGGATACAGAAGCACCTGCAGAAAATAGCGCTAAATCATATCCTTCAAATGAAGTTTCTGTCAATTCCTGTACAGTGTGTTTCTTTTTCTTGAATACACAAACTTTACCGGCTGAACGTTTTGAAGCTAATAATTTCAATCGTCCTACTGGAAAATCATATTCTTCTAACACTTTGAGCATCGTTTGGCCGACTAATCCGGTTGCCCCCACAATACAGGTATCTATTTCGCGCATTTTTCTCCATCTCCTCTATAATTCGCGTAACGCAGCAATCAATGCTGTATTTTCTTTTGTCTGATCATCACTTATTTTTAATACACGTGCAGGTATTCCACCGACAACAGTGCCTGCTGCCACATCTTCTAAAACCACTGCTCCTGCTGCCACGACTGCATCTTTTCCGATATGGACACTTTCAACAATCACTGCATTCGCACCTACCAGTACGCCGTCTTCTACGATAACCGGTTTGGCCGATGCTGGTTCGATCACACCTGCTAAGACAGCTCCTGCACCAATATGGCAGTTTTTGCCCACTGTCGCTCGTCCACCTAAGACAGCACCCATATCAATCATCGTGTTTTCACCGATTACTGCACCAATATTGATAATCGCTCCCATCATGATCACGGCATTGTTGCCGATTGACACTTGATCTCTGATAATAGCACCTGGTTCGATACGAGCATTAATTTTTTTAATATCTAGCAAAGGAACTGCGCTGTATCTTGCAGCAGTTTCGATTTCGATTTCAATGATTTTTTCTGATTCAGCTTCTAAAACCGGAGCAATCGTCTCATAGTCACCAAAAACAACGAAGCTGCTTCCTTCACCAAAAACTTTACTTTCTTTAAATTCGATTGGCTCGGTTACATTCAGATAGACTTTCACAGGCGTCTTTTTAGATGCCGTTTGAATGTAGCGGATGATTTCTTGAGCTTCCACGTTTTTTACACCCCTTTGTCCATTAATAAATCTTCTAATTTGTAATAACCTGGTGACTGATCTTTCAACCAGTCCGCTGCTTCTACTGCGCCTGCAGCAAAGATTCGATTAGAAAAAGATTCATGTTTGATCGTAAATATTTCATCAGTAGCAGCAAACAATACATCATGTTCACCAGGTAAAGAACCTGCACGAATACTGTGTACACCAATTTGGTTTTCTTCTCTTTTTTTCCCTTGCCAGTTGTATACGGGCTGCAGCTTTTGCACTTCTTGGATTGTTTGAAGCAGCATATTTGCAGTACCAGATGGTGCATCTTTTTTACGACTATGATGTTTTTCAATCAGTTCGATCTGCCAGCCTTGCAACATTGCAGCTGCTTGCTTGATTAGTTGATTCATCACCATGATGCCGAACGAAAAATTAGCACTATACATCACAGGTACATGTTTAGCATGTTCTTTTATTTCTTGGAACTGTGATTGTGTATAACCTGTCGTGCCAATGACTAACGGAAGTTGATATGATAAGCTATACGAAAGGATTTTCTCTAAATTATCTGGATGAGAAAAATCAATAAGCATTTCTGGCAGTTCCGGAAAAACAAGCGTAGTTGCTTCTTTAGGTGACGTCTGTAAAAGAAGGATCGTATCTCCTCTTTCTTGTGCAACTTCTTCGACTCTGTCTCCCATCTGTCCACTGCCAATCAGTCCGATTCTCATTTTTCACCCGTCCTTTCTTTTAACAAAAGCTGAGCTAATTGTTTCTTTTTCTCTTTTGAAAGAGAAACTAAAGGCAGGCGTAGAGGTCCGGAAGGTAAGTCTAATAATGACATGGCTGCTTTGACAGGAATAGGATTGGTCTCACTGAACAAGGCATGGATCAGTTCAAGTGCATTTAATTGCTTTTCTTTTGCTTGCTGCCATCTTCCGTCCTGCGTATCTTTTACTAATTCATGGACTATTTTAGGTTGGATATTCGCCCATACACTTATTACACCGCTTCCTCCTACACTCATTACTGGTAGGATCAAATCATCATTTCCACTGTAAAGGAAGAATTCTTTTCCAATCAACCGAGCGGCATCCATCACATAAGCCATATCTCCTGAGGCTTCTTTCAAACCAATGATATTAGGATGTTCTGCTAAATTTACTAATACATGGATTGGAATCGACATGCCTGTTCTAGAAGGAACATTATACAAAATAAGCGGAATCGGTGAGGCTTCTGCAATTGCTGTAAAATGAGCAGCTAGTCCTGCATCACTTGTTTTGTTGTAGTAAGGGGTGATGACCAAAAGTGCGTCTGCCCCCAAAGAAGCAAAATGCTTCGCTTTTTCAATCGTTTCTTTCGTATTATTCGTTCCAGCTCCTGCAATCACCGGCACACGGCCAGCCACTTTCTTTACTGTCAGTTGAAGGATCTGCTCCTCCTCAGATTGTGTGAGCGTAGAAGATTCTCCTGTTGTACCTAAAACTAATAATCCGTCTGTTTGTTCATCTAAATGGAATTGGATCAATTTTTCCAAACCAGCATAATCTACTGATCCCTCTTCATTCATCGGCGTGATCAGCGCCACGATCGAACCTTTTATCATCTTCATTCCTCCAATATTCTTGTCCATTCATGAACTGCTGGGCCAGCCATTTGTATCGCATCCTCACCAGAGATCATCAAGTCTCCTTGTTCCAAGTGAACAACTACCTGATCTGCTGAAATTTTCCCAGTTTCCTTAGCAACCACATAAGAGGCACAGCAACCTGTACCGCAAGCAAGTGTCCAACCTACTCCTCTTTCATAGGTACGGACGATCAATTCTTGTTCATTGACTACTTCTACAAAGTTGACATTGGTTTTTTCTTTGAACAAAGGATGATGACAGATCAGTTCACCTCTTTTTCTCCAGACTTCCTCACGCGCATTTTCAACAAAAACAACAGTATGAATCGTTCCTAAAAATAAACTAGTGATCGTTACTTTTTCACCATTGATCTCTATTTCCTGGTTTTTTATTGGATAAGTTTGATTAGCTTTGATTTTTTCCGGAGAATCATCTGGCACTCCCATATCTACGCTGCAATAAAAAGGTGAGGGATCCAACACCGTAATTTTTCTTGTGCCTGCTAATGTCTCTACGTTGAATTCCTGTTCATTCATCATGTTCTGATCATTTACGTATCGAGCAAAACAGCGAATGCCATTTCCGCACATCGGCGCGCGGCTGCCATCTTTGTTGTAATAGATCATTTCCAACGGATCGATTTTTACGGCGATCAATCCGTCTGTATCATATTTTTCTTTTGTGCATAAAGAAGCGGCTAATTGACTATAATCTGTGTCTTCTGCGTAATCTAATAAGATAAAATCATTTCCGCAGCCATTATATTTATGAAGGATCATAGGAAACTTCCCCCCTTAGTAGATCAGAAAATGCTTGTCTGCGAACAATCAGTCTTGATTGGCCATTATTGACAAAAACAACTGCTGGTCGTGTCGCTCGATTGTAGTTGCTGCTCATCGAGTATCCATAAGCTCCCGTGGAATAAACAGCTAAAAGATCACCCGATTCTGCTTTCGGCAAATAAGCTTCTTTAATTACCACATCGCCTGATTCACACATTTTTCCTGCAATCGTCACTTTCTCTGTTTTTTCTTCCGACAGTTTTGCTGCTAAATCACAATCGTATTCTGCCTGATACAGAGCTGGACGGATATTATCTGTCATCCCGCCATCTACAAAGTAATATTTTTTATGTGGTGTCTTTTTGATGAAACCAATCGTGTATAGTGTTGTACCAGCTTCTCCAACAATACTTCTACCCGGTTCAATCAGTAATTGACGAATGGTCAGTTTTCGTTTTTCCAAAGCTTCTTCCGTATATTCAATCAGTTTTTTTAGTGCCTCTTCGACTGGGATTGGCTGATCATTTTGTGTATAACGAATCCCAAACCCTCCGCCAAGATTCAAGGAAAGAGGTTGGTCAAAATCGGTTAAGTAATTCGTCAATTTGTCGATTTCAGCTAACCAAGCAGTAACATCAAAAATTTGTGACCCGATATGAGCATGAAATCCTTCTAACTCTAGATAGCTGCTTTCTTTTATCAACTGAAGGGCTTGTTGGCACTCTTTACTTTCATAGCTCATGCCGAATTTTGAATCAATATGCGCAGTGACGATATATTCATGAGTATGTGCTTCTACTCCGACATTCAACCGAAGCATGATACAGATTTTTTTTAAATAGCGTTGGCTTAATTCTGCTAATAATTCAACTTCCATCAAATTATCGGCAACAATATGCAACAAATCATTTTCAAGTGCATAGATCAGTTCCTCTGGCGTCTTGTTGTTACCATGGAAGTAGATAGTATCTCTAGGAAAATCAGCTTGCAAAGCGGTATAGATTTCCCCACCACTGACAACATCTAGCCCGAATCCATATTCACGAACTAAATACAGCATCTCAATCGTTTGGAATGCTTTAGAGGCGTAAAGTACTTTTGTATCAAAACGTTTCGATACAAAGCCTCGCTTGAATGACAGCATCGTTTGTCTCATCTTTTCTTCATCATACACATACAGAGGTGTCTTATACTTTTCTGCCAATGTGCTTGCTGTGACTCCGCCAATTATCAATTCTGTCATTTTTTCATTCCTCTTTTCACTTTTTTTCCATTTTTATTGGAATTTCATTTGATAAAGATTTGAATTTTATTGGAATAATATTAAACAAAATTTTCTGAATTGTCTAGTATATTTCGAAATATTTTTTTAAAAATAAGAATAAAAATGGTTATAAAAACAAAATACCCGAACTATTAGAAGCTATTTATACATAAAAACATAAATTCAACACTATTTAGTGATGAAAAAATATTTTCGCTTCAATATAGTTCGGAATAGTTCGGATATTTTCAATTTTATGAATCATTTCAATTTCTTCATAAATAAGTGCAGTTTCTTCTTTCTCTAGCTTTTGCCATTCATCTTTCAAAATATAAATAAAATCAAATACTTTTTTATTTTTCAATTTGCTGATTCCACAAAAAAACCTCTTGAAAGGCAGATCCGATGATCCACTTTTCAAGAGGTCAAGCTATGTTTTTCAACTTCTTATCAATTCGTCAGCTCATTATTTTGATGCACGTTTTACATAAGAACCTTCTGCTGTATTGATTTCCAACAATTCATCTGTTTCGATGAAGTCAGGAACATTGACTACTAAGCCAGTTTCCATTGTCGCTGGTTTACCTGAACCAGTGACTGTTGCACCTTTGATGGAAGGTTGTGTTTCCACAACACGTAATACGACAGTTGTTGGTAATTGAACGCCGATGACTTCGCTACCGAAGAATTGGATTTTTACTTCCATGTTTTCTAGGATATATTTCATTTCTTCTTCTACTGTTTCTACAGGAATTTCATATTGCTCATATGTTTCCAAATCCATGAAGAAAGCTGTATCATCCATCGTGTACAAATATTGTACAGGTTTTGTGTCGATATGTGCTTTTTCAAATTTTTCTTCTGGTCTGAACGTTGTGTCGTATGTTGCACCTGAACGGACATCTTTCAGTTTCATACGCATAACTGTATTTCCTTTACCAGGTTTATGGTGGCTTGCATCCAGAACTTTAATCAGTTTGCCGTCTTGTACGAAAGTCATACCGGCTCTTAAATCACTTGCTGAGATCATTATTTTTGCTCCTTCTTTTCTTTATCATAATCAACTTTATTGTATCAGACAACCGGCCAGAAAACTAGAGTATTCTCTATCTTTTAAGGTCTCATGCCTATTTGTCAGAAAAATAAACACGGGTAAACGATGCTATCGAAATATTTTTTTCTTTCAAGCCTTTGACTTTTATTTTTTTTCATGCTATCGTTAATAAAAATTTTACTTGGAGGGATACACATGACAGTCAGCAACCAAAAACAATTGAATCGTTGCTGTTGTATGGTGCATAAAAGCAGCATACTATTTGTCATGTCTATTAATTGCCCTTCATAGAATGAGTACCAGGTAACTTATCTTTTTATCTACTCAATTTTTCTCTATGTCTTTCAAGGAGCTGATTTAATAGTCAGCTCCTTTTTTTATTATCTTTTTTTAGGAGGCCCATATGATTATCTCGACAATTACAGAAGCTATTGGTTCCACACCGCTTTATCGCTTTGACAATCAGCACTATTCTATGCCTAAAGGTTCTGCTATTTATGCAAAACTAGAATATTTAAATCCTGGAGGAAGTATCAAAGATAGATTGGGCAGTTATTTGATCAAAGAAGGATTTGCCCAAGGAAAAATCAATGAAAAAACGACGATCATCGAACCAACTGCCGGAAATACAGGAATTGGGATCGCTCTGGCCGCACTCACATACAAATTAAGAACGGTTTTTGTTGTTCCAGAGAAGTTTAGCTTAGAAAAACAACAATTGATGAAAGCATTGGGAGCAAAGATCATCCATTCTCCTAGTGAGCAAGGAATCATCGGTGCCATCAGCAAAAGTAAAAAACTTGCAGAGGAGATATCAAACAGCTATCTGCCTCTTCAATTTGAAAATAAAGATAATCCTGCTGCTTACTATCGAAAATATCCATAGTTTTGTAGCAGGAATTGGGAGTGGTGGAACCTTTGCTGGAACTTCTACCTTTTTGAAAGAAAAATATCCCGACATTCGAATAATCGGTGTAGAACCAGAGGGCTCTGTGTTAAATGGTGGTGATCCAGCCCCTCACGAAATTGAGGGTATCGGTGTAGAATTCATTCCGCCGTTTCTTTCTCCCCTTTCAATCAATCAGATCGAGACAATCTCTGATGTAGAAGGGTTTAACCATACTAGGCAGTTAGCACGAGAACAAGGACTATTAGTTGGAAGTTCGAGTGGTGCGGCTTTTGCAGCAGCATTAAGAGAAATTCGTCGTTTACCACCTGGTCATCGTGTCGTTACGATTTTTCCAGACGCAGCAGACCGCTATTTATCAAAAAACATTTACTTATAGGAGGAAAGAAACATGCACATTCAAACAAAATTGATCCACGGAGGCATCAGTGAAGATCCCACAACAGGAGCTGTCAGTGTACCTATTTATCAAACATCCACTTATCGGCAAGATGGCGTCGGCCAGCCTAAACAATATGAATATTCAAGATCTGGTAATCCTACTCGTTTTGCATTGGAAGAACTGATTGCTGATTTGGAAGGCGGTGTTCGAGGATTCGCTTTTTCTTCTGGTCTTTCTGGGATTCATGCCGTTTTTTCTCTTTTTCAAGCTGGCGATCATATCTTATTAGGAGATGATGTCTATGGAGGAACATTCCGTCTATTTGACAAAGTTCTTACTAAAAATGGTCTCGAGTACACGATCATAGATACGAGTAATCTTGATAAAATAGAACAATCCATCAAACCCAATACAAAAGCACTTTATCTTGAAACACCTAGCAATCCGCTTCTAAAGATTACTGATTTAGAAAAAAGTGCCACTCTGGCTCATCAACATGGATTGATAGTTATTGCTGACAATACATTTGCTACTCCTTATTTTCAAAGACCTTTAGATCTCGGTTCTGATATCGTTGTCCATAGCGGTACCAAATATCTAGGCGGACACAGCGATGTAGTAGCTGGTTTAGTGACTTCTAACCATAAAGATCTAGCCGATCAGATCGGATTTTACCAAAATGCTATCGGAGCCGTACTTGGTCCCCAAGATAGCTGGTTACTTCAGCGCGGAATCAAGACACTAAGTGTTCGTATGGAGGAACATCAAAAAAATGCTTTTGTGGTAGCTGATTTTCTATTTTCTCATCCAGCAGTAGAAAAGGTCTACTATCCAGGATTACCCGATCATGAACTCCATGGAGTTGCTAAGCAGCAGATGAGCGGCTTTAGCGGAATGATTTCTTTTACTTTAAAAAATGAAGAATCTGCTATTCCATTTGTTGAATCACTCCAACTATTTACTTTAGCAGAAAGTTTAGGTGGCGTAGAAAGTTTAGTGGAAATTCCTTCTGTCATGACTCATGCGTCTATTCCAAAAGAAAAACGAGAAGAGGCTGGCATAAAGGACGGCTTGATCCGTCTTTCTGTAGGAATTGAGTATGGTCAGGATCTCATAAACGATTTAGCTCAGGCATTTGACAGAATCAAGAACTAGAAGTCCCAATAAACGACTTAGCAGAAAAATCTAAAAAATATTTCAGATTGCTACACCTTGGAAACGATAAGTGTTAGAATCAAGTAGAAAGACGTTTTTGTAAATTTCACTAAATAATTCTTTAGTGAAAAGCATCAAAACGAATGAACAAACAGATAGGAGTCTTACAAATGAGAATGAATGTCGAAAGTTTTAATCTTGACCATACAAAAGTCAAAGCACCTTATGTACGTGTAGCTGATCGAAAAACGGGTGCGCATGGCGATGTCATCATTAAATACGACGTCCGCTTTAAACAACCAAATAAAGAACACATGGACATGCCAAGTCTACATTCACTTGAGCACTTGACTGCCGAACTAATCCGCAATCACGCAGATTACATCGTAGA
>NZ_CP172892.1:0-440000 GCF_050531945.1 Enterococcus sp. DIV1411a | reverse complement strand
CCCCCGTCAATTCCTTTGAGTTTCAACCTTGCGGTCGTACTCCCCAGGCGGAGTGCTTAATGCGTTAGCTGCAGCACTGAAGGGCGGAAACCCTCCAACACTTAGCACTCATCGTTTACGGCGTGGACTACCAGGGTATCTAATCCTGTTTGCTCCCCACGCTTTCGAGCCTCAGCGTCAGTTACAGACCAGAGAGCCGCCTTCGCCACTGGTGTTCCTCCATATATCTACGCATTTCACCGCTACACATGGAATTCCACTCTCCTCTTCTGCACTCAAGTCTCCCAGTTTCCAATGACCCTCCCCGGTTGAGCCGGGGGCTTTCACATCAGACTTAAGAAACCGCCTGCGCTCGCTTTACGCCCAATAAATCCGGACAACGCTTGCCACCTACGTATTACCGCGGCTGCTGGCACGTAGTTAGCCGTGGCTTTCTGGTTAGATACCGTCAAGGGATGAACAGTTACTCTCATCCTTGTTCTTCTCTAACAACAGAGTTTTACGATCCGAAAACCTTCTTCACTCACGCGGCGTTGCTCGGTCAGACTTTCGTCCATTGCCGAAGATTCCCTACTGCTGCCTCCCGTAGGAGTTTGGGCCGTGTCTCAGTCCCAATGTGGCCGATCACCCTCTCAGGTCGGCTATGCATCGTGGCCTTGGTGAGCCGTTACCTCACCAACTAGCTAATGCACCGCGGGTCCATCCATCAGCGACACCCGAAAGCGCCTTTCAAATCAAAACCAT
The DNA here is from genome assembly GCF_050531945.1 of Enterococcus sp. DIV1411a. Lineage (NCBI taxonomy): Bacteria > Bacillati > Bacillota > Bacilli > Lactobacillales > Enterococcaceae > Enterococcus > Enterococcus sp. DIV1411a. The sequence goes on along the minus strand of NZ_CP172892.1, from coordinate 439,256 downwards.
GCGGTTTCGATTGTTATACGGTATTAGCACCTGTTTCCAAGTGTTATCCCCTTCTGATGGGCAGGTTACCCACGTGTTACTCACCCGTTCGCCACTCCTCTTTTTCCGGTGGAGCAAGCTCCGGTGGAAAAAGAAGCGTTCGACTTGCATGTATTAGGCACGCCGCCAGCGTTCGTCCTGAGCCAGGATCAAACTCTCATAAAAAGTTCGAACAATCTTGCGATTGTTAAGCTCAATTTGTTTGCTAGCATATTGCTTGCTTGTTAAAAATGTTTGTTGTCTTGAATTGAATCAAGACGCCCTACACATTTGGTTTGTCTTACTTTGTTCAGTTTTCAAAGGTCTACTTCATCAGGAGTGTTTCCCGATTCGTTTTTGGCTGCCGTAGCAACTTTTATATCATATCAGAGAGACAAGTAATTGTCAACTCTTTTTTAAAAGTTTTTTTGATTTCGTTTTTCGAAATCTTACAGCAACTCATTTATCATAACTTGTCGTTTGTTATTTGTCAAGAACTTTTTTGAAGTTTTTTTCGATAGAATCAAGCTTCGCAAGCGGTCCTTTTTTAACGACTCAGTTATCTTATCATGTCATTTCTAACATGTCAACAACTATTTTATATGTTTTTTAAAATACTATTTTATTGCTTTGCTACTTAAAACAACAGAAATGAATATATCATGTAAATTTACACATGTCAATATATTTTTAACTCTATATCCCCACCTAGATTTGAATTTTGACCACATAAATTGAGCATGTCTCTATAGTAGAAAAATAAAGTCAAAAAAAGAACACATAACACGCTTGATGCTAAGTGTTCGACTGTTACAACTGTATGGAATGCTCAGTGACTTGATTAAAACAGTTAAAGTCTATTTATTTAAGATAAGCTGTTCCATCAACTGCTCATTGTATCCAATAAATAGAACTTCATCGATAATAATCAAAGGACGTCTGAGGAGGTTGGTATGTTGTGTGCATAAAAAAATCAGTTGTTTTTTTTCTACACAGGAAAGGTCAATCGCAATGTTGTGAAAAGCCTCAGACCAAGTCGCAAATAGCTGTTCTGCTTGCACTTCTTCAAAACTGCATAATTCTTCTGCTTCTTCTGTACTTAGATCGCGTTCTTCTAAGTCAACAAATTGATAAGGCAATTGATGGTGTTCTAACCATTGTTTCGCCTTCAGACTTGTTACACAGTGCGCTGATCCATAGACTTTCACTTCCACGAAGGCTCCCTCCCTATGAATTTAAGATGTTATTGTTTTGTAAATAGATCAGATTTCTGGCAACACATCGAATTTCACGAGGGACAAATGACCGGATCTCATCTTCATTAAATCCGATTAGTATTCTTTTTTCATCAATCAAAATAGGTCGTCTCAATAATGAAGGATATTCTTTGAATAAGACGATCATTTGCTTTAAAGTTAATTCGTTAAAATCTATGCCCAGCTTTTCGTAAATTTTCGACCGAGTGGAAATAATATCTTGAACTCCTCCTTCAGTCGCTGCCAAGATCTTTTTGATCTCACTTTCTGTTAACGGTTCGGCAAAAATATTCTTCTCTTCAAATTCAAGTTGATTCGCTTGCAACCATGCTCTTGCTTTTCTACAGGAAGTACAGCTAGGCGAAGCATATACTTTTATCATTTTCTCACTCCTTTTTAATTATAATCCAATTCTACAGTAATTTCTTTTAAAATACCAATTATTAGCTAATAAAATATTATTTGTCAAATTAAGCGAGACAAAACTTTCCATTTACGTAACTCAAAAAAACTTCTAATGGTGTTTGGTAATTTAGTGATTTTCTAGGGATATGGTTTCTTTTGGACGCAACGGATGAGATGAATCCTTGATTGACTTGGTTGAAGTCCATTTCTTTTGGTAGTCCATCTTTTCGGAGGAGTCCGTTTGAATGTTCATTTAATCCCCGTTGGGAAGGCGTTCCTGGGTCTGCGAAATAAATATCAATATCATTCGTATTACTAATACTTTTCCAATTAGAGAATTCTTTTCCACAATCAAAGGTAATTGATTTGAAAAGATTTTTGGGTACGGATTGAAGCCATTCATTAATCGAATTTTCAATATCAACTGCCTTACGGCCTTCTGGTTTCAAGGCGATAATGGCTTTTGAAAGTCGCTCAACGAGTGTGATGACGGCACTTTTATGGTGGATGCCGACAATCGTATCACCCTCTAAATGTCCAAATTCTTCTTCGAAAACGACATAATCTTTTTTACGTTCAGAAATATTTCTTTTGAATGCCTGTTTTCCACGTTTTTCCTTATAACCATTTGGTTTTCGTTTTCCTTGCATCGGTAAATGTAAAACATTGAATTCTCCCGTCTTAAACCGGCGATAGAGGGTACTTACTGAACAAGAGAAGGTTCGCTCTGCACGGCCAATAATGACGTCTGGGGTCCAACCTTCAGTTGATCTTTTTGCAATGTATTCTTTTTCCTCAGCAGGAAAAATGATTTCGGTTCTCCCACAACGTCGCTTATTTTCTTTGTATTGTTCAAAGTATTCAAGTGCTGTTCCACCGCATTTGAGAAAGTTATAGACATTGTAAATTGTTTGGCGTCCACGTTTAAGCTGCTTCGCAACGATAGCAACCGGAGTTTCTTGATGAAAATATGCTTCTATCATTACAAGCTCGTTTGGTGTAAGATGGGTATAAGTCATTTATGTTCACTCTCCTTGTATGCTTTAGCGGGTATTACGATTTGAGTGTAACATAAATGGCTTTTTTATTTGTCTCGCTTAATTATACAAACGGCGAAATATAAAAAAAAATCAAAATAACTGATTATTTACGTTTGAATAATGAGAATTATTCTATATATTCTCTATTTTGATAATAGTATTCTCATTTTCAAAATAAATAAGGGAGGTGTGACAAAATTCTTGTCACACCTCCTTTTTCCGAATAAACGGTGTTCCAGAAATAACTTCTTCGAAAATAAGCTGAAATTTCACAAAAATTTGAGAAGCAATTTTCGTACATTCCTTCTTCTTTCTTGAAACTGACCACTTCTGTCACACCCTCTCTTCTATCACTTTCCTTTTTTCACACGACTCCCGGTTTCTTTGATAAATCTCGATACTTTCAATTTTCTTGAATTTTTCATTTGAGGTACACATAGATACAGACGATTTCTTGCTCTAGTCATCGCAACATAAAATAGTCTTCGTTCTTCTTCTATCGTCGTCACTGGTTCTGCTTTTATTTCATTAAAGTCGATTACTTTCTTTTCTGTCGCTCCGTTATAAGGCAAACTTCCTTCGTTACAACCAATCAAAAAGACATTTCGGTAACTAAGACCTTTACTTTTGTGAATGCTCTGGATACATAGTGCATCAAGTTTTCCTTGTCTGTAAGCAATCAAGCGGGTTTTTAATTCTTTAGCTGTCGCTTGGGTTTCTTGCGATAAGGCTTGGAGTCTTCTGAAAGTAGCATGCTGCTTTACTTCTTCTCGTATCCATTCTTGATCACTCTGGTCGATTTCCTTAGCTATACGTGGCAGATGAAGATAGCTTTGAACAAGCGAATAGATTTCTTGATGCTGGTCTGTTTTACGCAACGCTTCCTCAAACTCTCGGATTTCTGCAGATTTCGATTTTAAATTGGGGCTTATCGACAAAATATAATCTGCAACGGCTATATTTTGATATTTAGGAGAAAAGTATTGATCGCATTCACTTTTTTTCAGGTAGCAGTCTGCCATCAGCTGCCGGAGCAATTGCTGGTAGGCCTGATTTTTCTTTTGCAGATTCAGTGCTGTTTGCCAATGAACAATTTTTTGATAGAAATGTTGGAAAGACTTGATACCAAAGATACCTTCATATGGACTATCTGCTTCCAGTACAAAAGGAATATTCGTTTTCAGCAGAGATTGGACAAGCTGCTGCGTTTGTGAAGCTGATCGGTACAATATGATTGATTCCTTATATTTCCCATTTTTTTGAATAAATGTCTGAATTTGTTTGATTAGCCACTGACTTTCTGCTTTAGTATCAGAAAACAAATAGGCTTCCATAACGCCTGCTTCTTTTTGTGCTGGAATCATCGCCTTTGGTATCCGATCATTTTTATTATAGCTGATCAATCTATTTGCTCCTTGGACAATAGCTGCCCGAGAACGATAATTAGTTAATAAGAAAAGAGTTTTGGTAGGATATTCTTTTTCAAAGTTCTTGATGTATGCTGGCTCTGATCCTCTGAATCCATAGATACTCTGATCATCATCTCCAACAACAATCAACTTGATCCTGTTTTCCTTTGTCATCCGTTTCACGATTTCCCATTGAAGTGGATTAGTATCTTGAAATTCATCAATGAATAGATAATCATATTTTTGGCCGATATAATGCTGGATTTCCTCATTCTCCAAAGCGCTTTTCAGATTTTGGAGTACATCATTGAACTCTAGCAATTTCTGGCTTCTTTTTTGTTCTTGGAGTTCCATGAGCAATCCATACAGTCGTTCTGATATCGGCTGTCGTGCATTCTTATCAATGGAATCATATTTTTCTTTAACTAACTGAACCATTTCTTCTACTGAAAGGTTCATATTCTGCCAATAGTCTAACCGAGAAGCAATCGTTTTTTCTCCATATTGATCAAATATATAAAGATTATATTTACGTATCAGCTGTTGCAAAACAGCATTCACTTTTTGTGCAGTATCCTTTGAAAAGTCTCCTTGTATTCCTTGCATTGCTACTTCAGGAAATTTTCGACAAATTTCATTGTATATCCTAAAAAAGATACTATGGAATGTTCCGATATGGACAGCGGTTTTTCTCTGGCTGAAATTATCTACTCGTTTTTTTAGTTCATTTGCAGCGTTCCTTGTAAAAGTGATCATTAGTATGCGTTCTTCGTCTACTTGTTTTTGCGTCATCAGATAAACAGCTTTTGCACAGATTGTTTGCGTTTTGCCGCTCCCAGCTCCTGCTATGATTCGAAGATGTTTCTTCATATCATATGTGATAGCTGCTTTTTGTTCTTGATTGAAGCGATTATAGGAACGTTTCTCCATCATTTTAAAGAAAGAGCTGTTTCCTTCACTTTCTTTTACTTGTACTTCTTCCTCAATAAGTCCGGGTGCTTCGCCATAAGCCGCTTCATAGGTAGCAATGATTTCTTCTTGTAGCCGAAAGACTTGTTGAAGCTTTTTATACTTGTTCTCCCAGCGTTTCAATTCTTTTTGTAATCGGAGAATTTCTTTTTCATTCAACTGATTGATTTCCTTCCCATCTTTCTTCTTTGAATTTGTTTATTTCAAGTTGGTTATTTAAAGTTTCGTTGTCTATTTTTTCTTTATACTAACAGACCTTTCTAAAAATGAAAATGGGAAGCGATATGATTTTAGTTTTCTGAAAATTTTTCCTTTTTTTCAATCGTTTATGCTAAGATAAGGAAGACAAAAATATTCATAAAAGGTGATGAAAAAAATGCAGACTTCCTTTCACGAGGGGCGTACAATAGGACTTTTGCTGACATTTATCGGAGGAGCCATGGACAGTTATACTTATATCCAATATGGTGCTTTTGCCTCTGCTCAAACTGGCAATATCATTCTATCGATCATCCAAGCATTTGACGGAGAATGGCTAAGTGTTGGTAAAAAAGTATTGTCTACCCTTTTCTTTTTCTTAGGGATTCTTCTAACAAAGTATCTAATTGATTATTTTAGAAAAAAAGAAAAACATTTCTGGCGCTTGTTTGTTCTATATTATGAAGCAGTGATTTTTTTCTTTGTTAGTTTGACACCCGTCCATGAGCATCCCGCATTAGTAACGATTTTGATTGCTTTTACTGCATCGATCCAGTGGGTAGCTTTTGATAAAATCAACGGGCGTGCCTACACTAATTTATTTACAACTGGAAATTTAAAAGGGGTAGCAACGAACTTATATGATTATTGTATTTCTAAAGAAAAAGCAGATTTTGATCGATTTTTCCACTATCTAAGTGTCGTTCTTGCCTTTATCGCAGGAGCTATTGTCCTTGTTTTCTGTCATCATCTGTTTGGCGCCCATTCGATTTTGATCGTTTCCATTTTATTTTTGATCATGGCCCTCACTCAGACATTTCATTTATGGCAATTTTATCATACGAATCGGTTCACTATTTGATCTCAATGAATCAAAAAAACTAAGCAAGATGCTGCTCACAGAGAAATATCTGCGAGTGAGCAATTTGCTTAGTTTTTATATTATTTAGTTGTAAAGATTCCCTTTGCTTTCGGGTTATTTGTAGTGTAGCGGATCGACTGGGCATCTGCCTCTTCTGTCATTTTCTTTGCCCGCATCTTGATTTCTTGTACGATTTGTTCTCCACATGCCGGATCGGCTACGAAATCATATTTGTCCCCATCGATCACTATTTTGGGACATATATCAAACTGTTCATACCACTCTTCGTATCGTCGATTGAGTTCTTTATAGTAGGAATAGAGTTCAGGATCTTGTTCTAGCTGTTCATATTCCCGGCCTCTTTTTTTGATTCTCGCTAACATAGTTTCAAAGGATACACGAATATAAACCAGTAGATCTGGTTTCTTTTGTGGCGAAATTTCTTCTAACTCCTTCAGCATCGTTTCTAAAAGACCTTCATACTGCTTTACTTCTACTTCAGAAACACGCCCTAAATCTGCATTCAAATGAAACAGCATACTATCTTCGTAGATGGAGCGGTCTAGTACGTTGTCATCATGGCTGAAAGCATCTTTGATTGCCAAAAAGCGTTTGTTCAAAAAGAAAATCTGTAATAAAAAAGTATACTTTTCTGGATTAGAATAAAATAGCGGCAATACTTCATTATCTTCCACGTTCTCATAAAAATGTTTTGTTTCTAAATCTTGGGCAAGCATTTCAGTCAGTGTGCTTTTCCCTGCACCGATCGTTCCTGCAACAATGATCACAATTATCGGCATCCTTCCTGTAATAAAATCTGTTCTTCATTTTACTACTTCATTTATAGAAATAAAAGCCTTGACTTTATCTGCTCCTTAAAAGCTACTTCTCTAAAAGTAGCCAAAAGTAACTCCTATTCATGAAAATAAAGGCTGTGACAAAAGTCTTGTCGCAGCCCTTTTTTCAAATAAACAGTATTCTCCTGCCAACACCTCGGTCACAAGTGGCAATATTCATAAAACATGAAAAGCTGTTTTTTAACATTATTCCTTGTAACTCAGAGCTAAACGGGAGACTCACAACCTCTTTATGCTCTCAACATTTTATCTGTTTTTATTCTTCTATTGTACTTGATTTGCGTACAACTAACTGCCAGTGCAGATTATGAGCGGTATCATTGTCTTCTACTGCGCATTTCATGACACGTATCATCACACTATTTTCATAGATTTTTTCTATTTTTCCTTTTATTGGTGATTCAAATAAATCAGATTTAAATGCATATGTTTCGCCGACTTCAAACAATTGTTCATTTTCCATAAGAATCCCTCCATCACCTTTTATAAGGTCAGTAATTTTTTTAACATAAATCACTCGAAAAAGCACAAACTTGTCATAAAAAGTACTTTTCGTATCAAAACTGTCACTTTTTTTGGTAAGGTTCTTGGAAAACGAAGATTTTTTTAGGAAATCATGACGGGTTTGATGTCAAAACCACTTTTTATGAAACAAAAGACGTTTTTTATTTTTTTTAGCATAAAATTTGTGGTGGAGGTACGTATGAGATGAAAGATAAAGTTGTGAACAAATTATTAGAAGCCTTATTCAGCGGAGACAAATCGGAAGAAGATATGGTGTATGTCCAAGTAAAATTTGCCTTAGAAGTTTTATTGAATAATCTTGGAAAACTAGCGGTCGTTCTAGTCTTTTCTCTGGTGACAGGCTCATGGGCGGAAACAGGAATCACCTTTCTTTCTTATATATGCATCCGCAGATATGCTTATGGATTGCATTCCGACTCTGAATTCGTTTGTCTGCTGTGGACACTACTTTATTTATGGGGCGTTCCCTTGGTGATGAAACATCTGCAATTGACTATCTCCTTCCCAATGATGGTCTTTTTGTTAATCAGCTGCTTTTTGTTACTGCTTCGCTATGGATCAAGAGGTACAGCAATCAATCCCATTGAACCCGAGAAACGTCCCCCATTATTAAAGAAGGCGATCAGCATGTTTCTAATTTTTTCTCTCATTACTTTATTTTCTCAGCTTCTTACTTTTCTACCTATTTGCTACTTGGGATTGTTTTAGAAATAGCTACGTTGCTTCCTATTACAAACTACTTGATGAATTTTGGAGGAATCTTTCATGAAAAAAACAATCATTAAACAATTAACTAACTTATCTGACTTTTTTGTATCTGGCTGCTGCTTTGGTATGAGTTCTGAATTCAAAATCCCTGAAAAATTAAAAAAATAATACGCTAATTGTGCTATAATTTGGTAAAAATCAATGGGAGCTGTACTTTATGTTTTTATGGTCCATAGCGTTGCAATATTTGATTTACACAATTTGTATCTTATTGATTGACCATCACATCCGATACAAATATCTGTTTGCGGGAGTCATTCTGATTTCTTGTATTTTGATTGGATGGATCTATTCGATTTTAGGGATTTTTACTGCTCTAATTGCTATAGGAATGCTGATGCTTACTTTTTTCTTCTTTTCGACTTCGCGTCAACAATTGGTTTACGCCCTTCCTTTTGGGTTATTGACGTCGCTTTTAGGAGATCACTTAACAAGCATCGGCGATTTTTTTGTTTTGAAATCTTCGGTTATTGAACCAGGAGATTCATTGCAGTATTTTCACATTGCCTTATCCGCTTTTTTATCTGCTTTATTAGCTTTTTGTTTTAAAAAAACGTTAGAGACTTGGTTTCACACTGTGGACCGCCGTATGATCGGTAAGATCGGGACATTGATATTATTTACATACTATATCATTATTTTTTATACCCGTTTTTCTGGTGAAACACCTGATGTCTTAGCTTTGAATACGAGTTTTTTCATTCTATATCTGTGTGTTGGCCTGATCATCTTGGTTTATTATTGGAAAATCTCTAATAAGAAATTAGCTGATCAGTTATTAGAGCAACAAGTCAGGATGCAACAGGATTATATCAAAGATCTAGAAAAAAACTATCAAGACTTGAGAGAATTCAAACATGATTACCAAAATCTGCTTTTTTCTCTTCACAGCTATATTTCAGAAGGCGACTTAGAAGGATTACGGTCTTATTATGATCAAACGATATTACCTACACGCCAGATGATGAACCTTTTTCCGGCCAATCTAAGTATGTTGGATAATATGAAAGTTCCTGAGATCCGTAGTTTACTGTCATTAAAACTCATGATGGCACAGGAAAAAGGGTTGGTCGTCCAGCTTCATTTTCCTGAGCCAATCGAACTGGATACGAAACATACGGTAAACCTTGTACGTATGCTTGGTATTATCTTGGACAATGCGATTGAAGGAGCTAGTGCTGCAAAGAAGAAAAAAATCGAATTGACCATACTCAAGAAGAATCATTCCGTGATGATTCGTGTGATCAATACAACAACAAATACATTGCCGTTAAACCAGTTGAAACAAAAAGGGTTCTCAACAAAAACAAATCCAAAAAACGAAGGCCTTGGCTTGTTTATCTTGGATGAATTGACAAAGACCAATCCTTATCTTTTCCTTGAAACATCAATTGAAAACCAGCGTTTTTCTCAAACGATTTATATACAAATAAAATAAAGGAGTAATGATATGATTCCCATTTATATTTGTGAAGACGATCCAAAACAATTAGAAGTTTTATCAACGGTGATCAAAAATAGAATCATGATTGAAAACTTAGACAGTTATGTCCATATTTCTACCTCTGATCCGGAAGAACTTCTCAATGCAGCCAAGATCAGAACTTCTTCTTTTGGTATTTACTTTTTAGATATCGAACTAGAAGACAGTGAAATGGATGGTGTAGCGATCGGTAAATTGATCCGTGAATTAGATCCTTTAGGAAAAATAATCTATGTGACTTCCCATACGGAAATGTCGATGAAAATCTTAAAAAGCAACATTGAACCGACTGATTATATCGTCAAAGAAGATCTTTATGATTTAAAAGAAAATGTCGAGCATATCCTGAGCAAAATTTTCGAAGATTTTCAAATGTCCCAGATCCAAAAAGATATCTTCAAAATAGAGTTTAATGATGAGATCAAATTTTTACCGATCAAAGACATCCAATATTTTTCTACTTCGCTAGGAGCACCACATAAACTGGAAGTCCATTTGACTCATGCCCAATTACAATTCTATGAGAAGATCAAAGAAATCGAGAAAATGCATCGGAATTTTATCCGTTGTCATAAATCCTATGTTATCAATACACAAAATGTGCGGTCGATTAATAAAAAAACCAGAGAAGTCACGTTGGCAAACGGCGAGACCATCCCAGCCTCTATCCGTGGATTAAAGAAATTGATTTCATAAAAAGAACCGAATAGTTTGGACCGACTAAATGACCAGCCGATCCAAACCCTTCGGTTCTTTTTTGCCTATCAGTGCAAAAGCATTTCCTGTGCAATTTCACGTCCATCCATTGTATCTGGATAAAATGTTGGCCAATTCTCCATTTCTTTCAGCAATGCTTCTTGACTTTCATTTCCTGCATATAAATGAAAATGTTCGGAGTCAGCCGGTGCAATCGTGTGATCACTGAATTGAATATATCTAAAAGCGCCACTTTCCTTATCTTCTGCTTCGAATAGATACCTTACGCCACGGTTTCCTGCCTCGTAGGTCAAGATTTCTTTCCCTACATAACGATAATTTGAACGTTTCGTTGTTCCATCCTTAAACGTAAATGCCATCTCTTTCTCACTGATCTTGATTGAAGCAATATCTGTTTGATAGCCCTTCGTATAATATTCTTTATATTCTTGTGCTGTCTTATCCTGATTCAATTTTTCTTTATATTCAAAAACAGGATCAAATGTCCCATCTTCTATATACGTATCTACTGTTTGCCAAGTTCCTGCCCAATCTGAAAGAGAGCGATCTTGTACATCCTCGTCTTCGAAATAACCGTTATAGACGCTCTTTTCTTTTTTGGGGGTCAAAGTATCTTCTAACGGGTTTTCTGTCTCTGTCGTTTTTTTCAACGCTTCGAGGTTTGATTCCATGATAGAAAGATAGTTTTCTCCATTTTCTATTTGTTCATTCGTCAATCCCTCCAAAGGATTCAATACTTCTAAAGATACACCTGCTTCGTTTGCTAACGTTCTGGCAATACTATCTTTGGCGTTTTCTTCAAAATAAATATAGTTGATTCCATGTTCTTTAACAAAGTGTTTCAGTTCAGCAATTCTCGCCGCAGACGGTTCTTCACTAGAAGAAAGATCAGCAATCGATACTTGATTCAATCCATATTCTAATGCCAGATAGTTGAATGCAGCATGTTGCGTGACAAAAGATCTTTGTTTTGCTTGCTTAAAGGTTTCTTGATAAAGCTGATGGAGTGCTTGAAGTTTCTCGGTATAGGCTGCTGCATTTTTTGTCCATACTTCCTGTTTTTCTGGGTAAGCTTCAATCAGCTGATCACGTATGTTTGCTACCTGCTTGATTGCTAAACTTGGAGCTAGCCATACATGTGGGTCTAGCTCGTGTGTATGGCCTTCTTCCCCGTGTTCATGGTCATGATCATGTCCTTCTTCACTTCCCGGAAGTAAAAGCATACCTTCTGTCGCTTTTATCGTATGGACATTGCCTTCTTGTAATGTTTTTTGGATTGCGGGGACCCATGTTTCCATGTTTTCATCATTATAAACAAAGATATCTGTATCTTGGATCTTTGCCATGTCTTTAGCAGAAGGTTCATAATCGTGGGAATCAGTCCCTGCTGGAATCAATAACTCTACTTCTCCTTCATCCCCGACGATTGCTTTTGTAAAATCATACATAGGATAAAAGGTCGTCATCACGCTCAATTTTTCTTTACTGTCCTCGGCTTTCCTACTTGCCCCGCAAGCAGTTAACATACCTGCTAAAACCAGCATGGCCAATATACCTATCAATCGTTTCATTTATGACACTCCTCTTCTCATCTTCTTTCATTTGAATGTTCCGATTCGTCTTTCGCAAACCGTAATAGTTACGTTTTATCAACAGGATTTAATTTATCATATGGTTAAAAGAACTGTCAAGCGTTTTCTTATTTTAATTGATGAGAAAGTTTATATGAATGATTGACGATATTTTTGCAATCAACCTCTATCATTTTCCTTTTATACCCGCTTTTGTCTATAATGAAGTTATAGATAAAGGAGGAAAAAGAGTGAAAAAAGAAACAGATACAACGAATCGTTTGATCCGCTTTTTAGGAGGAAAAACCTCTTACTATGTTTTAGGAATAGTTATCTTACTTGCGCTGATCATTTATTTTTTCCATCAGATCTCGTTTATATTCAAGCCTGTCGGGATCATTATCGCTACTATCTTGCCCCCATTATTGTTTGCACTGATCTTGTATTATCTTTTGGAACCAGTCATCAAACGTTTGAGCAAGCACCTTTCGAGGAACTTGTCAGTCATTATCGTTTATGTGATTATTTTATTTTTATTGGGGCTTGGAAGCGTATGGCTTGTTCCTTTTCTTGAAGAACAGGCAAAGACATTGATCAGTAGTTTGCCAGATTTGTTTCAAGATTTTCAAGAGAGTCTCCGACAATTTTTGGAGAAAACACCTTTTGCCGATTCATTTAATCAATTTTTCGCTTCTATTGACGACGTGACGTCTGATATAGCTGGATTTATTGGAAATTATTGGGAAAGTGGCGCACAACGGATCAGCAACATTTTTTCAACTGTTACAGCTATTTTTATTACTTTATTTACTGGTCCAATTGTCGCTTTTTTCCTTTTGAGAGATCCTCAAAAATTTTATCAGTCAGTTTTAGCGATTGTCCCACCAGCATTTCGTACAGATTTTAAAAATTTGACAAAGATTGCTAATCAACAATTGGGTTCATTTCTAAAGGGGCAAATCATTGCTTCATTTATCCTTGGAGCAGTCTACTGGGTTTGTTTCTTACTGATCGGATTAGAATTTGCTAGTGTTTTAGCTATTTCTGCTGGGTTGTTATGTATCATTCCATATATTGGGCCGTTTATCGCCTTCTTTCCAGGTTTGATCATTGCATTCCAAGACTCTACTTTTATGGCTGTCAAATTTGTCATTGTCTGGTTTGCCGTACAACTTCTCCACGGTGACTTGGTGATTCCTCGAGTAATGGGTGATCGTTTACAGATCCATCCGATTACGATCTTAATCGTTTTACTTGTCATGGGTGATCTAATGGGAATTGTGGGCGTTATTTTTGGTATTCCTATCTATACGTTAGTCAAATTACTCGTTACTTTTATTTTCCGTAAATTCAAACAACGCTACAATAAATTTTATGGCGATAAAGGAGAGTATGAAAACTCTTCATTTTCTGAAGAAGATTATTTTAAATAAAACACAAAACGTCGATCTTACGAGAATAGCTCGTAGGAACGACGCTTTGTGTTTTTGTTTTAATTTTTCAGCAAAGCAATTGCCTGGTATGGTTTTAGCTCCAGACTTTGATGAAGAACAGTATCGGAATAATTATCGATAAGAATATTGGCTTCTGTGAATCCTTCTGGGATGGCGATCCTTGTATCTTTATCATAGAAATTTGTTAATACAAGCAGCTGCTGTCCTTCAAATTGGCGAAGAAAGCCATAAACTTCCGGATGATTTGCTTCATAAGAATGATAATCTCCTTGTGCAACGATTGGATATGTTTTTCTCAGCCGAATTAATTTCTTGTAATAGGACAAAATAGAATCTTCAGAAGATAGTTCTTTTTCTACATTAATCTCTTCTAGCTTGCCTCCAACTTTTAACCAAGGTTTCCCTGTAGTAAATCCTGCTTGTTCTGTGTCTGACCATTGCATGGGTGTTCGAGAGTTATCGCGAGATTTTGCTTTGATCCGACGAAACGCTTCTTTTTCTGTGAATCCTTGTTCAAGGAGTAACTTATAAGCATTCAAACTTTCTACGTCAATATAGTCGGAAATCGATGAATAGTCTGGGTCGATCATGCCGATTTCTTCTCCCATATAAATATAGGGCGTCCCACGGTTCAAATGGATCATGGTTGCTAGCATCTCTGCTCCTTGTTTTCGATACTGATCGATAGCTACAAATCGATTTAGCGCACGTGGCTGATCATGATTATTAAAAAATAGAGCATTCCAGCCGTTACCCTCACTCATCTTTTCTCCCCATGTATGAAATAGTCGCTTTAATTCTGCAAAATCAAATGGAGGAGTAGACCATTTATTCCCATTTTCATAATCGACTTTCAAATGATGGAAATTAAAGACCATTGATAATTCTTCTCTACTAGGTTCTGTATACAAGATACAATTTTCGATCGTCGTAGAGCTCATTTCACCGACTGTGATGATAGTGGAATCCGTCCCAAACGTTGCTTGGTTCAATTCTTTTAGATACGTATGGGTGATTGGTTTGTCCGTATATTCAGGTTTGCCATCATTTTCTTTATTATTTTTCAATTGTTCGTCTTTACCGATAACATTGATAACATCGAAACGGAATCCTTTTACCCCTTTTTCCATCCAAAAACGAACAACTTTGAATAGTTTCTCTCTTACTGCTTGGTTCCGCCAGTTCAAGTCAGCTTGTGTCCGATCATATAAGTGCAAATAATATTTCCCCGTATCTCCAAATGGCGACCAAGCACTTCCACCAAATTTTGATACCCAATCCGTTGGCTCTTCTCTTAAAATGAAGAAGTCCTGATAATGCTGGTCCCCTGCTAGTGCTTTTTTGAACCATTCATGTTCTGTCGAAACGTGATTCAGCACCATATCGAGCATGATTTCTATCCGGTATTTCTTTGCTTCGGCTATTAGCTGTTCGAATTCCTCCATCGTACCAAAGATAGGATCGATGGCTGTGTAATCAGAGATATCATAACCGTTGTCTTTTTGAGGGCTTGGATAAATAGGGTTTAGCCAAATCATGTCGATGCCTAGATCATTCAGATACGGGAGTTTTTCTTTGATTCCTTTTAAATCTCCAATTCCATCACCATTACTGTCTTTGTAAGATTTGGGATAGATTTGGTAAATGACTTTGTCTTTAAATGTCATGGATATTTACCTCCATTCAACTGATTTATTACCTACCACAACTTATATATACAAGTTATCATTTATTATTATAACTGAACCGAAAGCGTTTGTAAAATTTATCTTTATACATTCTAAGAGGTCTGTTGCCCAATAAAAAACAAGAGATCAGACATGTATTTGTCTATCCTCTTGTTTAAAATAGCAAAATATTCTTGTTTCTTCTATAAATGGTGCTCAAAAGCTTTTATCTACGGCAATCAGTCTTCTCAAATGTAAAACATGAGGAGCTAATTTTATTTGAGTATTCTTTTTGCTCGATGCAGGACAGCTTTTTCACAACCTCTGATTCACGGTGTTCAATTAGCAGCTGACCCTCGTTATTAGCTCAAAACGCTGATTTCACAACCTCTTCCTTAAGCGGTGTTTAAAAGCTTGCATCTGCGGTAATACGCCCAATCAAACGAAAAATATGAGAAGCTATTTTTGTTTGGCTGTTCTTATTACTTGATGCAGGACAGCTTTTTCACAACCGCTGATTTCACAACCTCTGTTTTTATTCATTCGATTTCAACGCATCAATCATATCGATATGCTTTAATTTGAAATGGGTAACGATCATCACAATAACCGTGAATACGATAGTTAATCCTGCTGATAAGACATAAGCCCACCATGTGATCACTAATGGAAAGATGACATTCTCCATAGACGCTTGTTGCAAGATGAAGTCAGTCAATATATATCCTACACCAAATCCTCCGATGATTCCTAAAAGAGTAAAGATGATATTTTCTCGAACAATGTACATCGTGACTTCTTTATCAAAAAATCCAAGGACTTTTATTGTAGATAATTCGCGTACACGCTCGGAAATATTGATATTAGTTAGATTATACAAGACGATAAAAGCCAGCAGTCCTGATAATACGACAAAGATTAAGACAACCGAGTCTAAGTTCGCCATTGATTCTTCTTGCGTTTCGATTTGTTTGGACATGAAAGACGTATTTGTCACAGCGTCTGTGGCAAGCAGTTTCTCGGAAAGCATTTCTTCTTCTTTCGTTGTCATCTTATCTGTACGCAGCAAAAATGCATTATCCATCATCGATTGATCAGTAACTGAAGCATAATATTCAGGAGACATATAAATAAAGCTACCTAGATAGTTTTTCACGATTTCTTTTACTTCGACTTTCCATTCTTTTTGATCTTCATCATAAAGCGAAATATGATCTCCTGTAGATAAGTCAAATAGTTCTGCTGCTTTTTGCGTAATAGCGATTCCTGTTTTAGGCAAGGAGCGTGGGTTCTCTTCAAGATCAGTTAAATGGATAAAACGATCCAAATCAGCTGTTTTACTTGGTACGATCACTGTCAGACTTTGCGAAGCATGTCCTTTTTTTCTCAATTCTACGGTTTGAGTATGAATAGCTAGGATCTCATTTACTTTTTCTTGCTTCTGCAGCATATCCGCTGCTTTTTGACGACTATCTTCCGTGGATGAATCCAATGTAACGATTGCTTGATAGTCAATGATCGGTCCAAATTGTTTGGCTGAGACAGAACTTAGAGAATCTTTTAATCCCACGCCTGCAACCATCAGCCCGGCACATCCAGCAATTCCGATAATCGCCATAAGCATTCTTGACTTATATCGGAAGAGATTTCGGTAACTGATTTTTTGATTAAAGCTAAGGCGTGACCACAGCGGAGTGATGTATTCAAGAAAAATGCGTTTCCCTGGCTTCGGTGCTTTCGGTTGAAGCAATGCAGCAGGCCGTTCTCTTAAATCTTTGAATAAAACGATCATTGCAGCGCCAAATGCGGCAATGAAGAATGCGGCAGCTGCTTGTAAAATCGGCGGCCAGTCATAAAAAATAAGCGCACTCCCAATATCATACCGCTCGTTAGACAGCTCAAAAATGATCCTTGGCAAAAGATTCGTTCCTAATATCGTTCCTAAAACAATGCCTATCCCTGAGGCTAGACTTGCATAGATTGCATATTTTTTTGCGATTTCAACTTTCGTATAACCTAACGCCTTTAATGTCCCGATTTCCCTGCGGTTTTCTTCTACCATACGTGTCATTGTCGTAAAGGTGATCAATGCGGCAATAAAGAAAAAGAAAACAGGAAAAACATTAGCAATCGCAGCGATACGATCAGACAGATCACCAAATTCTTGAAAACCGACATTTTCTGAACGTTCATTGTATAGGTATGATGGTTTAGTTAAATTTTCAATTTTTTCTGCATTTCGATTCAATTCTTCCTCTGCAGAGGCCAGTTCACGTTCTTTCTCAACTAATTGCCTTTCTTGTTCAGCAAGTTGAGCTTCTTGTTGAGATAATGTTTGAACAGCGATTGTTCGTTGCGCTTCAGGAAGCTGCTGGATAGCTGCTGACTGTTGCGCTAACTGTTTTTTAGCATCTTCTAACTGTGTTCTTCCCTGTGCTATTTGTGCTTTGCCTTCTGTTATTTTTTGCTGTGCTGGTTCTAATTCTTCGTTGGCCGATTTTTTCAGCTCTTCTAAGCGTTCTTCGGGTCGATCTTGTAAATACTTTTCTGCCTTTTCTTGATTTTGCTCCATTTTATCTTTGTAAGCTTTGCTGTACGTATTCAAATTCTTTACGTTTGTAAAATCAAGATATAAGACAGAATAAATATCTGTTTTAAAAGCGGATTCAGGCAAATAGACAAAATAATCGACGCTACCATTTCCGATGTTCGCGTATCCTCTCTCCAAATTGTTGATGAACAATGGAGAACGGACAAAGCCCGTGATGGTATACTCTTTTTCTTTCAATTCATCTGAATCAATCTGATAAATATCACCGATTTTATACCCTTCATCTTCCGCTTTTTCATCCAATACAAGCTGGTTTGGTTTTTCCGGGAGTTTTCCATCAGTTAATTGTAGCTTGTTCTGCTTGTTATTTTTGTTATAAGAAAATATTTGAATCACTTCGTTTTTGCCAGTATTGGAATAATAGATCTGTTTTCCTGTTTCTACTTTTGCATCTGGGATCTTTTCTGCTTGAGCAATATCTTTTTGTGTCAAGCCACCAGTAGAAACGATTTGCAAATCAGAAAGTCCTGCTGTACCAACATAGTGATCCATCGTTTTTTGCATGACAGGTCCAGCAGTTTTGACACCTACAAATAAAAGTGTTCCTAGCATGACAATAAGGATGATTGCAATGAATCGTCCTTTAGATTGCCGAATTTCGCGAAAACCTGCTTTAAGATATGTTCTTGTTTTCATAAAATCCCCCTACCATACAATCTCATCAATGGATGAAGGATGATCATTTAATTCAACAGACCTTACTTTAGCATCATTAATGTGAATGACTCTATCAGCGATGGGCGCTAAAGCAGAATTATGTGTAATGATCAAAACGGTATTGCCGTGTTGTCTGCTAGCGTTTTGCAATAATTTCAATACTTGCTTGCCCGTTTCAAAATCCAGCGCGCCTGTCGGTTCATCACATAAAAGAAGTTTGGGATTTTTAGCTAGTGCACGAGCAATTGAAACCCTCTGCTGTTCGCCTCCTGATAATTGGGACGGAAAGTTATTCAATCGATGAGCTAGGCCCACTTGCCTCAATACCTCTACAGGATCAAGCGCATCAGGAGAAACTTCCGTTGCCAATTCCACATTTTCTTTTGCTGTTAGATTAGGAACGAGATTGTAGAATTGGAAAACGAACCCTACATCTGTTCGTCGGTAAGCAGTAAGCTGTTTATCTGAAAATTGCGCAATATCTGTGTCATCAATAATGATCTGACCTTCATCAGGTGTATCCATCCCACCTAAAATATTAAGAATCGTTGACTTTCCTGCTCCACTTGGACCAAGTATAATCACTAATTCGCCTTTTTCAATTGAAAAAGAAATATCGTCATTTGCTGTAATGGTCGTTTCTCCCATTTTGTATCGTTTGTATTCATTTTTTACTTCGACATACTTCACTCTGATTCCTCCATTTTCACGATATTTCTCGCTATATCTATGCATCGAATGCGTTTTCTCACACTTATTTATTTTACCACTGAATTTCTCTAGACTAAAGAAAGGAATCCTTTATTTAGTTGACAAATAAACGATTTATGATTTACTTACATAAAAAACATTGTTATTTGAAAGAAGGAACATCATGAATGATTTAAAGGAAAATATGATTTTTGATTTATCAAAAACTGCTTTTGTCGCGATCGACATGCAAAAAGGGATCGTAAATAACGGTACACTCTCTCCACACACTGCACAATCTATTCTGACAAACAATGATTTGTTAGCAAAAACATTGAAACGTACCGCTGCCTTGAAAGTTTTAGTGAATGTAGACATCACTACTTTCTCTTATCTAAGTCATCAGACAGATGCTGGAGGAATATCTGCTTTGTCTGCTCCGGCAGAATTCACTGACTTGTTGTTGAAGGATTCCTTGAAAGATACAAACAATATGTTGACTATCACAAACTACAATCCAAGTGCCTTTTTTGGTACTTCTCTTGATCTTCAACTTCGCCGGCGTGGAATCGAAACTATCGTTTTAAGCGGTGTAGCGACAACAAAGGGTGTATATGCTACTGCATTAGATGCCTTCCAACATGGGTATCATGTCGTACTTGCTGAAGATGCTTGCAGTGATCGTGACAAAGAATCCCATCAATTGTTCATAAAAAAGATATTTCCGAAAACTGCACGAGTACGCTCAACGAAACAAATAATCGAAGCTATCCAACAAAGCAAATAAGTACTGGCACACGTGATTTTCATTTACTTCTTTTTGATTTCATGGGAAAATAACCACAGGATTTAGATAGGAGTATGAACATGGTGAAAAAAAAGATCACAATCAAAGAAGTCGCTAAACTTTCCGGCGTTTCAATCACAACTGTCTCCTTGATATTAAATGGAAATACGGAGAAATTCAGTCCGAAAACTGTTCAGAAAGTTTTAGCTGCCAAAGAAGAATTAGGCTATCAGCCTGACTATTTTGCTAGACAAATGATTACCAAGGAAACGAAAACAATTGGTGTACTCGTTCCTGATATCACGAATCCATTCTTCAGTACACTGATGCGAGGAATTGAGGATATCTTGTATAAGCAGAATTTCGTCACGATATTATGTAATGCTGATTCTGATCATCAAAAAGAAATCGAATATCTAGCCGAGCTCACACGTCGAGGTGTGGATGGATTCATTATCGCGACTTCTGCTGTCTCTACAGATGCAATCAACGAAAATTTGAAAAAACAAGGCCGGCCCTTCATTGTTTTGGATCAGAAAAAATCTGAAGGATTTAGTGATGCCGTACGAACAGACGATTTTCGCGGTGGTTACCTAGCGGGCATGCACTTGCTTAGTCTAGGTCATCAAACGATCGCCCTTGTCTATCCTGAAAATCCGCCGGAAAATGTCCACGCTCGGATTGAGGGGTTTAAATCTGCTCTTGATGTTTACCAAATCTCTCACGACCAACTGATCCTCTTACCTACACAGTTCTCAAAACAAGGTGGCTACCAAATCACAGCAGAACTTCTTGATTCTGCTGCAACTGGTGTGTTTGCTTTAAATGATGAATTAGCTTTTGGATTATATCGCGGATTAGAGGAATCTGGAAAAAGCATTCCTGAAGACTACAGCATTATTGGCTATGATAATATAGATATGTGCGAGTATATCAAGCCGAAACTGACAACGATCGCACAACCGATCTTCGAATTGGGACAAACATCTGCCAAATTATTGTTAGATCGGATCCAATTCCCAGAAAAAGAATGGGAAGAAAAAAGATTACCTGTACGATTAGAAAAAAGATTTTCAACTGCACCCTTGAAATAGCTTTCAAGGTGTGCTATATTTTTATCGAACTATTAAAACGTTTTACTAAAACGTTTTAAAAAATAATTTTTCCCATCAAAATAAATGAGATAGTTGGAGGTTTGTAAAATGAACACGGTTACAGTAATTGGAAGTATTAATATGGACACTACCCTTCGTTTAACCAACATGCCCAAGCCAGGCGAAACAATGCATGCGCATGAGATTTTTCACGCTGGCGGAGGTAAAGGTGCCAATCAAGCAGTGGCAGCCAAACGTTCAGGCGCACGGACATCTTTTATTGGAGGCGTTGGGGCTGACAGCGAAGGACAACAGTTATTAGATCTACTGACAAAAGAAAACATCGATACATCTGGGATAGCTGAAATCCAAGGCGCCACAACCGGACAAGCAATGATTATGGTAGACGCAGCAGGAGAAAATAGTATCTTGATCCATGCAGGTGCAAATAATGCTTTCCATGAACAAGAAGTCCTAAAAAACAAGCAACTGATTACAAACAGTGACTTTATTATTGCTCAGTTTGAAAGTAGCTTAGATGCGACGATCCTAGCTTTTTCTATTGCAAAAGACGCAGGAAAAACAACGATCCTGAATCCTGCACCAGCTCGTGAAACGATCCCTACTGAACTACTTGAAAAAACAGATATCATTATACCAAATGAAACAGAAACAGAAATCATTACAGGAATCAGAGTGACAGATCATAACAGTTTGGTCGCAGCAGCCGAAAAACTCCATGAATTAGGTATTGGAACAGTAATCATTACACTAGGCAGTGCCGGCGCTTTCTATCATACAGAAAAAGAACACGGTATCGTCCCTGCTTTTAAAGTGGATGCCGTTGACACAACAGCCGCAGGTGATACATTTATTGGCGCATTAAGCAGCACACTTCAGCCAGACCTTAGTAACTTGAAAGAAGCGATCCTTTATGGAAATCTAGCCTCTTCTGTTGCTGTGCAGTCTTATGGTGCGCAACCTTCTATCCCTTACCGCGAAGCTTTAGAACAATCAGCAGTCTAAAATTAACAATGAGAGGAAGAAACAAACATGAAAAAAGGAAAAGTAATCAATTCAGATATTTCACGAGTAATCGCACAAATGGGGCACTTTGATAAATTAAGTATCGGGGATGCAGGCATGCCTGTCCCCTTTGGTACTGAAAAAATAGATTTGGCTGTCTCAAACGGTCTTCCAAGCTTTTTATCTGTTTTAGAAAACGTTTTAGAAGAACTTGAGGTACAATCGATTGAATTGGCGGAAGAAATAAAGACAATGAACCCGGAAATATTGGAAAAAATCAAATTATTGTTACCAGATACACCGATTAGCTTTATCCCACATGAAGAAATGAAAAAAGAGTTGAATAACTGTCATGCATTTATTCGTACAGGCGAAATGACACCTTACGCCAATATTATATTAGTGAGTGGAGTGGTCTTCTAATGGAAACGACAATGAATCCTGAACAGATGGTACTGTCCGAGCAGATTCATATGCTGATTGAACAGTTGGGAGGAAAAGACAATATTGATTCTGTCCTTCCATGTGCGACTCGGCTTCGTATCAAATTGAAAAAACAGCCAGTAGCCAATGCAGAAAAATTAAAACAGCAAATCCCTTCCATTAAGTATTTCATTTTACTCGATAGATATGCAGAAATAATCATGGATCAGGGATTGGCTCCTGCTTACAAGGAATTAACGCGTCAAATCGATCATTCAGCTCCTAAAGAAAAGCTAAATCCGATCGAAAAACTATTTGGTTTGATATCGGAAATCTTTACGCCGATCATTCCGCTGTTTGCCGGTTCTGGTATATTAAAAGGTCTGGTTGTTTTAGCGACTACGATTGGCTGGCTTAGTGAAACAAGCGGAACTTATCATATTTTGTCTGCTGCGTCGAATGCCGTCTTTTATTTTCTGCCAATCTTTCTTGCTTTTTCTGCCGCCAAAACGTTTAAAGTGAATGGATATATTGCGGCTGTCATTGCTGCAGCACTGATTGAACCGAATCTGACCTCTTTACTTTCAGACAGTGGCAAAGCAGCTACTGATTTTCTGGGGATTCCTGTAGTACTGATGCAGTATACGTCTACTGTCATGCCGGCGATTTTAGGTATTTTCTTTTATTCTTTTGTTGAAAAATTCCTCAAAAAATATATTCGCGAAAATATGCAATTAGTATTTGTACCTTTACTTTCATTAGTTATCACGGTTCCTTTGACGTTAATGGTATTCGGGCCTGCGGGTGTTTACCTTGGCGAAGGGTTAGCTGCCGCAATTACTTGGATGATGGATATTAACGGACCGATCAGCGGCGCAATCATCGCTGGTGGTTGGAATATTTTGGTAATATTTGGTATCCAATGGGCTGTAAACCCTGTCATGATCAGTAATATCTCTGCTTATGGGTTCGACCGAATCGTTCCGTTGACAGGAGCAGCCAATTTTGGAATGGCTGGTGCAGCTTTAGGTGTATTTCTACGAAGTAAACGTTCAAAAACTCGTTCGATCTCCGGTTCTGCTTTTGCTTCGATTTTACTTGCGGGAGTGACCGAACCAACTGTTTACGGAATTGCGATCCCATTGAAAAAACCATTTGTTGCTGCTTGCATTGGTGCAGCTGCTGGTGGAGCTGTAATGGGATTTGCCCAAGTGAAAGCGATCGCTTTTGTATTTGGTAGTCTGACCACATTGCCTGCATTCATTTCCGGTACTTTTTTCTGGTACTTAGCAGGACTGGCTGTTAGTCTAGTCGTAGCAATGATTACTACTCTCGTTAGCGGGTTTGATGAAGACCTAATGTCTTATGAATAGTTAATGAAAAAGACTGAAGTATGAGATGTTTATCACATATTTCAGTCTTTTTCTTTTTAGGATCATTATTTTTATAAATTTTTGTGATACTTTCCAAACTTTGGTATAATTTACATATGCATAACCATTTTTATCCCCACTTGTTTATCCCCAAACAAAGGTGGTCTATGCAATAAAATGAACGTCAATGAAAAACGAATGAATGCTCGTTGCTTATTTACAAATTGTTTTATTTAGAATACACAGACAGATTTATGAAAAGAAAAAGCTTTTCGACACGATTATCTGTTCCAAAAAATGTCTAATGAATGCTGAATAAGACAGAAAATCAATGAAAGGAAAAGGACTAGTTTATTATGAAAAATAAAAAAACGATACGTTTGCTAGCTGCTACTTGGCTGATTGCTCCGTCTGTTTTGTCGACCAATACCGTATTTGCCGTAGATAATCAAACAGCTGATCAAACAGTCACAACAGATACGACTACATCCAGCTCAGCTACTAGTGAAACAACGGATTCTTTTACAGAAGACCCAACTGGAACAACTAACTCAACAACAGGATCGACCGAGCCAACTGAAATTGATCCGGCTGATCCATCAGAAAATGAAAAGCCAGCCGAGACATATTCCCTTACAATTGCTCCTTCTTTGATTGGTAAGATCCAACTGACTGCTTCGACAGCGGATTCCCCTGAACAGCAACCTTTGGATATTACGGAAAGTGGAACGGTAGAAGGTTTATTAGCGGAAACGAAGGTAACTTACACTATTACGCCAGCTGAAGGTGAACAAATTGCTTCAGTCGCTGTTAATGGTGCCAAAGAAGTAAATTATGATGCAAAGACCTTTACAGTAGGTACGAACAATTTATCTATTACTGCAGAATTTGAACCTGTACCGGATACTTCAACAGAGAAACCAACTGATCCTAGTGAAGAAGTCCCTAGTACACCAGATCCGGAAACGCCAAACAAACCAGATGTGGGTAATAACAACAATAATAATGGTTCAAATAATTCAAACAATAATAACAATAATTCGAACAGCGGGAATTCTTCGAATCAAACAAACCCATCTGGATCGAATAACAATGGAAATACTCAGAGAGAACCAAACCATCCAAACAATGGTTCATCAAATGGCGGAACGAACAATGCTTCATCTCGTCCAAATACAGCAAATCAAAGCGGTATAGAGAATCCATCTTCTGCTTCTTCTGATTTTGTTGTAAAATCACCAATTGATGCTGTATTGCCTACAAATACAACGAATGTCCAACAAGCAATCGTTCGAGAAGCATTCAAGCATCTTGGAAAACCATATGTATGGGGAGCAAAAGGTCCAAATACTTTTGACTGTTCTGGTTTGACTTATTACGTATATATGAAAGCAACCGGTCATTATATCGGTGGCTGGACAGGCGAACAGCAATATGCAGGTACACAGATTCCAGTAAGTCAGGCCCAACCTGGTGATCTCGTCTTCTGGGGACCTTCTTCTGGTGTTACCCACCACGTAGGTATCTATATTGGGAACGGACAATTTATCCATGCGCCTCAACCAGGAGATAAAGTTCGAGTAACTTCTATTTCAGATTTCACGCCTGATTTTGCTGTCCGAGTAAACTTAGCAGGTTTACCTGCTGCTTCAGGTTCGCTGACAGGCGGCTCATCTATTTTAGATGGATTAGATGGCTCGTTCCATTTCAGTCAAAACCAAACAACTGATCAGTTCTTGAAAAAGATTGCAGATGATGCACAGGAAATCGGGCAAAAAGAAGGAATCTACGCATCAGTCATGATGGCTCAAGCTATCCTTGAAAGTGGATCTGGAAACAGCTTATTATCAAGCGAACCAAATCATAACCTTTTTGGTATCAAAGGATCATATAAAGGAAGCAGCGTGACCTTCAATACACTTGAACAAGATAGTTCCGGACAAAGCTACCAAATCCGCGCACAATTCCGTAAATATCCTTCTTACAAGGAAAGTTTGGAAGACTATGCCGACTTGATCAAAAATGGACTGACTGGCAATCCTGATTTCTACAAACCAACTTGGAAGTCGGAAACAAAAGACTACAAAGAAGCAACCAAATATTTGGAAGGACGTTATGCTACAGATCGCCAATATTCACAAAAATTGAACGCGATCATCGAAGCGTACGACCTGACAAAATATGATGAACCGAAAAAAGAAGCAGCAACAACTGAAGAAGCAAACGCTGAAATCCTCAATATGTCTAAGCGATTCGATGTGCCAATCAAATGGACAACAGATGGCGTGCCAATCACAGGATTAGAATTTTCAACGATAAAACGCGTCAACAACGCTTCTTCCATCTTCCGTGTCGCTTCAATCTGGGATTTGTGGAACAATTTTACGGCAAGACAGATACCAGAAACAACTACTCGTACAGTTAAAGCTGCAACTGTTCCTGTACTAACCTTGTTAAGTTTAGACAAATCATTCTGGCTTGATCTGCCTTTAAAGAAATAGAATAAATTAAAAAGGGGATGTGACACTGTCACACTCCCTTTTTAATTTATTCTATTTCTTTATATTTATTTTGTATTCCGTTACAAACTCGCGTACTTGGTTAGGTTCCAGAGTGACATCTCCAAAACTTTCAAGTCGCTCCGCTCCTGGCAGTTCTTGAGTCTCAAATGTGATACCGCCATGATTTACTAATTTATTCCCGCGCATTTCCGGTCCATCTTCTCCAAAATTTGCTGTAAAAATCACGATTCCTGAAGCATCTGTTTTTACTTGGATCGATACTTTTTCATCTGGGCTTGTCAATTCCGCAGCATTTAGTAAACCAGATTGTTTTTTCAACAAAAATGGATGATCGATACCGCCCACTATCATTGATTGGCGAAAATCACTGGCAAAGACCTCACCTAATTTTTTAGGACGTTGGAAGTCAAATGCTGTGCCACTTACTGAAACTACTTCTCCTGTAGGCGTTGTATCTTTATTGAGCGTAGCAAATAATCGGCTATTCAACCAAAGTATATGTTCGTCGATTGACTGTGCTGGATCACCGGTTAAATTGAAATAGACATGATTTGTAGGATTGAATACTGTTTTGCGGTCACTGATCCCTTGGACCGTCACTCGCCATGTATCATCGTTCGTCAGCGTATACCGTACTTCTACATCTAAAGTTCCAGGAAATCCGTTTTCCATGTCTGGGCTAGTCTGATAGAAAATGACCGATGCTTCGTTTTCACCATTGATGACTGTATAATGCCACTGCTTGGCTTCAAAGCTAGGTGCACCACCATGTAAACAATGACCAGTGTCCGGGTCTGTTTTTACTTCGAACGTTTCATCATCTAATTTGAATGTGCCATTCGTAATCCGTCCAGCCATACGTCCGATTGAAGCACCGATATAAGGGTCTTTTTCTAGATATTCTTTTGCTTCATCAAAACCTAAGATCAACTCTCGTTTTTCATTATCGATTATTGTTTGAAAATGAACAACCCGTGCCCCAAGATCACTGACAGACAAAGATGTCCCATTTTGATTCGTGATCGTAATCAAGTGATAGTTTTCGCCAAAATTTTGTTCATTGATTTCCATGTTCCTTGCACCCTCTTTTCTTTCATTTGCACTGATTCCAGTATACATGGAAACCGTTTTCTTAACAGCTTATTCCGTGAGTAACGAGAAAAAATTTACTATATTTTAATAAAAGACCGTGAAAAAAAGGTTGTGACAAAAATATTGTCACAACCTCTTTTTCCGAACAAACGGTGTTCAAAAGCTTGCATCCGCGGTAATAAGCCCAACCAAACGAAAAATATGAGGAGCTATTTTTGCTTGGCTGTTCTTATTACTTGATGCAGGACAGCTTTTTCACAATCTCTTTTTCAATACGATTCCAGTATATAACCATGTCGTCAGTACATAGTAGATGAAATACAATACGAAGAAGATCGTAAACGGAACCCAAATATCTTTGTATGGATCTTGCATGAATAGACCAAACATTTGTAATCCGAATAAGACATGGACTACACCTAAGATTCCTGGTGCTAAGAATAACACGCCTACTTCTCTACGGATCGATTGTTTAAGCAACCCGCGTCGTGTTCCTATCTTTTCAAGCATTTCATAACGAGCAATGTCACTCTTGCTTCCTGACAAGATCTTGAACATCAAACAGCTAGCAAGCATGGTCAAGAAAGCTAAACCTAGGAAGAATCCCATAAATTCAAAACCAGAGAATAGACCATTATACACTTCATACATTTCATATTTCTGGTTGCTGTACTCTACTTTTTGCAAAGATGGATTGTTCATTTTATTTTGAGCAACAAGTGTTTCGATTGGTTTCAGGTTTGCTTGGAAGTCTTTTACCTGAACTAGCTGTAAAGTGGATTGTGGCAAGTTCAGTTGATCAAATTCTGATTGACTGACTACCTTGATTTCTTTTTCTTGCTGTTCCGGCAATTCATAGCTTCGAAGTTCCTCTTGTACAGTCAGTTCATTCATTTTTTCAGCAGGAACTTTTTCTTTCGTGATCTTCGGCGGTGTTCCATCTTCATGTTTTATCATGATCAATGGTTGAGCCGCAAATTCACTTGCATTATAGTAAATCGTTCCCGCATCTTCTTTTTGAGTATAAGAAGCAGAAAGTGTTGGTGAAAGTTCTTTGATTTTTTGCTGATCTTCTGCCCGAGGATTATTCATCACTAGATCATATCCAGAATTGTTTTCTGTCAAGTCTGCAATTTCATTTTTAAAACCTAATCCTACCGTCAAAGCGCCCAGTGCCAAGGCAAACAGCATAGCGACCATTGAGAGCATTTGTGTATATTCACGAATACGAAAGTTTAACTGTGACAATGTGAAATTGTTCAATTTTTTCAATGAAATCTGTTCTGATTTCTTTAGTAATGATAAAAAGAAAATGATCACAGAATGGAAAATGAAATAAGTTCCTAATACGATCGTAACTAAGGCTACTCCTATACCAAAGACTTGATAGGTCCCCACGTGTTTCATCATATAGTAACCGCAGCCTAGAAAAGCAATTCCCAGTACTACTTCAAGGAAAAACAAGAATTTATGCTGCTTGATTCTTGTTGGTGTCTGATCCGCACGAATCAATGCTAATATCGGTTTTTTGACAATCGAAAAAGCATTGACAACAGCAGCTAATAAAAACAAAACAGCAAAAAACAAAACAGTGATCAACAACCCGTGAATACTAAAAGGTGTAAAATGCGAAATATTGAGATCTAACTGATCCACTAATAATCGGTGGACGATACTTGTCAATCCTACACCGACAGCTGAACCCACTAAAGTAGCTGCGATCCCTACTAAGAATGTTTCAGAAAAAATCATCTGTGCGATTTTTCTGCCTTTTGCTCCTAGCATCATAAACATTGCATAGTCTTTTTGCCGCATCGTCATCAAAAAGGAATTTGCATATAAAATATAAACGAATGTGATGATCCCTAGTAAAACAGAACCGAATCGGAAAATGATAACTGTAGCCGCAACGATCGTATTACTTTTCAAAAAAGCTTCGTTGCTTGCCATTGATTCAAACATGTAAAAAATAGCAGATGCCATAACTAATCCTGAGAATAACACCAAGTAGTCTCTTAAACGGCTCTTGATCCCAGTAAGTGATAATTTCCAAAGCATAGTCAATCTCCCCCTACTGTTCCAAGTTTCCAAGAATAGATAGTATTTCTCGATAGAAGGAATCACGGCTTTGATCTCCACGTTTCACTTCTTGATGGATACCGCCATCCTTGATGAATAAAATACGTTGGCAATAACTTGCAGAAAACGGATCATGCGTCACAAGAAGAATCGATACATGATCTTTTGTATTCAATTCATCCATCGTATCTAAAAGATCCCGGGCACTTTTGGAATCCAGCGCACCTGTAGGCTCATCCCCTAATAGAATCGTTGGTTGTGTGATCAATGCACGTGCGGCGGCGACCCGTTGTTTTTGTCCACCGGAAATCTCAGAAGGATAGCTTTCCAAAATATGAGAGATGGATAAACGTTCTGCAATTTTTTGGACACGTTGCTTGATTTCTTTTGGTCTGACGCCTTGTAAAGAAAGAGGAACAGCGATATTTTCTTGTGCTGTCAAGCTTTCTAATAAATTGAAATCTTGGAAAATAAAGCCAATCTCATTCGCACGAAAATCTGCTAGTTGATTTCCTTTTAATGTGGTCACATCTTTTTGATTGATTCGGATATGCCCATCTGTTGGTTTATCTAATGTGGATAAAATATTCAAAAGTGTCGATTTACCAGAACCAGAAGCGCCCATGATCCCAATAAATTCGCCTTTTTCTACATCGAAGCTGATGCCGCTTAATGCTTGCGTCTTTTTCTCATTGTTTTTTCCGTATACTTTTGTTACATTCTGTACTTCGACTATTTTGTTCATTTCTTTCCCTACCCTTTAATTAGTTTTTCCAGTGCTGTTTTCGGCACGTCTTTTTTTTCGACTTCTTCATACGAAGTGACACCTTTATTTTTGTTCCAGGTGATTTTTAAATATGCTCCTTTACGAAGCGGTCGAGTCAATTGTCCCTTGAAGTCCAGTTCTTTTTCCTTACCCTCTTTCGTATAGCCAGGCAGGATATATCTATAGTTGACTGTTTCTTGTCCAGAGTCTAACTTTGAAACTGTTTTTGTACCATCTGTCGTAATTTGTACATAGTATTCTTCTCCACCCATAACTACGTAATCTGCGATTTTCACCCCTGCAAGTACCACAACGATGAAAACAAGTAGACCGATCAGAAGTTTTTTCACTTTTTCCCCTTCTCTCTTACTTTATATACTGATTATAGAAAAAAGCGAACAATTCTGCCTTCGAATCAACTATCATTCTTCTTTCAATTTTGTCATTTTCTTTAAAACAACTAAAAAAAGAGTTCAAGACAATAATCCGTCCTAAACTCCTTCTTCCTATCTTACAAAAAG
Source organism: Enterococcus sp. DIV1411a (assembly GCF_050531945.1). Lineage (NCBI taxonomy): Bacteria > Bacillati > Bacillota > Bacilli > Lactobacillales > Enterococcaceae > Enterococcus > Enterococcus sp. DIV1411a. The sequence goes on along the minus strand of NZ_CP172892.1, from coordinate 408,416 downwards.
TATGTCACTTACGGTCTTTCATGTCGCCTGTATTGATAACAGGTTGCGTTCCCTTGTCTGTAATGATTGAGACAAGTAAATTATTGATCAATTGGACTTTCCGATCATCGGTGAAATTGATTTCTTGTCCATCTTCGATTTGCTCTAAGGCCATTTGAGTGATTGTGACAGCTCCTTCAACAATGGTTTGTCGAGCAGACAAAATGGCTTTTGCTTGTTGACGTTGGAGCATGGCACTAGCGATTTCTGTTGCATAGGCTAAATGGTTCAAGCGTGTTTCGATTACTTCGACACCTGCTACTGCTAAACGCTCTTGCAGCTCTTTTTGCAACTCGTCAGACACTGCCGTCGTGTTTCCTCGAAGCGTCAAATCATTCTCATTGAATGTATCATACGGGTATTGGCTAGCGATATGCCGAATGGCTGTCTCACTTTGGATTTCTACAAAATCTTGATAATACGCTACATCGAATAATGCCTTTGCTGTATCAACGACTTTAAAGACTACTACTGCTGAGATTTCGATGGGGTTTCCATCCAAATCATTGACTTTTAAAACAGAACTATTGAAATTCCGAACTTTCAACGAAACAGTCATTTTTTGTGCCAAAGGTATCGTAAGGAAAAAGCCATTTTCTCGAATCGTACCTAAATATTGTCCAAAAAACAAAATTACTTTTGCTTGATTAGGACTGACTACAGTTGCCGAACTTAACAACAATAACGTGATCAACCAAAGAAAAATACTTAAAAAAAGTGCCCAAACTTTCGCTTGCCACATGCCTAAATAGAAGAAAAACAATCCAACTAAAGCTAATACGACCAATCCGACAATCCCTGCATAGCCATTGATATAAAATGCTCTTTTTTCTCTCATGCTACTTCCTGCGCTCCTTTATCCTTCAATAAATATCTAATGTTACTTTTTTAATTTTTTTTTCGAATACGCGCCATTACACCTTCTAGTTCTAACTCTTTGTCTTCAGTGATGTACCAATCGCTTGCCTGTGTCCCTCCGGCTGCCTGCGGTAAATAATCCAATTTTGTTCGAACCCAGTGCTTTTCTTCTGTAAAATAGTCTTCTACCAAGATCTCTAGATCCATCCCTGCTGAAAGAGGCAAATCTTCCCGAACAGATTTAAAGATAAATCGTTCCTTCTTCCCATCATACTTCAATATTCCTGTATCGATAATCGGTAAAGAATAATAATCCAGCTCTTTCTTCACCGTCAATAAATGTTTGAAAACTTCATGGTATACTTGCTCTAATTGACGACCTTCTGAATTGTTCGGGTAATTAACCATCACTTTTTCTTTGTCTGGATCATAGAAGGTTTGGCTTAGTTGAGTGATATAAGTATGTAATCTTTCCATTTCTGTCTTTAACTTTTCTCTTTGACCTTCTTCTACCTTCATATACTCTTTCACCCTGTTTTCTTTTTAGATATTTTCTTTCTTATTTTACTATAGTTATGTGCGTTAAGCGATGAAAAACAGCAAAGATTGGAAGGATCTTTGCTGTTTTTTCTTAAAATATCCAGTTGAGTACAGGATCAATCTGTTTCATTGTCCTCTTGATCCGTCGTAATATTGATCGATGTGTCTTTAGCAGTGATCTTTAGCTTTTTCTGTCCTTGTTCTAACAAAGTATTTGTTATTGGCTGGTAGTCTTTTTCAATATAAGATTCACCAGACGTTTGGATAGTATAGCCACTGTTTTCCATCTCGTGCAAAGATAAATTACCACCGTTTAGGATGACTTTTCCTTCTTTGCTGATCAAACTGTCTTCTAGATGGAAGTTGCTGTTTTCACCTGTGACGATCAAGTTATCCACATTGGCCTCATCTAGTCGAAGTGAGCCTAATTCATCTTTCGCAGTTATTGTTCCTCCTGTAAATTCATTGAACGATACCCAGCCATCATGTGTCTTAGTATTCACTTTTTTGATTGATACTTCGTTGATATCAATTGCACTATTATTCCCTTCGATTGTCAATTCAGATAATTCATGATCTGCAGGGACAACAATAGTGATTTGTGCACTTGTGTCTTCTAAACTAATGATTGCACCTGTTGATTTTTTGACTGCATTCACAGTCAACACGCCATTTTTCTCCTTTATTTCTGGCTTTTCTGTCTTATCATAAGTCGTTTTTATCTCAAAATCCAATCCGCGTATGACCGAAACTGTTTGATTTTCTGCATGGATGACGATTTTGTTTGCATCCTTGATTTTTTTTGTCTCAGTAACCATATCGATCAACCGAGGACCATTATCCCAAGTCAGACTTTTTTGAGCGCCTAATGTATAAGTTGCACCTGCTAGGAGGCCACCAGTAAGCATCAGACCAATACCGGTAATCAAAAAATGTTTCAATCTCAATTTATGTGTCCTCCTTCAAACGCCCGCTGAATGCAGTTCTCTTTTTGTAATAAAACGTCGTCCCATCCATTTAACAAAGTTCATCATGACATAAAAAAGCCCTTTTGTTCCTTTCAGCAACAGTGGCGAAATAAATACTGCGCTTCCTGTGGCGAACAGACCGACACCGATAAAGAATAATCCACTCAGAATCGATTGTCCAAACACACTTATTCCTGATATGATCATGAATAGGCCAACACCTAAGATACTGATACATAAAACATAGATACTAAAAATGAGCGCTAGTAAAGCAACCAATAGTCCCCCAATAACCAATATAAACCCCAGTGCTAGTGGAATGAGGACAGGAGAAGCAAATAAACCGATAATGATTAACCAAATCAGGCGAATTTGTCTTTTTGGATTTTTCACTAACTCGTTTTCTGCTTGTTCTTCTTCTGAAAAGTAACTGATTTTTAATTTTAAGGCAAACTGCTTTGGTGTACCATATTCATCAATGATCTGATCTAATGTTTTTCCAGAATCTAAAAAATATTCCTCATAATACTGGATCAAATCAAAACGATCGTCTTCAGGAATTTCTTGAAGATGATCCACAACTTCATTCAAATATTCATTCATTTGTGCTCTCCTCCAATAACCGGTCTAAAGAATCTCGAAAAACAATCCATTCATCAATAATTTCTTCTAAATGACGACTTCCCATTGGTGTCAACGAGTAATATCGACGGTTTCTGCCTTCAAAAGGTTCATCATAGGTCTCAAGATATCCTTCTTTTTTCAATCTTCTCAAAACCGGATATAGTGTAGATTCACTGACAGAGAGACTTTCTTGTACGATTTTTGTTAAGGCATACCCATACATATCTTCCTTGCTTAATGCTGCTAGCACAGTACCATCAAGAAGAACAGTTGGAATCTGGATGTGCATTACGTCACCTTCTATTCTCAAGTGTAATATTTTATTTCAATCTATATTATACAACATATAATATAGTTTCAAAATCAGTTTGTCAAATACAAAAAAACTGACTAAAAGATTTGATCCTTTTTAGTCAGCAAAAAAATGGCTTCTCTTTGATTTTTATTATAACAGTGGCATAATCCAATTTGTCCACATCCAGCTCAGTGGCATGATAACGATCATTGCAGGTATCATGTCAGCTACTGGGAATATTTTCACGTTGATCATTCTAAAACCGGTAGCGACCATCAAGAATCCGCCGCAAGCTTTAAAATCTAAGATCATGTCTGGTGTAGTCAATGGATAAATAAATTTTGCCAATAAGAACAAAATATAAAAAATAATGAATTGGGGAATTGCTATCACAGAAACGACATACCCTAAATTACACGCAAAAATAGCTGCTGTGAAAAAATCAAGGACAGATTTAGAAATCAAAATCGTGCTGTCTCCTGTCATCCCAGAATCTAAACTTCCATAGATCCCCGTACCACTTGCACAAAATAGAACAATGACCGTCACTAATGTACTGATAAATTCATCGTGGGTCATACCAAGCTTTTCACTAGGGAAGATTTTAGAAATAGGTACTTGCATCAGCGCAGCCCCCTTATTTATCCCATTACCTAAATGAACAATCAGACCAATCGCTGTTCCTATCACTAAAGCAAAAATAACAGCCGGCATATTTTTCATCGGCGCAATGGAATAGATTCCCATCCCCATCGAACACACACCAAAAACCATCGTCAGCTGTGCTTTAAAATGTTCACTTAATTTATTTCCTACTAATCCGCCAATTAGTCCGCCAAGCAAAACGGAACCTACATTGATCAAAACTCCAGTTGGCATCAAAAAACTCCTCTCTTTTTCTACGAAGCGAAAAAAATCAGAAAAATTTCTGTAATTATTGCTTTCGCTGCAAGAAAGATTGTACCAGACAGAGTAGGTTACACCAATTCATTTTTTGTGTTAAAGTATTCTTTATTGGAATAAGTAGGAGGAATATGATGGATATCCATAAATTTGAAGTTTTTCTTGATTTAGCCGAAACAATGAATTTCACCAAAACTGCTGAACGACAATTCACCACCCAAGGAAACATTTCTAAACAGATTCTTTCGTTAGAAACAGAACTAGACGTCAAATTATTCGAACGTGCCCATAGAAAAATCGAGTTGACCGAAGCTGGAAGCTTGTTGCTCCCTTATGTAAAAAATGTCGTAGAACAATACCATGCCATGCAAGAAGTGCTTGAAACCTATACGCAAGAAAACAATCTTTCATTAAATATCTTAACGATACCAACCATGATCAATTACCAAGGCTTTTCCAAAATTACCGAATTTTTGAAACGCCATCCTGAATTTACGGTCCAGTTGAAAGAAGTGGAAAGTATCGAACTGACTTATGACGATACAAATGAACATAGTGATACGATCCACTTTGCCAGAAGCTTTCAGGCCCCACCAAGTTCGATTGAGTGGTTGCCTACTGAAACAGACGATTTTGTAGCAGTTCTACCTAAAAATCATCCTTTAGCTAGTAAAAAGAAATTGGATCTAAGCGAACTGAAAAAGGAGAATTTTTTGGTTCTTGGCCCTACTACGAACTTGTATCAACCTGTGCTGGACTTGTGTCGCGAAGCTGGATTTGAACCGAGAATCTCTTATAAAGGATCAAGGATCGACTTGATCATCAATATGATTGCAAATGACATGGGGATTGCTATTGTTATGGAAAAAACAGTCAAAAATCTGTTAAAAGAAAATACTGTGATCCTCCCCATCTCTCCAACAAAAGAAAGTTATCTCGCATTTACGCGTAAAATCGGTGAACATTCTTTGGCTTCAGACACATTTTGGGAGTATTTGAGGCAAGAAGAGAACTAAGCCCTTCATTTTCTATCTATCCATCAAAAAAGAGAGCGACTCATGACTTTCGCTCTCTTTCTTGCATCATGTCCTTGTTTCAATAACACCTCTAACATTTCTCGTAGTTCAATAGGAAAGCAGCGATTTTTATGCCAAAAGAACCGTAAGAACATTTCCCTAATCACAAAAAAACGACTAAAAACCCCTAAAAACCTTCAATAGAATTTTTAGGGGTTTTATTCTTTTTTCTATTGTTTACTTAACCGTATCATTGCTGTCGTTCCTACTCCTTCGATACTACTATAATCAATACGTCCATCATGCAGTTCTAGAATTTTTTTAACCAGTGAAAGTCCTAGCCCATTCCCAGAAATTTGACGACTTGTATCTCCTTGATAAAATTTTTCAAACATTCGATCTCTGGTCTCTTCATTCATTCCTACACCTGAATCGGTCACTTCCAGTACAATCTCTGTGGCTGTCTCAAATAGTTTGATATGAATCTGTCCATTGATTTGATTGTACTTTATGGCGTTATCCATGATATTCAACCACACTTGGTACAAAAACTCTTCATTGCCTGTGTAATTTACTGCAGCAAGTTCGATATCCAATTCTAGCTGTTCTTTCTCCCATTTAGGCTGCAAAAAAACGATTACTTCTCGAATTTGTTCATCTAATCGGTACTCTTTCTTTTCCAGTTGGATACGCTGGTTTTCCAGTTTGTTCAATTTTAAGATGTTCTCTGTTAATTGTGAAAGCTGCGTGATACTTTCGATAATCCGATATAAAAATATTTGGCGTTCTTCGTCAGAGAGATTTGGGGCTTGTAACAATTGTACATATCCTTGGATCGTTGCTAATGGTGTTTTGAATTCATGGGATACACTGGACACAAAATCATTCCTCAATGTTTCGATACTATTGAGTTCTTGGACCATAACATTGAAATCTTTATACAGTTGCTGTACTTCTGCTACTTTCTGCTGTTCATCCATTCGAATCGAAAAATCTCCCGTTGCTACCAGACTCATATTTGTCCCTAGCGCACTGATTGGATGCAGGATACGCCGCCCAACAAAAATCGATATTCCTGTACCCACGACCATACTGAACCCCGCAAAGACGAATAACGGGTATAACGTTGGTTTTCCAGCCGATTCAGCAGGCGAGATAGAATGTCGAGACAATAAGAAAATAAAACCAAGAAAACACAGCAGTGTTACTAAGATCGAAATAAATACGATACTAGCAAAATAGATCCATAATTGTGAAAATAGCTTCTTTTTCATCTTTAAATAACCGCCTTATAGCCTAGTCCCCGTACTGTGATGATTTGAAAATCTTCTGTCTTTTCAAAACGGGTCCTTAAACGTTTGATATGTACATCGATCGTTCGTTCTTCTGTATTCGTGTCTAATCCCCAAATATCGTCCATCAACTGCTGGCGAGTGAAAATCTTGTTTGGATAAGACAGTAATTTATACAGAAGCAGAAATTCTTTTTGAGGCAGAATAAAAGAATGCTGATTTTGTACCACAGTATAAGTATCCAGCTCTAATTTTGTTTGCCCAATCGTCAAGATACTGCTGTAATTGATTTTTGAACGTCGAAGCAATGCTTCCACACGCAGGATCATTTCATTGACATCGATGGGTTTTGTCATATAATCATCTGCACCTAATTTGAACCCACGTTTCTTGTCCTCGAAATCAGCCTTTGCTGTAATCATCAGAACTGGCATGTCGAATCTGGCGTTACGTAATGATCCTACCAAGTCATAGCCATCCATTTCAGGCATCATGACATCTGTAATGATCAATTCTATATGTGTCGCTTCTAGTTTTTTCAGCGCATCCTCTCCATTCAGTGCGGTGATGACTGAAAAGCCCGCTCGTTCCAACACAGAACGGTAAAGCAACTGTAATTGCGGATCATCTTCTACTACTAAAATACGATTCATTGATCTCCCTCTGTTTTTTGAAAAATTTCTAGATTTTTTCTTGTAGTTCATCTTCAGTTAACATTTATTTCGTATACTACGATCATTGTTCTGATATACTTATTAGTATACCGAATATTTCAATACGGGAGAAGGGTGATTATGCTTCAATTAAAAGATATAAAAAAATATTATAAAGTCGGCGAAACCACCACCAAAGCATTGGATGGTGTGTCTGTCGCTTTCAGACAAAAAGAATTCGTAGCAATTTTAGGTCCTAGTGGTTCTGGTAAAACGACTATGCTGAATGTGATTGGTGGACTAGATAATTATGATTCCGGTGATATGGTAATCAACGGAAAGTCTACTAAAGACTTTAAGGACAGTGACTGGGATGCCTACCGAAACAACTCTATCGGTTTCATTTTTCAAAGTTACAACTTGATTGGTCATCTAGGCATTATTGAAAACGTTGAACTTGGGATGACATTAAGTGGTGTTTCTAAAGACGAAAAACGAAAACGGGCAGAAGATGCATTGCACCGGGTCGGCTTGACAGATCATATGCATAAAAAGCCAAATCAGTTATCTGGTGGACAAATGCAGCGAGTGGCCATCGCTCGAGCACTAGCCAATGACCCAGATATCCTTTTGTGCGATGAACCAACCGGAGCGTTAGATACAGAAACAAGTATCCAGATCATGGAATTGATCCAAGAGTTATCGAAAGAAAAATTAGTGATCATGGTCACACATAATCCTGAATTGGCCCATCAATACGCAGATCGGATCATTGAATTTTCTGATGGTAAGATCTTAACAGATTCCCATCCTCACATCGAACGACCAAAAGATGATCAATTTAACTTACGCAGAACAAAGATGAGTTTTTGGACAGCGTTGAAGCTTTCCTTCAACAATATCCGAACAAAAAAAGGACGTACTTTCTTGACCTCCTTTGCTTCCAGTATTGGGATCATCGGAATCGCGATCGTTCTGTCCCTTTCTTCTGGATTTCAAAAACAAATCGATAACACGCAAGCTGAAACGATGGCGAAATTTCCGATTACTATTTCTAAGGTAACGACTAACCAGACTCGTGACGATGCCGGATTGGGTGCAAGCAAAGCGGATTATCCAGACAGCAAAACGATTACTGCAAAAGTCAGCGAAGAAGATAAAGCACAGCACACGAATAAGATTGATCAAACATACGTCGATTACGTAACAGACATCGATCCTAACTTAAGTAATAATATCGGATTTACCCGTACTACAGGAATCAATCTTTTACGTGATGTAAATGGCAAAGTACAGCCTGTCAGCTTCTCGAATCAAAATCCTGATACGGAATCTCTTTCTTTATCTAGTACGATGTCAGCAATGACAGGTGTGGGAGTGTCAAGTTTCCCTACACAGCTTGACACTAGCAAAGAAAACTTTTTAAAAGACAATTATTCTTTACTTGCCGGAAGTTATCCAGCCTCAGCAACAGATGTCGTGCTGATCGTAGACGGCAATAATAATACTAATATCAACGCATTGAAGAATCTTGGATTTGATGTGAAAGAAGACGAAAAACTTGATTTTGATGATATCGTTGGTACAACATTCAAATTAGTAAACAACAATACTTACTATACAAAACTTCCAACTGGGAATTTTATCCCTAATACAGATTATGATGCGATGTATCAGAATGCTTCTGATGAATTGAAGATCTCGGGGATCCTACGCGTGAAATCTTCTTCTACAATGAATCTCTTATCTCCAGGAATCGCTTATAGCGATCAATTAACGACTCAAATCGTCAACGAAAACAAAGAATCAGAAATCGTCAAAGCTCAAAGAGACAGTGATGTAAATGTCTTAACTACTGAAAAAGTTGACGAAAATGCCAAACAAACATTGCTTAGTTATTTAGGTGGAGACAGCTTGCCTTCAAGTATCATGATTTATCCGAACAATTTTGAAGACAAAGAAAAGATCTTGGATTATCTAGATGATTACAATAAAGGCAAATCAGATGAAGATAAAATCATTTATACTGATTTAGCTGGAACGATGACTGAACTGACTGGCGGATTGATGGATGCTATCACTTATGTCCTTATTGCTTTTGCAGGGATCTCTTTAGTAACAAGTATGATCATGATCAGTATCATTACTTATACATCTGTGATTGAACGGACAAAAGAAATCGGTGTACTAAAAGCTTTAGGTGCACGTAAAAAAGACATCACTCGCGTATTTGACGCAGAAACGTGTATTTTAGGTATTTCTTCTGGGATATTAGGTGTGTTTATTGCATGGCTAGCTACGTTCCCTATCAATAGCATCTTATACAACATGACGGATCTAAAAAATGTTGCTCAACTAAATCCTGTCCATGCGATTATTCTAGTGATCGTCTCTACTATATTGACGATGCTTGGCGGTCATCTTCCTGCACGAATGGCAGCGAAAAAAGACGCCGCTATCGCTTTGCGTGCAGAATAAGGTTGTGACAACCACATTTAGATTTGAGTCATAAGAGCGCTGAAATAGTAGAAAACAGCAAGAAACGAGGAAGTAATATGTTCCTTGTTTCGCGCTGTTTTTTTTAATTATTTTTTATAATTCTGGTATACTTTTCTTTCCTTTGTACCACAACTCTTCTGGCGTATACCTGTCTTTTCCATTTATGAATACTGTTCCATCTGCTTCAATCGTTACTTCAGTCCCAATCCACATATTACGAGAAAGTGCGAGAAGATTTTTTCTTTTTCCTCTTCCTTTTTTTCCAAATTGCAAGGCATCGGTTATCTCTTCTGTCCAATGAGATTTCACGTATTTTACTTCTCCGTTTTCAAATGTAACTTTCAAAATATTCGCTATATTTTCCACTTTTACTGCTTTAGAAAATGACTCCTCCATTTTTTTCACTTTCCTTCCTCCAACACTAAGTATGCGCTTTCTTTTAGTGATAAGTATATCATAGTTTATTCTATTATCAAAAAACGCATCCATTCCGTTGTAGAATACTTTACCGAACAAGTTGAATTGTTTTCCTCTTTTTCACCTTTTACTATAGATAGGTAAAGACAACTAAGGAGGAATCTCTCATGACAGATCAACCGTATGATTTAAGAAAAGTCATCGAAGAACTAAAAACACTTCCAGGTCAATATCACGAAACAGATATTGAAATCGATCCTGAAGCAGAATTATCTGGTGTTTACCGTTATATCGGTGCTGGCGGTACAGTAAAACGTCCGACTCAAGAAGGACCAGCTATGACTTTCAACAATATCAAAGGTTTCCCCGGCACACGTGTGAACATCGGAACAATGGCTAGTCGTAAACGTGTAGGTGAAATTTTGCACCATGATTATCGAACACTTGGTCGTTTCTTGAAAGACGCTGTAGAAAATCCAATCAAACCTGTGAAAGTAGACAAAGCAGACGCTCCAGCACAAGAAGTCGTTCATCTAGCTACCGATGCAGACTTCGATATTCGCAACATTTTGCCTGCACCTACAAATACTCCTGAAGATGCTGGTCCATACATCACAATGGGTGTAGTCTTAGGATCAGATCCAGAAAAAACAATGAGCGATGTAACGATCCATCGTATGGTTCTAGAAGATAAAGATACGATCGGTATGTACATCATGCCTGGCGGACGCCACATTGGTCACTTCCAAAAACAATTCGAAGTCTTGAATAAACCAATGCCTATCACTATCAATATTGGTTTAGATCCAGCAATTGCCATTGGCACGACTTTCGAACCACCTACCACTCCACTTGGCTACAATGAACTATGGTGTGCAGGAGCTTTGCGTAACGAACCTATTCAAATCGTTGATGGTATAGCAGTCGATGAAGTGGGTATTGCTCGTGCTGAATTCATCATTGAAGCAGAAATCATGCCAAATGAAACAATGCAAGAAGATATCAACACGAACTCAGGAAAAGCAATGCCAGAATTTCCTGGCTATACTGGGGATGCTAATCCAGCTGTACAAGTAGTGAAAGTCAAAGCAGTTACTCACCGAAAAGACAATCCAATCATGCAAACAACGATTGGTCCCAGTGAAGAACACGTATCTATGGCCGGTATTCCTACAGAAGCAAGTATTCTTGCCTTGGTCGATAAAGCTATTCCAGGAAAAGTAGTAAATGTCTACAATCCTCCTGCAGGTGGTGGTAAATTGATGACCATCATGCAAATCCGTAAAGAAAACGAAGCGGATGAAGGTATTCAGCGTCAAGCAGCTATTCTTGCTTTATCAGCCTTCAAAGAATTGAAGACAGTCATTTTAGTCGATGAAGATGTTGATATTTTCGACATGAACGATGTAGTTTGGACTTTCAACACTCGTTTCCAAGGAGATAAAGATATCATCGTGATCCCAGGAATGAGGAACCATCCATTGGACCCATCAGAATTACCAGAATATAATCCTGGCTCTATTCGTTTCCGTGGGATGAGTGCAAAAACTATCTTTGACGGTACAGTTCCTTTCGATATGAAAGAACATTTTGTACGTGCAAAATTCCAAGAAGTAGAAGATTGGGAAAAATATTTGAAATAATGAATGATCTGCAACTGTTTTGACATCATAAAAAGGAGTGCGGAAAATGGAACAATTGGCACAACGGAAGAAAAAAATCGTGATTGGTGTAAGTGGCGCTTCAGGCACCATTTATGCCATCAACCTAGTGAAGAAACTAAAAGAATATCCGATGATAGAAACACACGGAATCATCAGTCCATGGGCAAAACAGAACTTAAAGCTGGAATCCGACTTATCACTAACTGAATTCGAAAGCCTGTTTGATTACCATTATTCAAACAAAGATTTAGGTGCTGCTGTCGCCAGCGGATCATTTTTGACCGATGGAATGATCATCGTACCGGCAAGTATGAAAACAGTCGCAGGTATCTCTGTTGGTTTAGGCGACAACCTGATTGCACGTGCTGCTGATGTAACAATGAAGGAGCAACGAAAGTTAGTCATTGTTCCTCGTGAAACGCCATTAAATGCCATTCACTTGGAAAACTTGACTAAATTAGCACGACTAGGTGTGCAAATCATACCACCAATTCCTGCTTTTTATAATCAGCCTCAAACGATCCAAGATCTTGTTAATCACCATACAATGAAACTTTTGGATCAATTTGGAATTGTAAATGAGCATTCAAAACGTTGGCAGGGTGATTAATATGGAAAAAGAAACGATAGTTGAAGTAACCAAACTAGGTTTCACGATCCAAGCTGCTGTTAAAGTAATCGGTAAAGACTTATTGATCACTTTAACAGGCGGAGATACACCACATATCGGAACAGTCACTACATTTTCTCGTGATACAGAGATGCAAACTGTACGTTTCCCTAGCCACGATGGTCGGTTCCATAAAGACGATGTCTTAGCCGAAAAAATAGCTGTGATCATCAAAACTGCCGTTCCGGGAAGTTGTACGATCACTTCCGGTATCCATGTTGACCATATCTCCAATGCACAAATCAACGCCTCTTTTCCGATGTCAGAAGAGTTAGGTTACAAGATTTTAGATTGGTTGGAAAAAATAGATTTCCATATCAAAGAACCAGTTTATTATAAAGATGGTGAAAAACCATTATGAAAGAAGAGGTTGTGAAATCAGCGTTATGACCTGAGTATGAGAGAAAAAAATGGAAAAATAGCTTCTCATATTTTGCCGTTTTTGAGCTAATACCGAGGGACAGCTGATTGAACGCCGTTTATCAAGAGGTTGTGATAAAGCCGCTTCGTTTCGAGTAGTAAGAAAAATTTTGTAAACATGGGTTTCCACATTTTTGCATAAATTTGACTTACTACCGAGAAACTGGCTTTTGAACACCGTTTATCAAGAGGTTGTGACACGTCTTTTGTCACAACCTCTTTTATTTTTGCTTCACTGTAACTGCTACAATATCACCGATTTCTTTTCCGATGTTTTTACGAATATCTTTTCGTAGTCCAAGGATGTAGCAGACTGAACCATCTGGATCTTTCACGCCCATATTCACGATACTGCCTTCATACGGCACATTGTCAAAAGTTGCTTGGACTTTAACTCTTCCAGCACCGAATTCTTTTCTTATATCATACGGAAAAATAATATATGCCCCGCCCTTGCCGACTTCGGAAGCATAGATTTTTGATTCAAAAGAATAAATTTCCCTCATTTTATTTCTCCTATTTTTTACATCTAGTATAGCATAGCAAAAAAAAGAAGGAACTGTGACAAAAGTCTTGTCGCAGTTCCTTTTTTCGAATAAACGGTGTTCTCCTGCCAACTCCTCGGTCACAAGTCACAATAGTCAACAAACATGAGAAGCTGTTTTTTGAAATTGCTCCTTGTGACTCAGAGTTAAACGGCAGGCTCACAACCTCTTCCTTAAACGGTGTTCAAAAGCTTGCATCTACGGCACTAAGCCCAATCAGATGAAAAATATGGAGTGCTATTTTTATCTGATTGTTCTTACTGCTTGATGCAGAGCAGCTTTTTCACAACCTCCTACATGGTGTTCAAAATATTATTCGCCTTTTGCTTCTTTCACTAATTTTGCGAATGCTTGTTGTTGGAATTCAGCAGCTAAGGCTTTCGTACGTTGTTCTTGCTCTGCTTTGCTCATTTTTGGATTTTCAGTCATTGCTTTTACCATACCGTCTTGAACATAAGCTTTTGCTTCACTTTCCATCGTACTTTGCTGTTTCTTCACTAATTCAGCTAACTTGGCTGCTTGGTCCGTACTTAATTCTACCCATGTCTCTGGGATTTTGAATGTATTCACTCGGCTGTCATATTCGTGATTGTTATCAGCAATATTGAACCAGAATTTATACATGTCGTTTTTGTATTCCCAATAAGTAGTTTTCGTCACTTTTTCAGCATCGCCGTCTGTCTTTTCTACTTTATTTGTTTCGTTATCCGTACCAGTTGCTTTTGGTTTTTCTTGTTTTTCATTTGTTCGGTAAAGATACACTTTTTCTTTTCCATTCCCTAAAGCTTTATACAAAAGCATATCTGCTCCTTGGGAATCAGCACTGGAAACAATTTTTTCTGTTTTTGTTTCCGTTACTTTTTCCATTCCAAAGTGATTGGACAAATTAGCGACGATCAAACTTAGTGAAGCGACGAAGATTAGTCCGAAAATCAAAGATAAAAAGGTTTGCCATGTTTTTTTAGCGAACACGTTCGTTAAAGCAAAAGCAAGCAAGCTGACAATCAAAACTCCAATAATCATGCATTATCCCCCGCTTTCGTTAGAACAGGTTCTTTTTTCTTCAATAAAAAGGCAATAATAAAGCCAAGGATCCCAAAGATGATCGCTACGATAAACGCGGCATGGTAACCTGACAGTGTGGCATTGATTGCCTGATCTTTATAAGCTAATGGTGTATTATCCAATACAGATTTGCTTGGGATATTTGCTTTTGTCACATTCGTCAACACACTGATCAAAATAGCTGTACCAATCGAGCTTGCGATTTGACGGAATGTATTATTTACCGCTGTCCCGTGACTGATCAAGTTATTTGGCAATGCATTCATACCAGAAGTCGTTACCGGCATCATGACCATGGAGATCCCAAACATACGGATCGCATAAAGGATCACGATATATAAAACTGGAGTCGTTTTTGTCAAGAAAGCAAATGGTGCAGTTGCCGCTGTCAAAATGAACATCCCTGTGATGGCTAAACGTTTCGCGCCATATTTATCGAAAATCGCACCCGTAACAGGCATCATAGCCCCCATGATCAATGCACCCGGCAACAACATCAAGCCAGAATGGAATGCTGATTCTCCACGAATATTTTGAATATACAATGGTACGACCATTTCTGCCCCTACCATCGCCATATTTGTTACACCAGCTAAAACAGCGGCAATCGTGAATGTAGATGATTTGAATACGCGAAGTTCCAAGAATGGATGTTCCAAATGTAATTGACGCCATGAGAACAAGGCGATGAAAATCACACCAACAACTAAGAAACCAATTACTTTCAAGCTTCCCCAGCCGTCATCTCCTACACTAGAAAATCCGTAAAGTAAACTACCGAATCCAATCGTTGATAAAATAGCGGATAAAATATCAATGCTAGGATTTGACAATGGAATAACACTTTTCATTAGGAAGAATGCTAAAACCAAGACAAGAACAACGATTGGCAGTACCATACCAAACAAGTCACGCCAATGGTAGTTATCAATGATATAACCAGATAATGTAGGGCCTAAAGCAGGAGCAAGTCCAATAACGATCCCTGACATCCCCATTGCTGATCCTCTTTTTTCTGGCGGGAAAATAGATAGCATGATATTTTGCAATAATGGCATCGATACTCCCACACCGCAAGCTTGGATCAAGCGACCGATTAGTAATGTACTAAAATTAGGTGCTGTAAAGCAAGTAATTGTTCCGATCAAAAAGATCGTCATGGCAGAAAGATATAAATTTCTTGAACTGAATTTATTGATCAGCCATGCTGTTATTGGGATCATGATCCCGTTGACTAGCAAGAAACCAGTCGTTAACCATTGCACATCAGACGCTGAAATATCGAAAGCTTTCATCAATGTAGGAAAAGCTGTCGTCAATAAGGTCTGATTCAAAACGGTACAAAATGTACCAATTAATAAGACAACAACTAAAAGTGTCCGATTATATGGTTTTCCGTAAATATCTACGGGTTGGTTGTTACTCATATTTCTCCTTCTTTCTGAATTTTTTCTGAAACTACTAGAATACTTTAGTCCTAAATTCGCTATTTGTCAACCTACTTGACACATAAGTTAATACGGATATAATTAAGGGAAGCAAGAGGACAAAAGGAGTGACAAAAATGGTTGGGGCTTCCCTTAAACGTTTGTTGGAAAATGATCAATTGGTTGTTGGCATCAGTGAATTAAGTGATATCGTAGGTGTGTCTCCACGTCAATTAAGGTATTGGGAACAAAAGGGATTCATTCGTTCGATCGAAGCTGATGCGAATTGTCCTAGAAAATATCGTTTACCTACAGTCATAAAAGTAGAACTGATCAAAAAATATTTAGATGACGGATTTACTTTGTCAAAAGCTGCAGAAAAGGCAGAAATCCGCCAAAAGAAAATGCACCATGTCCGTAAAGTTTTTTCAAAAGCAATCAAAGATATCGAATTGATCGACGAACGCTATACGATTTTACAAATCGGTAACTTCAAAGAAGAGAATGCTAAGATGTACATCATTCATGACAACGAGACAGACGAATTAACTTACAAGCTCCTTCCTGTCGATGAAAAAGCTGACTACGAACAGTTGTTAAAAGAACTCTAAACGCCACTAATCTCCTAAGTACCAAGCTTTTTAATAAGTAGATGCTACATAAATACTTGAAAAAAGGCCTGTTTGAACATAAGAATATCCGAACGGTGATCTGCGTTTCTTTCATATAGAAAGGAATTCTCCATCACTGTTCGGATATTTTTTTATTTTTTTCGGTTACTTTCTTCTAATACATCTGTTAGCCAATTTGCATATTCTGTTTCCCGATTGATCGCATGCGCTAAAATCAGGTAGTGTCCGTAATTTTCATGTTTTTCTTTTTCAGTAGGAAAGATCGTTTTTTTTCGCTCTAATAGATGAAGTCGTTTTTCTTCATGAAGGTCACGCTGCTGCTGAATAATTTCTACTAATGCCGGATCATTCACGTCTTTGACGAAATACAATTTCAGAACAAATTCGTCTCGATTAACCGGTAGTTCATTGGTGGGTGTATGAATCCACTCTGCCAATTGTTCCTTCCCTTCTTCTGTTAATTCATAAACTTTCTTTTCCAATTTTTCACCTGTGATCTCTACTTGATGCTGAATGATTCCTTGCTCTTCCATTTTTGCAAGTTCAGGATAAATCTGACTATGTTTTGCTTGCCAAAATTCTCCTATTTCATTTTTGAACGATTGATTCAATTCATATCCTGTCATCTTCTTCTTACTTAATAACCCTAACAAAATATATCGAAGTGTATTTTTTCTTGCCATCAGTTTTCCCTCCTTGACAAATCTTTAAATCCATTCTATCATAAATGAGTAATCGAAAACATGTAGTTTATTACATGTTTTAATTTACAAGGAGATGCTTAAACATGAAAGAATTTAAAGAATTGGAAGATTTTATTGGAACTCACTTTATCTATACGTATGACAATGGTTGGGAACATGAATGGTATGCCAAAAATGACCATACTGTTGATTACCGTATCCATGGCGGAATGGTCAAAGGCCGTTGGGTAAAAGACCAAGAAGCTGATATCGTTAAATTGACGGAGGGCGTATTCAAAATCACTTGGACAGAGCCAACAGGGACAGACGTGGCATTGGACTTTATGCCAAATGAAAAGAAACTTCACGGAATGATCTTTTTCCCTAAATGGGTTGAAGAACATCCAGAAATCACTGTTACTTTCCAAAACGAACATATCGCAGAAATGGAAGCAGCTCGTGAAAAATATGAAACTTATCCAAAATTACTTGTTCCTGAATTTGCTACGATCACTTATATGGGTGATGCAGGTATAGACAATGAAGATGTTATTAGCGAAGAACCATACGATGGAATGCCAGATGATATCCGTAGCGGAAAATACTTCGATGAAAATTATAAACGAGTAAAATAAGGTTGTGAAAGAGAGGTTGTGAAATCAGCGTTCTGACCTGAGTATTAGAGAAAGAAACGGAAAAATAGTTCCTCATGTTTTGCCGTTTTTTGAGCTAATACCGAGGGTCAGCTGATTGAACACCGTTTATCAAGAGGTTGTGAAATCAGCGTTATGCTTTGAGTAATAAGAACGCTAGTTAGAAAATAGCTTTTCATATTTTCTAGGCTAGTGGGCTTATTACCGAGAAGCAGCCGTTTGAACACCGTTTATCAAGAGGTTGTGAAATCAGCGTTTTGACCTGAGTATTAGAGAAACAAATGGAAAAATAGTTCCTCATGTTTTACCGTTTGTTGAGCTAATACCGAGGGGTCAGCTGATTGAACACCGTTTAGTGGAGAGGTTGTGAAAAAGCTGTTCTGCATCAAGTAATAAGAACAGCCAAATAAAAATAGCTCCTCATATTTTTTGTTTGGTTGGGCTTATTACCGCAGATGCAAGCTTTTGAACACTGTTTATCAAAGATTGTAACAACTGCATATTCACACAGTTAAATTAGTGACTTCAAAATGAAATAATGCTCCCAGCAAAAAATTAGGCTGGGAGCATTATTTCGTTATTCTGTTCATCAAAAATCAGCGTTTTGATTCCATTTCATCACAAGTTCCTCCTCATTTACTGCTTCATCTTTTTGCTGTGTTTGAATTGTAAAACCTTGTGAAAGATAGAAATGAATAGCTGATTGATTTTTTTGATAGACTGTCAAAGTCAGTGTTTTATTGGTTTCTTTTATTTTTTTCATTAGTTGCGTACCGATTCTTTGTTGCCGGTATTCCCTTTTCACAAAGATTCCTGCGATAAACTGATCAATCACCCCAGCAAAACCAATAATTTCTTGATCTATTTCTGCTAAGTAAATCACTGCATCTGGTAAAGCTTTCCTAACAGATTCTACTTGATTCTCCCAATAAGTTGATGGAATGAATTCATGAGAATCCAAGTTAGCATGCAGCCAAATCGATAGAACAGATTCCAGTTCTTTGGCAGACAATTTTGTTGTTGTGCGGATCATTTTTTCTCTCCTTACTTATTCATTGATTTTAAAATAAAAACCATTTTTTTGAAGCTCTTTTACAAGTTTTCGCCCCTCAAAAAAGTATATTTTCTCTTGTTTTACTTTTCTAATACCAAAAGAAACAGCAACTTTAGGATCATCAGCTGAAACGATTCGATAAGTTCCACCAGGCAATTGATCCAGCTTGACTTTCCCATGATGGTCGCTTTGTACTGAAAACGGCACACCATTTCTAGTAAGTGTTTTTTTCTTATGTTTCAAAATGAATGAACTACCATTTACCGGTTTCCCTGACGAATCACTAATAATAAATGAAAAATCAAGCACTTTTTTACTTAATCTATACTGATAGATTAGTCGTCCGATAAACACTAACAGTATGACTACAGCTATTATCGTTCCTGCAAGAATAAACCATTGCCGCATGGTTCTTTCCTGATTTCCTTTTCCTTCTTCTTTTTTTACCGATTCGTTATAAGGAATCCGATGTCCTGTCACTAGCAAACGATGCGTGTTGATCATATACGGCGTACATGTAAGCAAGGTAACTAAGTCTTCTCCTTCTGAAATCGTTAGAACAGACGTGTCATCTGGCAGTACCACTTGTATATTTTTAACTTGATAAGCCAATTTCTCCCCCAAAACAGTCAAAATAAACGTGTCTCCGTTTTCTAAACGATCTAATTCGGTAAATAACCGTCGATTAGGTAAACCGCTGTGAGCAGAGATCACTGAATGCGTCGAATTTCCACCAAGCGGGAAAGAGGTTCCTTGCAAGACGCCTGCTCCATTTTCAAGGATCCTACCATTGAGCCGATCATAAAGTGAAATATTTAATTGGATCTTAGGTATATTGATACTTCCGATCAGCCATTCCTCTAATTGGCTGGATGTTGTACTTTCATTTCTGTTCTTTTCATTGAAAGGATCAGTACCAGGATTGAATCCTTGGTCAGTTAATCGTTGGTTTTTCTCCTCCATTTTCTTTCGCTGCACTTCAATTTCAGCTGCGGTCCGTTTTTGTACTTGTTCGATACGTTTTTGATCAATAAAACTATTTAAAGAATCCACATAAAATGGATATAAAGCGATCAGTAACCCTACGACGATACATATTAATAAAAACAAACGAAACAAAAGTCGACGAGACTGTTTTTGCTTACTCTGCTTCACATGTGTCCTCCCTTGCAAGTTTTTTTGTTCTTTCTTTTATTATATGGGTTCAGGAAAAAAATAGAAAATGAAAGCCGATGAGGTTGTGAAAAAGCTGTCCTGCATCAAGTAATAAGTACAGCCCCAAAAAATAGCTACTCATATTTTTTGTTGGGTTGGGCTTATTACCGCAGATGCAAGCTTTTGAACACCGTTTAAGGAAGAGGTTGTGAAAACTGCGTTATGCTTTGAGTAATAAGAGCGCTAGTCAGAAAATAGCTTCTCATATTTTCTAGGCTAGTGAGCTTATTACCGAGAAGCAGCTGATTGAACACCGTTTACCGAGAGGTCATGAAAAAGCTACTTTGTTTCGAGTATTAAGAAAAATTCTGTTTCAAAACAAGGAGATGCAACAAAACTTATGTCGCATCCTCTCTCCTTAGAACTTTCACTTATGTTTTTCTTGTAAAATTCATAAATATTTTCATGAATTTTCTAATTTCTTGCCTACCTCTCGCATAGGATATATGATGAATTTATCTAAAGTTTGCAAAGGAGTTCGACAATTGAAAAAATATGGCCCATTTTTAGCAATTTTTTTCATTGCTTTGGCATTTCTCATGCCGCATTTATTCACACATAAACTAATTTTGGGTGCTGATGCCCCATTCCATTACAATCGGTTCTATGATGCCGCGCAACAAATTAAATATGGGGATTTCCATTATTTTCCTTCCCTTTATGGATTCCAGCAAAGTGGCAGGATCGTGAATGCCGTTTACGGCCCATTTTTCGCTTATTTACAAGGATTGATCGTGTTGCTTGCAGGTAGCTGGTTTCATTATCAGATTCTTTCAAATTTCATTCTTTATCTTATTTCAGGATTTTCTATGCTGATTTTACTGAGATATGTCAATGTTCGAAATTGGGTAAGTGTACCAGTAGCCGTTTTATTCATGAGTACGTATTCTATTCAATACTGGTCTATCAACCAAGGATTCACTAGCTGGGGGACTTGTTTTTATCCTTTATGTATGATCCCTATTGCTGATTTCGTCCTTCATAAAAAGTTCCCTGTTATCAAAGTCGCTGTCTCAGTGGGACTTATGACACAGATCCATTTACTGTCTTCGATCATGTTAGCTTTGATGTATATCCCTTTTTATCTTTATTACTTTTTTAACCAGACTGAAAAAGGAAAAGCACTGCTTCAACTGATTAAGTCGGTCTTGCTTTATTTTGTTCTGACAGCAAATATTTGGGCAGGATTAGCTATTGTTTACAGTGAGAATAAGATTCTTCCTCCCTTTGTTAACAGAGAAATGAGTCAAAAGGCGATAGATCTGGATGGCAGTTATTGGCTCCATTACCCTAAGGCCTTTCCTATATTGATATTATCAGGTTTTTTGCTTTTTATTTTCTTTCAACAAAAGAACACCTTATTCCAAAAAATCGTGTTGTACACAAGTCTTGTTTTCTTTTTTCTTTCTACTAGCTTGATTCCATGGACGACATTGATCGAAAAAAATGTGCCTTTTATTAGTTTGATCCAGTTTCCATTTCGATTTTTCGTGCCATTTACGCTATTGCTTCTACTTTACCTTGCCCTTTCACTGAACCAGTGGTCTGAACAAAAGTGGTTTCGTCTTTTAAGTATATTTGGCATTCTTATTTTTTCAGCACAGACGATCCAGAACTTATACCAGCATCTGGAAAAGTGGGAAAATGAAACATTTGTCAGTCGACATACTTATCTATTCGATACGCCGGAAGAAGCAAGGAAAACATTCTTCAGCAAAGATATGTCTACCAGCTTGTTCGTTTTCCAAAAAACCACACCTGACTATCTGCCAATCTATAAGGAGACAAAAGACAATAAATACGACCGGTATAACGAAGAAATACTAGAAAACGAAACAACTTTTATAAAAACACATCCAGGCGGTCTTCTGACAATCAAGTGGAAAAACACTGGGGACAAAACTGTTCATATCCCTGTTATCGTCTACGATCGGACTGTGCTACAGCAAAATGGAAAAACATTGACTGATTATGAAGTAACAGATATCGGGACCCCAATCGTGAAGCAGCAAAAAGGAATCAACGAGCTCACGCTTCATTATCAAACGCCAATCTATTTCTATTTCATTCTTTCTCTTACTTTGATTGGTTGGTTTACCTTGCTATGTTTATTTATTTATCATAGATACAAGCATTTACGTGCTTAGGCAAAAGGGATAAATGCATCCGATCAAAAAAACTCTCCAAACGGTATAATCGTTTGGAGAGTTTTATTTTAATCAGTTTTTTTATGTTATATGTTATATTTTTTATTCGTTCACATCTAATTCGATTTCCACCCCGTAGTGATCACTGATGATTGGACTATCGATCCCATCAAAAATCCGTTGATATTTTTTAACCTGCATTCCTTCAGGGACGAAAATAAAATCTATACGCAATTTTTCTGTATTTTGTTCCCAACCATCGATTTTCTTTTCCACAGTAGCTGCTTTTCCTTTTTCATTCGCGACAACATACGAATCTTGAAGAAGAAGGCAACTTTCTCTTACAGTATAATAACCTTGAGAGTCTACTGGATTATTGAAATCACCTAGGAAAAAAAGTGGTACGCGAGTTTCCAAAAAGTAGTTTTCCAAGTTTTTCCACTCAAAATAAAAGCCACTTTTTTTATCTGTCCACCAAGAAAAGTGGCAGCTCGAGACAAAAATGTCCTGATCATCTATCTTTGTTTTCCCAATCAAGATCTTGCGTGTCTGATAATCTTCTTTCTTTTGAGATTGGGAGACGGTAAGGACCTGACTTTCCAATGTTTTTTTCGTAAGCAGTGCATTTCCTTCTTCATATTTATCATAACCGATGTGGCTCATTTCCCAACTCCAAAAATACTCTTTTCCGTGTTCCTTTAAAAGCTGAACTAAACGGTAGGCAAAATTATCTTTACGGATAGGTACTTGATTCTTTACCGGACAGAACTTCATTAGCTTCGCAAGTTCTACTTCTTCAGATTCCAGTAATTGGTTGATTTCTTGTAAAGCAATCACTTCATAATCTTCTAACAGGATCTTATCTGCTAATTCTTGCAATTTTTTCTCTGGTTCTGGCTCAAGCCAGCTATGCGTGTTGAGTGTCATGAATTTCATTGGTTTTCTCCTTGTCTTCATTTCGAAACAAAAGGGTTGTGACAAAATTTTTGTCACAACCTCTCCAGCAAATAGTGTTCTCCTGCTAACTCCTCAGTAATAAGCTCAATGGACCAGGAGCTATTTTTTGTTTGGCTGTTTTTATCACTTGGTGCAGGGCAGCTTTTTCACGACCTCTCCACTAAACAGTATTCAAACTGCTGCTTCTCGGTAATAAGCTCACTAGCCTAGAAAATATGAAAAGCTATTTTCTGACTAGCGCTCTTATTACTCAATGCATAACGCAGTTTTCACAACCTCTCCTTACATTTTAATGGAGCCGATCACTTTACCAGCTGTCACTGTACCTAATTGCTTGATCACTACTTCTTCTACTTTATCGTTTGTAAATACGATCATGATCGTTGGATCTTTTTCTTCGTTTTGGATCACATCAAGATCCATCTCAGCTAATTTCGTTCCTGTTCCTACTTCTTGGCCTTCTTTGACAGCAATCTCAAAAGCTGGCTGATTCATTTGGACTGTATCGATTCCCATATGGATCAAAACTTCGATACCATCTTTCGTTTCCAGCCCAATTGCATGTTTGCTAGGGAAAATACTTGTCACTTTTCCAGCGATCGGCGCAACAACTTCTCTTGATGTTGGAATAACAGCAAAGCCGTCACCCATCATTTTTTGTGAGAATACCGGATCTTTTACTTCAGATAAAGGAATCACTTCTCCAGAAGCTGCGGAAACTAGTTCTTGTTCTATACCTAAGTATTGCTTACTACCTGCTTGTCCATTTCCTGTAGAAACCATTTCTGGCTCTGGAATCTCTGCTCCTGATTGCAGCAGATCTTCGATATCTGATTTCAAGACATCTGCTTTTGGTCCATAAACTGCTTGGACTCCATTGTCTTTGACGATCAATCCCATCGCCCCTGCTCGTTTCCAGGCTTCTTCAGTCCCTACTTTTTCTCGATCATTTACACTTACGCGTAACCGAGTCATACAAGCATCGACATCTTTGATATTTTCTTTTCCTCCCAGCAAATGAATGATCTGGACCACTTGCTGATCTGCTGTTCCTGTTCCGCTGTTAGATACAACGGTTTCTTCACTGTCATTGTCGTAATTTCCGTTACGTCCCGGTGTAGCAAAGTTGAATTTTTTGATCAAGAAATTTGCTAAGAAATACGTAACAACACCAAAAGCGATCACACACAACACGAAGTTGATAAGATCTCCACCTAGACCCGCTTTGATAGCTAACGGTGTCCGAGTCAGCAATTCGATATTCCCAAATGAATGGACCCGCAATGGCAAGATATCTGCCATCGCAAATGCAGCCCCTTGGATCACTGAATAAATGACATATAATGGCACAGCAGCAAACATAAACATGAACTCCAATGGTTCTGTTACACCTGTTAGAAAGACAGCCAACGCTGCTGAAAAATACATTGATTTATATCTTGCTTTCTTATCAGGATCGACATTACGATACATCGCAAAAGCCATTCCCATCAAGATACCTGAAGAACCAATCATTTGTCCTACTTTGAAACGAGCCGGCGTCCAGTTATGCAACACAAACTCATATTGCGACATATCCCCTGCACCTTTAAGATTCACTAAATCAGTGGCCCAAGCCAACCATAACGGATCTTGCCCAAATACTTGTGTTCCCGCCTGTGCGCCTGATAAAATCTCATACGATCCGCCAAGCTGTGTATAGTTGATAGGAATCGTCAGCATATGATGCAATCCAAATGGCAATAGTAAACGTTCTAATGTTCCAAATAAAAACGGTGCTAGAATCGGTGCGCTTTCTTGTGATTCTGCAATCCATAAACCAAAATTATTGATTCCAGCCTGTACGTTTGGCCACACCACAGCAAGAATCAATGCCACGATTGTTGACCATAAGATAACAACAAACGGAACAAAGCGCTTTCCATTGAAAAATGACAAAGCATCCGGCAATTTTCTATAATTATAGTACTTATTATAAGCCATTGCCCCGACAAATCCAGCGATGATCCCTACGAATACTCCCATATTCAAAGCTGGTGCTTCCAATACACTTGTAAAAAATCCTTTAACCATGATCTTCGTACCGAACAGAGTGTGGGTAAATGCATCTTCATTCGCAAGCATGTCACTTGTGACACCAAAGATAGCCCCAGTGATCCGATTGATTAAAATAAATGAGATCCCAGCTGCAAATGCTCCGCCTGCTCTTTCTTTTGCCCAACTTCCTCCTATTGCTAAAGCAAATAAAATATGAAGATTACCAATAATTGCCCAACCAATATTTTCAATTACTCCGCCCGTTGTGACAAGCGGCGTCCAATCAGGATTGATCAAGGGAATTGATTTCCCTATACTGATCATCAACCCAGCTGCCGGCATAACTGCTACCACAACCATTAAAGCCTTTCCAAATTTTTGCCAAAACTCAAAACTAAATATCTTTTTCATTCCGTTTAGCTCCTTTACGCAATCGGTTTCGTTAAACGTATTATAGCGTGCGTTTTCTTTTTTGTAAATGCTTTATTTTTTATTTTTCTGTCTATACCATTCTATAAAACCTATAATACGTGTGTTCCCTTCTATAATTTTCTCCTAAAAATTTATTTTTTTAAGCTTTTTTCTATGAAATATTTTCTTTTGTCTATTGACTTGTGCAATCGGTTGCGTTTATTATGAACGTATAAAACAGCTCATTAGGAGGAGAAAAATGAAACAGATCAAACGACTATTTGCTATTGATCCATGGAAAATCAGCACGACACAATTAGATAAAAAAAATCTTCGACTGCAAGAATCTTTAACAAGTATTGGAAACGGTTATATGGGGATGCGCGGGAACTTTGAAGAAACTTACTCAGGGGACCACCATCAAGGTACTTATTTGGCGGGTGTCTGGTATCCCGATAAGACACGTGTCGGCTGGTGGAAAAATGGTTATCCAGAATACTTTGGAAAAGTGATCAACGCCTTGAACTTTATCGCGATAGATATTTCGATCAACGATCAGCTGATCGACTTGGCTTCTTTGGAACCAGAAGACTTTTACTGGGAATTAGATATGAAAAATGGTGTATTATCTCGTACATTCACAATCACTACTTCTACTAATAAAGTACGCATTTCCTTCGAACGTTTTCTGAGCATTGTCAAAAAAGAATCAGCTTATATCTATTTAACTATAGAAATGCTTGAAGGTAGCGGAACAGTCAAACTCGTATCAAAATTGGATGGAAATGTTCAAAACGAAGACAGCAACTATGATGAACATTTTTGGAATGAGATTGATCGTGGAACTATAGAAGAAATCGGCTATTTGACGACTAAAACTATTCCAAACAACTTTGGGATTGAACAATTTACTGTTACTGCAGCAATGCGCCATTTCGTTAATGGAAAATCAGTCATCCCTGACTATCACGAAGATACTTTAGCATTACATGGTTGCTTGTCTGCAGAATTATCTCAAGGTGAGACATGGTCAGTGGAAAAAGAAATTATCGTTCTTACTAGTAGAGATATTCCAGAAGCGCAGCAAGCAGAAAAAGCTGTCTCAGAATTAACGAACCAGACAAACAATTATATCCAAGCAAAAGAAGAGCAAACAGCGGCTTGGGCAGAACGATGGAAGCTTGCCGATGTGGTCATCGAAGGAGACGAAGAAGCACAACAAGGTATTCGATTCAATTTGTTCCAACTATTCTCTACTTACTACGGCGAAGATGAACGATTGAATATCGGCCCCAAAGGATTCACAGGAGAAAAATACGGCGGAGCCACTTACTGGGATACAGAAGCGTATGCTGTCCCTCTTTATCTTGCTTTAGCCAAACCTGAAGTAACTAAGAATCTGCTGAAATATCGGCATAATCAACTGCCGCAAGCAATCCACAACGCTCAGCAACAAGGATTAAAAGGCGCGCTTTATCCTATGGTCACCTTCACTGGTGTCGAATGCCATAACGAGTGGGAAATCACATTCGAGGAGATTCACCGAAATGGCGCGATTGCCTATGCAATCTACAATTATACGAATTACACCGGCGATACGGAATATTTGAAAAATGAAGGACTGGAAGTTTTAGCAGAAATCGCACGCTTCTGGGCAGACCGTGTCCATTTTTCAAAACGAGCAAATAAATACATGATCCACGGTGTGACCGGCCCAAACGAATATGAGAACAATATCAATAACAATTGGTATACAAATACGATCGCAGCTTGGGTCTTGCGTTACACGCGAGAAAATTATTTAACTTATCAAAAAGAAGCTGCTATCACTATCAGCGAAGAAGAACTAGCCAAATGGAAAGATATCGCAGAGAACATGTACTTCCCAGTTGACGAAGAATTAGGAATCTTTGTCCAGCATGACACATTCTTAGATAAAGATCTCATGCCTGTATCCGATATTCCCACAAGCGATCTTCCTCTGAATCAGCATTGGTCTTGGGACAAAATCCTTAGATCTTGCTTCATCAAGCAGGCAGATGTACTACAGGGGATTTATTTCTTCAATGATACTTTTACAAAAGAAGAAAAGCAAAAAAACTTTGATTTCTATGAACCAATGACTGTCCATGAGTCTTCCCTTTCGCCAAGTATCCATTCGATTTTAGCAGCAGAATTAGGAATGGAAAGCAAAGCTGTAGAAATGTACCAGCGAACAGCTCGCTTGGATTTGGATAATTACAATAACGACACAGAAGACGGCTTGCACATCACTTCCATGACTGGTAGCTGGTTGTCGATTGTCCAAGGATTTGCTCAAATGAAAACTGCCCATGATCAGTTGAGATTCGCACCATTTCTGCCAAAAACTTGGAAAGCTTATTCTTTCCATATCAATTATCGCGGACGTTTATTGTTCATCTCAGTCACAGATGAACAAGTTACTTTCGAGTTATTAGAAGGTTCTCCTCTAGAAATTTACGTCTATGAACAGTCTTATTCTTTAGCGGATCGTCTAGAAATAACGCTAAGAAAGGAGGAAGCAAATGTTTAAAGGGGTATTGTTTGATTTAGACGGTGTCATTACCGATACTGCTGAATTCCATTATCGTGCTTGGCGAAAGCTTGGTCAGGAAATCGGCATTACGATCGACCACACATTCAACGAACAGCTAAAAGGCGTCAGCCGAGAAGACTCACTCTCTTTGCTTTTAGCTTATGGCGGAAAAGAACACTCTTTTTCAAAGGAAGAATTTGCAGAATTAGCGAAAAGAAAAAACGATTATTATTTAGAGATGATCCAGACGATCGAACCAAAAGATGTCTTCCCCGGGGTCGTGCCTTTACTGGATTCTTTAAAAGAAGAAAAAATCAAGATTGCTCTTGCTTCTGCAAGTAAAAACGGGCCATTCCTACTTGAAAAAATGGGTCTTACACCTTACTTTGATGCTATTGCCGACCCGGCAGAAGCAACAAACGGAAAACCTGCGCCAGATATCTTCCTCCTTGCAGCAAAAGCTGTCGGACTAAAAGCAGAAGAATGTATCGGGATCGAAGACGCGCAAGCCGGTATCCAAGCCATCCTCTCAAGTGGCGCTCAACCAATTGGCGTGGGACGTGCTGAAGACCTTGGAGAGGAGATCCCGCTTGTCCCTGATACGACTTTTCTTACGATCGATTACTTGAAAGAAAAGTGGCATGACCATGGATAATCCAGAGATCTCCGTCGTACCAGTTCCAGAGACTGAAATAAAGAAAATCACATTGAAGAACGACTACTTAGAAGTCGTTCTTCTCAATTACGGTGCCCGCCTGCACCAAATCTTCGCACCAGACAAAGAAGGAAAATCAGAAAATGTTTTATTGTCTTACGATCGTTTCGAAGATGTTCTAACAGACAAAAGTTTTTTTGGAGCAACTGTCGGACCTGTAGCCGGAAGGATCCGGGATGCTTCTTGGGGTGAGCATAGATTGGAGAAAAACTGCGGATCACACCATATCCACGGTGGCACGAAAGGCTGGTCTTTCCAATTTTGGGAAGTAGAAGTTTTCAAAACTCCATCATCAATAGGTGTGGTCTTTTACTTAAAAGATGAATTTTCTACCTATCCAGGACCAATCACTGCTACGATCACTTACCGTTTAACAAAAAACGAATTAGAGATGACAACCTCTGCTAGTAGCCTTGTTGAAACCATCTGCAATCCGACCAACCATGCCTACTTCAACCTTTCAGGAAATGGAACAAGAGACATCTATGAACATCAGTTAACGGTCTTTTTAGATGGTGTGCTTGAATTAGATCAAGAAAAACTGCCTACTGGAAATTGGACAAAAAAAGAAAAACTGCCAATCGACTTTAGAAAATCCCCAACACTGCAAGAGATCCTTGCATGTTATCCAGATGGACTAGATGATGTATTTCTTTTGCATCATCCTAGGCTTTCCAAAACTTCCTTACAATTATTCGAGAAGCATTCTGGTCGCCAAATGACTATAGCAACTTCTAATAAAAGTATGGTATTATTTTCTACGACTGGATTCGAAGCTGATTTCTCTGTCAATGGAAAACAGATGCATTCAAACTACGGATTAGCAATCGAACCGCAAGAAATCCCTGATATCGTTCATTTCCCCAAATTTGGATCGATCAACCTCCATCCTGGTCAAGAACGGATCAGTCAGACGATTTATCGGTTCTCTGCACAATAACAAGAGAAAGGTGTTTTTATCATGGCTATTACCGTAAAAGATGTGGCGAAAAAAGCCGGTGTTGCCACCTCGACCGTCTCTCGTGTCATCAACGATCATCCTAGTATTTCCGAGACAACAAAGAAGAAAGTCCGAAAAATTATGGATGAACTAGGTTATGTTCCTAACATGACTGCCCGCAATCTAGGAAAACGCATTTCCAGTGCCATCGGCGTAATCTTACCCCCTCTTGATTCAAAAGAGCGGATCGGTAACCCATTTTATCTTGAGATCATGGAAGCAATCAACGAAGAAGCGCGGAATTATGATATGACTACAGCAATCGCTACTGCTAAAAATTTTGAATTGCTGTTAGAGAACGTCCAGCGTATGCATTTACAAAAACAAGTAGATGGTTTTATTCTAGTGTATTCAGATAGTCAAGATCCTGTCATTGATTATTTATACCAAAACCACATCCCTTTCACTTTGATCGGACAGCCTTATCATCATGAGAACGAAATCGTTTATGTAGATAATGATAACCAGCTTCTAGGTAAACAAGCAACAGAATTTTTGATCCAGAATGGACATAAGAATATCCTGTTTGTGACAAACACGACTCATGAAAGTTTGTATTTCGAACGATATTTCGGTTATCAAAAAGCAATGATGATGGCTGGTCTTCCTGCGTTATCCAGTGTAGTACTAGAGCATCCGGAGGATTATCTGTCCTTTGAGAAAACGTTGAAAGAAAACGAAGCCACAGCATTGGTGGTCATTGACGATATCTTCGCCCTTCGCACGATGCAGTTGGCGCAAATGTACGGCTATGTCATTCCAGAGACACTCTCCGTCATTAGCTTCAACAACTCGATCTTCTCAACATTAACACACCCTTACCTTACAAGTATCGATATCGATATCTCCGAATTAGGACGTGTCGCTATGCAAAAGCTGCGCGAATTGATCCATGAAGAATTGAGCAGTGGCGTACGTTTGGTCATCCCTCATCGCTTGATCAAAAGAGAGACAGTCGTTCCTTTAGAAAACCCATACTAAATAGCTGACTCACTAAATACGCTGACCATTTATCCTATGGTCAGCTTTTTATGTAAAAGAAGATACTACTTCTAACACATTGTTTATCTGTAAAAAAGAGCGTGGGACAAAAGTAAAGAACACTTTTGTCTCACGCTCTAAACACGTATAAACGGCGGAAGCAGAAGCAACTCCTTCGGAAATAAGCTGAAATTCACAAAAATTTAAAAAGCAATTTTCTTGAGTTTCTTCTTATTTCTTGGAGTTAAACGCTTCTGTCCCAGCCTCTTTTTTCCTTCCTTCAATTTTTTACACGTCGACGATTCAATAAAAAACCGCCTAATATTGTAAAGACAGGTGCAAGAATCGAGAAAAAGGCGAATGGCAAGTAATGCAACGCGCTAACTTTCATCGTTCCCATAATGAATGTGCCGCTGACTCCCCACGGTACGAGAGAATTGACGGTCGCACCTGAATCCGCTAGTGTTCGTGTCAAATAGGTTTTTGATAAGCCAACGTCATCAAAAGAACGCTTGAATGTTTCTCCTGGAAGAATGATGGACAGATACTGTTCTCCAACGATCAGATTGATTCCGATACAGCTCAAGGCAGTAAACCCGACTAAACGAGAAGGTCGGTCCATCTTTTCTTTTAATTCTTGAACGATGGTATCAACGATCAGATATTTGATCAGTAACCCACCTAATGCCAATGCAAGTAAAATCAAACTAGCAGAACCTAACATACTCATGATCCCGCCTCGAGAAAGCAGTTCATCTAGCTTTGGATCAGGTGTATTTGCGACATAACCATTCATCAAGATGTCTGCTGCTTTTCCGACCGTCAAACTTTTCTCATGGATAAAAGAAAGAACGAGAGCAGCTGTCGATCCCGCTAGTAATGTAGGGATAGCTGGAATTTTTTTGATTGCCCCCCCAAATAAAATAACTAGTGGAATCAATGTCCAAGGAGAGATCCAAAAGCTCGCTTTCATGTTTTGGATCATTTCATTGATACTAGCTAGATCGGCTGAATGACTGTTATGTCCTAATATCGTATAAAAAATCAACGAAAGGACGAATGCTGGGAAATCCGTATAACGCATACCAGCGATATGTTCGAATAGATTAACTCCTCCAATACCCGCTGCCAAGTTGGTCGTATCTGATAAAGGCGAGCAGTTATTCCCTAAAAAGGCACCGGAAACGACTGCGCCTGTAGTCATTGCATCATTGAATCCAAGTAAATGACCGATCCCCAAAAAAGCAATTCCAATCGTCGAAATCGTTGTAAATGAACTGCCGACAGTCACTCCGACAATTGCACAAACAAGAAATGCTGTCGGTAAAAAGAAACGCACAGAAACAAGTTTAAATCCATAAACCATAATCGTAGGGATGGTTCCAGATAAAATCCATGAAGCAACTAAGACACCAATCAAAAGAAAAATCAGGATTGGAATGATCCCTGGAGTGATTCCTTTGATGATCCCGTCATGGATCTCATCCCATGTGAACTTTTTAAATCTGCCATAAAACAACAAACACATGAAAGCTGCAAGGATCGGGATATGTGGCGAGAGCTGGAATCCGATGATCAGTACTCCTAGGAGTGCCAACAACACGATCAATACAGCGATACTTTCTTTTAAAGAAATATTTTTATTCATCGTCGATCTCCTATTTCAAATGAAAAGGCCCTGCCATGAAAAAACTATTCACTTGGCAGGACCTCCTACTAAATCAGCGACAAAACGTCGGCTGAAAGACTTATTTTTTTATTTTTCTTCTAAACTTTTTTCTACCTCAATCCCCCAAGAATCTTTCTTGAAGTGATTGATGATCAATGGAATAACGAACATGACCACTGTGATAGCTGCTACTAATAATGCATCACTCAATGTCGCTGTACCTAATGTAGCAAATACGACAACGATGATAGAGAAGATCAGCATGCAGCTGACTACCCAAGCTAATCCGTTTCCGTTTTTACCAATTCGGTAAGGACGTTCGAATTCTGGATGTTTCTTACGCATTTTAAGCAATGAAACAGCAATCAAAATGTACACGATACAATAAATAACAGTCGTAGCATTTGTAAGTGTCAAGAATACAGCACTTACGTCATCCATTACACCATAAAGCAAAGCAAATAATGAAATAACGATTGATTGTGTTAGAACGACATTTCTAGATACGCCGTATTTGTTTTCTTTATGGAATCCGAATTTTGGTGGAAGGAATCCTTCACGAGCTACTTGGATGATTGTTTTTGATGGTCCAGTAACCCAAGCTGATAATTGTAAAAGCACACCAATAAATACCATGAAGCTGAAGATATTTCCGATCACTTCTGGTAAGCCTAGGATTTGACAGTCAATCAAGATAGGCTGCGTGATATTTGCTAATTCCATTTTTCCATCTGGTACGACATTTGCTACAAGCATCGCATTGATGACATTCAATAAAACTAATCCGATCAAAGCGATAAATACGCCGTTTGTATAATTTTTTGTTGCGTCTTTCAAACGAGGCATGTAAACAGAACTCATTTCGATCCCAACAAAAATAAATGTGATACCAGCTAAGTATTTCAATGAATCAATATGTTCCAAGTCAGGGAAAGCTTTTGACCATGAAAAGTCACCTAGATAGCCGTTTGAGACTAGTCCGACTTTGAAGGCTGCCAAAACACCTAAAACGAACATGATGACTACTGGGATATATACCCCTAGCCATACACCGATGTTCCCGCCGACTTTTGCCATATCGAATTTCAAGTTCAAGATCGTGATGATCCAGTAGATAACTAAAATACAACCTAAAACGAACCAGTGATTATTGCCAAGTTCTACATTACCAAATGTGTTTCCTAACAATGGTCCTAAAGTAGAAGCGACCATTACCATACCTGGGAACATTTGCACCCATAATAGCCATGCAACGACAAATCCCCATTTGCTGCCCAGTGCTGTTTTTACCCATAACTGAGGACCGCCTTCTTGAGGAAGCATCGTTGAAAGCTCACCGGAAACCATTGATATCGGACCGGCAAAAAACAAAACTGCAAAAATTGAATAAAAAATCAATGTCCAACCGACTGCGGCTAACGTAGGAATACTCCGAACCGTTGCACACAGTGCCATTGTCAGACCGATAAAGGTCCCAAGACCCATTTTACTTACTTCAGATTTACTCACCGTTGACACTCTCCTTGATTTTTTGGATAAAATAACGGTGTCTTTGAAGTAGTTTCAGCAATAAACGAAACAATTCAGCGAATATTTGAGGGGATTCTTTGAGTCTATTGCTTGAAGGGTTTCTTCAAAGACAACCTCAAAACAAAGGGATCGAAGAGCTTAGGTCTCCCCTTGCTCTTCAGATCCAAACATGCGTCAGAAACAGTTAGTATTCAAGCTGTTTTCTAACATGATTACCTTGCTTATTTTGCTTCGCTTGCCAATAATTGGTCTGCGTAGATTTTTTCCAATTTTTCTTGAAGAGCTGCTTTGATTTTTTCAGCATATTCTTCAAAGTGTTCTTCTTTGTTCATGTATGGTGTCATTACGCTGGCACGCAATACAGTTACTTTTCCGGCACGGTTCCATTCTTCATCTGAGAATCCTAGTTGGTTCACAAATTGTAATGGGCTGTTGCCATAGTCTGGGATAGCAAAGTCAGTATGTGAAGTTAAGAACTCATTACCGTAAATGCTTCCTTTCACGTATGAAGAATAATCATATACGTCATGGTTCAATTTATTCATTGCAACTAAGTCATCGTTGCCTTTTTCTTTGAATACATAGTCTACCATATTGAAATCTGGATAAGTTAATGGATGAACTTCGATTTCTTTGTCTCCTACTTTAAATGACAAGTCATTCAAGAAGTTGTAGAAACGATGTGCACCTTCGATTGATGCACCCATTAATTTACCATATCCTGTGACATTCAAAGGTAAGACATGGTGTGCTGCCCAAACGCTGGCTGCTGTTGCCCCTGCTTTTGAACCTTCCAAGATATAAGCCCCAAGTAATGCTGGGATATCTGCGCCTTTTTCAAATACATATGTCGCAAAGTAAGAGATAACGTCTCTCATGCGGATATCTTTGATGACGATACCACCGGCAGAATATGGAACATAGCCCATTTTATGTGGGTCAATCGTTACAGATTCTGCTTCTTCGATTGCTTTATATGCACTGTGTACTTCTTCTAAGATATAATCTTTGTTTTCTGTAAAGACATTGTATTTGTAATGAACATCTTTTAAATCTTCAAATGGAATGAAGTTGTTGTCTTCGTCTAAGAAAATCGCACGGCCGTATCCGCCATAAGCAGCATCTACGTGTAAGTAGAAGTAAATACCGTCTTTTTCTAATACGCGACGCAATGCAACGATTTTATCGATACCGTCGATTGCTCCTTCTTCTGTTGATCCTACAACACCGACTACACCTAGGATTGGTGTTTTTTCAGCTGCTAGACCACGAACGATTTTTTCAAGTTCGTTGATGTCCATGCGATAGTTGTGGTCAACTGGCACTGGAATCACTTGGTCTAAACCGATACCGATGATGTCGGCAGCTTTTAGCCATGAATAGTGTTTAGTTTGTGGAACCAACCATTTTCCTAATTTTTCTAAATGTTTTCCGCTACGTGCTGAGTGAGCTTTGATTTCGTCGATTTTTTCTGGGACGCTGTCTAACAGATTCATGATTTCTTCTGTTGACAAGTTCATTAATTCCCAATCGCTTTTTCCAGCAACTAGTTCAGGTGTCACTTCTTTCATTGCAAGCGGCAATGATTTGATGTTGCGGGCATACCAAAGTCCTTCTAAGTTTGCTAAAGAACCATCAGCAACGATGTGGCCCCAGCCATCTTTATAGCTCATTAATTTTGCAAATTCCATTCCTACTTCTTCTTCCATTTGGCTTGTTGCAGGAGAAGATTCATAGGCAACGTTATTACCATTCCATAGCATAGCAAAATTGTACGCTAGTAAAGATGGCATCAATGTTTCAGAGTTCATATGACCCCAGTAACGTCCGGCATTATGCCAAGGAACGGAATGGGTACGCATCCGCGCTGAAATTTCTGATAGAACATCCTTTGTTTTATTCACAGTGTGTTCAAAACTAGCACTGCTTTTTTCTTCTGGCGTAATAATAGGCATGTCTTGAGGCATGTAGTTTTGACGCCAGCCTAAATGTTCATCCACCAATTCATTCAACAAAGCTTTATAGATTTGGCCGTTCTCAGCTTTGTCCCCAATGAATAGGGCATTTAGGTTTAGATCTTTCGACAATGATTCACTCATAGTGAAACCCTCCTAAAAAAATATTTAAATTTTGTCGAGCCCTACATTACACCTGTTCTTCTATTCTGTAAACTAAGTTTTGGCCTGATTTTTAATCATATTTTAATATGTATCAATTATCCGAATTGTTCACACTTTTAAAATAATTAAAAAAAAACGAGGGAATTTACAAATGTAAACTCCCTCGCAAAGATTGTATTAACGACAACCAGCGTTCTATTTTAGGATGGGTTTCAAAATTGGAATGTTGTAATAGTATTTCCCTTTTTCAAGGTAAAAACTTACTAAATTCTAATCAATTACTTTGGCCAAAAAGTAATTTTTCTTACCTTTTCGAATAACCACAAACTTACCATCGAATTCATCGGATGGATTTATGACAAAATTTAAATCGGTAACGCGGTCACCGTTAATACTTATAGCTCCGTTTGAAACATCTTCACGTGCTTGACGTTTAGATGGTTCAATTTTTGTGGAAACAAGCAGTTCCACGATATTTTCAGGTGTGCTTGAAATTTCAACGTTCGGCATTTTACCGAATCCTTGCGCGATTTCTTCCGCATTTAGTTCTTTAATATTTCCAGAGAACAATGCTTGCGTTATTTTTTGCGCTTCTTTCAAGTCTTCTTCACTATGCACAAATCTTGTAACTTCTTCTGCCAAACGGCGTTGTGCTTCACGTTTCTCAGGTTCTGTCTCTACTTTTTTCGCTAAGTCTTCGATTTCTTCTTGAGACAAGAAAGTAAAGAATTTCAAGTATTTCACTACATCGCGATCATCTTGATTCAACCAGAATTGGTAGAACTCAAATGGTGAAGTTTTCTTCGGATCAAGCCAAACGGCACCGCCTGCAGTTTTTCCGAATTTCGTTCCGTCAGCCTTCAGCATCAATGGGATCGTTAAACCGAACGCTTCTGCTTCTGGTCCTTCTAATTTTCGGATTAGGTCTAATCCAGCTGTGATATTTCCCCATTGGTCTGCTCCACCGATTTGCAATTGCACATCGTATGTTTTATACAGATGCAAAAAGTCGATAGATTGCAGGATTTGGTAAGTAAACTCTGTAAATGAGATTCCTACTTCCAAACGGCTGGCAACGATATCTTTTGCTAACATCGTGTTGATGTTGAAGTTTTTACCGTAGTCTCTCAAAAATTCAAGTAAAGAGATTTTTGACAACCAGTCGTAGTTGTTCACAAATGTGATATTTGCATCTTTACCAAACAATTTTCTCATTTGATTGGAAAGTGCGTCCACGTTATGTTGCACTTGTTCCATCGTTTGCAACACACGTTCTGTTTTGCGGCCACTTGGGTCGCCGATCGTTCCTGTTCCGCCGCCAATCAGAATATATGGATGATGGCCTGCCAATTGGAATCTTTTCATCATCATAAATGGAATCAAATGTCCGATATGCATCGAATCACCAGTTGGATCAACGCCGCAATAAAGTGAAATGCTCTTTTCTTCAACGAGCTCGCGAAGTCTTTCTTCGTTTGTTTGCTGATTAATGGCGTCGCGCCAAGTTAATTCATCAATAATATTCATTTTACTGACCTCCGTGTAGTTTTTTTATGAAAGCAGGAACCTGCTAGCATGTGTAATTAATTATTTCTTCAGGATAGGATAGGAAATAAAAAAAGTCCCTTGGCATATAAGCCAAGGGACGAAATCTCGCGGTACCACCCAATTTGTATGTCTAGATATCCAACATACCTCTCGAACATTTAACGCTGTCGCGTGGCAATCACTGCCAAAGACTCCTGAAATGTAATTCGCTTTAAAGCATGTACTGGTTTGCAGCGACCACCAGCTTTCTGAAACATTGGCTTTAACAACTACTTCGTTTCGATCTTCGTCTTGTTATTATTAATATGTG
This sequence comes from Enterococcus sp. DIV1411a, assembly GCF_050531945.1. Lineage (NCBI taxonomy): Bacteria > Bacillati > Bacillota > Bacilli > Lactobacillales > Enterococcaceae > Enterococcus > Enterococcus sp. DIV1411a. The sequence continues at coordinate 370,302 of NZ_CP172892.1, read as the reverse complement.
TCTATCATAGAGCGCAACTTTTTCTTTGTCAACAGAAAAAGGATATTTTTTTTAAATTCCTCATTTTTTCTTTTTTGAATCCGCTCTAATTCCGAACATTTTATTTTCAATTATTGTTAAAAGAAATAACTTTTTCTGTATTTTTTCTGCAATTTATCGAGAAGTCACTTTACTTTGCCTCTTATTCTTTCTTCGTTACAATAAGGAATGGGACAAGTAAAAAAATGAAAAAGCAAGGGACGAGGTATATGGAAAAAAAGCAAAAAATTATTTTAGGAGCCACTTCTGCTTTAACTATCGTTATTTTAATTCTAAGTTTGTTTTTTGTCATCCGATCATCTACAAAAAAAGAACCAATCATTCCTGAAAAAAAAATAACAGAAAAAGCAAAAGAACCGACAGATGATAAGCAACAACTAGTTACTCAAGCAAAAAATCTGGCTCAAAGCTACGATTATGACCAAGCGATTGCGTTATTGGAAAAAGATAGTAAGAACGGATCTACTGAAACACAACAGCTTCTTCAAACACTAAAAAAGGAGAAAGAACAACTGATCGACTGGTCTGATCCTACTCAGATCTCTCATGTCTTTTTCCACAGCTTGATCGTGGACCCGCAAAAAGCCTTCCACTCTCAACAGGCACAAGGATACAAAGATTATATGGTGACTGTTGAAGAATTCAACCGTTCGATCGAACAACTTTATCAAAATGATTTTGTTTTAGTTAATTTGAATGATTTGATCCAAAAAGACGAACAAGGAAATCTTTCCTTTAACGGGCTTGCGCTACCTGAAGGAAAAAAACCATTGGTTCTTTCACAAGATGATGTCAGCTATTATGAATATATGGATAATTCCGGTTTTCCTAGCCGATTGGTCGTATCAAATAACAATGAAATCAAAAATGTCTATAAAGAGAAAGATAAAGAAGAAATCGGTGACTTTGACATGGTTCCTCTGATTGATGCCTTTGTCAAGAAACATCCTGATTTTTCTTATCGAGGCGCAAAAGGTACCTTGGCCCTGACAGGTTACAACGGAGTTTTAGGTTATCGAACATCAAAATCTCAATATGGAGACAATGAAAAAACAAAAAAAGAGATTAAAGAAGCTAAAAAAGTGGCGGAACAGTTGAAGAAAGACGGCTGGAGCTTTGCTTCCCATACATGGGGTCACTTGAATATGACTCAAGCTTCACTAGAAGATGTAAAAAAAGACAATGAATTGTGGCAGCAAGAAGTTGCACCTATCCTAGGAAAAACAAATATTCTGATTTATCCATTTGGTGCAGACATCAGCGACTGGCAGCCTTATTCAGCAGAAAATCAAAAATTTGCTTACTTGAAGAGTCAAGGTTTCGATATTTTCTGTAATGTCGATGCTTCTACACCAGCTTGGGGACAATTAGGTACGGATTTCTATCGAAATGCTCGGATCAATATCGATGGCATTCGTTTTCAATCTGATTTAGACGGAAAAAATCCTATTCTTGATCCATTCATCAATGTCCATGATGTCTATGACAAAGAAGCACGCGAATCTGCTTGATTTTACGTCATTTATGAACCAAAAAAGCCGAACTGACATTTTATCGTCAGTTTCGGCTTTTTTATGCTTTATTTCTTCTTCGGTGCGATTCCCTTGATCAGGACTTCTGTCCATTCTGCTGTATATGGAAGCAGTTTTGCGTATATCTCCGGCTTAGAAATTCCTTCTACCATTGCTTGAAAATAGAGGATCAAGAACTCATCCGAATATTTCAAATCCACTTTTCCTTCTTTCCGCCCTCGATGGAAAAGATCAAGCATGATACTGAAACTTTCTTGCGTATACGCATCCATCGCGTCAGAAAATTCTTTTTTTTCTTTTTTTGTATAGTATGTCATCAAATCGATATAAAATTGTTTGTTCACTCGATTGAGATAACGGATTTTGTTTTCACTCATGGCAATCAGTGTTTCTTCAAATGGAAGATTTTCCGCAATCAACGCTTTCGCTTCTTGCCCTAAATCATTCATAAATGCAAAAAATACTTCATAAATCAGCCCTTCCTTGCTGCCAAAATATTTAAAAATCGTCGCTTTACTTACCTGAGCGTTCTCAGCTACCTTATCCATTGTCACTCCAGCGGTTCCTATGTCTGTGTTCATCAAGTCAAAAGCTGCTTGTAAAATCTCTTTCTTTTTCTCTTGTGCTCTCTTTTCAAAACCGTTCATTTGTAGAGCCTCCCGTAATTTTAAACTTTTATAATATATATAGTTCAAATTTATTCTGAGGTTTATTATAACTATCTATTGAGAAAGTATCAAGCTAGCAATTCCTTGTTTATGAATTCATTGACAGAAATTTATAAAAAGAATATTATGTACTAAAATAATAAAAAAAGTTTAATAAAAAGGTATAAAACCTTTTTATTAAACTATTTAATCTTGTTTAGTATATATTTTTAGAAAAAGGAGTGGGGTTTTTATGGCAGAAATCGTCAAAGTCACACATTTGAAAAAGAGCTTTGGTCGTTTCGAAGCTTTAAAAGATGTCTCTTTCACCGTACATTCAGGTGAAGTCGTTGGATTTATCGGACCAAATGGTTCTGGAAAATCCACGACGATTCGGACACTTTTAGGGATTATAAAAAAAGACGGCGGAACGGCAACGATTTTTGGGCAAGATGTATGGGAAGATAGTTTATCTATCCATGAACGTCTTTCTTATGTTCCAGGCGATATCTCTTTGTGGGGAAATTTGACTGGAGGAGCGATCATCGATCTCTTCATGAAGCTTCATGGAAAAGGGAGTGCTCAAAAAAAAGATGAACTGATTCAACGTTTCTCTCTTGATCCTAAGAAAAAAGCAAAAAACTATTCAAAAGGAAATCGCCAAAAAGTGGGCTTGATTGCTGCTTTGGCTGTTGATTCGGATCTCTATTTATTTGATGAGCCTACTTCTGGTTTAGATCCTTTGATGGAAACGATTTTCCAAGAAGAAGTTGAAAAATTGAAAGAACAGGGCAAATCCATCCTACTTTCTTCTCATATTCTCAGTGAAGTCGAGCGACTAGCGGATAAAGTCGTGATCATACGCGAAGGAACAGTCGTAGAAGAAGGAACACTCGATGAATTGCGTCATTTGACTCGTTCGACCATCACTATAGAAACAGAAGCAGAGAATAGTCACTTAGCACAATTGAACGGTGTCCATGACTTTGTGCAAAAAGGTCACCTCGCTCAATTTGCTGCTGATAACGAAGCTTTCGATGTGATTTTAGCTGAAGCGTCCAAATTAGGTGTGAAAAAATTTGAATCTATTCCACCGACTCTTGAGGATTTATTCATGAGACATTATGAAGGATGAGGAGGAAGCGAAATGACTGATAAATTTTCACGCTGGTCCACCCTTTTTTCTCAAAACCTTAGCCGTGACTGGAAAAAGATCCTGATATGGCTAGTCGGTGTCACTGCTTTTTCTGGTGGTTTTGTCCCTGCGTTTGAAGAATTGACTTCCGGACAAGGATTAGCTGGATTATACGAAACCTTGCAAAACCCGGCAATGATTGCAATGGTCGGACCAACTCCAGCTTCGAATGCTGCTGAGTATACTTTAGGAGCGATTTATGCAAATGAAATGTTGCTTTTTTGCAGTTTGTTTGCTGCTGTGATCTCTGTTTTACACGTGGTGAGCCAAACGAGAAAAAAAGAAGAACTTGGTCTGATTGAACTTATTCGTTCCTTTCGAGTCGGACGTCAAGCAAACTCTTTAGCTGTCATCGCTGAAAGTATTCTGATCAATTTGCTTTTAGCAATATCGATCAGCTGTACGATGATTTTTTTCCAAGCAGATTCGATCACTGCAGAAGGTGCTTGGCTTTTTGGGCTATCTGTAGGTAGTATGGGGATTTTGGGGAGTGCCGTTGCACTGTTTGCTGCACAACTGATGCCAAGTTCAGCCAGTTCGAATGGTCTGTCTTTAGCGTTTTTAGGTGGACTTTACCTTCTACGAGCAATAACAGATGTAGCTGATTCCTCCCTTTCGATGTGGAATCCTTTAGGCTGGTCTTATTTGACCTATCCATTTACAACTAACAACTGGATTCCTTTGCTTTATTTGTTTTTGTTCAGTCTAATCTTGATAATCAGTTCATTTGTTTTAGAGGAACATCGAGATTTGAACACCGGCTATATCCCCGAACGTGAAGGAAAACCGTATGCTAAACGTTCTCTTTTATCCTTGCGTGGTTTATTATTCTATCTAAATAAAGGGATGACAATCAGTTGGCTTATCACTTTTGGTTTGATGGGGGCGGCATACGGCTCTATCTACGGGAATATGCAACAGTTTTTAGAAAGTAACGACTTAATGAAACAGATGTTTATCCAATCTGGCGTCTCAATTGAAAAAAACTTTACAAGCACGATCATGGTCGTCTTGATTTGTCTAGCTGCTATTTTACCAATTGCTAGCATCAATCGTTTATTTACAGAAGAAACCCACGGACGTATGAATCAGCTGTTCGCAACAAAAATTTCTAGGAACCAACTTTATTGGACCAATATGTTACTAGCTATTCTATTTGCTATATTGGCAATCCTGATTAGTTCTGGTGCACTAGGGCTTTCTGCTTTGGCTTCGATGAAGGATGCGAAAGACATGGATCTATTGATGTTTCTTAAAGCCGGGTTCAATTTCCTGCCTGCCGTTTTAGTGTTTATCGGAATTAGTGGCTTTCTATTCGGATGGCTTCCTCGAATGGGTAAACTTGCTTATATCTACTTAGCTTACTCCTTTGCACTCAATTACTTTGGCGGAATTTTGGATTTACCAGAATGGTTTTCCAAAACAGCTGTCCCTAGCTGGGTTCCACGGATGCCAAACGATTCTTTTGATCTTTCCGTGTTCCTTATGTTATCATGTATCAGCCTTGCACTGTTCGTTCTTGGTTCTATTGGTTATAGGCGAAGAGACTTACTAGAAGGATAATAAAAAAGCATGTACAATTTCATGCTAGCCTCCAAATCTGGGTCAAAAATCCAACATTTGGAGGTCATTTTTTTATTTACAAGTCTTCTAACTGCTCTTTATCAATGATCCAGACTTCTCGATTCTTTCTTTTTACATAACCATTCTCCTCTAATAATTTAAATTTTCTAGATAAAGTTTCGGGGGTCGTACCGATAAATGCAGCAAGTTCTTTCATTTTCATTGGCAGGAAAAAGTGATCCTTCCCTGTCGCTTTAGCTAAGTCAAGCAGATAGACAGCGACTCGTTCTTCTACTTTTTCCATCATCAAAAAAGTTGTCTGCTGCTGTACTTTTGTTAACTTCTCAACGTTGATTGCTAAAAGTTTCAGACTAAGGGCGGGATAATGCAGTAAGAGTTCCGAGAAATCTTTTTGTCTCAATATGCAAATTTCCGTTTTTTCTAGTGCTTCGCCAAATAAAGACTCATTTGGAACGCCTAGCAACTGGCTCTCTCCCTCATATCCGCCCGGCTCTATTACTCGTAAAAGCTGTTCCTTTCCGCTAGCAGATAATTGATACACTTTCATACTGCCGGAGGCCACGATCACTAATTGAGGTTCTCCATTCGGCGCAAGAATCTGTTCTCCTTTTTCCACATAGTGATGTTTGACAAGTGCGTGTACTTTTTCTTGATCTTGCTGTACTAAGTGATTGAACAAAGGAACAAATGAAACACATAAATGATCATGACTCATAATCTCTCCTCCTTCTAAACAGCTATTTCTAATAAAGGAACATGGCTTGCCTTATTCCGACTGATAATTTTCTTTTATCATAGCATAAACGTCAAGCGAACCAGATACCAGCAAATAGAGTGGATTTCTTTTTGTCACTTGCTTTATTTTCCTTCTTTTGAGACCTTAAGTAATTGATTCCTATCAATTTTTTAAATATTTACTTTTTGAATAATCAAAAACAAACCTTCACTCGCAAGCCGAGAGTAAGGTTTGTTTTTCGAATTGCTTATTTCGTGTTGTCTATTGAAATTTTTCCGCACCTAGCTTTTGATATAGTGGTGCTAGTTCTTGTAAGGTTTCAGCGGTTATTTGCTCAACGTGTTCGATTTCTTGCGGATAGAAGAATAGTTTACCCATTTGAAAGGTTCGGTCTCTCATCGCTTTTTTCAACTCTTCTTGTTTCTTTGTATCGGACAAATAGTCAGACAAAGCTAAGTGGTCGTCAAGTTCATGTTCTGGTTGCGGCCATATGTAATAATCCTTGATATCGACTGTTTTGCTCCACTCTTTCAGTATCGCAAGCAACTGGTTATACGCTGCAATGCTACCATATCGTTCTTCGCTTTTATAATGTTGGTACATCAAATAGATTTGGTATTGTTTTTGATTCAACAAAACTGCTAGACAGGCATTCTCGTCTTGACGAGATTCGCTTCGGTACGCGCTCCAAAAATGACTGCGTAAATTCCAGCCATTCGTCCAGCTTTCGATTTTAGGTTTGCTCATGCCGTACATATCAGGCAAAAGTGCAGCTGTCTGGAGCTGAATCTCTTTCCATTTTTGCCAGTGTTCTTTATATTCTTTCTTGATTTGTTCGATCTTATCTGTTGGATGGCTCTCTTTGAGCTGTTTGAATGCGTAGATTGGTCGATCAAACAACTGATAATCTGATTTTCCAAGTTCCATTGTTTCGCCTCTTTCCGTTATCTTTTGTATTCTACCTGAATTTTGCGATATGGACAAATAGAGGTTGTGAAAAAGCTGTTCTGCATCAAGTCATAAGAACAGCCAAACAAAAAACTGCGATGAGCATCACCGCAGTTTTATTGAACTTAAGGTTGATTGATCACATCTAAAAGCGTTGAAAATAAAATGGCACTAGAAGCAGCTCCTGGGTCGATATGTCCGATTGCACGCTCTCCTAGATAGGAAGCTCGTCCTTTTTTAGCTACCAAGTCTTTGGTGTGTTCTTTTGCCTGGTCAATGATTTCTTTTGTTAAATTCCCTGCCTTCAATGCCTCTGTGACTGGCAGCCAAACATCTAACATCGTTTTATCGTCAGCTTCTGCCTTTCCTCGGCTTTGAATACCCGCTGTTCCCTGCTCGATCACTTCTCCTAATTTTTCTTGAGAATCAATAGAATCGACCTCTTTTGTCGCTTTCATCATGTTCATGAATGCAGATCCGTATAACGGACCAGAAGCACCACCGACTTTCGATATCATCGCCATAGAGAATACTTTGAATGTATCACTAATTGTTTCAGGATGATCGGTTTGAAAAGCTTCTTCATAAGCTGAAACCCCTCTTCCCATGTTATTTCCATGGTCTCCATCGCCAATCGGGGTATCTAGATCACTGAGATATTGTTTGTTCTGATTGATTGCCTCTGCAAATTGCGTGAGCCATTCTTGGATTTCTTGAACGGTTAGTTTCATATTATCACCCTTTTATCTTGAGATTTTTTACCATGAAATCGTCTGTACATTGCTTTCTAAAGAATCTTTCCATTGTGTCCCTGTCAAGTCGATCAGTGTCAGAGAAAGACCTTGCATGTCTAGTGAAGTCATGAAATTACCGACTTTTCGGAAAACTACATTGACTCCTCTTTCTTCCAACAAAGCTAAAACATCATTCATGAACACGAACTGTTCCATCAAAGGCGTCCCGCCCATTCCGTTGACTAGTACACCTGCTTCTTTTGGTAAATTCGAGTAATCATCTAAAATCTTAGTAACAAGTTCCTTTGCCAGTACTTTAGAAGGCTGCATCTTTTCTCGACGATAGCCTGGCTCACCATGGATACCAACACCGTACTCAATCTCATCTTCTCCCAGTTCGAATCCTGGTTTCCCTACTTCTGGTACAGTTGCTGCTCGAAGCGCTACACCGATCGTCTTAGTTGCCTGTACCACCTTTTCTCCCAGTTCTTTCAACTCTGCTAGGGAAGCACCGTTTCTTGCTGCATCGCCCACGATTTTGTGTACAAGGACAGTACCTGCGACTCCGCGTTTTCCGGCAGTATACGTACTATTTTCAACGGCGATATCATCATCTACGATCACACTTTCTACTTCAATATCGTCCATAGCAGCTAATTCCTTTGCCATATCGAAGTTCAATGCATCCCCTGTATAATTCTTAACGATCAGTAAAACTCCTTTTCCACTATCCGCTTCCTTAATAGCCGTCTGAATCTGATCTGGAGTTGGAGAAGTAAACACATCACCAAGCACCGCTGCACTTAACATCCCTTCCCCTACAAACCCGGCATGGGATGGTTCATGTCCGCTTCCTCCACCAGAAACCAAACCAACTTGTTCCGCTTTCTGATTCTTGGCTACAACACGGGAAGATTCTACACGATGAACAAGTTCTGGATAGCTTTTTACTAATCCTTCCAGCATTTCTTCGACAATATTGCTTGGATCATTCATGATTTTTTTCAATTTATTCCCATCCTTTCTTTCCGGCATTTTGTGCTTCTGTTAAGATTTGCTGAGTATCATCCGTTATACCGGCAGTGATGGCTGCTGCAAAAGCTCCTTCCACTAAAGGCGCATCCACCAGATGATAACGTTGCTGCTGTTCTTCTTCCAACATGTCTTTTGCCAGTTCCGAATTCAATACCGCGCTGCCAATATCCGCAAAAACAAAATAACTAGCTGCATCACTTGATTCATTGACTGCTTCTACGATTTTCATCGGGTCTGATCCGATCTCGCCACTTATTCCGCCGAGAGAAAAAATTTGCACCTCTTCGGATTTTTGCATCTGCTCAATCATTTCTTTAATACCATCTGTTACTTTTTGACTATGAGAAATAAGCAAAATACTTTTTTTCACAAGAATCTTCCTTTCTTTTACATAGTTGCTAACGATTGGTTTCGCTTTCATTAATGAACAATTCAAGTATATAATAAATTTCTAATTTTGGGAAAATATGTGTAGTGCTTCTTGAAGTTTGTTATACTTTAATTAAAAGAGAGGAGTGATCGAATGATTACAACAACAACGAACAGTGTAGAGGGAAAAGCCGTAGTAGCTTATAAAGGGATCGTTTTTGGTGAGGTCATTACTGGGATCCATGCATTTAAAGACTTGGAGGCGGGATTGCGAAATATCTTTGGCGGCCGCTCAAAAAGCTATGAAAACGAACTAATGGGTGCAAGAGAAGAAGCACTTGCCGAAATGGCTGAACGTGCAAAAGCATTAGGAGCTGATGCGATCATTGGCGTAAAAATGGACTATGAAGTATTAGGCAGCGACAATGGCATGCTGATGGTCACATGTAGTGGAACAGCTGTCTCCACGAGATAAGTAGGGGACATCTGTTTTAATAACTAAAGAGAGATGGGACATGTAGTGGCACTCAAGAATTAGATTTTTCAGTCTAACTTCGAGGTACTCTACCTTCCCATCCTCTCTTTTTTATTTCTTTTTGCGGATGATTCCGTAAGCTGCTGCAACTAATACACCCGCCCCTGCTAAGGAATAACTGACAGAAGCTGTTTTTTCATTTGTTTTTGGCAAAGTCTGACTTGTTGATTTGGATGGCTCTGTCGTTTGCTGAACGGTTTCTGTCGGGCTTCCAGAGGCCACTGATTTTTCTCCTGCCGAATGCAAAATATCTTTTATGCGTTGGAAACTAGCTGCTAAGTCAGCTTTTTTTGCTTCAAAATCATTAGCAACTGTTTGTGCTTCGCTGATCTTTCCGTGGATTGCTTGACTGGCCGCTGTGATATCCGCTTGAGTTTGACTTAGCTTTCCAGAAGCTGTTTGAGCAACCTGATTTAATTGCTGATTGAATTCTTTTGCTTGTTGGATCTTCCCGTCAAGATCTGTTTGGACAGCTTCCGCTTTTGCTTTCGCTTCGGCAAGCTTTTTCTCAAGTTGTGCACGGTCATTTCCCACTTTATTTTTAAGATTAGCTAAATCTTGATCGATTGCTGCTTGGTCTTCTTTCAATTTGTTTTTTGCAGCTTCTAATGCTTCTTCGAGTTCTTTTCTTTTATTTTCCAAGTCTTGCAAATGATCGATTTGGTCAGAAGAGGTAGAACTATTTATTGATGTATCTTCTGAAGATGAAATCGTTTCTCCTGAATTATCTATCGGTACATTGGAAGTCGTTTCTGTTTCCGAGGCACCGTTTTCAGCATCAGAAGAGCTTATAGTTGTTGAAGGTTCTGTTTGAGCAGGTTCAGAAGTTTCCGCAAAAGCTGTCTGTCCCAATAAGAAAATACTGGAAACAGCAATTGGCCAGATTAACGGCTTCATTCTTTTTTTCATCACTTTTCCCATCCTTACTACTTTTTAACTAATTTCTTATTATAAGCAAAAATGTTTGGAAGAACCATAAACACAACAGGCTGTTTGTCTAAAAAACGGTGCATCTTTTATTTTTTTGTACGTTCCGGGCTTTTCCATGTCCCGCTTCCATAACCTAAAATCGTTTTGACTGCTGGAATGAAAGTCGTCACGATCGTTATCGCGTTCACTATCCAGAACAAAAGCATATATAGTGGTGCGAAAAGAAGGTATTTCAATTTTCTTCGTCGATCATCTACAATCAGCGAAGCTAGCAACTGGAAAAATCCTGCGACCATTTCAAAGCAGATGAACACAAAACTGAATGTAAAAGTAATATAAATCTGTTCGTAGTTTCCTTGATATACATAATGCCCGATTAATCCAGCAAAAAGAACTACGGAAATACAAAAGAATATTGACCAGACAATACTCAATGTTTGATCAATGAAGATGATCGTTCTTCCAATATGTTTAAAAGGATGGAGCATCACTTTTTTGAAATTCGTCAGCCAGACTTCTGTTCCACCTTTTGCCCAATGCTTTTCATTCCTCTAGATATCGCCGTGTACATTTGTCTGCGTCTTCTTTGCTCATCTCCATCGTTTTCAAATGGATATAAGATTACATGATCAAATTCCAGTCCTTTTGCTAGACTCAAAGGAATGATTTGGCAGTTTTCTAATCCATATGAATTTTTTTTAATCGATTCTTGTAGCGTTTGGGTTTCCTCTTCTGTTTGGGTGATAACTGCCGCTTTTTCTCCTTTTAGAGAAACCAAAATCTCAGCTAGTATTTTCAACAATTCTTCAGAGGATCGAAAAGAGCGGTATTCGGGTTCTTTTCCTTGCGGTCGGATCGATACGATGTCGATCTTCTCTTGATCCATAGCATAGGTTTTGAAAAGCTCTGTGATTGCTCCGCTAGAACGGTAACTATTTCTAAGATCATACCGATGGATCGGCAGATGGTAGTCGTCGAAACAACGCATAATATCAGCAAAAGTAGTGGAAGAATTAAAGATTGCCTGATTCTCGTCACCTACTAAAGTAAAGTGAGTTTTTGGAAATAATTCGATCAATAGACCTAATTGTGCCAGGGTATAATCTTGTACTTCATCAATCAATAGATAGCGAAATGCTGGTACATTTACCTTTTCAACAAGTAAATGACGAATAGCTAATATAATGACTGCTTCATCAACAGTACGTGTGGGTTGCCAAGCATAAGCTGAGCCATATCGTTTTTCATAAATTCTTTCAAACAACTGATGCTCATCCACCCATGCCATTTCTTCGATTTGTCTGGTTATTTTTCGATATTTTTTTTGTAAAAGTTTCCTTGCATAAGCTGCAATACTTTGTTCCGAATCATCAGAAATCAATTTACCGAATAATTCCAACTGCCTATCTTCTGTCAACGAGAGTACCTGATTCTGCACAGCAGGACTTTTTGCTTGTTTCAAAAGATGATTCTTCCATTCGCTCATCAGTGCCTTTTTCGTTGCTTGAAGCCTATCGATCAATTTAGGATGAGCAGGAACTTTCTCATATATTTTTTCGATCGTTTTTTTAGAAAGGACTGTTTTTCCATTTTTAGTAAGTCCACGGATAAAATTCGGATGATCTAAAAACAAAGGATCTGATTGTTTTAGATTATCGATAAACTTTTTGCTACGCAAACGTTCTGTCTGCTCCGATACATTTTCTCCCGTGATACGTTTGAAATAAGCCTCTTCACCTTCTATTTCCTCTGCTGAAAGCTGTGAAACCAGCTGTATGATGGTTAGATTCAGTGGATTTCTTTCACCTAATGATGGTAGGACATTCGAAATATAGTCGATAAACCGATGATTAGGTGATAGAATCAGCAAGTCATCAGATGTCATCGTATCTCGATATAAATAGAACAGATACGCAATACGCTGCATGATAGCAGAGGTTTTACCACTTCCTGCTACGCCATTTACCAAGATATTTTGACTTTTCACATCCCGAATGATTGTGTTTTGTTCCGATTGGATCGTAGCTGTGATAGCCTTCATTTCATTGGTCTCATCTTGGCCTAAGACTTCTAATAATACGTCATCTTGAATAGCTACAGACGTATCAAAAAACTTGACCAAACGATCTCTTTCCAAAAGAAATTGTCGTCTTTCTTTGATAACCGTATCGATTTTATTTTGCCGAACCGTATAAGAAGACGGACCAATCATGTTATTGTAAAAAAGTTCGGCAATTGGTGAACGCCAATCATAAACAAGATTTTCATCTGCATCATCTGTGAAATTTGCTGTACCGATATAAAAGGATTCTTTTGGCTCATTATCCAGAAAGTCTACAACGACTTTTCCAAAGTAGGGACTTTTCAATAAACGTTCGATCTTTGCTAGCTGATTTTCTGCGTTTTTCTGTTTGATATTCATCTGATCGATTTCTCTATTTTTCATTTCAATCATCGAAAAAGTATCCAGGTTATCTAAGTAACTGTCAAAATTCAATCGAAGCTCGCCAGCCATTTCTTTCAACGACTGGTTTCCTTCTATTTTTGCCGTATCCATCGATTCACGCAGTTCGTTTTTTTTATCAATTAGCTTTTGATACACGTTCTTCAGATATGCTTCTTCTAACTGCTTTTGTGTGTTGACCATACACATTCTCCTCTTTTTTTAAAGTGGTGGAACCGATTAGTTTACCTCTTTTAAGAGTCGAATGCAAGCTTTTTAACGAGTATCATTTGTTAGGATATATCAGTTCTTCTGGTCGGACAGTTTGATATAAAGAAAATGCACCATCAAGGTTTTTTACGTGGTAGCCAGACTGCTTCAAGATTCTTTCCGCTAGATAGCTACGTAGTCCACTATGACAGCTGACGATATATTCTTGCTGGCTGTCTAATTCATCTAATCGGTCTCGAAGTTCATTCAAAGGGATATGTTTGGCTTCCTTGAATTTGCCTTTTTCCAATTCTTCTGCTGTTCGCACATCTAATAAAATTTTTCCTTTTGCTAATTCTGTCGGCAATTCATGCCATTGTACGGTTTCACTAAGCCCTTCTACAATGTTCATTGCTGCATATCCTAGCATGTTTACTGGATCTTTGGCTGAGCCAAATGGCGGTGCATACGTCAATTCTAATTCCGGTAAATCGAAGATCGTCAAATGCCCTTTGATTGCTGTTGCTAAAATATCGATCCGTTTATCCACACCTTTTGCCCCAACACCTTGTGCACCATAAATCTCGCCAGTCTCTGGATGGAAGATCAACTTCAGTAAAATATCTGTTGCTTCTGGATAATAGCTTGCATGATCTTTTCCTGATACATGAATGACTTCAAAAGACAGTTCGTTTTCTTTGGCTGTTCTTTCACTTAAACCGGTGGATGCGGCAGTCATTCCAAACGTTCGTATAATTGCTGTTCCAATACCGCCTTGATTTCTTCGAGAAATTCCGGAAATCGTGTCCGCAACTTGTCTACCTTGACGATTGGCTGGTGAAGCAAGAGAAATAAGTGCATCTTTTCCAGTGATTTGCTGTTTTACAACGATAGCATCCCCCACCGCATAAATATCAGGAATATTCGTTTGATATCGTTCGTCTACTAGGATACCCCCGCGTGTACCTAATTCGATTCCAGCAGTCACTGCTAGCTGGTTATCAGGACGAACACCAATGGATAAAATAACTAAATCAGCAGGGATGGTACGCCCATCATCCAGTCGCAATCGTTTCCCGTGGTCTTCAAATCCAGCGACAGCATGAGAAGTAATCACTTCTACTCCTTGATGAGACAATTCTTTTTCTATAAAAGCTGCCATTTCTTCATCCAGCGTCGGAAGAATATGTGGTGCTTGTTCGATCACCATGACTTCTAAACCTCTTCTTTTTAGGTTTTCTGCCATTTCCAATCCGATGAATCCTGCACCAACGATCACGGCACGCTTTGGCTGTTTTTCTAATGCATGTATCACTTTATCGATATCTGGTACATTTCTAATAGAAAAAACATTGTCGGCTTCTGTTATCCCTGGAATCGATGGAACAACTGGTTTTGCACCAGGAGATAAAACCAATGCATCGTACTGTTCAATGTGTTTTTGACCCTCATGTACGACTTCTACCGTTTTGTTTTCGGGAAAGATGGCTGTCACTTCATGATTTGGACGCACATCTAAACAAAAACGAGCGGATAATGATTCTGGCGTTTGGACAAGAAGATTTTCCCGTTCACTGATTTCTCCCGAAAGATAATAAGGCAAGCCGCAATTTGCAAAAGAAACATACGGTCCTTTTTCAAAAACAACGATTTCTGCATCTTCCATTAATCGGCGAAGCCGTGTAGCAGCAGACATTCCACCTGCTACACCTCCGACAATAACGATTTTCATCTTATTTCCCTCCTACTGTTCGATCAAACCATTGATTCATGCCACCACGTACATTCACTACAGCATAACCAGATTTCTTTAATTCTTTAGCTGCTTGTTTACTCCTCATCCCTGATTGACAAATCACATAGACGGTCTTTTCTTTGTCTCCATCATATCTGTTTATACTTTGTAATGGAACATTTTTAGCTCCTTTTATATGCCCGCCCCGGTATTCTTCAGGTGTTCTAACATCAAGTAACGCTGGATTTTCCAAAAGCTTTTCCTTTAATTCTGGGACTGTTATCGATTTTATTGATTGAAATAGCAAATTCATTTTCTGCACCTCATTTACATTTTTATAAATACCTCATGGGGTATATTAAACAGGAGCTTTATTAATATGTCAACCAAAATGACTCTTCATTTTTTTCACTACTTTTTATATTTGCATAAAATACCGATAAGGGGTATTATCTAATTATAAAAATAGAGGAGAATGTGTTATGGAGATTGATAATAAAAATATCCTGAACCGTTTGAAACGTACAGAGGGACAAATTCGTGGTATCCAAAAAATGATCGAAGACGAAAAAGAATGTATGGATGTCATCACTCAATTAAGCGCTGTTCGTTCTAGTATTGATCGCGTAATGGGCATGATCGTTGCAGATAATCTGAAAAATTGCTTTGAGAAACCTGATAGTAATCCAGAAGAACAAGCGGCTAAACTAGAACAAGCGATCAAGATGATTATTAAAAAGTAAAGGAATGATTTCAATGAAAGTCGTTTTCCATATTGATGAATTAGAAAAATGGTCAGAAACAGGGAAAAACGTAAAAAACCTGATAAAAGCTTCTCCAGAAACGACGATTGTCGTATCTGTAAATGGCATCGCGATTACCGGTTATCTAGACTCTGCCAATGCAG
Source organism: Enterococcus sp. DIV1411a (assembly GCF_050531945.1). Classification (NCBI taxonomy): domain Bacteria; kingdom Bacillati; phylum Bacillota; class Bacilli; order Lactobacillales; family Enterococcaceae; genus Enterococcus; species Enterococcus sp. DIV1411a. The sequence goes on along the minus strand of NZ_CP172892.1, from coordinate 354,723 downwards.
AATTCTTAGATTTGCAAGGAGTCGTTTTTCACGCTTGCGCCAATGCTATGCGTGCTAATCATATTTCAGAAAGTTCTTTACCTGAACAAGTAATCGTTGTACCAGCAGGTGTCCTTGATTTAGTTGAACTGCAATCCCAAGGTTATGCTTATATCAAGCCTTAGTCAGTAGAGGTTGCGACAGAAGTGATCAGCTTCAAGAAATAAGAAGGAATTTACGAAAATTGCTTCTCATATTTTTGTGAAATTTCGGCTTATTTTTCGAAGAAGCTACTTCTGGAAAACCGTGAATCAGAGGTTGTGAAAAAGCTGTCCTGCATCAAGTAATAAGAACAGCCAAACAAAAATAGCTTCTCATATTTTTCGTTTGGTTGGGCTTATTACCGCAGATGCAAGCTTTTGAACACCGTTTAAGGAAGAGGTTGTGAAATCAGCGGTTTGACCTAAGTATTAGAGAAAAAAACGGGAAAATAGCTCCTCATATTTTGCCGTTTTTTGAGCTAATACCGAAGGTCAGCTGATTGAACACCGTTTAAGGAAGAGATTGTGAAAAAGTCGCTTAGTTTCGAGTATTAAGAAAAATTTTGTGAAAATGGCTTTCTACATTTTTGCATAAATTTGGCTTAATACCGAGAAACTGGCTTTTGAATACCGTTTATCCAGAGGTTGTGAGCCTACCATTTAACTCCGAATCACAAGAAATAATTTCAAAAACAACTTCTCCTGTTTTTGGTTTGGTTGGCTTATTATCGAGAAGTAGCTACTGGGAGTCTATTTATCAAAAAAAGGAGTGCGACATAGGTCACACCCCTTTTTTATTTTCTTTGAAACATCTTTCGGTACTCGACAGCATACAAGACAAAAGATTGTAAAAGACCGTAAGTGATGACGGCAAAAATGACTCTCACCCACAGCGTTGGTAATTCTGGGAAAAGCAGCAAAAGGATCATGCCAACATAGATGACAGCAGTCGCTACTTTGCCATACCACTTCGCTCCACTTAATTTGATATTTTTAGATAGCCCGATTAATCCAGCTACAAACATAAAGCCTTCTTTTATCAAGAATAGACCAAACAACGGCCAAAGCCACGGTCGATACCATGCCATAGACAAAATCAGAAAAAGTTGTGTCAATTTATCTGCAAACGGATCAAGCACCTTCCCTAAGTCTGTTACCTGATTATATCTCCGAGCAATGACCCCGTCTAGATAATCAGACAAACCTGAGACAACAATGACCGCTCCTGCTATATAAAATGACTGTCTCAGCACAAAATAAAGATAAATCGGCAGCAAAAAAATACGGAATATCGATAAAAGATTCGGAATCGTTTGTATTTCTTTACGCCAGTCTGTGCTTAATTTCATTTTATCGCCCCACCTCCTCAGCACTCTTTTCTTTTTATTTTAGCTTACACGGGGAATAAAACCAATGATTTCACTGTTTTTATTTTTCTTTACAGCCACTGATATTATGAGCTAATTTGAGATAATCACTTGCTGTTTTCATCGTTTACTCTTCTTTCTTCCTGTCGTTTGCGCATTTCTTTTACTAGTACTTTATGAGCTTTTTTTGATCCTCGCTCTAGGTCACGCTGCCGTTTACGTGTTTTATAATCGATAAACAGACTGTCTAAATCGTAACCTGTCGGGTACAGATCTTCTGCTGAACGCACCAGACGAACACGCTGACGAGGCACGTGGATTATTTTTTTGTCTAAATATACATCAATCGTATCTTCACCTATATTTTCATAAACTAACGCTTCTTTTTGGTATTCATTGACAAATATCCGATCACCTTTTGCAAAGAGCTGGCGTTCTTTTTTATTGTCCTTCCTATTTGTAACTGCTGTCTTAGGAAGAAATTCTTTTTTCTGTGTCCGATAGGCTTTTTCCGCCAAGTAACGCTCTGCTTGATGGATCAATTTCATCGACATATCCATTTTATGAGCAATCCACAAAGCTTGGCTTTCTCCTGTTTCTCCAACCCGCAACTGATATTTAGGACGAAGTGCTTCCCGATCGAAAGCCATAGCAGCCGGCACAAAATCTTCATGATCTCCGGCGAATTTCTTGATTTCTCCATAATGGGTCGTGGCAATGATCAATGCCCCTTGCTCATATATAGATTCCATGATTGCGATCGCTAGTGCAGCCCCTTCATTTGGCTCTGTTCCACTGCCAATCTCATCTAAAAGTACCAACGTATTCCTTTTTATCTTTTTCAAAATAGCAGCGATGTTTTGCATATGACCAGAAAATGTACTCAACGCATTTTCTAAATTTTGGTGGTCACCGACATCGACGAAAATCTCATCAAAGACAGCAAGCTCTGTCCCTTCTTTTGCCGGAACTTGCATACCGAACATCGCCATCAAAGTCAATAAACCGACCGTCTTCAACACGACTGTTTTGCCTCCGGCATTTGCTCCGGTGATAATCAAGCCTCGATAGTCTTTACCGATTTCAACATCCAATGGTACCGCATGCTCAGGTAAAAATGGATGTCTGCCTTGCTTGATAATGATATGTTCTGATTTATTGATTCTAGGTGTGATTCCATTGATTTCTCGGCTAACTTTTGCCCGAGCAAAGATGATATCTAACACCGTGATCGTTTCGATCAATAAATCGATCACTTCTTCGTTTTCTGCGATAGCACCAGTCAATGCCGCCAGGACTTGATATTCTTCACTGATTTCTTCAGCTTTTAACAACTGATAGCGTTCATTCAATTTAGAAATCACAGTTGGTTCAATAAAAACCGTCGTTCTTTTATTTGATTCATCGATAATCGTTCCATCTATTTTATTTTTATAGCTGGCTTTGATAGGAATCGTATAGTATTCGCCTTTTTGAACAATCATTGCTTCTTGGATCATTTCTTTGTTTTTCGGATGACGCAAGAATTTCAGCAATTTTGACTGGATTTCTTTTTCGATTAGTTGCAATTGTTTGCGTACTTTACGCAAATTACGTGACGCGTCGTCACTGACTTTATTATTTTTTATTTTCTGGTCAATCAACTCTTCTACATTTATCAAATCAGGAAGATGTTTGCTATAAGCAAACAACAAGGGTGTCTGGTATTGATTCTTATCAAAAAACTTTGTGATCATCCGACTGCTTCTAAGAAAATCCGCATATTCGATCAAATCGGTTGGCTGCAGAATCAACCCTTTTTTGACTTGTTCTGTCAGTGCATCGATCCTCGGCAACCCCATAAATGGAACATGCTGACTGCTTTCTAAGATCAAGCGTGCTTCTCTTGTTTCTTCTTGACGATCCAAGACAGTTTGTAGGTTTGTCGAGACCGTCATATCGCTGATTCGTTTTTTGCTATAGTTTCCAATCGCTCTTGCTTGAATTTCCTTTTTGATCCGATCAAATTGTAATTGACTAATCATTTCGTTGTTCATACTCTCTCCTTTTCTTGAAGAGATACCTGTCCCAAAATAAATAAGGGCCTAGAGATAAATAAAAGGATAGAACACAGCTTAAAAAAGTCATGTCCTATCCTTATTAGAATACAAAGATATTGTTTTCCTGACAGGTACCGTTTCATAAGCACACCAAATAAACTTTGTTTATTGGCTATTCGACTTACTGATTAGATACCAGCTACACTCACAAAACATACCCCATTCTTCTAGGTCTTATTTATTTTCCACTTAACTATAGCAAGACATATTTTGGTTGTCAAACTTTAGTATGTTTTATAGATTTACACCATTAATGAATAGACACCTACCGCGATAATTGCTCCGATCATTGGACCTGCGATTGGTACCCATGAATATGCCCAATCTGAAGTACCTTTATTAGCTATTGGCAATACCGCATGAGCTAATCGAGGACCAAAGTCCCGAGCAGGGTTGATTGCATATCCTGTTGGCCCTCCTAATGAAAGACCGATTGCCAAGATTAATCCACCTACAGCGAATACGTTCGTTCCAGGTGCAAATTCGTTTTGTCCAAAAGCTAGCAACCCAAGAACTAATACAAATGTACCAATTAATTCTGTGATCACATTTGCTGGATAATTCCGTATAGCAGGACCTGTTGCAAACGTGCCTAAAATCGCGCTTTCATCTTTCGTTGCATTCCAATGTGGCAAATAAGAAAGCCAAACAAGAATGGCCCCTGCAAAAGCTCCTAAAACTTGCGCAATGATGAAAGGAACGACAAGATTCCAACTAATTGCCCCTGTCATCGCCATAGCTAGAGAGACTGCAGGATTCAAATGAGCTGGGCCCATGAATCCAGAAATATAGACAGCCATTGTTACAGCGAGTCCCCAACCAAATGCGATGACAATCCAGCCAGAAGCCTGTGCTTTACTTTTGTTTAAATTCACAGCCGCACACACACCATCTCCAAGCAAAACTAGGATCAGTGTCCCAATAAACTCCCCCATGATTTGAGTCATATCACTGTTCATTTATTTCTCCCCCTTTAGTTCCCGCAGATCTGATTCTGCAATCAATGCTTCTAAACGTTTAGTCTGTTGCGCCTTCTCCTCTTCTGTCCATTCAAAATATCCAGCAATTGCATCGATCACAGGTTGCTTGATCTCATCCAGCTGATCTCGTTCAAACAACAGATGATTTGTACGACGAATGAGATAATCGCCTGGGGCCAAAACCATTTCTTCTTCTAAACCATAACGTAACCGAGCTGACTCAGCGAGACTCAAACCAGGATAAGGTGCCATTTCTTTTGCTAATTCAAAGATACGTCGAGCATTAGTCCCGTAAAAATCAGCGATATAAGTAGCATCTTCTTCCTCTAAGCCGGCTGCTACTCCTTCTTTTGCCAATTCTGTCACTGTTTCTTCTAATTTAGTTGGATCGAAGTTTCCACCTGAAATCTGATATTTTTTAGAGTCGATTTCTTTCGTCTCTATTCCGTATTCTTCTTTTAACAGCTGACGGATCAATCGCAAAGCTCCTTCTGCCATCTTACGGTAATCGGTGATTTTCCCGCCAGATAAAGTCAGCAAACCATCTGGTTCTCTTTCTAAAGAACTACCTCTGGAAATCGTAGAAGGTGCTTTTTCATCACGGCTGTTTTCCAAATGGTTCAGCACGTCTTCTACTTCAGCACGAGAAACTTTGTTTTCCTTATATTCACTTACTGTATCGACAACTTTATTGAAGCTCTTGTCTGAAATCGATCCATTATCTCCACCATTGTAATCAGAACCAGAATTACCAATCAACAGTGGACGAAGTCCTGCCCAGCTTGCTTCGATATCTTTCAATGTGATATTTGCTTCTGGATAGCGATGATTGATCACATCCAATAGATAATCTACATCTTCTTGTGTGACTTTCGGATCCGTAAAATCTCCTTGGTAATCCGTATCTGTCGTACCAAAGTAAGTCTTGTTTTCTCTTGGAATAGCAAAAACCATCCGCCCATCTTGCTTTCCTGTATCGAAGTATGTGGGTTGCGGTACAGGCAGTTTTTTCGCATCTACAACTAAATGGATCCCTTTAGTTGGACGCATTTTAGGAGAGACTGGACGCGTAAAATTCAAGTTTCGTACTTTATCTACCCAAGGACCACTCGTATTGATCACTAATTTTGCTTTGATTTCGATCACTTCATCTGTCAGCAGGTCACGAGCTTTGACGCCAACGATTTGATCGCCATCATATAAAAAGCCAACCGCTTTCATTTTACTTACTAGATAAGCCCCATCTTCGGCAGCCTTTTTGATGTTATCAATCACTAAACGGGCATCATTGTTGCGGAAATCTAGATAGACACCCGCGCCTTTTAGCCCTTCTTTTTTCAAAAACGGTTCTCTTTCCAATACTTCTTCTGGTGTCAGCGTATAATTCTCATATTTGGTTCCTGTCACATTTGCCAGTTTGTCATAAAGGTCCATTGCTACTTTGACCGAGAACATATTGAAGGTTGTTGCTCCTTCGCCCTCATAGATTGGCAAAAGCATTGGATCTGGTTTTGGGATGTGTGGGGCAATACTTTGTACGACTGCACGTTCACCAACTGTGTCAGCTACTACTTCCACATCAAATGTCTTCAGATAACGAATACCGCCATGAACAAGTTTGGTCGAGCGAGAGGAAGTCCCTTCTGCAAAATCCTGCATTTCGATCAATCCTGTTTTGATTCCTGATGCTGCTGACTGGACTGCCACACCGGCACCAGTGATTCCGCCACCGATGATCAACAGATCCAATTCTTCTTGCTGCATTTTTTGAATGCTATCTTGTCTTGTCTTGTTTGAAAACATATGGATTTCCTCCTTATTCAAATGCTTGGGTAGCTTTTACTGCTTTTTTCCAACCGTTGTAAAGTTTTTCTCGGCGCTCTTCCTCCATTTGAACTTCAAATAGCTTGCCAGCTTCATAAAATTCGCGGATCTCGTCTGTATCTTTCCAATAACCGACAGCTAATCCTGCTAAAAATGCTGCCCCTAGCGCCGTTGTTTCCAAGTTTTCTGCTCGTTGGATCGGTACATTCAAGATATCTGTTTGGAATTGCATCAGATATTCATTGTTTGCTGCACCGCCATCTACTTTCAATACAGGAATCTTGATTCCAGTGTCATCTTGCATCGTATCGATGATATCTCTCACTTGATAAGCAATCGACTGTAAAGTAGCTTTAATGATATCTTCTTTTGTCGTACCACGTGTCAAGCCAAACATAGCCCCTCGTGCTGCCTGATCCCAATAAGGAGCACCTAGCCCAACGAATGCAGGAACAACATAAACCTCATCTTCGCTTGTAGAGCGTTTCGCTGCGTCTTCTGAATCGCTAGCTTTTTGCAACATTTGAAGTCCATCTCTCAGCCATTGAATCGAAGAACCAGCCACAAAAATACTTCCTTCTAAAGCATAGTAAACCTTTCCATTTATGCCGTAACCAATTGTCGTCAATAAATTATTTTTGGATAATTGCGGTTTTTCACCGGTATTCATGACAATAAATGAACCTGTACCATAAGTATTCTTGACCATACCTGGCTCAAATGCCATTTGTCCGAATAATGCGGCTTGCTGGTCTCCTGCCATCCCTGAAATTGGTGCTTCGCTTCCATAAAAATGATAACCTTGCGTATAACCATAAACTTCTGAGTTAGAAGTAACTTTTGGTAACATCACTCGAGGAATATTCAATAAATCCAAAATTTCCTGATCCCAATCTAGCTGATGGATATTGAACAACATCGTCCGGCTGGCATTCGAGTAATCAGTAACATGTGCTTGTCCATCGGTCAGTTTCCATACTAACCAAGAATCGATCGTTCCAAACATCAATTCGCCTTTTTCAGCTCGTTCTTGCGCGCCTTCTACATGATCAAGAATCCAGCGTATCTTCGTTGCTGAGAAATAGGCATCGATCACTAACCCTGTTTTTTCGTGGAAAAATTCTTGATAGCCTTCATTTTTTAAGTTATCTGCAATTCCAGCTGACTGTCTGGATTGCCAAACAACTGCATGATAGATTGGACGTCCTGTATCTTTTTCCCATATTACTGTTGTTTCACGCTGGTTCGTTATGCCAATCCCAGCAATCTGATTTGGTTTGATACCTGATTCGATGAACGCTCCGGCAATAACTGACTGTACAGAATTCCAGATTTCATTTGCATCATGTTCCACCCAACTTTCTTGCGGGAAATATTGCGTGAACTCTTTTTGAGAACTGCCGATGTGTCTTCCTTTCTTGTCAAAGATAATTGCTCGTGAGCTAGTTGTACCTTGGTCAATCGCCATGATATACGTTGATTCTGTCATTGTGATTCCCTCCATTATATGCAAACGCTTTCTTTAACTACTCTTATCATACTACTGTTTTAAAAAAAGAAACTGTCAAAATTTTATTCTTTTTTTCTTTTTTTGACAGTTTTTTATTATGAAGCTATTTTTTAATCAATTCTTTTCTTTTTTCAGCGTCTCTATTCTTCTTTTCAATCGAATAATGTCGTAAGGTGACGCAAATTCTGACAGATAATATTCACACTGTTTTTTGTTTCTCTGGCAAAATGTGATTACCAAATCATATTCTTTACCTTCTTCATAACTTCCAATCTCAATACCGCCGATTCCCCTCAGTTCTCTGATCAGATATTGTTGAAAAGCAATACGATAAATCGGCAGACTTTCTAAATCGATTCCAATCACTACTGGTTTTGCAATATAAAAATCGATCATCAAAAGAACATTGGCATACTGGATCATCAGGTAACTAAGCTCACTGTCTTCAGCTCTTTTCCTCGGCAATTGCTGCACCGCTGTTTCCTGTAATTTCGCCAGTAACTGTGTTAAGGAATGCCCGAGCATTTTCTGCTGCTGTTCCAAAAGCCGATCACGCTCATAGACTTCGATCTTTCCAACAAAGAAAAACCATTCATTGTTGATCTGGGAAATTTGGTAGCCTACTGCCTTTTCTTCTTTGATTTTCAAACGACGAGGACGATAATGCCATAGCATCGTTTCCCGAATGTAAGTATCTAAAACAGCAGTTGGTAACTTTTTGCTCCGTGTCAAATCATACTGATAAAATATTTCTTCGTCTACTATCGAAAAAGAAACAAAAAAGCTGTAAAACATCATTGTTTCGTATACATTCAGTTCTGCTGCTGTTCGACTAAGATGCATCACGATGATTGGATCGATTGCTTGATAAAGCCGGTCCGACTGATAGAGTAATTTCTTTTCTTTCAAAGTTGCGTACGTACTTTTTTCATTCAATAGTCTTTTTTTCGTAATCCCGAGCCAGCAAGCAATCTGTGCTTCTGCTGATGCCGTAAACGTTGTTTCTAATACACGGTCCAATCCTAGAATGAACGGTCTTTTTTCTGGTGTATTTTGCAAAAAAAGCGGTCGCTGATCTTCCGGGATATATTGGAATAATTCATAATAAAAATATCGTATCTGTAGCTCTTCTCCGTATAATTGACCGTTTTTGATTTGTAATCCAAATTCCTCTAAGAGCTGGTTCAATTCTTTGATCTTTCGAAAAATAGAAGACTCACTGATATTAAACGCTGTCGCTAATCGAACGATGGATACTTGCTGATGTTCTAATAAATAGACGAGCATCTTAAACTTCAAGCTTTCCTGCAATAAAAACAATAGAATTTTTTCCAAACTTACATCTTCGTCCAACACCAGCAGCGCCTGATACTCATTTCGCTGTACTTCTACTTTTTTTTCCATCATTCGGCCAATCAATTCAATATCTTCCAAATATTGATCAAACGAGGCTTTTGACAGTTGGACATGCTCTCTCAAACCATTGATAGAGGCTGTTCCCCCTTGTAGAACAAGGTTTCGCAAAATCAGGATCTGTAACTGCTCTTTTCTTTCTAATAATGCTTCAATCTTCATAGGCAGTATTCGCCACCTTTGACCACACCATATCTGGCACACGGTATTCTGGCTGGAAAAATAGCTCATGTTCTTCTAACTGTTCAAACGTCCATCCTTCTTCTACTGCAATTGTCAGTTGGTCAAGAAGGTGGAACATCTCTTTTTTGCTTTGGAGCTGTACTCCAAGAATCTTTTTTTCAGAATCAAATAGAAATTTGAGTTTAACTTTGCTTTGATTTATTGCTGTAAGCTTGTATTCTACGTATCCTGTTTCAATTTTTTTGGGATAAAAAATGCTCTCTTCTTCTGTCAAACCTACGCTTCCTAAGAAATAGCCAAACCACTGATTGCCGACTGGACGATAGGTTCCCTGATCCTTTGTCTGTGAGCCACTAATTGTCTTGCTGACATTTCGTGCTGTACGGACAGCGTTATTTACTAGAGAAACATACATTTTTTCATTTGTTGGACGAAAAGTTACTTGGATCGCATCGCCAATCGCATAGACGTCTTTTTGAGACGTTTGCAAGTAGTCATCTACCCAGATCGTTCCATCATCATTCAATGTTAATTGTTCTTCCCACATCTGATTGTCGGGGCGAGAATGATTAGCCAGCAAAACAAGATCATAGTTCTCCTTTCTTTTTTCCGTCTCTACAATAGCGGTTTCATTTTCAGTCAAAGACACAACTTGTTCTTCTAAAAAAAGTGAAAGCCCTTGATTTTTCATTTCCTTTACTAACGGTTCTGTCATTTCAGGATCTAGATAACGAAAAAGAATTGACTTTCGGCTTTCGTAAAGATGGATTTGTTTTTTTCTTGATGCCAAACCTTCAGCTATTTCGATTCCTGCTTGTCCTGCACCAATAATTGCAATTTTCTTTGCATTCATGATCTTTTGCTGAAGAGCCGTTACGTTTTGTATCTTTTTAACTGGGTGAATAAGCGTTGATTCTGCAGAAATATTTCGAAACTTTTGATTTGAACCAGTCGCTAGAATCAAACGATCAAAATCCAATTTTTTTCCTCCTGCTAAAACGACTTTTTTTTCTTTCAATCCTATTACTGTCTTTTCTGTGTAAACATGGATTCGATAGCGGTCAGTCAGTTCTTCTTTCGTGATCCAAGAAAGTTGTTTTTCACTGGTAACCTTTCCTTTTAATATCAAATTGAACCCGCTGGGAATCCATCCTAACTTCGATTGCTTTTCAATCAAATATATTTCACTTGTTGGCATCAATTGGCGAAGATAAATAGCCGCATGAATCCCTGCAAACGACCCGCCGACAATTACAATGTTCATCTGCATTCCTCTTTCTTATAAGGTGTTCTACTGCTAACTTCTCAATCAGAAAACACAGTATTCATAACTCGCTTTCAACCTTATGATACATAGCGATGCAGCAGAATCAACCCTCTCCATCATACCGTGTTCTAGGTCTGTTTCTCAATAATATACTAGTGGACCTAATTGAAGAGTATCATTTCTGAAGAGATGTTTCAAAAAATGTACTCTTATAAAAGAAAAAAACTCGCCTTTTACGTACCTCTGTCCAAATAGGAAACAGAAAAGAACGAAAAGACGAGTTTTAGTGTGTGTAATGTAATAGTTAGAATAGACACATCATTTTTATGCTAATAATTTTTAATTCTTTAATGCTTCAACAACTGCTTCGCCTAATTGATGAGCAGATTGAGGATTTTGCCCTGTAAGAAGCCGCCCATCAATGTGAACCACTTCTGAAAAAGCTCCACCAGACTGATAGTTTGCTCCTTTTTCTTTCAAAGCATCTTCTGCTAAGAATGGTACTTCATTCGTTGTACCATTTGCTTCCTCTTCTTCATTACTGAACCCAGTCACTGTACGTCCAGCTAAAATAGATTTTCCAGACTCATCTGTAACTGGCAACAATCCTACAACACCGTGACAAATAGCTGAGACCAGCCCTTCATTTCGATAGATTTGTGAAGCGACTTTCCCAAGATCTATTGCTTCTGGAAAATCCCACATTGTTCCGTGGCCACCAGCATAATAAACCGCTGCATAATCATTTGCATCCACATCATCAGGACGTAAGGTATTTCCCAAGGCCCGATTTCTGAAATCTTCATCTTTATAATAGGCCCAATCGATTTCATCCATATTCAAAACACTTTGCGGTTCTAAAGGTACATATCCGCCTTTAGGACTGACAAAATCTGCATCGATCCCATTTTTTACTAATACATCATAAAAATGAGTCAGTTCACTTAACCACAAACCTGTAGGACGCTCGATCTTTTCGTACTTTTCTACATTTGTTAATACGATCAATACTTTCATTTTCCCATCCTCTTTCTATAAAAATTGCGTTATTGATAACGTGCTTTCAAGAAATTATATAATGGACTTGGCAAATAAAGCTCTTTATATGCTTCTTCGAAGGGTTTCGTTACAAATTCATCCTCACGGTTTTCCAATAATTTCTCTGCCCAGTCAGGATCGACGATCATTTGCTGTCCAATTGCTGCAAGTTCTGCATATTTCAATACCTGCTCTACATCTTCGCGATTGCGGATCCCACCGACACCAACTAAAGGGATCTTTCCTTGAATCGTGTTATGGACCACTTCAAGAATCGATTTATCGTTGTATTTATCAGAACGAGCTATTCGATCATACATATTTAATGAAACATGCAGATAATCTAGTTTTGACTCACGTAATCGTTCAAGAAGCCAGATCGTGTCTTCAAAACGGATACCTGGTGTTTCATATTCTTCTGGTGAGAAACGATACCCTACGATGAATGGTTTTTTAGCATATTGTTCAACCGCTGAGAAAATCGTTGTTAATAATTCTTCAATAAAACGATAACGACTTTCCAAGCTACCGCCCCATTGATCCTCTCGTCTATTCGAATGCGGAGAGAAAAATTGTTGGATCAAATACGTATTTGCTCCATGCAACTCGATTCCATCAAATCCTGATTCAATCGCTCTACGTGTGGCTTTGCCAAATGCTTGGATTGTTTCAACGATTTCTTCTTCACTCATTGCTCGTGGTGTTTCCGCATCAGGACGTTTTGCTGCAACTGCACTTGCAGATACAGGCTGTTCTCCAGATAAAGTTGCTCGACTTGTCATTCGTCCACCGTGGAAAATCTGAATAATCGCTTTTGCGCCTTCTCCTTGGATTGCTTTCGCTAGCTCACTTAACCGAGGAATCATTTCATCATGAGCGATGCTGAGTTCACCTGGCCAGCCTTTTCCGATATCTTGGACATTTGCAGCACCAGTAATAACAGCACCAAGACCTTTAGAACGTTGTTTATAATAAGTGATCTCATCTTCGGTGATCACTCCATTGAAAAAGCTGAGTTGTGTCGTCATAGGCGACAGCATCAATCGGTTCTTCAATTGAACTCCTGAAGGTAAAGTAATTGATTGATCAAATTGTGACATTGTCATTCCTCCCATAATTCGCTCTGATTAACCTATCGAGAATCATCTATCATTAAACCACTCGATTAGTTGTACATGCAACTAATTTGCTTAAAAAATTTTATTTTTTTTGTAACTTATCTGTTGCATCATTCATTGTCTGGGCTAATTCTTTACTTGCTTCATTTCCCAAAACTGCTTTGTATGACTGATGAAGTTCTTCCCAGCTACCATCGACTTCCTTAGCAAATTGGCGTCCTTGTTCTGTAAGATAAACTAATGACAAGCGACCTTCGCTAACTGTTTTGACGTATCCTTTATATTCTAATTTTTCAACAAAACGAGCAATCGTTGATGGGGCGGAATAGAGCATTTGTGCAATATCTTTTTGTGGTATTCCATCTTTTTCTTTTAATATCAATAAAATAAAACCATAAGTTGGTGCCAGACCTGTCCTTCTAAACGCTTCATCAGCTAATTTATTCAACATGCGATCTAGCTTTTTCACGCTAAAGAAAAGACATTCATCTAACGCTTTTTCAATTGGCTTTTCCATTTCATCCCCTCCATTGGCGTACATATCATAGTATGATTTTTATTTTTTGTCAAAAAACTCGTAATAATGACCGCCTCTTCTGTTTAGTTTTGAGAAAAAGAAGTTGTGACAAAAAATGTGTCACAACCTCTCGGTAATACGTTTCAATCAAATAAGCTTTTCTTTATTTACTTCCACCACAAATGCTTCATATGGTCGTAACTCGACTTTGCCGTCTGGTAACTGTTTCAGAGGATAATTTGACACAATAACCCTTAAAGCTTCACGTGGAACAGTGAACGTCTGCTTTTCACTGGACATATTACAAATAACGAGCCATTGCTGGTCTTCATATATGCGAGAATAGGCAAAGACATGCTCAGGCGTCTTTTCCACTAATTCATAGTCTCCCCAGACGATGATGTCATGTTTTCTACGCAAATCAATCAATTTCTTGTACATATAAAAAACAGAATCTTGATCTGCTAACGCTTCTTCTGCATTGATTTCTTTATAATTTGGATTGACTCGAAGCCATGGAATTCCAGTAGTAAACCCAGCATATTCACGGGCGTTCCATTGCATAGGCGTCCTAGCATTGTCTCTTCCTTTCGCATTGATTGATTCCAAGATTTCCTCTTTTGTAAATCCAGAAGAAATCCTTTCGTTATACATATTGATTGTCTCAATATCTTTTGCTTCCGCGATATCATCGATTGGGCAATTCGTCATGCCTAACTCTTCTCCTTGATAGATATAAGGGGTGCCTTTCATCATATGGATCAAGATAGCAAACATCTTGGCACTTTCTTTTCGATACACATCGTCATTTCCCCAACGAGAAACAATTCGCGGAAGATCGTGATTATTCCAAAATAAACTATTCCATCCTTCATCACCTAAAGATGTTTGCCATTTGGATAATACTTTTTTCAGTTCAGAGATACTCAAGGGTTTCAAATCCCATTTGTCTTTGCCTTCTTGCTGATCTAATCCTATGTGTTCGAATTGGAAGACCATGGATAATTCATTTCTTTTAGGATTGGAATAAAGTTTAGCGATTTCGGTAGTTGCTCCCCATGTTTCGCCAACAGTCATCAGATTTTTGTCACCAAAAGTTGCTTGATTCATTTCCTGAAGATACTCATGCAGTTTAGGTCCATTACTTGTGATTTCTTTATCCGGTTCTTTGCCAATCATATCGATCACGTCCATACGAAAGCCACCAATACCTTTATCGATCCAGAAATTCATCATTTGATAAATCTCTTGGCGAACCTGTTTATTTTTCCAATTCAAATCAGGTTGACGCTTGCTATACAAGTGCAGAAAATATTGCCCCGTTTTTTCATCCAACTGCCAAGCAGAACCACTGAATATTGAGCGCAATCTATTAGGCTCTTTTCCATTGACCGGATCACGCCAAATATAATAGTCCCGATAAGGATTTTCTTTATTTTTACGGGCCTCAATGAACCACGGATGTTCATCAGAAGTATGATTCACCACCAGATCCATTATGATACGGATATTTCTTTTCTTTGCTTCTTCAATCAGTTCTTCCATTTCTTCCATCGTACCGAATTCTGCCATGATTGCTTGATAATTACTGATATCATACCCATTGTCATCATTCGGAGACTCGTATACTGGAGAAAGCCAAATTGCATCAATACCTAAATACGCCAGATAATCCAACCTGGAAATAATCCCCCGCAAATCTCCAATACCATCTTGATTTGAATCTTGAAAACTTCTTGGATAGATTTGATAAACAACTGAATGGTGCCACCATTTTTGTTCCATGATTTTCCTCCTATAAATGGATGTTTCTATTTTTTGCTTAATCATTTATTTTAGTCTCTCTCACTAAAAATTGTAACGCTTTCAAATAGCTATTGCACCTTGTTATCGGTAACAGAATAAAACAAAAAAACAGCTGAGGAAATTTCCTCAACTGTTTTTTGAAAGGATTGATTTATGCAGGGAAGAATGCTGATTTCACAACTTCTTTATAAACGGTGTTCACTCAGCTGTCCCTTGGTATTAGCTCAAAAAACGGCAAAATATAAGAAACTATTTTTTCGTTTTTTCTCTAATACTCAGGCCAGAACACTGATTTCACAACCTCTTTATTTCACATTCAATATCCACATGAATCCCACGAATACAAAAAACAGACCATACATGATTGGAGATACTTCTTTTCCTCTTTTAGCTGCTAACATGGTAATTGGATAGAAGATAAAACCTAATGCAATCCCATCTGAAATACTATAAGTCAAAGGCATGCCGATCAAGATCAAGAATGAAGGGATCGCAATCTCTAAGTTTCCCCATTCGATTTGTCGCAAAGATTGTGCCATCAATACTCCTACCATAATCAATGCTGGTGCAGTTACTTGTGAAGTAACAACTGATAGTAATGGAGAAAAGAACAAGCCTAACAAGAAGAAAATCCCTGTAGTAATAGCTGTGATACCTGAACGTCCTCCAACGGCGATACCAGCTGATGATTCTACAAATGCACCAACAGGAGAAGTACCTAATAAGGAACCCGCAAGCATAGCTGTTGAATCAGAAGCTAAAGCTTTCCCTACGCGAGGCATCTTGTTGTCTTTCATGAAACCTGCTTGATTTGCTAATCCAACTAAAGTTCCTGCTGTATCAAAGAAAGTCACAAGCAAGAATGTCAGCACTACGACCCACATTTGAAGAGAATTGATGTCCCCTACATGTTTTAATGCAACTAAAAATGTTGGTTTCAAACTTGGTGCTGCGGCAACAATTTCAGAAGGCATTGGAATCAAACCTGTGACCAGACCTAAAATCGTTGTAGCTGCCATCCCGATGAAGATGCCACCTGGTACACGCCGAACAAGCAAGATAGCAGTTACGACTAATCCAAAAATCGTCAACCAAGTAGAACCAACGTTGAGTGATCCTAATCCTACTAATGTAGATTCATTCGAAACGATGATCCCACCTTCGCTCAGACCAAGGAAAGCAATAAATAGACCGATACCGCCAGAAATCGCATATTTTAAATCTGCTGGGATCGCATCAATGATCATTTCCCGCAGCTTGAAGATTGTGATCAAAATAAAAATCAAAGAAGCAACGAATACGCCGGCTAATGCTGTTTCCCATGGAATCCCCATTCCTAAACAAACAGAATAAGCAAAAAAAGCATTGATCCCAAGAGCAGGTGCCGTTCCAATTGGATAACGGGCTAATACCCCCATTAAAATACAGCCGATCGCACTGGCTAATGCAGTCGCAGTAAACACTGCTCCTTCATCCATTCCAGAAGCACCTAATACAGTTGGATTTACAAATAAGATATAAGCCATTGAGATAAATGTTGTAAATCCTGCCAGTACCTCACGTTTTACCGTGGTGTTCAATTTTTCTATTTCGAAGTAGGAAAGTATTTTTTCCTTCATCTTCCATCCCCCTAAATCCGAACATTATAAATAAAGTCCGTTAAAATTTCGATTTATTAATAAAACAACGTGTTTTATCATATACTAAAACAAAATATAAGTAAACAAAAAATTCGGATTTTAAGCAAAATCCGAACGTTTCATCTGATTAAATCCCTTTATCTCAAAGTTCATGAACATTCACTTTGGATTACAAGAATTTCTTTATTGTGTTAATAAAGTTTCTTCATTCTAGTCTCAAAAATCAATAGTGTGATTTGATTTTACCATTTCGTTTCTGTTATTCTTTGATGAATTCTTTTGTATCGACAGGATTCAGATTATTTAGTCCGCCAAAACCTGTGTCGACCATTTTTCCCCAGCCTTTTGTCTTCTTTTTTCCTGATTTGAGATTCTTTGCTCGAAGCTTCTCACTATGTTTTGCTCGCCGATACTTCAAATAACCTTCTAATCTTCCCATTAGATCCACTGTTTTTCCTCCTTTTTATTCAATCAGACGACTCAGCTTTTCCTATAACAAAATAATTGCCTTCAGGGTCCGAAAAATTGAAAGTCAAGACGCCATTGTTGTCTGTGATTTCTCCTGGTTCTTCCATGTTCTCGTAGATAGTCTCAAATTCGTCCGTAAAAAACACTAAAGAAGGCGGTGGTCCTAATACTTCTGGTGAAAATTTCTGCACAAATACTTTTGGGAATACGCCTAATTCTAATTCTTTTGAGATGCTGAGTACAATACTCTTAAATTCTTCTGGCAATTCGATTGTTTCAGAAATTTCTGCACCAATTTTTTCTACAAAGAATCGGCAAATCATCTCTACGTCATTGACATAAAGCATCACACGTGTTTTTTGTATCATCGTTTGACCCTTCTTTCTATTTGATTTTCTTTCCTGTCTATAAACTGATTCCATTATATCACGAAAGCGCAAACACCTTGTGTTTGATACTATTCAAGAAAAATAAAGCAATAGTTTCTAGGATTGCTTTCCTCCACAAACTTTTTTTACAAAAAAAAAAAAACGGCAATGAATGCCGCTCTTCTTTTTTCGATTCTTTTATAATTCTGCTTCTGATTCATCTTTGGTTAGTGTGTGTCTAACACTAGTTACGCCAAATGTTTGATCGATTTTTTCCTTCAACGCTTCGATTGCCTGTGCGCCACGTGCCGCTTGTTCAGCATTGATGGATTCAATGACCAGCACCGCTGCTTGTGTTTCTTCCGTCAGCATCGTTCTTTGGGCTTCACGCCAGTTGAGACAGCGACAGATCGCTCCTTGTTCATCATAGTAGATGATTTCTTCCGGAAGTGCCGGAGCATCGGAATCTGCACCTAAAGGCAAGAATGATTCGCCACCTTGGGCTTTTCCTAAATGCAGATTTCCTGCGATCTTTTCGATATCTTCTCCGCCGCAAGGTACGCCAAAAGACAAGGAAATACTATTATAGATATCTACAAGCGGATTGATTGGGAAAAATTCCCGTTCTTGATTTGCACGTTTCAGTAAAGCTTCAATAGAAGAACGTGCACCTTTTTTAGTCTTGAATGTGGTAAATGCCTGACGCCACTGAGCAATGACTTCGTTTTGGCTGAATGTTTCTTCTGTAAGGTAATTTCTTGCTTCTTTTGCTGCCTCATTCAATAATTGATGATACGTTTCTTCACTTTCTTTTGTTACGTGGTTATCGATACCATTTACGGATAAGATTTCGATGGTTGCTTCAGGAAATACTTCCCAGAAATTGGTATCCACTATTACTTTTTTCATATGTTCACACCTCTTGATTAGAATAATTGCTTGATGAATAGATAGTCTGTTTGGGGATCATCTCCCATATAAAAAACATGTTCGCTGTATTTGATAAATCCTTTTTTACGATAAAAAGCGAGCGCAACATCGTTGTGTTCCCAAACACCGAGCCAAATGGCTGTTTTTTGCTTTTCTTTTGCTTTTTCAATAGCTGTATCTAGTAAAAATGTACCGATACCTTGATGTTTAAATTTTTTTCGTACATAGATTCGCTCGATTTCTAAAAAATGATCAGCCATTTCCTCAGATTGACTCGTTCCTGTATTTAGTTTCAGGTAACCCGCAGGCTCTTGATCGATACTCACTAGGAAAAAATCGGTTTCTTTATCTTTTAGCTCTTCTGTAAGTTTTTCTGGCGCATAAGCTTGTGTCAAGTAATCAGCTAAATGCTTCGGTGAATTATCTTTTCCAAATGTATCTGTAAATGTTTCGATACTGATTTGTTGTAGTAAGTCTACATCTGAAGGCGTCATTTTTCGAATTTCGTATTTATTCACGGCTTCTTCCTTTCAATAGATCCTTTTATTGCCTTTTTTGACAAAATTCCAATCTTCGCTAACATTCTTGCATACTTTATTTAAAAGATATTCCAATTGTTTTGCTTCTTCGTCAGAAAGACCATTTAATGCGACTGCATTGGAGTAGTTGTTTTCTCGAATGATGAAAGGATAGATTTCTGCTCCTTTTTTAGTCGGATAGAGTTTCTTGATTTTTTTATTTTCTTTATCTTCCAAACGTTCGATCATCCCATTGGATTCTAATTTCTTGATTGCTCGGGCAGTCGTTGTACGATCTACTTTGATCATTTCTGCTAGTTTTTCTTGGATGATTCCAGGATTTTCGCAAATACGTACTAAATAAAGATACTGTCCTCTTGTTAAATCGACTTCTTTGAATTCGATATTGCTGATAGAATCTAGCGCTCGGGCAATCATTCCGATGTCTCGAAGGATTTCAGCCATTTCATCCCACCTTTATTTTGTTTGTAAGACTAGTTTACCTCTTTTTGTTGCAAATGCAACTATTTTCAATAAAAAAATCAAGTTCTTTTTTAATAACTAGTAAACCTGAATAATTCATACTTTTAATTAAAACCATGTGAAACTGCCTCACGGCAGCTTACAATTACTTTTTCATCTTCACCCGTTAAGTGATGAAAAAAGAACCCCTTTCTGCTATGGTTAAAGTGACTAAACCAACCAAAAGAAAGGAGTTCTTTTCATGACTAGCTTACACAAAAACCAAGTAAAATTCAATTCAAATATCACTATTTCTCATACAGGTGGTCAATTATCGAGTGATTCGGGTCTCGTCCTAGTGAAAGAGCTGATGAACATCTTTGGTTTTTCTGAACTGGCTAAGCAACACATTCACATTGAAGACGAACGAGCGTATTTTACTCATGACAACTTATCCATACTTGAGCAGTTCATTATGCAATTAATTGCTGGTTACTCAGCTGATTCTGCAGCTAATCTCCTGAGACAAGATCCTGTGTTTAAAGCTGTTTTAGATAGGAAAGAACTCGCTTCTCAATCTTCACTTTCCCGATTTTTAGATCGACTATCTGAGGAGAATATCCATGAACTTCAAGCTTTGAACCAAGAACTTATCGATAAAGCACGCCTCATCCGTAATGATACGGAATTAATCATTGATTTAGATTCGACCCATTCAGATACATTTGGTCACCAAGAACAAACGAATTATAATACACACTACCAAACCTATGGTTACCATCCATTGGTAGCTTTTGACGGATTGACTGGTGACTTCTTAAAAGCTGAACTACGTTCAGGAAATCAATATACATCAAAAGGCGTAAAGGAGTTTCTCACACCTTTATTAGAGCACTATAATCACTCTCTACCAAACACTGACATCTTGGTTCGTGGAGACAGCGGGTTCGCTACACCTGGTGTGTATGATTCGTGTGAATCAAAAAAGAGTCATTATGTTATTCGACTGAAGAATAATCGTAGACTAGGTCAAATAGCTGAGAAATCAGTACTTTATGGCGATAATCAAAAGTGGGAAGAACGAGAAGTTCAGTACTTCTCGACCACTTATCAAGCACAATCCTGGTCACAAAGTCGTCGCGTGTGTATACGCTCAACACGTGAAGCGGGCGAACTACTCTTTCGACATGAATTTATCGTGACGAATCTATCAGAAAATGTTTCTCCTGATACCATCTTTTCTATCTATGCCAAACGTGGCACAATGGAGAACTTTATTAAAGAAGCGAAAGCTGGCTTTTACTTTGACAAAACAGACAGTCCTCGCTTTTTGGAGAATCATGTCCGAATGATGCTCAGCTTGATAGCTTACAACTTAGTCAACTTCTTAAGAACGATTGGCTTTGAAGAAGTCCAAAAGGGAATGACCATTCATTCTATTCGATTGAAGTTTCTGAAAGTTGCTGGGAAATTAGTCCAAACGGGTAGACGAGTCTATCTCAAATTATCTAGTTATCATGTGTATCAGAATGAATTCTACAGGGTCTTTGCTCGCCTGAGGCGAGGCAGTCAATGGATCTAATCCAACAATCTAACGATTTTTTTACTGGGAAGTTATCCAGGGAGAAGTATGCTCAAAATGCCTTACACCCAAAATTTATTCCTCAATATTTTTGAACAGTGAATGTTTGAAGTAACTTTTTAGTCAAAATCAGTTGATAGGGATATTAGTGATACATATTTCAATAAAATGTGCCAAAGAATTAAAGCTATGAATTATTCAGGAGTAAAGTATATTCTTTTCTTCTTTTACGAAAAAGCTCAATCACAATAGATCTGGTTTTTGTTTTCTAAAATAAGTAACTGTTTCTTCGTTGTTCGCTTTTCTGATAGCTTTGGCAACTCTTCTATACTAAAAAATCCCATGTTGGAAGTTTCATTATTCTCAATAAACTTGGCCTCTTCACCGTGGATCGCACAAGCAAAAACAAGTTTATAATACTGAAAAAGCTGTGGAATATCTTTTTGTTTATTCGTATCAAAAACTGCTCGCAACTGAGTAGTTTCTACTGTTAATCCTGTTTCTTCATAGACTTCTTTACGCACATTTTCTTCAGGAGACAATCCTATTTCAGCAAATCCACCAGGAAGTGACCATTCTTTCGTCCGTTTATCTTCGATTAGTAGGACCTTGCCATCTTTTTTGATATAGGCACGAACATCTACTTTTGGTGTTGGATGTCCTTCTCCAATCGTTGTGAGCGCTTTTATTTCTTCGAAAGTTTCTTTTCCTATTTCACTGATCAGTTCCAATGAAATCGTCCGGATCTCTCAAAACGCTCTTTATCAAATACATCTTTTCCATAATATAGACCAGCTTGAGAAAGTGCGAGTAGTCTTTTGTATTGAGCCAACTTCTTGTTCATTCTCTTCCCTTCTTTTTTAGCAAATGTATGACTATGTAATCAAGTATAGAAGACTAGTTTAATTACGGCAAATAAATATAATGAAATCTGCAATAAATAAAAGAATGTTAAAAAACTCGAGAACAAAAGACATTCGACTTCTCTGGGGCTGTGAATAAATGGCGTTCAAAAGCTTGCATCTGCGGTAATAAGCCCCACCAAACGAAAAATATGACGAGCTATTCTTGTCTGGCTGTTCTTATTAATTGAGGCAGGACAGCTTTTTCACAACCTCTTCCTTAAACGGTGTTCTCCTACCAACTCCTCAGTCACAAGTCACAATATTCATCAAACATGAGAAGCTGTTTCTTGAAATTGCTCCTTGTGACTCGGTGCTGAACGGTAGGCTCACGACCTCTCGGTAAACGGCGTTCAAAAGCCAATTTTTCGATATTAAGCCATTTCTTTGTTACTTATTGTCATTGATTTTTTTTTCTAATTTATCCAATAGTGGAGTGTAATCCACTTGAGTATAGTCTGTTACATCAAATTCATATAGTGTTCCTAACTGGAATTTGTCATATTTTCGGTCGGCGATGATCTTTTTGAATGCTTCTTTCGTAATATGATTGGTCCCTTTCGTTCGATCTTCCAATACGTCACCATAGTGATAATGATCCATGATATAGCTCAAATGACGATCTGATTCACGATCACGTTTGTACCGACGTTGCCATAACACTTCAAAGTCTGCTGTTAGGCGAATCGTGATCACCTGATATCCGTATCTATCTGCTAATTCTTGGAGTCGTGCTTTTTGCTTATCACTAAAAGGATACTCGGACACAATCACTTTCTTTCCTGCTTCCATATACAAATCAAGTGCTTTGTAATAGAAAGGATAAACTTTCGTCCTTTCTTGTTCCGCCCGTTCTTCCAAATTGTTAAACCCGATGGATTCTGCATAGTATTCCTTGATTTCATCGAGCGTGATGGCATACATATCTGGAAATCGTTCCCGTAGTTTATTCATAAGATATGTTTTTCCTGTACCAGGACTACCAGCCAGAAGAATGAAATACTTTTTCATCTCATTTATTTCCTAAGTTAATTGGACTTTCCAAGTTCATAAACAGTCCAATCTTATGCTTGACAATTTCTTTTACTGCTTCATTTGCTGGAATCACATTATGGCGAAGAGACTTGTTGATTTCTGTTTCACTAAAGGTTTCTTTAGCTACTTTCGTCCAGTTGACTAAAAGCTCCGTTCCAACATTGAATTTGCGGATCCCGTTATTGATCAATTCAGGATAATCTTCTTCTTTCACACCTGTTCCTCCATGGATAACTAGGGGGACATCAACTACTGCATCGATTTCTTTCAGCAAGGGAATGTTTACTTCTGTTTTTGATTTGAATTGTCCATGATTCGTACCGATAGCAATAGCTAATGCATCCACGCCTGTAGCTTCTACAAATTTCACTGCGTCTTCCGGTCTTGTATATACCTTGTCATTTTCAGCGACATGGATTCCTTCTTCTGTACCGCCGATTGTTCCAAGTTCTCCTTCTACGGAAACACCGTGCGCATGGGCATATTCTACTACTGCTTTTGTCTTCAGGATATTTTCTTTGAAAGGCAGATGGGACCCATCATACATGACAGAAGTATATCCGCTGTCGATTGCTTCTTTGATATCATCAAAGTCTCGGGCGTGGTCTAAGTGCAAGACTGCATCAACCATTTCTTCTTCTGCAATAGCTGTCATTACATTGACTAACACATGCATGCTGATATATTTAGCGGTATCGACACTTGTTTGAATAATGATTGGCGAACCCATTTCTTTTGCTGCGCCTAGCATGGCAGGAAGCATTTCTAGGTTATGCGTATTAAAAGCTCCAACTGTAAAATTCAACTCTTCTGCTGTTTTTGTTACTTCTTTCAATGTTGTATACATCTTTTATTGCCACCTTATCTTTTTATTTGTTTCCTTTGATCGTTACTTGTTTTGCAATTTGTCGCATCTCATCCATTTTGCCCATGTAGTAATCGATCCCTTGATCATCACCAGCACGAGCAGCATCTGAACGCTTCTGGTTATAGAGGCTCATCAGTTTTTTATACCCATCTCCGATCGTCTGTTTATTTTCCAAGCTCTTTTCTAAATATTGGATGGCTTGATCGTTCTCATACAATTCAGAAAATTTAAGTCCAACTTGTTCATAAAGTTCCGCTAATTTATGCCTATCTTGGGTAGTGGAAATCTCTTGTTTCAATTGTGTAATCTCTGATTGAATCTTTTCGGTCGCTTCTGGCGATAGGGCTTTTTCTTCTTTTGCCAGAACTTTTTTCGGTTCTTTCTCTTTTTTCTTAAAAAATCCAAACATCATTTTCCCTACTTTCAATTAAAATGCTTTCAAAACTGGGCTTAAGATCCAGGCATATAAGAGTGCTGCGGCTACTGTATCTACATCGGTTGCTGTAGCATTGATGAATCCCATCGAATTAAAGATCGTTACTAGTAAAGCGGGCAATAATGTAATAAAGAAACCATGAGCAATACCGCCAATGATCGCTCCTCGGCGTCCGCCAACTGCGTTGCCAAATATCCCTGCTGTCCCTCCGGCAAAGAAATTGGTTAGCATACCAGGTAAAATCATCGCTAAGCCGAACATGGGCAAAGTAAACATGGCAATAATCGTACCAATCGTTGTCGTAATGAAACCTAAAATGACAGCATTTGGGCTATAAGGAAAGAAAACTGGACAATCTAAGGCAGGGATCGCATCAGGAACTAATTTCATAGCTATCCCTCGAAATGCCTGCACGATTTCACCTAACAGTAGACGTACACCAGCTAGCAATACATACACACCCACTACGAATTGGATGGCTTGTAAAAAGGCAAACATGATATAGTTTTGATCTCCTGATAATTCAGAAGCGAATGGTTCGCCTGCAAATAAAACAGTGATGATATATAGCGGGACCATCACGACCATGACAGACAAATAAGTATCTTGCAGAAATTCGAAATGTGTCGGCAACTTGATATCTTCGATCGACTTTTTATTTTCGCCTTTCTCACCAAAAAGCTTAGCAACACCGGCTTCAAATAAGTACCCGATCGTACAAAAATGACCTAAAGCAATATCATTTGATCCAGTGATTTTACGAATGATCGGTTGCGCTACTGCCGGCATAGCAATGGCGAAACAAGCTCCGATAAAACCACCGACCAAGATCAATACGATCCCTCGCAGACCGGCAAAATAGCCAAAGACTGTCGTCATCGTTGCCATCCATAAAATTGCTTGACCAGTTAAAAAAATGTACTTCCATTTTGTGAAACGAGCCAAAATAATATTGAATACAAAAATGGCTAAGAACGTCAGTGCAATATCTCTACCTAAACCCAAATCATTCATTGCTTGACCATTGATAGATTCAATAGAAGGGATGATCCCTTGCATATGAAATCCTTCAGTAAAGATTTTCCCGAAATAAGTTAAACTTCCAACGATGATGCTCGAACCGGCACTCAACACTTGAAATCCTAGGAGTGTCTTTAACGTGCCAGAGATGACTTGTCCTGCTGATTTCTTCTGCAGTAGTAGACCCAACATAGCAATCAATGCAATGGTGATCGATGCCTGAGTCAAAATATTTTCGATGATAAAATTGATAACGCTCATGTTTTTACCCTCTTTTCTTTTTGTATTTAGATAACTCCCTTATCTTGCAGAACTGGGGTGATTTTTTCTTCAATTTCATTTTTTGAAACAATATTTTTCAAATAGATCATCGCCGTTTTAGGATCAACTGCGAACTTTTCGAACTGCGAACGAAAATTTTCTGCTGTGATGATCACATCTGGTTTCATGGAAACTGCGGAAGAAATATCACAATGGTCCAGTTTGGCTTCTACTCCTAATTTGTTCAAAACATCCTCAGCAGACATCTGTGCTGCAAAACTACTTCCTAAACCTGCGCCGCATACGAATAAAATGTTCAATTTGTTCATCTTTGTTCTCCCCCGTATCATTTATTATTTCTCAACTACTGAAAAAAGCAGTTGTTTGAAATCTTCGATATTTGTGCATTCAATCAATCGATCCAACTTCTCTTCGTTGTTGATCAATTCAATTAGTTCTTTCATGATGTTCAGATGCGAGTAGGAGTCTACTGCTGCCAAACAAAAAATAATCTTTACTGGATCCATTTCAGGATTACCGAAATCGATTGGTTGCTCAATCGTAGCTACGCTGACTCCTAATTTATTGACCCCATCTTCTGGTCGGGCATGGGCTAGTGCCATGTGTTTGCCAATCACGATATACGGTCCGTAATCATTCACTGCACGAATCATCGCTTCGACATAGCGCTCTTCGACAATGTTTTCTTTAACCAATGGTCTAGCAGCTAGTTCAATCGATTCCTCCCAAGTAGTGGCTTTTTCTTTGATCATGATATTGCTGTCCGTCAAAATATCTTTTAACATAGGCTGGATCTCCCTTTTGTTGATTTCTAAATTGTTTGTTTCGAATAATTTTTCTAACTTGCCATAGATGATTCGATCTACTCGGCCACCACTTTCTTTCATGACATCTATTATTTGAGTGAATAACTCCGTCGATTCATGACTGTTAGGCTCTAACCGCTGTAGTTCTTCATTTCTTTTCAAAAAGTCTTCTATAACCAAGATATTCGTCTCAGTTAAAATCGGATCGACAACTAAAAGCGGCTTATTTCGATAATTCAATTGAAAGGTGCTGAAAACCAGATTGACATCCAATTTATCTACTAATTCGATTTCTTTTGAACTTAAAACTGCAGTAATCTCGATCTGAGGAAACTTTTCTTTCAGATTCTCTGCTAACAGATTTCCAGTAGCCATCCCATGGTTACAGACAACGACTGATTTATAAACATAATTCAAGTCTCGCTTGATTACACTGGCGATCGTCGAAAAGTGGATGACAAGAAAAGCTATCTCGTCCTCCAGTATCTTGCCACCAATTACTTCTTCGATCGTAGGAACAAAATGAGTGACTGCGCGGTAGATTGGGAAATAATTTGTTCGGATGTTTTCTTTCAATGGATTCATGACTTGGATATGATTCTTGATTCTTACAATCAGTGCAGCCATGTGCTTATAGAGATTTTCGAATAAAGCTTCTTCCTTTAGATGGAAAGGTACGTGTGTCTCGTTCTCTACAAATTGGATCAATTGGATCGTTAGTAATTGAGCTTGTACCCACTCGATTGAATTGGAGATATCTCTAGCATTGAACGTCTCAATAGTGAAACGAAGATAATTTCTTTCTACTTGCGGGACATTGTCCAATTGAAATTCCTCGATCATGTGGTCAATAAATGCAGAAAAGCTACTGTCTTTTATTTCTGTATTTTTCCAATTAATGGCAGAGATAAATTCATGTTTCCTGATTCGCTGGATCCAGATCAATGTAAAAAGCAGGATTTGTTTTTTATAAATATCATCTTCTTGTTTCAACAACTTATTGGAATAGATCTCCTGTATTTTTTTGATTTCCACCAAAGGAAAATAATGGAGAAAGATTTTTTGAGCCGGTGTTAATTGTGCATCTTGATTCATAAAGAAGTCGGTCATTCCCAGATTCTGATTGATAAAATCATAGATCATCGTACGGATAGATCGTTCTGAACCTTTATAAACCAGTCCTTGCTTTCCATAACTGACGATCTCTATCCCATAACTGACCAGTGTTGCTCGTAACCGTCTCATATCTTCATCTAATGTACTTTTAGAGATTTGAAATTCTTCTTCTTTTTTGTTTAGATGGATCGGGATTCGGCTGTAAGCAACGGCTAAAACTAGATCAAAAATACGTTCGCGCCGATTCAAAAAGCCGTCTTTCACATCTTTTATTTCAGTTTCTAATCGAGCTTGCTTTTCCTTTTCCAGCTTCAACAAAAAACCTTTGTTGCGAATTGTACGGATCTCCGGAAGCTTTTTACTGCTCAACCAGATATTCGCTTCAAGAACTTCCTGACGGATCGTCCGCTGACTGACATTGAACTCACTTGCTAGATGTTTTGCTTTTACTGGATATTGGGCTGTCATGATTCTGTGAAGTATTTCAATTGTTCTTGTTTTCATAGAAATGATCTCCTTCTGATTTCAAGTATATGGTTCCGCTTACATAATAAAAAGTAGATATTTCTGCCACTTGAAGTGGAAAGAAAGTAAGCAAAGCAAACAAAAAATAAGCCATATGCTTTTTCATCTCCTCAACGAAAAAGACATACGCCTATTATTACAAAAATTTTGCCCATCTATACAAAAAAGAGGTTGTGAAAAAGCTGTCCTGCATCAAGTAATAAGAACAACTAAACTAAAATAGTGCTTCCTATTTTTTGTTTGGTTGTTCTTATTATCGCAGATGCAAGCTTTTGAACACCATTTAGTGGAGAAGTTGTGACAGAGATGTTCAGCCTTGAACGATAAGAAGCGATTTTGAAAAATAGCTTCCCATATTTTACAAAATCGTGCCTTATTGCCGATAGGCTATCTCTGGCACACCGTTTATTCAGAAAAAGGAGTTGCGACAAGGCTTTTGTCACAACTCCGTTCATAAATATTTCCTGTCAATCCAGCATAATCGGCTGAATAAAATCGGCTTGCCATCTTTTTTCTTTCTCAGAAAAATCAAAATACCATATCTGAGAAAAATACTGTCGTTGTGTCTTACTTCCTGAGATCAATCGCCCATCTTTTCGATCGACTGAATAATCACAGCATCTGAAATCAATTCGGATGGCAAAACTATTTTCGTGGATCTGTCGATAATTTCCTACTTCCTGAATAGTTATTTTTTTAGTATGATTTCTTACACCGTCTGCTTTGTTTTTTTGCAGAACTTTCTGATTTTCGGCAAACAGCTTGTCTGTATAACAGCTTCTGGCTTTTTCAGGAGTTTCTTCTTCCCAAGCGGATTGGATCTTCATGAATATCTTTTGGATTTCCAGAAACTGTGCTTTCTTTTCTTTAGCCGTTCCTGACATGCGGGACAATATCTCCGCTTTCAGCCTTTTCTTTTGTCTTTTATTCTTGACGATAGAAAAAGCAGAAACCCCTCCTACTGACAAAACAGCTAATGCAAGAAATCCCGTTTGCTCATAACTAGAAGGACCTGTACTTGGACCATAATACCCATAAGAATCTCTGCCGTAAGAACGACTGCCAAAATAACTGCCCCCATATGAACGACCGCCAAATGAACCTCTGCCCGAACTTCGACCGCTAGATGTACCTCCATCATGACCACCCGCGACAGCGAATCCTTGGGTCGGCAGAGCAAACAAACATAGGCCCACTAACAAAATGATTGCTAAATAATTGATTTTTTTCATTGTCTTCCTCGTTATCTTTTATTACAAAAAACTATTTTTATCATAGCCTTGCTAAAAGGAAGAGTCAATAACCAGATGCATAAACTGTTTTTTTAGCAATTTTGTCTTATTTAGTCATTGAGTAACATCGAACAGATGTATGTGTCGGCAGTCCATAATTCCTCTATCTTCAGCATGAACAAGCTTGCAGACAAGAGATCTGCGCTTCCTCCAGGAGAGATTTGGTTTTCCTGACAAAAGTGCAACAGTGCTGTAAATGGACGATTTGGTAAAGCACTTTGACTAGCAGCATGAGCAAGTTTTTGCATTTCCACTAACGTTTTCTGATCACTGCGATGCAATACGCATGTGTCATCTAGCGAACTCATCAAAACTAACAACATATGCATTTGTTTCTGTACATATGAATCATTATCTAGCTCCTTAGCTGCTTGGATTGCAAGCCTGATATGCGGATACCCTAATATTGCTTCTTCATATGCACCATTTACGCCATATTTTTGCTTCACCCTATGACCATGAGTGTTTTTTTTATGACGATATTTTGTATCAGGAAAAGCAGCAAGCTTGCTGACATCATCAAGTATTTTCGATAAAGAAAAAGGCTGTTCCATACTGATTTTTTGTGCAATGACACTGATCAATAGCCCCATTGCCCAAATCGCTCCTTTATGGGTATTGATGCCATTTGTAGCAATCAGCATTGCCTTTTCCGCTTTTCGCCCAATCTCAGCAATTCTTTCTCTTAACTCCTGATCAATAGCATGATGCCATGCTATTTGAGCCATTTCTTCAAAAAAAGGAGTTAGCGTCTTAGCAGACTTAAGAAATAAAGCATAGTCCATATCGGAATGTGCACCCGCATCCAGTGCATCCACTAATCCAGGTTTTGGACTTAATGTTACTTCTGCGATCAATGCTTCCTCTACCAACGCAGCGAGTTGCTGAGTCACTGCTTTTTTTCGTTCGTCATTTATCATGACACTCACTCCTTCTTCCTACTATTACTTGCTGAAACCTTTTTTGATAGCTACCCAAATGATATGAAGTAACCAGCTTAAAGCAAATGCACAACTTGCCGTCATTAGATAAGCTACAAGAATCATGACTCCTGAAGGTAACTGCAGCCAACTATCTTTAAACAATAATAACAGTACTTGGAAAACAAATACATTGGCTAAATACGTACGATAAGCATAAACAGACAACCATTTGAACAATGGCAATTTTGGCGAATCGTTTACAATCATTTTGGAAGCGCCTATGAAGACAGCAAAGATGATGACTAAACTGTATAAACTTTGGATCGTATTCAAGTAAGGCGCATTCGCAAAGCTCAAGTCTCCTGGATGTGCGAGCAATGAACGGACAGAAAAGAACGCGATAACTAAGGCAACAGGTAAGAAAAGATAACGTACTCTGTCCAAATATTGATAAACTTTTTCATGATAAACAAATGCGGCTACCCCATAAATCCCGTAAATCATGAAACTAGCAACAAACCGATCTAACAAGTACCAGCTGTCATGATAAGGCCCAGTCAATACTTGTGTTTGATAGAACAGATACCATGCGACATATAAAATCGTTGAACCAATCAATACTGGCCATACATATTTTTTATTAGCAAATACTTTGTAACCGAGCCAAACAAAAAACGGCATGAACAATTGGATCTGCAGCATCATAACGGTATACCATAAATGAGGCGCTCCATCACCTGTGACATATTTCAGTAAAAAGCTTGCAGTATCGTATACGGAGTTTGTTGTTGGACTGCTGGAAATAGCCAAAGATAAGCCGTCGTCCATAGAAGATACGGAACGACTAGTTCAAAAAACTTTTCTTTCAAAAATTCCCAATAAGACAAATGCTGGCTTGTTTTTACCATATTATAAACAATTGCAAAAATAAACATTGGTGCTGTGTATTTAACGATGACGTAAAAGGTACCAAGAAAAGCTGTATTTGTTGCGCTGTGGCTGTTTGCCAAAGCAAAGCTCAATATCGTTTGCATCATAACAGCCTTTACAGCTGATACTTTCTGGAAGTCACTTACGTTGATTTTGATTTTTTTGTTTTCAAACATCTCTTTCTCTCTCTTTTTCTTTATTATCAAAGTTCTTTAGTTAATTTAGGTCCTTCGACTGTTTTCAATAGAATTTTTTTCTCTGGCTCTCTCAAATACTCTTTTAGTGAAAAACCGCCTTGCCGAGTCACTACTTGGGTATCGAATTGCTCAAAAAAAGCAGGATGCGATTGAATTACCTGAATTGGCAATTCAATCGGTGAATTTGCGTACAGTAGCAAATCAAAATCACTGGTTTCTTTTACTGCCGGAATCCCAGTCGATAATTCAAATCCTAAGCTGCCGCCGATTCCCCATTTACATCCTGATAATATGTTTCTAGCAGCATGAAATTGCTGATAAACAGGATAATCCATGATTTTCTCTTGTCTATACGATTCTTGTTCGATGATGTCCCACGGATGAATGACTTGTTTGACGGCATGTTTTGAGATTTCTGTTGCCCATCTCTGATTGCGGGCAGGTCCACGTAAACCAATCGGTAGTATTTCTGCGTGATCCGTCGACGCACGACGAACTGTTCCGAACATCTTTTCAGTTAGAACGACCCATTCAGGCAAGGTGAACCCTTCTATTTCATGTTTATCAAAAAGGACAATACCATGTGCTTGAATCATTTTTTATGCATCCCATTCTTCGTCCATTTTGGCACGGACTTTATTTGTTTCGACACGTCCGAATGTTTTGGCTGTTTCGTTTGTGTATCGATTTGTCAGCATCGTGTCATTTGTATTGCGGACATCTTGAATGGCTTCATTGATTGCTTCGATGACTTTGCTGACATTTTGTTCTGAAGCAGCTTGGTCGGTGATATCTTCTAGGAAATGATAGATCGCTCCTAGTTTTGTATAATTATTGATATCGTAAGCGATAGCTGGAACTTTTTCAGCAGCTGCTTCGATTTCAGCAACCGAACGTTTTGTCACACGTGCAGCACTTTCTTTAGACATCGCTTGGACGGTAATTTCTTTATTGTTTAAAGCAATCAAGCGGCTTGATTGTAATCCATGTGCTAAAAATGCACCTGAAATAGCATTTCCTGCAATCAATCCAATAACTGGATGTCCAGCTTGACGGAGTTTTGCATAAGCAGCAGCACTATTAGCCAAAGCCACATGGATACCGATTAATTCTTCGTTATAGCCGTATGCTTGGCTTGGTACATCGATCACAACGATGATTGGCCGTTTCACTTTTTTATCTTTATCTTCTTCGTAAACGTGATCCAAAATTTGTCCCATGCGGAAACCTTCAACTAAACCAACTTCACCGTTTCGTACACGGTACATCGGGTTTTTAGGATCAGGTACGATTGATGTCACGATGGTTTCTTCTATGAATTTACTTGATTTACCATAATACACAGTACTAATAGAAGAAGTTGGATTTTTCATGCCAGTTAGTGCCGCAAACCAATCGTAACCAACACTTGCTGCAGCTGGTTCATTTCCTTCTGCTACTTCTGGTAAGTCAATTGATTTTGCTTGATGGTTAGCAATTGCTTCATTGTAATCGTCAATGGCCATTGGTTTTGAAAGATCTAAAGAATCAAGTAATGATAAATAAAATGCTGAGCTTTCACTGCGATGCGTGTCTTTTCGTTCGTCCATTGCTGCGATGACAGCAGCTTTGATTGCTTCTACACTATCAGTCACTAATTCATCAATGATTTTTGACTCTACCCGTTGACGAGATCCTAATGTATTCCAAATCAAGTCTTTGTCACTAGAATCAAATTCTCGAACGCCTGCTTCTTGTTCAATAACTTCTGGTCCATTCAAACCGACTCTCGCTTTTTTTGTTGCGATTAAATAACTCATTAATGCTGAAGTAATCGACATACCGCCAAATGATCCTACACGTCCTGGAATCAAACCGATGACTGGTACATATTGTTTTAGAGCAATGATTACATTTCCGATTTCTGAAATAGATAACAGTCCGTAGTTTGCTTCTTGCAAACGAACACCACCTGTATCTAGTACAATGACTGGAAAGATCTCATTTCCTTTTTTATTTTCTTCTAACACATGTTCAAGTGCAGCAACGATTTTTGCACCGGAAACTTCACCGATACCACCACCTTGGAATTTTCCTTCCATAGCGATTACTACTGCTTGTTTGCCATTGATCGTGCCACGGCTGACAACGATCCCGTCATCACTTTCAGGGACGATTCCTTGTGCTGGCAAACTTGGCGCGATGATTTGATCGAATGGATCAATCAATTCACGTCCATTGTCAAGTAGAGCGTTCACTCGTTCTCTGGCGTTTAATTCTACAAAACTATTTTTCATCTGAAAGTTCCTCCATTGCTTGCGTCAATCGTAGGTACACAACTCCTGGTGTAGCACCGAAGTCATTGATCACGATATCTGCTGAAATTGGATAACGATCAAAAAATCTCGTTAATACATTGTTCCATACTTCGCCGAAGCCATCGCTTCCTGTACAAATTTTTACAGTAGATTCTGTTTTTTCTGTTGGAAACATCAAGATTTCCAAATCTCCTGAACCGACCACTCCTACATGGATTTTCTTATTGATCGGCTGTTTCGTTGGATATTTATAAGCTAATTGTTCCATGGATCTCTCCCCTTTTTGTAAAACAGAGCATACACGTTCTGCTTATTCGTCTTTCTTCTTCCATCTGGGTAAATGGCGACAAAAGGTTTTTCTCGCCAATTTTATGACCAAGTTCTGAATTTCATTGGTGGTTCATACAGGCCATCTGACCATTCGATCAAATCATCGATTGTTTGTGCAGCTAATAATGAACGTTTCGCTTCACTGCGTTTGATACCTAGATCTTCTGGTAATTTCACGATGCCGGCTTCACGCAAGCTATCTAGTGATTCTTTCGTGCTAGTCATTCCTTCTTCTGTCACGATATGGGTAGTATCTTCGCTATAGATCATCACTGGTGCATTGGCTAAGCCTGCCTGTTTTTGAACAACTAATGCATCTAATTCTTCGACAAAGACTGGTTTTTTATTTGAACCATATGTTTCAACCATTTGAACAACTAATTTTTGTCCTTTACCTAATGGATCATCATTGTCGCGAAGTGATTGCCATGCTGGTGTAGAATGACGACGACCGCCAGGATTATGTCCCATGTTAGGCGCTCCACCAAAACCAGATAAACGTCCTTTTGTTACGGTAGAAGAATTTCCTTCGTAATCTAATTGCAAGGTTGAACCGATAAACATATCGATTGCATATTGTCCAGCTGCTTGTGATAATGTTCGGTTACTGCGCATCGTGCCGTCTTTACCGACGAAAAAGACATCTGGGCGAGCAGCAATATATTTTTCCATACCGACTTCACCACCGAAACTATGGATACTTTCAACCCAACCTGATTCGATTGCTGGAATCATCGTTGGATGTGGGTTCAATACCCAGTTCTTCGCGATTTTCCCTTTTAACCCTAGTGATTCACCATAAGTTGGCAGTAATAATTCGATAGCTGCTGTATTGAATCCAATACCGTGATTCAAAGATTGTACGCCGTGCTCTGCGTAGATTCCTTTGATTGCCATCATTGCCATTAGGATTTGCAATTCTGTGATGTTTTGAGGATCTCGTGTGAATAAAGCTTCTAATTGATAAGGTTCATCTGCTTTCACGACAACGTCTACCCAGTCACCAGGGATATCTACACGTGGTAAAGAATCGACAACTTCATTGACTTGAACGATCACGATGCCATCTTTGAAAGCTGCAGCTTCGACGATTGTTGGTGTTTCTTCCGTATTGAAACCTGTATACAAGTTGCCGTCTTTATCTGCTTTATCTGCAACTACTAAGACAACGTTTGGTATCAAATCGATGAATAAGCGTCCATAAAGTTCCAAATAAGTATGGATATCACCTAATTTCATTGTGCCGTCTTCAATCATTTGGGCGACACGCAAGCTTTGTGCACCTGCATAAGAGAAATCGATCTTGCTTGCGATTCCTTTTTCAAAAATATTCAAATGTTCTGGTCGTGAGATACTAGACATGATCAAATGCAGATCATTCACTTTTTCTGCATCTACTTTTTCAAGACTTTCTGAAAGAAAACTTGCTTGTTTTTGATTGTCGCCTTCTAATACAACTTTGTCGCCGGGAGCAATCAGTTTTTCCATTACTTCTACGATTTTTTCAGTTTCTACATACTTGCCATTGAGCAAGTTGCTGATTTTTTCCAATCGCTGCGCTTTTTTTTCGCGTTTAGAAGCCCAGTTGCGGTTTGGTTTTTCCATAATTAGTCATCTCCATTTTTGATATAGAAACGTGGCGTCATCAATACCATGTTGGTCTAGATTGATCGTACGGATCCCTTTATCTACACCAAATTTTGTATGAATCAGCTTTGTCAAAGTATTGCCGGGGGGAAATTCAATCGTCAGATCCATTCCTAATTCTTTTGCCAAGTCCATCATTTGGTTCCACTGCACAGGGAAAGCTAGATTTTCCAACAAATCTTTACGAATCTCTTCTGCGTCCTGAGTGGCTCTTCCATCCGTATTTTTTATATACAAACATCTGGCATCAGATAGATGGACAGACTGCATATACGGCTTGAATTTCTTGACCGTATCATTCATCAAGAGACAGTGAGATGGCACAGGGACTTTCAGCAGCTTCGCTGTTTGCGCTTGGTGCCGTTTGGCTTCTGCCAACGTAACGGATAAACCTTCGATACTCCCAGATAACGTATGTTGCATCGGACAATTTTCATTTGACAGATAAACTGGATGGTCAGGATCAAATGTTTTGGCTACCATTTCCTCTGCTTCGCTTCTCGTCACACCTACTACTACGCCCATTGCATAACCGCTTGGATATGCTTCTTTCATCAAGACTGCGCGGTGATAGACTAGTTCCGCTGCATTCTCAAATGTCAAAGATCGACAAGCAACAGCTGCACAAAAAGCACCGATCGAATGTCCTGCTGCAATATCAGGCTGAATACCGTTTTTTTCCATTTCATCTAAATAAAATACTGCTTTTGTCAGTAATGCTAGCTGGATAAAAACCGTATCTTGATAGTTTTCTTCTTTATCGACTAACCGATACCCCGTCACATTTTCTAAACGTTCCATGTACATTTCAGGGATATCCGCTAACATCCCTAACTTCTGACTGCCTTGTCCAGGAAATAAGAAACCTGTACTCATGAGCCTCGCCTCCTCAGCACTTACTTTTTCCACTGCTATCTTAGTCAATTTCTGCTATAATAAAAAATGCCAAAAAAAGAAAAAACCATAACAAAAAGGTATGGATGGGATGGATAATTATGAAATTGCTTCATCTGCAGTATTTTAAAAAAGTATTCGAAACAAAAAATGTTACCCAAGCAGCCAAAGAATTATTTATTTCTCAACCTGCCTTGAGCCGTGCGATCAAACATTTGGAAAACGAATTAGGTGTCCCTTTGTTTTACCATAGCGGCAGAAACATTGAGACGACCGTTTATGCAGAAGAATTTTATCCATATGCAGTCAAGACATTAGACACATTAGAAGAAGGAATCAATTATTGTCTTCGGTCAATGAGAAGATCGTTACTTCCGTCATATTGTATTTAGAGGTAGCTTCTGTTTCTATTCCGAACTTAGTCCGAATTTTTATGGAAAAGCATCCTGATATCCAATTAACGATCATGCAACATCATTTACCAGATGATATTACCGATCCTGTACTGTACATCACTTCGGAGATGAAGCCTGGCATGACCAATATTCCTATCATGAAAGAACCTGTTTATGTCGCCATTCCTAAGAAACATCCTCTTGCGAAAAAAGAACATCTGCAATTAGAAGATATCCAGCGCCCCCCCATCTTGATGCTGTCAAAGAGCAACGCCTTCCGTCATACACTGGATGCAGCACTTGAAGCGAAAAGTATCGAATTGACGATCAGTTCGACGACAGATGATCCTGCGACATTACGTTCTATTGTCAAGCAAGGATTAGCTGTTAGCTTTTTCCCAAAAGTTTCTTGGTCTTACGATAAAAATGATCCTTTCGTCTTGCGGGAAATCAAAGATTTGCCCTTGACACGAACAATTTATTTATCTTCTAGCTTCACAGAAGATCATCCTTTGATCAAAATGATTGCAAAAACGATGCGGGAATTTTATTTAGGAAAATAAAAAAAAAAGAGCTGGGACAAAATTCTTGTCGCAGCTCTTTTTTCGAACAAACGGTGTTCCAGAAGTAATTTCTTAGAAAATAAGCCGAAATTTCCCAAAAATTTGAGAAGCAATTTTCGTAAATTCCTTCTTATTTCTTGAAGCTAAACATTTCTGTCACAACCTCTTCTCTATTGTCCTAGACATTCATTGCGTTGATTTAAAACTTCCATCAATCAAATCTGCTAGTTCATCTAGCTTTTCTATTTTACGTAGATCAATAGAGATCCAATGTTCTTTATTCATGTGATAGGCTGGAAAATACCCCTCTTTTCCTCGCAAAATTCCGCCAAGTTCAGGATCGACCTTCAAATCAAGAATATTGATGATCCTATGGTCACTTGCATCATCATAGATTTTTTCTTCTGGAACAGACATCAGGACCCCAAACCATTTTTTGCTTTTTTGATGTCTGAATACGCAATAATCAGGAAATTTTTTAAAAATATATTCTGGAGACAAATTGTATGTTTCATTGATGTGATCGATTAGTTCTTTTTTCGTTAGCATCTGCTTCCATCTCTTTCTTATTGATTCGCTTTATTCAAAGATACCACGTAAGAATAGAAAAATGAATACAAGTAGCTGCTAATCAAATACTTCGATATTTTTCTTTTTTATCAACTCTTAAATGTTCAATCCGCCTGTGTTGGTCTTGCTATCATCTACTATTAAAATGTTGATTATTGTTTGCCCACCTATTTTTTGATTTTAGTGGTATCATTTTTCAAGTTCATGATGAAATTCTTATCATCAGTAAATGCTCCAGAAAAATAAACAATGATTGAAAAATCAGTTGAAACTTGACCACCGTTTATTTTCTCCGTATTCTTAGAATAGAAGGGAGTCTGATTGATGTATTCACTAATGAAAAAAATCATTACCGAAAAAGATATTCGACGTCATGTTTCTTTAGTAGAACAATTGCTGAATCATACAAAGATAACCGTAAATGAATTAGCTGAAATCATAGGGACAACCGAACGAACGATTTATTCTGACCTTCAATCTATTCGCTCTCAACTGCCTGAAGGCTGGGACATCATTAGCGATCAAGCAGGGATTAGTTTGCAAAACCAGCAAAATTTATTAGCAAATGACCTTTGAGAGATTTTTTTCAAACAATCAGTCAGTGTCGAACTATTGAAAAGTCTGCTTTTTACAAAAAAAGTTGCTGTCCCTGATTTTCTAGCCGACCATGGGCTTTCTTATGGGACATTGAAAAGACATGTGACTAAAATCAATCAGCGTTTAGCAAGTTACGACTTGCAGATCGATTTGACGAAATATACCGCTTCTATTCTTGGGAAAGAGCGTGCGATTCGCACTTTCTATCATC
The DNA here is from genome assembly GCF_050531945.1 of Enterococcus sp. DIV1411a. NCBI lineage: Bacteria > Bacillati > Bacillota > Bacilli > Lactobacillales > Enterococcaceae > Enterococcus > Enterococcus sp. DIV1411a. Next base: position 315,777 of record NZ_CP172892.1, on the reverse strand, counting down.
GACTGCTGATTCCTTTTACTCATAACAACTATTTTTTCGAAGATTATTCGATTCATGAATCCCATTATTTTCAATTTTTAAAAACAATAAATCGAACGGAGCTAGCGGTTGAAACAGAAGAGATTTTTGGAACATGTTGGTTCTTTATCAATACGATCCGTATAAAAGCGAATTGCCGATTAGATTCTTCTATCCATATCAACAGTACACTCTCCTCCCTGTATGACTCTGCATTGAAAAAATTGTATTTAACGGAAGGTATTTATCTCAAAGACACTGAGCTTTCTTTTGCTTCTTTCTGCTTTCTGGAAAGTTGGAATTACAACAATAACTATGGACAAGAAACCGCTTGCTGCCTGCATCATTCTCCATTTTTCGAACGCCTCGAAACGTTTGTAGAGGAACTAGCTTCAGAGCTGTCTCTTGATCAACTAAAAAAACATCTCTAACTGATAACTTGGCTCTTCTCGTATTAAAATATCATGAATCGCCGATATTGATTGAAGCATTGGACCGTCAATACCATTGTTTTTTAGAAACATATGATCAGCAATATGCACATTTGTCTCAACAGAAAGAGAATTTACTGAACGATCTAAAAAAAGAAATGGAAATCAATGAACCGAATTTCTTCCTTCAACTCTTATCTTTACTGATCCAACAAACGATTTTTTCTATCAAACCGAATTTGTTCAATGTCTATTTTATTTTCCAAGGAGAACCTTCATGGAAGGCATTCTTGCAGCAGGAATTAAAAGATTACCTGGGAAAACGTGTCTGCTTCTTACCTATCAAACTAACCGATCTTTCCACTATTTCTTTCGAAAAAACAGATATCTTGATTTCCAATTTCCCGCTGGATTCTCTAGATATCCCTATCGTATACATTTCTTCTATTCCTACGAAAAATGAGCTCAATCGTTTGACTGAACTCACTTTCAAAACTTTTTTATAGTAACGGCTAGCGACTGTATTCTCTAGCTGTTTTTTCTTTTTTGCGAAACAGTTTATTCATGATCCCTTTTTCTATTTCTACAACTAAGAATAGAAGAATCACATTTGCTCCAATCAATAACTGTTGTGTCATCGTTAAACTTACTGTACCGATCAGCTGCTGGCCGACTGGTAGAAAAATAACCATCCCTTGCAATAAAGCAAGGATACCTAATGAAAGAAAAAGCGCTTTGTTTTGCAAAAGACCCTGGTTCAATGACGGCTTGGACAACTCTCTGCAATTGATCATGTAAACAGCTTGAGCTAAGACGATATTTTGTAGAAGAATGGTTTGCTGTAAGCTTTGCCCTTCAAACTGCATAGCCAATAAATAGGCAGGAACCATGATCAGTAGGGAGACATAGATGATCCGAAACAAATGATAACCAGATAGGATTCCTTGCTTTGGATCTCTTGGTGGGCGCTTCATGATTTCTGGATCTGGCGACTCGAACCCTAGTGCATAAGATAAAGTGATTGTCGTTACCATATTGACCCATAAAATCTGTACTGGGAACAAAGGTAGCGGGCGATTCAGCATAAGCGCCCAAATCAAGATCAATCCTTGAGCTAATGCAGTTGGCAAGAAGAAATTGATGGTTTTTTGCAAATTATCCAAAATCCGCCGGCCCTCTTTTACGGCTTTTGCAATCGTATGGAAATTATCATCTCCTAAAACCATATCAGCTGCCTGTTTGCTTACTTCACTACCTTTGATTCTCATAGCAATTCCTACATCGGATCTTTTCAAAGCAGGTGCATCATTTACGCCGTCTCCGGTCATTCCAACGATTTATCCATTTTTCTGCAAAGCTTTAACAATTCGCAGTTTATGTTCTGGCGTCGTTCGAGCAAAGACATCGACTATTGGCACTTGCTGAATCAACTCTTCATCAGACATAAGATCCAAATCGATCCCTTCTAAAACTTTGGCAGTATGTTTTAAGCCAATTTGTTCCGCAATCGCTTTTGCTGTGTCTTTGTGATCCCCTGTAATCATTTTCACTGAGATCCCTGCTTGTTGACATTCCTTTACAGCTTTGACTGCACTTTCTTTTGGCGGATCGATCAATCCGGCGATCCCTGCAAAAGTTAATTGGGTTAAAGTCTCATGCGTGAGTTCCTGTTTCGAATCTACTTTTTTATAAGCAAATCCTAAAACACGCTGACCTTTTCTCGCAAATTCTGCAGCTGTCTGACTCCATGCTTCTTGTTCTGCAGAAGAAAGAGTTGATTTAGCAAATAATACTTCTGATGCACCTTTGACGTAAATCACCGCTCCTTTTTCCTCCGCATGCATCGTTGCCATATATTTGTATTCAGAACTGAACGGAATCTTTGCTTCTATTTTTTTCAAAGGCAGATTGGCTGTTTCTGTGTGTCGAATCAGCGCAACTTCTGTCGGATTACCACTTAAATTTTCTGTTTTCTGTTCTTCTTTTGTTTTTAATTCCTGACAGTTTTTCATAATGGACAACACGCAGGCTTCTTCTTTTGCAGCTACATCCACAACTGTCATTTCATTTTTTGTCAATGTTCCTGTCTTATCTGAACAGATCACTGTCATAGAACCTAATGTTTCTACCGAAGGAAGTCCTTTGATGATCGCCTTTTCTTTTGCCATTTCATGTACTCCAACGGATAGGATCATGGTCAAAACAGCTGGCAATCCTTCGGGTACCATTGACACCACCAAAGCAATCATAGCCGAAAGAAGGATATGCCAATCCATACCATATCGAAATGTCGTAAAAATAACTAAGAATAGGCTCAAACAAAGAATGCCTTGAAAAATTTGTTTGTTTAATCGGTTGATTTTCTTAATCAGAGGCGTCGTTTGTTGTTCGACCGATTGCAATGCTTGATTGATTTTACCGATTTCTGTCGTGTTTCCTGTTTCTACAACGACACCGACTGCAGAACCAGATTGTACAAGCGTTCCTGAAAAAGCCATATTTTTCTGGTCGCCGATCGATTCTTCTTCTGTCAAAACGGCATGACTTTTTTCAGATGCTTCTGATTCTCCCGTCAAAATCGATTCTTCCACTAATAAATCATGTGCTTCAATTAATCGGATATCTGCTGGAACGACATCTCCGGCACGTAAGACAATGACATCTCCTTTTACCAGTTCTTTCGCAGGGATTTTTTCTTGCATCCCGTTTGATAGTACTATCGCTTCTTGTCCCATCAGCTGCTTCAAACCATTCAATGATTCTTCCGCTTTTCTTTCTTGCCAGTAACTAACGAGTCCATTGACGATCACTACGAATAAAATAATACTTCCTTCAATATATTCACTAGAAGCAAATTTCAAAAAAGAGGCAATGATCAACACGATCATTAGCAGATCAGTAAAGTGCTTTGCTATTTTTTTCCATCGTTTTGTCTGCTGCCTTGCTTTTATTTCATTATATCCTTGATCAGTCAGGCGTTTCTGTCGTTCTTCTTGCGACAAGCCTTCTGTTGATGTTTGATAGTTTTTCAATACATCTTCTACCGTCAATCTGTACCAGTTCATCCTATCCCCTCCTGTTTAATTGATACTGTTATTATACGCAGGGAAGTTTTTTCAGGCGTATCGATTATTTCAGGGGGGTCTGAAATAATTCGTTTTGCAGAATGTATCTGGGCCTAACTGATATTTCTATTGCTTATTCTTTTATATACAAAATTTAAGAATACAAACCAGATAACCAATAAAAAAGGAATAAAGCGTGTCGTGCTTTCGAATAACAAGCTGAAAGCAATTGAAGTAAAAAACACCAACAAAGCAAGATCTTTATATCTTTGTGTAGTGTTCCGTTTCTTTTCTTTAATAAATTGAACATGTGTACACAAGATCGAAGACCACACAAATAGAAAACAACTCGTTGTCATGCCTGCCAAAAGCTGAAAAAACAATCGACTATCAGCTACAAAAAAATGTAGACAAAGACCGGCAAAAAATAACATTCCTGTAATTAAAATACCGTGTAAAGGTACGCCTTTCTTAGAAAGCGCACAAAACCAATGGGGCAAACTTTTCTCTTTTGCTGTTTGATATAAAATCCTGCTAGTACTGTAGACTGCACTATTTGCTGAGGACAAAGAAGCAACCAAAATCATTAGATTGACAATTGCTGCTCCGCCTTGGCAATGGATCATTTGCAGCATAGTCACTAAAGGACTTTCTTTTAAATCTAAACAATGCCATGGAACAACAAATAAAATCGACAAAATCGTTCCTATATAGAAAAAGAGAATACGCCAAGGCAGACAGTTGATTGCTTTTTTCAAATTCTTTTGCGGATCACTTGTCTCGCCAACGGTTAACCCGATCATTTCAATTCCAGCAAAACTGAATAAAACCATAGGAAATGAGACTACCATTCCAGCAAAGCCAAACGGTAGTAATTCATCGATCTGTCCAAAATTTTCTTTGATTCCGATAGACTGGGTATGAAAATCTGAGACACTCAATCCTATACCCAATAAGATAAAAAGGAAAATCCCCAAGATCTTGATGATTGAGAAAAAAGATTCCAATTCACCAAACCACTTGACTGCAACAAGGTTGACTGCCATTAAGATCATTAGTGCGCTACCTCCGCTTATCAAAGCTGGTACATGTACAAACCAGAAATGGATATACAATCCTATTGCTGCTAATTCCGCAAGTCCAGCTCCAAGCCAGCAAAGCCAATAAGTCCAATTGACAAAAAATGCCCACTTTTTGCCTAAATAATAGTCAACGAAATCACTGATAGAGTTAAATGTACTATTTGCTAAAAATAAATCACCCATGGCCCGCATCAAACTATAAATAGCCAAACCGCATATCAAATAAACGAGAATAACAGCTGGCCCTGCTGATGCAATTGCCTTTGCTGAACCTAAAAATAATCCTGTTCCAATTGCGCCACCTAATGCGATTAACTGGATATTTCGATTAGTTAGAGTCCGTTTCATTGCCGGTTTTTCCATCAAGTTCACCTTTTTCTTTTTCAAGCAGCATGGCGACTTCCTGTTCCCAAGAAGGTTTCTTTATTTTTTCAATACAGAGTGGTACTACAAACAAAATGACACTGATGGCTGTGACTGCAATTAGATTGATCCATGTTCCAGCTTTCATCGTCAGTCCGACAGAAAATCCGATTGCCGCAAATAAAACAATAACGACAGTCCAAACTCCAAGATTGCTCTTTTTCTCTTTTTTTCCAATTCTAAATGGTCGATTCAACTTTGCATGTGTATAACGCAATCTCAAAACTGCGATCCCCATGATGACATAGACGATACAGTAGATAACAGTAGTTGAATTTACGAGCATCAAAAATGCTTGATTGACGCCAGGAATCAGCAAATAAAAAAGTGCAAAGATTGAGATAATGACAGACTGAGTCAAAATAACGGATTTGGATACGTCAAATTGATTCGTCTTCCAAAAATTGAATTTTGGTGGATACGCACCTTTTCTAGCACTTTCTGTCACTGTCTTTGCTGGTCCTGAGGCCCAAGCAGATAATTGGACTGCTACACCAATGAAGACAAGTAAACTAAACAGATTCACAATAAGATGTGGCAAACCAAGAATTTGGCAATAAATCGAAATAGATTGCGCGATATTATTCAATTCCATTTGTCCTTTTGGTACGACATTTGCTACAACTAAAGCATTCAAAATATTGACGAAAAATATAAAAATTAACGCGGCAAATACTCCGCGAATATACGTTTTAACTGGATTTTTCAATCGAGTGATATACACAGAGGACATTTCGATACCAGTAAAAATAAACATGATCGGCGCAAAATAAACAAATGAGGATGCAGTCGTAGTATCTGGTATTAATTTGTCCCATGAAAAACTGCCTAATGTTCCGGTTGGTACGATCCCAACTTTGATCCACGCAGCAAACCCTAATAAGAGCATCATCGTCAAAGGCACGTACAATCCTAACCAAACACCGACTTTTCCGCCGATTTTTGCCATATCAAATTTCAAATTCAAAAAAGTGATGATCCAATAAACGACTAAAATAACAACTAATGTAAATTTGCTGTTCAAACCAAGCGGCACATTATCGATAATATTACCAAACAACGGAGCAAGTGCTGAAGCGACCATCACCATCCCAGGAAACATTTGGACCCATAACAGCCATGAGACAACGAACCCCCATTTTTTTCCTAGAGCATTCGATACCCAAAGTTCTGGACCACCTTTTTTGGGAAACATTCCGGCAAATTCACCAGAGATCAATGAGATTGGAAAAGCGTACAATAATACTGCAACCAGCATGTAAAAAATCATCGTCCAGCTCGTTGCTGCTACATCTGGAATATTTCGTACACTTGCTACAAGGGCGCAGGTCATTCCGATAAAGGTCATGGTCGTGATTTGCTTTGATGAACCAGTATCTTTCATCTTTATTCCTTCTTTCAATAGCGACATATGTTTTTGTTTTCTTTTATTTTTGTTCAAGAACAGAAATGACAAGGTTTCATCGATTCAGTACAAAACCCAGTATCACCGAAACATCCATTGAACGATCTTAGTGAACTGGGTTTGATACATGAAACGAACGATCCAACTTATAGAACGTTTTATAAAAAAGAATATCTTGGCGAGGAATATATGAAAAACAGGGGGAAATACAATTGTTTTGATGAAGCAAATAATTGTCTGTTCTCCATATGTCTCTTGCTATTCTTTCACACAAAAATCAGTTCTATTGGATGATTTCGTTTAGTTTCTTTTCCATTGCTTTGGCGATTTCTTTTGTATAAAAATTGAAAATTCGATCATCATTCAAATAAGGAGTCATGATAGCCGCACGTAGCAGAGTGATTTTCTGTTCTTTTTTCCATTCTTCTTTCGTTAGACCCATTCTTTCAACAAAACGAATCGGAGAATCACCGTAATCTTCTTGTGTAAATGTAGTATGAGAAGTAATAAACCGTTCACCATAAACATAGCCATCCATATAAGAAGACCGATCGAACATTTTTTCATTTAATTCATTGATAGCGTTCAAATCTGTACAGCCTTGTTCTTTGAATACCCAATTGACCATATTAAAATCAGGATGATTCAATGGATAGACTTCGATTGTTTTTCCTTTAACAGTAAAAGTCATATGATCGAGAAATTCTCTGAATCTTTGAGCTGCCTCGATTGAAGCCCCAATCAATTGACCGTATCCGGTCACATTCAATGGCAATACACGATGTGCTGTCCAGACTGCGGCGGCGGTTGCTCCAGCTTTTGATCCTTCCAAAATATAAGCTCCTAACATATCTGGAGCCTTTACTGATTTTTCAAACACATATGGCGCGAAATAAGAAATGATATTTCTCATATTTTTATGTTTGATTACGATTCCTCCAGCAGCATAAGGGACATAGCCCATCTTATGGGGATCTATCGTGACAGAATCCGCTTCTGAAATAGCTCTGAACCCTTCATATACCTCTTTGTCAATCGTTACGCAGTGGTGGAAAACATGATGTTCTTCAAAGAATTCAGCTAAGGAAGCATACGGCACAAATTCTCCTGCTTCGTTTAGAAACAGTGAACGCGCATAGCCGCCATATGCGGCATCAACATGTAAATAGAAATAGATACCTTCATCTTTTAACCTTTCTCTTAATTGGACGATTTTATCTACACTGTCTACTTGACCTTCTTCTGTCGTTCCTACGACAGCAACCACACCTAGAATTGGGATTTTTTGTTCAGCTAATTCACGAATTGTTTTTTCCAAAGCATTAATATCCATTCGATAATCCTCTTGAACTGGGATAGCAACCATCTGATCTAAGCCGACTCCGCAAATATCTAACGCCTTCATCCAAGAATAGTGTTTTGTTTGAGGGACCAGCCATTTCCCTAATCTTTGGATATTTTTTCCGCTACGGGAAGAAGCTGCTTTGACCTCATCCATTTCTTCGTCCGTAAAGCTTTCGGTCATTTCCAAAATTTCTTCAACAGATAAATTCAAAAGTTCCCACTCAGACATTTTTTTCACTTTTTCAGGCAGCACTTCCTTGACAGCTAAAGGAATCGATTTGATGCAGCGGGCGTACCATAATCCTTCAAGATTAGCAATAGAACCATCTGCTGCAATGTGTCCCCATCCGTCTGTCATATTGAATAATGAAGCAAAATCCTGTCCTACTTCTGCTTCCATTTGCGAAGTTGCCATAGAAGATTCCAATGCAACATTATTTGGGTTCCACAGCATCGCATAGTTGTAAGCTAATAAAGCAGGCATCAATGTTTCAGCATTCATTTGTCCCCAGTAACGGCCTGCTGAATGCCATGGGATCGATCCTGCGCGTAATCGCTGACTGACTTCATCCAAGACCTCTATCATATGGTCGCGGGTGGCTAGATAATCTGGAGTGAGCTTATCTCCTTCGCTAATTGCAGGCATATCTGAAGGAATATAATTTTCTCTCCATCCAAGATGTTCATCTACCATCTTGTTCAACAACATTTTATAAACTGGTCCATTTTCAGCTTTGTCGCCTATAAAGACGGCCTTGATATCCATATCTTTCATTTTTCTTCCCTCCATATTTTGTTGGTCAATGTCTCGCAGATACATGTGTTTATCTGTAACACCTCTTCACTATAGCGCCAAAAATGAGAAATTTTTTTTATAACATCAAATCCACGTAGATTTTTACAAACAAAAATAAATAAAGTCGGATTTTTCTGATAATTAAACGCAAAAAAACGAACAATTTTTCAATAAATCAGTGTTCTAAAATAGATAACCTAAAAAAAGCGAACAAACAAATAAAATGACTGTCCTTCATTCACTAAACATATTTTTATTTTTTTATATTGTTAAAAATTCACAATTTATTTTTTAATAGAATTATCTGTTTTCCAAATTTTATAACATAAAAAACCTTTTTTAACGGCATTTATATGCTTTTTCAGAAATTAACTGATGATTTCAAAAAGAAAACATGTCATAATATTTCCCATATTGTGCAAAAAAATACAAGGCGGAGGCTCTACTATGATTGAAGAATATATTGAGAAAAATATTTTAAGACAGCTGTTTTTATGTGGGCAATTCTATGTAAATAAAGAAGTCAATCTAGAAAAGCTCTCCAATCTCCTGCATGTTTGCAAAACCACTTTGCTCAATGATATCAATAACATAAAAAAAGAATTTGAAGAACAGATCGCTTATACACATCGGGAAAAGGACCGTTACACTTTATATTTTTCAGAACATATACCTCGATGCAAGATCATGCAGCAAGTGTCTCAAAATTCGTTGTTTTTAAAAACTTGTCTGCTTTATTTGGAAGAAGATGAACCTGATTATCTTCAATTAACTGAATGTGAATTCATCTCTGTCAGCAAAGCTTATTCATTAAAAAAACAAGTATTAGCTTATTTTAATGACTGCGGGATCGAAATCGACCGCTACTCCCCTTGACTCACTGAAATGGAAAGACGTCTGCTGCTTCTTAATGTGTCGTATCGTTTAGGCGGTTTTAATTCTTGGGAGCTACCTGAATCGTTTTTTGAACGTACCGATCGTTTCATTGAATCCGTAACGGAAAATAGTGGCAGATTTTATGATAAAGAAAATAAAGAAATCTTATCGATTGGTTTTGCTATCAGTTTCCTACGCCAGCAAGTGTGTGCTGTGACAATAGATTCAAAATTTATCGAAGAAATCAAAAAACGTCCTATTTACAATTATGTCGAATCAGCATGGGAAAACACTGATTTCCAAACCTATTATAAAAAAGAAGAATTCGCCTTTATTTTGACACTATTCAATCTTTGTAATTATGGTTTCCATTCTTATCAGTTGATTGCGGAAGACTTTCAACAGCTACACCAAGTGTTTATTGACAATACTCCCGAAATAAAAGAACTAGTTGCTACCTTTGAATCTCACTTCAATCAAGAATTATTCGGAAACCAACCGTTCGAACGTGCGCTGATTCATCTGATGCGTTCGGCTTGGGATAACTATCAATTATTCATGCCAGAAAAATTTTATCTTTTAAATGAGGAACAGACAAATTTATATAAAGAAGTCCAGACAATTTTTTCCAGCTGGTCCAGCCAGTTACCTTATGATCTACGGTTGAATCCTAATTGCATGCGGGCTTTTGTGATCGAATTGAGCGGAATTCTCCGTCTGACAAAAGAACATCTGACTATCTATATCGTCACAAATTCGGATGTTCATTATCTGATTTATCGGGAAGCCTTGGAAGCTGTAACTACTTTCGATTTTCAAGTTGCACCAACAATTTATTCAAGTATATCTGATATAAAGAAGTATGCGCAGCAGTCCTCAAACCGGGTATTATGTGAACGTACATTATATACACCAGATGCGGTCCAATATGAAAATATTATTCCTATTTCGATCAATACGATCGATCGAGCTATCATTTCAGCTGTGCAAAACAAATAAGGGGCTGTGACAAAAATCATGTCACAGCCTCTTATTTGTTGAAGATGCCCATTTCTGTAACAATCTCTTGATACACGTCAGGCTCACAACCTCACTTATTTTGGACATCTACGGGTCCGATCTCTTTATTTAAAAAATAAGAAATGATGGTTCGGATAACTACCAACGCCGCTAGTTGGAAAATATCCTGCAAGGTAGGTTTGATAATCGATTCGATGATCCCAGCTGAAACAAGAATTTCCAAACTTAGAAGTATATAGCCTCCCAACATCTTTTTAATAGCATTGTTCTCGCTGACTCGGTCGTTTTGCACTTTTGTATGGACAAATAAATATTTCAAAAAATCCTTGATTGATAGACAAACACCCCAAACCAATAAACAGATAGCAAAGATATCAAGTCCCAGTACAAGTTTTTCAAAATATGGAAGAAGAAACTGCATCAACTCTGTCGTCATCCTACCTCTCCTCTTCTTTGTTTTTCTTTGTCTTCTATTTCCTGATTCAAGAAATAAGAAATGACTGTTCGAATGATAATAATAAGTGCAAGCTTCAAAATATCTGTCCAAGTCGGCTTGATAACTGACTCGATGATATCAGCAACGACTAGTACTTCCAAGCTTAACAAAATATAACTTGCTAGCAGTTTTCTTGTATCTGCATTACGAGTATTACGTTCTGCATAGTTTTTCTTGACATGAGACCAATCAAAAAGTTTGAATAGAACAAGAACGATCCCGACAATTAAGATACCGATAGAACAAATATTTAAAATAGCAATGATCCATTCTAGAAATTCAATTAAATTTGAGCGAAACATATACGCTACCTACTTTCTTTTAATTTGTTCCTATTCTTTTATTGTAAAAGAAAGTTACCTTGTTCGTCTATTTAAAAGTTGTTCTAATGATAACGGTTCGCTTAAATTTTTCTTTTTCACTCTCCCATTTTTCTCCCCTCATCCATAAATCGTGGAAGTATCCAAAACAACGTAGCAAGTTAAAATAAGGCTTAGTCCGTCATCAGCTTTTCAAAGAAGCACTGTCTCGGTGCTTTTTTGTACCCAAACTTCTAAAAATAGAACCATACACCTCCTCAAATCTTTTCTTCTTACCTACCCTATTTTTATTTACAGGAAAATCAGACACTTCTTCTTTTTTGTCAAAATTTCCTTTTTCTTCTCGTCCTATCATTTGGCATTCTAATAAAAATGAACTATCCTTGGATATAGAAAGAGAAAACAAGGAGGCGTTTTTCATGAGTAAAAAATTAATCAAAGTCGGCATCGGTTTAGGTTTGCTTGCCCTTGGCGCTGCATATCTAGGAAAAAAGACAGGACTATTCGAAGATGACAGTCATTTATATGATGAATTCGAATCAATCTAGCATCCTATTTCGTTGAATCACTACGGACATACTTGGAAGACATTGGAGGAATCACAATGAGAAAAAGTAAATCAATAATGATTGGTGCCGGTATTGCCAATATGGCAGCGGCTGTTTATTTGATTCAAGAAGGCAAATGGAAAGGGGATCAGATCACCTTTTATTCATTGGATGATCACGGTTCAAATGATGGTGCACCGACCGACACTGTAGTGGATGAATATTGGAATAAAAACCATCCATTAGAAAACCAAAAAGGCTATATTGCTCGAGGCGGTCGCATGCTTAATTACCGTACCTATGTAGATTTGATGGATCTGTTAAGTCGAATACCTTCTGTTACTGAGCCAGGGATGACTGCTGAAGAAGATACGAGAGATTTTGATGCAAAACACCGAACCTTTGACAAAGCACGTTTGATGGAAGGTGGCAAAGGAATCATTGATGGCGGAAAACTGGGATTCAATAATAAAGACCGTATTCTTCTGACTAAACTGATTGCTATGCCTGATTCAGAAGAAGAAAAACTAGACAATATCACTATCGAAGAATATTTCAAAGATGATCCACACTTTTTTGAAACAAACTTCTGGTTTATGTGGGAAACAACATTTGCTTTCAGAACACGTAGTTCTGCTCAAGAATTGCGTCGCTATATGCATCAAATGATTTATGAATTCACTCAAATCGAACATCTAGTGGGCGTCAATCGAACACGTTACAATCAATACGAAAGTATTATGCTTCCTTTGATCGAGTACTTGAAAGAACAAGGATGCAAAATCATTTTGAACCGCCGTGTCACTGACTGGGAATTCAAAGAAACACCGATGCAAGATGAAATCACTGTGACTGGTTTGAAAATGACCAATACACTGACTCAAGAAGAAGAACACGTTGTGGTCGATGAAGATACAGCAGTTATTTTCACTAATGGGTCCATTACAGATTCAGCTACTTTAGGAGATTACGAAACACCAGCTGTAGAAAATATGGATTATGGTGCAGCTTCTAGTCTCTGGAAAAAAGCCAGTGAACGTTTCTACAACTTGGGAAATCCTGACAAATTCTTTGCTGATCGAGATGCAAGCGAATGGGTCAGCTTTACCCTGACGACGAAAAACCATTTGTTGTTGAATGAAATCACCCGTATCACGACTCAAGAACCAGGAAATGCCTTGAATTCATTTATTTCAACCACACCGATCACGCCGTTAGGCCAAAAAGATGTCAATATGTCTATCGTCGTGCATCATCAACCGCATTTTACGTCTCAGAAATCAAATGAAACAGTTATTTGGGGTTATTTCCTTTATCCAAGACGACGTGGCGAATTTGTGGATAAACAGTATATTAAAATGAATGGAAAAGAAATGCTAGAAGAACTGATCGGACAACTTTCAAAAGTAGATCCTGGACCAGTGAATATTCGTGAAAAAGAAACAGAAATTTTCGACAGCGTGATAAATAATATCCCTGTCTATATGCCTTATGCTTCCGCGTTGTTCAATAATCGTGCCAAAAGCGATCGGCCAAAAGTCATTCCTAAACATTCGACCAATCTGGCCTTTACAGGAGAATTTGTCGAGCAGCCTTATCAGATGATCTTTACTGAACAAAGTGCTGTACGTTCTGGAGAAATCGCTGCTTTCCATTTTGCGGGTATCCCTATGTCCCGTCTTGTCAAAACACCGCGTTACGACAAAGATATTCCTACTCTAGCTCGTGCCGCAAAAAAAATGTTTGAATAACCAAGAGGTTGTGAAAAAGCTGACCTGCATCAAGTAATAAGAACAACCAGGCTAAAACAGCTTCTTATGTTTTTGATTTGGTTGGACTTATTACCGCAGATGCAAGCTTTTGAACACCGTTTACCAAGAGGTTGTGAAAAAGCTGACCTGCATCAAGTAATAAGAACACCCAAGCTAAAACAGCTTCTTATGTTTTTGACTTGGTTGGACTTATTACCGCAGATGCAAGCTTTTGAACACCGTTTACCAAGAGGTTATGAAAAAGCTGACCTGCATCAAGTAATAAGAGTAGCCAAGCTAAAACAGCTTCTTATGTTTTTGACTTGGTTAGACTTATTACCGCAGATGCAAGCTTTTGAACACCGTTTACCAAGAAGTTATGAAAAAGGCGTTTAGTTTCGAGTATGAAGAAAAATTTTGTGAAAATGGTTCCTCACGTTTTTGCATAAATTTGACTTAATACCGAGAAACTGATCCCTTCTGTCATAACCTCTTTTTATTTATGTCTGTTTCTTTTTGAAAACAACCATTTTTTCAACGTTTACTCTCTTGCCAATCCAACATCATCTAACGGATACAACTATTTCAATGATTACCATTACACTAAAAAATCGGAAACACACCTCTCCGAACACAAATACATAAGACTATAGAATGTTTCATTTAAGAAAAAAAGCGTTTCATTATCAAAAAGGTAAGATCTCCTTTAAAATGAAATTATCTGTAGTACTAATAATGCAGACAATTTTATGAATTTGAAAGGAGCATCTCCAATGAAAGCAGTCACTTGGCAAGGAAAACAGAAAATGGAAATCAGAAACGTAGATGATCCAAAAATATTAGAACCAACAGATGCAATCATCCGTATCACAGCAACAGCCATTTGCGGCTCCGATCTGCATCTTTACCATCATGGTGAAGCAGTTTTGGAAAAAGGGTATGTTGTAGGACACGAACCAATGGGAATCGTTGAAGAAGTGGGATCTCAAGTTCAAACATTGAAAAAAGGGCAACGTGTGGTTATCCCTTTTAATATTAGTTGTGGTCATTGTCATTTCTGCCTGAATCACATGGAAAGCCAATGCGATGAATCAAATCCAGATCAGTTATATGGCGGGCTTTTCGGATTTGGCAAGTTGAACGGTAATCATTGGGGTGGTCAAGCGGAATATCTAAGAGTTCCTTATGCAGACTCTACTTCATTTGTTGTACCAGATAATGTTCTTCCTGATGAAAAAGTTTTATTTCTATCAGATATTTTGCCCACAGCTTATTGGAGCGTTGAAAACGCAGGAGTAAAAAAAGGCGATACAGTTGTGATTCTAGGTTCTGGTCCAGTCGGTCTATTCGCTCAAAAATTCGCTGTTATGGCTGGAGCAGAGCGCGTGATCGCAGTAGATCCAGTACAGCACCGTCTAGATAAAGCGGCTAATTACAATGGGGTTGAAACTTATTTCTTAGAAGACACGGCACAAGCTGGAACAGAATTGTATGAACTGGCTAAAGGTGGCGCAGATGTCATTATCGATTGTGTAGGAATGGACGGATTAGAGCCTGTCAAAGAAAAAGCGAAAAATTTAGTAAGCTTACAAAGCGGCACAATCTCTCCATTACAGATGGCATCGCAAGCTGTCAAAAAATTTGGAACAGTCCAAGTAACTGGTGTTTATATGACTCCAGCTTCTTCTTACCCGCTGCAAGAATTTTTTATGCGGGATATCGCTGTCAAGCATGGACAGGCACCAATTATCCATCTAATGCCAAAAATTTACGAAATGATCGCAGAAGGACTATTCGATCCCACACAAATCATTACTCATTCGCTGCCACTATCAGAAGCAGCACAAGCATATGAAATCTTTGACAAAAAAGAAGATAAAAATATAAAAGTTGTTTTGAAACCTTGAATTCAGTAAAAAATACAGGTGATTTTCTTTATGCCCAAAATCAAACGAAATACCCATGAGATCGAAATAGGAAAAGAAGAAGATATCGAAATACGAGGACGTCGCTTCCGCTTCTATTTCCAAAATCGTTACACATTGATCTCACTGGCTGTCGATTTATTAACCGGGATTTTCTATATTTTTGGAAGCCTTGCTTCCTTAACTAAAATCCCCGATCGATATGGCACCTATTTTTATTTGGCTGGTGCTATTTTCTTGACAATTCGTCCTATTCTCAGAATCGTAAGGAACATTTTTATTTACGACGAAAAAAAACAATGAAGAGAACAAGCAAAAAAAAGAGGCATGAGATTTGAAAAAATCTCATGCCTCTTTTTTCACCCTATCGTATCACTTTGATACAGACGAGCGGTCGTCCCACTTTCTTCCTTGACCATTGTCAAAAATGTCCACTCGTATCGTTCATAAAACGTGGTATGATCTGTAATTAAATAAAGTTTTTCATACCCAAGTTGATGCATTTTTTTCTAATTTCCGCTAATATCCGCTTGGCTATCCCCTGCTTACGCTTTTCCGGTTCAACAAACAGGGCACAAAGATTTGGTGTCAGATCGGGACGGTTATGGAAGTCGTTTTCAATGACGCCCGCTCCTCCGACGATGGTTTCTTTTTCATCTAAGACCACATACCATTGAGGAATACTTTCCTTATTAGCGATTCCAGTACGAATACTTTCCTCATACACAACAGCAGGAACTCCCCATTTTGATGAAAACCACTTCGCACTTTGTTTTACTAATTCTGGGTGTTCTCTTAATTTGATCCAGTTATATGTAACCAATGTTTAAACCTCTGACTAAAATAAAACGTTTACAAAAATTATACAAGTCTTTATGAAAATTAGCAATGACAACAATAGTGATGTAAAAAAAAAACGGAAAACAATCACTTGTTCTCCGTTTTTTGATTAATCAAGCATCTAAAGCTTCTTTTCTTCTTTCTTGGATCGTAGCTACCTTGACGAACGGTAGATAGATCAAAATAGAAAGAACCAAATTGACAGCGGCTAGTACACCACCTGCAATACTTTTTGTTGCCAATACACCGCCAATAATTGGTGGAGTTACCCATGGAGGCATAACGGTAGCTGCTGGCACTAAACCTGTAGAAGTCGCAAAGTAAGCAACACTAACTAAGACCATTGGTGTCAAAATAAATGGAATGAACATGATCGGGTTCAACACGATAGGTAACCCAAACATCGTTGGTTCATTAATATTGAAGACACCTGGCGCAATCGACAAGTTTGTTACAACCATATATGGTTTGTTTTTACGTCCTACTAAATAAATAGCTAACAGTAAACCTAAAGTTGCACCTGTTCCTCCTAAGTTGACAAAGCTGTCAAAGAAAGGTTTGTTCACGATAAACGGTGCGCTATGTCCAGCTGCGATTGCATTAACGTTTGCTTCAATGGCTGGCGCATTGATTGTTTGCATCAAAGGATCGACCATATTCGCTCCGTGTAAACCAAAGAACCATAAGAATGGTGTGATAAATGCAAGCAGTAAGGCAGATGGATAAGAGTTTGCAAGTCCCATAAATGGTTCTTGGACCACTGTATAGAAAGAACCTACGATATCATCAACACCGAATGCAGCAAAAATTGCAGCAACTAAAGCAAACGCAGAGATAGTGATCATTGCTGGTAGTAATGAAGCAAATGCTTTTGCAACTGCCGGTGGCACACCATCAGGCATTTTGATGATCAATTTTTCATTTCCGCTTAAACGTACAAAGATTTCTGTTGAAATAATCCCAACAATAATAGCAATAAACAAACCGTTTGAGCTCATACCTAATGCTCCGCCTAAAGCGAAGAAAGAGCCTAAAGAAATCACACCTGCGGAAACACCGTCTTTTCGGTAGCCGTTAGCTAAATGATAAGCAAGCAAGAAAGCAATCAAGACAGAAAGAATGGCAAATGTACCGTTCCAAGCAGCAGCCCCGAATCCTTTCCATGATTCACCACCAAAAATTGAGTTCATCAATTCTTGGAACCCGGGAATCGGTAAGTTATTGATCATTACTGCTAATGCTCCTAAGATCATTAACGGCATACTCACCATAAATGAGTCCCGAATCGCAACTAAATGCCGTTGTGCACCAATTTTTGATGCTACAGGTATAAAATGTTTCTCCATAAATGCAACAAATTTATCCATAAATCTTCCCTCTTTTCTTTACTGTAGATTACGCGTTCAATCGACGATACAGATCAATGATCTCTTTTGCTAAATCTGTAAAAGCTATGGATGTCATCAGATGATCTTGACTGTGGACTGTCAAAAGCGTGACTTCAACGTGATTTCCTTGTGCTTCTTGTGTCAGCATCTCTGTTTGAGAGTGATGTGCTTGGACTAAAGATTCCTCTGCATCTTTGATTTTTTCATCTGCTAAAGTGAAATCACCTTTTTTCGCAGCAGCAATCGCTTCCATTGCATCGCTTTTTGCATTTCCGCCAAACATGATCAGACCCATGATGGCTTCTAGATTTTTTTGATCTTCCATTTATTGTATCCTCCGATAATTTTTATTATTTGTTTATTAGTTTTTCTGCTTGGTCGAGTACTTTTTCACCATTCATCATGCCATAGTCAGCCATATTGATTACATCTAAAGGAATGCCTTTAGGTGCTAGCTTTTCAGCAAATTGATTTTGCATAAAGCGTACTTGCGGTCCTAAAAGTAAAACGTCTACATTTTTAGATTCTAGTTGATTATCCGCATCTGAAGCAGATACAGCAAAGATGTCTGCTTCCATTCCTTTTGCTTCTGCTGCCTTTTGCATTTTTGTGACTAGGAGACTTGTACTCATTCCAGCTGAACATACAAGCATGATTGTTTTCTTTTCCATTTTAAACACGTTCCTTTCTATACTTACACTTGTATATAAGCAAGTAGCGTGCCAACTTTAAAAGCGCTTTAAAAAGTTGATATCATCACATTTAAGGTCTATACCAAGTTGCATACACACTAAAAAAGAAAGCGCACACTAAACACACAAATTAATTTTTATTACCTTTTTTCTTTTAACGTGCACAAAAAAAGTTGTGACACAAAACTTGTCACAACTTTTTTTCGAATAAACGGTATTCAAAAGCTTGCATCTGCGGTAATAAGTCCAACCAAGTTAAAAACATAAGATGTTGTTTTTACTTTGCTATTCTTATTACTTGATGCAGGACAGCTTTTTCACAACCTCTCAATAAACGGTGTTCAATCAGCTGACCCTGGGTTTTAGCTCAAAACGCTGGATTCACAACCTCTTTTATTTCAAATAACCAGTAAATACAATGAACATCTACAAAAAACTTCTATTTATTTATAGATTTCGTCAGGCAAATCCAATTCTCTCTTATCAATCAAAGTCTGATACCACGAAGCAGATTTTTTCAATGTTCTGCTTCGTTCATCGTTCAATTCGATTCGAACTAATCCATATCGATTCTTAAATGCATTCATTGGTGACACACAGTCAGTGAATGCCCATAACATATAGCCTTCGCAATTTGCGCCTTCTTCTGTTGCTTTGATCAAATAACGCAAATGCTGTCCGATAAATTCGATACGGTAATCATCTTGCACGATTCCTTTCTCATCCATATACCGTTCTTCATGTTCTCTTCCCATACCGTTTTCTGTTATCAGCCAAGGGATATTATGATAATTTTCTTTTAGATACATGGCTATATCATACATGATTTTCGGATAGATTTCCCATCCCCTGGAATTATTCATTTTCTTCCCAGGTAAATCAAAGACTTCATAATATCGTTCTGGATGGAAAGGTGTCTCTTCATTCCATTGATAACGAGGAGCGCGAACGCGTTTAGGATAATATTGATTGATTCCAAGGAAATCTACTGTATGATGCTGAATCGTTTCTAAATCCTCCGTTGCAGGATCGAAATAAATCGATTGTTTTTGACACAACTCCAGGAACTCTTCTGTGTAGTACCCTTTTACCATCGGATCAAAAAATACTCGATTATAAAACAAATCATACATATAAGCAGCTTTTTGGTCTTCTGGAGAATTAGATCGAGCATAGACCATTTCAGGATTTAAAATACAGCCAATCCTTCCACCATAATTTCCGCTGCGGTAAATCTCTACTGCTTTAGCCGTTGCTAAAACTTTATGATAATTCCACATCATCCACTTTTTTGTGTTTTGTTCATGCGGCCAGCGAACAGCATCCAAATAGCAACGCGTTTGGGGAACGATTGGTTCGTTGAATGTAAACCAGTTTTTTACCCTATCACCGTAACGATCAAAGGCAATTTGAGCATACTTAGCATAAAAATCAACTACTTTTCTTGAAGACCAGCCATCATATTTTTCCAAAAGAAAAGCTGGGACTTCATAATGTTCCAAACAAATCATCGGTTCTACGTCTGCTTCGATCAAAGAGTCGATCATTTCACTTATATGCTGAGCATATTCTTCATCTACTATACAGTTCTCATAATCAGTAAAAAAACGAGCCCAATTGATAGAAGTCCGATAATGTGTCAGATGGATGGATTTCATCAGATCCACATCCTGCTGGTATTGTTCCATAAAATTAGTTGCTACGGCTGGGCCATACCCATTATGCCAAACAAAATGTTCATTTTTATACCAGCTATCTATAAACGAATCCTGTCCTTCTTTTTTTCCTTTCCAACCTTCCGTTTGCCAAGCAGAAGATGCAGCACCAAGAATAAAATTTTTTGGAATAGTAATTTTCATGATTTCCTCCTGTTTTTAGATCCCATCATTTTCCACACGATTTGCTACTTTTACAAATGGCAGATAGATCAAAATAGAAACAATAATACAAACAAGTTGCGTAATAACTGCACCGATATTTCCTGCTGTTGCCAGATAAGCATTGACGATCGGCGGCATTGGCCAAGGGACCATTACAACTGCTTTCGCCGCAAACCCTAAAGCGGTTGCAAAATAACCAATCGTTCCTGTGATAAGAGGCGTTAAGATAAACGGAATAGCTAAAATTGGATTCAGCATGATCGGCATACCAAAAATAACTGGTTCATTAATGTTGAAGATCCCAGGAGCAAGGGATAACTTGGTGATTTGTTTCATATCCTCCCGTTTTCCAACTAACAATACTGCAATCAGTAAACCGATCGTGACTCCAGACCCACCCATACTCATATACATATCCCAAAATGGCATAGTAATAATGTTCGGTACTTCTTTTCCAGCTTCAAAAGCTTCCGTATTTACAGAAATTGCCGCTAAAAGCAACGGTTCCCGTATCGGCTTCACCATTTGATTTCCATGGATACCAATCACCCAAAAGACTTGCGCAATAAACATCAATAGCAAAATACCCGGTAACCCTTGAACGACACCTTCTAATGGGCGTTGTACGACATTGTAAATGATATCATAAAGGTACATTCCTGTAAGTTCTTTGATGATAAATCCCGCAGCCGCGATACCCGATACAGTCAGAATCGTCGGGAATAAAGCAGAAAAACTAGCAGAAACATTCGTTGGCACGGTATCAGGCATTCTCAGCTGTAGTTTCTTCTGTTTCCTCAACCAGCAATAAAGTTCAATAGAAAGGATGGAGACCAACATTCCCAAAAATAACCCTTTCGTGTCTGTATATTGTTTAGCCAATACGTTTTCTACTATAACAGTCTGATTTTCATTCACTAATTCATAAACAGTTGGATTAACAGATAAATAAGACATCACTGCGATGATACCAGGGAATACACCATCCACTTTATTCAGCTTGGCTAATTCGATCCCTATTAGAAAAACAGCATAGATGGTCAAGAAACTTAGTGTGACATAGCTGATGGCAGATGCGATAGGCTTTAATTCTTCTAAAAAACGCAAGTAACTTATCTGTGCTAAGCCATTTTCCGAGTCAAAGACCATTGCTAAAAACAATGTGCCAAAAGCACCCGTAATAATTACCGGAATCAATGCAGCAAATGCGTTTTTTATCACCATGATATACCTTAAATTATTGATTCTCGTTGCCACGTTCCCTAAAACTTTGGCTAATTTATCCATAAAACTCATTCCAGATCCCCTCATTCCTGCTTCTTCTCCTTGACGTCATCTCTTTTTGTCTATTAGTCAGCGCTTACATTTTGGTGAACAGAAACTATTTACTCCTCTTTTTTACCAAATATAAAACAAAAAATCATCTGATGTATTTATCATAAAATACATCAGATGAACTGTCAATTAGCTTCTTTTTCTCCTATTATTTTCTGTAATTCTCTCCGATTTATTGCCATATGGACAGTCATTGCGTCAAACGCAGCAAGTACGTTCCGCCTTTCGATGGCCTGAACGATCTCTGTATGAATATCGATCGTCTCGATTTTCAGATGCTGGATATCATAATTTTTATTAAACAAAGCAATCGATTCATTAATGATTGGGATAATATGCAGCAAGGCTATGTTTCCGCTAGCTTCTGCAATCATCGTATGAAAATCGATGTCTAATTGAACATGTTCTTGTGTGCCTTCTCGAAAAGAAGTTTCAATCTTTTGCGTTAATTTTTTCATTTGGACGATTTGATTCTTCGTTGCATATTCCGCTGCCAAACCTGCCATCTTAGGCTCCAATAAATATCTCAGTTCAAATAAGTCTCGTATCATCCGATCCTGATCTTCAATCAAAGAAAAACCGAGTGGGTCATTGGCAATCCCTCGCTTATCACTGACAAATGTCCCCGCTCCTTGCCGAACTTCAAGGATATTCCTGGAAGCTAGAGCCCGCACAGCTTCTCGCACCGTGCTTCGCCCCACCTCTAAATAATCGGACAATTCATATTCATTCGGCAGTTTATCTCCTACTTGCAACTGCATTTCCTTTAAATATCTAAGGATCTTGTCAGTAGTTACTTCTACTAGGGTTTTATTTTCTTCCAAACCACATACCTCCTTTTCATCTGATGTATTTTTTCGTAATTATTATAACACGTTTGAATCATCTGATGATTTTTTGTATAAAAAATCGATTAATCCGTTCATAGACATACAAACGAAGAAGATATTTACCATAAAAAAGACTAGGATAAAATTCACTCCTAGCCTTCGATCATTTTTATTTTGATCGACAAAAAATATGATGTTCAATAACAGACGATCTTCATTCGATTCTTGATGTCATCTTTTGTTTTTTTTAATATATGGATAAAAAGTTTGATTACATCGTTTCTATTCTAGAATTTGGTCGATTCTCAATTCTTCTTCTGGTGAGAAATCTAAATTATCCATCATTCGAACACTTTCTTGTAACTGACTTAACCGACTTGCTCCGACCAGTACACTTGTAACAGATTTTTGTCGTAAATTCCATGCAAGGGCCATTTGCGCTAATGATTGTCCTCGTGATACGGCGATTGTTTGCAGTGCTTTGATTTTTTCCAGAGTTGATCCAACTTGTTCTTCTGAAAGGAATGGTATTTCCTTACGATGTGCTCTAGAATCTTCAGGAATACCATGTAGATAACGATTTGTCAGCAACCCTTGAGCAAGCGGACTGAACGTGATTGCCCCTAGCCCTTCTTCTTCTAATACTGGAGATAGATCGTCTTCTAGTAGTGCACGAGAAAACATATTGTAGCGCATCTGATGAATAATGAACGGTGCTTCCTTTCTTTTTAAAATTTCAGTCATTTTTTTGTATCTTCTCCATTATAGTTGGATATACCAATATATAATGCTTTTCCTTGTCTTACAAGTTGCATCAACGCTTCTGCTGTTTCTTCCAAAGGTGTATCAGGGTCTGGGCGATGATGATAGAAGATGTCAACATAATCTAGCCCCATTCTTTGGAAACTTTGGTCACAACTTGATATGATGGATTTACGAGAGCCCCATTCCCCATATGGCCCTTCCCACATATGATAACCTGCTTTGCTAGAAATAATCAGTTCATCACGGTAGGCTTGAAAATCTTCTCTAAAAATACGCCCAAAGTTTTTCTCTGCAGCTCCAGCAGGGCCTCCATAATTATTCGCAAGGTCGAAATGGGTAATTCCCATGTCGAATGCGCCTCTTAAAATCTCTCTTTGATTATGGATAGGATCATAATCACCAAAATTTTGCCATAATCCGAGAGATAAAATCGGTAATTTCAAACCTGAATGACCGGATTTACGATATTCCATTTTTTCATAACGTGCACTATCTGCAATATACAATTTTTCTCCTCCTCATCAAATCTTTTTAAAACGCTTTCTTGTTTTCTATTTTTAGTTTACTACATTTTAAAGAAAAGGAGTTAATCAAAATGATTTTTTCGTATATTTTTTTGCCATTTGTTTTTTACTCGTTGATAGATCAGAAATTGATTACGTGCTTGCTGGATTTTTTTATAGCGTTTCGGTTGTTTTTTGTAAAATTGCTGATGATAGTTTTCTGCTGGCCAAAACGTACCGGCTGGTTCGATTTTTGTGACGATTGGTTGGTGGAAAGTTCCTGAACTGTCTAGTTTCTGTTTTGATTGTTCCGCTAATTCTTTTTGTCGTTCGTCTTGATAAAAAATCACTGGACGATATTGCTTCCCTCTATCTTGAAATTGTCCAAATGTATCTGTGGGATCAGTAATTTGCCAATAGATTGTCAGCAACTCGCTATAACTTATTTCTCTTGTGTCATAAATGATCTCCACAGCTTCCACATGACCTGTGTAACCACCACTTACTTGATCATAATTCGGTTTTTCAACATGTCCGCCCGTGTATCCTGACAAAACAGATAGGATCCCTTTTTTCGATTCAAACGGCTCGACCATACACCAGAAACATCCCCCTGCAAATACTGCACGTTCTTGATAGTCAGCATCTTGCATGGCATGCTTGGAAAAGTCATATTTTTGCTCCTTATCAAATCCTTCCGTAATCAATAAATAAAAGTCCATTACATCAGGCGTCAGATTCATTCGGATAGCTAATGGACGTAGTGTTACTTCTAGTTTTGATAACTGTTCTTTAACGGATATATTTTCTCTTGTGTCATTCTTTGTCTGAATAAATACTTTTCGTTCCCAATCTCGTGTATTCGGATTCAAAATCAGATTATAAAGTGTTTGAATGAATATTTGTTCCTCATCCATAGATTCTCCTCCTTTCCGAAGAAGACAAGCTAGTGACTTTAGCTGTAATTTATCATAAAGTGAGGAAATAATCGATTGAATCGTATTTATTCAAAGAAGATAAGCAGCTTCAGATGATATAAGATGATCTTTATCTTAAAAAGCATACTCTATGGTTTGGTTTAACTAAAAAACGACCTCTGAAAAAAGGGATGTTCTCCAATTCTCAGAAGTCGAGTAAAGATGATTCTTTTTTATGAGCGATAATAAACTTCATCCAAAAACAGACCTTGTGCAGGGACGGTTTCTCCTGCATGTTGCCGCACTTTGCTTTCAAATATTTCATCGATTGTTTCTATCGGCATGGCACCTGTGCCGATTTCTAGTAATGTCCCCATGATAATCCGCACCATTTTATATAAGAATCCGTCTCCGACAAAAGTAAAATGAAGCATTTCTCCCTTTCGTTCGATAGATAATTCATCAATCGTACGCACTGTGGATTTTTTTGATTTTTTCAATGCAGAAAAACCAATGAAATCATGTGTACCCACTAATTTTTCGCAAGCTGCATTCAGCTTGTCCATATCCAACTCTTGAGGGAAATAAAAGCTGTGGTTTCGCTCAAATGCTGAAGGAATCACGTTGTTCCAAACATAATAGCTGTATTTTTTGCCCACCGCATTATATCTTGAATGGAAGCGCTCAGGCATTTCTTCGATTCTTTTGATGACAATATCCCGCGGAAGGTAACGATTCATAAAGTCGATCATTTCTGCCAGTCCAATTTCTGTGTTTGTTTTAAAATTTGCTACTTGTCCTCGCGCATGGGTGCCAGCATCTGTTCTTCCTGATCCAATAATTTCTATCTCTTCATTTGTCATCTGATGCAATACTTTTTCGATTTTTCCTTGAATGGTTTTATCGTCATCTCCAAGTCTTTGCCATCCTGAATATCTTTTTCCGTCATATTCGATTGTCAACTTGATGTTTCTCATATTTTAGTGGCTCCTCTGTCTTCCATTTGGTCTTCTCTCTACCTTTTTAAGATTGTAGCACAAAATATAGCTCCTTGCTTCTCTAAGACAGAAGCTATACAAGAAAACTGTGGAAATATATATTTCAGAAAAACAAAAAACAGCCACCGGATGAAGTATCCGCTGACTGTTCAATTTGACGGCTCAAGTTTTACTGTTTGAGATGCAAGATACTCAACCAGGCAATGGGCACATAATTAAAGAAAAAACTGATTCTTTGGCAAAAACCTATTTTATTCAGTAATGGCCAAGAATTTATAGAAGGAATTCTTGCCAGTCCATAAATCGCCGCAAAAAGCAAACTGATCACAGACAGTCCAAGGTATAAGTGGCTTACGTCCATTTGCCCATTTTTTCGATAGATCAAGAAAAGAAGAACTGGAAACAATAAAAAACCACTGTAACCTAAACCTGATCCGATATTATGGACCCATGTCGAAACATTCCACGAAGATTCATGGGTATTGATACTGAACAAACCTGTAAAGATACAATCACCTATACCATAGAACGCGATGGCTGCTGTAACTAGGGTAGCTAACACACGAGATGTACTTACAAATGCAGCATACAATGCAGGCAATGACAGGATGAAAAAGATCCCTGAAACCACAGACCAAATAAGAAACGCTTTTCTTACAGGACTGGAAACCTCTCCAAATACACTGATCACGCTCTTCATTTGATCTAATTCAGGATAATACAATCCTAATACGTACGGAGTCAAAAAATCACTCAGCACGCCTAATAATAAAAAGAAAAAACCAAATTTACGTAAAAAATCCATGATACGCCTCCAATAACAATTACCTATGCTTTTAATTGTTATTATAAACGACTTTATCTTGATTTAACAGAAACCTCTATTTACACGAACATCTATATAACTCATTAAAAACTCGAATCATTTTAAAAATACTAAATATCTAACGTTCAACGTTCACTTAATCCATCTAAACAATCTTTCAATTTGATTTTTTCCCCACTTCTTTTACGCGCGCCTAGCTCTCCTATTGCAGTAAACAACAGATCACTTGACGAATTTAAGGCAGTTTCCATTGAATCCTGGATAACACCGATAATAAATCCAATACCAACGATTTGCATCGCGACATCATTAGAGATACCAAACAAACTACATGCTAATGGAATCAATAACAGTGAACCGCCCGCAACACCTGAAGCTCCACAAGCAGCTAAAGCAGACAAAATACATAAAAGGACTTTCAAAACAAATGGTGCTTCAATCCCTAAAGAATGTACAGCAGTCAACGTCATCAAGGAAATGGTAATCGCGGCACCGCCCATATTGATCGTAGCACCTAACGGGATCGATATGGAATAAGACTCTTTTGTCAATTTCAATCTTTCAGCCAACATCATGTTTATCGGGATATTTGCGGCAGAACTTCGGGTAAAGAAAGCGGGAAGTGCGCTTTCTTTCAAACAAAAGAAAATCAATGGATAGGGATTTTCTTTAATAAACAAAAACGTGAGGAATGGGTACACAACTAATGCGACAAACAGCATCGTACCGATCAAAACAAGTAAAAGCTGCAGATACTCTGCCAATCCAGCGATTCCAGTCGTAGCAATTGATTGATAAACCAATCCTAAAATCCCTATCGGAGCAAATGCAATAATCACTTGTACGACTTGTGACAACGCTATAGATATCTGATCCACCAACTCTTTTGTCGATTCTGAACGTGCTCGAAAAGCTAGTCCCAACAATACAGCCCAGAATAAAACGCCAAGGTAATTCGCATCAATAAGAGATTGAACAGGATTTTGTGTGACATTCGTCAACATAGTAGATAAAACACTTTCCAAACTTTGCGGTGCTTTTTCAGATACTGTTTCTTGTAAAGTAATAGGAACAGTAAAAATTGAACTTACAATGACTGCTACAAGTGCAGAAAGCAATGTTCCCACTAAATATAAGATCAAAATAGGCTTCACGAATGTCTTATTCCCAATTTTATGCTTGGCAATTGACGCCATCGTCAAGAAAAAAACCAGAATAGGTGCGATTGCCTTCAAGCAACTGACAAACAACGTCCCCAATATTGAAATAAATGTCCACGTGGGGAAAAAGATACCAAACAATATTCCGACTAAAATACCAACAACAATACGTTGAACTAACGACATATCCAAAAACTTCTCTAACAAATGACCACCCTTTCACAATTTTAACAATCATTGTATCATTTTATCTAAAGAAACTAAAGGTGCAATTTTATAAAAATTCTAATAATACAATTGGCAATTCATGCTCTAGTCAAGTCCATAATCCTGTGTAAAATACTATACAATGTTTTACCGGTCTCTCATTGATCAAACTTAATATATTTTCTTGTAGAACTGAGCCATTCGTCATGAAGGTCCATAAGGACAGCTCCAATTAATCGATTGGCAGACGTTCGGTTGGGAAAAATCCGAATAATCTTTTCTCTTCTGCGGACTTCCTGGTTCAGTCGTTCAAGAAGGTTGGTGCTTTTTAGCCGATTATGACTATTTCCGATAACCGTGTATTGAAAGGCATCTTCGAAGCCATTATCCAATATTTCGCAGGCTTTTGTATATTTAGGCTGGTCGATATATTCACCGACTAAGGCATTCTTAGCTGTTCGAGCGAGTTCAATATCCGTAAACTTAAAGATCGCTTTTACTGCTTCTCTAAACGGTTTTGAATTCTTTTTTGGAATGGAACTGAAGATGTTTCTTAAAAAATGGACCTGGCATCTCTGCCAACTTGCGTTGGTAAATGACTTACGAATCGCAGACACTAGGCCTTTATGGGCATCAGAAATGATGAGTTCTGTCCCCTTTAGGCCGCGTTCTTTTAAGTATTCAAAGAAGATGGACCATGTGTCATCACTTTCTTCATTTTGAATCATGAAGCCAATGATTTCACGGTCGCCACCTTCTGTTATCCCGATCGCAATATGGCAGCTTTTAGAAAGCACTCGATGGTCCTCACGGACTTTTATGTAGAGAACATCAGTCATCAGATAAGGATAATTCGTACCTGAGAGTGAACGGTTCTGCCATTCGTTGACCATCGGGTCTAACTGCTCAGTCAGGCTAGAAACAAAAGATTTCGATACAGATTTTCCACATAGCTCTTCAACAATCTTTGAAACTTTACGTGTCGAAACGCCCGAAACATACATCTCAAGCATTGAAGCGAGCAGTGCCTTTTCATTTCGCTGATAACGCTCAAACACCGTCGGTGAAAATTCACCATCACGTGTTCTAGGCACTTTTAATTCGAGTGTACCCACACGAGTCGTAAAGTCTCGCTCATAATAGCCATTTCTTTGACTCTGACGACTTTCTGAACGTTCATAGTCATCGGCTTGAATATATTCTGTTCGTTGATTTTCCATCAATTGGTTGAAAACAGTGGTTAAAATATTTTTAGAAATATCATCTTTTACCGAATGTTCAATAATACTTTGAACCTCTTCGTTGTTCAGTGTAAAATGTACTTGGGTCATGTAACGTCCTCCTGGGTATGTTTTTGTGGTTAAAAACATTGTACCGTAAAAGGGCTGTTACATGGCCTTTTATCTTTTACACAATTATATGGACTTTATCCATGCTCTTGCAACATTCAATTTTAGTATTGGAGGGTTTATTCAATCTCTAAAGAAGTCGAGAGAAAACTATTTATCGTTATTATTATAGTTATCCAAGTAAAACGTAACTAAGATGAAGGACGAAACTAGAAATTTCATCCTTCATCTTAATTCTTAGACATAGCAATCAATTAATATTTTCCACTGAGTCTCTTCTTTCTCTCACTCTCACTGGTTTACTTACCCATAAACGATTTGATTAAAGCCATTTTTCAATTCATTATTCGCTGTCTCGTTAAAGTAAAGATAATTATCGGGATTCCCCTGATTTTGTTGTGTCACCAATACTTTTGGCTGATTTTGCTGAAACCCGAATAGATAGACGTGCTTTTTCAGATATGGTTCTGTCTCTGCATCGGAATAGACGGCTGTGATTTGATAGTCTGCTTGACCTGTCCCACTTTCTGACCATTCTGCAGAAACAGGCACTCCACCAATAGCCATCTTCCACTCCCCGTTCAAAATAACTTGAGGGACTTTAAGACCATATAAGTCCACACTCATTTGATTCGTATAGCTTTTGTATTGTTGTCCCATTGTTTGGCCCCATGTAGCCATAAATGCCTCTAATTGTGCGGATTTGTCTGCATTCCACAGTGTTTGTTCGACTTGTTCGCTGCTTTCTGAAGATGAAGCCTCTACAGAAGAACTTGAAGTAGATGTTTGAGTTGTTTCAGTCGTTTTGGAAGACTCTGACGAAGTAGAGGTATCTGCTGTTTCCGTACTTGCTGCAGTTGGCTTGCTCTCTGTGCTAGTTGTTGTAGTAGTTGCAATTGTTGCTTTCGCTGTTTCTTTTGTTGATTCTTTTTTCGATTCATTCCCGTTGGTACAACCAGCTAACAAAAAAGCTAGACCAATTGTTACTAAAATCCTTTTTTTAAATTAAAAAACTCCTTTCGATTACTCCCACTTCTTTATTCTATCAAATAAGCAATGTGATTTTATTGATTTTTTGTATTTTCTCATCCATCTTTTAAACCTTTTAAAAACTAAGAAGCACCCGCTGATGTTGTCTGTAATACATCAGCGGGTGCTTCTTTTATTTTAATCTTCGTGATTTTCCAATTTACCTCACGCTTTATATTTGTATTTGAAGAAACATAGACTTTTAGTCATCATCGTCTTCCTCATCCAAATCTTGTCGGACAGTTTTTCCTTGGAGTCTTTGTACTTGGTAGATGATTTCTTTATTGAAACTTAAAAGTTCAACAAGCAATTGTTGCAAGCCATATTTTTCTTCTTTTTCAGCTAATTTGATTGCCCGTGTGATAAAGACATTTTGGAAATCAAAATCTTTTGCAAAGTTTTCCAACATTGTTGAGGCTGGTAAATATTTGTTTTGACCATGTTCGTAAATTTTTCCATAACGCATGACTTCTTCTAAAGTAGACGGAACGATTTCATTTTCAATCACTAACTCATGAGAGATTTTATTGAACCATCTCGCTTCTTGATCAGCATATTCTGAAAAAAGGGTACTTAATTCTTGCGAAGATGTACCCAAAACATACAATTGTGCTTGGATCAATTTCATTTCTTCTAATTTAAAATTTGCCAATACATGCCCCACCATGGCGCCAGCAGTTGGTTTATGATGATCGATATCTGCTTGTTTTGTTTCTTGAGCAAATTTTTCTTCCACTATATTCACTGATTTACGCCTCTTTTACTTTTGTTGATTGGACTTCATAACCTAATTTTTCCACAACTGCAGCTAATTGTTCAGGGTGGACTTCATCTGGATCAAAGTTTGCTTTGATTTTGCTCGCATTAAACAAAACTTTCGTATTGCTTACCCCAGGCTGTTGAGAAACCGCATGTTCTATTTTTTGCATACAGCTTGGACAAGCTAGTGTATCTAATTGCATAATCATTTTTTTCATCGTAGTTCTTCCTTCCTTTTTCTTGATAGTCTTATTCTAGATTACAGCTTCCATAAAAAAATTGATTCTTATCAAGTTTTACGATTTTTCTTCTTTGCTTTCGTGTCCAAAATACAATAAACGCATCGCGTTAAAGATAACGATCAAGATACTAGCTTCGTGAACGAACATCCCACTAGCCATGTAAATAAACCCGGCAAATAAGCCGATGAGTAAAAATAAGACGACACCAATGGCAATCACTACATTTTCACGGGTATTCAAAACAGTTTTCTTAGCCAAACGGTAAGCATGAACCAACGATCCAAAACTAGATTGCATCAAGACAACGTCACTCGTTTCGATAGCGACATCCGTTCCTGATCCCATAGCAATCCCGATATCAGCCGCAGCCAAAGAGGGAGAATCATTGATTCCATCTCCAATGAAAGCAACGTGCAATCCTTGTTCTTGGTATTTTTTCACAAATTGAACCTTTTCATCTGGCAATAATTCAGCATGGACTTCATCAATGCCTAACATATCAGCTACATAATCAGCAGTCATCTGATTATCACCTGTCAGCATCACTAAATGTTTTGCTCCTGCTTGTTTCAACATAGCTAATTGTTCAGCGACTTCTGGTCGAATCACATCTGACACACCAATGATTTGAGTGATTTTTTTGTCGATTGCTACAATAATGACTGAGCTGCCTCTTTGTTGTAATTGATGTAAATCTTGTACTTGCTTTGGTGTGAGAGAAAGTTTGTGAGCGGCAATCAATTTGGTGTTGCCCGCACAAACTGTATGACCATCAATCTCAGCTGTGATTCCTTGTCCCTTGATCGTCTGATTATCTTTGACTGCTAATTGTTGAAAATCAATGTCTTTCTCCTGAGCATAATGGATCACGGCGCGCCCCAGAGGATGATCGGATAACGTTTCTAATCGAGCCACTAAAGCTAAGCTGTCCCCTTCATCCTCTGTATAGTTCTTGATAGTGGATACAGCAGTAGTTCCTTTGGTCAATGTACCGGTTTTATCAAAGACAAAAGTATCGATTTTGGAAAAAGTATCCATTGCTTCACCGCCTTTGACTAAGATGCCCCGTTTCGCTCCATTACCGATTCCTGCTACATTCGAAACAGGCGCACCAATGACTAAAGCGCCAGGACAACCAAGAACCAAAACAGTGATGGCTAAACGAAAATCACGACTGATCAGACCAACAAGCAACGCAATAAGTAAAACGGTTGGAGTATAATACTGAGAAAATTGATCAATGAATTTTTCCGCATGTGATTTGGTATCTTGTGCTTCTTCGACTAATTCTATAATTTTGGCAAAGGTCGTATCATCTCCGACCTTAGTTGCTTCGATCGTCACGTAGCCATCTGCTAAAATCGTTCCAGAAAATACGTTATCTCCACTGATTTTGACGACTTGTCGTGATTCACCCGTCACTGCGGCTTCATCCGCATACCCTTTCCCGTCAATGACTCGTCCGTCCACAGGAATAGCTCCACCAGTTTTTACTAAGACGATATCGCCTTCTTCCACGTCATCGATTTCCACTTCTTCGGTCGTTCCATCTTCTTGGACAACGCTGGCAGTCGATGGGGCCATCTCGGTCAAAGCCTTGATTGATTCCCGCGTTTTGGTCAATGTTTTTTGTTCCAGATAACTACCAAACAAAAACAAGAATGTAACGATAGCTGACTCCTTGTATTCTCCGATCATAAAGGCACCAAGCACAGCAATAGTAACGAGTAAATCAATTGAGATAACTTTGACTTTTACTGCCTGATACGCATGGATTATAATAGGTATGACCGCAATAATAGAAGCTATGGCTAGAGCAATGTTATAGAACAAGACAAATCCAGTAAATTTCCCGATAAAACCAAAAATAATCAACACAGCTGATAAGGCGGTGATATGATTTCGATGCTCTTGGATCCACTTTTGTAATTTCATCTTTCTCCCTCTTTTCCTTTTCATTCTTACGAGACTAAGTATAGATACTTATCCATCATAAAAAATTGACCACTATCAAGTTTATTCAAAAAGGCGGTTTTCTTTTGGTATACTGAATTCCTACAGTCATTAAACGATCATATAGAAAAAGGAAGCGCCGAAACGCTTCCTTAGGTAGTTCTATTTTTTTATTCAAAGATAAGATGCTTTGTCATCTTACGACTGAAGAACAACAATCAAAAAAGGGCAGCAGCCACTCATTCACAAGAAATATCGTTTTTTGATATGGGAATTGAAGCAGTGGACAAATATCTCTACTTATTAGCTGGGAATAAGATCCAAAAAAGCTTAATGGATTTTATCCAAGAATTGGAATGTACTTTCCACAAAAAATTCACTCATTCCATTCTTTTAAAACTTTTGATTCATACAGCGTGTCTAATTGAGCGTACATTGATAAACGGTCATGAACTTAAAATTATATCAGAAGATGACACAAGACCTTCTCATGAAACAATTTTTCATGTAAAAAAGGCCTTCAAAAATATTGAAACAGAATTTGGGATCACTGTTTCTTATGATGAATGTTTCTTTATCTATGATATTATCGCATCTAAATAATCTTTTTTTATGTAAACAAGTATTTTTTTAACTTATTGTTTAAGAGTGATAATATTCCATCCTAACAATTAAAGGGAGACAATTAAAAGTTTGTCCCCCTTTTTGCTGACTAAATTGTTTTCTATAAACAAATCGAATAACTGTTTCATTGAACTATCTACCTCATAACAAAGATTCATCTATAGAAAAAAACACTTAATAGATCAGCGCGCTAAAAGCTTCATATGGGAGTAAATTGTTAGTAATTTTCTTTTTGTAATTTTGGATCAAGACTTGTTTGACACGATACTTACCGATTGGAAAAGTAGTCTTTTGATCAGAAAAATTAACTACAACTAGTATTTTTTGGCTTTTTAAACTGCGTAGATATGCTAAAACATTCGGTTCCTCTGTCTCAATGACTTGATATTTTCCATAGACAATCACAGGTAATTCTTTGCGCAATTCGATCAGTTTTTGATACGTATAAAACAAGGAATTTTGAGCAGCTAATGCTGCTTCTACATTGATCTCTTCTGTATTCCCCACTGGCAACCAAGGAGTGCCTTCCGTAAAGCCACCATTTTTGTGATTGTTCCATTGCATCGGATGGCGAGCATTATCTCGCCCCTTCGAGTTGATTGATTGGATCAACTCTTCCTTCGAATAGCCTTTTTTTATACGTTCTGCATACATTCTTTGGCTTTCAATATCATCTACCTCATCAATACTCTTTACTGGATAATTGATCATGCCGATCTCTTCTCCTTGATAGATATAAGGAGTACCTTGCATAAAATGGAGGTATATCGCTAGCATTTTTCCACTGATTGTTCGATATTCTTGATCGTCCCCCCAGCGAGAAATGATTCGTGGGAGATCATGATTATTCCAAAATAAAGAATTCCAACCACAACCACCTAATTCAATCTGCCATTTAGAAAAAGTCCGATGTAATTCCTGTGGATCTAAATCCTTTAGATCCCATTTTCGCTTGCCATTCTGTTTGTCTAGATTAATATGCTCGAATTGAAAGACCATTGATAATTCTTTGCGTTCTTCTTTTGAATACAGCTGCGCAATCTTGGGCGTTGCCCCCCAAGTCTCTCCCACTGTCACTACATCATAATGACCAAATGTTTTTTGGTACATTTCTTGCAATAAATCATGTAAAAGAGGACCATTTTTAGTAATAGATTGTTCCGGCTGTTTTCCAATCAGATCAATGACATCTAATCGAAATCCGCCAATCCCTTTCTCAAGCCAAAAATTCATCATGTCATAGATTGCTTGTCTCATCTTTGGATTTTGCCAATTCAAATCCGGCTGCTTTTTCGAATGCAAGTGCAGATAATATTGATTCACTTCGGGCACATAGGTCCATGCTGAACCGCCAAAGTTCGACTCTAATCCATTCGGTTCTTTACGCCAAACATAATAGTCGTGATAGGGACTGGTAACACTTTTTTTTGCCGATTGAAACCATGGATGTCTGTCTGACGTATGATTGATAACAAGATCCATGATGACTCTTATTCCCCTTTGTCGTGCTTCTTTTATCAGTAAATCCATATCTGCCATCGTTCCATATTCTGCGCCTATTTTTCTGTAGTCACTGATATCATAGCCATTATCCTCATTAGGTGATTCATAAACCGGGCTTAACCATATCGCATTGATTCCCAGTTTTTCTAGATAATCTAACCTTAAAAGAATACCAGGAATATCTCCAATGCCATCTCCATTTGTATCTTGAAAACTTCGAGGATAGATTTGATAGATTACTGCACTTTTCCACCATTTATTTTTCATCTGTTTCACTCACTATCAGAATATCTTCACCACTTTTGACCGTGTTTTTTTCAAGAATTTTTACATTAGCATATGCAGAGGAATTAGTGACAATTTCCATAATTGTATCGTCGTACCCTTCTTCTTTAAGCAATTTACGATCAAATGTACCGAGAATATCCCCTTTTTTCACTAATTCACCATATTGTCGCTGTGTCGTGAATCCGGCCCCTTTTAGATTCACTGTATCGATACCGATATGGATCAGTACTTCCGCTCCTTTCTCTGTTTTCAAGCCATATGCATGTTTAGATTCGTGGACAACTGTCAATATACCATCTGCTGGAGCATGGACTACCCCGTCATCTGGTTTGACTGCTATACCTCTTCCCATCATTTCAGTGGAAAAAACTGGATCTTTTACCTTCGTTAAAGGGAGAATCTTCCCGCTGACTGATGCAGCTAAAACTTCATCTTGCGGTTTCCTAGTCGTTTTAGGAGATGAACTGATTGACTCAGCTGCTTCTGTTCCTTTTGATTCACCATCTGCTAGCAGTTCCATATGTTTTTTTCCATAGAAGTAAGTGCTTAAAAAACCGATCACTATACTGATAACAATTCCGATCATGAATGAAGGAATCGAACGAGGTGCAATGGAAATAAAGCCAATGACGCTTGCCGGTCCCATCGCAACTGCTAATACGTGGAACAAGCCGATAAAGAATGAAGCAATTCCTGCAGCAATCATTCCACAAATAAACGGAAATTTCAGTTTCAAATTCACACCGAATATCGCTGGCTCAGTAATCCCCAACATAGCGGAAACACCTGCAGTGGTAGCTAGACTCTTTTGCTTTTTATTTTTTGTCAGCAGCATAATCGCCAAAGCAGCCGCTCCTTGCGCTACATTTGCCATTGAGGCAACTGGAAAGATAAAAGAGCCACCCGTTCTGGCAACATCTGCTAGTAAAGTAGTCTCGATTGCTGGAAAGCTTTGATGTAATCCGGTAATGACTATCGGCGAATAGAAGAGACCAAAGACACCTAAGCCGAAAGCTCCAGTAGTACTGTATAACCAGCTTAATCCATCAGCTAAGCCGTCTCCGACAGTACGCATCACCGGCCCTACTACTGTAAAAGTTAAAAAACCAGTAATAATAATAGCTAGCATTGGAGTAAATGTGTAGTCGAAAGCATTAGTGGAATGGCAACAGTTTTTTTGACAAATTTTATAAGGTGCAGAACTTCTTTCCGTATACTATTCCGATTGTCCTTGACAATGAGCCTCCTCGGATGTGACGATCTTCGGCAGGAGCTAACAGTTAAAGTTAGACTGCCTCGCTAGCGTTAGCACATCCGAGCTCATTATCAAGGATTCGCTGCGCCAATCTCTGGT
Source organism: Enterococcus sp. DIV1411a (assembly GCF_050531945.1). Taxonomy (NCBI): domain Bacteria; kingdom Bacillati; phylum Bacillota; class Bacilli; order Lactobacillales; family Enterococcaceae; genus Enterococcus; species Enterococcus sp. DIV1411a. The sequence goes on along the minus strand of NZ_CP172892.1, from coordinate 278,835 downwards.
TACGGTAACCAACCGGTGTCTCGTAGCCAAGTGTACCGTGCAACCGAAGGTGGTTCCACCAATTGACATAGTCAAATAACTCCAAATCCAATTGTTGTAAGGTTTCAAATGTGTATTGATAGACAAATTCTACTTTCAACGACTTATAAGTTGATTCAGCTACGGCATTATCAAAAGGACAGCCTTTATGACTCAATGATCGATTGATGTCAAAAGTTGTTAATAATTCATCAATAACTTGGTTATCAAACTCTTTTCCACGATCAGTATGAAAAATCTCAACCTCTGTCAGAGGTTGTTTGATACGGCTAAATGCTTTTTTTACTAGAACGGCATCTTTATGTTCTCCACAAGAATAGCCGAGAATTTCTCGATTGAACAGATCCAAAATGAAACAGACATAATTCCATTTTTTCCCGACTCGTACATAAGTCAAGTCTGTTACGATCGCTTCTAATGGGTTGTCTCTTAAGAATTTACGATTCAATACGTTTGTCGTTTTGGCTTCATTGCAAGTAGAATGATGTACTTTAAAATAAGCAACAGTATAGCTCGATTTTAATCCTCTATTTTTCATGATTCTACTAATTTTTCGTCGGCTGATCTGAATGCCTCGTTTTGATAAGGCTTTTTTTATTTTTCTTGAGCCATAGGCCTTTCGGCTGCGGATAAATTCTTCAGCGACTACTTCTTCAAGTTCTGATTCGTCTTTCTTTGGTTTTGATTGATAATAATAGAACTGACGTGATAGACCTAATATTCTGCACATCGCTGATATAGGGTAAAGATGCTTATTCGCATCGATTACTTGTCTCTTCGTCCGAATATCAGCGCTGCTTGCTTTAAAATATCATTTTCCATTTCTAATTGCTGGTTTCTTTTACGTAGTTCTAACAATTCTTTTTGTTCAGGCGTAAGATTATCTTTTTCTTTGAATGAACCACTCGTTTTAGATTGCTTTACCCATTTGTCAAATGCTGAAGCCGTTAGTTCATATTCTCGAATGATTTCTACACGTGGCTTTCCAGCTAAGTAAAGATTGACGATTTGTTGCTTGAATTCTTGTGAAAAAGTTCTTCGTGTTCTCTTAGACATAAAAATTCCTCCTGGTATGTTTTCTTCTAGTCTACACACCTTAATTTTTCTGTCTAGTTAATTGTAGCCTATCCAGTATGGCATTAGCGGACACCACAATTCTATCCTTAGTAGTGGTCATCCCTTTCGAACTCATGCTGACTCTGTAGGTTTCCCCTTCGCCTTCTAGAGTAAGTACATTTATTTTGCCACCTACATCTATCTCTTCACTTTTGACTCCCACATTGTTATCAACCTCAAAAGCTCCAAAGGTTGTCGCATAATTAGATACCTCTTTTTGGGCAACAGTTGTGCCTTCTTTGACACCTTCATTGGTAGCATTCTCATCTTCTATAGACTCATTTTGACCTTCTGGGAGAGTTTTATCTATTAACTCTTCTTGAGTAGTTGATTCTGATATAGCATTTTCTCCTGTGTCAGGCAAAGGTACCTGTTCAAAAGAACTATCCAATAACTCATCTGAGCTCTTTGTCTCCAGTTCTTGGGAGATGCATTCGCTAGGAGTTGTGCTTGCAAAAGACTCTGCTAAAACAAATGGAGCAGTGTTACTTAAAACTACACCAGCAACCATCAGCCAAATTATTGATTTGTAATATCGATAGCTTTTCTTCTTCATTCTAGTTCTCCCTCTCTTTTGTACTGTTCTTTATGATAGCTATGCTAATAAAAAAATGTATTGGTATCCAAAGTACACATTAAAAGATCCAATGCTTTATTGTTGCTATAGCAAACTTAAATCGTCAAAATTTGTGTGCTTTGCTAAATGGATTTGAACTTTCTCAAATCCATTAACACCGACAGCTGCCAAGTCGTACATCTTCTATCCTATAAATTAGTTTGTCCCCCCTTAACATAGTTCATAATTTCTCTTATTTCCAAGCTGAATTTATTATAATTACTTTTTCAGAATAAGTCGTATTCTGTTTTTGAGAAAAAAGACAAAAAAAAGAGACGAACGAAAGGGATACCCACGCCTCTTAAACAAAATTTGTAATCCTACTATGTATTTGTATTCTTTTCACTTTTGGATATTTTAAAGTAAAAGATACTCTTTGTGAGATGGGTAGTTCACAGGATTCATATAGAGATTTGTTGAGAATTCACTAAAATAAAAAACGGACTATTCGTTTAAAGTCAAGTGCAAATTTTCTGATAGAGTGCGATAAAACATAGAACTTATTCGGATTAGACCAATCCCTATATTCTTTCATCTTATAGCAAACCACTGATAATTCGGAGTCATCGATAATGATTTCAAATAGACCGGTCTTTTCAATTTCTTTGACTAATTAAACCGCGACATCTTGCATCCTTAAGTGAATATTGCGGTAATCTTCAAAAATATAGTACACAAAGTTGTAGTATTGACCAATTAGTTGTGCTGCACCGTGGGAGAAGTTGATAGCCATAGTTGGCAGGCATTGTCTAATCTTTGGTTGGAATAGCTGCCTGCTAATTTTAATAGCGGGTGGACCCTTTGGTAGTATTGTTCTTCCGATCCTTGTTGAAACATTTTTCCAACGACAATGACGGCATTTGGTCCCTTGCGGAGGGCCCATTGCATGTAACGAGAGCTATTCCATTTTCCATATGTCGCAGATCGTTCTGGCAAGTGACGTTCTTCTGTCGTGTAATAACCAGACAGTTTATGTTTGGTGGAATATTGGCAGAGAAAGAGTTTCCCGTCAAAGACTTCTAGATAGTCGGCATAAATTTTCAATATCACTTTCTCTCCAATAAATTTGTAAGGAACCGAATAGTAATGCTTCTGAAAGCTAATGTGGCTATTCGTATGAACTATCGCTGTTTGATAAGTGCAGTATTCATTGGGATAATCGGGCAAGAGTTGAAGGACTGGTTTTTCAATTTCTTGAGAGAGCGACAAATGAGAACCGGCCTTTTTTTGGAACGGCGTGGCATTGAATCGATGGATTTACTCCCTTAATTGTTGGTAGTATTCATCCAAACTAAAAAACGTACAATTACGCATCCTGGCGACCACACGAGCGGTCAATTGTTTCACTGTATTTTCAACAAAGTCTTTATTCTTAGGCTTTTTTACACGAGCTAGCAGAATAACAGTATGGTAATGATTTGCCATGTCTCCATGGCTTTGATTTAAAATCAAGGTCGAACAAGTATGCGTGGTGACACCCGTTCGCAAATTGTCTGAAACAATAAGTAGCAGTACGCCTTCTAAAAATTCAAATAAGCGAATATGTGCGTAAATCCAATTGCCTTGTTTTATATCCGTGCAGCCAAAGGCAAAGGTATAACCGCTAAGCGGTAACACGGCGACAGAAAAAAGATAGCTAGAGAGAACTTCATCCGTGTCAGGATCTACCCAAGTCAATTTCTATCCTCCCTATTCAACTTCGACTTTTTCTCCTCCATTGTGAGTCAAAATGTGCGAGAAGGGTTGTTTGAGGGATACTCGTTAAAGTATTTTTTGAATTGAGTTAATTGATAATAGAGCAGGTTGGTTTGAAGGTATTGATCTACATATTCTTCCCACAATAACTGCATAGTCACACCTGGTTTCGCTAATTCTCTTGTGAGTTGTTTATAATTAGGCATAGTGAAATGCGTTTGACAATGTTTTTTTCTTTTAGCTGTTTAAATAATTCATCAACTTTTTGATAATCCCACTGTTTTAGTTCATGGTAATTAAGTTGCTGGACAGAGACTGTTTTGATAACTTTGCTGACAGTGTTACGATTAGCAGCGGGTGTTTAACTGATAGACCGTTAGCTTATAGATAATTCATGAAGTCGGACAATTTCTAAACAATTGGGCATAGCTGCCACCTCACGTAATTTTGTACAAAAATTTTTGTGCACCTTTAGTTATACAGGAGAATGGTTAAATAGAAACACGAAAAAACGATCCCTTCTTCTATAGAGGAATCGTTTATAACCAGCTCTGCTTTGAGAAATTTAGGTAGCTCACTTTTCTCCGACGAAGTGGCTCTCGAACTACGCCGTATGCATGAGCTACTCTTTAAATAAATTTCCTATGATGACAATTTTTCAGCTCTGCTCTTATACACACTGATTAGTAGTATAGCTTATCCAACTTCTTTAATTAAAGCTCCTTTAAAATCGACAAAAAGAAAAGTAAACTCATATTTACTTTTTAATACTATTATTGTTTTTGTAGTAACACTCCTCAAATGTTTCCCATGATTTACTAAAAGTATGATTACTGAAAGCACCTTTTAATCCAGACACTTGCTTAAAGCGAAAAACTTCTTCAATGTCCATGCCTAATTCTTTGGATATTCTCTTGTCTGACCATCCTTTTTTTACTAAGCTTTGGATGACAATTTCCATTCCTCTTATTTCATGGGTCCCTCTTGCACGATTGTGTCGAATTGTTGAAGCCATACGTTCTTCTATGGGTTTATCAATAACTGTTACCGGTACAACTTTTAAGTTGAGTCTTTCCTTAGCAACACGATACCTATGAAGCACATCAACCAAGATATACTTCTCTTCTTTTTCCTTGTAATAACAAACTAATGGTTGAGTAAAGCCATCTTCAATGATAGAAAGCTCCAATAAGTTCATTTCCGGAGACGCTACTCGATTGGGATTATAATCGTTCGCCTGTATTTTGGTAATTGGAACAAGCCGAACGTCCATCACAGGGAAAGTTATGTCTTTATTCATACGCTTGTATACCCTACTTTCTTAAAAAGTAATACTTTTTCAAAAATAGGGTATACTCAAGAATCCGATTAATTATCTTCTCAATTTGGATAATATATCTCATCAGTCTTCTTGTCACTTTATCAACATGATTTTGCTGCAAAATGGGATACCGACAGTACTGGACTGGTAATCAGGATAAAAGCAAAAATAATTAATTTGTATCCTAAAAAATCCATAAAAATTCTCTCACATTTTCGGGTATTAATTCGAGAATCACACCTATAAATTTATTACTATATGATTTGTCAAATTAAGCTAGAATAAAATGCTTCTTGTACATAGCTCAAAAATATTTCGATTGGTGTTCTGTAATTCAATGATTTTCTTGGAATATGATTACGTTGATTGCTGACACTGGAAATAAATGTCTGATTCACTTTTCTAAAATCCATTGATTTCGGCAGTCCATTACGACGCAGAATCCCGTTAGAATTCTCGTTTAATGGGCGTTGAGAAGGTGTTCCAGGGTCCGCAAAATATATCAATATCATGTTGGTTACTAATGGCTTTCCAGTTAGAAAATTCTTTTCCACAGTCAAACGTAATAGATTTAAAGAAGTTTTTAGGGAAGCGAGAAAACCATTGATTAAGGGCAGTTTCAATATCTAATGCCTTACGGCCGTTGGGTTTAATCGTGATAATGACTTTAGATAATCTTTCAACTAAAGTAATGACAGCACTTTTATGATGAATGCCAACGATCGTATCACCTTCAAGGTGACCAAACTCAGAATTGAAATCAGGATAATTATCAGGTCGATCATGGATTGAGCGCTGATACTGTTGTTTTCCCCGTTTTTCCTGATGGCCATTGGGTTTTCTTTTACCTTTCATCGGTAGTGTGTCAATATCAAATATTCCTTTAGAAAATAAACGATAAAGTGTTCTCATACCGCATGAAACAGGCCTTTCTTTTCGCCCGATAATGACGTCAGGCGTCCAACCAAGAGTGACTTTCTCTTTAATGTAATCTACTTCATGAGCAGGTAATTGAATGACTTCTCTACCACATTTTTTCTTATTTTCTTTATACTGGTGCCAATAATCAAGAGCAGTCTTGCCTTGCTTGAACTTATTGACTACATTATAAATAGTTTGTATAGCACGTCCCATTCGGTTAGCGATTTCAACCGGCTTATTATGTTGAAGATAATATGATTCTATCATTGTCAGTTCGTCTATGGTAAGATGTTTGTAGGTCATTTATGGTTACACTCCTTTGTTTTCTTTCGTCGGAAATACAATTTGAGTGTACCATAAATGCCTTTTTATTTTTCTAACTTAATTTTACAATTCGCGTAACTAAAACTTAATTCAAGATTCTGAAATAAAATTAAAGAATACCCACCATAAATTCAAGAACCTTACCCCTTATATAATTTTAGAAAGTGGTATCTACTCAAAATAATCGAATTTTATATTAGCGCTTGTAATTCTAAATACTTATTATATATAGATAAAATCTGCTTCAACGCTGAGATTTCTTCACTAGTTAAATATCTATCATCATAATACGTATCACCATTAATCCTAATCAAAGTTTGAGAAGAATTAGCCATGTCATTATACATATCCACTGTATATTCATTCAGTGGCGCATTGTACCACTCCCAAGTCGAATCAGAAGAATTATCTCTCTCCCAATCATTATATGATGGATTGATCGAATACTTATTATTATCTGTTTTAATTTCAATGTCCTTTGCAAATAACCAATCATCTGAAATATATGAAAATCTAACAAACCCATAAATATTAACTTGGGTCCACGCAACATCAAAGTCAGACATATCTGCTTCATATAAACCGCTAATACCCAAGTAAGGATTAATTTGATAACTTTGAGCAGTATCTGGTACGAATGTATTATGAGCAAAAATAATATCATTCATTTCATCTTCAGTTAAATCAAGTTCATGCAATTCATTCTTAATTTCATCAGCTAAAGTACCTTTTTTTAAGTTTTCTTCTTCAATATCAGAGGAAGACTTTATATACTCTTGTGATAACTCAGCAGCTTCGGAAGATTCAGATGTGTTACTAATTGTTGTAGAATTATTTGCTGATGAAGTATTGCTTTCTTTGGGAATAATCATGCTAATAATCGTGACAATTATAATAGCACCTGAAAATAGCGCAAAATTATATACAATTATTTTTTTCTGTCTTGTAGTATCATTTCTGCGTATTCTTTTAAACAATAAAATAGTTAAATTGATAATCAATGCAAAAAAAGCAAATACTGTGAATAAAGCTAAAAACATTTCCATTTCATTTACCTCTTTTTCGTTTAATTATACTAAAGTTCTATCCAAGCGACAAGCTGTGTATAATAAAAATACCCGTGGTGCTAGTTAATTTTTTCCTAGAGGAAAATGTCTAAACATGTTGGTAAATCAACAAAAAAACGCATATAGTAGTCTCAAAACTCCCAAGAAATGAGGACTACATATGCGTTCATCAAAATATACTGAACATTATACAGATACTTTTATAACATTCAAGGAAATTATGAGAACTGTTTCTAACATATACCACAATTGTGTACCAGATAAGATTAAAAACCGAAGAAATACTGATAAACTGAAGCAACGCGATACAGTGATTATTGCTTGTGTTATATGGGGCATAATTAATGGCTATACTAGCCAAAGAGCCACGTATAGAGCGGTTTGTTCCGTCTTATTTCCTAATGGTGACTTTCCTAGTAGGAGTCGATTCACTCGCTTAAGTTCAAACTTAGCTTACACTATCAAGATTATTCGATACTTTTTCATCAAGAAGCTCACCAAAGGTGAACTAGTCGAAATTATAGATAGTTTTCCTAGTCCATTATGTAAACCAGTTAGAAATAGACAAGCAAAACTATTGAATCAAATAGCCAAAGTTGGCTATAACTCAACAAAAAAATCTTATTTTTATGGTCTTAAAATTCATATGATCGTTACTAAGACTGGCTTTCCGATTACTTACTCAATCACGAATCCAGGTGTCCATGACGTGAAAGTGTTAGAGACTTTATCGGAAGAAGCGAATCTTCCCAATATCCTAGGGGACAAAGGATATATTAGCCATAAAATCCATGAAAAGCTTGCCCTTAAGGGCATTACTATATCCGTTCCGCCACGTAAAAACATGGATAAATCAGAAAAACTAGACCACAGCTTACTTGGAAAACAAAGAAAAACAGTTGAGACTGTTTTTTCTTCCTTAGAAAAATTAGGTTGTCAAAATTTCAACTCACGTTCTGTTAAAGGGCTAGAGAGTAGATTTGAAAGCATATTACTGGCTTACAGTGTTCTATTAAGTCGAGCACAACGACGTTTTGAAGGAACTTTGAGATATTCTTTAGGATATTAAAATTAACTAGCACCACGGGTAATAAAAATATTTATCTGTATCTTTCTTTGAATTTAGAATTCGATATTCACCTACTTTCGAGAGTGTAAAATATTTTGTGTAAATAGAAAAAAGGAAGTCCCTTCTGTAGAATAGAGTTACCACAACACATTCACAGAAAAGAGGACTTCCATATGAACGATTTTACTACAGAAATTCTAAAGACTCTAGCGAACAAAGGCGATTTGAATGAATTATTCCGTGTCCATTTGGAAAAAGCTGTCAATACGCTTCTCAAAACGGAGTTAACGGCTTTCCTCGATTACGAAAAGTACGATCGCATTGGTTTTAACACGGGTAATTCTCGTAACGGCTCCTATGACCGTACGGTCAAGACCGAGTACGGGGAACTTCATCTCCAGATTCCGCGCGACCGCAACGGGCGAGTTCAAGCAACAGACTGTTCCTGCTTATAGACGGACGAATGATACCTTAGAGGAGACCGTCATTCACCTCTTCCGAAAAGGCATTACCATGTCGGAAATCGCAGACTTGATTGAGAAAATGTATGGGCATCACTACACGCCCCAAACCATGTCCAACATGACTAAAGTGCTGACTGAAGAAGTAAATGCATTTAAAGTTAGAACTCTAAATGATAAGTATGTCGCTATTTTCATGGATGCTACTTATATTCCTTTAAAACGGCAAACCGTCTCCAAAGAAGCAATCTATATTGCCATTGGTATACGAGAAGACGGCACTAAAGAAGTACTAAGTTATGCGATTGCTCCGACTGAATCGACCTACGTTTGGAATGAGTTGTTACAGGACATTTACTCCAGAGGGGTTCATGATGTCTTACTGTTTATTACCGATGGCTTAAAAGGCATGAAAGATACGATTCACCAGATTTATCCTAAAGCTAAATACCAACATTGCTGTGTTCACGTTTCCCGTAATATTGCTCATAAAGTACGTGTCAAAGATCGAAAAGAAATCTGTGATGATTTTAAGGCTGTTTATCAAGCTAGCTCAAAGGAAGAGGCAAATACCTTTTTAGGGAGTATGATTGAGAAGTGGCAGAAAACTTATCCTAAAGTGACGCAGTCACTGATAAAAAATCAAGATTTATTGACTTTTTATGAGTTTCCGCCTGGTATCCGCCGAAGCATTTACTCAACTAATTTAATCGAATCTTTCAATAAACAAATCAAGAAATACAGCCGCAGAAAAGAGCAGTTTCAAAATGAAGAATCACTAGAGCGTTTCCTAGTATCCATCTTTGATACATACAATCAAAAATTCTTAAATAGAAGCCATAAAGGCTTCCAACAAGTGACGGATACATTAGCTTCAATGTTTACTGAGTAACCCATTATTTTGCAGAAGGACGAGTTATTTACACAAAATTATTGACGCTCCCGCTTTGGTATCATCATTAGAATCTATATACCTTTTCAAAAACATTTTAAAAAACTCATCAGATAAATTGTGGGTTTCATTTGGAGCAAACAAAAAAGCTAAAAAATTACTATGTCTTATTTCATTTTTAGATAGCTTAAGTATCTGAAATATATTTGTTTTCCCAGTCCATTTAGATAGTTTTTCTTCAATATCATCCATATCCTCCAATAGATTTTTTAAACACTTTTTTTCATCTATCATGTTTTTTCTCCTTGCCATTATTCTAACTAAAATTTTACGTATTTGTTTCTATGTCTACATTATCTTTTTAACAGTATCTATTTTTCTTTTGCAACTTACTTGGCTACCAAAGCAAATAAAAAAGTTATTTATAAATTTCTCCCTACCACTACCTATTGCTATTATTTAAAATAGGGATAATTTTTTCTCTTAAAAAATATCATCACTTATGATACGGAGCTGGGTATCATGAGTGAATGATATTAAAACACTTCTAACATGTTAAATTTCCCAAAAAATTTCTATACTGTAGCATATTCTAGATAATCCAAATATTTTATTCAATATTTGGATACTTTTTCGTAAAGACTATTGGTTTTCTACCATGTTGAATACTATATTCTGACACCTTTTCATCATATTTAATATTATTTCTAATTCCTGAATAATTCATACTTTTAATTAAAACCATGTGAAACTGCCTCACGGCAGCTTACAATTACTTTTTCATCTTCACCCGTTAAGTGATGAAAAAAGAACCCCTTTCTGCTATGGTTAAAGTGACTAAACCAACCAAAAGAAAGGAGTTCTTTTCATGACTAGCTTACACAAAAACCAAGTAAAATTCAATTCAAATATCACTATTTCTCATACAGGTGGTCAATTATCGAGTGATTCGGGTCTCGTCCTAGTGAAAGAGCTGATGAACATCTTTGGTTTTTCTGAACTGGCTAAGCAACACATTCACATTGAAGACGAACGAGCGTATTTTACTCATGACAACTTATCCATACTTGAGCAGTTCATTATGCAATTAATTGCTGGTTACTCAGCTGATTCTGCAGCTAATCTCCTGAGACAAGATCCTGTGTTTAAAGCTGTTTTAGATAGGAAAGAACTCGCTTCTCAATCTTCACTTTCCCGATTTTTAGGTCGACTATCTGAGGAGAATATCCATGAACTTCAAGCTTTGAACCAAGAACTTATCGATAAAGCACGCCTCATCCGTAATGATACGGAATTAATCATTGATTTAGATTCGACCCATTCAGATACATTTGGTCACCAAGAACAAACGAATTATAATACACACTACCAAACCTATGGTTACCATCCATTGGTAGCTTTTGACGGATTGACTGGTGACTTCTTAAAAGCTGAACTACGTTCAGGAAATCAATATACATCAAAAGGCGTAAAGGAGTTTCTCACACCTTTATTAGAGCACTATAATCACTCTCTACCAAACACTGACATCTTGGTTCGTGGAGACAGCGGGTTCGCTACACCTGGTGTGTATGATTCGTGTGAATCAAAAAAGAGTCATTATGTTATTCGACTGAAGAATAATCGTAGACTAGGTCAAATAGCTGAGAAATCAGTACTTTATGGCGATAATCAAAAGTGGGAAGAACGAGAAGTTCAGTACTTCTCGACCACTTATCAAGCACAATCCTGGTCACAAAGTCGTCGCGTGTGTATACGCTCAACACGTGAAGCGGGCGAACTACTCTTTCGACATGAATTTATCGTGACGAATCTATCAGAAAATGTTTCTCCTGATACCATCTTTTCTATCTATGCCAAACGTGGCACAATGGAGAACTTCATTAAAGAAGCGAAAGCTGGCTTTTACTTTGACAAAACAGACAGTCCTCGCTTTTTGGAGAATCATGTCCGAATGATGCTCAGCTTGATAGCTTACAACTTAGTCAACTTCTTAAGAACGATTGGCTTTGAAGAAGTCCAAAAGGGAATGACCATTCATTCTATTCGATTGAAGTTTCTGAAAGTTGCTGGGAAATTAGTCCAAACGGGTAGACGAGTCTATCTCAAATTATCTAGTTATCATGTGTATCAGAATGAATTCTACAGGGTCTTTGCTCGCCTGAGGCGAGCCAGTCAATGGATCTAATCCAACAATCTAACGATTTTTTTACTGGGAAGTTATCCAGGGAGAAGTATGCTCAAAATGCCTTACACCCAAAATTTATTCCTCAATATTTTTGAACAGTGAATGTTTGAAGTAACTTTTTAGTCAAAATCAGTTGATAGGGATATTAGTGATACATATTTCAATAAAATGTGCCAAAGAATTAAAGCTATGAATTATTCAGGCTAATTGATTAAAAATATAGACTTTTGCAATAATATAGCTATTGGAATTTTTTTGATAGTTATCTACTTCACTAACTCTATAATCTACAATTGTAATAGCACAAAAATGAGTTATACTTATATTTAAATAAGTTATTTTTAGGAGGAATGGACTTGAAATATTCTGAAGAAGAAACTCAGTTAATTGTACAACTGAACATGGATAGTATTTTATCAGAAGAAAAAAATTTGAATCATGTTTTTACTAGTAGCCTTACCGAAAGAAAATTAAAAAATTTTTTGTCAGCAACATCTTATAAAGGTAAAGAATATATAGAGGAGATAGTAGAACAATTCATTCTAGAATTCAATACTACTAAAAAAGAGCTTTATGACGATAAACAATTTTTAATGTTTAAGAAATATAATTCTCATTTTAGAATAGTAAACAATTACAAAAATGAAGCTACTAAAGTAATTAAAGGCGGTGCCAAAACCTTACTTTCTCAATTAGGTGATCAGAGTATTGATAACATCGTCATTAGCGTTTTACAAGGTGGGAATGTACGCGATGTAACTGAATTGATCACACGAACTAAATTACTTTTATCAAATGCAGCTCTTCTAGATTTATTACTCTCTTTAAACAATGAATCAGATATTAATATAAAAGAATTCTTTGAATACTTAAAAAAAAATATTCAACTATCTGCTGATAACTCTGAAAATATGCTCTTGACTCTTTGGACATTAGGATTAACAAAAAAATCTTTAGATAACATTGTCCGAGGACGCGCCAATTTGGAGGAATATATAAATAACTTAAATAGAACTCTCGATGAAGCTGTTAGTAACATTGAAGATTTATTTGGTAATATCTCTGGAGAAATAAATTTAAATGGAAAAATAATAGAAGTAAATTGGGATTTTATTTCGTTATTATTTACCGCAATTGGAGCTCAAACACTTACTATTAGGGGTTCAGATAAATCTACTAATGGAAAATTTTTCGAACGACTTATACTTGGCAGCTCTTTATCAATGATGGGATTTCAATATATGGAAGAAATGCCAGAAGATGTCAGTCCTTCAGACAAGTTATTTATTCTTTCATCTACTGAATCTAATGAGAGAGAAACCGATGCTACTGTTATTTACAACAATAAAGCTATCAGTATTGATATTGGATTTATTGGTGGCGGAAATCCTGAAATATCTGCCGATAAGGTTACTAGATTCAGATCTGACAAAATAATAGGAAAAATAGACCATCAAATGGTTCCTTTAATTATTGTAGATACTATCAATAACAAAACTGTAATTAAGTCAATCGCCTCATCTTTAGGTGGGACAGCTATAGAAATGCGCGACAAATATTGGATAAGGAATATGGCTAAATTCATTAGCGATTACTTTGATATTAACTGTTATTTTGAGGAATTAGAAGATTTGGAAACACTTCATTCAGAAATTTCAGTTAAGTTAAAAGAATTAGATTTACAAATGTTTACTAGTATTAATATAGAAAGAGACGAGGATGTGATGTAAATCACTAATAGAAAATAAAAGAATTATGGCTAGTCGCCTATATTTCAACTTGTTTAACCCAGATAAAACTAAACAAAATGCATACTTATTATACTCACTTTAGGTCTCTCAACTTCATTTTCTCCAAAAGAAAAATATGTAGATCTCTTCATCAATGAATTAGTCAAAACTCTTCAAGTCAACAAACTATACCTATTCAGTCGTCCAAGAGAATATGATTTAGGGGCTATGATGAAGTTGTTTTTTTGTCTACGCGAGAGAAACGTTTGCCAGTCGTAAAATCGAACGCTTGGCTGAAAAAATCTCTACGCGCGTTGGCTCATGCAAGAAATATTGCTGTCCTACCGGACAATTGCCCATTTCTGTGTATCAAATGATGTGCAAGAATTGACAAACAAAGGCTTAGACGCTCTAACTGCCTACCTTCGTGAACGAAATCTGATTAATGATAAGCTGTTTATCGATAGAACGAAAATCTTGACTGATGCAAACAAATACAGTTTTGTTTGGAAGCAAAATACCATTTGTTTTGATCAAATGAACGGGAGAAAATCGTTCTGTTGATATCAGAACTCAAAGAAGCTTATGATATGAAGCATATTCCTGAAGAAACCACTGTTACCTTTGACTTGGTAGATAAACTGCTTACACGTATGTAATTACGTTTAGAGGATTTAGAAAAGGGAGTTAAATCAACGAAAAATATTTTGCCCCCCTGCAAAACAACAATATCTAATCTTGGAAATACCATAAAATAAAACAAAAAGAACTACTTTTATCTTCAGAAACCGGAAAAATCTATGCATGAAGAAGGACCAATGTAGAAACAATCTTCAGATGTATGAAGGTTTGTTTGGTTTTCACTCCATACACCGTCAGAGGCTTGGCTAAAGTCAGAAAGCAGGCCGGTATCCTAATTACATCAATCAATATGATGAAACTAAAAAAATAACCTCACAGTTAGACAGATAAAAAGAAGTCCTCGAAAAACTACAAATTTTTCCGAGAACTTCTTTTTTATGATTGAGACAAAACAAATTAACTCATGTCACAGCCCATCACTTTTCCTTAACCTAGCAGTCTTTATCTATAATTTCAATATCCTTCTCAAGTATAGAAAATTCTTTATTAAAATCTGATAAAGAAGATTCAAAATAATCCTTATCTAACTCAATTGAAACGAATCTTCTATCTAAACTCAATGCTGCTTTTCCGGTTGTTCCTAATCCGCCAAATGGATCTAAAATAACATCGTTTTTGAAAGAGTAATATTTTATTACTCTTTCTGCCAATTCTCTAGGAAATATTGCTCGATGCCTTTTATCTCTAGCTGGACTAATATACCAAACATTAGTTTTTTCATAATCATCCTTCACTTTAGAATCTTCTACTATATCTTTATTAGGGTGATTTCGAATAAACCAGTCAATTAATTTATCACTTTTCTTTCTGTAAACTAAAACATATTCAGTTACAGGAACTGGCTTATACTGCATCGGATTCCGATCAGCCGCAAACCTTCTACCTCTACCACTTGCCCATCCAGCACCTTCAGGTTTTTGCCAGATTATATCATCAATAAACTCATAACCTTCTTCTATAAAAATTTGATGTATGTCAAAAGGTACAGCAATTCTCTTAGAAGACTGACTTCTGTTTGCTCTAGGTATCAGCACTGGGGAAATATTCATAACGAAAAATTTTCCATCTACTAATACTCTCTTAGTTTTTTTTATTATACTCCGTATAAGTGTTAGATATTCTTCATAGTTTTTATACTCACTATATTCAACTCTAGCATTATAATATGGAGGTGAAGTAAA
Organism: Enterococcus sp. DIV1411a; assembly: GCF_050531945.1. Taxonomy (NCBI): domain Bacteria; kingdom Bacillati; phylum Bacillota; class Bacilli; order Lactobacillales; family Enterococcaceae; genus Enterococcus; species Enterococcus sp. DIV1411a. Next base: position 263,573 of record NZ_CP172892.1, on the reverse strand, counting down.
AACTAGATCAACTGATTCTTTAGGTAAATCATCAAGTACGATTTCTGAGTCACCATGTATTAACATGTTAGGCAGCTCAGAAATTATATACTCTGATTTCTTTTTTCGTGCTTCTTTTTTAGGTTTATTTTTTTCTCTATCTATTTCTTCAATTCTAGAAACCAACAATTCCATAGTTGTCGATTTTTTTATAACGATTTTCCCAGTGAAAGCATCAATAATATAGTTTCCAATAGCTTGTTCTTTATAGATTACAGGCACCCTCCATACATCGTATCGGTCATCAATTTCTGGTAATCCAAAATCTACTTCAATATCTGTATCACTAAAATGTTCAAGTAATATTTTTTTTGCCTGTTTAGTATTTAAAACAATATAATTCCTTTGTTCGCTTATGAGCTTTTTATCCATTTATACTATTATCCTTCCTAAATATATGACTATGTCATTATACTATAAAAATGACTTTTTATAAATTGATGTTATGCAGGTCCCTAACGACTCCTCTAACGATTTCAAATCGCTAGAGAAGCGTTAGCGCCCCTCTAACGTTGTTTGATATAACCTAGACTAGATCGTTAACGTAAAGGGTGTCTTTAACACAAAAATAGCCGTATCCTTTGTTTTGGATACGGCTATTTGATATTGCTCATTCAATTGTTGTACCACGGCAGGCGTGAATTTCATTGTAATCTCCAATATCTCCTTATAGTTAGGATCAAAGGTTATTTTCTCAATAAAGGTACGATACAAGGCTTTGACTTGCTTCTTCTCACTCTGGGCAAGAAAACGATCCAAACTAGTCAATATCCGTTGGACATCTTTGACTTGAATCGGCTCTCCTTGTTGTTGAAAGATCCCTAAGATTTCATTTTCTCGAATGTGCAACTGTCGTCGTTTTTCAGTCAATTCGTCTAAGCGGTCTTTTAACATCGGAAACAATTCAGGACTATCTTCCAAAGCAGCTTCCCATTTTTCAATTTTAGTCTTCAATTCTTCCTTTCGTTCCAGTAACACCACGAGTTCTTGTTCCAATGGTTGGATTTGTCGCACTATTTCTTCATTTAACGCTGCCACCAATCGGGGAAGAACTTCTGGTAGCTGAACGATCTCCTTTAATCGGTCGGCGACAAATGTTTCCGCTTGTTCGGCACGAATCGAATTGGCATGACACACACTTGCTCCTTTATTCCGAAAGACTGAACAAGAATAATACCGAATTCGTTTCTTTGTGCCATCCTTTAGAGTATTTGTGACATTACTCGCTGCCATCGGTGCCCCACATTCTGGACAACGTAACAAGCCTGTCAATACATTTTCACCTGTATGGTTCCATTTGGGCTGTTTGCTTTCTAAAACAAGGCGTTCTTGCACTTTTTGATAATCTTCTTCCGAAATAATCGGTTCATGGGTACCTTTCACTAAAATCGGTTTTGGGTTCTTGCCCTTTCGTCGTTTGGTTTCCCAATTGATATAGCGTGCATATTCTAAATACCCTGCATAAATTTTATTGCGTAAGATATCTTTGACTGCCGTGGTAGAAAAAGCATTCTTTTTGACTGTTTGATATCCTTGACGATTCAAAAAATTGGCAATCGCTCGATACCCTGCTCCACCTAAATATTTTGCATAGATTAGACGAACAATTTTCGCCTCTTCTGGTTCAATGACCAATTGTTTTTGACCATTCGCGTCAATACCACTGACATAGCCTAAACGTCGTCCTCCTGCATAACGCTTTTTATCTTTCACTAAGCTTTGCATTGACATCTGAACATTCTCCGCAATTTGGTTGCGTTCAAATTCACCGAAACTCCCAAGGAGTTGTAACATTAGTTTTCCTGTCGAAGTAGTCACGTCAAATTGTTCCGAGATCGAATGTAACCCCACATCATATCGCAACAGTTCCTCGACGGTTTGTAAGACATCTAACATATTGCGTCCGAGACGGGTCAATTTCCAAATCACTAGTAGATCAAAACGATGGTTCCGAGCATCGTTCATCATTCGTTGATAGGCGAACCGATTTTTTGTGGATTTCCCACTAATCCCTTCATCGGCATAAACTTCTACCACTTCATAGCCCATCCGTTCGGCAAACTGTCGTCCATTTTGTTCTTGTGCTTGAATACTATGTCCTTCTAAAGCTTGTTCTTGGGTACTCACCCGAATATACAATGCGACTCGTTTGGTTGGTCTCGTTTCCATAGATCATTCGTTCCCTTCTAAAATATTTTGTGTCAGTTGTCGGAAGTAAATCCCACAGACTGTTTTTTCCTTTGTTACCTCGATCCGACAAACATGGTCACATAACAATTGTCGACTAGAGAGGTCTTTTAGTTGAAGCCATTCTTTCACTTTTGCTTCACACTGTTGGAGTGAAAGAAACGAAGAAGTAGACCTCGGCTTTTGAAGAGCTTGCAGCTGTTGCTTGAGTTCTTCCAGTGAACAATTGCCCTCTTCAAATGCCTTGAGCCATTGTGCTTCTTGTTTCTTTTGTTGGATTACTTTGTGTTTTTCATCTTTTCGCTTTTCGGCTAACTGTTGCGTCAATTGGGCAATCAAAGCTTGATAGACGCCTTCGTGTTGAAAAAAAGCCTGTATCTTTTCCAATACTTCTGACTCAACCCTTTCTGCCCGAAGAAAGATTCCTTGGCAGCTTCGGTCGGTACAATGATAATAATGAAGCGTCTTCGTCTTCTTTGTATTCCATTGATACTTCGAACTCAGATGACGACCACAGAAGGGACACCGAATTTTTTGACGTAATAAGTACGGATACGTATCTTTTTTAGCTGTACACCTTGATTGGCGAATCTCTTGGGCTTGGAAAAAGATTGTTTTCGAGAGAATCGGTTCAAAGGTTCCTAGATACTTCCCCAAAGATCCTCCTTTGATTTCGCCATAGTACAATGGATTTTTTAGGATACTATAAATATGATAGGGCTGAAAAGGACGTTCACGGAAGAAGAACTTTTGTTGCGTCAATCGTTGACAAAGCTTTTTGTAGCCATATTTTTTAGTCAAATAAAGTTGAAAGATATGGCGGACAACTTTTGCTTCGTGTGCTTCTTGTTGGATTTTCCCATTCACTAAACGATACCCATATGGAACCGCAGAAGACAAATATTGCCGTTGTTGCTTTTTATAGGCAAGTCCGGCACGAACATTCTCAATAATGACGTTTCGTTGTTGTTCTGCAAAAGTGAACAATAATTGCACAAATAGTTTATTCGTTGAAGTGTGCGAGAAAGAAGCAGGAAGAGGTTCAGAAATCGAACAAACTTGAACTTGATGTTGTTGGCACAACTCAATAAATTCTAAGGCTATTTTGGCTTGACGTGCCAATCGATCATAACGCCAGACATAGATCACCCCCTCTTCTTCTGACGCACAAACCCAAGCTCTAAGCTGTCGAAAAGCTGGACGATCCGCTTTTCCCCCTGATTCTCCTTTGTCTGAAAATCGTTGGGGAATTTGTTCATATTTCTCTAAAACATACTCTTTCACTGCATCATATTGAGCGTCATTACTAATTTTCGCTTCTTCATAAACAGACGTTCGATCATAACAAGCCACACGCATGCTTGATTCCCCTCTCTATGAATGAACTAAATACCATTTTTTCACGACTCTTCTATTGAACGAACGTTGCACAAAGTGATTTTCTAAATATCCTTCGTTCTTCAACGCTTGAAGAGTACCTCCAATAGATCCAGCAGATACCCCTCTTATTTCGAAAGCCAAGTAAATTGGTTGTGTAAAAAAGGCTTGATTTGAAAAATGTTCTTGAATATACAGAAGAACCTCTGCTTTTAGTGTCATTTTATTTTTAGTCATTAGAATTTTCCTTTCTTTCATGTTTGATTGAATGAAGTAAATGAAGCATAGATCAAGCTTCATTTACTTCCGTTTGGGGTTTGCTCGCTATCATACAGATAAGTAATCAGTTGTTTTGCTAAATCAATAAGAAATATTTCCATAACATGGTGCCTCACTTTCATACTTTGGTTTATTCTAAATTACAATCGAAAATACGATTTGAGTGAAGAAGGTAATAGAATCTCGTATGTTGGAAGAACTTGACGATTCATGTGAATACGTTTCGTTCTTCTCCCTTTTTCTGCACACATATTACCCGAATCAAGCAATTGTCTAAAAAGATAGGTTAGATCCTTTACTTGAAATTCTCGCCTTAACAAGTCCTCAAACGGGATAGGAAAAATATTTACCTTAATATCCCCATTTTTTTGAATTGATACTTTTCCCCAAATCGTACTGGGCGTATGTTTGTTGTCACTGTTTGTTAAAAATTTATGGCTATTCATCACCAACAATGTTTTCACTCGGTCAAATACCGTTTGCTCACTTCCTAAACTAGTATCTACAATTAACTGTTCGTACGAATTAATAAGCACCGTCTGTATATGCTCTAATCGTAAAGGATAGCCCAGTATATCTTGAATTAAGAGAGCTCCACTATAAATCAAAGCTAGATTATTACCAATGCGTTGCTTCAAAGAATGTTCAGGTAAAACAGCCCATAGTTTTTTTTGAGCTTCGACAAAAGTTGCTTCAATTTTTGTAATCCCTTGTTCAAAGAGTTTCAAAAGAAATAACTTTATACCCCAACCAAAAGTATTGGAAGAAAGACTTTTAACTTTCTCTGCGTGATTCGCATCCTTTGTAAACTTGATATCAGAAAATTCGATATATCGAACTTTCAAACCAGTTAATTTCTCATTGAAATAATTTTCCAAACGCTCTTCAGAAGAGGTAAGGGTCAAAACAGAAAAAGTCTCTTGTGGCATAAGCTGACAATTAGAATCTAATCTTAGCCTTTCTTCTCCTGAAGCTAATTGATAGATCAACGAGCTAAAGTTATTTTGAGTTGCTGCTCCTAACTCATCTAGTATTAGTGGAACACCTCCCTGATTGTTTGATGCTAGCTTTATAATGGCTTTATTGGTAGCATTCATATTTCTAAGAACCGTAGTTGGATTTCCAAATAAAGAGGCAATAAAGTGTAACGTAGTGGTTTTACCCGTTGTGCTCTTGCCCTGTAGGTTAATTAGTAAACTCAAAAAAGTATTAGCCTTCGTAACGTTTAAATAGCCTAACACAATAGAAGCAATACCAATCGACCAAGCAAGTTCTAAGTTCGTTCCTAAAACATACTTATGAACCAATGCGTCAAATTCCGCTTCTGTACCATTAGTTGTTAATTGGTAGCATGAATTTTTAGTTAATACAGAAGGAATTTCACGTCCAAAAGAATCTTGTAACTGAAAAATCATTGCTTTATTTTCTTTTTTCCAGCCAAGAGATTCATGTTCAAAAAAGATTGGAGCATTCTCCCGTTGAATCTGTAAAAAGTCAACGACTTCAGCTTCTCTTCTAGCTTTAATGATTAAGCCATGTTTTGCTAATTGTTTAAAATTATTAGTTTGTAAACATCCACCTTCTATTTCTATTTCATCCCAACAATGATCGACATAATAGGCAAGAACAAGTGTAATGACTTTTTGTTCGATATTTTTGCGTATTTGCTTAATAAACATCGGACAAGCAACTTTTTCTTTTTGACCTTCTTTCACCAAAAATACTCCTTCTTGATTCAGTTTAAACTGGTCAAAATAATATTCTTGATTGGATTCTAATGATTCTACAGAAGGATTTACAGGTTTTGGCAACGGATATTTTTTTACAAAGTCTTGAATATCTTTATTTTTATCCGAAGCATGCAGACAATGAAATCGAATCTTATTATCAGCCGTAACAGACAAACAAGAACCATTAGAATTATTCGTGTGTTTTCTTAATGGACATTCGTCAAATATAAGTAAGGTAACTCCTTTATGATCGCCCTCTTTTATGGTATAAGTTAATTCAGGATAGTGAGCTAACCATTGTTTATAGTCTGCTTGAATAAAAGGTAACACTTCTCTAAAAGATGGATGGCTTTTTACTCTAGAGGTTGACATCATGGAATTTTCTTCAACTATCTGTTCAAGAATTTTAAAACAATTACTTCTATCTATGTTATCGGGAATAGAAAGGAAACTAGATAAACGATGCGGACGCTCTTTTGTGGACTTTCCTTTGACCGCTGGTGTACCAACTAATTTGCATAATCTTGAAGGATTATAAACAGAAGTATCAATATCAACTTCATCTTCTACTCCAAATCTTCGGTGAAGTAATTGAAGAAAATTCTGAATAGTAAGAATCGTCTCGTGATTATTTGGTTGTTCATTTATGGGAAGAAAAATATGGTAGCCATTCCCACTATCAACTTTTACAAATGATTCTATTCCCTGTTCTTTCAAATAACGTTCTACTTGTTCCATAACATTTTCTGCCTTTTTCTTTTCGCTATCTGTTGCACTTCCCTCTTTCCTTTTAGGGTCAATATCAATAAATACAAACCGAATTTTTTCAATATCATTGTCTCTCACAGAATGCTTTTTTTGTGTAATCACCTCTTGTTTAATAGGATTATAAGTTATGTTTACTGTACCTTCAGACAATTTCTGTTTTTCTAAATAGTTAATAATTGCTTGAGAATCTGCAGTAGAAAAAATATGAGAAACGGTTTTCTTGTTTAATGTAGAAAAAGTTCTCAAATTAACATAAGAAATCCCCAGTGTATTTAACAGTTGTAAATGCTTCTGAATTGAAGTGTGATTCATTTTCATTAATTACCACTCACTTTCTAAAAAATTTTTATTTGTATGACTACATTACCTCCAACCTCTCATAATTTCATGATCTTCAGTTCTACAAAAATATATCCCACTCAAAATCTTGACAAAAGAAAAAAGTTGTGATTTCCAAAATCACAACTTTTTTCTTTTACGATAAATCAATCCTTATTAAATTATTTAGGAAAATATTGTTCAATTATTTCTTTATATATTTTCTCATAGTATGTTTCTGAGTCAAGTCCATAATCCTGTGTAAAATACTATACAATGTTTTACCGGTCTCTCATTGATCAAACTTAATATATTTTCTTGTAGAACTGAGCCATTCGTCATGAAGGTCCATAAGGACAGCTCCAATTAATCGATTGGCAGACGTTCGGTTGGGAAAAATCCGAATAATCTTTTCTCTTCTGCGGACTTCCTGGTTCAGTCGTTCAAGAAGGTTGGTGCTTTTTAGCCGATTATGACTATTTCCGATAACCGTGTATTGAAAGGCATCTTCGAAGCCATTATCCAATATTTCGCAGGCTTTTGTATATTTAGGCTGGTCGATATATTCACCGACTAAGGCATTCTTAGCTGTTCGAGCGAGTTCAATATCCGTAAACTTAAAGATCGCTTTTACTGCTTCTCTAAACGGTTTTGAATTCTTTTTTGGAATGGAACTGAAGATGTTTCTTAAAAAATGGACCTGGCATCTCTGCCAACTTGCGTTGGTAAATGACTTACGAATCGCAGACACTAGGCCTTTATGGGCATCAGAAATGATGAGTTCTGTCCCCTTTAGGCCGCGTTCTTTTAAGTATTCAAAGAAGATGGACCATGTGTCATCACTTTCTTCATTTTGAATCATGAAGCCAATGATTTCACGGTCGCCACCTTCTGTTATCCCGATCGCAATATGGCAGCTTTTAGAAAGCACTCGATGGTCCTCACGGACTTTTATGTAGAGAACATCAGTCATCAGATAAGGATAATTCGTACCTGAGAGTGAACGGTTCTGCCATTCGTTGACCATCGGGTCTAACTGCTCAGTCAGGCTAGAAACAAAAGATTTCGATACAGATTTTCCACATAGCTCTTCAACAATCTTTGAAACTTTACGTGTCGAAACGCCCGAAACATACATCTCAAGCATTGAAGCGAGCAGTGCCTTTTCATTTCGCTGATAACGCTCAAACACCGTCGGTGAAAATTCACCATCACGTGTTCTAGGCACTTTTAATTCGAGTGTACCCACACGAGTCGTAAAGTCTCGCTCATAATAGCCATTTCTTTGACTCTGACGACTTTCTGAACGTTCATAGTCATCGGCTTGAATATATTCTGTTCGTTGATTTTCCATCAATTGGTTGAAAACAGTGGTTAAAATATTTTTAGAAACATCATCTTTTACCGAATGTTCAATAATACTTTGAACCTCTTCGTTGTTCAGTGTAAAATGTACTTGGGTCATGTAACGTCCTCCTGGGTATGTTTTTGTGGTTAAAAACATTGTACCGTAAAAGGGCTGTTACATGGCCTTTTATCTTTTACACAATTATATGGACTTTATCTGTTTCTGTCCATCCTAATGTTCCTATAAAATCAAGTCCTCTACATTTTAAAGGTTCACTTAAACTATTAATATAGTTAATAATGTTGTCTATCCTTTTCTCTTTATCTTCACCTTCAATCTGGGGAGCATATAGTCCAATTTCCTCCCAATAATATGAATCTCTTTCAATTCCCATGATGGTAGCTTTGGCTAATTTCAAATCAAATAACGATTTTAGAATTCTTAGTGTCTCAATAAAGTCTTCTCTCTTCAACTCTTTAATCCATTGTGAATTTTCTGGATTATCTAAAATTTCAAGTTCATCTTCATTATAAGTATATTTCAAATTTGACTTGCTTAACTCATAGATAAATGAAGTTTCTTGACTCATAATTCTTTTAAGTACTTGACTATAAGTTTCGTTTGACTTTGCCCATTTCGCTAATTCTACCACTGTATTCACTAATAAATCGAAATAATGATGTTCTCGTTCAATAGTCTCAGCATTTTGAAAATGAAAATCACCTTTATAAACTCCATTCTTTTCCACTGTTTCATTAATATTTTCTAAAAACCAGAATGAGTTTGCAAATTTAGTCGTACTTTTTCGATTAACTAAGTTAATAACTCTTCCATGTAATAATAAGACAAAAATACATAAATTTTTAGCTTCCTTATTATTAGATACTAATTGATCAATCATAGGGAGCCATTTTTTGATTTTCACTAATTGATTGCTCATAAATCTTTCACTGGACTTTTGTTCAATCTTAAATTGCAAAACTTCTAACTCATAATTCCCATCTTCTGATTTATTTTTGGGAACAACTATCAAACTTTTATAAAGTTTATCCACATCAAAATTTATCTTTTTTGCATAATTTGTAGCCATTAATACATCTCCTTATTCATAATAAATTTCATATGACGCTCCTCTCAAAATTTACCGGTAGACTAGAAAAAAGAATAAAAGATACGTCAATTCACACTTTATTCTTAAAAAAAACTGGTCTCTCTACCGGTAATATCGATTGAGTCCGCCTTTATCGACTTTATCCTTTTTTTATATTAAATTTTTTCACCGGTAGACAGGGAGAGAAAGAATAAACTAAAAGCCCTTAATTCTTAATGTTTTCACCTCCTTACCGTTCCTACCGCTAAAATTTAATATAACTAAATTCTATAACATTAGAAGAAATTTTAAATACCTTTGATAAAAAATATTGATGTTTTTTCTCTCATTGTTTACAAACTAGATAGCTTATGTATTCTTATTAAAAATAATAGATATTTCGAACATCATCACTCTCATCTACTTAATTTCGCATTTTTACTTTATAAAAAAACTGATTCTAAGAAAATTAAATAATTTTTCTCAAAATCAGTTTTTCTTTGATAAATAATATTTTCAATTATTTAATCATTTGAAAATTGTTAGTCATTCCAATACGTTGAGAAATTCTTCCATCTGTATAAACACGAAATTGTTTTCCACCAGCCATGGTCGTGTTTCCATCATCATCCGTTACAATATTAATTGAATAGTAGCTTCCATTTTCATCTTGCATTAGATCTTTCATATATTCATTTGTGCTAATTAAATTAGTATTTGATACATTTTTATCAGGAGAATCATACAACCATAAAGCTTTATTATTTAGCACAGATTCTTTAGCAGCTTCCCAACTTGAAATTGCTGAGCTACTTGCAGATTGTGTAGTTGTTGCTTGTTGAGTAGATTCTTCTACTACTGGAGTTTGAGGAGTTTGTCCATTTACAATATCAATGAAACCTTGTTTTAACTGTTGGTTCTGAGTTTCATTGAAGTACATGTAGTTTTTGTCATTTCCCTGATTTTGTTGTGTTAAATAAACTTTAGGTTGTTCATTTTGGAAGCCAAAGAAATATACATGCTGCCCTAAATATTCTCCAGTTTCTACATCAGAATAAACTGCTACTAAATTGAAATCCGCATGACCAGTTCCGTCTTCTGACCATTGTACGGTAACTGGTGCTTCATTGATTGCCATTTTCCAATTTCCATCAATAACTGCACTTGGTAAAGGCGTACCATACAGACTTACATTGTTCTGAGAATTGTAGCTTTTATATTCTTGACCTAATGTCTTTCCCCATTGTGGGACAAAAGTTGCTAGTTGGGTAGATTTCTCACTATCCCACAAAGTATTTTTAACCTCTTCAGAAGAAGATTCAGTGATTGAACTTTCACTTGTACTTGCTTCCACAGATTGCTTCATTTCTGTTGTAGTTTGTTCAGTTGATTGCGTTTTACTTTTTTTAGTCGCAAATGTTGTATCAGTTTCTATAGTCGCTTTAGTCCTCGTATTCTCAGATGTACAACCAGTGAATAAAATTCCCATTCCAATTAGTAATAACAGCCATTTTTTCATTATATTTCCCCCTTTCAATTTCTCCCCCACGTACTTATTCTATCAGACAATTAATTGATCTAAATGGTAATCTTTTAATCGATTCTTTCCCAATAATGTCGATAGCCCGTATGGCAGCGGTCTCTTCCTTGAGGACTCTCAGATGGATTAAAACTAGTAGAAATTTCCCTTCCACATCCTCTACAGCGATAAGTTCTCATTATTTTTGGGCTATTAGTATTATTTTTCTTAGTTAGAGCTATGAGTCCAACTATGATTACCCCAACTGTCTTAATTACGTTTCCTTTATCTATATTCGGATGTGCAAGAATATACTTATATAACCAATATCCACCGTAAATTAAACCACCTAATACAATCAGCTTAGCCATGTACTCTTCTCCTTTCTTTTTGTTTAATTACTTCTTGAATCCATCTTGTAGAAAAACCATAAACTTCTGTCAATTGACGAATATCAACATTTTTTTCCTGTTCTATCATGTTTTCGATTCTTTTTCTTACTAACTCGCGATCGTACATTTTCATCGGAAAAGAAATCTGTTGCCCTCGAAAAGCAAGATAAAATTGATAGAGCAATTCTGAATCCAGTTCCATTTCCTCAAAAAAGTCATTCATACTTTTATAAGAGTTACTCAAACAAGTTTTATCAATCTCCATCTACACACCTCCTGTTATTTTTTACATAATGAAAATAGCATATTACTGAGTACATTGATAATTCATATAACATGTATCATCACATGTATTTTTAAAGTCAAAAAACATGTAAAACTACTTATAAGTAACACGAGAAAATAAAACGTTATTTTTCTTGAAATAATAATTGACTATCTGCCAATTGCCATTCATTACGAACATGAATACTTAATGGATGGGATAACTTGCCTTCTGCATTTATCAATACTTTGGTCATCTTCTTTTGTTTCGCACTCAATTGATCGTAAATGGTCTTCGCTTGTTCATAAGCCACTTGACTCGTTGCTGTAATCGAACCACAAGCAAAAATAATGGTATTGATTTTTTTTTCTGTAAAAACGGTCGTTAATATTTCCAAAGATTGTTCATCATTGCCACGAGGAAATACCCGAGGGCTTTTCGCTTTTGTATACGAAAAAAGATTCACAGCAACAAAACCAGTAAATCCCAATTGTCGGATATTCTTTTCGATTAATAACATACTCAAATCATTCGTAAATGGTTCTGTATCTGTTGGACGAATGGTAATGACTACTGCTAATTTTTCTTTCTCTTCTTTTCCTTTGATCGCCCATTGTCGTTTGAAAACATAGCGATGGGTATGATGAGGATCTCGCCAAACTTCTGTTTGTGTGGTCACTAATTCTTTTTCAATCATCTCTTTTTCTCCTATGCTAATTTTTGTTCAAGCACTTCAATTACCATTGCCGTTATAAGTGTCAATACTAGTTGAAAATATTTCATATTCTTTCTCCTTTTTTCTTCATAATTTGATGAATCGCGGTAAGGATATCTTCTAAACATTTCGCAATCATTCTCAAATAATCGATCTTATTCATCCGTTCCTCCAATCTGACTCCAAACCAATCGTCCTTCTACCAGTAACCCACGAACAAATTCTCGCTGGCTGGTAATATCTGTAATGAAATAAACTACATAGTCTTTTCCATCTTCTGGTGCGCAATAAATATAAAGATGTGTCATCACTAAACGTGGTAGATGAACATCTTTAGGAAGCGTACCTATTTCAATTTCCTCTTTTTCCATCGTAACGGATTCATAGCCCCACTCTTCAGAAGCAGTGACCAGCTGTGCACACTTTTCCAGTACTTCGATAGCCGTTTCTAACAAGTCCTTTCGTTCCTTTCTTTTAGATACTAGTATTCTTCTGGTAATAACATCGTTTGATACTCACCCGAATCAATGACCCATATTTTTTGAGACACTGATTTCAAACGAAGCTTAGGTGAAATCAGATACTCTTTTCTTTCTTCCGGTTCTTCTTGACGATGAACCAACTTTTGATTTCCTTTTTCTATAGAAAATTCAAAAATTTGAAGATAGTCTAAAGGAAGTTGCTTTTGAACCTTTTGATCGATTAGGTTCCAACATAAAGCTTGTAATTCCACTGGTAAACTGTCCATTAGTCCCTTTGTGACATAACGTTGTCCTTTATTTTGAAACATTTCTTTTCCCTCCTTTGCCATTAAAAATAGCCCAATCTTCTATAAAGAAGATTGGGCTTCATGGATATAATATATAGTTAAATTTATCTTTGTTTCATTGCTATATTATTTAGATTAATTGGAAGACATCACGAATAAATATAAGAAGTGCTTTCTTAGAAATCTATATTTCCTATTTCCATATTTAGTATCTCTATACTAAATTGCGGAGAGTGTAAAATATTTTGTGTAAATGAAAAAATCCATACAAAAAAGGAAATCCCTTCTGTAGAATAAAGTTAACGACAACCAATTCACAGAAAAGAGGACTTCCCCATGAATGATTTTACTACAGAAATTGTGCAAACTCTAGTCACTAAAGGCGATTTAAATGAATTATTCCGTTTGCACTTAGAAAAAGCGATAAACACACTCCTACGGACTGAATTAACGGCTTTTTTAGATTATATTATTTGTCAAATTAAGCGAGACAAAACTTTCCATTTACGTAACTCAAAAAAACTTCTAATGGTGTTTGGTAATTTAGTGATTTTCTAGGGATATGGTTTCTTCTGGACGCAACGGATGAGATGAATCCTTGATTGACTTGGTTGAAGTCCATTTCTTTTGGTAGTCCATCTTTTCGGAGGAGTCCGTTTGAATGTTCATTTAATCCCCGTTGGGAAGGCGTTCCTGGGTCTGCGAAATAAATATCAATATCATTTGTATTACTAATACTTTTCCAATTAGAGAATTCTTTTCCACAATCAAAGGTAATTGATTTGAAAAGATTTTTGGGTACGGATTGAAGCCATTCATTAATCGAATTTTCAATATCAACTGCCTTACGGCCTTCTGGTTTCAAGGCGATAATGGCTTTTGAAAGTCGCTCAACGAGTGTGATGACGGCACTTTTATGGTGGATGCCGACAATCGTGTCACCCTCTAAATGTCCAAATTCTTCTTCGAAAACGACATAATCTTTTTTACGTTCAGAAATATTTCTTTTGAATGCCTGTTTTCCACGTTTTTCCTTATAACCATTTGGTTTTCGTTTTCCTTGCATCGGTAAATGTAAAACATTGAATTCTCCCGTCTTAAACCGGCGATAGAGGGTACTTACTGAACAAGAGAAGGTTCGCTCTGCACGGCCAATAATGACGTCTGGGGTCCAACCTTCAGTTGATCTTTTTGCAATGTATTCTTTTTCCTCAGCAGGAAAAATGATTTCGGTTCTCCCACAACGTCGCTTATTTTCTTTGTATTGTTCAAAGTATTCAAGTGCTGTTCCACCACATTTGAGAAAGTTATAGACATTGTAAATTGTTTGGCGTCCACGTTTAAGCTGCTTCGCAGCGATAGCAACCGGAGTTTCTTGATGAAAATATGCTTCTATCATTACAAGCTCGTTTGGTGTAAGATGGGTATAAGTCATTTATGTTCACTCTCCTTGTATGCTTTAGCGGGTATTACAATTTGAGTGTAACATAAATGGCTTTTTTATTTGTCTCGCTTAATTATACAAACGGCGTTACTAAAAATATGATCGCACTGGTTTTAATTCAGGTAATTCGAGAAACGGTTCTTATGTTCGATCAATCAAAACCGAATATGGTGAATTAACATTGGAAATACCTAGAGATCGTAATGGTGAGTTTAAACAACAAACTTTACCAGCCTACAAAAGAACAAACGACACATTAGAAACCACTATTATCCATTTATTCGAAAAAGGTGTTACGATGTCTGAAATTGCTGATTTAATCGAAAAAATGTATGGGCATCACTATACTCCACAAACCATGTCCAACATGACTAAAGTTCTGACTGAAGAAGTAAACGCCTTTAAATCCAGAGCCTTAAATGATAAGTATGTTGCTATTTTTATGGACGCTACTTATATTCCATTAAAACGTCAAACCGTATCCAAAGAAGCAATTTATATTGCCATTGGTATACGAGAAGACGGCACTAAAGAAGTACTAAGTTATGCGATTGCTCCGACTGAATCAACATACGTTTGGAATGAGCTGCTACAGGATATTAACTCCAGAGGAGTTCAAGAAGTCTTGCTTTTTATTACGGATGGCTTAAAAGGCATGAAAGATACCATCCAACAAATTTATCCTAAAGCAAAATATCAGCATTGTTGTATCCATGTATCTCGTAATATTGCTCATAAAGTACGTGTCAAAGACCGAAAAGAAATCTGTGATGACTTTAAGGCTGTTTATCAAGCTAACTCAAAGGAAGAAGCGAATACATTCTTATCCTGTATGATTGAGAAATGGAAGAAAAACTATCCTAAAGTGACGCAGTCACTCATAGAAAACCAAGATTTATTGACTTTTTATGAGTTTCCGCCCAGTATTCGTAGAACCATTTACTCAACCAATCTAATCGAGTCTTTCAATAAGCAAATTAAAAAGTACAGCCGCAGAAAAGAGCAGTTTCAAAATGAAGAATCACTAGAACGCTTTCTAGTCAGCATTTTTGATACATACAATCAAAAATTTCTAAACAGAAGCCATAAAGGTTTCCAACAAGTAACCGATACATTAGTTTCAATGTTTACTGAGTAACTAATTATTTTGCAGAAGGACGATTTATTTACACAAAATTATTGACGCTCCCTACATATTTTCAAATGTAACATAGTTAAGTAAATCTCTATATTATTTTTACAATTGCGTTGGCATAGAATTTTAATCAATCACTATATTCACTCATTCCATAAAGTTGTTTCCATCTAGATATAGTAATTATATGTTCTATATTCTTTTAAAATATAATAATTTATGTAAAAAAGAGGGGTAACCACTTCCCCAAAATTCCCCCTCAAAATATCTTAAAAGATATCTTTAATTCTATTATAAGAAATTTGAAATAATTAAATCAAGACATCTTTAACCACAAAAATTGTTATTCAAATACAATTTTTGTGGTTATACTATAGCTATTTCCTCATAAATATTCCTAATTATTAATCAAGAAATTCTTGAGAGTAAGTTTTTTATTTTAATTTTTTGGGATTTCTCTTTTTTCCATAAAGAATAACCTACGATTACTGCTGCAATTCCGGCAAGTATCCATGGCCCAGTGCTTCCTCCTGCTACAGAAATCATCTGCTGTCCCAAATTGTTATTGCTATAAGTGATAGTTTGACTGCTTGTTGCTTCTACTTTCAATTGCTCAAAAGGAGCTGCAACTTCCACTGTATCTGAGTAAGAAGTAGCGCTATAATTCGTTTTTACACGAGTAAGTTTCCCTGGAATCGTTAAGTTAACAGTATTATCTTCAGCCCAAAAATTGACCTGAACATCTTTTGTTTGACCAATAACTGACAGGTCTTCACTATTAAATACATTAATAAATGTCATCCAATACACTTTGTTTCCAATTGTCAACCTATGTCCACTTGGTTGTAAATTACGGTAGTTATGTCCTTCTGGTGCCATATCCAAACAGAAATACAAGTTCTTATCATCCGTGACTAGGCTAGCATATTTAATATTTTGTCCATTTTCATAAGAAAAAAACATTTTAGTCTTTGGCAAGTCTGACCAGTCACTAAATGCACCATCAATCACAATATCATACTTATTGTCTGCATGAGCATTTATTGTCAAAAAAACATCCGTTATTACCATGACTAGTAAAGCGATAAGCAACTGATAGTATTTTTTTTTCATTTGGTTCTCCTCCCTAATAACCGCTATAAATACTGTAAAAGTAGAAACACAATCTATTCTAATTAGGTAATATAATTGATTTTACCATCCATAAATATGGCATTACGTCCCGCGCGCTTAGCGATATATAAGTATTCATCCGCACGCTTATAAAGATCCTTCTTACTATGATCCGTTATATTATAATGAGATACACCAGTGGAAATGGTTACTCGAATTTCTTCTCCCTCAATAATGAAGGAAAAATTTTTTATCTTTTTACTTATCACTTTCAAGATATCCATAATATCATGATGTTGTTCTTCTTGAAATAATAACCCGAACTCTTCCCCCCCAATCCGAAATACCTGATTTTCTAATTGATATTGAAAGAGTGTTTCTTCAATGATTTGAGCTACACTTTTTAAAATTCTATCACCTGTATCATGTCCATAATTATCATTGATCCTTTTAAAATGGTCGATGTCGACTATAGCAAGCACCAAACTATTTTTTAAATTCGGAGAATCGAACCGTTTCTTAAATTCTTGTTCAAAAGTCAATCGATTTTTTATACCAGTCAAAAAATCTATTTGAACTTGGTTTGATAATTCATTTATTTTTGCAAATTGTTTATACACTAATCTGTTGACTAAACGAACTATAATCATCAAAAAAAGAAAGTTTAATAAGAAAACAATATATGTAGGAAAATCAAATTTCAAAGATGGATTCATTTTGAACCCCCAAGTAGATCCGAAAAGAAAAATTGACAAAAAGAATGTAGAAAAATCTGTTAGGGCTCTATCTTCTAAAACCAAAACAAGATAACATGATAAAAAGATCCCTCCTATAATAGCTATTGAAATAATGTAATCTTGTGTTGTGTGATATTCTCCTTGATACATATAGTAAAAGGTAATAATACTGCCTAGAAACACATTAAAGTAAATGACCCATTTTTCTCTAAATAGATATAAACTATAGAAAAGAATGACCATTTGTAAATCAATATTTTGAACAACAATACCATAAGCGTAATTCTGAATAATGTAAGAAAAACCAGGTACCCCTTGCAAAATTAACAAACTATTGATTATAATCAATATCCAAATAATTCTTTTTAGACTACTTTTTGTTTCAAAAACAGGTGATTGAGTTACTCCCATAAAAATCATGTAGTTACAAAAAAGGAGTCCCATTACAATAAATAGCCGAATAATCATAAAATACATTCCATAAAATATTTCCATCAAAAACTTCCTCCTTATCAATCGATATTTTGGAGCCTTTTCGGTATCGAGTAAAGATAGCCTTGATGATAACAAGAAATATTTGTTTCTAACCATTGTGCAAATTCTTGATTTTCTATTCCTTCAACAACAAAGAGCTTATCTAACTGAATCGCAATGCTTGCAAACAACTTTATAATTTGCTTCAAAGTTTCTTCCGAAGTTGTTTTCCTAAATACCATTGTTGAAAATTTGATGATATGAAAGTAATTTTTCATTTTAAACATAGCACTTAAAGAATTAATCCCTTGACCAACATCATCTATAGAAACTGTGTAACCAAATTGGATAATTTTTTTTAAAGCATCTTCGTTTATTAAAGAGTAATAGGGGTAGTTTCTCTTAAGGGGCGGAGTTTCTGTGATTTCAATAATTAATTGATGCTTATACCGCCTCAACTCTTCAAGCAGTAAAAAGGTGGAGTCGTACTCTAACTCTTGTGGGTCTAAATTAAGACTAAAAATTTTTTTCGGATTATTTTCTAAGATCTTAATTAACGTTTTCTTTAGCCAATACATATATAGCCAATGTTTATCTAGATCGCTAATTATACTCAAATGAAAATCTTTAGGAAAAATACTTTCACTTTCTTTTTTTCTTAATAATAACTCATAATAAATTGTTTTCTTCGTTTCTGGGTGATGAATCCCCTGACAAAAAAAATTTAAATCATTATAATTCATTACCAAAAAATACTCCCTTAACAATTTTTCAAAAAATATGATTATTCCAATATACTTACTATTCGCTTAAACAAAATAATACTTGATGTGGGATATTCTCCTTGATACATATAGTAAAAAACAACAATTATACTTAGAAAATATCAAAGCAAACGAACCATTTTTATCAAAATAGATATAGAGACTAGAAAAGAATGATCATTTGTAAATCAATGTTTTGAACAACAATCCCATTAGTGAAATTCTGAATAATGATAAAAAAGCGAGGCACTATTGATCATTGTCAAAATCCAAACAACTTTTTTAAATCACATTTTGTTAAAAATAGCTAATCGGGTTACCCTCACATGAATGATGGAGTTAAAGATTCTATATCAAGTAGAGACAGCCTTGATGGTAACAAGAAATATTTGTTTCTAATCATTCTGCATGTAATCCGTCATTTCGATGCGAAGAGTCGTTTAATAAAATTTATGCTGTTGTCCATAGAAAGACTTGCCAATAATAAAAAAATTGGTAAAAACTGAATTAAATATCGACTACGTCCTCCTTCAAACAAAAGCAAGAAAATGAATCCTCCAACTAAACTCAGTCGCAACATCTGTTCAAATTTTCCTTGATACTTCCATCCAAATACGATAAAAAAAAGACAAGTGACCCACCAAATTTGTGCAATAAAACGAAAATCAGCGATTCGTTCTCCATACAAGTAATACCATTCTTCTAGCCAACCGCTGTATCCTTTACCCGTAGGTATTTCTCTCTCTTTGATAAATGACCCTTCTTTTAGCCAAGCAAATGTTCCATCTGATGTATTGTTTCGATGTTTTTGAAATAGAAAGTTCAAATAGCCAAGAATTCCTCTTTCTTTGAGACGCTCGTGGATTTTTTCTTTTGAATAAGCGATCTTCGCTTCTTTACTCGGTAATTTAGCCATTGCTTGTGCATCTTCAGCACTATACCCACCATCGTTGGTTAGGCCGATGTTCATAAAATGAATCATTGGAATTCCGCGACTTTCATCTATAGTAATATACTGCTGCTTTTCTAATAGTTGATTGCAGACAGCATACGTTACACCTGCGGTAAGTACGGCTATTAATAGCAATACCAAACGACCTTTTGACTGCCATTTTTTTTCAAAAAAACTTACTAGTTCAATCAATAAAATAGCAATGATAGGAATCAACGCTGACGGTTTGATGAAATAACCCAATGTGGCAACCACAGCCATAGCAATAGCGCCAACTGCTCTGTATTTTAAGTTAAGCTTTTTCTTGTTCATCAATGCGTAAAAGAATAGACTGGAAGAAACAAAAGGCAAGACCCATGTATCCGTATACGGGACGATGATCCAAGGAAATACCAATAACCAGATTCCTTGCAGATAAATAGAAGGAAACAAATAGTTTCGGGCTAGTAAGCGAATCGATAGTACGTTGAGCAAGACTGAAAGATCAACTAAAAAGAGTGTCACAAAATCAAAAAAGAGCCACGAAGTCGTTGAGAACCACTCAGACAATTGATGTTGCCACAAGAGAAGTGGTAGATTATTCTGATTCAAACTATAATAAGCAAGAATCTCAGGACTCATGTTATCTGTCAGGGCATCATGAATTGCTGACACATCCCAGCCTATCGCCGGATGTAAGAAGTGTACAAAGGTCACTTGCCAAACTAAAACAACTATAATGAATATAGTGATAGCTATCATGCGATTTTTTACAAAAAGCCACTTAAATGATCGTTGTAATTTTGGATGACAATAAAGCGCAATGAACAAAGCAACTGCACTTAAAACAAGATAAGTCGTAACTAATGTCGTACTGGTTCCAAGGGTTTGATTATCTCCGATTATTAAATTAGGAGAAGTCAGTGCAAACAATAACGCCGAAACTATGAAGATAAAGAATAGGACGTTAATTAGTCTATTCCCAGCATTAAATATTTTCGATTTCATTCTCCACCCCATGTTACCCTTGTTTTTCAATACAATAAAAGCGAGTAGGTGATTCCCCTACTTCAATCCGAATCAACTCCGTTTGGATTGCTGCAAATCTATGAAATAATTGATCATAGAAATAATTAGCTACATTCTCAACTGATGGGTTGATTTCCACAAACGGTGACATTTCATTTAAGAAACAGCCTGAGAAAGGTTGGAAGAAATCCTTTAGCACCCCTTCTATTTCTTCAAACAAGTGCATTTCGCCATTATTGGATTTGATTTCACAAATAATTTCCCAGGTGTGATTATGTTTTGCTCCCATACCACCTTCCCACCGCATCGCATGACTTGCATTAACATGTGATTTAAATTTATAGATACAGCTTTTTTCTGACAATGATGATCACTTCTTTCTAATTTTCATTAAATCATTGGAAATAGTTTCTTTAATCTGTCCTATTTCTTTTGAAAAAGGCGTCGCATTCCATTTCGAAGTAGAAGTGATTTCATTAATAATTCCAATCAAACGAAACCATGATATTAAGAAATTATAGAATGGAAAGGTTAACACTTCTATCCATTGTTTAAAATAAAATTTTTGTTCAGACTTAAAGGATTGCAACAACAATGAAATGCTGATAAATTTGAGTAACGAGTCAAAGAAATAAAGCAAATAAATGAGTAAATAAGATAGGAACAATATTTTAACTGTATAACCAAAGAAAAATAAAACGGTACTAGCAAACAACCAAATCATTTTTGGAAAAATAAACGTATGGTCAATAATTAACCTGCGTACCAAAAAATTATCAAAAAATTTGCTTAAACCAACTTGCTCTTCAGAATAGTCCTTGGCTACTTCTAGCTCACCTCGCTGCCACCTTTGTCGTTGAATATATAATTCATCGAGAGTTTGGATCGGTTCCACATAGAATATAGCATTCTCACATAATGAAACTTTTCCTTTTAATCGATGCCTTATTTGAAACGTCATATCGGTATCCTCTCCAACAGTATCTGTGTTGTAGAGATAGGTATTAATTAAAATTTCTTTTCTAAAACCAGAAAATGCACCGGCCATTGTGAATAAATGATTATTCATTGCTTCGACATTTCTTCCAGCTAGAAAAGACTGGGCATATTCTATGTATTCACTTTTTTGTACCCAACGAATCAACGAGGATTTAGTTTTCTCAATAACTTCTTTTTGCGTTAATATCGTACCAGTCATGGCAGAGATACTACAATTACTTTCAAAATTTAGAACCATGTTCATCAACGCTGTCGGTTCTAAATAACCATCGCTATCTATATTGATAATGTATGTGCCGATACTATTGTATATAGCAGAATTCAGTGCTTGTGCTTTTCCTTGTTCAGTGCGAATCCAATGCATATTAAGATGGTTGAACTGATTATGTGCCTCATCAAATACAGAAAAGCTAGAGTCTGTACTTCCATTGTCTGCTAAAATAATTTGAATATTTTCATTCGGATATGAAGAAGCATCAATCGACTGGATGCATTTATATAAAGAATCTGCCGAATTATAAACAGGGATGATTACAGTTATGAAAGGCAATTTCTCTGGTAATTCCAACGGTTTAATCCGAAACTTTTTGAAGAATAAGTAACAAATGGAATAGATACCTGGTATGATTTCCACTAACAAAGGAATGAGCAACCAAGTAATCCAGAAGCCCATTTGTGCAAGTGTTAAGTTAAATACATAATCCATTAATATACCCCTCTTTTAAGCAATTTACTCTTTTTTTGATACAAACTTTTGGCCACTTGAGAATACGTAAATGTGTAATAATATAAAGCAATGACTAATCCATAAAAGATTAATCGCCCTAATATCGAATGTGCAAAGAAATAAAGTTGACTACCGCCAAAATGCACAAGCATAATAACAAGAAGTAACCTTATGACATTGCTAGCAAAAATACATAATATACCAAAAATTCCATAGAAAAATTTTTCCTGTCGATCGTATAAAGGATAGAAAGTCAACAATCCTAAAAATGCTGCTGTTTCTATAACCCCTGAACATTCATAATCAACATACAAAGACATTTGTTCCTTTGCACTATGGACAACAAGCAAACTATACTGACTAAACGTCTCTGTAACATGAGTGATTGAATCAAATAAAGCGACTGCTTTAATTAACAATTGAGTCAAGAACCAAACCCAATAAGGTCTACTAAACAAGATCAGGAAATAAAACAAACCTATACTGCCTAAAATAAAGTAGAAGGCTGACAGTCTAGAGCGTTTCATTATGGACAATAAGTAAATCCAGATAAATAAACAAATCAATATATATATGTTCATTTTTCAATCCTCTTTATATAGTTAATCTCATTCAATTCATAATCAATAAGATCAGTAATTGGCAAATTTTTTAATACACTAATAAATATTTTTATCATCTCTCATATGTTCAAGAAATGGTAGCAATTTTTTAGCTATCAAAGAATGACTAGTTTTCTCAGTGTAATTATAAATAACTTACGCTTTAAGTAATAAAACAATACACGTGCTTAATTTTGAATGATTTACAATAATTGAATATTTTAATAGTTTATAGCGATATAATTGATTAATATGTTCTGATTTTTCTAAATATATAATATATACTTCATGATTTGAAATCAACAATTATTTATCTTTGAATTACAGAAAGAGAGTGTAAAATATTTTGTGTAAATGAAAAAATCCATACAAAAAAGGAAGTCCCTTCTGTAGAATAAAGTTAACGACAACCAATTCACAGAAAAGAGGACTTCCCCATGAATGATTTTACTACAGAAATTGTGCAAACTCTAGTCACTAAAGGCGATTTAAATGAATTATTCCGTTTGCACTTAGAAAAAGCGATAAACACACTCCTACGGACTGAATTAACGGCTTTTTTAGATTACGAAAAATATGATCGCACTGGTTTTAATTCAGGTAATTCGAGAAACGGTTCTTATGTTCGATCAATCAAAACCGAATATGGTGAATTAACATTGGAAATACCTAGAGATCGTAATGGTGAGTTTAAACAACAAACTTTACCAGCCTACAAAAGGTTGCGTCAAGAATTATGTGTAAATGGAAAAGCCCATTCTGTTGATCAAGTTAAAACATTGATTCTAATGTATCATGTATTTCTTTAAAACCTTTATGAACTCGGCATAGAAACTTTTGATTATAGTTGTTGAATTGAGATACTAGAAATCTCTCCAGAGATTCTTCATTAGGAAATTGCTCTTTTCTTTTGGTATATTTCTTTAATTGTTTGTTAAAACCTTCAATCAAATTAGTTGAATAAATAGTTCTTCTGATTGACGGAGGGAAATTATAAAAGGTTAATATAGCAGGATTCATGAGCAATTTAACCACTCGTGGATACTGCTTTTTCCATTTATCTATCATAAACCTTATTTGATTATTTGCTTCTTCTTTTGAACTTGCTTGGTAAACTAATTTGAAATCGCTACAGATTTCTTGTCGATCACTAACACGAACCTTATGAGCGATATTTCTAGATATATGGACACAACATTGTTGAAATTGAGCATTTGGGTAAACACTATGAATACTATCGTTAATGCCACTTAAACCATCAGTTACGACTAATAAAACCTCTTTTAAACCACGGTCTTTTAGGTCTTGAAGAATCTCTTTCCAAACATAAGCAGATTCAGTTGGAGCAAGACTAAACCCAAGAACCTCTTTGGTTCCATCTAATCGAATGCCAATTACAATATAAACTGCTTCTTTTGAAACAGTTTGTCTTTTTAAAGGAATGTGAGTAGCATCCATAAAAATGACAGAGTATCTGGATTCTAAGGACCTTTCTTTAAAGGCAATAATATCTTCAGAAACTATTTTAGTCATGTTTGAAATGGTTTGTGGCGTATAGTGATACCCGTACATTTTTTCAATCAATTCAGAGATTTCAGACATAGTAATTCCTTTTTGAAATAGCTGAATAATAGTGGTTTCTAAAGAGTCATTGGTTCTTTTATAAGCTGGTAAAGTTTGTTGAGAAAACTTACCATTTCTATCTCTAGGAATCACCAAATTTAATTCTCCATACTCTGTTCTGAATGAACGTAAATAATTCCCATTACGGGAATTAACTGAATTGAACCCAGCACGATCATGTTTTTCATAATCAAGAAAAGCTGTTAATTCAGCCTGCAATAATGAATTAACAGCTAATTCTAAATGACATCGAAATAATTCATCTAAATCACCTTTATTGATTAGTGTTTCCATAATTTCTGTAGTAAAATCGTTCATATGGAAGTCCTCTTTTCTGTGAATGTGTTGTGGTAACTCTATTCTACAGAAGGGACTTCCTTTTTTCTATTTACACAAAATATTTTACACTCTCTCGTTTTGAACTCATAATCGTTGTTTTTTGTATTATTTTTTATCATATAAACTAAAATATTTGATTAAATATCAGTTGTTTTGATTCTATATTAGATCATCTTTATCTTTCAATAACAAAAGACAGCTAAATTATTTTTATTATAATTTTAAACAAATGCCTCTTTTCAACGATAAAGTCCATATAATTGTGTAAAAGATAAAAGGCCATGTAACAGCCCTTTTACGGTACAATGTTTTTAACCACAAAAACATACCCAGGAGGACGTTACATGACCCAAGTACATTTTACACTGAACAACGAAGAGGTTCAAAGTATTATTGAACATTCGGTAAAAGATGATGTTTCTAAAAATATTTTAACCACTGTTTTCAACCAATTGATGGAAAATCAACGAACAGAATATATTCAAGCCGATGACTATGAACGTTCAGAAAGTCGTCAGAGTCAAAGAAATGGCTATTATGAGCGAGACTTTACGACTCGTGTGGGTACACTCGAATTAAAAGTGCCTAGAACACGTGATGGTGAATTTTCACCGACGGTGTTTGAGCGTTATCAGCGAAATGAAAAGGCACTGCTCGCTTCAATGCTTGAGATGTATGTTTCGGGCGTTTCGACACGTAAAGTTTCAAAGATTGTTGAAGAGCTATGTGGAAAATCTGTATCGAAATCTTTTGTTTCTAGCCTGACTGAGCAGTTAGACCCGATGGTCAACGAATGGCAGAACCGTTCACTCTCAGGTACGAATTATCCTTATCTGATGACTGATGTTCTCTACATAAAAGTCCGTGAGGACCATCGAGTGCTTTCTAAAAGCTGCCATATTGCGATCGGGATAACAGAAGGTGGCGACCGTGAAATCATTGGCTTCATGATTCAAAATGAAGAAAGTGATGACACATGGTCCATCTTCTTTGAATACTTAAAAGAACGCGGCCTAAAGGGGACAGAACTCATCATTTCTGATGCCCATAAAGGCCTAGTGTCTGCGATTCGTAAGTCATTTACCAACGCAAGTTGGCAGAGATGCCAGGTCCATTTTTTAAGAAACATCTTCAGTTCCATTCCAAAAAAGAATTCAAAACCGTTTAGAGAAGCAGTAAAAGCGATCTTTAAGTTTACGGATATTGAACTCGCTCGAACAGCTAAGAATGCCTTAGTCGGTGAATATATCGACCAGCCTAAATATACAAAAGCCTGCGAAATATTGGATAATGGCTTCGAAGATGCCTTTCAATACACGGTTATCGGAAATAGTCATAATCGGCTAAAAAGCACCAACCTTCTTGAACGACTGAACCAGGAAGTCCGCAGAAGAGAAAAGATTATTCGGATTTTTCCCAACCGAACGTCTGCCAATCGATTAATTGGAGCTGTCCTTATGGACCTTCATGACGAATGGCTCAGTTCTACAAGAAAATATATTAAGTTTGATCAATGAGAGACCGGTAAAACATTGTATAGTATTTTACACAGGATTATGGACTTGACTTTTTCAACTCTCGTTAGTCTTCTTATTCTCATAAAAATAGATTACTCTCCTCTAATGAGTCGAATAATCTTAATACATGCTAGACATTTTTTTGATTCAAAAACGCTTTAAAATTCCCTAAAAAATTTCTCTTCATCAATATCTAAAATATTTTTGAGCTATGTACAAGAAGCATTTTATTCTAGCTTAATTTGACAAATCATATAATATCCACGCGGTCTCTTAATCCATATAAAAGTTCTAAATCAAGATGACTAATTAATAAGTCTAGTAAAGCAAGTTCTTTTGCTGTTTTTTTATAAGCTTCTTCAATCTTACTAAAACTCTCTCTATCATCACTTTTGCTTGAATCTATCTTGTCAGATTCTGAGAAATATTTATCAAAAATTAACTGACCAACTTTTGACGAAACTTGAACTAACTCTTCTGATTCATTGTTCATGACAGTCAATTGAACCTTCTCAAAGAGTTCATAGTTAAGCAAATCAGTGTATTTAAAATGCTGATTATATTCTTGTTTAATTAAATCTTTGAGAGTATCTTCATTCAATTCCATACGAGAATATGTTTCCACAATCCAACTGTCAAAAAATATTCTTCTTAAATCAAAATTATTAAAGAAATATGAACGATCTACTATCTCATCTATTCTAGTCATTACCATTTTCGATATTGACTGTATAGCATATGAGATACCTGTATCATACTCTTCTTTGATATAACATACTCGACCTGCTATCTCAGGATTTTTATCCTTATAATAATTAAATATTTCATTCAAAGGATTATGAGTATAATTTTTAAAAAAATATGATGCATTGAACCTTCTATTAAATTTCCCATATCCAAAAATTTCATTGCTTTTCTTGAAAAATAAAATTAAATTTTTATATTTTTCAAGAATTTCACTTCCTAAGTCACTGACCATATAAAATGTCATATATTTGGAATGTTTTTTAATATCTTCATCAGAAATCGTTGACTCTGCTTCTAAGATAAGTAAGTCTTTCGTTAATTTGTCCTTTCGATTTAAAAGTTGCTTTATATCAGAGACTGTCAAATACTTCAAGAACTCTTTTGGTGTATTTTCTCGAATAAAACCAGCTCTTAAAAGTCTCGAAATACTTGAATGAATGTTGATTTCCTTAGTATTTAAATGAAGAAAGAAATCACCCTTTGTGATCAACTTATTTACATTTTCTTTTAAAACAGGTTTATTGATCATATTATATAAAAGATAAATATCATCAGTATTATAGTCCGGCGTAGTAACTCCTCCATATACTTTTTTATAACTAAAATTCTAACATTTTCATAGAAAAATTTTCCACAAAAATAGTGTTTTTATCGTTGACAAAACTTTTAATATCCTAATATTTTGCACGCGCTCAATTTACTGTCTTTCTATAGTTATTCTCTCTCATCCAATTATAAAAATATCATTATTTGTGGTATGGAGCCCCCGCATTGATCCGAAAGGCACGGTAGATTTGCTCGACGAGGATCAGACGCATCAATTGATGTGGATACGTCATTTTGCCAAAAGAGATCTGAGCATTGCTTCTTTTCATGACGGCTTCGCTGAGTCCTAAAGAGCCGCCGATAACAAAAACAAGGTGGCTTTTTCCTTGGATACCTAATTGGTCGATTTGTTTAGCAAAAGATTCGCTTGTGGGATTTTTCCCTTCAATTGCTAAGGCATAGACATATTCTTGTTCTTTGATTTTCGCTAAGATCCGTTCTCCTTCTTTTTCTTTTACTTGTCTCATTTGCGCTTCACTTAAATTCTCCGGGGCTTTTTCGTCAGGAACTTCGATCAATTCGATTTTTGCATAGGCATTCAGCCGTTTGACATACTCATTGATACCTTGGATCAAGTATTTTTCTTTTAATTTTCCTACTGAAATAATTTTGATATTCATGTTTTCTCTCCTTTGGTCTTCATGCTCACTTTGTTTATTATAATCAATTTTTTCGTCTATATGTTTATTTTGGCTATTTTTGTTAAAAAGATTTCCCCAACAGTTATGCACAACATCCACAGGTTTATCCACAGAAAACAGTGTTATTTTACCTTATTTCATCACATTCATTAGGCAAACATACGTTTTATAAGAATTTATCCACTTTATACACAGGCTGTGGATATGTTTTATCCCTTATTTTTCCAATCCTATCCGCGTAGTTTTACACAGTTTCTTTGGAAAAAAGCAAATCAAATATTTTCATCTGAAAACAATGGTTTTTCCTAAAGTTTTTCATAAAAAGTTCGATAAAGTCCATATAATTGTGTAAAAGATAAAAGGCCATGTAACAGCCCTTTTACGGTACAATGTTTTTAACCACAAAAACATACCCAGGAGGACGTTACATGACCCAAGTACATTTTACACTGAACAACGAAGAGGTTCAAAGTATTATTGAACATTCGGTAAAAGATGATGTTTCTAAAAATATTTTAACCACTGTTTTCAACCAATTGATGGAAAATCAACGAACAGAATATATTCAAGCCGATGACTATGAACGTTCAGAAAGTCGTCAGAGTCAAAGAAATGGCTATTATGAGCGAGACTTTACGACTCGTGTGGGTACACTCGAATTAAAAGTGCCTAGAACACGTGATGGTGAATTTTCACCGACGGTGTTTGAGCGTTATCAGCGAAATGAAAAGGCACTGCTCGCTTCAATGCTTGAGATGTATGTTTCGGGCGTTTCGACACGTAAAGTTTCAAAGATTGTTGAAGAGCTATGTGGAAAATCTGTATCGAAATCTTTTGTTTCTAGCCTGACTGAGCAGTTAGACCCGATGGTCAACGAATGGCAGAACCGTTCACTCTCAGGTACGAATTATCCTTATCTGATGACTGATGTTCTCTACATAAAAGTCCGTGAGGACCATCGAGTGCTTTCTAAAAGCTGCCATATTGCGATCGGGATAACAGAAGGTGGCGACCGTGAAATCATTGGCTTCATGATTCAAAATGAAGAAAGTGATGACACATGGTCCATCTTCTTTGAATACTTAAAAGAACGCGGCCTAAAGGGGACAGAACTCATCATTTCTGATGCCCATAAAGGCCTAGTGTCTGCGATTCGTAAGTCATTTACCAACGCAAGTTGGCAGAGATGCCAGGTCCATTTTTTAAGAAACATCTTCAGTTCCATTCCAAAAAAGAATTCAAAACCGTTTAGAGAAGCAGTAAAAGCGATCTTTAAGTTTACGGATATTGAACTCGCTCGAACAGCTAAGAATGCCTTAGTCGGTGAATATATCGACCAGCCTAAATATACAAAAGCCTGCGAAATATTGGATAATGGCTTCGAAGATGCCTTTCAATACACGGTTATCGGAAATAGTCATAATCGGCTAAAAAGCACCAACCTTCTTGAACGACTGAACCAGGAAGTCCGCAGAAGAGAAAAGATTATTCGGATTTTTCCCAACCGAACGTCTGCCAATCGATTAATTGGAGCTGTCCTTATGGACCTTCATGACGAATGGCTCAGTTCTACAAGAAAATATATTAAGTTTGATCAATGAGAGACCGGTAAAACATTGTATAGTATTTTACACAGGATTATGGACTTGACTAAAAGTTCACAGTCTCAAAGTAGACTAAAGTCAACAAATAAGAGTATACTAACAGTAGATAAATGAATGTAATTGGAGGAGGAACACATGGATAGAAAAAATGTGACACCAAAGATGAAAAAAAATAAAAATAATAGCCTCTGGCGTAAGTTAGGTCTGGGGCTTGTTGGAGGGATCGTTGGAGGACTACTGACAGCTGGCATTTTTTATGCAGCGATGGGCACTGGCAACAATAGTTCTACTGCTACAAGCGGCAATCAGAATTCTGCCGGTGAAACAGTTGTGGAAAATGTCAAAGTCAATGTAGATTCTGATATCACCAAAGCGGTAGATAAAGTTCAAGACGCTGTCGTTTCTGTTATCAACTTACAAAGTCAAAACCAATCAAGCGGTTTTGGCGGACTATTCGGGCAGCAAGAAGAAAGTAGCAGCTCAGATGATAGTAATTTGGAAGCTTATAGTGAAGGAAGCGGCGTGATCTACAAAAAAGACGGGAATACTGCTTATGTAGTCACGAATAATCACGTAGTAGATGGCCAGCAAGGTCTTGAAGTCTTGATGAAAGACGGTACGAAGGTAAAAGCTGAATTAGTTGGAACAGATGCTTATTCAGATTTAGCGGTGTTGAAGATCAATTCAGACAAAGTCGAAACAGTTGCCTCTTTTGGTGACTCAAGTGCTCTGAAGGTTGGTGAGCCTGCGATTGCGATTGGTTCCCCACTAGGATCTGAATATGCAAATTCTGTCACTTCAGGAATCATTTCTTCCTTGAACCGACAAGTGACAAGTACGAATGAATCGAACGAAACAGTCAATATCAATGCGATCCAAACAGATGCAGCAATCAACCCTGGAAATTCTGGTGGTCCTTTAGTTAATATCGAAGGACAAGTTATCGGTATCAACTCAAGTAAGATCGCAAGTACTTCTGAATCTACTTCTAATGTAAGCGTAGAAGGAATGGGATTTGCTATTCCAAGTAACGATGTAGTGAATATCATCAATCAACTGGAAAAAGACGGAAAAGTGACACGTCCAGCTCTAGGTATCACAATGGTCGACTTATCTGCCGTTTCTACTCAGCAACAAGAACAAATCTTGAAGATTCCTTCATCTGTAACTAACGGTGTCATCGTGACAAATGTCCAAACAGCTACACCGGCTGAAAAAGCTGGATTGAAACAATACGACGTCATTACTAAGATCGATGACAAAGAAGTTTCTTCTGGTGTAGAACTTCAATCTGCTTTGTATAAGAAAAAAGTGGGAGATTCTGTCAAAATCACTTACTATGAAGGCTCGAAAGAAAAAACAACTACTGTTGAATTGACGATCGATCAATCGGCATTAAAACAAAATCAAAATAGTGAAAATTAATAAAAAAGAGGTTGTGACAAAGACTTGTCACAACCTCTTTATTTTGGAAATGCTTCTCCGACTACGGCATCCTCAGGCAATACTAAGATTCCTTTTTTTGCTGGAGCATTTGGCAAATGCAATTCACGAGCGGAACAGATCATTCCATAGCTATCTACCCCTCGCAAAGTTCCTGGCCAGATCATCATTCCATCTGGCATCATAGCTCCTGGTTTTGCAACGACAACTTTTTGTCCAGCTTCGATATTGGGTGCACCGCAAACGATTTGCAATACTGTACCATTGTCTACTTCTGTCTCAGTAATCGATAAATGGTCAGAATCAGGATGTGGGACGCATGTTTTTACGTACCCGACAACGATCTTCGGTTCATGATCAGCTTCAAGCTGTTCTTCGAATCCTGCTTCTTTGATCAATCGATTCAATTTCGCTAATTCCTCATCTGTTAAGCTTACTTGGCCGTTCCCTTCGATTGTTAGATGATCGGAGATATGGAAAAAGTTCCAAGCAACAACTTGTCCTTGTTCATCTTTGATCCGAGCAACATTCCATTTGCGTTCAACGGTGTTTTCTGTTCCTTTATCGTCGGCTATAATAACCATCAAGGTGTCTCCGACGTGTGCTTTGTTATAAGCAAAAATCATGTTCTTTCCTCCATTATCCTTTGCTGAGATTTATCTTAACAAAAAATTGCATTCACTGCATGAGATTTTTTTCATGCTTTATTTCCGAAGAAGCCTCTTCTGGAACACCATTTATTCGTAACAAGGGACTGTGACAAGACTTTTGTCACAGTCCCTTTACTGTTTTTTAGTTAATTGATTAAAAAGGTCGTACAAGTTCCACTTGCTTAATTACTTGGCTGTTCTTCTTCGTCAGAAACGATCAAGACATCACAAGGTGAATGACGTATCACGTAGCTGGCTACACTTCCTGTCATAAAGCGTTCGACTGCATTTAGACCTGACTGCCCAACCATGATTAGATCGATTGCATATTTTTTTGGCAATTTGACTGCCATGGATTCACGAACAGAACCATATGCAATAATTCCTTCTATATTTGTGTAATCAACAGATTTCCCATATTCTTTACATTCTTCGATCATTTGCTTGGCTGTTTCAGTTTGCTGATCGACTAGATTTTGATCAATAGGTGCATAGCCCATAAAGTTATAAAATTGCTGATCGATTACGTTTGCTACATATACTTTCCCATTATTACGGCGAGCCACTTCTACCGCTTTTTTGAAAGCAGCAAGTGCTTGTTCACTACCGTCGATACCTACTAAAATGTTCTTATATTCTTGATTCATCTTGACCCCTCCTAACAGATGTCAGCCTTTTGTTACACTTTCTAGGAACGATTCGATTTCCTGTTTTGTTTTACGATCTTTATTCACTAGACGACCTAATTCTTTTCCGTCTTGGATCACGACAAAACTTGGGATACCAAAAATGTTCCATTCAGCGGCTACATCTATGTACTTGTCACGGTCTACTTCAATAAATTGCCAATCAGAAAAGTCATTTTCAATTTCAGGCATTTGCGGTTTGATAAAACGGCAGTCTCCGCACCAGCCGGCAGTAAAGAAAAATACACTCTTTCCAGTTTCTACGTAGCCTGCTAATTCTTCTAAACTATTTGGGATAATCATTCTTTGTCCTCTACTTTCTGTTTATGTATTTTTCAATTAAATTATACACCTTTCTTTCGAACTAACAAACATTGATCCTCTTTTTATAAAAAAAATCTGGCAAAAGCAATCTTTTGCCAGATTTTATAGTTTCACTATCGCATTATTTTCCGTATACGATCGTATTCACTGTTGATTTATCCAAACCTTTCAGTGTTTGAATCAACATTTCTCGTGCAGCTTCAAAATCGCGAATACTGAACATCGTTTGATGCGTATGGATATAACGTCCCACTACGCCAATCACTGTACTTGGGATTCCTTCGTTTTGTGTATGAGCAGCACCTGCATCTGTACCGCCTTTTGAAACAAAGTATTGATAAGGGATATTGTTTGTTTCAGCGATATCCAGCAAGTACTCGCGCAAACGAGGAAGCATGATCAAACCTGGATCTTGGATACGCATCAATGTACCTTCTCCTAAATGTCCGAATGTGCCATTTTTCGTCACTGTATCATCTGCTGCAGAGCAGTCTACTGCAAAGAACAGATCTGGCTTGAATTTATTGACAGAAGCTTTAGAACCACGCAAGCCTACTTCTTCCTGGACATTCGCGCCTGCAATCAATGTATGACCTAATGTTTCATTTTGCAACGCTTCTAAAGCTTCTAATACCATTGTACAGCCATAGCGGTTGTCCCATGATTTGCTGATGATATTCTTTCCGTTGGCTGTTTTGATCGTTTCAGCGTAAGGAACGATTGTGTCTCCTGGAAGGACACCGTAACTCATTGCCTCTTCTCTTGATTCAAACCCAGCATCGAACAAAATATCGGTTACTTCTACTGATTTTTGTCCGCTTGTTCCTCGCAATAAATGCGGGGGAACGGAAGAAGAAATACATGGATAATTCTTACCAGTAGAGGTTTTAAGTGTAAAACGCTGTGCAGAAACAACGTAAGGATTCCAGCCGCCTAGAGGTACGACTTTAAAAAGCCCGTTTTCTTGGATTTGTGTCAGCATGAATCCGACTTCATCCATATGTGCTGCGACCATTACACGGGGTGCATCCGCTTCTTCATGATGGCGCAGACCAAAAATGCCGCCCAAACCATCTAACTGTAACTCATCTACCAGCGGTTCCATATGACTTTCCATATAAGCGCGAACATCTTGTTCAAAACCGCTTGTTCCTTGTAATTCTGTTAACTCTTTGATTCGTTGAAATGTTTTTTCTTCCATATGCTATTCGTCTAAATTTCAGACTAAACTCCTCTCAGACTTATATTGATCTGCGGATAAAATATGATTTTTTCTGCAGACCGATCGTATTTATTATAGCTTATTTTTTCTGGTAGCGGTTATTTATTTCAAAGAAAATATGAGAGTGTGGTAAAATAAGCACAAGGAGTAACAAGTGAGAAGAAGGAGGTATGTCCACATGTATGAAGAAAGCGAACTAAGCTATTTTAAAGGCGGGTTAGCAGTTGGAATCGGTCTAGGATTATTGAGCGGGGTAGCTTCAACGATTTGGTATCATCGCAAAAAAGTATTGTCAGCAGACCAAGTACTTGAAAATATCAAGTCATCTTTTCTAAAAGAAGGTGCAATCGAAGGTTCTTGGATCTCTTTTGAAAAGGAACCTATTAGGAAATTCGCCGTTCGGTCGAGTGCTTATCGGGGAGGTCTTTCTCGAATAGAAGATGGCGAAACTGTTTATTATGAATTTTTAGCAGATGCTCATACAGGAACCGTATTAGAAATTTCAAGAAAAAAAGGTGCAACAGATTAATACGTCAAAAAAGTGAGAGAACGAATACGCACCCACTATTCAAAAGAGAGGTATCATGTCCTTCTTTTGTAGTGGGTGGTTTTTTAGATAGAGCTTTCCAAACATATATTCCAGTATTTTCTTTTTAAATACGCGAATTGTAAAATT
This sequence comes from Enterococcus sp. DIV1411a, assembly GCF_050531945.1. Classification (NCBI taxonomy): domain Bacteria; kingdom Bacillati; phylum Bacillota; class Bacilli; order Lactobacillales; family Enterococcaceae; genus Enterococcus; species Enterococcus sp. DIV1411a. The sequence goes on along the minus strand of NZ_CP172892.1, from coordinate 228,744 downwards.
AAGTTAGAAAAATAAAAAGGCATTTATGGTACACTCAAATTGTATTTCCGACGAAAGAAAACAAAGGAGTGTAACCATAAATGACCTACAAACATCTTACCATAGACGAACTGACAATGATAGAATCATATTATCTTCAACATAATAAGCCGGTTGAAATCGCTAACCGAATGGGACGTGCTATACAAACTATTTATAATGTAGTCAATAAGTTCAAGCAAGGCAAGACTGCTCTTGATTATTGGCACCAGTATAAAGAAAATAAGAAAAAATGTGGTAGAAAAGTCATTCAATTACCTGCTCATGAAGTAGATTACATTAAAGAGAAAGTCACTCTTGGTTGGACGCCTGACGTCATTATCGGGCGAAAAGAAAGGTCTGTTTCATGCGGTATGAGAACACTTTATCGTTTATTTTCTAAAGGAATATTTGATATTGACACACTACCGATGAAAGGTAAAAGAAAACCCAATGGCCATCAGGAAAAACGGGGAAAACAACAGTATCAGCGCTCAATCCATGATCGACCTGATAATTATCCTGATTTCAATTCTGAGTTTGGTCACCTTGAAGGTGATACGATCGTTGGCATTCATCATAAAAGTGCCGTCATTACTTTAGTTGAAAGATTATCTAAAGTCATTATCACGATTAAACCCAACGGCCGTAAGGCATTAGATATTGAAACTGCCCTTAATCAATGGTTTTCTCGCTTCCCTAAAAACTTCTTTAAATCTATTACGTTTGACTGTGGAAAGGAATTTTCTAACTGGAAAGCCATTAGTAACCAACATGATATTGATATATATTTTGCGGACCCTGGAACACCTTCTCAACGCCCATTAAACGAGAATTCTAACGGGATTCTGCGTCGTAATGGACTGCCGAAATCAATGGATTTTAGAAAAGTGAATCAGACATTTATTTCCAGTGTCAGCAATCAACGTAATCATATTCCAAGAAAATCATTGAATTACAGAACACCAATCGAAATATTTTTGAGCTATGTACAAGAAGCATTTTATTCTAGCTTAATTTGACAAATCATAATAAATGATATTTAGCGGGAAAAACTAGCATTTCCTTTGATTATGAGGTATTTTTAATTTAGCTTTTGTTTTCTATAGTTAAGGAGAGTGAAAAATGGAACAACAAGAAAAAATTGCTGTTCTGATTCCTTGTTACAATGAGGAAGCAACAATTTCAACAGTCATTGCAGACTTTAAACGAGAATTACCAGAAGCAGATATTTATGTCTATGATAATAATTCGACCGATCGAACATACGAATTGGCCGTTCAAGGTGGAGCAATCGTAAAAAAAGAACCTCGTCAAGGAAAAGGAAATGTGATCCGCCAAATGTTCTTTGATATCGATGCCGACTATTATTTAATGGTAGATGGCGATGATACTTATCCTGCAGAAGCTGTACATGGTTTGCTCGAGAAATTACGTTCTGGTGAAGCAGATATGGTCATTGGTGATCGCCTATCAAATGGAACCTACTTTGATGAGAATAAGAGACCTTTCCACGATTTTGGAAATAACCTTGTTAGAAATACAATTACTAGAATGTATAAAACAAAAATTCTTGATGTCATGACCGGCTATCGAGGATTCAATCGTATCTTTGTCAAAAGTTTTCCTATTATGAGTTCTGGTTTTCAAATCGAAACGGAATTGACGATCCATGCTCTAGATAAAAAATTCAAGTTCGTTGAGATCCCAATCGATTATCGTGATCGTCCTGAAGGCAGCGAATCAAAATTGAATACATTCTCTGACGGATTCAAAGTGATCATGATGATTATTAAAATGTTTAAAGATTATAAACCTTTGCTTTTCTTTGGGATTTGGACCATCTTCTTCTTTTTATTTGGATTGGTCACGGGGATTCCTGTGATTCGCGAATATATGCTGACAAGCTTTATTACACGCATCCCTTCTGCGATTTTAAGTACTGGATTGATGACTTTAGCACTTCTTTCATTAGTAACAGGGTTGATTTTGGATACAGTCGTCACGAACGCTAAGAAAGAATATGAATTGAATCTATATCATGTTTATCATGAATACCACAGTAGAAAGTAAAAAAAGGATCAAGACTGCAAAAATAATTTGCAATTCTTGATCCTCTTTTTAATTAATTATTTTGCCAAACGATAGATGGCATCTGCATAGATTGCTGTTGCTCTGAACAAGTCATCAAGACTCATAAATTCGTTTGCTTGGTGCATTGTATCAGTATATCCTGGGAACATCGCTCCATAAGCAACGCCACGTTTCAACAAACGTCCGTAAGTTCCGCCACCGATGATTTGTTCGTAGCCTTTTTCTCCAGTGTGGTCTTCATAGACTTGCAATAATGTAGCCACCAATGGATCATCCATTGGTACGTAATGTGGTTCCATTACGCGAGCACCTCGAGTAACTGTTGCGCCTTCTTGCCCCACTGTTTGTTCGATGTCACTTTGCAATCCGTCTACTGTTACACCTTTTGGAAAACGGAAATTCATATTGATGAAGTTCGCTTCCTCTGTACCATTTTCTTCAAAAGCAAATAGTCCAGCATTCATTGTCAATTTGCCCATTTTTTCATCTTCATAAGCGACTCCTAGTTTTTCTCCATAAAAATCTTCATGGACATAAGCAGCTGCTACATGGATAAATTGTTTAGCAGATCCTAGGAATTCATAGTTATCTAAGAACAATGCCAAGAAAGAACCTGCATTGATACCAGATTGTGGGCTTGCACCATGTGCGCCTTTACCAACTAATTCGATTTTTACATACGTATTGTCTGCTTCAATCGTTCCGCTTACTGGATTTGCTTCGATGAATTGGTAAAATGCTTCTTCCATCGCGATAGCTGCATCTGCACTTGGTACTTGAAGTGCTGCAGTTGCTGTTCCTGGCACCATATTTTCGCGAAGTCCGGAAACAAAAGATTTCAAGACATAATCTCCTGCATTGTCGCCTTTGAAGCGTAAAGCTAAAGAAACATTTCCTTTTTCACCATTGATGATTGGGAATTCAGCATCTGGTGAGAAACCAAAATCTGGTTCTTCTTCATGTTCGAAATAATAAGCCATATCGCCCCAGCCGCTTTCTTCATCGCTGCCGACTACGAAGCGAACTTTTTTTGATAGTTTCAAGTCAAGTTCTTTAATGATCTTCATCGCATAGTAAGCTGCCATACTTGGACCTTTGTCATCGCTTGATCCGCGTGCAAAGATCTTTCCATCCTTGATTACTGGTTCATAAGGATCTGTGTCCCAGCCATCTCCTGCAGGAACGACATCCATGTGTCCAAATATCCCTAGCGTTTCGTCTCCTTCGCCAAGATCAATATGCCCTGCATAGTTATCGACATTTTTTACTTTAAATCCATCACGTTCGCCATAAGCTAACATATGTTTCAATGCGTCGCGAGGTCCAGGTCCAAATGGTGCATCTGGTGTTACTTTTGAGTCATCGCGCTCGCTGTTGACACGTAAAAGATTTTTCAAGTCTTCAAGCAAGTCTTCTTTACGTGCTTCTACTTCTTTTTGCCAATCAATTGTCATAAAGTTAATCCTCCACTTATTTAAGTCTTCGTGTTCATGATACCACAAATTACAGAAAAAAATAGTTCAAAAAATCTGACAATTCCTTTTCTTATCTGTTTTTCTCTAAAAAAAATATACGCTATAATGAGTAAAAGGAGGTTTTTCGATGCTGATAAACGAACAACTAGTGAAAAGAGTCATCACACCTCGTCCAAAAATTTCACATAAAGGAACATTTGGACGTATCGTTTTGATTGGCGGCAATGAACAATATGGCGGAGCAATCATTATGAGTGCTTTAGCTGCCGTACACAGCGGAGCGGGTCTCACGACTGTAGTAACTGATGAAAAAAATCGGAGTGCTCTTCACAGTCATCTGCCAGAAGCAATGATTGTAGATTGGACGGATACTGACCAGTTTCTTTCCGTAATAAAGCAAGCAGATGTACTCTTGATTGGTCCCGGATTGGGTACTTCTTCTAAGAGTTTGGAACGTTTCAAACAAGTACTAGAAAACCAATCAAAAGAACAATGGCTGGTGATTGATGGCTCTGCTTTAAGTTTACTTGCTGCTAATCATCTTTTGCTACCCTATCCCGAACAAACTGTACTTACACCTCATCAAATGGAGTGGCAACGGTTGAGTTCTCTACCGATACAAGAACAACGGGATAAAGAAAACAAAAAGAAGCAACAGGAAATCGGTGCTGTGCTCGTTTTGAAAAGTCATGAGACAAAAATTTATGGTCACCAGCACTTCTACACCAATCCTTTAGGTTCTGCTGCTATGGCAACAGGCGGCATGGGTGACACTTTAGCTGGGATGATCACAGGATTTTTAGCCCAGTTTCCTCAAAATGACCAAACGATTGCAGCAGCTGTTTATCTTCATAGTTTCATTGGAGACCAGCTGGCAAAAGAACAATATATTGTTTTGCCGACACAAATCAGCGAAGCACTTCCGAAATGGATGAATTATTTTTGTAAAAAATCAATGGAAAACGAGGCATGAGTCATGGAGAAATTTACAGGTTATGTGCGAGAACCTTTTTATTATGAAACAGATCAAATGGGGATTATTCATCACAGCAATTATATCCGCTGGTTTGAAGAGGCTCGGGTAGCCTTATTGGTACATCTAGGGTTTCCCTATAAAAAAATCGAAGAATCTGGGATCATCATCCCCGTTCTGGAAGTAAATTGTAGCTATAAAGAAATGATCCATTACGGAGAAAAAGTGAGCATCCATCCAACTATCCAAAAGTATACGGGGACACGGTTGGATTTTAGCTACGAAATTGTGGGAACTGAAGACAAAAAATTAAAAACTACTGGCAGTAGTAAACACTGTTTTTTACTTTCTGATTCGCAGCGATTAGTGAAGCTGAGCAAAGTCAATCCGGAGTTAGATCAGTTATTCCAAGCGTACGCTTCTTTGGATGATGTAAATTCTTAATAAAGACCGTCTAAGCATTTTTCTTGTATTGTGTCGAGTAGTTCGTATAATGAAAAGAAAAAAGCAGGTGATCCCCATGTATGTCGTTAAAGTAATGCACGGTTACATCGATAAAACTGGCTGTCGCACTCGGGAAAAAAACTTAGACAATCTGCTCATTTTCAAAGACAAAAAAGAATCCGAAGCTTTTGCTAAAAGAATCGGCGGTCGTGTCAAACCGATCCAAGAGGTACGACCAGATTGATTCAATATTTTTCTTTTCGAGGCTCTAATAGGCATGCCTATCAGGGCTTTTTTTGCAGACTGTGTTTTTATGCCCACACGATTTGTAAGCGATTTATGTTATAATAGATTATATCTGCATAGAAAGGAAGGTTAAATGGTTATCAATAATTTGCAACAGCAAGCTTATGAATCTATACGTAAACAAATCATTTATTCCGAGTTAGCACCTGGAAGTAAAATCTCCGATAAAGTGTTAGAAGAACAACTAGCTATCGGGCGTACACCGATTCGAGAAGCACTGATCCAACTGCGCAATCAAGAGCTTGTAAAAACCATTCCACAGTCCGGCACTTATGTTTCAAAAATCGATATCCGATCTGCTTCATTAGCCCGTTATACGCGGGAAAAGTTGGAAAAACCGATCCTGCAAGAATGCAGTGCGAAAATGACCAAGCAAGATCAAGCTAAACTAGAAAAAATACTAGAACAAACCGATCAGGCAGTGATCGCTCAAAATAAAAAAGCTTTTTTTGATTTGGATACTGATTTTCACCGAACTTGTTATGAAATTGCTGGAAAACGAGAAATTTGGGATTGGCTAGAAAGTTATAGTACGCACTTGAACCGTTTCAGATGGTTACGTTTGACGATTTCAGAATTAGACTGGGGTCGAGTATTAGATGAACATCAGACAATGCTTCAATCAATGATTGATCATAACTTTGATGAAGTCGGATTTCTTTGCACGATGCATTTACATATGATTATCGAGGAGCAAGAATACGTGATTCATAATTACCCCGATTATTTTGAAGATATTCAGGACAGACCCATCAAATAAGAGGTTTTGGAATCAGCGTTTTGACCTGAGTATTAGAGAAAGAAACGGCAAAATAGTTCCTCATATTTTGCCGTTTTTTTTGAGCTAATACCGAGGGTCAGCTGATTGCACACCGTTTATTGAGAGGTTGTGAAAAAGCTGCCCTGCATCAAGTAATAAGAACAGCCAAGTAAAAATAGCTTCTTATGTTTTTAACTTGGCTGGACTTACTACCGCAGATGCAAGCTTTTGAACACCGTTTTCCAAGAGGTCGTGAGCCTGCCGTTCATCTCCGAGTCACAAGGAACAATTTCAAAAAACAGCTTCTCATGTTTGTTGAATATTTTGACTTGTGACCGAGGAGTTGACAGGAGAACACCGTTTATTCGGAAAAAAAGGACTGTGACACGACTTTTGTCACAGTCTCTTTATTTGTAATCTAAATCATACTCCGTACATCTTTTTTCTATTTTTTTTATTTCTTCTAAGATCCCTTGGCTACGAATTTCATTATATGGCCAAAGTAAGACTGCCTCTAATACATAAGGCGAAAAATCGCTTTGATTCATCTCTTTTGAAAAACTCATCGCTGCTATCTCGCTCAATGCACGAATGTTTGATTGATGTGTATAAAAAGGCAACCGCCACAGCACAATTTTTTCGCTTTGCGTATAAATTCCCTTAACAGAAGCTTCGATGTGGTGAAATAGTTCATGTCCAATAATCAAAGCTTGCGCTGTTTCTTTAGAGATCGAAGCTAGTCCTGAACATTTTAATTTTTCTAACGGCTCCGTCATCAATCGGATCCCTTCATCTTCTGCATAAGTTGCAAAAGTGATTCGTTCGTTTATTTGCTCTGATTCACAGGAAACGATTGGAACAGCCATTTGTTCACAAATTTCTCCTACATCGGCAAAAGGGTACTTTTTTTTGATGCTACATGCCGTTTCGATACCACAATCGATTGATTGTTGTATAAGAATTTTCTGCTTGGACAAAGGAATCTTTTTCCAAAATAAATCTCGCCGAAACTGGTAGAATCCCCAAATTTCTTCGGGGATCTGTTGTAATTCGTTTAGTAACTCTTCTAACTTATGTTTGTTTGATATTTCCGGCAACGACGATCACTTCTTCCTCCGGTTCCATAGTAGATACTTCCAGATCCATCAAAAGCTGTAGTTGTTCCAGATCCGTCGCTGTAAAATCAGAGACTCTTGCTCCTAAGCAGAGATAAAATTCTGGTCGGGCAATCAATTCAGTTTGATAAACTGCCATATCTTCCCAAAGTTGTTCGACAGCTGTCATATAATTGGCTGCAGTTGTTTTCATACATGAAGCATGTCCACGTTGGACCTTGATAAATCCTTTTTGATCGATGATCCGAAGACTTCCAGCATTTTTTGAACGATTCTGTTCGCCACATACATAAAAGAAAGGTGTATTTTCCAATAAGCAAACTTCATTTTTATTTAATCGCATATCCTCTGCAGCAAGCTCTAGTGCTTCTTCTGTTGTGATCTCCTTGGTTAGATCGGTTGCTTTCACTTCCGTAGAACCAGTAGCGATAGCCGTTACTTTTGAAGTCTGTGGATCGATTTCTACGTGGACTTCGATCGATTCTGGTGTAGCGCCTGATTCAATCGCTTTATTCATTGCTTCATTTTTCAACGATCGTATATCTTCTTTACTTGGCGAAGGGATGATACGTTCTACAACATCTCAGACCATTGCAAGTGCTACACCAATAGAAGAAATCACTTCGGCGTTTTCAGGAATCGAATATTTCACACCCATTTTATTACTAAAGTAAGTAATCAATGAGGCAGCGCCGCCCCCTACACCTACAAGAGAAATCTGATCTTTCTCCAAGTGATACTTGTCTGCCAATTCTAAAATCACCGGTTCAATCTTAGCATAGGATTTTTCCATGATCTGCTCTGCGATGTCTTCAACCGTCGTATGACAATAGTCTGCTAATGCCTGTATGGCTTTTCGTGCAGATGGGACATTTCCATAAGAAAAATGTTCTTCTTGCACTAATCCAAGGACATTGGCTGCACATGTATTTGTAATAGTCACTTCTTCTCCGTCTTCCATCACTACCTTGACGTAATCAGCAGGGTCTCCTTCTTTAGGAGAGAAAAATTCAACCTTAGGACCTTTGATTTTTTCTGTCTCCGCAAATACTGCATAATCTAGACCGGCAATATGTGCAGAACGTGGACCGACATCGATGATTCCTGACTGATTAGCCCGTACCATCGAACCGCCTGCCACACCTAGAACCCGAACATCTAATGAAGAGATATATGTTGGGTGGCCACCTACAATTGAATAATCGATTGCTGGACGTCCATTTTTAATGACCCCGATATTGGTTGTTGTTCCGCCTACTTCAAAATAAACACCATTAGACGCTCTCAAGTACATCAAAGAGCCCATGACTGATGCAGCAGTACCGGAAAGCATGGTTAAAACAGGTCGTTTTTTCATTTCATTGATTTCCATTACTCCGCCGTCTCCGCGCATAATCATCAAAGAAACATTGACCCCTGCTTCTCGTACGGAATCTTCTGTAGAGGTTGCCGTATCTAGCATTTTTGGTAAAATAGATGCATTGATTGCTGCTGTCCGAGTTCTTCTTGTCAATCCATATAATTTCGTAATGTCAGAAGCCATCGTTGTAGGGATCGCTTTCACAGATGCTGCTTCATAAACAACTCGTTCTGGTTCCCCATTATCTACTCCAAATGCCATAGAAAAAACCAAGACCTCCGCTCTTTCTCTTTCTAAAGAAGAAATCGTTTCTGAAACACGGTCTACATTTAAGTGTTTGACAGGTAAGAATGCATTGACAATCTCTATTTTTTTCTTATTCCCTAAATCGATATCGTTCAATCTAGTTTGTCGTTTTGCTAAAAAACCTTCTAATCCACCTTTTGCCATCCCGATTACGCCGACTTTTGCTACGTCTCCTTCAATCAGTGCATTAGTCGCTTGTGTGGTAGAATGTGCAACAAACACAACATCTTCTGGACTGATATTATTTTCCCGCAAACAATTTTGAAAAGACTGAACGACACCTGCGGCTACTCCACGGACATCATCGTGGGTTGTTTTCACTGAAGATTTTCCGATGATTTCGTGCGTCGCATTATCGATTGCGACTGCTTTCGTATGTGTACCGCCAACATCAATTCCCATTCGCACAAAACGTTTCATTTTCTTTTCCTCCATTCATCTAATCGTTTTTATCGACGTTTTGTTTACTAGGCGTTTCCGTACAATAAGAACGTGATCAGGCATAAGATCGCACCGATGATCCAACCAGTTGGGATGGATTTCTTCATATCTTCTCGAGAAGTTACTTTTGTATAACCTAATCCCCAAGCAACCCAAGATTGTGTAATATCTAAATGCTGAGGAGCAATCGTTGTGATTGCAAATAACGGGAACAAAAAGGCTGGCGACATCGTTGGATTAACAGCTAACACGACAGCTAAAATAGCTGAGCCTGAACCGACTAGATTCATTGGACCGCGGAAAAATCCTAGTGGTGTCAATATAGCAAATACGATTGCCAAGACTAATGGTGATTGCGGTATCCAATCTCCAAAAATAGCTGAAAAATAAGGAGAAGCATACGCAGCTGAATTATTGAACATCGCTAAGGTCATCAAGAAACCAACCATTGGTGCAACATCTACTGCGCCATCTGTAAATAATTTCGCAAACTGACGACAGATTTCTTTATAACCTCCGCGCAATTTTCCAGTAAACAGCAATGCCCAGATACCTGCTAGAATAAAACCTAAGATGATTGGAAGATCTAAAAGAACGACCCCTAAAACTGGTAATAATACGGCTAACCATGAGATCATTGGTGCGTCGCCACCTTCAGCTGGTACGTTTGCTGCCATTGCATAGCGTTTCTTTTTGTTCATTGATATATTAGCGACCGTTAGTAACACAACTAAGCTTACAATCATCCCAATCATACCAATTTGGAAATAGTCATTATAAGTATAGCTTTCAGCCGCTGGATTGAAACCAGCATAAATCGTTTGATATTGTTTGAAATTGACGATATTAGCAAATATTCCAGCCATAATCGAGCCCACAAATGAGAACAGTGCAACCGGTACTGAAATACCTAATGACATCAAGATCGGCAATACAATAACTGCAATAGAAATCACTGGTCCGATTCCTGTCATCGACATGAATATAACAGCGGTTACAATACATAGTAAGCTCATCGTGATTCTTGGCTTGTCCCCTCCAAGTTCAACTACCTTTCGAATCAGGGTAGCTGCGATTCCGCTATCTACTAGAACACGCCCGAAAAAGGCACCAAAGAAGACATTTACCAAGATCGATTTGGCGTACTCAGCTGGCCCCGTCGTATAGATATGCGTCAACACATCAATTACTCCTTGCCCTTCCATCGCCGGGTTTGGTGAAAACGTGTTTCCGACTAGCGCTAATCCCATCCATACAGTAGCCATGATGGCAAAGCCGACCATCAAGTTATAGCCTTTTACACAGTACCAGACCATGAAAAAGAATGAGATAACTAACAAAATACCAATAATAATATCACTCATGTTATTCCTCCGTCCATTTTGTTTTTCTGATAAGCAAACTAATATATCAGTCGAACTCATTCTAACTTATGTAGTTAGCGCTTTCATTAAAGGATGACCATAAATGTTCGGATTTCAATTAAAAAACCTTAATTATGTTATTTTAGACTTATACGTTGTTATCCCGTTTTATATGGTGAAGAATTGTAAACAAAAAAAGGGATCTGTGACAACAGTCGTGTCACAGTCCCCTTTTTCCGAATAAACGGTGTTCAAAAGGAAACAAACTTATGAAAAGATGTCTCAGTAACCTTATCTTAATAAAGTTACTTCTTCATTAACTATGCCAATGTTTACAGAATCCAAGATCTTTCCATCATTAGATAGAACAACTATATTGATTCCAGGTTTATTCCGTGAAATTGCTATCCCGTCAATGTTAATATATCCAAACTGCTGATCTTCGTAAGCCGTATAGCTAGTTCGAACAGTAATTTCTTTTCTAGCCACATCTTTACTGAAAATATTGTAATTTTGTTTTTGTGATAAAATTGCTTCTTTTTTATCTAGAATCATTCCTGAAAAGTTCCAGTGTTGTTTAAAAATCTCTGGATCTAAGCTAGGGAAAAATTTTATCATGTCATTTATCAACGTTTCATTTATCTGTGTGACATCACCAAATCCAGCAACAATGAGTGGATTTTCAGAGTCCGCTAGTTTTTTTAGATAATCCTGAGCATTCCATATATTCATCAGTTTAGAATCGCCGTTTTTATAGATATTTTTCCAGTCCTCTTCAGTTATAGAACGGACACTTTGTAAATCAAAATACTTTGCGTTAGCTCTGTTTACTTGCGCATCAACATCCCCTTTTATATGCGAAAGTGCGCTGGAATAGGCAGGATAACTCGTATTATTATACGAATGGAATTCACTTACAACAGGATTCAAATTACCTTGTTGCTTTTGAGCTTTCAAGTAATCGTATTGTTCTTCAATATTACGATATGAACGTGCAATATCAATGGATCCTAAGGCAAACGAAAATAGAAATTGGACTAGCAAAATAGAGCTGATTACACTGTAAACAATCTTTGGCGCAATTTTTTCAATTTTATCGGGCCATTCTATCATCATTGCAATAAGAATATATAATACTCCGCCAAAAAAAGAACGCCCCCATCCAAGACCTGCAGGTGATATTGCTAATACATAAATAGTTGCCAATCCTGCTATTATATAAATATAAGATAGACGTAACCACTCTTTTCTGTGATCAAAAATTATTCCCAATGACAGTAATATTGCACATAAAATAAATAACTGTAATCCATTTTCTTGTAGAGTTTGGGTAATATCTACAATTCCTGAAAACAATTTATGAGGTAAAGACCATGTACTACGTTCAAAGTAAGTTGCTCTAATCGCATTTCCTGGAGCTGATGCCATCATAAACAACCCAAAAATAGTACCAACCAAGCCTGAGAACATCCATAATTGTAATGGCTTTTTCTTACGGTAAGTTATATAGATATAACCTAAAATAATTAAAACAGCACCTCCAGATGTGTTCTCATTACACCAACCTGCGGCGACACCTAAAATTGCCATAATTATAAGGTTTCCTACTGATTTAAAAGGGAGTAATCTATCGGCATAACAATAACGATGGTAAATAAACAGAACGCTAGTTATAATTATTCCCCCCCATAAATAATTTGCAGCGCCTGTTTCCCACAAAATCGTCTGTCCAAATGTGGGAATGAATAGCCATATAACGACATTTATCATCAAATATTTAAAAGCATGAAACTCTGTTTTATCTTTTGTCGTTATCTTGTAAATCAAAATGGTTAACAACACATAAATTAATGGATTGACTAAATTGAAAACCATTTTAGGCATCAATAAAAACACACGAGCGATGATATGCACCACGGATCTTCCAGTCCACGTCATATACTGATGATATTCGTCTTGTAGTATAGTTGAAAAATCCGTAGTTTTATACATGTATTCAATATCATCAGCAATTAAAGGTGTTAAAAAATTTAATACAACCATTATTAAATAAGTACATAACAACATGGCTATTCTTTTATTCTTGTCTATATTTTCTTTTAACCAATTCACTTTTTTCCCTCTTTCGTTATATTTTGTTTAAGAAAAGTTAGCTAAATAATATCCTTTTCTCTTAAAAATTATAGCATCTATTCTATTTTAATGCGCGATGAATCCAATAATCTGCAGGATGAAATAATGATTACTAAATTTCTCTTACTGTTTTGTTTAATTATGTATATTACAACACTAAAAAAGAGGAAAGAACATAACTTTTCGTTATCTTCTTTCCTCTTTATAATTGTTTAGCTTATTTAGCCAAAGCGTCTTTTGCTTGGTCAGCCAATGCAGTAAATGCTGCTGCATCGTTTACAGCCAAGTCAGCTAACATTTTGCGGTTGATGTCGATTTCAGCAACTTTCAAACCGTGCATTAATTTTGAGTAGCTCAAGCCATTCATACGAGCTGCTGCGTTGATACGAGCAATCCACAATTTACGGAAGTCGCGTTTCTTTTGACGACGATCGCGATATGCGTAGTTGTATGAATTCATTACTTGTTCTTTTGCTGTTTTAAATAAAGTGTGTTTTGAACCGTAGTAACCTTTTGCTAATTTTAGCACTCTTTTACGACGTTTACGAGTTACTGTTCCACCTTTAACACGTGCCATGTATAATTCCTCCTAATAAAAATAAATCTTCAAATTCTGTTATTTGTACTTCTTATTTCATTTTTGCTAGTTGTTGGCGAATACGTTTGAAGTCGCCACTAGAAACCATGCTTGCTTTACGCAATTGACGGCGTTGTTTTTTTGTTTTGCCGTGGAAACGGTGACTTGTAAACGCGCGGAAGCGTTTCAATCCGCCTTTACCAGTACGTTTGAAACGTTTTGCTGATCCGCGGTGTGTTTTTTGTTTTGGCATGACTATATTTCCTCCTCAAAATCTTTCGTTATCCGACTATCGGCTGTCCAACAGCCAGTTAGTCATTCAAATTACTTACTGTCGTTTTTCGGTGCCAGCGTCAAGAACATGCTGCGTCCGTCCATTTTCGCTTTTTGTTCCACTGTTGCAATATCCGCAGTTTCTTCAGCTAAGCGATTCAAGACTTTTTGACCAATTTCTTTATGGGTAATGGCACGGCCTTTGAAACGGATAGAAGCTTTCACTTTATCGCCCTTTTCCAAGAACTTACGTGCATTACGAAGTTTTGTATTGAAGTCATTCAAGTCGATCGTAGGACTTAAGCGAACTTCTTTTACATTGATCACTTTTTGTTTTTTACGCGCTTCGCGGTCTTTCTTTTGTTGTTCGAAACGGTATTTACCGTAGTCCATGATTCGCGCAACTGGTGGTTTCGCACCAGGGGCAACTAACACAAGATCCAAGTTTGCTTGTTCTGCAATATTCAATGCTTCTGCTTTTGACTTAACTCCTAATTGCTCACCATCTGAACCGATCAATCGTAACTCTCGTGCACGAATGCCGTCGTTAACCATCATATCCTTTGCTATGGTCATTCACCTCCAAATATTATGAGAGAAAGAAAAGCTTACCGAATAAACGGCAATAAAAAAACGAGTTCTCTTACAGAACCCGCGCGTACTTCACCTAATAGAACCAGTGAAAACTATCTAGCCCAGTGACATTATCAACTAAGGCGAGAAGCGGGTGCTTCTGCTTTTATTTCTCAACCATCATAGTATAGCAAAAACTAATCTTTTTGTCAATGTTTTTCATACAGTTTGTCTTCCTTTTCTGAAAATGATTAGATTAGCAGACTTTCTAGCAGTGATTCCCGTTTCTTTGCTATACTAAAGAAAAACGAGGTGAACCCACATGAAAAAAATCGAACCTATTCCACCTTCTCTTCCTCTTCTTACAAAGGGAGAGTTTTATTTAGAAGATGAGGAGATCTTCTCTGGTCTTCTGATCAACGGGGGTGACCAAAGCTATCTCGATGCCAAAAATATGGTATTAAGAGAGAGTCATATCCAAAAACTTACGATGCAAAAAACAGTTTTACGTCATTTTGAATGCAGTAATGTCATTTTTGAAAAATGTGATTTTTCCAATCTGGAGTGGATTGGTGGCAGTTTCCACCAAGTCGTGTTTCATCAATGTAAATTAACAGGTACGAATTTTGCCGAAAGTTATCTTCGAGACTGTACTTTCACTGATTGTATTGCTTCGATGGCTTCCTTTAGTAGTACAAACTTGAAAGCTGTCTCCTTCGATCATTGTCAATTAGAAGACAGCGAATTTTATGAGGTCACTTGGAAAAACCTTTTTTTGTCTGACAATCAGTTAACCGGTTCGAACTGGTTTCGAACTTCTCTGAAGGGATTAGACTTTACGACTAATTTCTTCACAGCAATCGCTTTATCTCAAGATTCTTTGGCGGGACTAATCGTCAACCAAGAGCAAGCACTTGTGATCGCCCAAGCCCTTGGTTTGCAGATCAAAGACTAGATCAACGAATCCGCCGCCACAGTGCAATAAGCATCCAAATAGATAAGACCAAACTGATGATCAAGGCGATTCCCCATCCGAAAACGGAATGGGTAAAGGGTAACTGGAGATTCATTCCGAAGAATCCTGTCACAATAGTTGGAACGGTCAAGATCAGCGACCAGACCGTCAAAAATTTCATCGTGTCATTCAAGTTGTTATTCAGCAAATTATTATAAGTGCCAGAGAGCTGGTCTAAAATCTGCGAAGCTAAGTTCGTCATTTCAACTGCTTGTCGTGCTTCGATCAGTGCATCGTCCAACTCTTCTTTTTGCTTTTCTGACAACTTGCGATAAATAGCCAATGCCTTGATTTGTTCTAAAAGTACTACATTTTGTTTTGTTCCTGTAACTAAGTAAACCAAACCGATCTCTAAATCTGAAAGTTGCAGCAGATTCTTGTTCGTTGTTTTTTCTCTTAATTTCAGATTAAGCCGCTGACGTTCACTATTCACTTCCTCGATTAAAGGAAAAAAGGAATCAGAAATCAAAAACAATGTACGAAACAATAAACTGTATACACTCATGTCTGGCATTCGTTCCAAAAGCGATCTAATTAGTCGAATCACGTACTCGGTATTCGGCGTGGTAAATGTAAACAAACCGTCTTCTTTTAAAATAAAAGCGATAGGACTAGTTTCATAATGATTATCGACTTTTTGCTGGTGCGGAACATTTGATACAAGCAGTAACGCTTCATCAAAAGAATCGTACTCTACGCGCGCCCGTTCATTTTTATCTAGAGAATAAGTCAGCATCTCGTCACTAATGCCATATTCTTCTTTTAAGTTTTTAACAGCTAGCACATCGTTTTGCTGTACATTGATCCAAAAATTACGGTCTTGATTAAAATAGTGTTTTTCCCGCATACTCTATCCTCCTGACATTTGTTTCCAGTATAAAGAAAAAAGTCGCTCAAATAAAGGTTTACCCTTTATTTGAGCAACTGTAAATCAAATGGCTACTTTGGTTTGGCGAATCTCTGCTAATTTTTCTTCGATCATTTTCAAGACTTCTTCTTTTGCTTGAGGATCTTCCACAAAATTATAGCGGTCTCCATCGATTTGGATTTTTGGACTTTCTTTGTATTCTTCATACCATTGATCGTAACGTCTGTTCAATTCTTTGTAATAATCGTATAGACTTGGATCAAAGGACAATTGTTCATACGAACGTCCACGTTTTTCGATACGCTCCAACATCGTATCAAAAGATACACGAATATGAACTAATAAATCCGGGTGTTTTTTATGGGCAGCATAGGGCAGTTCTTCCATCATGTTTTCCAGCAGTTCATCATACACACGAACTTCTGTTTCTGTTGCTCTTCCTAGATCTGCATTTAGATGGAAAAGCAGTGAATCTTCATAAATCGAACGGTCCAATACATTATTGTCATCTTTCATTGCTTGTTTGATGCTTGCAAAACGTTTATTCAAAAAATAAATTTGCAGCAAAAAAGCATACTGTTCAGGGTTTGCATAAAATAAGGGCAAGACTTCATTATCATCAATCGATTCATAAAATGCCTGACTATCAAAGTGTTCAGCCATCATTTCTGTTAAACTTGATTTTCCGGCACCAATTGTACCTGCTAAAACGATCACGCTCATTTACCTCCAGCTCACTTCATCACTAAATATTGTGTTTAACTCCAACCTTTTTAAATATACCCCCAATATCTAGTAGTGTCAATTGTATTTTTTTCTAGTCAAAGAAGAAAAAAAGTCAAAAAATTCTTAAGAAAAAAGTGTTTTTTCTTTAGAAAACGTATTCTTAGTTTTACTTCTGAGATGGTTTTAGTAAAATAAAGGAGGAATGTTTTTTGAGACCCTTAGTGGACAAAAAAATTCGTGAAGCAGCGCAACTCGTTTTGGGCGCTTTATTTTTTGCTTAAAAATCACTTTTACGTGAGAAGGAGTTAGATTATGGCAAACTATGGCCAAGGAGAATCAAGCGGAAAGATCATATTGATGGGCGAGCACGCGGTTGTTTATGGAGAACCAGCGATTGCCTTTCCTTTCTATGCAACAAAAGTCACCGCATTCCTTGAAGAGCTGGATGCAATGGACGATCAACTGGTTTCTTCCTACTATTCAGGAAATTTAGCCGAAGCTCCTCATGCATTAAAAAATATCAAAAAATTATTCATTCACTTAAAAAAACAGCATGACATCCAAAAAAACTTGCAACTGACCATTGAAAGCACGATTCCTGCTGAACGTGGAATGGGATCAAGCGCTGCAGTCGCCACAGCAGTCACTCGTGCTTTTTATGATTACTTAGCATTTCCTTTGTCTCGTGAAATACTATTAGAAAATGTCCAGCTTTCGGAAAAAATCGCCCACGGTAATCCTAGTGGAATCGATGCAGCCGCTACTAGCAGCTTGCAGCCGATTTATTTTACAAAAGGGCATCCTTTTGACTACTTTTCTTTGAACATCGATGCTTTTTTGATTGTCGCTGATACAGGAATCAAAGGACAAACAAGAGAAGCCGTCAAAGATGTCGCTCACCTCTTTGAAACCCAGCCTCATGAAACTGGACAAATGATCCAAAAATTAGGATACTTGACGAAGCAAGCAAAACAAGCAATCATTGAAAATTCACCAGAAACGTTGGCACAGACAATGGATGAATCACAATCACTTCTGGAAAAGCTGACAATCAGCAATGATTTTCTTAATCTATTGATCCAAACAGCAAAAGATACCGGGGCATTGGGTGCCAAATTAACTGGCGGTGGACGCGGTGGCTGTATGATTGCATTAGCACAAACAAAAACAAAAGCCCAAGAAATCAGTCAAGCACTTGAAGATGCGGGTGCTGCTGAAACTTGGATACAAGGATTAGGAGTACATACCTATGTTTAAAGGCAAAGCACGCGCATATACCAACATTGCTCTAATCAAATATTGGGGTAAGAAAAATGAAGAACTCATCCTTCCAATGAACAACAGCCTTTCGTTAACATTGGATGCATTTTATACAGAGACAGAAGTCATCTTTTCTGATAGCTATATGGTAGATGAATTTTATCTAGATGGCACCTTGCAAGACGAAAAAGCAACAAAAAAAGTCAGTCAGTTTCTTGACCTTTTTCGTAAAGAAGCCGGCCTCTCACTAAAAGCTTCAGTAATCAGTCAGAATTTCGTTCCTACCGCAGCTGGATTAGCCTCCTCTGCCAGCGGGCTAGCTGCTTTAGCAGGAGCTTGCAATACTGCTCTTAAGCTTGGATTAGATGATCTCTCTCTTTCAAGATTTGCTCGACGCGGGTCTGGTTCAGCTTGCCGAAGTATTTTCGGTGGTTTCGTCGAATGGGAAAAAGGCCATGACGACTTAAGTTCTTACGCTAAGCCAGTCCCTTCCGATTCTTTCGAAGACGATTTAGCAATGGTTTTCGTTTTGATCAACGACCAGAAAAAAGAAGTGTCCAGCAGAAATGGGATGCGTCGGACAGTCGAAACATCCAGTTTTTATCAAGGCTGGTTAGATTCCGTTGAAGGGGATCTATATCAATTGAAACAAGCAATCAAAACAAAAGATTTCCAACTTCTCGGAGAAACGATGGAAAGAAACGGACTAAAAATGCATGGAACGACTTTAGCTGCCCAGCCTCCATTCACTTACTGGTCTCCTGACAGCTTAAAAGCGATGGATGCGGTGCGGCAATTGAGAAAAAAAGGCATTCCATGCTACTTTACGATGGATGCTGGCCCTAATGTCAAAGTTTTAGTGGAAAACAGCCATTTATCTGAGGTACAAGAAACATTTACCAAATTATTTAGCAAAGAACAAGTAATTACTGCCCATGCTGGTCCAGGAATTGCGATTATTGAATAAAGGGAGATTTTTATGATTGAAGTATCTGCACCAGGCAAACTCTATATTGCCGGAGAATATGCAGTTGTTGAAACAGGCCATCCAGCAGTTATCGCTGCAGTCGATCAATTCGTAACAGTCACTGTAGAATCCGCACGAAAAGTCGGAAGTATCCAATCTGCACAATATAGTGGGATGCCTGTACGTTGGACAAGACGCAACGGAGAATTAGTTTTAGATATTCGGGAAAATCCTTTTCATTATATCCTTGCTGCTATTCGTTTGACTGAAAAGTATGCACAAGAAAAAAACATTCTTTTATCCTTTTATGATCTGAAAGTAACAAGTGAGTTAGACAGTTCAAATGGCCGGAAATATGGATTGGGTTCTAGCGGTGCCGTGACCGTTGCAACGGTCAAAGCCTTGAATGTTTTTTACGCGTTGAATTTATCTCAGTTGGAGATTTTCAAGATTGCAGCACTAGCCAATTTAGCAGTTCAAGATAATGGTTCCTGCGGCGACATCGCTGCTAGCTGTTATGGTGGCTGGATCGCTTTCTCAACCTTCGACCATCCTTGGCTCCAAGAACAAGAAACTCAGCATTCTATCAGTGAGTTACTTGCCCTGGATTGGCCAGGTCTATCCATTGAGCCATTGATTGCTCCTGAAGATTTACGTTTATTGATTGGTTGGACGGGTAGCCCTGCCTCTACTTCTGATTTGGTCGATCAAGTTCACCGTTCGAGAGAAGACAAAATGGTGGCTTATCAGCTTTTCTTAAAAAACAGTACAGAATGTGTCAACGAAATGATCAAAGGGTTTAAAGAAAATAATGTAACGTTGATCCAACAGATGATTCGAAAAAACCGACAATTACTGCATGATTTATCTGCAATCACTGGGGTCGTCATCGAAACGCCTGCTTTGAACAAATTGTGTAATTTAGCTGAACAGTATGAAGGAGCCGCAAAATCTTCTGGTGCAGGTGGTGGCGATTGCGGAATCGTAATTGTTGACCAGAAATCTGGCATCCTTCCTTTAATGAGTGCATGGGAAAAAGCAGAAATCACTCCACTGCCGTTACATGTCTATAGCGATCAAAGAAAGGAAAACCGATGAATCGAAAAGACGAACATGTTTCACTAGCTAAAGCCTTTCATGATAAACAAAAAAACGAATTTGACTTCGTACGGATCATCCATAACCCTTTGCCGCAAATAGCAGTTTCTGATGTCGATCTAAGTACACAGGCAGTTGGGTTTACACTAAGCAGCCCATTTTATATCAATGCGATGACTGGCGGAAGCGAAAAAACAAAAAAAATCAACCAAGATCTTGCAATCGTCGCAAGAGAAGCAGATTTGATGATTGCCACTGGTTCAGTCAGCGCTGCCTTGAAAGACCCTTCTTTAGCCGATACTTATACGATTATGCGACAAGAATATCCTCACGGGAAAATCATTGCCAACATCGGTGCAGGGACTTCTGTCGAAAGAGCCCAAGAAGCTATCCGATTGTTTCACGCAGATGCCTTACAGATTCATTTGAATGCACCTCAAGAGTTGGTTATGCCTGAGGGAGACCGTGATTTTACCAATTGGAAAGTACTTATTCAAGAGACTCAAACAGCCATTGACGTCCCCCTCATCGTAAAAGAAGTCGGTTTTGGCATGACAAGAGAAACGCTCAATGATCTAGCTGCTTTAGGAGTTCATACAGTTGATATCAGCGGTCGAAGCGGAACAAGCTTCACCCAGATCGAAAACGCCCGTCGCTCCAAGCGGGAACTGAGTTATTTAGCTGACTGGGGGCAATCGACAGTCTCTTCATTGCTTGAAGCAAATGAAGCAGACACTTCTATGGAAATCCTAGCCTCCGGAGGTATCCGCAATGCCTATGACATATTTAAAGCCCTTTGTCTCGGCGCAAATGCAGTGGGTACTTCAGGAACCGTACTGACGCATCTGATGAATCACGGCGTAGAAGAAACTATTATACTGATGAAGCAATGGCAAGAAGAGCTTCGTCTGCTTTATACTATGGTCGGCGCAACGAATACCGCGGCCCTACACCAACAATCACTGATCTTTTCCGGACCAGTGAAGGATTGGTGCGAAGCAAGAGGGATCGACTTAGTGAAGTATGGAAGACGCACAGAAAAGAGCGTGGGACAAAAGTAAAGAACACTTTTGTCCCACGCTCTAAACACGTATAAACGGCGGAAGCAAAAGCAACTCCTTCGGAAATAAGCTGAAATTCACAAAAATTTGAAAAGCAATTTTCGTGAATTCCTTCTTATTTCTTGGAGTTAAACGCTTCTGTCCCAGCCTCTTTTTTCGAATAAATGATGTTTAATCAGCTGTCCTTCGGTATTCGTTCAAGCCGCTGATTTCACAACCTCTCCACTAAACGGTGTACTAAAGCTCTTTTAAGGTTGTTTTCCGATATAGGCAAGTATGCCTCCGTCCACATACAAGACATGGCCGTTAACGAAATCAGATGCGCTAGAAGCCAAGAAGACAGATGGTCCAGCCAAATCGATTGGCTCGCCCCAGCGTGCTGCTGGCGTACGTCCAACGATAAATTGATCGAATGGATGACGTTCACCGTTTTCTTGTGTTTCGCGTAATGGAGCAGTTTGCGGTGTAGCAATATAACCTGGTCCAATTCCATTACATTGGATATTGTATTGACCGTATTCAGAAGCGATGTTTTTCGTCAGCATTTTTAATCCGCCTTTTGCCGCAGCATAAGCACTGACCGTTTCGCGTCCTAATTCACTCATCATGGAGCAGATATTGATGATTTTACCGCCGCCTTTTTCGATCATATCCGGAATAACTGCTTTTGAAACGATGAATGGGGCATTTAAATCCACGTCGATTACTTGGCGGAAGTCTGCCGCATCCATTTCGATCATCGGTGTCCGTTTGATGATCCCTGCATTGTTGACTAGAATATCAACTGAACCTACATCTTCTTTGATCTGTTGAACCATCGCTTGAACCGCTTCTTCATCGGTCACATCGCAGACATAACCTTTTGCATCGATGCCTGCTTCTTTATAATGCGCTATACCTTCATCAACTGATTCTTGATTCAAGTTATTAAATACGATTTTTGCTCCTGCTGTAGCTAAAGAGCGTGCAATCTCAAATCCAATACCATAGACAGCACCGGTGACTAATGCTACTTTTCCATCTAAACGAAACATATCCATACTAAATTCCATCATTTTCTCTCCCTTATGCTTATTTTAATTGATCCATTTGCACCATATCCATGTCTGTATAGGTGATATTTTCTCCGCACATTGCCCAGATGAATGAGTAATTGCTTGTACCTACACCTGAATGGATCGACCAGCTTGGCGAAATAATGGCTTGTTCATTGTCTACGACTAAATGTTTTGTTTCATCTGGTTTGCCCATCATATGGAACACACGTGTATCTTCATTGGCATAATCAAAATAGACATAAGCTTCCATACGACGTTCATGTGTATGACAAGGCATCGTATTCCAAGCACTTCCTGGTTCTAAAATCGTATAACCCATTTGTAAATGACAGCTATCGCTGAAGCTTCTACTGCTGTAAATATCCCCGTCAAGATACCACCGATAATGATGACAATCAATAGAAGGCTAGGAATCGCCTCTTTTATTATTTTTCCAGCATGAGCCATCTGTCCTTTTTCGACAACAGGGTATTTATTCTTTTTAGCAACGATGAATGCTACTAGCATGATTCCTAGCGCCCACAAAGCGCCTACGAGATAACCTCCCATAAACAAAGCAGAGATCGAAGCACCACCAGCAACAAGTGAATACATGATAAAAGCAGTACTTGGAGGAATGACCATACCTGTCGGAGCTGACGCGATATTGACCGCTGTCGCAAACTTCCGGTCATATCCTTCTTCCACTTGCTGAGGGATCAACACTCCACCAATCGCGGTAGAAGCGGCAATGGCCGAGCTAGAGATGGAACCAAATAAAGCATTCCCTAACACATTCGTATGAGCCAAAGCCCCCGGCACGCGCCCGACGAACAACATCGCAAAATCCACTAGTTTCTTAGCTATCCCTCCATTATTCATGATAATGCCCGAGAGAACGAAAAACGGAATAGCGATCAGCGAAAAACTATTGATACTTCCCACCATTTTTTGAGCTGAACTAAAAGCAGAAACATCAAACGGTATAACTAACAATAAAGTCATCATCGATGAGAATGCAATACTTATAGCAATCGGCATCCCTAATACAAGCAACACAACAAATACAAAAAATAACACTAATCCGGCTTCTATTGCCATTTTATTCCTCCATTTTTATATTTTTTCTTGAATTGCTGGCTTGTTGCTTAATGTATCGATTAGATTGATCAGGCTATAGATAATGATGAGTACCCCCGATACAGGTACTGACAGATAAACATATCCCATAGGAATACTTAAAGAAGGCGAGATCTGCCCCATTGTCAATGTGACAGCATTCCATCCGCCATACACCATGATCATCGCAGCAAATACCAGAAATAAACTTTGAACAACAACTTCTAAAATTTTACTTTTTTTGCCAGTTAATTTTTCACTTAAAACCGTTACGGCTAAATGTGCTTTTTGTCCCACAACATACGCGGAAGACAACATGGCAAACCAGACAAGACCGAATCGAACAAGCTCTTCCGTGACCGTATTTGGATTTCCTAAAACCGTTCTGGAAAATACTTGCCATAAAACAACAGCGACCATCCCAACAAGCAAAACAGCTCCCAGGATCTCTAATACCTTGTTTAAAATCATTTTCATCACAGCTACGCTCCTTGCTCTTGGATCTTTTGATAAAGGTCTTTGTAGGTAGGATCGTTTTTGAATATATCATGAAGTGGGGCAACTGCCTCTCGAAACGGTGTATTATCTACATCATTGAATTGGACTCCATGTTCTTCTTGTGCTAAAGCTTTTTCTTCTTCAATTGCTTTTGCAAAAGCTTCAATTTCAAAAACCGTTGATTCTTTCGCTGCTTCTTCAATGGCTTTTTCCTGTTCATCAGTTAGCTGTTCTTTGATGGCATCATTCATGATGATGATATCTGGCACACGTGTATGCTCATCATAGGAATAGTATTTAGCTACCCCGCCATGTCCAGCTGTATACAAGACAAATTCATTGTTTTCTGATCCGTTGATCAAATTGGATTGAAGAGACGTGTACACTTCATCACTTCCCATAGGTACGGGCGAACCGCCTAAAAGCTCTACCATTTTGATAGCGGTTTCGCTTTGCATCACACGGATCTTCTTTCCCTTCAAATCTTCCGGCGTATGGATCGGACCGTCTACCATATAAAAGCTGCGCTGACCAGAATCATAATAGGTCAATCCGGTAAATCCTAAATTTTTGGTCGATTGGTAGATTGGCTCCATTATTTCTTCATTATCCATCACCTTAAAGAAATGTTCTTCATCATTGAATAGATAAGGAACGGAAAAAATCGAATAATCTTTAGAGAAACTTTCCAACGCTGAGGCACTTACTTTTGTGAAATCTACTGCTCCTGACTGTGTCAATTCGATCAGTTCACGTTCTCCACCCAGTTGTCCATCTGGGAAATACTGGATCTGTACGGAACCATCTGTTTTTTCTTTTACTAAACGCCCAAATTCATTCATTGCATCAATTACTGGCTGGCTGTTGCTTGCATAAGCAAAGCGCAAGGTAACTATCTCATTTACGTCTGCATCTGCGACAGTTGCCACACTAGAATTATTTCCGCAGCCGCTTAGACCTAGCAGACCTAGGCTAAGCGAACTTGCTGCAAACAGCAGTGATGTTTTTTTCATATGGGTTTCCTTTCTTTTAACAATAAGAGACGAGCAATTCTGTCAAACAAAGCACCGTTAACGACTGTCCATAAGGCATTGCTGTGATTCCGATATTCCGATAAAAATCTAAACTGTCCCCCATTCCTGTCCCGATTGAAACGTTTTGAACTTCTCCTTTTTCATCGATTTGTTCAAGCAATCCTTGGATAGCACGATAAGCGACTTCTTTATATTCTTGTGGTAAATAACGTTTATGGACCGCTTTCAAAATACCGTAAGCAAATCCTGCAGTTGCAGAAGATTCTACGTAAGAAGAAGGATCATCCAACAACGTATGCCATAAACCGCTTTCAGACTGATAAGTTTTTAATGCACGCACTTGTGCTTCAAGTGTTTCGATCAATAATTTGCGCAATGCATCTTCTTTCGATAATTCTAAGATTTCAATGATCTCTGGAATAGCAATCGTCAACCAGCAGTTTCCACGAGCCCAAAATGCTTCGGCATAGTTATGATTTCCTTCAAACGTCCAGCCGTGATACCACAATCCTGTTCGTTTATCCATCAAGTATTTGATATGGATCATAAACTGGTAACGAGCTTCTTCTAAATATTCTGGGCGATTCAACAGTTTCCCGATTTTTGCCAAAGGAAGCACTGTCATCATCAATGTATCGTCCCACAACTGATTCTTATTTTCCGGTCCATATGTGGCATGCTGTAACCCGTCTTCATTTGTCCGAGGCATGTCATTCATGACCCATTCTGCCCATTGTTCTAAATAAGGCAAATAGCGTGAATCTTTCGTGTCTTCATACAAGTAAGCCATAGTCAATAGCGGTGCCATTGTATTGACGTTTTTGGGCGGAGCGCCTTCTTCCATACGATCCTCAAACCATTCATTGACCACTTGATAAGCGCGAGGATTTTTTGTCATCTGGTAATTTTTATAAATACCATATAGACCGACACCTTGTGGCCAATTCCACACTGTCCAGCTCTTGTCATCTACTTTCAGTCCATCAAAGCCCAACAAAAATTCACCATTATCGTCTTTGATCGTTGTCAGGTTTTCAACGAGCAGGTCAATTTTTTCTTTCACTAATTCTTTAGGTACAAAAATCTCTTCTTTAATAATCATCTTTACGCCACCTTTTTAAACGCTTTCATTTTATATCCTTAATATATCAGTAATACCGTCCACTATAAATATCGCTTTTTGAACAAAAACTGTCTAAAATTGACCTAAATGTTAAATAACAAAAGTAACTTTCAGTTACTTGGAAATTAAAAAAAGAACTTGGAGAAACAACGTTTTCCAAGTTCTTTTTCATCTATTTTCTTATCTTTTTTCTACGCTTTCTTTTGCTTATCCGTTGTAAGCATCAATGATGATCTGTTTCAATTCAGAGATCAATGGTTCTTTCGGATTAGCTGTCGTACATTGGTCTTCGTAAGCTAATTCAGCCATACGGTCTACGGTTGTATCTAGTGTTTCTTGTGTGACTCCTTGAGCTTTTAGACTCATGTTGATGCCGACAGATTTTCCTAATTCATAAACAGCCGTTGCTAAAGCTTCGACTAATTCCTCTGTTGTTTCGCCTTTCAGACCTAAGAATTTTGCAATATCTGCGTAATCTGTATCTGCACGAAAATAGTCATATTTAGGGAACATCGCATGTTTTTGTGGATCTTTTGCATTATAGCGGATAATATGCGGTAAAAGAATCGCATTTGTCCGTCCATGAGGGATCCCGTATTCCCCGCCGATTTTATGTGCGACTGAGTGACAAATACCTAGGAATGCGTTAGCAAACGCCATACCAGCCATTGTAGAAGCGTTGTGCATTTTTTCACGTGATTCCATATCAGGTGTTTTTACTGATTTTTCTAAATAGTCAAAGACTAACTTGATTGCTTGTAGGCTCAATCCACGTGTATAATCTGAAGCCATGACTGAAACATAGGATTCGATTGCATGTGTTAACACATCCATCCCGGTATCTGCTGTGACAGATGCTGGAACTGACATGACGAATTGAGGATCGACGATTGCGACATCTGGCGTCAATGCATAATCTGCTAACGGATATTTCACATGTGTTTCACTGTCAGTGATGACCGCAAATGGCGTTACTTCAGAACCAGTCCCTGATGTTGTCGGGATACATATGAATTGTGTTTTTTCTGGTTTGTCGATCTTATATGTCCGTTTACGGATATCCAAGAATTTTTGTTTTGCACCAAAGAAAGATGTGTCTGGGTGTTCATAGAACATCCACATTCCCTTAGCTGCGTCCATTGCAGAACCACCTCCAAGAGCGATTACTGTATCTGGCTTGAAGTCTGCCATCAGTTTCGTTCCTGCGTATACGGTATTTGTCGATGGGTTCGGTTCAACATCTGAGAAGACTTCGATCTTCACATCATTTTTACGTCGTGCCAATACTTCACGAACTGTATCGCAGTAACCGAATTGGACCATACCAGGGTCACAAACGATCATGACACGTTCAACGTTTTCCATTTTCTCTAAGTACAATAGAGAGTTCTTTTCAAAGAAGATTTTTGGCGGTAATTTGAACCATTGCATGTTATTTCTCCGTTTCGCTACAGTTTTGACATTGATTAAGTTTACAGCAGAGACGTTACGAGAAACAGAGTTCTTACCATAAGAACCGCATCCCAAAGTCAATGACGGAATCATTTCGTTATAGATATCACCGATGCCGCCTTCTGCAGATGGTGTATTCACTAAAATACGACAAGCTTTCATTCGAAGACCGAATTTGACATGCAACTCTTCGTTTTCTGAATGGATAACTGCTGTATGTCCTAATCCTCCAAGATTCAACATACCTTCACACAAATCAAACGCATGGTCCGTGTTGTTAGCTTTGATCATGGCAAGAACTGGAGAAAGTTTTTCTCTTGATAGCGGATAATCTGGGCCTACGCCTTCCAATTCAGCAATCAGCATTTTCGTTCCTTTTGGTACACTGATTCCTGCCAATTTTGCGATTTCCATCGCAGAATGTCCAACGATTGATGGATTGACCGCATATTTTCCTTCGTTCATCACTGCATCTTCTAATTTTTGCAATTCATCTGGTTTTACGATATAAACTTGGTGTGCTTGGAATTCTGCTTTTACTGCTGCATAGATTTCTTTATCCACGATCACAGCTTGTTCAGAAGCACAAATCATTCCATTATCAAATGTTTTCGAAACGATCAAATCGTTCACTGCACGTTTAATTTTTGCTGTTTTTTCAATATAAGCTGGTACGTTACCTGGACCTACACCTAAAGCTGGTTTTCCTGTAGAGTAAGCAGACTTGACCATTCCAGCTCCACCTGTCGCTAAGACGATCGCGATACCTGGATGGTTCATTAGCATAGAAGTCGCTTCGATCGAAGGATGTTCGATCCATTGGATACAATTTTCAGGAGCTCCGGCAGCGATAGCAGCATCACGTACTACTCGTGCTGCTTCTGCAGAAGATTTTTGGGCACTTGGATGGAAAGCAAAAACGATCGGATTTCTTGTTTTCAACGCGATCATTGATTTGAAAATCGTTGTGGAAGTCGGATTCGTTGTTGGAGTTACTCCGCAAACCACACCGACTGGTTCAGCAATTTCAATCAATCCTTTTTGGACATCTTCATTGATCACACCAACTGTTTTATCATGTTTGATATTATGCCAAATATATTCGGACGCATACATATTTTTGATTGCTTTATCTTCGTAAACACCGCGGCCTGTTTCCTCTACAGCCATCTTCGCTAATGGCATATGTTGATCTAAAGCTGCCATTGCCATTTCATGCACGATATGGTCCACTTTTTCTTGATCAAAGCTTTCCATTTCTTTCAATGCTGCATTTGCTTTTTCTGCCAAATCATCAATCATTGCTTGTACGTCAATTGTCTTCGTTTTTTCTTTTTCCATTACTTTAGCCATCATTATCCTCCTAATGGGTCATGGTTATTTGTTAAATCATTCACATGTATATCATACAATATTTGTTTTTCTATGTAAACACTTTTTTGTGATTTTTTTCACAGTTATTTTTAAATATAAAATTGCTTTATTTACAGGTGTTTGTATAGAAAAATATATAAAGTTATTTATTATTATTTATATGACACACCCGATTATTCAATATTGAGCAATATATCCTATACTCTTATCTCTTTCTTTTTTGAATAAAAAATGAGGTAGGACATCTTTCTGCCCTACCTCGTCTTTAAATAAGCTTTGATACTTATTTTTCTTTCTTCTCTTCTGTCTCTTCCAGCGTTTCTGTTGTTTCAGTTTTTACTTCAACTGTCTCAGCTGGTTCTTCTGTTGTTTCAACAGTAGTCGTTGCATCATTTGTTACGACAGTCCCTGGTTTGACCGTTTTGATTGCTGCACGATCGTACTCAAGGAAGATCCCTTCGCAGTCTAAAACAACTGTCCGTTTGTCATTGTCGATTTCTGAAACAACTCCATGTAATCCGCCGATAGTTACGACTGAATCACCTGGTTTCATGCTATCCAACAAGTTTTGACGTTCTTGCTGTTGTTTTTTTTGCGAACGTGACATAAAAAACCACATTGCTAATAGCGCGATAAACATCACAAGCATTGGTAATGTTCCCATTTTTTTCACCTCACTAATTCTGTATCTACAAAAAACACTTTAGCAGAAAAATGCTGCTAACACTAGTTTTTTACTTAATTTTTAAAAGATTTTCCTTTAGAAGCTTTTTGCGTTTTCTTTATTAAACCCGTATTCTTCAAAAAAGGCTTCTCTAAATTCAAGCAAATTATCATCCATGATTGCTTGACGTACTTGTTTCATTAGATTCAACAAGAAGTATAAATTGTGGTAAGAAGTCAAACGAATCCCAAATGTTTCATCACATTTGATCAAATGGCGGATATAGGCACGTGTATAGTTTTTACATGTATAACAATCACATTTCTCATCAATTGGACGGAAATCATGGGCATATTTCGCATTTTTCACTACTAGACGGCCTTGAGAAGTCATACATGTGCCATTTCGAGCGATTCGAGTAGGCAAGACACAGTCAAACATGTCTACTCCACGGATAACACCATCGATCAATGAATCAGCAGCACCGACACCCATCAAGTAACGTGGTTTGTTTTCGGGGATCAACGGTGTAGTGAATTCTAATACACGATTCATTTCTGATTTAGGTTCCCCGACAGATAACCCGCCGATTGAGTAACCAGGGAAATCCATCCCGACTAGATCTTTCGCGCTTTGACGACGAAGATCTTCAAATCCTGCTCCTTGGATGATTCCAAATAATCCTTGACGGTCTGGGTTAGCATGAGCTTTCAATCCTCGTTCTGCCCATCGAGACGTACGTTCTACTGATTTTTTCACGTAGTCGTAACTTTCATCGAATGGTGGACATTCGTCAAAACTCATCATGATATCAGAGCCCAATTTATTTTGGATGTTGATTGCTTTTTCTGGTGATAAAAACATACGCGAACCGTTCAAGTGATTTTTGAAATGCACGCCTTCTTCTTCGATATTCCGCATATCACTTAATGAAAAAACTTGAAAGCCGCCTGAATCTGTTAAAATCGGTTGATCCCAGTTCATAAATTTATGCAGTCCGCCAGCTTCTTCTACTAAGTCTTCACCAGGGCGTAGCCATAAATGATATGTATTACTTAAAATAACGCCAGCACCCATTTCTTTCAACTCTTCTGGGGACATTGTTTTTACTGTAGCTAATGTTCCTACTGGCATGAACATTGGTGTGGGGAAAGTTCCGTGTGGCGTGATCAATTCCCCTAAACGCGCGCCAGTATGTTTTTCTTTCTTGATTAAACGATAGCGAATGGCAGGTTGCGTCATTCATTTCCCTACTTTCTATATAAAATATCTTGACAACTCCCACCATCATAATCGTTTCAAGTGCTTTTTGCAAGTTCCCTCGGCTTCCTTCTATTTTATTTAATATTCTTTTTTTTATCCTTTTTTTATGAATAACAAAAAAAGAAAAACATTATGACAGAAATATTTTTTGATACATGGTATATTGGTGTTATTAAAGAAAAGGAGGGAAAAATCATGCAATCTTCTGCAGAATTAAAACGCCAAGCAAAAGAGAGTCTAAAAGGACGTTGGGGACAAGCTGTTTTACTAAATCTAATCCCTACATTGATTGGTATTGCTGCTATTCTTCTTATTATGATTCCTATTATCTTATTTGCCACCACCATATATGATGGATCAGCGAGCGTCTCAGATGCGACAACTTCAGGAGGCGGTAGTTCAGGAGGCGGTGGCGGAATTATTTCCAGCATCATTAGCGCTTTGTTCATGAGCGGTATTTCTTGGACTTATCTTGATATTTTACGTGGACAAAAAGATCAGATCGAACCATTCAAAGATGCATTTCGTGGATTCAAAGGTTTGTTTATCGGCGGAGTGATCGGCTTAGCTGTGCTGATCTCGATCTTTACAACATTATGGGGTTTGCTATTAGTTATTCCTGGAATCATTAAAAGCTATTCTTATTCTCAAAGCTATTTTATCTACTACGATATCGTCCAAGAAACAGGACAAACACCTAAAGTACTGGATACGATCACTGCAAGTCGAAAATTGATGGATGGTTATAAAGGACAACTTTTCTGGTTAGATCTTTCATTTATCGGCTGGCATATCTTAGCATTAGCAACTGCTGGTATTGGTTATCTATGGCTCAGCCCATACATTTCTGCAACAAAAGCAGCATTTTATGAACAATTGCCAAAAGATATTTAAAAGAGAGTGTGACTTGTGACCGAGGGGTTGGCAGGAGAACACCGTTTATCGAGAGGCAGTAAAAGAAACATTCAGCCCATTAGCAAAAAGGAGGTGTGACAACATTCATGTCACACCTCCTTTTTGTATAGTTCCAGTAAAAAGAAAATCAACTTAGAAACAGTTAATCATTCCTCTTCTTCTGCTTCCGGTAATCGATGGAACTTGATCAGTTCATTCACCGCGATTGGTACGATAGACAAAATCCCTACCAAGAACCAGTGATTCAAACTGATGTGTACTAGGCCGAATAGTTCTTGCGTAAACGGCAGCAAAGCAACAGCCGTTGTAATAGCTAATGCCAGTAACGCCATTTCTACCAAAGCTTTATTGGTTGCTAAATTGACTTTGAAGATCGATTGGCTGCTGCGTACATTGAACACATGCAAAATCGATGAATAAGCTAAGATCAAGAATGCAACAGTTTGACCGACATGCTGACTTGCATCTACCCATGGGCTAATAGTATCGACATAACTACCTAAATAGTAACCAAACAGCGTTACGATGGTGAAGACTCCTGCGTTTATGGCGATTTTTTGCAACAAGCCTCGAGCAAAGATCCCTTCGTTTTTCGGAATAGGAGGCTGATCCATGATGCCGTGTTCTGCTGGTTCTCTTCCCAAAGCAAATCCTGGAAGACCATCGGCAACTACATTGACAAACAGTAGTTGCACAGCTGTGAATGGCGCTCCCCAGCCTAACAGCATCGCAATCAAAACAATAAAGATCTCCGAAATATTACAGCTTAGCAAAAAGTTGATAGCTTTACGAATATTCTGATAAACCGAACGTCCTTGACTGACAGCGTCTACGATCGTCGCAAAGTTGTCATCCGTCAAAATCATATCTGCGGCACTTTGCGCCACATCTGTCCCTGTGATCCCCATGGCACACCCAACGTTACTTGCTTTCAACGCTGGTGCATCATTCACACCATCCCCAGTCATCGCTACGACTGCACCCGTACGTTGCCAAGATTTGACGATCCGGATCTTGTCTTCTGGCGTTACCCGAGCATAGACAGAGAGAGCTTTGACACGCGCATCTAATTCTTCATCTGATAATTGATGCAGTTCTGATCCTGAGAGTGCTTCTGACGGATCATTCAAGATACCTAATTCTTTCGCTATGGCACTGGCAGTTACCACATGATCTCCAGTGATCATGACTGTTTTGATGCCAGCCTTTTTCGCTCGCTTGATTGCTCCTTTACTTTCTGGACGTGGTGGATCGATCATTCCGATCAGACCAATCAAACGTAAGTCTTTTTCCAGTGCTTCAGAAGAAATATCTTGCGGTTCTTCGTCATAAGTAACATAACCAACAGCAATCACTCTCAGTGCCCGTTTACCAAAGCGATCATTGACGATAGCTGCTTGTTCTACATCGCCTGAACTAAAGCGCGGAGCCAGAACATCGAATGCTCCTTTGGTGATTGAGATGTATTTTTCGCCCATTTGGTGAACTGTTGTCATCATTTTTCGTTCAGAATCAAAAGGAAGCTCGTTTACTCGTGGATATTTTTCTTCTAATTCTGCTTTTGTATGATAATTCTCTTCAACAGCCCTAACGATGGCTACTTCTGTTGGATTACCTTTGATAACAAGGTCGTCATCTTCTTGCTCGACCGTCACATCTGTACATAGTGCAGCCATTTTCAATATTTCCATCGCGCTGTTCGTCATTGAGTCTTCGATATTCGTTACTTCATCTTCTTTGCTCCATACCCGGCGGACGCGCATTTCATTTTGTGTCAGCGTTCCTGTTTTGTCTGAGCAGATAACATTAGCGGTTCCTAGCGTTTCAACTGCTGGCAACTGTCGGATGATCGCATGTTTCCTCGCCATCTTCTGCACACCGTATGCAAGTGTCAACGTAACAATAACAGTCAAGGTTTCCGGTACAGCTGCAACAGCCAAGGAAATCGAAGTCATGAACATCTCAAGGAGTGGTTCTCCTTGCAGTTCACCAATCACAAATACTAAAGCCGCAGCCGCTAAAGCGATCATACTGATTCGTTTGCCTAGCTGATTCAATCGGACCTGTAAAGGTGTTTTTTGCATAGTATTTTCGTTCAAAAGATCCGCGATCTTACCCATTTCTGTAGCCATACCAATGGCAGTGACGATCGCTTTCCCACGACCTGCAGCAACCGTACATCCTTTAAATACCATATTAAGTTGGTCACCTAATGACTCATCTTCTTCAGCAATAAATGCTGCATCTTTTTCAACTGCTTCACTTTCTCCAGTCAACGCCGATTCTTCTACACGTAATTGTGATGCTTCGATCAAACGGGCATCGGCAGAAATAGCATCACCGGACTCTAAAACAAGAATATCACCCACTACCAGTTGCTCTGACTCAACAGTGGTCACTTTGCCGTCTCGTATGACAGTTGCCGTTTGTTTATTCATATCTTGCAAGGATTCCAGTGCTTTTTCTGCGTTTCCTTCTTGGACAATCGCCAATACCGAGTTGATCACAACGATAGCGATGATCAGCAGTCCTTCAAATAAATCCCCATGTTCTGTAGCAAATGCGGTATAAAAGGAAATCACCGCTGCTACAAGAAGGATGATCGTTGTAAAATCGGACAAGCTTCGAAAGAATTTTTTGATCATCGATTCTTTCGGCGCCTCATCGAATTTATTCAATCCCTGCTTTTTTCGCCGTTCATCCACTTCTTGTGAAGACAACCCAGTATCTGGATCTGCTTCTGTTACCTTCTTTACTTCTTCTATTGTCTGCTTGTATTCTTCCATCCTATTCCTCCTTTAAAATCTTCGTACAAAAAAAGGTACTTCTTTTACTATAACATCCTTTTTTTATTTACTTCAAATAAAGGGCTTATCGATTATTTGTTAAGAAAGCGTAAAATTTAAAGTGCTTATATTTGCAAACGCTACCAAAGAATGCTATTATATAGATGTAAGGAAGGAGGATACCATCAAATAGACAGAAGAATTTCTCGATAGAACAGTGTAAGCAAATAAAGTTGTTAGAAGTACAGGTTTCACCCAGACATGCGTGTAGAGTACAAACCTATAAATAGTGAATGCGTATGGATGTTTGGATCACGAAGTATCCGAAACAAGAAGTAATGCGATACGTAACAATTGAATAACGTAAACGTCTGAAAATTGAATAGGAACAAGAGATGTTTCAAATGTTGAAGATGTAACGAAAACAAAATTTTTGTTTAACATGAAGAAATTCAACACCGTGCTTTGCATGTATGATGGAAAGTTACAATCATTTCTGTTTATTTGAATCCTTCCGAGGTACAAGAAAGCCGAGCTTATCGAGAGCTCGGCTTTTTCTTTGTCATAAAATCTTTGTAAAGCTTTTTTGTTATTCAAAACTAGCGGCTTTTCATAACCTTATTTCACGAACATCGCATCTCCAAAACTAAAGAAACGATAGCGCTCTTCAATCGCATGCTGGTAAGCAGATAAAGTCAATTCTCTTCCTGCAAAGGCACTAACTAACATGACTAAAGTCGATTTTGGCAAATGGAAATTAGTTGAGAAAGCTTCTACCACTTTGAATTCATAGCCAGGCGTAATGAAAATATCAGTCCATCCGCTGTCTGCTTTGATTTCTCCATTAAATTTCGTTCCAATCGTTTCTAATGTTCGAATTGAAGTTGTTCCGACAGCCACGATTTTCCCGCCATTTTTACGTACTTGGTTCAATCGCTCAGCTGCTTCTTCCGTCAAACGGTAGAATTCACTATGCATATGGTGTTCTTCAATTTTATCTACGCTGACAGGTCGGAATGTACCTAACCCTACATGTAGTGTCAGATAGACTAATTCAACACCCTTTGCTTCGATCTCATCAAGTAATTCTTTCGTAAAATGCAATCCAGCTGTTGGCGCTGCAGCAGAACCATTTTCTTTCGCATAGACAGTTTGATAGCGATCTGGGTCTTCCAGACGTTCTTTGATATATGGAGGCAATGGCATTTCTCCCAATGATTCAAGAATCTCTAGAAAAATTCCTTCATACTCAAAGTCAATGATCCGTCCGCCGTGTTCCAATTCTTCTTTCACTACCGCTTGCAATCTGCCATCACCAAAAGAGATTCTTGTCCCAACTTTGGCACGTTTCGCAGGTTTTATCAATGTCTCCCACGTATCTCCTTGTGTATTCGTTAGAAGAAGGACTTCTAAATGCGCACCAGTATCTGGTTTTTCTCCATATAAACGAGCAGGCAGAACTCGTGTATTATTCATAACTAGCGCATCACCAGGCTGTAACTCTTCAATGATTTCATGGAAATGTTTATCTTCCATCTCTCCAGTTTTCCGATCCAAAACAAGTAAACGAGAATGATCGCGGTCTTTTAATGGTGTTTGTGCGATCAACTCTTCCGGCAAGTCAAAATCAAAATCTTCTGTTGTTAACATATCGTCACTCACTTTCTATCATGTGCTTCATCATTCTATCATGTTTTTCATTCTGTTGGCAAAATCAGCACTTTTTCACTTCTATTTTTTGTTTTCCTAAATAAAAAAACTACCCTATTTGTATTTTTTCATTGTTTTAGGCATACTAGTAATAGATAGTTCTTCATTGAAAATAGAAAAAGAGGTGGCACCATGATTGAATTTCAAAATGTGTCAAAAATTTATAAAGGTGGAAAAGTCGCTGTAGAGGACGTCAATCTTTCATTTGAAAAGGGTGAGTTCATTTGTTTTATCGGTACGAGCGGAAGCGGAAAAACGACGACGATGCGGATGATCAACCGAATGACTGATCCAACACAAGGGAAAATTTTGATTGATGGAAAATCCATCCAAGAAATTGATCCAGTGGAATTGCGACGTCAGATCGGCTATGTTATCCAAAGTATTGGATTGATGCCTCACATGACGATCCGTGAAAATATCACTCTTGTCCAAAAATTGTTGAAAGTCAGTCAAGAAGAACGGAATAAAACAGCTGAAAAAATGATTGATCTTGTGGAATTGCCCCGTGAGATGTTAGATCGCTACCCACATGAATTATCTGGTGGGCAGCAGCAGCGTATTGGAGTCGTTCGTGCCCTTGCAGCGAATCAAGATATCATCTTGATGGACGAGCCATTCGGTGCGCTTGATCCCATCACTCGTGATTCTTTGCAAGACCTTGTCAAAGATTTACAAGAGCGCTTGGGAAAAACGATCGTATTTGTAACCCATGACATGGATGAAGCGATTAAGCTAGCAAGCCGTATCGCCATCATGAGTGAAGGCCGTGTGATCCAATTTGATACACCAGAAAATATCTTACGTCATCCTGCAAACGATTTCGTAGAAGAGTTGATTGGAGAAGATCGCCTACTACAAGCCAAGCCAAATGCGACAAGAGTCGGAGAAGTTATGCTAAATACAGCAATCACGATTACACCGGAAAAATCATTACAAGAAGCAATCAAACTGATGAGGGAAAAACGTGTAGATACGTTGTTAGTTACCGATAATTCGAATGTATTAAAAGGATTTATCGATGTAGAAACGTTGAATAAAAAGCGAGGAAAAGTATCCAGTGTCGGCGACATATTAAATAAACATGTTTTTTACGTAAAAGAATCCGCCTATCTTCGTGATACCTTGCAACGCATTTTAAAACGCGGACTGAAATACGTGCCGGTCGTTGATGAACAGAACAAAGTCGTAGGTATCCTGACTCGTGCATCATTAGTGGATATCGTCTACGATGTGATTTGGGGAGAAGATCCCGCAACTACTGATGTTGCAGAGTCAGCTACTCCTGAAGAATCTAAGGAGGTCTGACCTATGCAGCAGTTTTTTCATCAGCACGGTTCAGAAATTCTCTCAAAAGGTTTTGAACATCTTTATATTTCGGGACTTGCTTTGATCATTGGTATCATCATTGCTGTACCGCTTGGTGTCTTACTGACACGTTTTCCAAAAGCTGCCACGATTGTGATTGGCTTAACCAGTGCCTTGCAGACAATCCCTTCTCTTGCTTTATTGGCATTGATGATCCCGCTATTTGGCGTAGGTAAATTACCTGCGATTATCGCACTCTTTATTTATTCATTATTGCCGATTTTACGTAATACGTACATTGGGATGAAAAATGTCGATTGGAATTATCGGGATGTGGCAAAAGGCATGGGGATGACTGAGTTCCAATCCATTTTTTCCGTTGAATTGCCCATTGCTATGCCAACGATCATGGCTGGTATTCGTTTAGCTGCCGTTTACGTGATTGCATGGGCTACACTTGCCTCTTATATCGGCGCTGGTGGTTTAGGCGATTTGATTTTTAGTGGACTGAATAATTACCAACCAGATCTCATTTTGGCAGGTACGATCCCTGTAACGATTTTAGCACTATTGGCTGATTGGCTTCTAGGTCTCTTGGAACACCGGCTGACACCGATCGCACTTAGAGAGGAGAATGAAGAATGAAACGTATACTAAAAATGACCATGGTTCTTTTCTCTCTTCTTATACTTGCGAGTTGTTCTTTCCCTGGTCTTGCCAGCAATACAGATGAAGACACCATTTCGATCACAGGTGGAATCACTTCAGAAGCACAGATCTTAGCAAGCCTAGTTGCCGGAATGGTTGAACATTATACAGATAAAAATACCGCAATCATCAACAATCTGGCTACCACAACTATCAACCATCAAGCGATGATGAACGGAGATGCTTCAATTTCAGCGGCTCGCTACACAGGAACAGATTTAACGACTACATTGAACCTTCCTCCTGAAAAAGATCCGAAAAAAGCGTTTGCTACCGTGAAAGATGAATTTGAGAAAAGATACGATCAAACGTGGTTCCCGTCCTATGGTTTTGAAAATACGTATGTCTTTCTTGTTCGAAAAGACACCGCACAAAAATACCATTTATCTAAAGTCAGCGATCTGAAAAATGTAGCGGATGAATTAGTAGCTGGTGTAGATACTTCTTGGATCAATCGTAAAGGAGACGGTTATGACGGCTTCCAAGAAACTTATGGCTTCTCCTTCAATTCGATATTACCTATGCAGATTGGACTTGTTTATGACGCAGTCGAAGCAGGAAAAATGGATATTGTTCTTGGCTACTCTACGGATGGACGGATCGCCAGTTATGATCTAGTCATGTTGGAAGATGATCGTCAATTCTTCCCACCATATGATGCTGCTCCAGTTGTAAACAACAAAATATTAGCTGATACGCCTCATTTAAAAGAAGCCTTAAATAAGTTAGGTCATACCATCAGTACGGAAAAAATGCAGGAATTGAACTACGAAGCAGATAATAATCTAGTGGAACCATCAGTAGTAGCACAACGTTTCTTACAAGAAAACCACTATTTTGAAGGGAAGTGAAGCAATTGGATAAAATGAATGTCTTTCAACAATTTTTCTATTATTTCCAGGAAAATGGCTCCTATATCTTTGCACAATTTATCCGTCACTTCCTGATTTCTATCTATGGTGTCCTCTTTGCAGCAGTTGTCGGGATTCCGGTTGGGATCATGATTTCTAGGAGACGTAAATTAGCAAACTGGGTGATTCGTTTGGCGAATATCATCCAGACGATCCCTTCTCTAGCCATGATCTCCATTTTAATCATTGGATTAGGCCTGGGAGTCAATGTCGTGATTGTTACTGTATTTTTGTATTCCCTCTTACCGATCATCAAGAATACGTATACCGGGATGATCCAAGTAGACAAAAACATCCTTGATGTCGGCAAAGGCATGGGGATGACTGCTAGACAACGACTATTCATGGTAGAGTTACCACTCTCTGTTTCTGTTATCATGGCAGGCATAAGAAACGCGTTAGTTGTTGCCATCGGGATAACCGCGATCGGTGCATTCGTCGGTGCTGGTGGTCTTGGAGATATCATTATCCGAGGAACCAATGCAACAGATGGCACATCGATTATTTTAGCAGGTGCATTGCCAACTGCATTAATGGCGATTATCACGGACTGGCTTTTAGGTATTTTGGAAAGACGGCTAGATCCAGCCAGCCGTACATCACGCTGATGTTATTGTAAAAAACAAAAGCTTCTGCGACCATTTGTTGGTCGCAAAGGCTTTTTTAGTTCTGTCATTTTTTAAGGCAATAATCCACTCTGATTCTTCCCTCCTTATGGGCAAAGAGTTGCTTTTCTTAGCTATTTATCCATTCCGTATACTCCAACTTCATACTGCCAACGGGTTCATCTCTGCATCCACCGACTAAGTTTTTTTCTTATCCGCTAAGGCATTTTGCCAATCCATTTTCCCATCACTCGTCATGGAATTCATACCACATGATCTCTAAATACTCGTCTGCTTGTTCTTTGAATTGGGCATCAATTCTTACATCCTTTGGCGTGGCTTTCATTTAAGCCTTTTCCATCAGTCCTCGATTGTTCGATGCCTTCAGCTACATCATCAAAACTGGTGACTGCCGTATCGGTAACTTCGATCATCTTTTATACAATCGGGAACTTGCCATCCTCATCCTTGGCTAAAAACATATCTAGCCATTCCAGCTTCTCGCCATGGGAGGTTTGCGGTTCCTAAAACCGGTACACGATTCTTATGGACTGCATCCGTCGCAACTAGACTTGGCGGTACGATGATCCTTCACCAGAAGAGCACCCCCGTAAACCAATTGATCGATATATTGCCAATAAGAAAAGACATTGGCGTAAAAGATATCGATCCCTCGTGATGCATTGCCGTTGATACTGCTATTCATGGCCGAAAGCGCCACGACTTTGACTTCTTCCGTTTGAGTGACATTCATGTTCGGCAATGTCGCTTTGGATACCCGCTCTGCTAAAGAAACGACACTGGTATTGTATTTCGTATCTGTATCTTTTCCAAAAGACCATGCCAACGAATCCTCTGGGAACCAATAAGACGACTCCGGTTGATTGTCCATTGCTTTTTTCAACATACTTTTGGCTGTTTCTCGATAAACGACATTTCCAATTGTCTTCGCCTCACTTTGGCGATAATCGATGGTCGTTGCCACTGCCAACACTAACAACGATGCTCCAATTTTACTGATTTTCCTTGTCACACTTCTTCCTCCTTGTTTTACATAAACCCGTCAACATTCCATTCCTAAACTCAAACAATGACCCTTCAAAGGTGGAGATATAGGAACAAATTAAAGAAATCATGCAATAAATCCAAGAAGGTTGGTTTTAGAACAAAAAAAGAGTCTCCTTTTTGGGGAGACTCTTTGTTAACTATCTAAAAAGGTTGGCTCTTCTCACTTCACTCATAATGTGTCCAGGCAGAATAAATTTCCACAACTTTATTTTCCTCATCAACTTTGTAAACCACTCGGTGCTGTCTATTCAGCCTGCGTGAGTATCTGCCTTCATGTGTAGGTCTCAGCTTTTCAAAAGACTGCGTGGGCATATATGGATCTTCCTTCAATGTCTGAATCACTTCTTCAAATTGTTTCTTTAAATTCGATTGCTTGATTTTTCTTAAATCCACTTTCGCAGAGTTTTTGATTGCGACTGTATAGTTACTCATCAAAGAGCTTCCCAATCAATATTATCGATATTCGTAAAGCCACTGTCGTCTTTTTCGCGGTCTCGTACTTTATCTAAAGTACCTGTTTGCTCAAGAAAAAGGGTTTCTTGAATCGCTCTCCAGTCTTCTAGCCCAATCAATACAGCATTGTTTCCACTACGATCACTAATAATCTCGATTTCAGTATGATTTTCATTTACCTCTTTCAATAACTGATAAAAATTTTTACGAGCTGTGCTAGGATTCATCGTTGTATTAGCCATTGTCTCTCCTCCTTTTTCTGATATAATTATAACGTACTTGATTAAGTACGTCAAAAAATACAATAAAGCACTTAAATTCAGCAAACTTTTCCTCTTTTTTACATAGAGAAAAAGACCCCTTTTTAGGGAGGATCTTTGTCCACGCTCACTTCTTACTCCTTTACGACTAGCGGTAGCCAAACGTAAAGTAATTGGTAACAACGTATCATCTTTAGCAAAGGTCAAATCCAAAGCCTGTGAGTCTATGCAACAACACCAATACACGAAGGTTCCTCGTTGCAGTGTGACTTGATTGATATCTTGAATAACCTGAGGATACGCACGAAAGATTTGTAACGGTTATTCAAAACTGATTTTGGCCGTCAAGTCTTCTACTGCCTCAAAAATGATTGCCTCTTTCGTCTCCTGTCATTCATGTTCACTATCGATTTGATACTTGCTTAGACCGTTGGGTTTGTGAATCACCAATTAAAAATGGCACTGAGTTATGGTAACAAAAAATGGTCACTTGACGAGGCTGAGATTTCTACTTATGAAGACACATGGCACTTAAGAGTCGAGGTAAAGGAAGAAGCTGAAAATATAGGAGGCTGTACATTATTTGGCAAAGGATTCGGAAATTATGATCAAGACATCAAAATCAAAATGTTTTACAGCTAAATAGGAAGAATAATAACATTTCATACGCTGTTCCCATCTTTAATGGCTTATAGAGGGCACCTTTAGCTGAGAATAAGACAAAACAGACCCTCTAGCTTCAATTAAGAGCTAGAGGGTCTGTTTTTGATTTTAAAACTTGGTTTATTTCTTCAAATGGTAGCTATAGGTGCTGACAACGATATTTTCACGCCAAGACAATCGCAATCTTAACCGCAAACTTGTTTGGTTATGGAGAATATTCTGCCAGCGTCTGTTTGGTACAAATTGAGGAATCAACACAGTAGTTGTATAGTTTTGTTTCGCTGCATTTTTACTTACGATATCTACATAACGGATAATTGGATTTTCAATCGAGCGATAAGAAGAGTGGACGATTGAAAAACGGACATCTGGGAAATGCTTTTTAAATTCTGCTTCGATTTCTTTTTCTTTTTCGACATCTTCGTCTAGCGAAACATGCATCGCAACGACATAATCACCGATCGAACGTGCGTAATTCAACGCACCGATATTTACCCGTGTCACATTCCCGACTAATACAAGAACGGTATTCCCGTCATAATCATGTAGTTTTGCATCATTTTCTAAACGAAGCTGTTCTGCTACTTTTTTATAATGATCATGGATCTTATAAAAAATGAACATAACGATTGGCATAATGATGAAGAAAGGCCAAATGTCCCCTAACCGATAGACAAACAAAATCGCAATGATTGCATATGAGATGAACGCACCTGTAATATTGGCAATCGATTTGCTTAACCATCTTTTTCCTTCTTTTTTCCATTTGACGACCATCCCTGTTTGAGATAAAGCAAATGGAATGAACACGCCGATAGAGTATAACGGAATCAAGCGTTCTGTTGAGCCATGGAAAATAAACAGCAATACGATCGAACCTAGCGCTAGTGTGATAATCCCATTGGAATAGCCTAGTCGATCCCCACGATCTTGATACATGTGAGGCATGAATTTATCTTTTGCCAGATTGTATGCAAGAACTGGAAAAGCAGAAAAACCGGTGTTAGCAGCAACTGCTAAAATCAGCGCTGTAGCAAATTGAAGGACGTAATACAAAATACCATGTCCAAAGACAGCTTTACCAATTTGAGACAAAACAGTGACTTCTTTTTCAGGAACGATCCCATACCAATAGTTGATAAATGTGATCCCCACGAAGAAGAAACCTAAGATCAATGCCATCATCGTCAATGTAGCAGCGGCATTTTTTGCTCTTGGCTTCTTAAAGAATGGTACAGCATTACTAATCGCCTCCACCCCAGTTAAAGAGGAAGAACCAGAAGAAAATGCTCGTAAAATCAAAGCGATAGAAACACCCGGCACAGCCGCTCCTGGAAGTGCAGTAGCTTGCAATGGCACAGCACCTGTCACGATATTATATAAACCAACAACGATCAGTAACGAGATCACAAGGATAAATGTGTACACCGGAAATAATAGGAACGATGCAGATTCCCTCAGCCCACGAAGATTCAGCATCATCAGTAGCAAAACGATTGTCACAGAAATAGCGACTTGATGACCGTAGAGTGCTGGCACCGCTGATGTGATCGCTTCAGCACCTGCTGAGACAGATACTGCTACTGTCAACATGTAGTCGATCAATAAAGAGCCACCGGAAATCAAGCCAGCATTCTTTCCAAGATTCTCACTGCTGACGACATATGCTCCCCCGCCATGAGGATAAGCATGGATGATTTGACGATATGATAGCGTTAATGAAATCAATAAAATAATAACAAAAGCGGCAATGGGTAGCGAATACCAGATGGCTGCAGCAGACAAAGCGACTAAAACGACAACGATTTGTTCCGTACCATATGCAATAGATGATAACGCATCAGACGACAATAATGCCAAAGCAGCAAATCGGGTTAATTTGTGCTCATCATTTTCAGCAGATTTTAAAGGCTTACCTACTAACAACCTTTTTAAGTAATCCAATTTCTAAACTCCTTTACACACAATTTTACTTCAAGTTTTATAGTCGAAAATTTATAGTAAACAAGATGTTATAGTACGCTCACTGACCTTAAAAGTCAATAAACTTTAAGAAAATAATTGGAAAAAAACAGAAAAATATCAAGCGCTTTTTCAAACGCTTTAATACAGCAAAAATCTAACATTTTTTTATGGGCTTTTTCTTTGAATTCTATAATAAAAGGATAGAACTTGACTTAGAAAATCAAGTTCTATCCTTTTTGATATCTTAACTTTTGAAAGAGAGATGTAAGGTTGCTTTCTACCCATCATTCTTACTACTCGAAGCATAGCGCAGTTGTCACAACCTCTTGATAAACGGTGTTTAAAAGCTTGCATCTGCGGTAATAAGCCCAACCAAATTAAAAACATAAGAAGCTGTTTTTATTTGGTCGTTCTTATTACTTGATGCAGAGC
Organism: Enterococcus sp. DIV1411a; assembly: GCF_050531945.1. NCBI lineage: Bacteria > Bacillati > Bacillota > Bacilli > Lactobacillales > Enterococcaceae > Enterococcus > Enterococcus sp. DIV1411a. The sequence continues at coordinate 184,189 of NZ_CP172892.1, read as the reverse complement.
AGATTTTTTACAACCTCTTGGTACACGGTGTTCAATCAGCTGACCCTCGGCATTAGCTCAAAAAACGGCAAAATATGAGGAACTATTTTTCCATTTTTTCTCTAATACTCAGGTCAAAACGCTGATTTCACAACCTCTTTTTTTAATGAAAAATATGGCTCTCATGCGCCGCTTCTTTGAATTTCGTCATTTTTTCTTCGATGAACGGATAGATTGCCGTTCCTACGATTCCAAAGACAACAAACAAACCGATCATGATCCAGATTGCTTTCGTAGCATTTGGCCAGTAAATGCCTCCTGCAGATTCCCGCAACAAGTTTACCGCATGCGTAAATGGCAAGAACGGATTGATCATTTGGAAGAATTTCCCTGAGACTTGGATCGGATAGTTCCCGCCTCCGCCAGAGATCGACAGTACTAAGATGATAATAGCGATCCCTTTACCGACATTATCGAATAATGCAGCCAAGACATAGACGATCATCATGAACGCTAAGGCGATCAAGACAGCAAATGACACGCTGTAGACCGGATTTTGGACATCTACTCCTAGTAAGAAAATATTCCCTAATGTAACGATCAAGCTTTGCGCAATCGCCATTGTCAAAAATGTCAGCATACGAGCAACGAATTGTTCTCGTTTCGTAAAATTGTTTCGGTCTTTCTTTCCTAAATAGTATTCTGTCGTAGCAACACTTGAAAGAAGAACAGCGCCGACCCACAGACATAGTGCAGTATAAAACGGGGTGCTAGCTGAACCGTTATTTGCGATTGGATAAAGCGCATTGGTTTGTAGCTCAACAGGTTGTGTAAAGAAGTCACTTTCTTTTGTTGCATCTAGTTTCAATAATTTGATGACTTCGCCTAGATCGACTTCTTGTTCGCCTTTTCGGATCGCGTCTGCTGCTTTTTGGATGCCAGCTTTGATATTTGGCCAGTCATTGTTGATCAAGTCCGCAGCAGCGTTCACAGCTGTTTCGACCTCTGGCATTTTTTCATTTACTGTTGTCAATGTACCGGTGATTTCATTTTTTAGTGTTGGCCAATCATTTTGGATAAAATCAGCGGCCAATCCTAATTTTTGCTGAAGGATCGGTAATTCATTGTTGTATAGGTCTGCCCCTTCATTGATGCCATTGACGATGGTATCCATATTTCCATTCAGCATTGTATTGGCATCATGGATTTCTTGTCCAATTGCAGGCATTTCTTTTTGATATTTTTCTAAAATTGCCACTGCATTCGTTACAGTTGCTTTCGTTGAGCTTAGCAGAGATTCAAAATCGATCTGGTCCGCTTTGCTTAGCACCCCTTGTGCAGTCCCAATCGTATCGATGACTTGGTCTAGTAGAGAAGTGACAGTGGAACTGATTTGACCTGTATTGATACCAGCAATGATGCCATTGATATTATTAACAACGGCCTCAATTTGATCTAGCAATTCATCAATAGCCTTCGTGTCTTCATTTTGAACAGCTGTGTTCAAAGCAGATAGGCGGTTTTGCAGATTGCTTAGCAAGGGTTTTAATTGATTTAGCTGATCAATAATTGGCTGCAATTTCGTATTTCCAGCACTTGTTTGCAATTTAGTCAGGAACTCGACCAGTTTATCGATTGCATTTTGTTGTTGAGATATTCCGTCAATAAAGCCGTTCAATACATTGCTGATGTTTTTCTTTTCATCATCAGTCAGCTTACCATCTTCAATAGCTGTTCTTACAGTATCTATTAACGAACCTGTCGTTGTTGCCACTTGTCCAATTGACTTCAATGTAACATCTACACTGTTTGTGATGCTTGGTATCGCATCTTTCAGCTGAGAGGCACCTGATTTTGTTTGGTTTGCTAGATCACTTGCCTGATTTTCTAAATTTTTCACATCTGGCAAGATATCTTGTACTTGTTGGATGATCGTCAAGCCTTGTTTTGCTTCATCGATTCCTTGGTTCATTGTCTCTTGGATCGAAGCAAAATCGCCGTCGATCTCTGCTAGTTGCTTACCGGCATTTTGGATCTCTGGGATTTTTTCTTGCAAATCAAGGATGATTTTTGCTTGATCTTTCAACTCAGGCATTTTGTCATTCAATGCAACGACTTTTTCACCCATCTCATCTACTTTAGGGATGTAATCCACGAATTCATTTGCTTTATTCAGTTTTTCCTTGATTTCAGGTAGTTGACTTTGTAATTCGAGGACTTGTTTTGTGTAGCCGTCGATCGTGTCCAAATTTTCATCTGTTGATAAAATCATATCTTTAACTTTATTGATACTTACTAGGTTCGTATCGATGTCGTAACCTATCTCATTGAATACTTTCAATAAAGTCGAACTGGCTGTTTTGATAAATTCATTTGTGATTTGCGATTGGATCGAACTTGCTCCTTTATCGGTGATTTTCGGTGCAATCGCATTGATTTTTTCATTTACCGTATATTCGATTTTTGGTTTCTTGATATCACCACTAGTAAAACTCAGCAGATTTTCTGAGAAATCCTTTGGCAAGTAAATACCTGCGTAATACTTTCCGGAACGGACTCCGTCTTCTAATTGTTCTTTTGAATCAACGAATTGCCATCCTAATTGTTTATTTTTATGAAGCGATTCGATGACTTGCTCCCCAATGGCCACTTCTTTACCTTGAAACTCTGCTGGCTTGTCTGCACTGTAAACAGCAATTGGCAGCTCTCCAGTATTTCCATATGGATCCCATAATGCTTTGATGTTAAACCACGCATATAGCGAAGGGATGATCATGATCGCGATGATCAGAAGTGTTGCAATCGGGTTTTTGAAAATCCGTTTCCAGTCAAGCAAATATAATCGAAGCGTATTTTTGATTGACTGCATAGTTCTCCCCCTTCTTCTTTTTTCAGCTGAATTACTTTACCATGTATTTCATACTTTTTTCAATCGGCTTTTTTCAAAAAAGTCGAATTTTTGGACATATCACGGCAATTGTCTCATTGTAATCTCTTACATATTGAGAAATAATTAAGGATTACAGCCTTTACTTTATCATGAAATAAAAGGGAAAGATAATTTTATGCCAAAGTTTTTATCTATTATACGTATACGCAAAAAAGCTAAAGCATTTTTTGTCTTTGCCCCTACAAAAATGTTTCAGCTTTTTTCGTTTTTTATTCCTGTATTTCTTATTTTTCGAATGACAGGATGATTTTCCCAGCAGGAGGATGTCCTTCAACTAGCTGATGTGCTTGGATGACATGCTTAAGTGAAGCAGACAGATTCATTGAAATAAAAACATGAAAGGCTCCTTTTTGGTAGGCTTTGATTATGCCAGCAAAGGCTTCTGCATCTAGATATTCCTTTCTTGGAACAAACGATTCATAAAAGCCTTCCTTTTTTTGCCGCAAATCTAGATCTGGGAGGTCATTTAATGCAACATACCTGCCGCCTGGTTTCATGATCTGGATGCCGGTTTCTCCTTTGATACTTCCTTTCGTCGCATCGATTACAAGGTCTGCCTGATCAGCAAATTGCAGACCTGGATTTGTTTTATCATAAGCAGCAAATGCTGAAGCTCCTAATTTTTTTACCTTTTCCTCATTTTTACTGGATGCACTGGTTAAGATTCGGATTCCCTTTTCATGGAGAAGCTGGATCAGACTTGACCCGACCGCACCTGATGCTCCTAGTATCATTACAGTATCTGTCGGCTGGATTTCCGTCAAATGGTTGATTAGATTATAAGCCGTAATTCCTGGCGTGACCATTCCGGCTGCTTCTTCCCAACTCATTTTATCTGGAATTTTTGCTACTTTTGCTGATGGCAACACGACTTCTTCTCCGTAAGTCCCGCCGACTGCATGGACAGCTACTCGATCACCTACATGAACAGTTGTGACATCTGAACCAATCTCTGTCACAATACCAGCGCCATCATTACCTGGTACATAAGGGAATTTCAATGTTCGTATCTCTTTCATTTCTCCTAAACGCAAGGCAACATCATAAGGATTCACACTGAATGCTTTTATTTCTACACGAACATGTCCAGAACCGACTTCTCTGGGATGAGCATCGATTTCTTCAAAAACATCTTGTGCTTCTCCGTAACCTTTAATTGCAAATCTTCGCATGGTCACCATCTCCCTTTTTCTTTAAGTTTACGTTTATGCCTTTATTTTGACAAAAAAAATGTCTTTTCGTTTTGGCGCATGATTCAAAACAAAATAATTGTCTTTTTTCGCGAAACGTGTTAAATTATTTATCTAAAAGCGTAAAGATTACGATTTACGCTAATAAAAAATAATTGGAGGAATTTGTTGATGGCTAAAAAATCAAAGATTGCCAAAGCAAAAAAACAGCAAGAAACGATTGAACGCTATGCTGCTTTACGCCAGGAATTAAAAGCGCAAAAAGATTACGAAGGCTTGCGCAAACTTCCTTTAGATGCTCGTCCAGAACGATTGAAAAATCGTGATTTAATCGATGGACGCCCTCGCGGATACATGCGTAAATTCGGGATGTCCCGTATAAAATTCCGTGAATTAGCACATAAAGGTTTGATTCCAGGAGTAAAAAAAGCCAGCTGGTAATCCAAGTCTGGCTGTAATGTAAAGGAGGAGGGCGCATGGACCACTCCTTGGATCATCAAAAAAGATACGTTCGCTTCTTCTAGCAGAAATGCTGGTACTAGAAGCAGACGTATCTTTTTTTACGCACAGCTGGTCCTTTTTTATATGTAAAGGCTGCATGGTTACTTCGCTATATTTATTTAGTAACAGGAGTCAGTGCTTCGATACCCACACTAATTTTCAATGCTCGGTCAACTTCTGCCATAATGGGTCGATCCAAATGGCAGACCTTTTCTTTCAATCTTGATTTATCGATCGTTCTGATCTGCTCCAACAGGATAACGGAGTCTCTTTCTATTCCTGTTCCAGTAGCTTTGATCCCAATGTGAGTCGGAAGCTTAGGTTTAGCCATTTTTGCCGTTATGGCCGCAACAATGATCGTCGGGCTAAAATGGTTACCTAGATTATTTTGAATAACCAAAACTGGGCGTGTTCCGCCTTGCTCCGATCCCACGACTGGAGAAAGATCAGCAAAATAAATATCTCCTCTTTTTACCATAGGATCCTCCTTATTCTTGATATTCTCTTGGTATCCGCTGTCCTAATCCGCAAGCCACTTCATAGTGGATCGTACCTAATTGATCTGCTATATCCTGCATAGTGATTTCTTTGTCTGCATTTTTGCCGATAAGCGTCACTTTTGTTCCGACAGGAAATTCTTGAGGCAATCGGATCATCAGTTGATCCATACATACACGCCCAATCGTTTCACAGTAGTTCCCTTCTACCAATAGAGAAAAACCCTGCATCTTTCGTGGCCAGCCATCTGCATAACCGATCGGTATCGTTCCGATCCACTCTGCTTCAGAAGTGATATATGTTTCTCCATAGCCGATTCCTTCACCTGCTGGGAGTTTTTTGATTTGAATCAATTCAGAAACCAGCTCAAGTGCTGGCTGCAATGGATAAACTTCCGGTAGTGCGTGCCCAGAGGGATTCAGTCCGTACATTGCTACTCCATAACGAATCATATTGCCGATTGTTTCATCATGCCATAAAGCCGTTGCACTATTGCTGACATGTACATATCGAGGAAGTTCGGGAAGTTTTTTTAGCACTTCTATAAAGCGTTCTTTTTGCAGATTCCAATATGTATCATCTGCCTGATCTGCTGTAGAAAAATGGGTAAATAAACCTTCCCATTCTAATACACGACTTTCTTTGATGAATGCAGCTGCCTCTTTTACTTCTTCAGGTGTACAAAATCCGATACGACCCATCCCAGTGTCTGCTTTTAGATGAATCGAAAGAGGCGTCTCTAGCTTACTTTTCTCTAAAACAGCAGCTGCTGCCTGCAACCATTCCCGTGTACCTGCAGTTACTGATAAATCATGAGCAACAGCTACAGTCAGTGCGTCGTAAGGAACCATATTCAAGATAAGGATGGGCTGAGTAAATCCAGCTTCTCTCAACTCGACTCCTTCATCTAAATTTGAAACACAAAAGCCCGAAGCTCCACCTGCAACTGCTGCCTCAGCTGTTTCAATAGCTCCATGACCGTATCCGTTTGCTTTTACTACTGCAAACAATTCTTTTCCTTGCGGAAGTCTTGCAACTTCATTTGCTACATTTTCAGTTATAGCTTTTTTATGTATCACTGCTTTCGTTGGGCGGTGCCAAGCGACAACCATCGTTTTTCCTTCTTTCTAGTCTTCCAAAATAATTTGTGCAAAAGCTGTTTCATTTGTATGAGTAATACTGACCCATACATTGCCTTCATGAGGTGAACGCGTCACAACAGGCTGACCGTTTTCATTTTTTAAAATCTCGACATCTTGAAAGGTAACTTTTCCGATCCCAGTTCCCCAAGCTTTAGAGAAAGCCTCTTTGCAAGCGTAACGCCCGCCTAAAAATTCTACTTGGCGATGAAAAGGCAAGGACTGGAATAGTTTCATTTCATCAGAGGTCAAGATTCGTGCAATGAATTTTGGTTTTTCTTCGATCAGCCGAGTGATCCTAGGAAGTTCGACTGCATCGATCCCAATTCCTTTTATCATATGCTTTTCTCTTTTCAATAAATTTAGAACACTCTCATTCTACCAAATTATAACCATTTTGCCACAAATAAGTCCACAAATAACAAAAATGAAAGTTTCTCTTAAAAAAGAGAAACTTTCATTTTATGTTTAATCGTTATTTGAACGGATTACAAATCCGCGTTTTTTATCATTGTGACGTTTACCGCCATCTTTTTGGCTGTTATTATTTTTGCTATAACCGCCTTTTGATTTGTTTCCACGATAATTACCGCCGTCACGACGATTACGGTTGTTTCCGCCACCACGTTTGCCATTTTTATTGTATCCTTTTTTCTGCATTGGCAATGGGCGTTCTGGTGTGATCTTCACTGGCACTGCATCAGCTGGATCTTTTGCTGTCGTTTTTAGCAAAAGTGCAACTAAATCTTGTGCAGAATATTCTTCTAATAATTTATCTGCTGTTTGCAGGTATTTATCTAGACCATTTTCTGCAAGTTTTGTTTCGATTTGTTCAACTGCAGCACCTAATTGACCTTTGAATGCTTCTTTTTCGGTTGGTGGACGTAAAGTCGTCATCCGTTTTTTCGTCAAGTTTTCAATCACATGCAAGTAGTCCATTTCATTTGGTGTAACGAAAGTCACAGACATACCGCCTTTTCCGGCACGGCCTGTACGTCCGATACGGTGAACGTAGCTTTCTGGATCTTGAGGGATATCATAGTTGTACACATGAGTGACACCTGAAATATCTAATCCACGTGCAGCAACGTCTGTCGCTACAAGGATATCTAAATGACCGCTCTTAAATGAACGCAATACGCTCATTCGTTTTTGTTGAGACAAATCGCCATGGATTCCTTCTGCACGGTAACCGCGTGCTTCTAATCCGCGTGCCAATTCGTCTACACGGCGTTTTGTACGTCCGAAGACGATTGTTAGTTCAGGTGTTTGAACATCAAACAAGCGAGTCATGATATCGAATTTTTCGTATTCTTTTGCGCGGACATAGTATTGATCGATCAAGTCAGCTGTCATTTCTTTCGCTTTGATCTTCACATGATGTGGATTTTTCATGAATTTAACGCCAATATTCTTGATAGCTGGCGGCATCGTTGCTGAGAAAAGTAATGTTTGTCTTTGATCAGGAACTTGTGAAATGATTTTTTCGATATCTTCCAAGAAGCCCATATTCAACATTTCATCTGCTTCATCCAAAACTAATGTTTGAACGGTTCCAAGTTTCAATGTGTGGCGGTTGATGTGGTCAAGCATACGTCCTGGTGTACCCACAACGATATGTGGACGATCTTTCAAGCCACGGATCTGACGGCCAATATCTGCTCCGCCGTAAACGGCTTGTACACGTACTTTTTTGTCGCGCCCTAAACGATATAATTCTTCTTGTGTTTGGATAGCTAACTCACGTGTTGGTGCGATAACTAAACCTTGTAATTCGTGACGATCTGGATCGATTTTTTCTAACATCGGTAATCCAAATGCAGCTGTTTTCCCTGTACCTGTCTGTGCTTGTCCAATAACGTCTTTTCCAGCTAATGCTAGTGGAATCGTTTCTGATTGGATAGGTGTTGCTTCTTCAAAACCAGCGCGTTCGACTGATTTCAACAATTCTGGTGATAATTCTAGTTCTTTAAATTTCAAATGAATCCTCCTATATGGTTGTTAACTGAGGATGTAGCTTTTTTGCTACCCCGTCGATTTGTTCGGTCAAAGTGTATTGTTTCTTTTTGACAGTGGCCACGCACGTTTTTATCCATTCTTAGCCCCTGTGGCACCACCGAAAAATCACTTTGCGAAGTTTAGGCATTAGAAAAGCCAAACGGGTCGCGTTCAGCTTTATCATTATTATGACATCTGGCTTCAACAAGTTGTTTCTATGGCAAAACCAGTCCAATTTCTCTTCATCTTTCGGCAATAGGTTATTCTAACATAGTTTTTCGTTTTCTGCAAGTTTACAGATTTTTATTTCATTTGCTGAAGCTGTTCTACCACTTCAAATAAGCCCATGCTGTTGCTGCCTTTTAGCATAATACTATCTGTTGCTTCAAGATTTTGTTTTACAGCATCAATCAATTTATTCTTTTCTTTTTCAAAATAGAACACAGGTAGTTGGGGGTATTTTTGGTTCAATTCTTCTTTTAGTGCATGCATTTGTTCCCCATAAAGGAAAATCATGGCGAATTTCTCAGGATCGATATGTTCACTCATTTGCGCATGCATATTTAAAGACTCTTTCCCTAATTCCAGCATATCTGCTAACACAGCGATTCTGCGTCCTTTTGTTGGTAGATTTTTAAAAGTATCTAATACCAGTCCCATGGCTGTTGGATTTGCATTATAGACATCGCTCAAAATAGCTGCACCATTTCCTGCCGTTAGCCATTCGGTTCTGTTTTGAGTGATAGAAACATGGGCGAGCCCTTGGCGTATCTCAGGTATGGACAGTCCAAAGAAGCGCCCGATCGTATACGCAATCAAAGCATTCGTTACATTATAACTTCCAGGCAGCGGGATCGTAAATGTTTCTCCTTCTACTACAAAATCGGTTTGTGCTTTTCCTTTTGCTGTCACTTCCGCATGAACATCGCCATTTCCAATACCGAATGTTGTGACTGTTTGTACTAATGTTGCCGTTAAAGGTGTCAGCAACGGTTCATCTGCGGGCACAACGAGTAATCCGTCTGGTACAAGTCCGTCAGTGATTTCCATTTTGGCTTTAGCGATTCCTTCTCGCGACCCAAGATTTTCTATGTGTGCTTCACCGATCATTGTGATTGCTGCAGCTTTTGGTTGAGCCATAAGTGAAAGTTCCGTGATTTCATTGGCGTGATCCATGCCCATTTCCAAGACGATCTTTTCTGTATCTTGGGGCATGTGCAAAATCGTGTAAGGAAGACCAATATTATTGTTGTAATTTCCTTGCGTCTTATATGTTTTGTATTTTTCAGACAAGACAGACGCGGTTAGATCTTTCGTGGTGGTTTTACCATTGCTTCCTGTAATTGCAACGACTTCTGCGCCTACTTTTTCCAAGTAATAGGTTGCCAATTGCTGCATGGCTTTCAAAGGATCTGCTACAGGAATAACTGGAAAATCTTTTGGAGCTTGTTCAACAGGCAAGCTCCAAAATGAAGCAGATGCTCCGTTTGTGATCGCTTGCTGGATAAATTCATGTCCATCTCGCGTACCAGCAAGAGGAACGAATAAACTTCCTTCGGTTATCTTCCGGCTGTCAAATTCGACATTGGTAATCTTTGTCAGTGCAGAGCATTCGCTGCCCACGGCTTGTGCAATTTCTTGTATTGTTAGATTCATTGAGATCTCTCCTAAAAAAGGTTGTGAAAAAAGCGTTTGGCCTAAACGGCGGGTTCGCATGACTCTCACTTCCAAGTAAATTTCTCTATTCGTATTTAGAAGCTAGAATGAACGCGGTTACGCAATCACTCCAGCTTCTTCTTTATTTCTCTTTATTCATTTTTTTCAAAAAAAGATTGACGCTGATGGTATCGATTCATTCCTAATTGAATCAGTTCTTCAATCAAATCACCGTATTTCAAGCCCATATTTTCCCATAAGAGTGGGTACATACTGAACTCCGTAAATCCTGGCATAGAATTTAATTCATTCAGGAATAATTCATTTTTATTTGTCAAAAAGAAATCACACCGGCTCAATCCGCTTCCGCCTAACATCGTGTAAGCTAACTTCGCGTACTCTTGTGCTTTTTGATAAACTTCTTCTGGCACTTCGGCTGGAATCTGCATTTCGATTTTATTATTGATATATTTTGCTTCATAATCATAGAATGCTACGTCTTTTACGACTTCACCAGGCAAAGTCGTCCGAACGTCTTCATTTCCTAATACAGCAACTTCGATTTCGCGCGCTTCAATTCCTTGTTCAACGATTGCTCGAGAATCATACTGATAGGCTGTTGCTAAAGCATTTTGCAGCTCTTCTCGGTTTTCTGCTTTTGTAATGCCGACACTAGAACCCATATTCGCCGGTTTGACAAACATCGGATAAAGCAAAGAACCTTCACATTGATCAAATACTTTTTTAGGATTTTCTTTCCATTGATTCTTAAGTACTGGTACATAAGGAACTTGCGGCACACCAGCAGCTTGTAAAATATACTTGGTCATGATTTTATCCATGGCACATGCACTGGTCAATACGCCTGCGCCGACATAAGGCATATTCAATGTCTCTAAGAAGCCTTGGATCGTTCCATCTTCCCCGTTTGGCCCATGTAAAACTGGAAAAACGATGGCTCCTTCTTCTTTGATTTCGCCCGGATTGATCACTTTTCCTGTAAAGCCTTCCTCCGTCTGTCCACTTGGGTCCCATGAAAGATGCAAGACATCTTTGCTTGCAGGTTTTTCTGTTAGTAATGGACCTTTGACCCATTGTCCTTCTTTTGTAATAAATATGAGTTGAACTTGGTAATAATTATAATAAATGGCATTTAAAACTGAAAATGCGGAAAGAATGGACACTTCATGCTCTGCGCTGCGTCCGCCATATAGTAAAGTAATCTTCAAAAGATTGTCCTCCTGTATTCTAAATCGTTCAGTGATTTACTCTCATATTTTAGCACAAAACAAAAATAAACGAATAACTTATTTATAAAAAAACGAGTTGGTTTCTAAAAGAACAAACGTCATTTATTTTTTATCAGCTAGATTATTTGTCCCGTTTTTTATAAAAAGTTATGATAAAGAAAAGGAGGGATGATGATGGCGCAAACAAATCCACGCAGCCGCTTGGCAGAAATCATTCGAGTGTTCATCAATTACAATGTAGTACCAAACTTTGTACAGCAAAAAAATCCCGAACAGGTAAAAAAAGCCTTTGAAGAACTAGGCCCCACCTTCATCAAGATAGGACAGATGCTTTCTGTTCGAGAAGATTTGCTTTCTTCTGCCTTCACTCAAACATTCAAAACATTACAAGATAGTGTACCTAGCGACACATTTTCAACGGTCAAAAAGACGATCGAAACAGAACTTTCTCTTTCATTATCAGATATATTCGATGATTTTTCCAAATCGCCTTTTGCCTCTGCTTCTATGGGGCAGGCTCATCGTGCCAAGCTGAAGAACGGTGACTCGGTCGTCGTTAAGATCCAACACCCTAACATCGCCGAAGAGATTCGACTTGATCTTCAACTATTTGAACGAGCGATCCCTTTGATCAAATACATTCCTGAAACTAGCGTAGTTGATCTAAAAGGGGTACTCCAAGAAGTGAAACGTTCCTTGATCAATGAAATGGACTTCTTAAAAGAAAGTCAAAATGGCGAACAATTCTATCAAAAGAACAATGGCTGGAAAGAGATCCGCATCCCCAAAATTTATGACGCTTTTTGTTCGAAAAAAGTGATCGTGATGGAAGAAATGTCTGGTAAAAACTTGAATCATTTGATGAATGCCAAAAACGGAACAGAAACTTTTATCACCGGTATTCAAAACAAGCAGCTGAAACAAGAAGTTGCAAAGCTTTTAGTTGAGAACTTTATGAAACAGGTATTTGATGATGGTTTTTTCCATGCTGATCCTCATCCAGGGAATCTGCTATTCCATGTACTAACAAAAGAAGAACAGACACGAGCTAGCCAAAAAACTGAAACAGTCCATGAAAAAGAGTTCGGTTCCTTTACTTTTCGAGCCTCTACTTCTACAGAAGACCCTGTTGCGCCATATACCGTCAACTACATCGATTTTGGTATGATGGGGCATCTTTCTGCAGGGCTTAGGCAAAAACTCACACAAGCCGTTTTAGCGCTGTATACGAAAGATGCTTATCGAATCGAAAAAGCGGTCTTGCGACTTTGTCAGCAAGAAGGCGTGTTTGATGAAAGTCGGTTCCACCAAGAACTGACAAGTTTTCTTGAACAGTATTATGATTCTCCTATTGATGAAATCAACTTGCAAGAAGTATTCACACACGTCGTGACGATTTGTCATCAAAATAATCTGCAGTTCGATCGTGATATCACGCTTTTGCTGAAAGCATTCGGGACATTAGAAGGGGTGATCCGTGTCCTTGACCCTGAAGTTTCCCTCATGGAAGTCGCTTCGCCTTTTGCCCAACATTATTTTCTCACTCATCTGGATGTAGAAGATACATTGAAACAAAGCGGATTAGACTTATTGGAAGGGATGAAGGCTGCGCCTAAGATCCCTCAACAGCTCCACCATCTATTAGAAATGTGGTCTTCGGGACAAGGAAAAGTCAATTTGGAATTGAAAAAGCAAGACAAATTATTGAGCAGGATCGAAAGTATGATCAATCGGCTTGTTTTCGGTATGATTTTAGCTGCATTGATCGTAGGGTCCTCCCTGCTTGTCCAAGCAGCACCTGTAGAAAACGCAGAGGTCGTTTCCTTATTAGGGATATTTACGTATGCTATTGCCGCATTCGTCATTATTTTTTTGGCAATCGATGCATTGATCCAAATGTATAAGAAGAGGAAAAAGTAGAAAAAGGTTGTGACAGAAAGAATCAGCTTCAAGAAATAAGAAGGGGTTTTACATAAATTATTTCTCAAATTTTTGTGAAAATTCGGCTTATTTTTCGAAGAGGCTACTTCTGAAACACCGAGAATAAAAAATGTGAAAAAGCTGTTCTGCACCCAGTAATAAGAACAATCAAAAAGGAACAAGGAATCCATTTATCCTGTTTCCCTGTTCCTTTTTTGGTGTATTCGAGCATAAATAAAATACCTTCGTTACCTACTATCTTCTGTACTTGGTAAACCTTGGTCAATTGCCTTTTTTAACGCTTGACGAAAAGACATATGATCTTTCTCCGTAAAGGGTTTTGGACCCTTTGTCCTTATGCCAGCTTTTCTTAACTTTCCACTATGATAACGTTGTTCTAGAAGCGTGCCGATATTCGCTTCGTCAAATTCTTTTCCAGAGTGATGGAACACTCGGAGGCCCTTCGGCAATACAAGTGAAGCTAAACCATAATCTTGCGTGATCAAAAAGTCATTCTTCTTAACCATACCGACGATTTTATAATCCGCACTATCAGCTCCGCGGTCTACGTAGACGATTTGGACATGATTAGCGTATTCTTTGGTCGTATAATGGTCCACACTGGTTACGATAATCACGTCGAGACCATAGGATTCTCCTAATTTTATGACATCTTCTTTTACTGGAGAACCATCTCCATCAATGAATAGCCTCATTCTTTTTCGCCTTCTTCCATAAATGATAAACAGTTACTAATCCGCTCAGTAAAAGACCAACATTGATCCATTTTGCCAAGATAAGCAGTTGTACACTTTCTATCGGCACTGATTCACGGTTCAGCGTGATCAATAATAGATGGATTGGCTCTCCCATTTCTTTTGCTAAAATAAACAAAAGCGTCATCAATAAAAACTGGTGGATCACACTCCCTTTATTTTGAGTAGTATACTTGACAACGATCCGGCGATCCATTGGAATAGCTGCATCAGTTTGATAATATTCCTTATTTAGCCAGCTGCCTGTTACTACGTGCCAGAAACTAAGCAGAAAGACACCTATCGCAAAACCATTTGGAATCAAGAGGACCAATAAAGAAGAACTCAGTCCAAGCAATTGCATAGCCAATGGAGACCATGATAAACGTTTCAAAATCCATGGTCCGACTATTTTTGCTGCAATCAAGCCTGCTGCATAAGGCAAATACATAAAAATCGAAAGTTTTTCTAATCCGTACAGTATGCCAACATAAAAACTGCTAAACAAAAAAAGGAAATTCCCTAGCATTCCATTTAGAAAAGTAAACAAATTTAGCCAGCTTGGCAACTTCCATTCCTTCTTCTGGTGTCCTAAAACAAACACGAACAAGATGAACAGCAGCAAGAAACCATAAATAGCAAGATCAAAAAGCCTTTCATCGAATAACAATCGGGCATTTCTCAAAAGAAACAATAAGCCAAAGAATATCAAAAATAAAACAAGCTCTCGCGTAGCTACCAGATTTCTTTTGATGTCTTTGAAATCCAGTTCGTAACGCGGATAATGACTAACCGTATGGTAGGCCATAACGTAAAAAAGTGTATAAATAGTAAAGCTTGCTGCAATCTGAGTCGGTGCAGGCAACTCAATCGCTTGATACAGGAGAAATAGCCAGATAGCTGCAAATAAGTACTTTTTCCCATCCATATTGATAAAACCTTGCGTCTTTTCGTGAAAATTGACCGTGGTATTAGCAGGTACAAGCCATGCTGCACTCAGCCCTAGCAAAACACTTGAAAAATAAAATAAAGGAAAATAAAATACGCCTAATATTCCAAGCAATGAACCCGCACCACCAATCAGCAGAGCGATCATCAGCAACGTGTAACTATCTAGACCAAATCGTAGACTGTTGACTAAAAATAGTCCAGTCATCCGAAAGGCATAAAACAGCGTAAATGGCAAAATCGTCAGCCAATTATGCGAGTCTGTTAGTCCCAAAAATAAAAGATAAGGAATAAAAATAACCGTGTTACTTAAGATAAAGGGCGTTGTTTGTGTAAAATTACGCCCAAATCGTTTGAGTTTTTCGAACATGACAATGGCTCCCTTAAACAGTCTTATAACTAATCTGCTCTTCGATTTTAGCATTAAAGGGGAAATAAACCAATTTTACAGAATATATTCTTGTAAAAAAAAAATACAGAAAGAAGCATAAGCTTCTTTCTGTATTTTTACGGTACTTGATTACTCAAGCAGACAAGCCCTTCTCCACAAAAGTCTTGTCCGACACCCCTGCATCCGGCAGGTGATAAAGATAGAAATCAATTATCCTGTGCCTCCAAAATCAATTAGGAACTCTGTAAACCAGAGTCCTTCTCGACCCGTCGCATAAATTTACTTTAACACAGTTCCTATGTTTATGCGAGAGCTTTTTTCATTTTATAATCAACCATCTGGAATCCTTGACCGATATCTGAAATAAGTTCTTCTGTAATCTCAAACCCTTCATGCTTATAAACCTCGATTGCTTGATGATTTCCCTGGTTCACTCGCAAAAAGATCTCTCTTTCCTTTGTTTGCGCAGCAAGTTCTTCATACCAGCGAAAAACCGAAGAAGTCAATCCTTGGCCACGTACTTTATTTAGCAAATATAATTTACTTAAATAAATTTTTCCATTTATCTCTTCATAAGCAGTGTAACCGACCGTCTTTTCTTCGCTTTTTAATAAAAAGTAGGACACACCTTCTGTCAGTTCTTTTTGAATCTGTTTTTTTGACTGATAAGTTTTCAGCATGTAATCCACTTGTTTTTGACCAATGATCGGCACAAAAGCTTCCGGCCATACTTCTTGTATGACTGCCATCAGCTCATCCAGTTCATTTTCTGTTACTTTTATTTTTTCCATACACCCACGTCCTTTTTTACATTATAAATGACCTTGCGCTTGATGGAATAAAAAGAGCATGATCATGCTATACACACCTACCGACCATGGTTTCAAGAAAATCACAATCTGCATAAATTCCCTAAAAGATAATTTCGTCAAACCAGCTACTAGACAGATCAAGTCGTCTGGCGCAAAGGGGAGCAGCAAGGTAACGACTAGTACTTTTTTGATATCTTTCGTTTTTCTTGTCAGCAATTCATCAAATTTCTGATACTTTTTTGGCGATAAAATAAGCTGGACAAAGGCTACGCCATAGTAACGGACAAGTAAAAATCCGATTGCTTCCCCAATCACTAGGCCAATACAACTATATAAAAGCCCAAATCCATTGCCAAACATCAGCATGCCCGCTACTGAGGAGATCCCTCCCGGCAAAATAGGAATGATCACTTGGATCACTTGCAGCAGAACAAATATCATCACTGCATACTTGCCAAATTGCTGGATAAACACTTGCAAAGACGTGCTCGATCGAAAAATCCCATGATGATAAGCATAAAGAATCAACACAAAGAAAAACAACAGACCAATAACGGGCATGATCTGAAGACATTTTTGTAAAACTGATCCTTTTTTAGACATCTATATTCCCCACATCTTTTTTCATTTATTAAAACTGCCTCCTTAGGGGGTGCGACAAAAGAGCTTCTTCAAAAAAATAAGTCGAAATCTCACACAAATTCGAGAAATAATTTTCGTAAGTTTCTTCTTATTTATTGGATCTGACCACTTCTGTTACAACCTCTCGTTAAACGGTGTTCAAAAGCTTGCATCTACGATAATAAGTCCAACCCAACGAAAAACGTGAGGAGCTGTTTTATTTGGATGCTCTTATCGCTTAATGCAAAGACAGCTTTTTTACAACCTCTACTTCACGGTGCTCAATCAGCTGACCTTCGGTATTAGCTCAAAAAACGGTAAAATATAAACAGCTATTTTCCGTTTCTTCTTTTAATACTCAGGTCAAGATGCTGTTTTCACAACCTCTTGTTATAAATAAAAAAACAGTTGGCTGGTGACTGTTCAAAAAGCAGAATCCTTGCTTTTCAAACGGTCGCAGTCCGTTCAACTGTTTCGCTGCGCACTATTTATGGTTTAAGAAACTAGCTACTTTTGTTGTAATCAAATCAATAGCAACGTGGTTTTCTCCGCCTTCTGGAACAATGATATCCGCATAGCGCTTCGTTGGTTCGATAAATTGATGATACATCGGTTTAACAACTGTCAAATATTGTTCGATCACGGAGTCCAATGTGCGTCCCCGTTCTTCCATATCCCGTTTGATACGACGAATGATACGAATGTCATCATCTGTATCTACGTATACTTTGATATCCATCAAGTCACGCAGACGTTCGTCTTCTAAAATCAGGATTCCTTCTAGAATGATCACTTCTTTTGGTTCCTGAATGATCGTTGCCTGACTTCTTGTATGCGCTACATAGTCATACACGGGTTTTTCAATGGCTTTATAGTTCAGTAAGTCGCCTACATGCTGAATCAGCAGATCATTATCAAAGGCAAATGGGTGATCGTAATTTGTGTTCAATCGTTCTTCAAAACTCAAATGGCTCTGATCCTTGTAATAAGAATCTTGTTCAAGCATCATGATGGAATGGTCCGGGAAGTTGTTGAAAATCGCACGGCTGACACTTGTCTTTCCGCTTCCGGATCCACCCGTCACACCAATGATAATTGGCTTGCTTTTTGTCATTGACTAAAACCTCTTTCGTATCCGTTTTTTCATTCTAATCTATTATAGCGAAAAAACACGAAAATGCTATATTTTTCTGAAAATTAATCCTTTTCAATTTCCAATAATGAATAAAGTTCCTCTAATGAATCGATTCGATAAGTAGGCTGGATTTCTTCGATTTCTGGTAATTTATTTCTATTGAACCAAATCGTATCGATCCCTGCCATATTTCCTCCTTTGATATCAGAAGTCAAAGAATCACCAATGATCACAGTTTGCTTTTTATCAAAATTAGGAATGTGGGAAAAGACATGATCAAAAAATTCTTTCATCGGCTTTTGCGCTCCGACAGCTTCTGAGACAAAGATATCCTTGAAGTAATCAAGCATTCCTGCATCTGTTAATCGCCGATGTTGCGTGTGCGACACACCGTTCGTCACAATATAAAGTTCAGCATGCGGATGGACCTTTTTCAGGATTTCTAGACTTCCTGGAACAAGATCATGACCTTGGTTCAAGTAGTGGCGGTAGCGTTTTTCCATTTGATCACTATCTACTGTTTTCCCAAATTGCTGGAAAAGTAACCCAAAACGACTGCCTATTATTTCTTCTCGTGATAGTCTGCCTTTTTCAAACTCCTGCCATAAATGATGATTCAAAGCCTTATAGCTGGTTTCGATTTCTGGTGTCAATGTGATTCCTTGTTCTGCAAACAAAGCACTTAAAGCATTGGCTTCAGTTAATTGAAAATCTAACAATGTATCATCTACATCGAACAATAAAGTTTTATATTTCATCTTTTTGACCTCCTATTTAAAATAAATACTTAACTTTTTCATCTCTGCTAATGTCAACGATCGATACTCGCCTACTCCTAGCTGTTCATCTAATTCCAATGGTCCCATGCTTAGCCGTTTCAATGCGGTCACTTTCTTTCCTTGGGCTAAGAACATCTTTTTGACTTGATGGAATTTTCCTTCTTGGATCGTCAATAAAACCGTACTTTGGTGCTTGTCTGCTTTGAGTATTTTTAAATCAGCCGGCTTACATTGATACCCATCAGCGAATACGATTCCATTTTCAAATGCTGTTACGTCTGCCGGTGTCACCCTTTCGTTCACAACTACTTGATAAGTCTTTGAAACCTTTTTTTCTGGAAGTAGCATTTCATATCCCAATTGTCCATTCGAAGTGATCAGCAATAGTCCTGTTGTATCTCTATCTAGTCTTCCCACTGGATATAATGGTTGGAAACGATCGGCACTTGCAATCAGATCGATTACTGTCGTCTTTTCTGGATCTGATACAGCTGTAACAGCTTTTTCAGGTTTATTGAGAAGATAATAGGACTCATTTGTTTCTAAGTGTTCACCTGCTACTTCGATTTGATGCAGTAAACTATCTACATTTCGATTTTGTCGAAATTCGACTGTGCCATCTATCATCACTTGCTTCAAAGCAAACAGCCGCTTCATTTCCTTGCGTGTCGTTTCTAATTTTTCTTCTATTAATTTATCTAAACGCATGCTGTTTCCTTTCTTATTACTACTAATTAATTATACCTTGAATATTCTTGCTTGCAAATACATCATCATAGTTATTCCTTGACTTAATTAACAGTTCACGTTACGGTTAAATAGTAAAGTGAATTGGATTTCTCATACACAGCGTAATGACCTGGTGGAGAAAAGTTGAATCCTGACTTTCTAAGGGGAGATGCGCGCATCTCTCCTTTTGCGCTTTTTTAAGCGCCCTGCCTTCGATGATGTGCACGAGATTAGCCTTTAGAATTCACTTAAATAAAATCTGTCCGTTACCAAAGCAGACAGTCACATTTTAAGGAGGAATTTTGGTTATGTCAGTATCATTAGAAGTAAGTAAAAGAGAAGTACGTCCCCGTTCATTAAGAAACAAACTTCGTCACGAAGGGAAAGTTCCAGCTGTTGTTTATGGGTATAAAGTAGAAAGTACCCCTATCTCATTCGATGGTTTGACACTAAGCAAATTGTTGCGTGAGCATGGAGCGAACACAGTCATCACGATGGACATCGATGGACAAAAAGTCAATACATTGGTTCACAAGATCCAAACGAACACTTTTACCAATCATTTCGAACATGCAGAATTTCTATCTGTAAACATGTCGGAAGAAACAGAAGTCGAAACAGAAGTCGTTCTTGTTGGCGAATCAGTGGGTGCTAAATCTGGTGGAGTGTTAGCTCAAAACTTGTATACAGTAGTCGTATCTGCTACACCAGACAAATTGCCTGAACGAATTGAAGTTGACGTGACAAACTTGGAATTAGGTGATTCTATTACAGTAGCCGATCTTCCAAAAAACGACGATTACAAATTCGTGACCGACAGTGAAGAGCAAATCGCTGCTGTAGTCGCTCAAAGTGAAGAAGAAGAAAGCACAGGTGAAGGTGGCGAACCAGAAGTAATCGGTTCAACAGAAGAATAATACTGAAACAATCAGGTGGTGTTAGAAGCGGCGGGTCAGCAGCTTTTAACACGCCTTTTTTTCTTTCTAATCGTTTATTTTCATATGAGGCTTCCACTTTTACAAATAGCTTTGCAAACGAAAAATCCTAATTTACCAAGCTTTTCCTCGCATACTTTTATCGTACCTTTATAAAAATTTATACTTTGAAAAAAAGTATTCAATTATTGTTGCATTTTTCCTGATTCTTTATTAGAATGAACCCTCGTTGAAGTAAGTATTTCTAGTTTATCCTAGGATTAATTATAAAAATAAAACATTCGTTGATTCGAAGGAGGTTAAACAGATGTTTGAAAGTTTTGATAGCAGCCGCAACCGTTACGCTTCAGTTGGTGTAGTATCAAGTTTGCCAGATGAATTGATTGACAGTATATGGTTTATTATTGACCTAGATCTTAAGGGAGTCATTCCATTAGAAAATATATTAACCTTTGATTTGATCGAAAATCGTGGAAAAGTGACGATGCATTTTTCTCAAGCAGGAAGCAATGTGGAAATGGATATTGATTTGCCGTTTGCCTATTCGAACCAATTTCCTGCTCAAGTATACGCCTATGATGACGGTACGAGAGAAACGATCCTTTTACCAAGTGAGATCAGACAATATTAAGGTGATAGATAAACGTGGATGTCCCTTATTTTACAGACCAGGCCAAGTTGTTGATTCTTTGACTCAATTCTTGGCTTCTTTTTATGGAGTTTCATAAATTATCATTGATTTCTAATTGGTATTCTCAGGATAAACGCTATATACTACTAACTAAATTTTAAAGATATAAGGAGTTTAAAAGATGCGCGATTTAACAAAAGGAAGCCCCGCTAAACTGATTTTGATGTTCACTGTTCCTTTACTGATCGGAAATGTTTTTCAGCAGTTCTACAATATGATCGATATGATCATCGTGGGTCAGACGCTAGGTAAAAATGCGCTGGCAGCGGTTGGTGCAACTGGAAGCCTGACATTTTTGATCATTGGCTTTGCCCAAGGTTTAACAGCTGGTTTAGCCATTATTACCGCACAACGTTACGGTGCAAAAGATTATCGGGGTCTGAAGAAAAGTTTTGCTGCTAGTGTTGTCATTAGTCTTGTCGTCACTGTGATTTTAACTGTCCTAAGTCTCCTGTTTATTCGTCCGATGCTTCAATTGATGCAAACTCCTCCTGAAATACTTGATCAAGCACAAACATTTATTTCAATTATTTTATTAGGGATCTTTGCATCAGTCAGTTTCAATTTGCTTTCTAATGTCATTCGCGCACTTGGTGACAGCCGCACACCACTATTCTTTCTGATCATTGCGGTCATCATCAACGTCGTACTTGATTTGATCTTTATTATCTATTTTGGCATGGGTGTGGAAGGTGCAGCTATTGCTACAGTAATCGCACAAGTTTCTTCCAGCGTACTGTGTCTAGTGTATATCAAGAAAAAAATGCCTTTGTTACAGTTACGCAAAAAAGATTTCAAATTTGAAAAAGAAGAGTTTGCTGTACACCTAAACGCTGCTTTGCCAATGGCGTTTCAATCTTCGATCATCGCTGTTGGTGCTATCGTGTTACAAGCAGCACTAAATAGTCTAGGGACAGATGTCGTAGCTGCTCAAGCCGCTGCTGGTCGTATCGACCAATTTGCAAATCAGCCGATGATGTCATTTGGTATTGCAATGGCAACTTTCACTGCACAAAACTATGGTGCGAAAGAATATGGCCGAATCTTGCAAGGGGTACGTCAAACTTTATTGATGAGTGTCGGATTTAGTCTCTTAGCAGGTGCTATCGTCATTTTCTTCGGTCATTTCTTTGTTCAATTGTTTGTTAGCCCATCAGAAACACGTGTATTTGAATTAGCACAAACCTACTTCAATATCAATGGGTCTCTTTACTGGATCTTAGCAGTCCTGTTCATTTTACGTTACACACTTCAAGGGCTTGGACAAAGCAAGATCCCTACGATCGCCGGTATGATGGAATTGCTTATGCGTTCTTTTGCAGCTATCGTTCTTACAGGAATGTGGGGATACCCAGGAGCAGCAGCAGCTTCTCCTTTAGCTTGGATCGGTTCTGTTGCCGTGTTGCTTTACTCTTATATGCGTTCGATGAAACAATTGAAACACATGGGTGAAGAGGAACATTTCACATTAGAACATGCAGAAGCAAGATAGCCTTGATTAAAAGAAATCGTTGCGGCTAAAAATGAAAACTTTTATTGAAAATATCTTCTTCGTTTACCGAAAACAGGTTTTTTAGATAACAAAAAGGCTGTGACAAAAAATGTCACAGCCTTTTTTCTTTTATTCTGTTTTTCTTTCCGTGGACTCTACTTTGAAATAATCGATATGTGCATGCTGGTATTCTAATACCGTGAAACGGAATGATGCAATCTCAATGATTGTTCCTGCTTTTATTTCTTTATATCGGCTAGAAGCAAAGCCCGCAAGTGTAGTAAAATTCGTTTCTTCAAACTCTGGAATCTCTACATGAAAATAACGCTGGAAATCATCTAATGTTAGTTTGCCGGAGATGATATAAGAGCCATCTGACTGTTCCGCTATCAATGCTTCGTCCAAATCTGTCTCATCTCGGATTTCGCCGACGATTTCTTCTAAAATATCTTCAATCGTCACTAAGCCGCTTGTCCCTCCGTATTCATCTTTTAAGATAGCAATATGCTTTCCCTTTTTTCGCATGATCGTCAATAATTTTTTTATAGGGATCGTTTCAGTTGTTACGATCGGCTCTTCAATCAACTGTTCTACTGTCAGCTGGTCATCTTTATAAGATTGCTTGATCAAATCTGGCAAGGTGACATAACCTAAAACATTGTCTTTTGATTCTAAGATAACCGGATAGCGAGTATGTCCTTGTTCAATCGAAGCTTTTATCGCTTCTTTGACGGTTTCTGAAGCTTCGAATACTTGCATGGACGTACGGTCTACTTGTATATCTTTTGCCAAGGTATCATCAAATTCAAACACGTTTTCCAAATAATGATATTCTTCTTTGGTCAACTCTCCTTTTTCATAAGAATTCAATGCGACTAATGTCAGCTCTTCTTGAGACAATGTCTCTTCTCCTTCAGATACGAGACGCACACCTAATAGCTTCCCTAGCCCTGCAGCTGAATGATTCAATACCCAAATAAAAGGAAACATTACTTTATAAAAATAATGAAGTGGTTTAACTACGAACAAGACGACCTTCTCCGTATTGACGATACTATAGCTCTTAGGAAGCAGTTCGCCAATAACCACATCAATATACGTAACTAAAATAAATCCCAGCGCCACAGAGATTGTACTGCTAATAGCCGAACTAAAAGGTAGTTTACCGATCACTGGTTCTAGTAAAGCCGCGACAGATCCTTCACCGACCCACCCGATGATCAAACCGGTTAGCGTAATTCCTAATTGACTAGCTGATAAATAGTTATCTAAATGGTGTGTAACATGAAGAGCTAGCTTGGCGTTCTTTACATTTTCCTTTTCTAGTTGTTCCAATCTTGATCGTCTGATTTTCACTAAAGCAAATTCACTTGCTACAAAAAATGAAGTAATTGCAATCATCAAAAATAAAATAATGAAATTGATAACCATATTCTCCCGCCTTTCTCTTTTTCTATTGTACCCTTTTTCTACAAAAAGATTGAAAATAATGCGTATTCATATTTAGGAATAAAAAAGGAGATGCGGCATTTTTCAGCCACATCTCCTTATCACTTCAAAATCATTGCGTTACTTGTTGCTAAACAGCTTTTTCATGACCTCTGATAAAAACGGTATTCAAAAGCTTGCATCTGCGGCATTAAGCCCAAACAGATGAAAAACATGAGAAGTTGTTTTTATCTGCTCGTTCTTACTGCTTGTTGCAGTACAGCTTTTTCATGACCTCTGATAAACGGTGTTCAAGTAGCTGACATTCGACATTAATTCAGGTCAAAGCGCTACTTTCACAACCGCTCTTTCAACCATGTTTTCCGAGTATTTCCAATGATAAGCGGAACAGTTTCATGTTTTACTTCGCTGTACTCTAGCCCAAACCATGTTTCTGGCGAGGTAGCGATTTTTTTGATTGCCAGTTTTGCCTGCATGATTTGACGTTGCCATTTTCCTAGAGTTGTCACATTGGAAACTACTTCATCAATCAGGACAAATTGGAAATCGCCAACTTCTCGCCCTGGTGTCAGAGAGTATCTTTGTGGCTGTTTTGGCAAACGGCCTTGTTTCATCAAATCATGGATGACTTGGCGAACATATACGTTGATTTCCTGTTGGACCCTGAAACCTAAGAACAGATTCACTTGGACAATAAAATCAGTGTCCATCATATCTACTTGATATTCTTTCGTATATGGCTCATCCGTCACTTCCACATGAACAAACCAATAGACTCGTGCTCTTTTAGGCCGTTTATCTAAAATCGAATAGATGAACTGTCGGCCAACTTTATCTTCAGCCATATCAGGAACCAAGAAGACCACATTTGTCTGATAGATTGGTAAAGAAGTATCATCACGTAATTCTCTAAGCTGCGGGATATAATCTCTCAAAGACACATCCTCGGTTGACGATTCGCGAATAATGTTCCCTTGTTCCCAAATAAACATCACGACTAAGATGATCAAACCAATCAGAACGGCTACAAAACCGCCTCGGAAGAATTTGACAACACTTGAGATAAAGAAAACGACTTCTATCGCACCGAAGAAAAAGGTAACTAAATATGCAAGCCAACGAGAATGCCCATTTTGGATAAGATAAAAGTAAAGCAGTGCTGTTGTCATCAACATCGTCACAGTGATCGATAGACCGTAAGCAGCTTCCATATGATGAGACGTTCGGAATGTGACAACCACTAGAGAACAGGCGATCCATAAAATCAGATTGACTGCTGGGATATACATTTGCCCGATACTGTTCCCAGGATACATGATCTTTAACCGAGGCAGCAGTTTCAACTTGATTGCTTCTGAAACTAGCGTAAACGAACCTGTAATCAATGCTTGCGAAGCAATGACTGCAGCGACTGTTGCAAAAGCAACGCCGATCACGATCCAACTTTGAGGCATCATTTGGAAGAATGGATTCAGGTTCTTGATTTGCTGTGCTTCAGGGTTTTGATAAACATTCAACAACCACGCAGCCTGCCCAAAATAATTGATAACCAAACAAATTTTGACGTAAGGCCAGCTCAGACGAATATTTCGTTTGCCGACATGTCCAAGATCGGAATAAAGCGCCTCTGCACCTGTCGTAGCCAGGAAAATATTTCCAAGAATGAACAAGCCTAATTTGTTATCTGCACTAAAAAGCAGCTGGATAGCATAATAAGGATTCAGTGCACGGATAACTGTCCAGTCTTGACTGAAGTTCATTAATCCCATTACGCCTAAAAAAGTAAACCAAGCGAACATGATTGGTCCGAATGCTTTTCCGACAATATCTGTACCAAAGCGTTGGACCATGAATAAAACAAAAATAATAACTAAAGTGATAATGACGATCACGTTCTGGTTATTACCGAACCGGTCAAAAAACTGCGGAATTCCTCGCAAGCCTTCAATCGCAGTCGTTACCGTCACAGCAGGGGTCAATACCCCATCTGCTAGTAAGGCAGCTCCTCCGATCATTGCAGGAATGATCAAATATTTCCCACCTTTTCGGACAAGTGTGTAGAGTGAGAAAATTCCACCTTCACCATGGTTATCTGCATTCAATGCAATCACGACATATTTGATTGTTGTCAGTAGAGTCAATGTCCAAAAAATCAATGAGACTGATCCGATAACAAAATCAGGATTGATTCCTGACAATCCGCCATTATCTTCAACAATCGATTTCATAACGTAAAGCGGACTTGTCCCGATGTCTCCGTAGACGACTCCCATCGCTACAAGCAGGCCAGCCATTGATATCTTTTTGGTATTGTGCGTTGTTGCCACGTTTTTCCCTCATTTCTTGTTATATGGATATCCTTTAGGTAAGCTTGAATGATAGATGATATTCTTATCCATGACACCCGCTTTCCTAAATTGCTTCTAATTATCCAAGTAACACACTGAAGTGTCAACTTATTTGAATAAAATTATTCTTTCTTTGGACGTTCTCTGATACGTCTTGCCACAAATGAATAAAGAGCAAGGCAAAAAATTGCACCCAATAATGCTGGTATCAAATAAAAACCGCCGAGTTCCGGTCCCAGTGGTCCTAGTAAAAATTCGCCGAGCCAACTACCTAAAAAACCGATAATGATATTTCCAGATACGCCTCCCGGGACTTCCTTTCCTAAAATTGCGCCAGCTATCAAACCTAATATACCGCCGATAAATAACGACCATAAAAAATTCAGCATCTCCTTTCCCTCCTTTATCCATATTTCTCACTTTTATTTTACGCTTTATTCAGAAGGACTCCAAAAATATGCGCCAAGAAACTCCAGAAAAAAAGAAGTTGTAACAAAAGTGTTCAGCTTATTTCCGTAGAAGCTGCTTCTGGAACACCGTGAATCAGAGGTTGTGAAATCAGCGGTTTGACCTGAGTATTAGAGAAACAAACGGAAAAATAGTTCCTCATATTTTGCCGTTTTTTTTGAGCTAATATCGAGGGACAGCTGATTGAACATCGTTTATTGGAGAGGTTGTAAAAAAGCTGTTCTGCATCAAGTAATAAGAACAGCCAAGTAAAAACAGCTCCTAATGTTTTTAACTTGGCTGGACTTATTACTTGATGCAAGCTTTTGAACGCCGTTTATTCGAAAAAAAAGGACTGTGACACGGCTTTTGTCACAGTCCCCTTTTTTCGAATAATTATTGTCCCCCTGTCACCTTCACGATCACAAGTACATTATTCCTATGAATTAAATTATTTTTCTTCATTTTTCGTTGAACCATCTTCGTTCAACATTGCTTTTCTTGACAGATTTACGCGTCCTTGTTTATCGATTTCAGTTACTTTCACAAGGATCTCATCACCTAGTTTAACAACATCTTCGACTTTATTGACACGATCGTTTGCTAATTGGGAAATATGGACAAGTCCATCTTTTCCTTTGAACAAGTTGACGAATGCACCGAATTTTTCGATACGGACAACTTTCCCTAGATAAACTTCACCAACTTTGACTTCTTTGGTCAAATCTTCGATGATCTTGATAGCTTTTTTGATCATTTCTGCATCAGCTGAAGCAATACTTACTTTTCCATCTTGATCGATATCGATTTTCACACCAGTTTCATCGATGATTCCGTTGATCGTATCGCCGCCTTTACCGATAACATCTTTGATTTTAGCAGGTTCGATCTGGATCATTTCGATTTTTGGTGCATATTGGCTTAATTCTTCACGTGGAGCAGCAATCGTTGAAGTCAATTCTTCTAAGATTTCCATACGTGCTTGTTTTGCTTGAGTTAATGCTTCAGTTAGGATTTGTTCTGTGATTCCTTGAATCTTGATATCCATCTGTAAAGCAGTGATACCATCTTTTGTACCGGCAACTTTAAAGTCCATATCGCCAAGATGATCTTCCAGCCCTTGGATATCAGTTAGGATCGTATAGTTTTCACCATCAGAAACAAGTCCCATCGCAATACCGGCGACTGGTGCTTTGATTGGTACACCTGCATCCATCAATGCTAATGTGCCAGCACAGATACTTGCTTGGGAAGAAGAACCATTTGATTCCAATACTTCTGCTACTAAACGGATCGTATAAGGAAATTCTTCTTCTGAAGGGATTACTTGTGCTAACGCACGTTCACCTAATGCGCCATGTCCGATTTCCCGACGCCCTGGAGAGCCTGCACGTCCTGTAGAACCAACAGAAAATTGAGGGAAATTGTAGTGGTGGATGAATCGTTTGCTGACTTCCACCCCTAAACCATCAATGATTTGGTGCTCTCCTAGAGGTGCGAGTGTACAAGCTGATAAAGCTTGTGTTTGTCCTCGTGTGAACAAACCTGATCCATGTACACGTGGCAATAAGCTGACCTCTGATGACAATGGACGGATTTCATCCAATTTACGCCCGTCAGGACGGATCTTATCGATGGTGATCAATTCACGTACGACATCTTTTTCAAGATCTTCTGTGATTTGTTTAACTTCTTTCAACAAGTGATCTTCATCTTCATGACCTGCAAATTTCTCAGCATAAGCTTCGCGGATATCGATCTTCACTTGCTCGATATTATCTTCGCGAGCAAGTTTTTCTTCAGTCATTACTGCTGCTTTCATTGTAGCGTAAGAAGCATCAAAGATTTCTTTTTTCAATACTTCATCAACTTGCAGTAAAGTCACTTCCATTTTTTCTTTCCCTACTGCTTGAACGATTTCTTCTTGGAAAGCAACTAACTCTTTGATAGCGTCAAAACCAAACAGCAATGCACCAAGCATGTCTTCTTCTGAAACTTCTTTCGCGCCGCTTTCAACCATATTGATGGCTTGTTTCGTTCCGGCAACAGTCAATTCGATATCTGTTTGTTCTGCTTGTTCTACTGTTGGATTCAAGACGTACTCGCCATTTACACGACCAACTTCTACGCCTGCAATTGGGCCGTCAAATGGGATATCTGAGATTGATAGTGCTAAAGAAGAACCTAGCATTGCTGCCATAGCTGGCGAGCAGTCTGTTTCTACACTCATCACGATGTTCGTTACTTGGACTTCATTACGGAAGCCTTCTGCAAACATCGGGCGAATTGGACGGTCGATCAAACGGGCAGTCAATGTTGCTTCCGTACTTGGACGGCCTTCTCGTTTGATGAAACCTCCAGGGATTTTCCCTGCTGCATACATTTTTTCTTCATAATTGATCGTTAATGGGAAAAAGTCTGTATCTTTTGCTTCTTTAGAGGCCACAGCTGCACTTAAGACTACTGTATCTCCATAACGGACTAAAACGGCTCCGTTTGCTTGTTTTGCTAGCTGACCGACTTCGATTTGTAAGGGACGGCCGCCCCATGTCGTTTTGAATACTTGTTTTTCTGACATAACTTCTCCTTTTCCTTCTCGTGAAAGCAAGACGCTACTAAACAAATGAAAACTGCCGAAAGCCGTCTTTTGAGCAGCTTTCATTTGGTTAGTAGGAGTCCATCTAGCTTGATCACGGAATTTTACTTAATTGATATACGAGTAAAAAAAGTGAGATTCATGTGAATCCCACTCTTTTTGACTACAATTAACGACGCAAGCCTAAACGTTTGATCAATTCGCGGTAACGTTGAACGTCAGTTTTACGTAAGTAAGCTAACAAGTTACGGCGGTGACCAACTTTTTTCATTAGGCCGCGGTATGAATGATGGTCTTTTTTATGCACGCGTGCATGTTCATTCAAGTGGTTGATTTCTTCAGTTAATACAGCGATTTGTACTTCTGGAGAACCAGTATCCCCTTCATGGCGAGCGTATTCGTTGATGATTTCATTCTTGCGTTCTTTTGAAATTGCCATTTCTTTCACCTCTTTCGATTATTCCCCTGCGACTGAGTAAAACGTTGGTGATTCGCTTAACCAAGTGGCAGGTCATGTGCCTAGAGCACACAGCTATACTTTACCTGAAACCGGGTTGAAAATCAAGTAGTTAATCATTAAGAAAAGGTAGTTTTCAAACAATCTTACTACTACTTTTCCATTTTTGTGGTAAACTATAATGCGAAAATAGACTTGAAACACAGTCTTTTAAGAAAGGGGTACATATTCCATGATTACAATGGATGATATCATTCGTGAAGGAAATCCGACCTTACGCGAAGTTGCAAAAGAAGTTTCTCTTCCATTAAGCGAAGAAGATATCTCTTTAGGAAAAGAGATGCTTGAGTTCTTAAAAAACAGCCAAGATCCAATCAAAGCTGAAGAACTACACTTACGAGGCGGTGTTGGCTTAGCTGCTCCTCAATTAGATATTTCTAAAAGAATCATTGCTGTTCACGTACCAAGTCCTGACCCAGAGGCAGATGGACCTTCTCTAAGTACTGTTATGTATAATCCTAAAATTTTGAGCCATTCTGTTCAAGATGCTTGTTTAGGGGAAGGTGAAGGCTGTTTATCTGTTGATCGAGAAGTACCAGGATATGTTGTTCGCCATGCCAAAATCACTGTGTCTTATTATGATATGAATGGTGAAAAACACAAGATTCGTTTGAAGAATTATGAATCGATCGTCGTTCAACATGAAATCGACCATATCAACGGTGTGATGTTCTATGACCACATCAACGATCAAAATCCATTTGCACTAAAAGAAGGCGTATTGGTAATCGAGTAGAGAATTGGCAGGTTCCTTCGATACTATGCTACAAGAAAGCTTTATAAAAAAGGGGAGTGCTCAAAAGCTGCACTTCCCTTTTTTATGTTTCTCCACTAATCGAAATTTAGATAGACATCTAGAAATCGCAATTCCAAAAAATTCTGTGTATTGGATACGCATCTTTTCTTATTTTTTCCATATGGGTGTTTATCTCAGAGATGATAGAATAGTTTCTAGGATAAAAAGTAGCAGCTACGATGTTATCCTTCGTAGAGGATTCCTGCTTCAGCTAGTTTTTGTTTGATGTTTTTCAGCATATGCTTTTCTGGGTAGCGGATCGTATGCAGATGGATGCCGCCTGTTAATTCGGATAACAAAGTAGCATTACTTTTTTGATAACGTCTCATAAAGGAATCGATATCTTGTGGCGTTTTGATGTGCAAAGTTCCTGCTAACTCACCGTAAAGGGGATGTTCCACAATTACATCAATGATTTCTCCACCATTTTCAACGATTAGTCTCAGTTCTTCTTCTGTTTGATCTTTTCCATGCTGGACAGCGATTTTACTGATGTGCCCAGTATTGGTTTCTTCTGTTTCGAGGATATAACCTCTTGCTGTTGCCACGATACTTTTACCTGCAGCTCGTAGTAAAGCAATATCGCCTACAATGATCTGACGGCTGACTCCAAAAGTTTTCGCAAACTTGCTAGCACTCACTGGTTTTTCTGTATTTGCCAAGGTTTGCATGATTTGTTTTCGCCGTGTCTCTCCTTCGATCACACTTATTCCTCCTTCATTTTGTTTTGGTATTCGCGCGAGTGTTTCATCAAATCAACATACGTGTCTGTTATTGTTTCCTTATATCCCTTATTTTTCAGAAGACTAACAACTTTATCCAATACTTGCTGCTCTCTTTTTGCATCATAAACTGCTTGGTTTTCTTCTTTTTTCACTTGTCCTATTTTAGTTACCGTATCCATTCTTTTTTCTAATAAAGCAACCAACTCTCGATCGATCATATCGATCTTATGACGTAATGTTTCAAGAGACTCTTCTGTTAGTTCTTCCTCTACTGTCTTGATGATACGAGCAGGATTTCCTGCAATCACTACATTGTCGGGAAAAGATTTGGTCACAACCGAACCTGCGCCGACTACTACGTTGTCCCCTAGAGTGACACCCGGCGTGACGATAACTCCTCCGCCTAACCAAACATTATTACCGATTTTAATGGGTTTTGCGTACTCCAGACCGCTGTTACGTTTCACTGGATGTAGTGGATGCGTCGCCGTGTAAAGCTGGACATTCGGAGCGAACATGCAGTTATCACCGATTTCAATCGTGCTGACATCTAAAAATGTACAATTGAAATTTGCATAAAAATTCTCCCCAACAAATATATTATATCCGTAATCAAAATTGATAACTGGCTCCATATAGATTTTTTTCCCTGTACGGCCAAAAGTCTCTTTCAACAATTGGGATCGCAGTTCCGCTGATTCTGCTTGGTTGATGATTTGGCTTTGACTTCTTGCAAACATACGGTCGGCAACCAGCTCAGGATCATTGGCAAAATAAAGCTCGCCTGCAATCATTTTTTCTTTTTCGGTTTTGAATTCAGTCATAATCTGCTCCTAATTCTTGTATTTTTTTGAAAACAACCGCTCCGTCTTCTTGAATAAACGTATAAGGCTCCGCTAAATAAACAGGCGTTTGATTGATTACTAAGATTTTGGCTGACGGCTGGCGAAACTGTACCAGATCACAAAACGGATGAACTTGAAAACTCGTTCCAACAATGACGATCAGCTCTGCTTGGCTGACGGCATAAGCCGCCTGCTCCATGACTCCATCTTGAAACCCTTCACCATATAACACGATGTCTGGGCGTATTTGTCCTCCGCAAGCTTGATGTTTGTCGCTGTGAAGATATTCTTTCCAGTCTACCGTTTGTTGACACTTTCGACAATGACATTGATACAGACTCCCATGAAAATTGACGAGTTGCGGGCTTTTAGCCTTTGCGTGCAAACCGTCGATGTTTTGGGAAACAACCCAAACATTTTTTTCTTTCGCTAGATGTGCTATTTCCAAATGAATGATATTGGGTTTTGCTTCAGGATGATAAATCTTTTTGACAAATTGATAGAATTTATCCGGTTCATTCACCATTGCTTGATGACTCAGCAAGTATTCCGGCTGCTCCATCCCGTGGTAGATTCCTGACAAAGATCGATAGTCTGGCACTCCAGAAGGTGTGGATACCCCTGCACCGGTCAAAAATGTAATTTGCTGATAAGCTAATATCTCTTTTGCTGCTTCGTCTACTGTTAATTGTTTCATGTTTTGTCACCTCACTTTCCATTATAGCCCATACTCGAACAAATTTATTGTTGAAAAGTCAGAAAAATGGGAATAAAAAAGTGTTATGGGCATTTGAGCAATTCATCACAATGTTCACTGACAAAAGAATGAAAACGTGTTACAATACTGCTGTATAAAAGTGAGGTGAATCGATATGTTACCATTCTTTATTTATTGGGGCGTTATTCTGGCTTGTATCGCCTGGTTAGCGTTAAGCGTTTATTTCTCTGTTTTTTATCTTGTACGCAAAGAAAATGGAAATCTTTGGGCTTTTGCTTTATTCAACGTGATTGCCGCAATTGTTTTAGCCATTACATTAGCCGTATATCGAACATGGGGCTGGGGAATCACCCAATACTCAAGTTTGATTTATCTAATATTAGCCATTTATGGCGTCGTTGTTCTTTTGCAAGCGATCCTAGGACGTGAGCCAAAGAAAGCGGCAGCTTAAATGATCGAGATGGAACTGGACACAGGAAATTTTCTGTTCTAGTTCTTTTTTTATTGCATTACATACATTTTTGTGTATAATTATACTATCGTTTACAATGGATAGATGATTCACATTTTGATTGTTTTTTCGGTAAAAGTAAAGATTTCTATATTTATCAGTATTTTTTCAAAAAACAGCAGTTATAGATTGACAAAGCCTCTCGAGTATCGTAAACTTTTTTTGTATAAATAACTGAATACGAGATGCCTCAATCAATGAGGTAGAGGTCGCGAGAATCATTAACCCTGTGGAGTGAAGCAAACATGGAGAAGCAGGAATAGGGAGGATCGCCGAAATGTGCACTTTTTTGCTTGGAGTGTATGTTGGGACGCAAGTTAAGAGCTTGCGGACTGTCTTAGCAGTGATGCTAAGTTGCGCTATGTTTTGTGAGAGGTTTATCACCTTATGGAATTTTAGCGGCCTTTTTATATCTATAAATCGGTCGCTTTTTATTTTTTCAGATAAAGCTTTACCGCATTTCATCTAGACCGCTCGTGTATCATATAATCAGAAAGGGAGAAAAAAATGAAAAAAAATATGGTTTCAGTTGCCGTACTATTTGCTTTTGTCTTCTCACTATTCAGCGTGGGATCTCTGGCAAATGCAGATGAAAAAACACCGAGCGATGAGTTTCGCGTAGGTATGGAGGCTGGGTATGCACCCTTCAACTGGTCTCAACAAACAGATGAGAATAATGCCTTGCCAATTCAAGGCCAAAATAGTTACGCCGGCGGTTATGATGTTCAAATCGCTAAAAAAGTAGCAGATGGTTTAGGGAAAAAATTAGTCATCGTCCAAACGAAATGGGATGGTCTGGCTCCTGCCCTTCAATCAGGCAAGATCGACGCGATCATCGCCGGAATGAGCCCTACTGCTGAACGACGAAAAGAAATTGATTTTACCGATCCTTATTACGAATCACAATTAGTAGTAGTAGTTCAAAAAGATAGCAAATATGCAAAAGCAAAAAGTTTAGCAGATCTTTCTGGAGCAAAGATCACTGCTCAGTTAAATACATTCCACTATACTGTGATCGATCAGATACCAGATGTGCAGAAACAACAAGCAATGGATAATTTCTCAGCAATGAGAACAGCTTTAGCTTCTGGAATGATCGATGGTTATGTCAGCGAACGTCCGGAAGGTGTAACGGCAACTAGTGTGAACAAAGACTTGGAAATGCTTGAATTCAGCGGTGCAGATGGTTTCCAGACAAACCCGGAAGATGTTCAGATTTCTGTTGGTATGCGTAAAGGCGACCCGGATATCCAAAAAGTAAACCAGATTCTTTCTGGCATCTCTAACGATGAACGAACCAAAATTATGGACCAAG
This sequence comes from Enterococcus sp. DIV1411a, assembly GCF_050531945.1. NCBI lineage: Bacteria > Bacillati > Bacillota > Bacilli > Lactobacillales > Enterococcaceae > Enterococcus > Enterococcus sp. DIV1411a. The sequence goes on along the minus strand of NZ_CP172892.1, from coordinate 149,553 downwards.
CAGTCAAAGATCAGCCTGCTGCAACTGATAGTGAAGAAAAACCTGGCATCATTTCTGATTTCACTACGATTTGGAAACAATACGGCAATATGTTCTTACGAGGTGCTGGACTTACCTTGTTCATCGCATTGATCGGGACAGTTGTCGGTACTACACTTGGATTACTGATTGGTGTCTTCCGTTCGGTACCTGAATCAGGAAATGCACTGACTCGCTTCTTCCAAAAAATCGGAAATGCACTTCTTTCTATCTATGTCGAAGTATTCCGCGGAACACCGATGATGGTACAAGCAATGGTCATCTTCTACGGTCTGGCACTCGCTTTTGGCATTTCATTGAACCGAACGATTGCCGCTTTGTTTATTGTCTCTCTCAATACTGGAGCTTACATGACAGAGATCGTTCGTGGGGGGATTTTTGCAGTAGATGAAGGGCAGTTCGAAGCTGCGCAAGCCATTGGTATGACCCATGGCCAAACGATGAGAAAAGTTGTTATTCCACAGGTTTTACGGAATATCTTGCCAGCAACAGGAAATGAGTTTGTTATCAATATCAAAGATACAGCAGTTTTAAGTGTAATCGGCGTAGCTGATTTGTTCTTCCAAGGAAACTCTGCTTCCGGTGCGAATTTCCAATTCTTCCAAACATTTACGATCGTCGGGATCATCTACTTAGTCATGACCTTTACGATCACCAGAATCCTGCGGGCGGTAGAAAAGAAAATCGATGGTCCTTCAGCTTATACCAAGCTTGAAGAAATCGACAATTCAAATTTGCAGGAATAAGGAGGAAGAATCATGAATGAAAAAATTATTGAAATCAATCATCTAAGAAAAAGCTTCGGTGAAAATGAAGTATTGAAAGATATCAGCGTAACAGTCAATAAAGGTGAAGTTGTGACGATCATCGGTTCTTCCGGTTCTGGTAAATCTACTTTCTTGCGCTGTATCAATTTACTGGAAAAACCAACAGGCGGCGAGATCATTTATAATGGAGAAAATGTATTAGCTCCTAAATATAATTTACCTAAATATCGAACGAATCTAGGTATGGTTTTCCAATCCTTCAACCTGTTCAACAATATGAATGTCTTGGAAAACTGTATGTCTGGTCAAACAACTGTCCTGAAACGTGATAAAGAAACTGCCAAAAAAGTAGCAATCGAAAATCTGGAAAAAGTTGGTATGGATCGTTATATTGAAGCCAAACCAGCACAATTATCTGGTGGACAGAAACAGCGTGTCGCAATTGCTCGGGCATTATCAATGAATCCAGATGTATTGCTATTCGACGAACCTACTTCGGCGTTAGACCCTGAAATGGTTGGTGAAGTGCTTAATACGATCAAAGACTTAGCACATACTGGCTTGACGATGCTTATTGTAACGCATGAAATGGAATTTGCAAAAGATGTATCTGACCGTGTCATTTTTATGGATAAAGGTGTGATTGCAGAAGAAGGTACACCAGAAGATATCTTTGTCCATCCGAAAGAAGAACGTACAAAAGAATTCCTTTCACGTATTTTAAATGCTTAGGATCAATAGCTGATCGAGACAGGGAGCTGCGGTGTTTACCGCAGTTCTTTTTTATGAATTACTCATAAAAGGTAAATTTCTGAAAATTTTGGAATCTTAGTTGTGTTTTTCAGAAAACTCTCTTAATATGGAAGTAATTAAACTTTTTTAGTTAGGATGATTTAAAAATGAATGAAGATCAAGAACTGCAGCGTGGACTGAAAAATAGACATGTCCAACTGATTTCTATTGGCGGAGCGATTGGAACGGGGTTGTTTTTAGGTTCCGGAAAGTCTATCCAGCTAGCTGGCCCTTCGATATTGCTCGCCTATCTTATTACTGGATGCATCTGTTTTTTCATTATGCGTGCGTTAGGCGAACTTCTGTTATCAAACACCAATAACCATTCTTTTCTGGATTTTGTTGCAGAATATCTTGGCAAAAAAGCGGCTTTCATCACTGGCTGGACGTATTGGTTCTGCTGGGTATCGATTGCAATGGCCGATTTAACAGCCATCGGAATGTATGTACGCTACTGGGCGCCTGGTGTTCCTCAGTGGCTTCCTGAACTGATTGCATTAGGTCTTCTTCTTTGCTTGAATATGGTGGCTGTCTCATTGTTTGGTGAGTTAGAGTTTTGGTTTGCATTGATCAAAGTTGTAGCGATCATTGCCTTTATCCTCGTAGGAGCTTATATGATCCTCACCCACTATACGACAGATATTGGCACAGCCAGTATCACGAATCTATGGTCTCATGGCGGATTCTTTCCAACTGGTGCAAAAGGATTTATCTTAGCTTTCCAAATGGTAACCTTTGCTTTTGCTGGGATAGAATTAGTTGGATTAGTCGCTGGAGAAACAGAAAATCCTGAAAAAGTGTTGCCGGAAGCTATCAATAATATTCCTATCAGGATCATCTTATTTTACTTAGGATCTCTTTTTGTCATTATGGCAATCTATCCATGGAACAGCTTGAATCCAGATAACAGTCCATTTGTAGAAGTATTTTCGGAAATTGGGATCACGATTGCTGCTTCCTTGATCAATTTAGTCGTATTAAGTGCAGCAGCTTCTGCCTGCAACAGTGCAATATATAGTACAGGACGTATGCTTCGTTCTTTAGCGCAAGAAGGCAGTGCCCCTAAAAAATTCAAAAAGTTAACAACACATCATGTGCCAGGGAATGCTTTGACATTTTCTACTATCGTCATTTTCATTTCTGTTATCTTGAATTACGTGATGCCTAGTGAAGTATTCACACTAGTAAGCAGTATTGCCACTACTTGTTTCTTGTTTATCTGGAGTATGCTTGTCTACACGCACATGAAATATCGTAAAAGTATCCTCGGCAAAAAAGCTCATTCATTTAAAATGCCGTTGTACCCATTTAGTAATTATCTGGTATTTCTTTACATGGCCTTTGTGTGTGTCGTCTTGTTCCTAGGAAAAGATACGAGAATCGCTTTATTACTAACACCTGTGTGGTTCTTGCTTCTATTACTGATCTATCATATGAAATATGAACGTAAGAAGTAAGAAAGTAGTTGTGACAGAAGTGGTCAGCTTCGAGAAATAAGAAGGAATTTACGAAAATTGCTTCTTAAATTTTTGTGAAATTTCGGCTTATTTCTTGGAGTTAAACGCTTCTGTCCCAGCCTCTTTTCTATTTCCCCGGAAACAACCGCTGATAATAGGCATCTGCTTTTTTATAGGAAAAAATCCAAATACCAGATACAAAAAAACGTCCGAATAACCCGATCAACGGTACAAAAAAGACACCGGCAATCAAGCATAAGTTAATCATCATGGAGATAAGACTTCGACGGTCCTTTGACAAAACTCTCACGACATGGGAATCTGGTTTATTTGCTTTCATGATTTGCCTCATCAAGATACCAAAAGAAAAACTCCACATCGTGTATACTAAGACATAAGCCATCTCAGGCCAAAAAGCTTCAGGGTTACGCCCGACCCAACTAGTAACAGAAGGACATAAAGTCAGCCAGAAGAGCCAAAAGATATTCGACCAGACCACTCGGTAATTAATTCGTTCTGCCATCTGAAATATACGATGATGGTTCACCCAGATCACCGCAACAAATATAAAGCTGATGGTATAAGCTAATAATGTATTTCGGATGACCCATAAAGAATGAAAGCTAGATGTATTAGGGATCTTGATCTCTAATACAAGAACTGTCAAAACAATGGCTACCACTCCATCAGTAAATGCTTCTAATCTCGACTTTGTCACGATGATTCCTCCTCAGATGATTCAGCGCTTTTATTTTATCACTTACGTTATTAAATAACCATCGTTTTATATAGGAAATTTTCTGAAAATTGTTGCATATTTTTCGAAATTTTGTTACTTTTAAAAAAACCGTAAAGGAGTTATGTATGACAAAAAAATTATCATTTAAAGACTATCTTTTTATAGGCTCCATGCTTTTCGGTCTATTTTTTGGTGCTGGAAATCTTATCTTTCCCGTTCATTTGGGTCAAGAAGCAGGCGCTGCTACCTTTTGGGCGAATCTAGGTTTCTTGGTTACCGGTATCGGTCTTCCCTTCTTAGGGGTGATTGCCATTGGTGTATCGAAAAGCTCAGGTGTATATGAATTAGCAAAACGGATAAATCAAACATATGCGATGGTTTTTACCATCTTGCTTTACTTAGTTATCGGACCGTTTTTTGCTTTACCTCGCCTTGCAACCACATCTTTCGAGATTGGTTTAGCACCATTTATCGATCCTAGCAGACAGACGCTATATCTAGCAATTTTCAGTATTGTATTTTTTGTGCTGGCTTGGTGGTTTTCAAGAAAACCGACAAAGATATTAGATTATGTTGGAAAGTTCCTGAATCCTGCATTTTTGGTTTTATTAGGTGCTTTGCTTCTCCTTGCTTTTTTGAATCCACTAGGTTCTGTAAATCAAGCGCCTATTCAGCCAAATTATCAAGAGCATGCTTTTTTCACAGGGTTTACTCAAGGATATAACACATTAGATGCGCTTGCTGCTTTAGCATTTGGGATCATCATTGTCACAACAATCCAAAACATGGGTGTAACAAAACCTGCTGAAATCGCTAAAGACACGATCAAATCTGGTGCGATCAGCATTATATTGATGGGAATCATTTATACTTTGCTCGCTTATTTAGGTGCTATGAGCTTAGGTAGCTTTGCTCTAAGTGAAAATGGCGGGATCACGCTGGCTCAGATTGCTGATCATTATTTAGGTACTTATGGCAGTATCTTATTAGCATTTATCGTTATATTAGCTTGTTTGAAGACCGGTATTGGTTTGATTACAGCTTTTGCAGAAACATTCACAGATTTGTTTCCGCAAAGAAATTACGCATTCTTTGTTGCACTTGCTAGTATCCTTCCTTGTTTAGCTGCAAACGTAGGCTTGACGAATATCATTCAATTTTCGTTGCCTGTTTTGATGTTCATCTATCCATTAGCAATGACACTGATTTTACTAGTGTTAGTTGGTCCTTTGTTTAAGCAGCGTACGGCTGTTTATCGAATGACTACTTATTTTACATTGATTGCTTCGATTTTTGATGGGTTGAACGCTTGCCCAGAAACTATCAAACAAACACCTATTGTTCAAAATCTTTTACATGTTGCGGAAAGCTACTTGCCGTTTTTCAAATTGGGGATGGGGTGGATCGTACCAGCAGTTATCGGTTTTGTTATCGGACTGATTTGGAGTTTCGCTAAGAAAGAAGAAGTAGCAGATTGATAAAAGAGGTTGTGAAAGAGACGTTCAGCCTTGAGCAATAAAAAGTAATTTTGAAAAATAGCTTCTCATATTTTACAAAATTGTGCCTTATTGCCGATAGGCTGTCTCTTGAACACCGTTTATTGAGCGTCTATAAACTGACCTGAGTATTAGAGAAACAAAACGGCAAAGTAGCTCCATATACTTTGCCGTTTTGTTTTGAACTAATACCGAAGAGAAGCTGATCAAACAACATTTCTTTTATAACGCCGTTTGTATAATTAAGCGAGACAAATAAAAAAGCCATTTATGTTACACTCAAATTGTAATACCCGCTAAAGCATACAAGGAGAGTGAACATAAATGACTTATACCCATCTTACACCAAACGAGCTTGTAATGATAGAAGCATATTTTCATCAAGAAACTCCGGTTGCTATCGTTGCGAAGCAGCTTAAACGTGGACGCCAAACAATTTACAATGTCTATAACTTTCTCAAATGTGGTGGAACAGCACTTGAATACTTTGAACAATACAAAGAAAATAAGCGACGTTGTGGGAGAACCGAAATCATTTTTCCTGCTGAGGAAAAAGAATACATTGCAAAAAGATCAACTGAAGGTTGGACCCCAGACGTCATTATTGGCCGTGCAGAGCGAACCTTCTCTTGTTCAGTAAGTACCCTCTATCGCCGGTTTAAGACGGGAGAATTCAATGTTTTACATTTACCGATGCAAGGAAAACGAAAACCAAATGGTTATAAGGAAAAACGTGGAAAACAGGCATTCAAAAGAAATATTTCTGAACGTAAAAAAGATTATGTCGTTTTCGAAGAAGAATTTGGACATTTAGAGGATGATACGATTGTCGGCATCCACCATAAAAGTGCCGTCATCACACTCGTTGAGCGACTTTCAAAAGCCATTATCGTCTTGAAACCAGAAGGCCGTAAGGCAGTTGATATTGAAAATTCGATTAATGAATGGCTTCAATCCGTACCCAAAAATCTTTTCAAATCAATTACCTTTGATTGTGGAAAAGAATTCTCTAATTGGAAAAGTATTAGTAATACGAATGATATTGATATTTATTTCGCAGACCCAGGAACGCCTTCCCAACGGGGATTAAATGAACATTCAAACGGACTCCTCCGAAAAGATGGACTACCAAAAGAAATGGACTTCAACCAAGTCAATCAAGGATTCATCTCATCCGTTGCGTCCAAAAGAAACCATATCCCTAGAAAATCACTAAATTACCAAACACCATTAGAAGTTTTTTTGAGTTACGTAAATGGAAAGTTTTGTCTCGCTTAATTTGACAAATAATATAATATAGATTTTAGACATATATATGATATGATTTGTCAAATTAAGCTAGAATAAAATGCTTCTTGTACATAGCTCAAAAATATTTCGATTGGTGTTCTGTAATTCAATGATTTTCTTGGAATATGATTACGTTGATTGCTGACACTGGAAATAAATGTCTGATTCACTTCTCTAAAATCCATTGATTTCGGCAGTCCATTACGACGCAGAATCCCGTTAGAATTCTCGTTTAATGGGCGTTGAGAAGGTGTTCCAGGGTCCGCAAAATATATATCAATATCATGTTGGTTACTAATGGCTTTCCAGTTAGAAAATTCTTTTCCACAGTCAAACGTAATAGATTTAAAGAAGTTTTTAGGGAAGCGAGAAAACCATTGATTAAGGGCAGTTTCAATATCTAATGCCTTACGGCCGTTGGGTTTAATCGTGATAATGACTTTAGATAATCTTTCAACTAAAGTAATGACGGCACTTTTATGATGAATGCCAACGATCGTATCACCTTCAAGGTGACCAAACTCAGAATTGAAATTAGGATAATTATCAGGTCGATCATGGATTGAGCGCTGATACTGTTGTTTTCCCCGTTTTTCCTGATGGCCATTGGGTTTTCTTTTACCTTTCATCGGTAGTGTGTCAATATCAAATATTCCTTTAGAAAATAAACGATAAAGTGTTCTCATACCGCATGAAACAGGCCTTTCTTTTCGCCCGATAATGACGTCAGGCGTCCAACCAAGAGTGACTTTCTCTTTAATGTAATCTACTTCATGAGCAGGTAATTGAATGACTTTTCTACCACATTTTTTCTTATTTTCTTTATACTGGTGCCAATAATCAAGAGCAGTCTTGCCTTGCTTGAACTTATTGACTACATTATAAATAGTTTGTATAGCACGTCCCATTCGGTTAGCGATTTCAACCGGCTTATTATGTTGAAGATAATATGATTCTATCATTGTCAGTTCGTCTATGGTAAGATGTTTGTAGGTCATTTATGGTTACACTCCTTTGTTTTCTTTCGTCGGAAATACAATTTGAGTGTACCATAAATGCCTTTTTATTTTTCTAACTTAATTTTACAATTCGCGTGATATAAAAATAGTTTTCGCAAAAAAACTTAACAACTTTCGAAAACTTTCGTCACAAAATATTCACAACTAATGACTATTATATAAGCATACCAACAAACAACCCTAACAACACTTTTTCATTTTTAACTCCTTATCCTGCTAGCTCCCCGGCTAGCAGGACCTTTTTTTATCAAAAAAACTTGTCCCATACAATCGATTCAACTAATCAACCGAATGCTGTCATGCTGTGATACTCATCTTAAAACGCTCCGTTTTACCGATATCCGTTTAAAGCATTCGGTTATTTTTGATTAGTAATGATTGATGGTACAAGCTCATACGTGCTTTTCTATCTGGTATACATTATTTTGATAACCGTTCCTGTTCTCCTGCTGGCGAAAGGATTGTTATTTTTTCAATTTGTTCTACGGGAACCATGCGGATCTGCTGCTCTTCGTTTTGTAGGCGGATCATTACTCGGTCTTTTTCGACCGTTTTTGTCGCCACCCAACCTGAGATTGTTTCATACTTGCTACTCAAACGATTCGCTCTTACTTGTAAGATAACTAAACTATGTTCAGTCGCAGCTTTTTTCAGCTCAAGAATAAACTTTCCTTGCAATCGTACATTCTTAGCATGTTCTTCAGTGTCATTTACAAAAGAATCAAAAAGTTGATACGAAGTATGAGTAACTAACTTCGTAAGCTTCTTCATTGGTGATACTGTCTCTTCGTTCATCGAATGCACTCCTCCTTTAGCTAAGAAAGTGTTACTTAATTAATTTTATTTTACCTAACATTTTACAAAAAAACAAGGAAATGCTCTAACATCGCCTTAAAAAGAAAGCGTTAACTTTACAAATTGTTCGTTATTTTATTTTCGTCAATCCAAATATTCCACCAATGATTCAGGCCTTCTGTGATCAAGTGATATGTCTCATCAAAGTTATTGGTATAGTATGGGTCGGGAACATTTTCTTTTTCTTTTCCAGGAATGCTACTTAAAAACAAATGGATTTTCCCCTGCGCTGAGCGTGGTGCTCTTCGTTTCAGTTCTTCTACATTTTCTTGATCCATGCCAATGATCCAATCAAAAGTTTCAAAATCGTGGGGTGTGATTTGCCGAGCAACCATATTCGTCATATCTACTTTTTCTTGGTTTAATATTTTTTTCGTTCCAGGGTGCGGTGTCTTTCCAACTTCATACGTGCTTGTAGCAGCAGAATCCACAAAAAATTCTGCTTCCCTTCCTTCTAATGCTATTCGTTTTCTCAGCAAGCCTTCTGCCATCGGTGAACGGCAAATATTTCCCAAACAAACAAATAAAATTTTTGTCATTTCCCCATCTCCTTTTAGCGATCATTGCTTTTCCAACAAAAAATTTTTCTATTACTGTTCTTCCAACTCTTCTTTTGCATAAAGACGATAAGAATATAATTCCGTATCCTTGGCTAAACGGAAAAGCTGCATAGCGATTTCCATCGGTGTTTCTTCATATTCATTCGTGATCCAATTGACTAATACACCACTGCAACCGTAAGAAAAAAAACGAGCATAAAATAGTTTGTCTCTTGCAGAAAGTTGTCTTTCTTCATCCATTTGTTCAAAAATCTTGATAAATGATTTTTGGATCAGTTGAGAAAACTCTTTTTGTAAAATTTCTGGGTCAGAAAGCACAGTATTTGCATAAAATTCTTTCTTCTCAGCAATTGCTTTCAGCATTTTCAATGCTTGCTCTTCCCAATTATCAAGTGAAAGACATTGTGGATCTAAATAATGCAATGCATCCTCACAATAGACCCAACGAAGCAAATCGTATTTATCTGTAAAATGATAATAAAATGTTTGTCGATTGATTTTTGCTTCATTTGCGATTTTTTGGACGCTGATTTTTCGAAAAGATTGCGTTTGGCACAAATCAATCAATACGTTTTTGATCAATTGTTTCGTACGTGTTGTATCACTCATTCATTTTCCTCCAATCTAAAAGCAAAAATCATATATGATAGTCGTAACCAAAATGTTCATAGGCATAAGCAGTAGCAATTCGCCCTCTAGGTGTACGCTTTAAAAATCCTTTTTGGATCAGATACGGTTCATACATATCTTCTACCGTCTCACGCTCTTCTCCTATGTTTACTGAAAGCGTACTTAACCCTACTGGTCCGCCGCCATATAACTCGATCATTGTTCGCAACAATTTCTGGTCAACATAATCCAATCCAGCCTGATCGACCTGTAGCAAAGTAAGTGCCTGATCCGCTATAGGACGATCGATTTTCCCGTCTCCTTGGACTTGCGCAAAATCACGAACCCGTTTGAGCAAGCGATTAGCAATTCTAGGCGTTCCTCGTGATCGGCGAGCAATTTCCAATGCCCCTTCTTCAATGATCTCTGTTTGAAAAATATCCGAAGAACGTAAAACGATCTCCTGCAGATCCTGTTCGTCATAATATTCCATATGAGAAATGATGCCAAATCGATCTCGTAAAGGTGCAGAAAGCATACCTGCCCGTGTCGTCGCGCCAATCAAAGTAAAGGGAGGAAGAGGGAAATGAACCGGATGTGCGGTTGGCCCTTGTCCTACCATGATATCTACATAGAAATCTTCCATAGCTGAATAAAGCATCTCTTCTACCACTCTAGGTAATCGATGGATCTCATCGATAAACAGGACATCCCCTGCTTCCAGTTCATTCAAGATTGCTACTAAGTCACCCGGACGTTCGATAGCAGGGCCACTCGTCGTACGAATATTTACGGTCATCTCATTAGCAATGACCATGGCCATCGTCGTTTTTCCTAATCCAGGAGGCCCGTACAACAGAACATGATCTAAAGGTTCTTCCCGATTTCTGGCAGCTTCGATGTAAATCTGAAGTTCTTGTTTGACTTTTCTCTGTCCGATATATTGAGAAAGCAGCTGTGGTCGAAGAGATTTTTCCAAACTCAGTTCATTTTCGCCAGATTCTGGTGATAACAAGTATTCATCTGTCATTTGGTCTCCTCCTTATTTTTTCATCATTAGCTTGAGTGCTTGGCGTAGATACTCATCCGTTGTCTGATTATCGACTTCTTTTAATTGTTTTTCTACACGTTTGATTTCTCGATCACTGTAACCAAGAGCCGAGAGAGCTTCCATTGCTTCAGATAGAGCTGTAGCGTCTTTTGTGTTTGCTTCATCAAATAGACTAAAAGGTGTATCGATACTCAGCTCACCGAATTTTCCTTTTAGATCCAAGATCATTTGTTGTGCTGTCTTCTTCCCTACTCCTGGAAATTTCGTCAAATAAGTGACATCACTGGATTCTACTGCTTGAATCAAACCGGAGTGGTCTTCGCTTGCCATGATTGCAAGGGCACTTTTCGGACCGATTCCTGAAACACTTACTAATCGCAAAAACAGTTGCTTTTCTTCTAGCGAATCAAATCCATACAGAAGATGCGCATCTTCACGTATCACCTGATGGACATAAATTTTTATTTTTTGATTTAGTTTGCTACTGTAGCGGTAAGGATTTCCTAGTGCGATTTGGTAGCCGATACTATTGGTTTCTACTACTATGTAATAGGGGTTGATAAAGGTAACCACACCTGTCAGATATTCATACATATTCTAGTCCTCTTTCTTTTGCACACATACGTTCCCTTTATTGTAGCACATTTCACCTTGTGAAAAAAGGAGTCTGGGGAGCGTTTCTTTCAAATAGCAATCGCTTGAATAAAAAAAGAGCGGACGATCGAGTAAATCCCCGTATTGTACCGCTCTTTGTGTATTTCCATTATTCTACAAGTGATTTGAATTCCCCATAACCTAATTCATCCATCTTTTCATATGGAATGAATTTCAGTGAGGCAGAATTGATGCAGTAACGTAGACCACCTTGACCTACTGGTCCATCGGTAAACACATGTCCGAGATGAGAATCTGCTTCTTTGCTTCGAACTTCTATTCGATGCATGCCATGAGAAAAATCGGCTTTTTCGCGCACTTGTCTTTTCGTTATTGGTTTGCTGAATGATGGCCAGCCACAACCTGCATCATATTTTTCTGCAGAGCTGAATAACGGTTCACCGCTGACGATATCTACATAGATCCCCTTTTCGTAAAAATCATCATATTTCCCGCTAAATGGTCGTTCTGTTGCATTTTCTTGTGTGACTGCATAAGCCATGGGTGATAACTTTTCTTTCAGTTCTTCTTTTTCTGGTCTTATTGGTTTATCCATTAAAAATGCCCCCTTTGTGATCCTATCATAGCGCCAAAGTGGACAGATGCCAACAATTTGCTTTCTTTTGAACTATTTACACTTTTCGGCGTCGGGCAAACTCAACGAAACGGAATTTATCTAATCGGTGAACCGACTCAGAATACTCGAAACAGCGGGTATCTTCCAGATGAACGAGGCTTCTGACTACTACTGCATAAGTGTCATCGTGAAGATCCATCGCTGTTTTCATGATTTCCGTTACTTCTTCTACTGTGATCTCCTTTTGCGCGTAAGCAATCGTCAAAGAAAGCTCATTTTCAAAATATTCATAGATCGATCCTTGTGCTTGTGCTGGAGTTAAAATAGGAACGATTTCCTTTAATAGATAATCGGTGTCTAATATAACTACTTCGCCATTGATTTTTCTTTCGCGTATCAAATGCCAAACAGGCGCACCGATCTCCCAGCCAGTGATCTCGTTCAATGCTTTTGTCACTTCTGTTTCTTCTAACGTATGGATGATCGTTTCACTTGGAATACGTTGGGTCTCCTGTAGCTCTTTATAGCTAGTCAATCCAGAAATAGGAAAGTCGAAGCGATTCCGATCCAGTACGATCGAACCTTTTCCTTGTTTTTTTTGAATATAACCTTCCGTAGTCAAAAGATTCAGCGCTTTTCTAATTGTTTCTCGTGAAACACCATAAATTTTGATCAATTGGTTCTCACTGGGTAAAAGCGAATGCGGAGGATATTCTTTCGCTAAAATTTTCTGTTCCAAATCTAAAAAAATTTCATTGAACTTATTCATGTTTTTTCCCTCACTCGTTCTTCCATCATTTCTTCACTATACTACAGCTCTTTTTGTATTTCAATGTTCCTATTTTTAAGAAAAGCTTATTTCCTGAATAATTCATACTTTGACTTCAAACCGTCTGAAACTGCCTAACAGCAGTCTTCATTTACTTTTTCATTTTCACCTGTTAAGTGATGCAAAAAGAACCCCATTCTGATATGGTAAAGGTGTCGAAACCAACCATAAGAAAGGAGTTCTTCTCATGACTAGCTTACACAAAAACCAGGTAAAATTCAATTCAAATTTGACTATTTCACATACAGGTGGTCGCTTATCGAGTGATTCGGGTTTGGTCTTAGTTAAAGAGGTGATGAATACCTTCGACTTTTCACACGTAGCTAAACAGTGGCTCCATATTAAAGACAAACGTGTTTACTTCACACATGATAACTTAGCGATATTAGAACAACTCATTATGCAGTTAATTGCTGGGTACTCGGCAGACTCATCAGCTAATCTATTAAGACAGGATCCAGTCTTTCAAGCTGTACTCGGTAAAAAAGAGTTGGCCTCACAATCGTCAATCTCACGGTTTTTAGATCGTTTCACCGAGGAGAACATGGATCAACTCCAAGCATTAAATCAGTCGCTGATTGATAAAGCGCGTTTGATTCGCAATGACACCGAGTTAATCATTGATGTCGATTCCACACATTTGGATACCTTTGGACGCCAAGAACAAACAGATTATAATGCCCATTATCAAACCTACGGCTATCACCCATTAGTTGCATTTGACGGATTGACCGGAGATTTCCTAAAAGCTGAACTGCGTTCAGGCAATCAGTACACGTCTAAAGGGGTAAAAGCCTTTATCGACCCGCTGTTACACCACTACAAGAGCACGTTACCTCATACCGAGATATTGGTTCGGGGTGACAGCGGCTTCGCCACACCAGAGGTGTATGAATCTTGTGAAGCAACTGAAAGCCAGTACGTTATCCGATTAAAGAGCAATCGGAGGTTAAGTCAGTTAGCTGAACACTCTGTTCTTTATGGGGATAATAAAAAATGGGAAGACCGAGAAATACAGTATTTTTCACTCCCTTATCAAGCACAATCCTGGTCAAAACCCCGTCGCGTTTGTATTCGATCAATCCGTGAAGCAGGAGAGCTTCTTTTTCACCACGCATTCATTGTGACGAATCTATCCGATAATGTCTCGCCTGAAGTCATATTCTCTCTTTACGGCAAGCGTGGAACAATGGAAAATTTCATCAAAGAAGCGAAATCAGGCTTTTATTTTGACAAAACAGATAGTCCGCGTTTCCTGGAAAATCATGTCAGAATGATGATCAGTGTCCTGGCTTACAACCTCGTCAATTTTTTAAAGACCATTGGATTTGAACAAGTGAATCGGGGGATGACGATTCATTCTATACGATTGACATTGCTTAAAGTTGCCGGAAAACTCGTTAAAACAGGTAGACAAGTCTATCTCAAACTGTCGAGTTATCATGTGTATCAAACTGAATTTTATAAGGTTTTTGAACGCCTACGGCGATCTAGGCAATGGATTTAGGCTAGTTATCGTAAAAATTTTTAACCTATTTTTCCAAGGGGTCAGTCTGCCCTTAAATAGACAAATAATTTTTATTATAGCCTTCTTCCGTATATATCCTGTTCGAAAACACATTATTTTGGAAGAATGTATCTGCCTAATTTAAATGTAGGCACTTTGTTCAAAAAAATAGCTTAAATTTAGAGCTATGAATTATTCAGGTATTTTAAGCTTTTTAAAACGATATCATTTTCTCTCGTACTTTTTAATAAAACGCTTGCAATTCTCTCCGAAAAAAAGTATAGTAAATGAAGAAACAACTTGCATAGACAAGTTAAGAGAAAGGGGTTTATTGATATGGCAAAATATCAAGCAGATGCCGAGAAGCTGTTACATGATATCGGCGGAAAAGAAAATATTGCTGCAGTTAGTCATTGTGCGACTCGTATGCGTTTTGTCCTGAATGATCCAGGAAAAGCGGACGAAAAAGCGATCGAAGATATACCTAGCGTAAAAGGGATGTTCACGAATGCAGGACAGTTCCAAGTCATCATAGGAAACGATGTTTCTACTTTTTATAACGACTTCGTTGCAGTATCTGGAGTTGAAGGGGTTTCCAAAGAACAAGGAAAAGCAGCTGCAAAACAAAACCTTCATCCCGTTCAACGTGCTATTGCCGTTTTAGCAGAAATCTTTACACCACTGATTCCTGCAATCATTGTCGGTGGATTGATCCTTGGATTCAGAAATGTACTTGAAGGTATCCAGTTTGAAAGTCTTGGTGGAACAATCGTTGAACACTCAAAGTTTTGGAATGGTGTCAATGCCTTTTTGTGGTTACCGGGTGAAGCAATTTTCCATTTTCTTCCAGTAGGTATCACTTGGAGTATTGCAAAAAAGATGGGTACTACACAAATATTAGGAATCGTTTTAGGAATTACGTTAGTTTCTCCGCAATTATTAAATGCTTATAGTGTAGCTTCCACAGCCGCAGCAGATATTCCATTTTGGGATTTTGGTTTTGCTCAAGTCCAGATGATTGGTTATCAAGCGCAAGTTATTCCAGCCATGCTGGCAGGGTTTATGTTAGCGTATCTAGAAATCTTCTTCCGCAAGTATATCCCTCAGTCGATCTCGATGATTTTTGTTCCATTGTTTTCATTGTTACCAACTGTTTTAGCTGCACACGTTATTTTAGGTCCTATCGGCTGGACAGTCGGAAGCTGGATCTCAAATATCGTAAATACTGGATTGACGTCTTCTATCAGCTGGTTGTTTAGTGCCGTATTCGGATTCCTGTATGCTCCTTTAGTGATTACTGGTCTCCACCATATGACCAATGCCATCGATATGCAGCTGATTGCAGATTTCGGATCAACGAATTTATGGCCGATGATTGCTTTATCAAATATCGCCCAAGGCTCTGCAGTCTTAGCCATCATCTTCTTACATCGTGGGAATAAAAAAGAAGAACAAATCTCGATTCCAGCAATGATTTCTTGTTACTTAGGCGTAACTGAACCTGCTATGTTCGGAATCAATTTGAAATACGTCTATCCTTTCGTCGCTGCAATGGTCGGCTCTGGATTAGCTGGCATGTTTGCTAACTTGATGGGTGTTCGAGCTAACGCGATCGGAGTAGGTGGTTTGCCAGGAATACTAGCTATCCAAGCAGAAACATGGGTACCTTTCATCATCGCAATGATCATTGCTGTCATCATTCCATTTGGTTTGACGATCATCTTTAGACGTCAGGGAATTTTGAATAAGATTGATCCTGCTGTTCCTGAAAATGCTGCTGATGTACAACTTCAAACAGCAAATGGCGCAACAGCAACGCCACAGTCTTTCGAACCTGTTTCAGCAACTGGTACGGCAGTTGCAACAAAAGAACCATTATTCGCAGTCGCTGCAGGGACCATCAAAGAAATAACGGAAGTAAATGACCCAGTTTTCTCACAAAAAATGATGGGTGACGGTTATGCTGTCGAACCGTCAAACGGCAAAGTCTATGCACCAGTAAACGGTAAAGTGACGAGTGTCTTTGAAACAAAACATGCCATTGGTATTCTTTCTAATGAGGGGCTGGAAGTACTTGTTCACATGGGATTAGATACTGTTGAACTAAAGGGTGTTCCTTTCAATGTATTCGTGAAAGAAGGAGACCTTGTCACACCAGAGACCCTGATTGCTGAAATGGATTTGCCAGAAATAGAACAAGCTGGCAAGAAAACTGACATTATTGTTGCTTTGACCAATAATGAAAAAGTTGCAGGGCTTTCTCTTGACCAATCAGGACTTGTTCGCCCGGGCGAAGCAGTCGGTAAAGCTGAAGTAAAATCTTAGTCAGAGTAGATAAGTAATCTTTTCAATAAAAAAAACGGGCTATCATGGATTTTCAATCGAAAATCAGATAGTCCGCTTTTTTGTTTAAATGAATGTTTTCAGTGCCTGATTGACAGCACCAATCGGAAATCCTACGATACTGTAATAATCTCCAGAAATTTCTTTGACGAATACACTCGCAGCATTTTGGATGCCGTATGCCCCTGCCTTATCCGCATAATCCCCCGTCTCCAAGTAGCGTTTGATCTCTTCGTCTGTCAAAGGATAAAAAGTGACATGTGCTTCTGCTAGTATCCGTTCTTCTCGTTCCTTTGTTTTTAAAACAACAGCTGTATATACAGTATGTGTTTCCCCGCTTAGTTTTTTCAGCATGAATTCAGCCTCAGCCAGATCTTCTGGTTTACCCATGATCTCTTGATTGAGAACAACAGTCGTGTCACTGGCAATCACTAAATGGTCTTCTTTTTCATCTTGTTCCCAGACAGTTCGTGCTTTTTCTTCAGCCATTCTACGAACATAATCGACGGGCTGTTCGTCTGGAAATGGCGTTTCATCGATATCAGCAGGTTCAATCTCGAATTCTGAAACGATATGAGCCAATAACTCTTTTCTTCTTGGTGATTGGGATGCTAATACAATCTTCATGTTTTCCCTCTTCTCTTTGACTTAATGCGGGTCTTGGATTCGTTTGAACATCCTTTCCATATCCGAATTGGTAAAGTGAATCAATACTGGACGGCCATGGGGACAATTGAAAGGATTTTCGCATCGTGCCAGATCCTTCAGCAGCACACGTGCTTGTGCTTCATTCAAATAATGGTTGGCTTTAATCGATCGTTTGCAACTCATCATGATTGCTGTTGCTTCACGGAATTTTTTTACACTCACACTTCCAGTTGTCAGCAGCATATCGATCATCTCCCGAATAATCGATTCTTCTTCTCCATTGGGATACCAAGTAGGATGGGCCCGTACAATAAAGCTGTTTTGACCAAATTCTTCTAAATAAATCCCTGCATCTTCTAGCAAGTGTTTTTGCTCTTTTAATTTCAAAGCATCACTGTTTGGATAGTCTAACACAAATGGAACAAGCAATTCTTGCAGATCATCAGATACTTCCCCAATTTTTTCCCGGAAATATTCATACTTAATGCGCTCTTGGGCAGCATGCTGATCGATGATGTACAATCCGTCGCTACTTTGGGCAAAAAGATACGTTCCGTGCATCTGTCCAAAATATTCCAATTGAGGAAAACGTTGAACTGGTTTTTCCGTTTCTAGTTTCTTGATCGCTTGTTCTAATGTTTTGTCGTTTCCTTGAGTGAAATCAAATTCAGGGTGGAGTGTCAATTCTTCCTCGTAAATCTTTTCATCCTCTTCTACGGATTTATCTGCTTGTTCTTCATTTGTTTTCTCCATGTTATCCACAATGGGAAATTCTTTCTTTTCAGATTTTTCCACTGTTTTTTCTACAAAGTTATCAACATTTTCACCAAGCTTATCCACCGTTTTCGCTGTTTTTTCTGGATAACTGGTGTTTTCTTCAGAAAAACCAGAAAAGTTTTCAACATTTTCCACAGACTTATCAACAATCCTGTCAACAAATGTGTTCTTTGGTTCTTCTACAAAAAAGGTTCCTGTCTCTCGGTCAAAATTCAAACTACTTGGCTTTTTAGGTTTTTCTTCTTCAAAAGCGTAGGACAAATCGATTTCGATTTGTTCTGTTTTAGGCTGATCGGGTACTTTTTTCTTAAACCGTAGATTATCCGCTGCACTTGGAATCAGATTTTCTTGAGACAATGCTTTTTGAATGGCGTTACTAATTAGCTCTGTTAGTTCTTTTTCCTTCGACAGCCGGACTTCCTGCTTCGTAGGATGAACATTTACATCTACTAAAAGCGGGTCCATTTTGATTTCCAATACAGCAATAGGGAAACGACCGACCATTAATTTTGACCCATAACCTGCAACGATTGCTTTATTCAAGGAAAAGTTCTTGATAAAACGTCCATTGATGATCGTCGATAAGTAATTCCTACTGGCACGAGTCACCTCAGGCAATGAAACATAGCCAAATAACTCAAAATCTAGATCTTTTCCTTCGATTTTCAGCATTTTTTTTGCGGTAGATAATCCGTAGATTCCCGCAATTGTTTGTTTCAGATCGCCATTTCCAGCAGTTGCCAGCATTTTGTTTCCATCATGTACTAAACGAAAAGCAATCGATGGATGACTCAATGCCAGTCGATTGACGATGTCCCCGATGTTCGCTAATTCTGTGTGCAGTGTTTTCACGTATTTCAAGCGGGCTGGCGTATTGAAAAACAGATTGCTGACGGTAATCTTCGTTCCTTGACGCAGTGGTGCTGGTCGATGCTCAATAACTTCTCCGCCTTTCAGCGACAGATAGGTGCCTTGTTTTTCTTCCTGATTTGCCGTTTCCAGAGTCATTTCAGAAACCGAGGCAATACTTGGCAAAGCTTCCCCGCGAAATCCAAGCGTTCGTATGCGGAAAAGATCGTCGCGATTATGGATCTTACTTGTCGCATGCCGCTTGAAGGCATTCTCTACGTCGTCTGCCAAAATGCCTTCTCCGTTATCAATCACTTGGATCGTCCGCAGTCCCGCTTCTTCAACTAAGATATCAATCTGAGTACTGCCGGCGTCAATTGCATTTTCCACTAATTCTTTCACAACGGAAGCTGGTCGCTCCACTACTTCTCCCGCAGCGATCTGATTAGCTAAACGTTCAGATAATTCTTGGATTTTGGCCATCGATATCCGCCTTCTTCCTACAGTTGTTTTTGTAATTCATATAATGTGTTTAGTGCATCCATTGGCGTCATTTCTAGTAAATTTATTTGCTTCAGTGATTCAATGACTTCTGTTTCATTTTCGGATAATTCACTGAATAAAGAAAGCTGTTGGTTTTCTTCTTTTACACGGTCTTGTATATGGTCTTGATTTACTTTTTCTGCAGGTGGTTTTATTTGCTCCTGTTTGGCTGTTTTAGTTTTCTCTTCTACTTCAGCTGGAACAGTATGGTGTCCGTTATCACCATTTTCTAGCGTATGCAGGATATCTGCTGCTCGTTCTAGTAGATTGGAAGGCAATCCTGCGATCTTTGCCACATGTATGCCATAGCTTTTATCCGCAGGTCCATCCATCATTTTATGCAAGAAGACAACTTCTCCGTCTTTTTCAACGGCTCCAACATGGACATTTTTAAGCTGCGGAAGTTCTTTCTCAAGTACCGTCAGTTCATGATAATGGGTAGAAAAGAGTGTTTTTGCTTGTACATGACGATGGATATACTCGATGATTGCTTGGGCCAATGCCATTCCGTCATATGTTGCTGTTCCTCGCCCGAGTTCGTCAAACAAAATCAAACTGTTTGGCGTAGCATAACGCAGGGCTTGATTGGCTTCCATCATTTCTACCATAAAAGTACTTTGTCCAGCGATTAAGTCGTCACTTGCACCGATTCGGGTAAAAATCCAATCAAAAATAGGTAAAACTGCTTGTTTTGCCGGAACGAAACAGCCCATTTGCGCCATCAGAACAGTTAATGCCAACTGTCGCATATACGTACTTTTACCAGACATATTCGGTCCTGTAATCAGCAAGATCATTTCGTCTTCTGCCATTTCTACGCTGTTAGGGATATATTCCTGATGTCCTAATACTTTTTCTACTACAGGATGTCGTCCGTCTTTGATCAGAAGCTGATGCTTGTCACTGACAAGTTCTGGCCGAACATACTGATAGCGTTCGCTGATCGTTGCAAAACTTTGTAGCACATCTGCTGCGCTGATTGCTTTTGCAAGTACTTGTAGCGGCTGGATAGCCTTTTTGACTTCTTCTCTCACAGCTAAAAACAACTGATATTCTAAATCAACAGATTTTTCTTCTGCTTCGAGGATTTGTGTCTCCAATTCTTTTAGTTCTGGTGTGATGAAACGCTCTGCATTTGCTAAAGTTTGTTTTCGTTCATACTTCTCCAGTTCTGCATTTCCAAGATTTGCTTTTGTAATTTCTATATAATAACCGAAAACGCGGTTAAATCCGATTTTTAAGTTCTTGATTCCTGTTTCTTGACGCTCTTTTGCTTCAAGTTCTGCCAACCATTTCTTTCCGTTTCTCATAGCAGAACGGTACATATCGAGCTGCTCATTGAATCCATCTTTGATGATGTTTCCTTCCGTTATTTGTAACGGCGGATCATCTTGGATAGCTTGGTCGATCAATTGGACGAGATGGTCCATCGGCTGCATTTCTGAAAGCAGACTTTGCCATTGACCTTGATCGATTCCTTCAATCAACCCTCTGATCATTGGCACTTGTTCTAAAGAAGTTTTCAGCTGGATCAAGTCTCGCCCATTGACATTACCGAAAGCTACTCGACCTGCTAGGCGTTCCAGATCATAGACTTTCGTTAATGCTGACTGCAAATCGATACGTTCAAAATAGCTGTCTAGCAAAGAAGCGACCATTTCTTGTCTTGCTTTAATTTGTTTTGCCTGGATAAGCGGACGGTCTAGCCATTGTTTTAGTAAACGGCCACCCATTGCTGTTTTTGTTTCATCTAACAACCATAGAAGAGTGCCGTGCTTTTTCCCAGTCCGAATAGATTGGCTTAATTCTAGGTTGAATTTTGAATAATAATCCATTTTCAAAAAATGATCTGGTTGGTATTCTACTGCTTTTTGGATATGAGCTAAACTCCGCTTTTGTGTCACCGATAAATAAGTCAATAGTTTGCCGGTTGCTTCTTTTTCCAGCGGATCGACTAGTTCGCTTGTCAAAAAGCTAAATTCCGCGTTTTCTTCCATCTCATTTTGTTGAGAAAAGACTAGCCCTAAACGCCCGCTTAGCTGTTCACGAAGGGTATCAGTGATCTCACTGCCTAATACGAGTTCTTTTGTCTGCAATGCAGAGGCTTCATTTAAAACAGCTTCTTCATCATGCAACCGAGCCGTCTTCAATTCTCCCGTACTTAAATCGGCATAAGCAAAGCCAAATTCATTTCCTTGACTAACTACAGCTGTTAAAAAATTGTTGTCTTTTGCCGACAATCCTTTGCTGTCCATGACTGTACCAGGAGTGACTAGCTGGATCACTTCGCGCTTGACCATCCCTTTAGTCGTCTTTGGATCTTCTACCTGCTCGCAAATCGCTACTTTATAGCCTTTTTCAATCAAGGCATCGATATATCCTTGTGCTGCATGGTGAGGTACACCGCACATAGGAATAGGTTCTTCTGCATTTCGATTTCTGCTCGTCAACGTTAATTCCAAAAGCTGTGACGCTTTGATCGCATCTTCGTAAAATAGTTCATAAAAGTCTCCTAAACGATAGAACAAAAAAGCATCTTGGTATTGGGCCTTGATGCTTAGATATTGTTCCATCATAGGAGTATTTTTAGTTTTTTGAGGCATGTTTTTCCTCCTCTATTTGTCCATTGATTTCTTCTTGTATCATAGTTGTTAAATGATGAAGCAGATCATCTGCTTCCAACAGCTGTTTTCTATAAGCTACAACAAGCGGATGCTGATCAAATTCTTGCATGAATTGATCCGCTTGTTTGATTGCTTCTTGTTCTGCTGCTGGTTTGTCATAGTGGGCAAAATGAACAGCATCTTTTTGCGCTTGTTTGATTTTTTCTCTCAACTCAGCTAAATACTGGTTTTGCTGGATCTTTTCTTCAAGTTCTTTGTAGCGAATGATCGTTTCATTCTCTCTTAAAAGTTTTGTCAGTTTCCTTACTTCTTTTTGAATTTCCGGCTCCTGCTGCAAAAAACTGCCTCTCTTTCTACTCCATGAACGGTCGATCATCGTTGATCTGAATCAGCTGGATCTCTTTTGCATGGCCTGTCGTATCATCCAATTCCAAGATACAGCCGCTTAAAATCGCTCGGCCTTGTTCCACAACTTCAAAACGTTTTGGTAATGCGGTCAGAAACTTTTCGATTACAGGTTCTCTGCGCATACCCAAAATACCATCATAGGGACCTGTCATCCCAACGTCTGTCAGATACGCTGTTCCTCTTGGCAAAATTCGCGCATCATTTGTCTGAACGTGTGTATGTGTACCGACCACTGCTGAAACTTTCCCATCTAAAAACCAGCCCATTGCTTGTTTTTCACTTGTTGTTTCTCCATGAAAATCTACAAAAATGATCGGCGTACGTTTTCTGGCTTCTTCTACCAGCTTATTCATTTTACGAAAAGGATCATCCAAGTCCACCATAAAAGAACGAGCCTGCATGTTGATCACTGCCAGTTCGACTTGGTTCACTTTGACAAAGACCATCCCTTGTCCAGGCGTCCCTTCCGGAAAATTTGCCGGACGAACCATCTTTTTAGCTTCATTTACAAACTCAAAGATTCCGCGGTTGTCCCACGTATGATTCCCCATCGTCACGACATCTACGCCGTCTTGCAAAAATTTTTTATAGATTTTTTCTGTGATTCCACGTCCAGAAGCGGCATTCTCACCATTTACAATCGTTACTTGCGGACGGTACTTCTTCTTCAATCTAGGAAGATATTCAGTAATCATCTCTCGTCCCATTGAACCTACTACATCACCAATAAACAATACCCGCACACTAAATTCCTCTTCTCTTTTAACATCACTCTATATTATAGTTGTTTTCAATAAGAAAGAAAAGGTCAAACAAAAGGAACTCTTTCCTGGTATTTCTTAGTTTTGAAAAATAAAATAAAAAAATGGGACTATGACAAACATCTTGTCACAGTCCCATTTCCCGAATAAACGTTGTTTCATCTACTTCTTCAGAAATAAGCCGTAATTTTACAAAAATTTGAGAAGCAATTTTCGTAAATCCCTTCTTATTTCTTGAAACTGACCACTTCTGTCACGACCTCTTCCTTAAACGGTGTTCAAAAGCTTGCATCTGCGGTAATAAGCCCAGAAAAACGAAAAATAGGAGGAGCTATTTTTGTTTGGCTGGGCTTATTACTTGATGCAGAACAGCTTTTTCACAACCTCTTTTAAATCACGCTTAACTCTTTCAATGCCTTCCAAATTCCATCCTGATCGTTTGTATCAGTGACCATCTTAGCTTCTGCTTGTACTTCTGGCACAGCATTCCCCATAGCTATCCCAATTCCTGACATGCGCAACATTTCACGGTCGTTTTGTCCATCGCCAAAGCTGATGATGTCTTTATGAGGGATGCCTACTTGTTCTGCTAAGTGCAGAATTGTCGCTGCTTTAGAACCATTTTTAGGTACGACATCTACACTGTTCTCATGCCAGCGGACAAATCGAATTTTATCATATGAAGAGAACTTCCCATCATATGTTTGATCGAAAAATGCTAACGCTTGGTATATTTCTTGTTCCTCTGCAAAAAACTGATCTAATTCAGGCAAGACAGCACCGAAAGAATGCATCGCTTCTTCCATCACCGTTACATCATTGGAAGAAGAACGCTTGATATTGTCTAAGCTGACAAAAGCTGTATCGATCTGCTCATGATGCGCTTCTTGAACGAACGCATCCAACTGGTCGCGATCTAGTAAATTCTTATATACTTGTTCATGGTCTAAAAAACCGGCCGCTCCATTACATAAAATGTAGTTCGTAAAATCAAGATCGCGAATGATCTCTTGCGCATGAAATCGGCTCCGCCCTGTAGCAATCGTGACCAGATGACCGGCTTTGCGTAATTTTTCCAATGCTTCTCTCGTGCTATCTAAAGCTTGTTTGTTTGAATCTAACAACGTTCCATCAATATCAAAAGCAAATAATTTGCGTCTCATCTCTTGTCGTCTCGCTTTCTTATAAATACTTACTTGCCTCTCGAACAGCTAACTTACTCAAATCTGTTGTCAGCTGTCTTTTTACCCAATCGGCATCGGTCTTACTGTAATCGCGTAATGCCCAACCAATTGCTTTTTGGATAAAGAATTCCTTTGTTTGACGATCTTCGTCTATTGCTCGGATCAATAGTCCTGTGTCTGTTTGCTGTTTATAACCTAATTGCAACGTGATTGCTATTCGACGTAGCCAAAAATCTTCCTTTTTTTCAAACAATTGAAAGACTTCTTCACGCTGCTCTGGGTAGGCTTTACACCATGTGCTGTATACTTTTCTCCAAGAGTCGATGCTGTCCCACCATTCTTTTTTCTGAACTAGTGGCAACAATACGACTAAGTCTTCAAATGTAAGCCGTTTGATGTTTTTCTGGACTAAATCGATCGCTACATACTGATACTCTCTTTCGATTTGTTCATAATAATAATGAACAAAAGCTAAAACTTCAGAAATAGATAAATTTTTGCTCTCATCCAGTAACGGTTGTTGTAAAAGAGCGCGTTCCGGCTTAGGTACTCCAGCAAAGGAAAAAAGATTTTTCATGTACTTTTCCATTTGTAACGCTTTTTCCTCATTTTTTGGAAAAACTAAAACTTCCATGGCACTTCCCCTTTAATGAACGACTTTTTAGTCCACATAGGATGATTTTGACTGATTCAGCCAAGCATATCCCAGTCCCATTACTAAACCGCCACCAATATAATTTCCTGCCAAAGCAAAAAACAAATTATGTAACACATTGCTGACTGTCATTCCATCCATCTGTCCTTGAGAAGCAAAGTAAGCAAGCGTAAAGGCAGGAAAATTCGCTATCACGTGTTCATATCCTAAAAAAGCAAAAATGAAAATGATGAATACGACTGTGATCACTTTCCCGGCATCCTCTTTCATCCGCATGCTGATCAGTACAGCGGTATTGACAACGATATTCGCAAACATCCCTTCCACCAAAATCGTTGCTGCAGGTTTTGCTAGTTTTACTGCTATTGATTCTAACATAAAGTTGTCCAACGTTAAATCTTGAAATGGCGTAGTCATAGAAATTAGAAATCCACATAATATACCGCCAATCATATTGAAAAAAATACAGGCAAATAGAATCTTGGCTGCCTTACTTAAAGCAAGTCTCTGCCGAAAAACACCCACGGTCATATAAAGCATATTCGATGTTCCTAATTCGGCGTTCATGTATAGAATCATGACCAGACCCCAGCTGAACATAAATGCGTATAAAATCTTTCCTAGACCATGCGCGATATCTTCCCCCTTCATCGCGATCGCAAATGCCACAGCCGTTCCTAAAGTCAAAAACAAACAGGCGAGAACCGCTCGAACAGCGTAACGTGAAAAGCTGTTTTCAAAAAGATTCGCCTTCTTTTCAATTGAAGCATCGATTTTCTCAAATAATGGTGATACCGGATTCATTGATTTTCTCCTTAAACTTCCTTCGCTTTTTTCCATTTGCACATACCCTCCCATTTTATAAAGACAGCCTAGGTTTGTAAAGCGTTTTTATGTACTAATTATCTTGACATTCATGGATGATCTATCATATACTGTAGTTTGTGTAAAATAATGCAGCAGAAAAATAATAACTCATCCCTAGTTTGTTGCCCCGTCTCGGGTTCGATTGTGTAACCGCGGCTGCAAAGGTGAAGATTGAAGAACAAACTATATGATTATGAATTTTTCAACGGATTATTTTACTCCAAAAACTTATATTCATTGGAGGAAATTTTAATGTCTCGTTATACAGGACCATCATGGAAAATTTCTCGTCGCTTAGGCATCTCATTGTCAGGCACAGGAAAAGAATTAGCACGTCGCCCTTACGCACCAGGTCAACATGGACCTAACAGCCGTGGCAAACAATCAGAATACGGCATGCAATTAACTGAAAAACAAAAACTTCGTCACATGTACGGAATGAACGAACGTCAATTCCGTAACTTGTTCGTAAAAGCTAGCAAAATCAAAGAAGGTAAACATGGTGTTAACTTCATGATCTTACTAGAACAACGTTTAGACAATGTTGTTTACCGTTTAGGACTTGCAACGACTCGTCGTCAAGCACGTCAATTAGTTAACCATGGTCACATTTTAGTTGATGGCAAACGCGTTGATATCCCTTCATACCACGTAGAAGTGGGTCAAGTGATCTCAGTTCGTGAAAAATCACAAAACATCGTAACAGTAAAAGAAGCTGTAGAAGCAACTGTTGGACGCCCAGCATTCGTAAGCTTTGACGCTGAAAAATTGGAAGGTTCATTGACTCGTTTACCAGAACGTGACGAACTATATCCAGAAATCGACGAAGCTCTTGTCGTTGAATACTACAACCAAAGCTTATAATTTCAAAAGCTTTCTTGAAAAAGACCGCTATCTATTGGATAGCTGGTCTTTTTTTATATTTTCTATTTACAAAGTAATCACTTTGTTTTACAATTTCGTTAACCAAATAAAAATATTAAGTTAACGAAAAGAGGGCGTTATGAACCGAACATTGAAAGAATTGATACTTGCTGCGGAATTTGCCGCGATTATTTCTGTCCTTTCTCAGATGACCATTCCTTTTGGTTTGGTTCCTTTGACAGGGCAAACATTTGCTATTGGATTAACAGCAACTTTTCTCGGAAGAAAACTAGGATTGATATCTGTTGGAGTTTATCTTTTACTTGGCTTGATTGGTCTTCCTGTATTTTCAGGGATGACTGGAGGTATAGCTGTTTTATTTGGGCCAACTGGCGGATATTTGATTGGATTTCTCTTACAAACGTGGATAACTGGTTGGATGATCGAAAGAACGGATGCTCATTACTTATATGCAATCTTTGCCAATCTAATGGGCTCTCTTGCTGCATTGATCTGCGGAACGATCTGGCTGAAAATAAGTGGTGATCTTACTTTTACAACTGCATTTGCCAGTGGACTACTGCCGTTTTTACTGCCGGAAGCAATCAAGGCAACTGGAGCAGCTTATATCGGTATCTTGATGAAAAAACGGCTAAATCGATTTCTTCATACAAATTAATCAAAAAAGCAGCATGGAAGAAGACTCAACATTCAGTCTCTTCCATGCTGCCCTATTTTAAATTAAACAGATCTTTATTTTGACAAATCCACTTTTTTACCGATCCAATAAATAATTATCCCACCGACAATCATTGATGCCAATTCTCCTAAAGCAATCACCCACCAATTCAAGAAAAAAGGTAGTTGATATAAAATCGTTAGCTGACCAGCTACTGTAAACATGGAAAAAGCAAATACGCATGCTGTCACGGCCATTTTGATTTTCATGTTTTTGATGCGACTAGTGATTTTATAGTTGATAAGCAATACAAGCAGCGTGCTGACGCTTCCTACTACAACATCTATCAGTCCAAGAGGAGAAGCAATATTAGCCAAAGCTACTCCCGCTGTTACCGCGACGATGTATCTTTTGTTATACAAGGACAGATAGTTGAACATCTCCGAGAGACGAATCTGAATCACTCCAAAGCTAAAGACAGACAAAACCAGCGTCACTGCCACATATAAACCAGTGACTAGCGCCATCCGAGTCACATCTGTCGTTGTCCAGCGTTTGGCTGAACGGGTATTATTTTTTTCCATGTTCTATTTCTCCTTTGCAAGATAATTTTATCTTGGTAATGACCGCGACCAAAGGATGGGAAGAAAATTCCAACTGAAGTGTCGCAGAAGGTAGTGAAAAAGCTGCCCTGCAACAAGTAATAAGAATGGTCAAATAAAAATAGCTCCTTATATTTTTCATTTGGCTGGACTTGTTACCGCAGTTGCAAGCTTTTGAATAACGTTTATATCAAGAGGTCGTGAAAAGCCGCTTAGTTTCGAATATTAACGATTAGTGAACTACTCACCACTTAGCTAAACCTGACGGTTCTTAACGCTTGAAGTGGGAGCTTCTTGGGAATAGAGCATACTTGATAGCGTATTTCTTTACTAACAGCGGTGTCTCTTATTTACCAAGCTATCCCCGTAGTTCCTACGGTTCTTGATGATTGGATCTAAGCCAATCCCATAGAATGTAGTCTTAGACCTTCGGTCAGAATATTGATACTAGCATTGATATCACGATCATGATGAGTATGACAAACAGGACAAGTCCATTCTCGAATTTCAAGAGATTTCTTGCCATCTTTATGTCCGCACTCTGAACAAATCTGACTAGACGGAAACCATTTATCTACTTTGATGATTTTTCGTCCATACCAGTCAGCCTTGTATTGTAATTTAGTCACAAACTTTGACCAAGAAACATCAGAAATACTTTTAGCTAATTTATGATTTCGCAACATACCTTTTGTGTTTAAGTCTTCAATACAGATAATATCGTGATTTTTGATCATTTCTGTACTCAACTTATTCAGAAAATCAGTACGTTGATTCATTACTTTTTCATGCAATCTAGCTACTTTGCGTTTTTGTTTTTGATAATTTTTAGCTTCAAATAGATTGGTACCTTTATTTTTAGCCAATAAAGCACGCCTAGACAATTTGCGTTGTTCACGCTTTAGTTTCTTTTCCATTTTGGACGTGAATTTATTATTATCAATTTTTTGTCCATCAGAAAGAATCGCAAAGTCCATAATACCTAAGTCAATACCAATTGTGGAATTAGTTTTAGGTAATTCGATAATTTCTTCTTTACACAACAAAGAAATATAGTATTTACCGCTAGAATGACGTGATATTGTAGCAGATTTGATAATCCCTTTTGGTTGTCTATGAAGCTTAATTCTTACTAATGACTTCAATTTAGGAACTTTGATGAATTTACTATCAATCAAAGCAACTGTACCATTTTGATTATTCGTTGTATAACTCTGAACAGGATTTTTCTTACTTTTGAAACGTGGAAATCCAACGGATTTATCCCGAAAAAAATTCTTGTATGCTTTATCTAAATTAAGTTGGGCATTGGCTAAAGCAAGGCTATCAATTTCTTTCAAAAACGGAAATTCTTTCTTGTATTTAGCTGGTGTCGGAAAAGTCATTTTTTTAGAAGAATCATTTTTAACTTCTTCATACGCCTTTTTTCGGTCATCAAGCATTAGATTGTAGACCTTACGGACACAACCAAAAGATTTGGCAAAGAAGATTTCTTGTTCCTCTGTTGGATAGATTCTGAATTTGTATGCTTTTAGTTGTTCCATAAAGTTCACCTACTTTCTATTTATGATTGTTTCCTTGATTTTGGATATACTTCTTAATCACATCAATTGGTGCGCCACCAGTTGTCAGAAGACAAAAGCTTTTAGACCAGAACATTTCTTTCCAAAGAAATTGTTTGACTCTTGGAAAGTCACGTTTTATCAATCTTGAGCTGGCACTTTTATAGGCATTGATGAATTTTGTCAATTCTGTTTTAGGTTGAGCTTTGAACATAATATGAACGTGGTCTTTATCATGATTCCACTCCACTAAAGTAATGTGATACGATTCTGAAATTCTTTCAAAAGTAGTTTTGGCATAATCAGATATTTCATCATCAATCACTTGTCTACGATATTTCGTTACTAAAACAAGGTGGTAATAAAGAAGAAATACTGAATGATTATTTGTATCTAATTCCATGTTATATCAACTCATTTCTTGTATAGACTGATTGTAACATGGGACAAAATAAAAAGGCAATACGCCTTAGTTGTCGGTCTTCGAGTTACCAACGGTAACCCTCATACCGAACGGCATTCATCACCCACCTATAGAGGATGGGCGACTTCTGCCTAATTCTGTTAAAAAGAATTTTTTGAACTGGCTGTTCGGCATCGAATGTCGGGAACAGTCATCGACTTTTTTTATCATCAACCGTTGTTTCTCTCTTTAGTTTTATCATACAGAAGCTTGAAAAAAACACAAGGTTATTTTAACAACCATCCGCCGTCGATTGGGATGATCGTTCCTTGTATGTAGCTTGCTTGAGGAGAGGCAAGAAATAACGTCAGCTCAGCTACTTCTTCCGGCTGTGCCCATCGCTTGACTGGTGTTTCATTTGCCACCCACTCTGCCATCTCACCTTTCCCTTCAAAATCAGCCGCATTCATTGGTGTTTGGATGGCTCCTGGAGCAATTCCTTTTACTCGGATACCCTGTCCTGCGTAATCCAGAGCGAGTTGTTTGGTAAATCCGACAATCGCATGTTTCGCGCTTGTATAAGCGATCCCACCTCCACCAGCAATCAAGCCAGCAATCGAAGCCATATTGATGATCGTTCCGCTTTTTTGGCGGATCATATCAGGAAGGATGATTTTTGTCAGCTGATACATGCTTTTCACATTCGTCTCATAAATAAGATCCCACAGCGATTCGTCAGTTTCCATCAAGGGTTTGTAGGCATCCAATATCCCCGCTGTATTCAGTAAAATCGTAACTTCACCAAAATGATTTTGGCATTTCGATACCGCTTGTTGGAGTTCTTTCATTTGTCGAACATCACCTAGTGCGTAGGCAAAAGTTTCAGGAAATCGCAAAGAAAGTTCTTCCATTTTACCGAACTTTTGATCTAATCCAAATACAAAAGCATCTTGTTCAAGAAACGCTCGGGCTTGCGCAGCACCAATTCCAGAAGCAGCTCCTGTGATAAATACAACCTGTTTAGCTAGATCTGGATACTGGTTTTTCATTCTACGATCGCCCAATCATCTGCTAAAATATCACAAACTGTAGGAGCGAAGCTGGAAAAACCTTCGTCACTTGTTTTGATCAATAAGTACGGCGTCACCGGACAGCCATCAAATTCATCATCGGATACGAGAACAACATAAAGTTCAAATCCACTCCATCCTTTACGAATAATCTTTGCACCTTTTTTCAATTCTGGTAAAATTTCTTCAAATGTCATCTTTTTTCTCCTTCTTTGTTATTGTTTTAATAGTTTTTGTTTTTGAATCATTTCAAATTTTTGAGATAGTTGGATGTAATCAATTAATTTTAGTTCTTCAGTCACAATAAAATAGTCAAGATCCGCCCATGGTTTGCGGTGGACTTTACTTGTCGAAATCAGAAGATCAACTTCTCTCCCCCGATAATCTGTTGGCAGAAAAATCAGCTGATACTCATTACGGAAAAATGTCCGTAATCCCTCCTCTAACAGTTGCTCTTCAAATAATGGGAAATCTGTCATTAAAAGGATCGTGATCTTTGGAAGCTGTGGAGTAAAGGCTCCTAATGTTTTAAACACAGTCAGATACCGACCCATCAAAAACGCATGATTTTTAAATGCCAGATGATTGGGATGTTTGTGTCTACTTTCAAAAAAATGTACGAGCCATTGTTTCAATTCCTTGTTTTCAATAACTAAATGATTAATAAAATCACTACTATTGCCATCAATCGTTTCTTTCGCATTAGGAAAAAGATAGGCGAAAAAATGACTGCTGAATAAATAGTTTTCTGCCTCGAAGGTTAGATTTTCTGCTAGCAGCCCCTGCTCTTCCTGATAAAGAGAAAGAGCGGCTTTTGCTTCTGAAAGGGCTGTAAAGGGCGGTGTTTTTGCTTGTTGATGAAAATCAAAAATTTTCTTCCGTATCTTAGGATCACTATAATATTCTTCACGAGTCATCAGTACAAGAAATAATGCGCCTAACTCGTCTTCTACTTGAAAATAATTAGGAAATACCGGCTCCATGACTTGGCAAAATCGCTGGAACAACAGATTGTCAGAAATCAGCCGTCTTTTTTTCTCATTCAATACAACATAATGCTTCTGTGATTTTCTTAAAAAAAAGGCACCTAGCATGTATTCCAATCGTCTTTTTTTGATCTCGTTCAGACGAACATTAAAAAAAGCCATGATATGTTCTGCCATATTCTTTACGTCCATTTGAGAAATCGTTTCAAATGGCCAGATTTTCCCTCGAAACAACTGCCAGAATGTCATATGCAAGTAAAGTCGAATGATTTCTTCTTCGCCTTGAGCGATATATGTACCTCGTTGCAGCCGAATTCCGTAAGTTTGCAGTTGCTGTTTCCATTCATTGATTTTTCGATGAGCAGTAGATTCACTAATGTAATGCTTTTGCGCAAATTGGTACATTGTATGGAATTCTTCAAAAAAAATGTCGTGCAGCAACTGGAATTTCAGCGTACTTTGCACGAGATAGATCAAAAAACGCTCATGTTCAATTGAATCGAGCGTATCATAAAAGTTATAACCAGAACGGTGATTTTTTGTAAACAAAGGGTGTGTCTTACCGCTAAACTGCTGATAGTTTTTAGACAGCTCGTTCAGATATTTCGACACGCTGCGGGCATCCAGCTGAACAACTTGCGCTAATTGTGCAGCGGTATGCCAAGCTTGATCCTCAAAACTTTCTAGGAGGAGAATCTTATAATATAGATCTTTATCAAATTGTTTAAGATACTCGGAAGACAAATACACGTCTTTCCCTCCTTTTTTATGCTCGAACGTTTTGGTTATTGTAGCATAAAATAGTGGTTTTCGCATCAAAACAAGCCAGCAAAAGGCTGAAAGAATAACGGTAGCAATAAAACGGTCAATATTCCGTTGACGCATATCGCAAGTCCGGAAATGATTCCTTCTATTTCGCCAATCTCGATTGCTTTTGCTGTACCAATAGCATGAGAAGTACTTCCTAACGCCACACCGCGAGCAACTGGACTTTCGATCTTGAATAGGCGGAAAATATGAGTGGCGATCAGCGAACCAAAAATACCTGTAGAGACAACAATAGCAAGTGTCACGGCATTCACCCCGCCCATCGTATGAGATAAATCGACAGAAATAGCCGTCGTTACAGATTTAGGTAGTAATGAGATCACCATCTCTTTATGAAGAGAGAAGAAGTAACCGAACCCTACACTAACCAAGCAATTTGCGACTATTCCTGCTAAAATCGCAGCCATTACAGGATAAAAATTCTCTTTCAGTAAACGGAAGTTTTTATAAAGAGGGATGGCAAGTGCCACTGTCGCAGGAGTAATCAGCATAGTCAAAAAATTGCCCCCGATATTATAGTCTTTATAGCTGATCCCAGAAAAATGCAAAAATAAGATAATAACAACAATCGATAATACGAGAGGATTCAAAACAGGCAGTTTATATTTCCGCAAAAATTTATCAGATAATACATACACTCCTAAAGTCAAACTTAAGCCAAATAGTGGATTCACAAAAAACTCAGTCAATTTGATTTTCCTCCATTTCGTTTACAGATACCCTTCCTGCTTTTTTCTTACGGACATAGCCCAGCAAAGCTTCTACACCTTCTGCCGTTTTTCCCGCTGCAACCATCGTGACGATGGAACACACGACGACTGCTCCCAGTAAAACAGGCCATATCGAAGCAATATCATCAAAATATTCCAATAAACCTACACCAGCAGGAACAAATAAAATAGCTAGATTATTCAATAAAAAATCACCAGTTGCTCCGATTTTTTCAGGATCAACAAGATGCATTTCAAATGCTAAAAATAAAAAAAGAATACCTAAGATACTTCCAGGAATAGGTAAATGAGCAAAAATCCGTATGCCTTCTCCTAATACAGAAAAGAAAATAATAATGAAAAACTCTTGAAAAAATTTCATCAAACAACACTCCTTACGTATAGCTTTCATTTTACTAACAAACCTTTTCTGAAAGTTTCAAAACATGCTGTTTCTAAGATACAATTTTTGAGAAAAAAAACGTTTTTTTTTTGGTATATTTATAGTTAAGCTTGGTGATTTGTGGAGAACTTTTAAAAAGAGTTGGAGTTTTACTGTTGGTCTGGTTTCTTATAAGTAATGGAATTCATTTTTTTATTCACATTTGTTAAGACTGCAGAAATCCTTCCGACACGAAACACTGCACCGATGCTTTTCGTGTTGATGTTTCTTTTTTTTTGCATTTTTATAACTTTTGGAGGTATTTATGGATTACTCACTAATGACCCGTCTTGCGGCGGAAATGATTGGTACAGCATTACTAATCGTTCTAGGTAACGGTGCTGTAGCAAACGTAGATTTAAAAGGTACAAAAGGATATGGCAGTGACTGGATGCTGATTGCTGTCGGGTATGGATTCGGGGTTATGATGCCAGCAATGATTTTTGGTGGAATCAGCGGTAACCACATCAACCCAGCATTTACAATTGCTTTAGCATCTAATGGTCTATTCCCTTGGGCTGAAGTTGTTCCTTATATCATTGCACAATTGATTGGTGCAGCGATTGGACAATTGATCGTAGTAGCTTGTTACAAACCTTACTACGACCAAACAGAAGACGTGAACCATGTGTTAGGTACATTCTCAACAATCAACAGCGTTGGTTCTAAATTCAATGGTTTCGTCAATGAATTCTTTGGTTCATTCGTTTTATTCTTTGGTGCCCTAGGTATTACAAAAGCACCATTCTTCCAAGATAATCTTGGTACAGCTCACTTAGCACTTGGTTTCCTTGTATGGACATTAGTTGCTTCACTTGGTGGTCCTACAGGTCCTGGACTAAACCCAGCCCGCGACTTTGCTCCACGTCTTGTACACGCACTTCTTCCATTGAAACATAAAGGTTCTTCTCAATGGGGATATGCATGGGTACCAGTTGTAGCACCTATCTGTGCTGGTGTCGTAGCAGTATTCTTATATAAATTATTATTTATGGCTTAATCAAAAGCTAAATAAAAAAACTTGGTACAGCGATTGCGTACCAAGTTTTTTTATTTTTAGAAAAAGCAGTCGGACTTTCTAAAAGAAGTTCACTATTCGATCCTGTCGATGATTTCTTCAGGAAAATCGTCTATTTGCTTGTCAATTTTGCTGTCTTTGTATTTCTCTTCTTGGATAGTCAACAAAATCTTTGTAAGATTCCCCCAGTCTACTGCTCTTGGCGGATCGAGCCAAACCACTACTTGAGATGCACTTTCTTCATATAGATTATTCCTATTCGTGATTATAACATCCGGGAACTCAGGCTTTCCTGCCTCTATCACTTCCGTGTTCAGATTAACGTACAAGCTTAAATTTTTCTTGATAAATTGATTATAGGCAGCACCATAAGAAAAATCGATGATGATCTTTACTGGTTCAGAAATCAGTTGAATGGGTATGTGATTGATCAATAATAATAAATAACTGAAAAAAAGAAAAAATTTATCTTGAAGCAACTCTTTGCGTTTTGACGTTAGATCATTTATATACTCTATCAAATAGCAATAAAATGCTGGATAGTTTTCTCTAAAAAAAGAAACATCAAGTGGAAATTCATCAGCTTTATTAATAGTGTAATGCAAAAGTTTAAAATGTATTTTGGTTAACTCTCTTCGGATCAATTGGCTCGTCTCTTCTCGCAACAGATTAAACTGATTTTCAAAACTTTCAATGAATCGTTCATTCAACCATTCGATTGTTTCATCTTCATTTTTTCTCAAGTATTTTTGATCCAATTTATCATGAAGATAAAGCCAAGAGAGTGTCTTATTGATAAAAATAACGGATTTTTCTCCTAATACTCCTTTTAAGTGGTAAAATCCTATATCCGAAAAAAATAGCGACTGATTGCTAGCAATATCTAAAGAATCAGCTTGTTCAGCCAACAGGTTGATTGCTAAAAAGTGGAATAATTTCTTTTTTTCATAAGCAGACAGAGGATAATACTGTTTTAAATCTTTTAACATTTTTTCTGTTTTTATAATTATAGGTAGCGTATACAATTCCACAAAACTGATAAAGTCCATATAATTGTGTAAAAGATAAAAGGCCATGTAACAGCCCTTTTACGGTACAATGTTTTTAACCACAAAAACATACCCAGGAGGACGTTACATGACCCAAGTACATTTTACACTGAACAACGAAGAGGTTCAAAGTATTATTGAACATTCGGTAAAAGATAATGTTTCTAAAAATATTTTAACCACTGTTTTCAACCAATTGATGGAAAATCAACGAACAGAATATATTCAAGCCGATGACTATGAACGTTCAGAAAGTCGTCAGAGTCAAAGAAATGGCTATTATGAGCGAGACTTTACGACTCGTGTGGGTACACTCGAATTAAAAGTGCCTAGAACACGTGATGGTGAATTTTCACCGACGGTGTTTGAGCGTTATCAGCGAAATGAAAAGGCACTGCTCGCTTCAATGCTTGAGATGTATGTTTCGGGCGTTTCGACACGTAAAGTTTCAAAGATTGTTGAAGAGCTATGTGGAAAATCTGTATCGAAATCTTTTGTTTCTAGCCTGACTGAGCAGTTAGACCCGATGGTCAACGAATGGCAGAACCGTTCACTCTCAGGTACGAATTATCCTTATCTGATGACTGATGTTCTCTACATAAAAGTCCGTGAGGACCATCGAGTGCTTTCTAAAAGCTGCCATATTGCGATCGGGATAACAGAAGGTGGCGACCGTGAAATCATTGGCTTCATGATTCAAAATGAAGAAAGTGATGACACATGGTCCATCTTCTTTGAATACTTAAAAGAACGCGGCCTAAAGGGGACAGAACTCATCATTTCTGATGCCCATAAAGGCCTAGTGTCTGCGATTCGTAAGTCATTTACCAACGCAAGTTGGCAGAGATGCCAGGTCCATTTTTTAAGAAACATCTTCAGTTCCATTCCAAAAAAGAATTCAAAACCGTTTAGAGAAGCAGTAAAAGCGATCTTTAAGTTTACGGATATTGAACTCGCTCGAACAGCTAAGAATGCCTTAGTCGGTGAATATATCGACCAGCCTAAATATACAAAAGCCTGCGAAATATTGGATAATGGCTTCGAAGATGCCTTTCAATACACGGTTATCGGAAATAGTCATAATCGGCTAAAAAGCACCAACCTTCTTGAACGACTGAACCAGGAAGTCCGCAGAAGAGAAAAGATTATTCGGATTTTTCCCAACCGAACGTCTGCCAATCGATTAATTGGAGCTGTCCTTATGGACCTTCATGACGAATGGCTCAGTTCTACAAGAAAATATATTAAGTTTGATCAATGAGAGACCGGTAAAACATTGTATAGTATTTTACACAGGATTATGGACTTGACTACAAAACTTATCTCTGTTGAGTTAAAAAGATTATATAAAAAAAGCCGAATGTTTTTAGGATTCCCTGTCAACTTTCTCTTTTCAAAAAAAATTTGATATTTTTTTAGATTTCTTTTTAGTCTTTGTAATACTTTATAAGCCACAGAATAACTCACGTGATGCTGTTTAGCAAAATTTTCTACTGAGATATATTTTTCCTGAAAGAAAGCCAATACCATTTTCATAGATAAAGAATCCGTTATATAACGAGATAACAGAGCTTTGCTAGAACATTTTCCATTAATTTCCAGACATATATCCAATTCACTGACGGTTACTCGCAAATTTTTCTCTAGATCGAACTTTTGTAAATCATGTTTCAGCTTATCGATCGTTTTTTTCAAGAGAAATGTCGATAGCGACAACTCTTCTTGAACATTCGATATTGACTCTGATAAATTTGAGCTTGCTTCTAAATATTTAAGTAATGAATAACTTCTGTGATCTTCTTTGCTTAAAAAAAACTCATAATTCATTAGTCATCAGCTCTTTCTACGTATATTACTTTCCATGCATTCAC
The DNA here is from genome assembly GCF_050531945.1 of Enterococcus sp. DIV1411a. Taxonomy (NCBI): domain Bacteria; kingdom Bacillati; phylum Bacillota; class Bacilli; order Lactobacillales; family Enterococcaceae; genus Enterococcus; species Enterococcus sp. DIV1411a. Next base: position 111,569 of record NZ_CP172892.1, on the reverse strand, counting down.
CAACTAGCTGGGGATAAAACTGATTTCCTGGATCCGAGTCACTGTTGTCAGCGATTCTTGTTTGTATAATATACATCGTCCTGTCTTTCTTTAACATTTTGGAGAGCGTTTTATTTGGCCTTTCTCGCGATCAAACCTGTTATAAGAATTATATCATTTACTAGTATGCATTTTTATTAATAAAATGGTATATTTTATATTATTATAAAAAGAGCCCAACAACCATAGTCAAGTCCATAATCCTGTGTAAAATACTATACAATGTTTTACCGGTCTCTCATTGATCAAACTTAATATATTTTCTTGTAGAACTGAGCCATTCGTCATGAAGGTCCATAAGGACAGCTCCAATTAATCGATTGGCAGACGTTCGGTTGGGAAAAATCCGAATAATCTTTTCTCTTCTGCGGACTTCCTGGTTCAGTCGTTCAAGAAGGTTGGTGCTTTTTAGCCGATTATGACTATTTCCGATAACCGTGTATTGAAAGGCATCTTCGAAGCCATTATCCAATATTTCGCAGGCTTTTGTATATTTAGGCTGGTCGATATATTCACCGACTAAGGCATTCTTAGCTGTTCGAGCGAGTTCAATATCCGTAAACTTAAAGATCGCTTTTACTGCTTCTCTAAACGGTTTTGAATTCTTTTTTGGAATGGAACTGAAGATGTTTCTTAAAAAATGGACCTGGCATCTCTGCCAACTTGCGTTGGTAAATGACTTACGAATCGCAGACACTAGGCCTTTATGGGCATCAGAAATGATGAGTTCTGTCCCCTTTAGGCCGCGTTCTTTTAAGTATTCAAAGAAGATGGACCATGTGTCATCACTTTCTTCATTTTGAATCATGAAGCCAATGATTTCACGGTCGCCACCTTCTGTTATCCCGATCGCAATATGGCAGCTTTTAGAAAGCACTCGATGGTCCTCACGGACTTTTATGTAGAGAACATCAGTCATCAGATAAGGATAATTCGTACCTGAGAGTGAACGGTTCTGCCATTCGTTGACCATCGGGTCTAACTGCTCAGTCAGGCTAGAAACAAAAGATTTCGATACAGATTTTCCACATAGCTCTTCAACAATCTTTGAAACTTTACGTGTCGAAACGCCCGAAACATACATCTCAAGCATTGAAGCGATCAGTGCCTTTTCATTTCGCTGATAACGCTCAAACACCGTCGGTGAAAATTCACCATCACGTGTTCTAGGCACTTTTAATTCGAGTGTACCCACACGAGTCGTAAAGTCTCGCTCATAATAGCCATTTCTTTGACTCTGACGACTTTCTGAACGTTCATAGTCATCGGCTTGAATATATTCTGTTCGTTGATTTTCCATCAATTGGTTGAAAACAGTGGTTAAAATATTTTTAGAAACATCATCTTTTACCGAATGTTCAATAATACTTTGAACCTCTTCGTTGTTCAGTGTAAAATGTACTTGGGTCATGTAACGTCCTCCTGGGTATGTTTTTGTGGTTAAAAACATTGTACCGTAAAAGGGCTGTTACATGGCCTTTTATCTTTTACACAATTATATGGACTTTATCTTCTAATGTCCAAACTAATTTAGTGGAATATTGTTGCGCTAACTTGACAGATTTACCGGGTACCGAAAGCTGTACCGCATCTTGATTTTCATTTTCATTTGCACCAAATCGATAGACCCAAGTCCCCACACCTGTTCCTGATTTAGCATTAATTGCTAACGTATTGTTTCCTCCCGGTGTCAACGTTAATTCAGAATTCACCGTTTGCGGCGTATATGTTGGATCAACCAAAGAAACAGCCTGCCCTTTCGTAAATTTCAGCTGTGCTCCAACTAGTTCATCCCCACTGGCAGTTTTAAACTGTTCTGGTTGAGAGACACTTAATTTCCACCCAGATAAGGTACCTCTCCTATCTGTCACTTGGACATATGTCGGTTTTCTAGACCCATCGTTCATCACATCAGCAGCTGCATAATACGTTTTATCCGCAGTAGAAATTTTTTGAGTCCCAAATTTGAATTTTGATCCATAATCAATCGATAATGCCCCTCCTGTTCCAGGGCTTGGAGGATCTGATGGATCGACAGGTTTATTGGGATCAGGATTCTCTGGATCAACAGGAGGAGTTACACCCTCATCTCCTGCTTCAAATGTAATCGTTCCTTCTGTGTTATATTCCTTTGGGTATACTTCAGTTGCAGAAACAAAAGTCGTACTTGCTACCATGCTGAATAACATCGTTGTTGCTGTTAATACGATTTCTTTTTTCATCATTGACATTCCTCTTTCTTTATTTACTAAACATATCAGTCGATTGGATTAATCCATAGCAAAATTCTGTTTTACGATACTTATGAAATAAAAGAACATAGACCTATATTTGGTCCTATGTATCGATTAGTTATAAATGATTATCAGCCCGATTTGATTTCTAGTTTTTATTGCAACTTGATGCAAACACAATCTAGAAATACAGCTGTCATAGCCTTTAAAATAATTCGTAAGTCCCCCTCCTATCTATCAAAATGTGACTTGACTGCCTAGACTTCAATCAATATTAATTATAATTAAATAAACCTGAATAATTCATAGCTCTAAATTTAAGCTATTTTTTTGAACAAAGTGCCTACATTTAAATTAGGCAGATACATTCTTCCAAAATAATGTGTTTTCGAACAGGATATATACGGAAGAAGGCTATAATAAAAATTATTTGTCTATTTAAGGGCAGACTGACCCCTTGGAAAAATAGGTTAAAAATTTTTACGATAACTAGCCTAAATCCATTGCCTAGATCGCCGTAGGCGTTCAAAAACCTTATAAAATTCAGTTTGATACACATGATAACTCGACAGTTTGAGATAGACTTGTCTACCTGTTTTAACGAGTTTTCCGGCAACTTTAAGCAATGTCAATCGTATAGAATGAATCGTCATCCCCCGATTCACTTGTTCAAATCCAATGGTCTTTAAAAAATTGACGAGGTTGTAAGCCAGGACACTGATCATCATTCTGACATGATTTTCCAGGAAACGCGGACTATCTGTTTTGTCAAAATAAAAGCCTGATTTCGCTTCTTTGATGAAATTTTCCATTGTTCCACGCTTGCCGTAAAGAGAGAATATGACTTCAGGCGAGACATTATCGGATAGATTCGTCACAATGAATGCGTGGTGAAAAAGAAGCTCTCCTGCTTCACGGATTGATCGAATACAAACGCGACGGGGTTTTGACCAGGATTGTGCTTGATAAGGGAGTGAAAAATACTGTATTTCTCGGTCTTCCCATTTTTTATTATCCCCATAAAGAACAGAGTGTTCAGCTAACTGACTTAACCTCCGATTGCTCTTTAATCGGATAACGTACTGGCTTTCAGTTGCTTCACAAGATTCATACACCTCTGGTGTGGCGAAGCCGCTGTCACCCCGAACCAATATCTCGGTATGAGGTAACGTGCTCTTGTAGTGGTGTAACAGCGGGTCGATAAAGGCTTTTACCCCTTTAGACGTGTACTGATTGCCTGAACGCAGTTCAGCTTTTAGGAAATCTCCGGTCAATCCGTCAAATGCAACTAATGGGTGATAGCCGTAGGTTTGATAATGGGCATTATAATCTGTTTGTTCTTGGCGTCCAAAGGTATCCAAATGTGTGGAATCGACATCAATGATTAACTCGGTGTCATTGCGAATCAAACGCGCTTTATCAATCAGCGACTGATTTAATGCTTGGAGTTGATCCATGTTCTCCTCGGTGAAACGATCTAAAAACCGTGAGATTGACGATTGTGAGGCCAACTCTTTTTTACCGAGTACAGCTTGAAAGACTGGATCCTGTCTTAATAGATTAGCTGATGAGTCTGCCGAGTACCCAGCAATTAACTGCATAATGAGTTGTTCTAATATCGCTAAGTTATCATGTGTGAAGTAAACACGTTTGTCTTTAATATGGAGCCACTGTTTAGCTACGTGTGAAAAGTCGAAGGTATTCATCACCTCTTTAACTAAGACCAAACCCGAATCACTCGATAAGCGACCACCTGTATGTGAAATAGTCAAATTTGAATTGAATTTTACCTGGTTTTTGTGTAAGCTAGTCATGAGAAGAACTCCTTTCTTATGGTTGGTTTCGACACCTTTACCATATCAGAATGGGGTTCTTTTTGCATCACTTAACAGGTGAAAATGAAAAAGTAAATGAAGACTGCTGTTAGGCAGTTTCAGACGGTTTGAAGTCAAAGTATGAATTATTCAGGAATAAAAAATGTATATTATATTTTTTTTTGTGATTATCGTTCAAAAAAAGAATAAACGCTTGCATCTAGTACTCTGCGAGTTACAAATCATCCGATCAAATAAACATTCGCTGATTATTTTCCACAAAAAAAGCAGCATATCCACGATAAATGGATCTACTGCTCTTACTTATCCTTATGTTTTACAAGGTATTTTCTTTTACACATTACTAATGCTGTCTCAATACGGAACGATTGTCATCGCCTGTTCAAATTCCTCTTGCAAATGTTGTGTTTGATAGCCTTGAAAGGCCGGACGATGGGCACGCAAGAGTACACGTAATTTCATAGGATCATAGCTGTCTAACAACTGTTCTTTCAAAACAAAATCACGAGTCAGTTGCCATTCATAATAATAACCGAATGGTCGACAACTATAAATTGCTCCATGGATCAACTGATCTTCGAACCGCCGATGCGTATGACCAAAAACTACTTGTTTGATATTTGAGTAATGATCTAGTAATTTTCCGAATGATTCTGATCCTAAAAACGCATTTAATTTGTTCCAACGCTCATAAGGAGCAGATTGATACATGATAAATGCCCGTTTAGGAACGAAATGAGTGGATAAAATCACCTCAAGTTTTTTTGCTTCCAGCTGGTCTAGCAAATTTTTTGCAGCTGCAAGCATTTCTGCATTGACCTCGAGATCTGTTTTCCCACGCTGGATGAACCGATCATACCAATACAAACGCTTCATTCGTACGATTGCCTCGTAATCTTTCAATTCGGAAAACTGATAGTCGTACCAGCCATTCATCCCTAAAAGAACGGTCTGCTCATTTAAAGCAATATACCGTTCATTTAAAAAATGTGGGTCTGGAAAATGGTCCATCATCTGTTCATTGGGCACATCTGCCAACTCGTGATTGCCGAAATGAAATGTCGTAGATAATCCTTTATTGACGAAAAATTCGACAACAGCTAGGCAACGGTCTACTTTATTAGCCGTATCTCCGGCTAGATGAAGCCGAGTGATCTTGTGCTTTTGCAAAACTTGCCAAAGCTGCATCAGCTCTGATTCGCCGAATTTATTGATGTCCACATGTAGGTCGCTGATGATCGCCAATTTTCCCATTTTATCCCTCTAGTCTTTTCGAACAACTTGCAAGTTGCCTTTTCTCAAGCCGCTTGGTCCTTTTAATTGTAAACTATTATAAGTTGGTTCTAAAGCAAGTGTGGATGGATCATCCATGTAAAGTATTGCACTGTCTTTGATTTTGATTGGTCCAACTGGTGTATCAGCCACTACAGAATAAAGACTTAGATCTGTTTGTGTATCTTTTTTGACAATGATCAATCGAAATGCCGTGTCCAATTGGCAACTGACTTGGCTTTCTGCAAATGGACCGTCACCGTTTTCGATATCTAATAAAAGTTGATCGTCTGCTTCTAATTTATTCTTCAATACTTCTTGTGCTTCTTTTGTCACTTCTAATTTCATCTGTATCACCTCATGTCATAGAATAATCACTTTATTCATCAGATGCAACTAATTTGTCTGGTTCTGACTGTTCTCAATTTATTGGAAAGTAAGTCATTCGTTTATTATGATTTCTCTTATCACAAAAGAGACAACTTTCCCTTTTCTTCGTTCAGTTTCTTGAACGGAAAAAGACCCAAAAAGCAACCTGTTATTTGTTTAACCTTATTCCTTTCTTAAATAACAAAAAATACTATAAAAAATAAAAAACCTTTAACAACTATTGGAAAAAGAATTACTTTTTGTTCACGGATTATTAACAACTCTTCGGTAGAGTAAACTTATCAAATAAAAAGACTTCTTTGGAGGAATCACTATGAAGGAATATATAAAAAACATCTATTTTATCGAAGAAACACAAAATATCGAGGGTTCTTATATTGAAGTAAAAACACTCTTTGTCAATGAAGATAAAACCAAAGCATTGGATATTTATAAAAAATTAGCTTCAAAAAAAACGAATAGTTTTGGATTGATATTAAGCGAGTATAAAATCAAAGCAGAAGAGAGTTATTTCTATCAATTATTAAAACGGTGGAGTAAGCTTCCCGCCGATTTTTATCGAAAAATGCAGATCATCAACTATCAACCGCTTGCTGAGACACATGCCTAAATAGAGGTTGTGAAATCAGTGCTTTGAGCTAATACCGAAGGTCAGCTGATGGAACATCGTTTAGAAGAGATTGTGACAACTACGATTTGCTTTAAGTAATAAGAACGCTGGACAGAAAATAGCTTCTCATATTTTCTAGTCTAGTGGACTTATTGCCGAGAAGCAGCAGATGGAACATCGTTTAGAAGAGATTGTGACAACTGCGATTTGCTTTGAGTAATAAGAACGCTGGACAGAAAATAGCTTCTCATATTTTCTAGTCTAGTGGACTTATTGCCGAGAAGCAGCAGATGGAACATCGTTTAAAGAAGAGATCGGTACAAAATAAAAATATCTAAATTTAAGTTTTATCTAAGTTTCGCTTTGTACCTTTGATTCAAATCAAAGGAGGCGATCTTGATGCTGAAAAAATGGATCACACTATTTTTTGCCACTCCCCATTCTAGAATCAACCCGTATGATGTAGAGAATGAATTCACGTTGAAAAAAGATTTCCCAAATAAATAAAAACCATCCGTAAAATCATCAATACGATTTTACGGATGGTTTTTGATAACTTCTTTGAGGACAGGCTCTTGCTATTTAAGAATGTAAGAAACATTATTGTTACATAGTATGAGAGTTTAATCCTCTGTTATTTATGCTATTTAAATGCTTGATTCACATCTTCGATCATCAGTTTCATTGATTCTAAACCGCCCCCGCTTAAATACCAGACATCTGGTTCAAGGGAGATGATCTGCTGATTTTTACCAGCATTCGTTTGTGCTACCAGTTCATTGGCAGAAATATCATCTTTGCTGTCGTCTCCACCAATAGCTTTTGTTCTGTCTACTACAAATAAGATATCCGGATTTTTTTCCAGCACATATTCATAAGAAACACTTTGACCGTGAGTGGATGCTTCGATTTGATCATCTGCTTGTTCAAAGCCAAATAAATCATGGATGAAACCGAATCTAGAACCAGATCCGTAGGCTGATAATTGCCCTTCATTCACAAGTGTGACTAGTGCTTTTTTGTCAGTAGCTTCTGCTTTCTTTTTCGTCTGATCGATTGCACTAGATAATTCCTCTAATTGAGTTTTAGCTTCTTCTTGCTTACCAAAGATCTCCCCTAAAGCAGTGACATTTTGCTGGAAAGATTCCCATGGATTTTTCGCATCTAAAGAAAGGAAAATGGTCGGAGCAATTTGACTTAGATCTTTTTGAAAATCTCTTTGCCGGCCAGAAATGATGATCAGGTCTGGCTGAAGCTGATTGATTTTTTCTAAGTCTGGTTCTTTGATCCCACCTGCTGATTCCACTTTTTTATAGGATGAAAGATACTCAGGAAGGCTGCTTGTAGCTGCTCCAACTACCTTATCTCCAACACCAAGAGCATCCATCGTATCTAAAGAACCATTGTCGAATACGACGACTTTTTCAGGATTCTTTGGCACCTCGATTTGATCGCCATTACTGTCTTTTATCGTTAATGCCGTTTCAGCTTGCGTACTGCTTTTCTTTGTATCTGCCTGACTGGTGTTGTCACTATTTCCACATGCTGCTAAACCAAATGATGCTAGAATCAAGATACCTACTACTAATTTTTTCATCTCTTCTCTCCTAATGTTAGTTTTAGAAATAAAGACAGAATCTGCGACCTTCAATCTCACAAATTCGTATGTCCATTTCGTACAATTCGTCCAGTACATCTTTTTTTATCATTTCTTGGGTCGTTCCTTGCGTGAATAACTGCCCATCTTTCATTGCAATAATTTCGTCTGCATAACTTGCAGCAAAGTTGATATCATGAAGAACAATAACAATTGTTTTCCCGATTTCTTGTACTAATTTTTTTAAGATCTGCATGATTTGAACCGCAAAATTCATATCTAGATTGTTCAAAGGTTCATCCAGTAAAATATAATCCGTGTCTTGCGCTAGCACCATTGCAATATACGCACGTTGGAGTTGACCGCCTGAAAGAGTGTCAATCGATTGATCCGCTATTTCTTCTAACCCAAGGTGTTCCAGTGATTCCTGAACGATTTCCTCGTCTTTTGTCGTCAATTTTCCTTTCGTATAAGGAAATCGTCCAAATTCTACTAATTCTTTCACGGTGATTTGGACATTTATTTCATTCGATTGTCGTAGGATCGATAATTTTTTGGCTAATTCATTGGATTTCCAAGCCTTTACTTCGTTATGGTCTAAATAGATTTCACCTGTATCTTTTGGTATCAAACGACTGATCATCGACAACACCGTTGACTTTCCAGCACCATTTGGACCGATAAAAGCAGTCAACTTCTTTTCAGGAATCGTTAACTGTACATCTTTAACCACTGATTTTCCATGGTACAGTTTATTGACCTTTTGTAAATCAATCATAGGATACTCTTCCTTTCGCGAATCAATTTTGTGACAAAATAAATTCCTCCGACAAATTCAACGACGACACTCACTGTTGTATTCCAGCCGAAAATCTGCTCTACTGCGAGCTGTCCTCCTGTCAGAAACAGCATAGCTACCAGAAAGCTTCCGATAAATAGCTGACCATGACGATAAGTAGAAAAGACACGATAACTGATATTTGCGACAATAAACCCTAAAAAAGTAACTGGACCCACAAGAGCCGTTGATGTCCCTGTCAAAAGACTGACACAACATAAAATCAAAAATTCAAAACGATCTGTGTCTATCCCGAGGTTTACTGCTTGTTCATTTCCGAGATGGAAAACGTCTAGCACATGTCGATATCGAAATAACAGGTACCAGCAGCCGATAATGATCAAAGAAGCAGGCAAAAGATACTGACTCTGGATATTGCCAAAGCTTGCAAATAATCTGCCTTGAAGCAAATCATATTCATTCGGATCCATGATGACTTGTAAAAAGGTACTGACACTACCAAAAAGCGTACCTAAAATCATCCCTGACATCAGTAATAAAAAAAGATTCGCTCTCATTTTTTTCAAAAGAAAGAAAAATAACAATAGACTCAGCCCGACCATCAGCCCAACGTTCAATAAGAAAAAAACTGTACCTGTCTGCTGAAGCATCGTCACTCCTCCGATAAAGAAGAAAAGGACCGTTTGGACAAGGACATATAACGACTCAAGTCCCAATACTGAAGGAGTCAAAAACTGGTTATGCGTAATTGTCTGAAAGCTGATTGTGGCACTGCTGACAGCTAGCGAGACAAGGATAAATGCAAAAATTTTCTTACTCCTCAATGCCCATGCAAAATGCCAGTTTCCATATGTATGGATCGTCAAGTACATTCCTGTAACAAATAAAACAAGAACAAGCATACCAATAAAAATAGATGGCTTTTTTTTAAGCATATCGTCGCCCCCTTATCAGAAGATAAAGGAAGATAGCCCCACCGATGATTCCAACGATCACACTGACTGGTATTTCATAAGGAAAAATCAACACGCGAGCGACAAGATCGCAAAATACTAAGAACAAACTACCTGCTAAAGCAGTTACGCCAATTGTTTTGTGCACTTGATCTCCATATATTCTAGAGACAAGATTCGGAATGATCACTCCGATAAAAGGAATGCTTCCTACCATGATCAACATGACTGCACTAGCCAATGATACTAAGCCAATGCCTAAAAACTGCATCTTCTGGTAATCTATTCCCAAATTTACTGCAAACGATTCGCCCAGACCAATGATCGTAAATCGGTAAGCAAATAGCCAAACCAAGAGCAACAATGGAACAACAGCATACAATAACTCATAATTTCCTCGTATCACAGTCGCAAAATTTCCTTGAAGCCATGAAGTCATATTTTGTACCAACTGGAATTGATAAGCAAAAAAAGTAGCAACTGAACCAATGATATTCCCTAACATGACTCCAATCAACGGAAGCATCAATTGATTTTTCTGGGGGAACAATCGCGTAAGGGATAAAAAAAGCAATGTTCCTGCAAAAGCAAAGCAAAATGCTGTCAAGGATCGGACAATCAAGGATGCACCAGGTAGGAAAATCATAGCCACTAAAATACCTAAACGCGCACTATCCATCGTGCCCGCAGTCGTTGGTGAAACAAATTTATTTTGGGTCAAATGTTGCATGATCAACCCACAAATACTACTGGTCGCTCCCACAAGGATCAAACAAATCGTTCGTGGCAAACGAGTCACTAGCAAGATTTGTAAGCTTTGCCCATCTAACTGGAGCAGTTCTGACAATTGTACATTCGATACTCCGATGAACAATGAAATACTACTTAAAATAACTAATAATGCTACTAGTCGTCCGTAGCGCATCCAATCCACCTTTCTAATTGAGAATGATTTTCATTCTTATTTTAAGTGAATCGTTGAACAAAAGCAACCGCTTTTTCATATGTTTTAGGTATTATTGGGAATATGCTATAATCGTAAGAAAGACAAAGAGAAGAAGGAGGGTATTTTTTATGGCACAAGATGATGTAAAAAGCCATTTGGATAAGGGACTTTATGGTACACCTTTAGTGAACCCTGAAGAACAGCATAAATATTTAGGGACATTCAGGGAACGCTGCTATCTTAGTATGACTGTTGCTGAAATGATCCAACCAAAAAACAAAGAAAACTTTTTAAAAGAACTCAAAAAACATCCAGATGCTTCCATACTCTTGAATGGGGCTCTACCCCTTTCTGTCCAAAACCAATATATCCAGCTAGCAACGAAAAACAATAGCCGATTTACTGTAGTCAACGATTACGTCACTGCAAATCCTGAGGAATTCGGATTGCTCTTAACAGCAAAAGAAGCAGTAAATGAACCTGTGATTGATATCGAAAAAAAATACCCAGAAGAAAACTCTTCGCCAGTTGAAAAAGAAAAACCAAAAAAGAAAAAAAGCTTCTGGGATCGTTTATTTTAAAACGAAAAAACACATAAATTTTTACATGCAAAAAAGCTTTTGATCAGATTGACATCAAATAGGACAATCTGTCAAAAGCTTTTTCTTTTAAAATACTTCAGGATATAACAATTTCAATACATTCATCGTCAATCTTCTGCCTTTTCCTGCAAAGGGATAAACATGCATATGCATGGCTGGATTGAAATTTGCTTCGATGATCCCATATGCTTTTTTATCAGTTGTAGGATCGATTTCTTTATCTGGTATAATCAAATCGATACCACTAATCTTAGCTCCTAGTGCTTCTACCGCAGAAACGGCGATTTTTTTGTAAGCTTCAGAAAATTCATCAGTCATATCGATCGAATCACCACCTGTACTGATATTTGAGTTCTCCCTTAGATAAACAATTTGATTGGCTTGGGGAACTGATTCGATCGTCAACCCTTGTTCTTTCAACATCAATTGTTCTAATTCACCTAATTGGATCAATTCTAAAGGTGCACGATGATTCGTTCCACGCAAAGGGTCACTATTTTTTTCTTCAACAAGTTCTTTCACTGTTCGGATACCGTCACCAATAACATTAGCAGGGACTCGCAACATGATGGCTTGGACTTCTCCGTCGATCACAAAGAAACGATATTCCGTTCCCGGCATAAATTCTTCTACTAAAACCGAACTGTCTTCACGAAAAGCAATGGCTAAACCTGCTTGATAATCTTCCAGACTAGCTCCTTCCTTGAAAATCGTGATACCTAACCCGTAATTGGTTGATTTAGGTTTGATCACAAATGCCTGCTCGGCAAATCTCGGATAAGCTTTTACCGCTTCTTCCATGGATGAAAATTCTGCGCCTCCTGGTACCCGGAACCCAGCTTCTTTTAAGACTTTTTTCGTTACTGTTTTGTTTTCCATGATAAGTGGGACGATATAGCTGTCCTTACTTGTCATGTTTGCATTTTTCACATATTCTACATGGTCTTGGAATTGCAGACGCAAAAATTGATCCGACTCATCTAATACTTTGACTTGGACACCTTTTTGGATGGCATCGAACATAAATATCTGAGTAGAAAGTTCCATTTCGCGAAAACCGGCCAACTGATAGGGACGTTCATGGCTTTCTTTATAATATTGATGTCCCAATGCCACAGCAACTTCTTGCTGACTCGATAGCTGTGCTTCTTGATAGAGTTTCGCTGCTAACGTTTGTTCAGGATGATCCATTTGAGTCAATGCTTCCTCTACTAAATAAAGAGAATCCAACCAATCCAATTCAACCAGCATTTGCTTCATCCCTTCAAGAATTTCTCTACCTTCTTGATGAAATTCTGTTTGATCTGATGGTTGTTCTAGTGCTACTTTGTTATTTCGAGTCGTACCTTCTGCTACCCATTGGTCACAGTCTTCTTTTTCTTCTGTCCATAACATGTACATCAGGAATAATTGTAAGAACCGAACTTGCTCTGGATTGATACCCAATCTTGCATAAGGATTCAAATCGATATTCCGCAATTCAATATAACGAACACCTGTTGTTGCTAAATCTGCGACTTTCTTTCCGCCTCGGAAACGAAGCGGTGTATAAAATTCTTTCTCCTCCGAAAGTTTCCCTTCTTCGATCATTCGCTCGATATCTGCTAAATACTGTTTCATAGAAGCATAGGAAACTTTCACATTTGGATGATTCGTATAGCCCAGCGCACTGTTACGAATACTGCGAACAGGTTCTTGCGGATGTGATTCATCTAAAAAGTAGTTCTTCTCACTCATTGGTGAAGCACCGAATAAATAAGTGATCATCCAGCGATAGCGCATAAAGTTTCTCGCCGTTTTCAAATAAAGTTCTGTTTTGAATTCGGAAAAATCTTGAAATTCTTCCTGATGGCTGAACAATGTTCTTAGCAACTCATCGCCAAATTCAAAATTGAAATGGATACCGCTTACCATCTGTTTTCGCTTCCCGTATTCTTTTGCTAAATAACGTCGATACAAGACATCTTCGAAATTTTTTAATTTTGCAATAATGATCGCTTCGTCTTTTTCCGGTAAGGCAGGTGGCATACTTAATGGCCAGATCATCTCTTCTTTCGGTATAGAACGAGCAGTCACATCATAAACAGCAGCGAGATACTGAAATAATTCGGGAATAGAATCGGTAACAGGAGTGATCATCTCTGTTTGTGTTTCGCTAAAATCTGTTTGGATATAGGGGTGATAGGATCGATCGCCAAAGATTGCTGGATGATCGGTTTTTGCTAGATTTCCTGCAAGATCAACCCGCTGTCCTTCCCGTTCTATACCAAATCGAGCTTGGTCGATAAAAGGGCGCGCATTGACATGCAATAATAATTGCTTAAAATTCATCATTAAGTGACCTCCAATTCATATGAATCTAATTATAATCAAAAAGTCTAAGAAAAAGAACGAAATTGTTTGAGAACCGCTTACAAATAAGTATAAAAATGAAGGCATCAAAAACACAGCTATGTTAAAAACAATCATTCAAACAAGGAGCCGCAACTTTTGTCACAGCTCCTGCTTTTTAGACATGGGTTATTCTTCTTTTAGTAATCCTTTGAACAATCCAACGACAAAATCATTTGGATCAAACGGCTCCAAGTCATCGATTCCTTCACCAAGACCGACCAATTTCACTGGTAAATGCAATTCATTACGGATAGCAAGTACGATACCGCCCTTTGCTGTACCATCTAATTTTGTCAAAACAAGACCGGTCACATCTGTTGTTTCTTTGAATTGTTTTGCTTGAACCATCGCGTTTTGACCAGTTGTTGCATCTAGTACAAGAAGTGTTTCTTGGGGTGCTTCTGGTAATTCCCGCTGGATTACTCGTTTTATTTTTTCTAATTCGTTCATCAAGTTCACTTTATTTTGCAGTCGGCCTGCAGTATCAACTAGTAAAACATCTGCCTGCTCTATCTTTGCTCTTTCCAAAGCATCGAATACGACAGCTGCTGGATCGCCGCCTGCATTGCCACGAACAACTTCAACACCAGCGCGTTCGCCCCAGACAACTAACTGGTCGATTGCTCCAGCGCGGAAGGTATCTGCTGCTGCCATCAATACTTTTTTACCTTCGTTTTTGAACTGATGGGCAAGTTTACCAATACTTGTTGTTTTCCCTACACCATTAACACCGACAAACAAAATAACTGTTAGTCCGTCTTCTTGGATATTTAGTTCATTTACTTCATTGATTCCTTCCGCTTCATAGAGATCCACAAGTTTCTCGATGATCGCATTTTGGACTTCTGCCGATTTTTTCGCATTTCTGAGTTTCACTTCTTGACGTAATGCTTCGGTGATTCGTATCGCTGTTTCAAAACCTACATCTGCACCGATAAGTGTTTCTTCTAATTCTTCAAAAAAGTCTTCATCGACTGTTCGAAAATTGGCAAACAACTCATTCATCCGTTCACCAAATGTTTTACGCGTCTTTTCTAAACCCTTGTCGTACTTCTCCTGTACTTCAACTTCTTCTGTTTTCTCTTCGCCAGTAAAAGCACGCTTGATTTTATCAAAAAATCCCATTTGACTCCCCCCTACTCTAATACAAATTTTTGGATCACTTTGGCTACGCCATTTTCTTCATTGCTGGCTGTCACGAAATCTGCTGCTTCTTTGACGAAAGGCACAGCATTCTCCATCGCTACGCCTAGTCCAGCGTATTGGATCATCGGTAAATCATTTTCTTCATCACCGATTGCCATGATTTCTTCTTGTTTCAAACCAAGATCTTTTGCCAATAAAGAAATACCATAAGCTTTTGTAACACCTTTTGGCATAAATTCCAAAAGCATACTTCTCGTTTTGATGATCTCATACATTTCATGGAATTCTGCTGGTATTTCTTTGATTTTAGGATCTAATTCTTCTTGGTCATAAGCGATTACTGCCTTATTAAGCACAAATTCATCTGTAATATCGCTTATATCCGCTGGTTGGAATTGCAGCAGCTTATTCAACACATTGTACAAGGATTGCTTCCTTGGGGCACTAGGCAGCTGTAAAACCACATTGTCAGACAAAACATCTAGTGGCAGATCCAATTGCTGAGCCAGTTTGTATAAGCGTTGGATATCTGATACTTCCATCACTTTCTTTTCCATGATTTCACCAGTATCATTTTTTTGTACCAAACCGCCGTTGAAAGTGATGCTGTAGTCACCTTCATCTACCAGTCCTAATTCTTGCAGATAATGCGCCATCGCAGCTAAGGGGCGTCCTGTACATAGAACGATCTTGACCCCTTGCTGTTTTGCTTGTGCTAATGCTTGTTTATTCTCATCTGAAATCAGCTTTTGTTCATTTAATAATGTACCGTCCAAATCGATTGCTACTAATTTGATCATTTTCGTTCCTACACTTTCGTTTCGTTGATTTTCGCCTCTTCATTGATATCTTCCATCCGTACAGAAACGATTTTTGATACACCGGATTCCTGCATCGTCACTCCGTACAGTACATCTGCTGCGACCATCGTTCCTTTGCGGTGTGTGACTACGATAAATTGTGTGTCATCTTGGAAATCGCTCAAGTAACGACCAAAACGTTTCACGTTGGCTTCATCTAACGCTGCTTCTACCTCATCTAAGATACAAAACGGAACAGGACAGACACGGATAATAGAAAAGAGCAACGCGATGGCTGTAAGTGCTCGTTCTCCTCCAGAAAGCAAACTTAAACTTTGCAGTTTTTTGCCAGGAGGTTGTACTTCAATCTCAATACCTGTTTTCAGCAAATCAGTTGGTTCTGTCAGTACTAATTCAGCTTTACCGCCGCCAAACATATTTGGAAAGACAATTTTGAATTCTTGACGGATAGCTTCAAATACTTCTTTGAATCTTGTCCGCACTTCATCATCCATCTCATCCATCGTTTCAAACAATTGGTTTTTCGCTGCTAACAGATCATCTCGCTGTGTTGCTAAGAATGTATGTCTTTCACTGACTTGTTCGTATTGTTCGATTGAATTTAAGTTTACTGGTCCCAGTTTTTCAATCTGTTCTTTTAAGGATGAAACCTTTGTTCTACTGTCTTCGATATCGGTTGTTTCTTGATAGTCTTGGGAAGCTTTCTCAAATGTCAGCTGATATTCTGACTGCAGATAGGTCAAATGATTATCTAAAATCATTTCAGCTCGGTCTTTTTGGACTTCTAATTTGGATTGTTCCGACAGTCGTGCTTTTTGCTCACGATTACGCTCTGCCAAGACTGCTTCAAGCTTATCGATCTCCTTTTGCCTTCTATCTCGCTGCTCTTTGGCTTTTGCCAACTCGGCTTTCAATGTTTCTCGCTGAGCAGATAATTCGTTAATTTGTTTTTCCAAACTTTCTTCTGTGACTTCATGATCAGAAAAGTCTGCTGTCAATGTCGCCAACTGCTTTTCTATCGCTTCTTGACGTTCGGTTGCCTCTGCTTTTTGGACTCGGGCACCGCGGAGCTGGATCTGCAGATGATTAAACTGCTCTTTCAAGACAGCAAGATCTGCTTGTTCTTGTGCTTTTTGACTTTGTACTTGTGCTCTTCTGGCTTCCATCTGGTCGCTTTCTTGACTTAACGATTTGATTTCTTCGTCGATTTTTTGTCGTTGCGATTCAAGATCTGTTTGTTTGTCTTTCAATTCGTTCGTTTGCTTTTCGTAATCTTCGATAAACTGCTGCAGTTCACGTGTCTCAAAAGTTGAGATTTGCTTTTCTTTTTCAAAACGTTCAAGTTCATTTATGATGTTTTGCAGCTGATTTGTCGCTTCTTGTTCTTCAAAACGTAATTGTTCGCCTCGTGTACGCAAAACTTCTTGTTCTTCGGCTAAACGAGCTGTTTCTTGTTGCAGCTCCTGAACTTTTTTTTCTTGTGCTTGGAGTTGTTTATCTGCTTCTTCAAATTCACTAGTCAACTGTTTCAATTCTTGATTTTGTACAAACAAACTGCCTTGGTTTCCTCGTTTATTCGCTCCACCTGTCATGGATCCTCCGGCATTCATCACATCACCTTCTAAGGAAACCACTCGATATTGATAGCGGATCGTTTGCGCGATTGCATTGGCACTAGTTAAGTCTTTGGCTAAAAGGATCGTTCCTAGCAGGTTTTGAACCACAGTTTGGATTTGATCGGGATAACTGACTTGTTCACTGGCAATCCCTATAAACCCTTCTACAGCTGCTGCTTGTGTCAATATATGAGCCGGTAATTGTCTTGGTTTGATTGTCGTCAGTGGAAGGAATGTTGCTCTTCCTCCTCTTTGCTGTTTCAAATACGTGATGGCTTGCCGAGCATCTTTTTCATTTTCAACGATGACATGCTGGGCTGCCCCACCTAAAGCTGTTTCGATAGCTAACGTGAAATCTGCAGGAACATCGATCAGTTCAGCCACTGCTCCGACAATACCCGAAAGCTGCTGTTTATGCTGCAAGACCAATCGAACCCCTTGGTAAAAACCAAAATAGTTTTCTTGGATTTCTTGAAGGCTTTTCTTACGAGCACGTAGCTGCTGGACTTGATTCATTAATTGATACATTTTAGGCTGTTCTTTTGCTAATGCTTCTTGGAACTTTTTCCCGTTTTGTTGGATCATTTCTAACTTCTCTTTTGTTTCAGTTAAAGATGATTTTAGCTGCGCCTGCTTTTGTGTCAATTCTTCTTTTTGTAAGATCAATCGGTCTACTGATGCCTCTACTTCCGATTGCTTGGCTAACGTCTGCTTACTTTTTGCTGTTTCTTGTACATATTGACGTTCTAGATACTTCAGTTCGTTTCCTACAGCTGCTTGCTCTTGCATCAAATCAACATATTGATCTCTTAGTTCTGCCAGTAATTCTTTCGTTGATTTTTGGTATTTTTCTAATTCTTGCTGTGTTTTTATGAGACTTGCTTCAGCTTTTTGGATTTCTGTTTCTTTTTCTGCTACTTCTTTCAACAAGCTTTCTTGAAGCTTTTCAAAATGTTTAACCTTTTTTTGTGCTTCTGCTAATGAAGTTTGATATTCTTGCGAGCTTTTTTGTGTATGCTTTGTCCGCTCCTGCAAAACATCTTTTTGTCCTTCTGTCTGCTTCAGTTTTTCCGAAAGATCTAATAATACTTGCTGATTTTTTTCGATCAGACGATCGGCTTGCGCATTTTCTTTACGCTGCTTCGCCAAAATGGATTCTTGTTCTTGGATCGACTCAGATAGTTTGCCTAATTCTAGATTGAATTTCGCAAGCTGTGCTTGTTTGTTGTCCCAATCTTTTTTTGCTGTCTTGATTTCGGCAACCATCAAAGAGACATCGGTTTGAGTCAGTGTTTCTTTTAGCCGTAAAAACTCCTTTGCTGCCTCACTCTGGGCGGCCAAAGGAGTTAACTGTTCTTCCAATTCGTGGATGATGTCTTGGACGCGGCTGAGGTTGTCTTCTGTTTCAAAAAGCTTCTGTTCTGCTTTCTTTTTCCGCTGCTTGTATTTCAAGACACCAGCTGCTTCTTCAAAGATCCCACGACGGTCTTCCGGTTTACTACTGAAAATCGCTTCTACTTTTCCTTGAGAAATGATTGAGAACGATTCTTTTCCTAATCCAGAGTCTAAGAACAATTCTTGGATATCTTTTAATCTGCAGCTTTGTTTATTGATGAAAAACTCGCTTTCCCCAGTCCGTCGATAACGGCGGGTTACACTGATCTCATTGTACTCCAATGGCAGATAATGATCACTATTGTCTAAAATCACTGTGACTTCTGCAATATTCAGCTGCTTACGGGTATCGGAACCGGCAAAGATGATATCCGGCATTTTTCCGCCTCGCAGACTTTTAGCAGATTGTTCTCCTAATACCCAGCGGATAGCTTCTGTAATATTGCTTTTTCCACTGCCATTTGGTCCAACCACTGCTGTGACGCTATTTTCAAAGTCAATGACTGTCTTGTCTGCAAATGATTTAAAACCGGCTATTTCAATTCGTTTCAAATACAAAGCTTTCCCTCACTTACTTTTACAGTGCTGCCAATGCATTTTCCGCCGCAGCTTGTTCTGCTAATTTTTTCGATTTTCCTTGTCCAGTGCCAATCAATTGATCATCTACATAAACTTCGATCCAAAATACTCGTTCATGAGCTGGACCTTCTTCATTGATCAATCGGTATTCGATTGATACATCACCTGATTTTTGCAAGACTTCTTGTAGTTTTGTTTTATGATCCATCTCATGTGAAAAAGCACCTGCTTTGACTTTAGGAAAAATCACTTTTTCGATGAATGCATGGGTCGTGTCGAATCCCTGGTCAAGATATAACGCGCCTAAAAAAGCTTCGAATAGGTCGCAAAGCAATGCTGGTCGCGTACGTCCTCCTGAATTCTCTTCTCCCTTGCCCAACAAAACATATTGATCAAAGTGACATTCTTTGGCAAATTTCGACAAGCTGTCTTCGCGAACGATCGCAGCTCGTGTTTTTGTCAATTTTCCTTCTGGCAAATGAGGATATAAACGGAATAAATACTGAGAAACCATCAGTTCTAAAACGGCATCTCCTAAAAATTCAAGTCGCTCATTATCCGATAATTGCAGATTGCGATGCTCATTCACATAGGATGAATGGGTAAAAGCTTGTTCAAGCAAATTTAGATCGTGAAAAACGATGTTATAGTTTTCTTTTAGTTCTTTTGTCAGCTGGTTGTCCATTTTCCACATTCCTTTTATGGATATTTTTTCGATACTTCCTTATTATACTGGTTTTTTGTCAAATTTGAAATGGTTCGGTCAAAAGGTAAGTAAAGCTTTAATAATCCTAGTGATTGACGAGAAGTTGTGAAAAATTCGTTTAGTTTCGAGTATGAAGAAAAAATTTTGTGAAAATGGCTTTCCATATTTTTGCATAAATTTGACTTAATACCGAGAAACTGGACTTTGAACACCGTTTATTGGAGAAGTCATGAAATCAGCGCCTTGACCTGAATATTAGAGAAATAAACAGAAAAATATCAAAAAACCGAAAAAGGACATCGCCCTTTTTCGGTCATTTTTAGTGATTATGAACGTGAATCTGCTGTAACAGAAACATTTGCCCATGGGTTTGGTACATCATAAGACCAATCCCAGTCTTTGACACGGTCGTTGACTGGCAATACTTCATTACGGAACAACGTTGGAATCGCAAATGCTTCTTCAAATGCATATTGTTGCCATTTTTGATATGCTTCTTTTTGGTACTCTTCATCAAATGCTTTGCTTGAACTGATATCGTTGATCAATTTTGTATTTTCTTCTGATTCATAACGAGTGTAGTTGAACGCAGCATTTGGTCCCCATAGTCCACTTGGATTTGGATCAGTTCCTGTATTCCAAGCAGCTTGGTAAACATCAATTTCAGGATCATCGTTTTCTAATTTATCATAGAAAGAATTGAATTCGATCAGACGACCTGTTGTGTATTGGACATCCAAACCGATTTCTTTCCACTGTTGGATATAGTAATCTGCCAATGGTTGCGCTGTTTCCCCACCGGACATCGAAGCAAAGTTGATTGTTAGTTTATTTCCATCTTTGTCTTCTCTTAAACCATCGTCATCCACATCTTTGTAGCCAGCATCATCTAATAGTTTTTTCGCTTTGTCTAGATCTTGTGTGAATCCTTTCATCTCATCATCATGGTATGACTGGAATACTGGAGGAATCAATGAAGTCGCATTGCTTCTCAAACCTGCATAGAAACGCTCACCTACTGCATTATTATCTAATGCATAGCCCATTGCTTGACGTAATGATTTATCAGCCATTTTTGAATCTGGATTGTATTCCACACTCTTTGTATCTGCATTCCATTTACCTAACTTGAATCCTAGATAAGTATAAGAAGTTTGTTCACGGCCTAAGTTTGTATAGCCAGCAATTTCTTTATAGGTATCGTAAGTATCTGTTGGCATTTGGAAAATCATATCATATAATTTAGAGTTCAATGCTTCAGTTGCACTTGCCATCGGTACAGATTTCATCGTGATCTTTTTCAATTTAGGCGTACCATTCCAGTAGTGCTCGTTTGGCAAGTATTCTACTGATTCTCCTGCAACGATATTACTCATGTAATAAGGGCCAAAAGTCACTGGATTTTTACGTACTTGATCGCTTGATTCCATATCTTTGATTGCTACACCTTCTAACGTATGTTTTGGTGCTGCATATGACCAAATACCACCACCCGATTGAAGCATGCTTGGGTTTACTTCTTTATATTCGATTTCAACTGTTTTGTCGTCTATTTTTTTGATTCCGGAGATTGTGTCGGCACTTCCATCATGATATTCTTCCATACCTACGATGTTACGGAAAGTGTCGTCATAACGGATACCAGTGTAATCTTTATTCCCAATGATTTCGTAAGGGAAAATCACATCGTCCGCCGTTACATCTTCACCATCTGACCATTTGACGTTGTCTTTTACTTTGATTGTCGCTTTTTTCGTATCTTCATCTAGATCAAGCGTTGCAGCTCCGTCGTCTGTGATTCTGAAATCGTCATCGTTTGCAAATAGCGGTTCATGAGAAGGAGCCATAAAAGCTGCATCATATGAATCTTGGTAAAACTCCCACTGGAACAATCCTTTAAACTGACTGTCCGTTGCGACCGCAGCTTCTAATTCGCCGTCTTCGATTGCATCATCATTATTTTTTGTTGCAATTGGAAAAGTTAATTCCTCTTTGTTATTGCCGTTGCCTCCAGAGTTGTTTCCAGAGGTATCTGTACCTCCGCCCCCGCATGCTGCAAGAACGACAGCAGACATCAGCGCTGCAAATCCAAAAATCGTTTTCTTCATTCCTATTTCCCCCTTCGCTTCTATACTAGCCTAACCGTTGGCGCGCATCTGCAGAACGCTTGAATGCTTGTCCAACATAATTGATACTCAACATCAAAACTAAAATAAGGATTGATGCGGGTAACCAGATCCATTGCCGATTCACTAAGACTTCTCCGTTACTTGCATAACCGATCAATGTACCTAAACTAGGTACATTTGCCGGCAAGCCGAAACCTAAGAAAGTCAAAGTTGTCTCGATACCGATGTTTGCCGCAAAGTTCATCGTCAAATTAGTAATGATTAATGAACTTAGATTCGGCATGATTTCGCGGAACATGATTTTAAAATCATTGGTTCCCATTGTTTTTGAGGCACTGACATAATCTCTTCTTGCTTCAGATAATGTCTTGCTTCGGAATAATCGGGCTTTAGCTACCCAATAAAATGCACTCATGATGAATATAAAGGACCAGACATTGTATCTGGAAATAATCGATACGAAGACGATAATGATCAGCATGATCGGTAGAATCATGATAAAATCAACGATCCGCATCAAGATGTTGTCAATGATCCCTCCGTAGTAGCCAGAGATGATCCCTAATCCAACCCCGATGATCGAAGTAAGGATCGTGATCGCAAATCCGATCGTAACAGAGTTTCTAGCACCTATGATCAATTGTCCTAATACATCACGTCCGCCTTCATCTGCTCCCAGAATGAACTTTTGTCCTTGTGTCGAAACTGTTCCTGGTGCAGCGTATTTGTCGAAGATACTAACATACATCACTTTGTCTTGATCGGTCAGCATCGCACCGATAAAGATCACTAATAATAAAACCACTAGCAAACCTAATGAAAAAATAGCAATTTTATCTTTTTTAAATTCTCGAGCAATCATTCGTATCCCCATAGGAGGAATACTTTCTTGAACTGCTGTATTGTTTTTTTCACTCATCGATCCATTCTCCTTTCTGATTGGTTTTATTGAATCCGAATACGCGGGTCAACGATACTCATGATGATATCTGAAAGTAATGTCCCCACTAGCGTCGCGATTCCTAAAATCAATACTAAGGATGTGATCACGGTATAGTCCCGTTGGCCGATGGAATCAATAAATAGTTTTCCGACTCCCGGATAACCAAAAATCTTTTCGATAACTACAGAACCAGCAATCAACGAAGTGATTTCATACCCCATTTGAGAAGCCATCGGCAACGCTGCATTTCGGAAAATATGTCGACTGAATACTTTATTCGTCGGTACCCCTTTGGAACGGGCTGTTCTGACAAAATCGAGCGATTTCGAATCGATTACTTCACTTCGCAGATATTGGATTGTGACGGCAGTCGCCAAAAATGCTTGGGTAATTGATGGTAACAGAATATATTTCAAACGGTCTATCCATTGAGTGATAAATCCACCTTGCAAACCTAGTGTTTGTGATCCACTTGTTGGGAACCAGCCTAAACGATAACCAAAAACAAATAGCATGATCAAGCCGAAGATAAATAAAGGAACAGCAAAACTAAAGAAGTTGTAGATTACGACAATCTTATCCAAGATTGAATTTTGATACCGGCCAGCAAGCATCCCCAGAGGCACAGCAATCAAATAAGTAAGGACAACTGTCAAGATCGATAGATATAAAGTGTTGATGATCCGTTCGCCGATCAAGTCAGCAACAGAGCGTTTGTATAAGAAACTTTGACCAAAATCGCCTTGCAAAGCATTTCCGATCCAACGGAAGTACTGGACATACCATGGGTCATTCAAGCCAGCTGCTTGTCGCATCTGTTCGATCACTGCCGGATCCTGATTTGGATTGATCAAACCGGTAAATGGATCCCCCGGCATCGCTTGGGCTAATAAGAAGATCAGAACACTTAAAATAATAACTTGCGGGATCATCAATAAAACACGTCGCAGAATCGTTTTCCACATTAGCTTGCACCTCCATCTTTCAACGCCACTTTGTGTGTAGTTGTGATCGTACGCAAATCGTAGACTCGACCAGTCGCATCATAGTATTCTTTTTGGTTTTGGATATACTCTTGTTCTACTCTTCGTCGATTTTCTTTGTGGCTTTCCCTATTTTCTACATCGATTTGCGGAATAGCTGAAAGCAGACGTTTCGTATAGATATGTCGCGGGTCATTATAAATGTCTTCTCTTGTACCGATTTCTACAAATCGACCTTTGTACATAATTGCGATATTGTCGCACATGTGTTTTACTACACCTAAATCATGTGAAATGAATAAATAGCTGAGGCCGTATTCTTGCTGGATTCGTTTCATGAAATTCAATACTTGCGCTTGAACAGATAGATCCAGAGCAGATACAGGTTCATCGGCTACGATCAGTTTTGGATTGGTAGCAACAGCACGGGCTACTCCTAGACGTTGACGTTGTCCGCCTGAAAATTCATGAGGATATTTATATAGCGCATCTTCCGGCATCCCAACGATATCTAGCAGTCCTTTTACCTTTTTCTTTTCTTCTTGATCGCTTAACCGTTCAAAATTTCGGATGGGTTCAGCAATGATATCCAACACTCGCTTTTTAGGATTCAAACTGGACATTGAATCTTGGAAGATCATCTGCACATCCTTGTTATAACCCATTTTTTTGCGGTTGCTTCGCTTCGTTACATCTTTTCCTTCATACATGATTTGTCCGGCTGTCACCTTTTCTAATCCCACAACGGCTTTTCCCGTAGTAGATTTTCCAGAGCCAGACTCTCCCACTAAACCATATGTCTTTCCTTTTTCGATAATAAAATCCACACCATCTACAGCATATACATGATCCGTTACTCGATTGAAGAATCCACTGCGAATAGGGTAATGAACTTTCAGGTCTTTGATTGTGATTAATTCTGTCATCTACACCTCTCCTTTTTCGTCTCTAAAGTGGAAATGCTTATAGCAGGAGCAACGTACCAAGTGGTTCGGTGCGACTTCATGAAGGATAGGCTCTTCTTCATGATCGCTTGCTGGTATCCATGGAATACGTGGTGCAAACCGACAACCTTTACGAGGCATGTTTTTCAGAGAAGGAACGACACCTTCGATCACATGGAGTTCTGCATCATGATTTCCTTCTTGTGGTATAGAGTTCAGTAAAGAGCGTGTATAAGGATGCTTAGGATGATCAAACAGTTCTTTTACACCTGCTACTTCAACGAACTGTCCGCCATACATCACTGCTACTCGATCAGCCATTTCTGCTACGACTCCTAAGTCATGAGTGATCAAGATGATCCCTGTTTTTGTTTCTTCCTGAAGGTCTTTCAGTAAATCAAGAATCTGTGCTTGGATGGTTACATCTAGGGCTGTCGTCGGTTCATCTGCAATGACGATTGGAGGTTTGCAGGCGATTGCGATTGCGATGATGACACGTTGTCTCATACCGCCTGATAGTTCATGGGGATATTGGCGTCCAACTCTCGCAGGATTAGGAATCCCTACTTGTTCTAGCAATTCTAGTGCACGAGCTTGACGCTGTTCTGCATTCATCTTTGTGTGATAGGAAAGTCCTTCTTTGATCTGGTCTTCGATTCTCATGAGAGGATTTAATGCAGACAACGGATCTTGGAAAATCATTCCGATATCATTTCCGCGGATTTTATTATAGAGCGTTTCGTTCAGGTCGATTAAATTCAGATCGTTATATAAAATCTCACCTGTAATTTTTGTGTTATTAGGATCAAGTAATCCCATAATCGTAGTAGCCAAGGTACTTTTCCCGCACCCAGATTCCCCAACGATTGCTAAAATCTCGTTTTTGTCTAAAGTAAATGAAACGTCATCTACTGCATCGTAATAGTCATCTTTGAGTCGGAATCCTGTATGTAGGTTCTGAACTTCTAATAATTGGTTATCGGACAATCGAATACCCCTCTCTGCTTCCTAAATGGAAGTTTTTCTTAATAAAAAAGGACATTACACAGAATAAAGCGTTTTATAACAAAGGTTATTCTTATCTTTGTGTAATGAATTATTAATAATTATATAGAAAATCGCTTTACTTTGCAACATAATTTCTGTTTATCGCCAGAATTATCAGAAAAATGACTTTTACGTGTCAAAAAGATTAAAAAAAGAAGGATAAAAAGCTGTATGCAGCTTTTTATCCTTCTTTGCTTTTATTTGAAATTATTTAAGATGGCTGCTGATATAATCTACTGCGCCACCGACTGTTTCAATTTGTTCAGCGTCTTCATCTGAAATTTCCGTACCGAATTCATCTTCAAGCTCTAAAACGAATTCCATAATACTAATTGAATCAGCTTTTAAATCATCTTTGATGTTCAATTCATCCGTCACTTTATCGGTATCTATCTCAAAATGATTTGAAATAATTTTCGCTACTTTGTTAAATACTTCTTCGCGAGTCAACTTTTTCACCTCCAAGAATCATACACTTGTCAATTACCTACACCATGGCTAATTTTACTGGCATTTTTCAGGAATGTCCACCTTTTTTTCAATGGAACGGATTGCTTCAGATATCCAAATACTATTCTTCGCTTTTTTCAAATTGTTCGACTAATTGTCCAACTACATCTGTCTCAAGCATTGTGTGGATTTGGCGGATCGTATAGCGAACAGCATCGGGGCCTGTTGCTCCATGAGTTTTAATGACTGGTGCTTTCAAGCCAAACAAAACGGCACCGCCATGTTTGGAATAATCCATTTCTGCTTTCAAAGAACGTAAGCCGTCTTTTAAAAGCATAGCGCCCATTTTTCCTTTGATCCCTTCATTTAGAATAGCAGATTTTAATAGATTCATCATATTCATTGCTGTTCCTTCAATAGATTTCAAAACAGCGTTGCCTGTAAATCCATCTGTGACCACTACATCAGCCACACCATTGAGTAGCTCACGAGCTTCTACGTTTCCAATAAAATTCAAGCTTGTTTCATTCTGAAGGAGTTCATAGGCTTTTTTCGTCACTTCACTACCTTTTGTTGCTTCTGTTCCGTTGTTTAAGAGTGCGACACGAGGACGTCCGATACCTCGGACTTTACGTGCATAAAAAGAACCTAAAATACCGTATTGCAACAAATGTTCTGGTTTGTTTTCTGCGTTAGCGCCAAGATCCAGCATATCGAAACCGGCACCTTCTTTCCCTACTACTGGCAAGGTAGACATCAAGCCAGGGCGTTCGATATTTTTGATACGTCCTACGATGAACAACCCTGCTGCTAGTAGCGCGCCTGTATTCCCTGCTGAAAATACAGCATCTGCTTCACCGTTTTTCACTGCTTGTGCAGCAAGGACCATTGATGCAGTCTTTTTTCGTCGAATTGCTTTTACTGGCTCATCATCACTATTGATTTTTTCGTCTGTATGGATAATCGTGATGTTTTTTTCATTTGTTAAGTATTTCTTGATTTCTGCTTCTTTTCCGTAAAGTAAGAATTCTACTTCTGGAAAATCTTGCTGCGCTAAAGCCACGCCTTCTACAATTGCTTGAGGTGCGTGATCTCCGCCCATTGCATCTACGGCAATTTTCATTGTTTCCACTCCTTTTTCCGTCATCAGTATAAAGTATAGCACAGTCTGCTAATCGAAATAACGATTATCCTGATTTTCTATTTGGAGGCTTTGCGCTAAAGGCTGATACTCAGGAAGCATCTGCCAATCCTTTATCTGCCAAAGGGCTGCAGCCTCTTCTCTGGCTACCTCCAAAACATTTCCATCCGTCACCAAGTCAGCAATCGCAAATTGAGGCAGACCAGATTGACGGAAGCCAAATACTTCACCAGGACCACGTAATTCCAGATCTTTTTCGCTTAGTACAAAACCATTGGTGGTCTCTGTCATGATTTTCATCCGTTCCACACCTAGTTCATTTTTAGGATTAGCAACTAAGATACAGTAGGAAGC
This sequence comes from Enterococcus sp. DIV1411a, assembly GCF_050531945.1. Lineage (NCBI taxonomy): Bacteria > Bacillati > Bacillota > Bacilli > Lactobacillales > Enterococcaceae > Enterococcus > Enterococcus sp. DIV1411a. The sequence goes on along the minus strand of NZ_CP172892.1, from coordinate 83,644 downwards.
ATCACTTCCGCGTCCAACACGTCCACGAAGTTGATGCAGCTGTGCCAATCCAAATCGATCCGCATCCATGATCAGCATGACGGTCGCGTTCGGCACGTTTACCCCTACTTCAATTACAGTAGTCGAAACTAATATCTGCATCTGGTTGTCTTTGAAGGCTTCCATGATTACTTCTTTTTCCTGATTCTTCATTTTACCATGTAACAAGCCAACTTCATATTTTGGTGCAAATAGTTCACGAAGTTTTTCATAGATTTCCACTGCATTTTTTACATCTAATGCTTCTGATTCTTCAATCAGCGGACAGATGACATACATTTGATGTCCTCTTGCCAGTTCTTTTTTCGTCCAATCCAGTACACTGTCCAATTGAGGTGTTCTTACCCAGCGTGTTTCGATCGGGATACGTCCAGCTGGAAGTTCATCAATGATAGATACATCCATCTCACCATATGCTGTAATAGCTAATGTTCTAGGAATCGGAGTCGCTGTCATAAATAAGACATCTGGTCGCCAGCCTTTTTCACGAAGTACTTTCCGCTGGTTCACGCCAAAACGGTGCTGCTCATCCGTAATAACTAGACCTAAATTCTGAAATTCGACTCCATCTTGGATCAATGCATGTGTGCCGATCACGATGTTAATTTCCCCTTGCTCTAGTTTTTCAAGGAGCTCACGACGTTCTTTTGCTTTCGTTGACCCCGTAAGCAATGCGATGGTTACTTCATTGGGATCAAACAGCTGTTGCAAGCTTTCCATATGTTGTTGTGCCAAGATTTCTGTAGGCACCATCAACGCACCTTGGAAACCTGCTGTAACGGTAGCGTATAACGCAATCGCGGCAACCACTGTTTTTCCGCTACCTACATCTCCCTGCAAAAGTCGCTGCATATGCTGCGGACTGCGAAGATCCCGACAGATTTCATTCGTTACACGTTTTTGTGCATTTGTCAGTTCAAAAGGTAGCTTTTGAGTAAATTCTTTCAATTTTTGGACATCATAAAGGATCTCCAAACCATTCGTTTCTGCTTTTTCTGCTTTTTTCAATCCTTGAAGACGCATTTGAAATAAAAAGAACTCTTCAAAAACGACACGTCGTTTGGCTTGATGGTTTTCTTCGTGGTCTTTTGGAAAATGCATACTTCTTACAGCAGAAGCTCGGTCAAGCAGTCGATATTTCTCCACAAGGTTGTTTGGCAGATTTTCTTCAATCAATGTGCCGTATTCTTGAAACCCTTTTTTGATTAGATCAACTAATGTCGTTTGACGAATTGATTTGTTGACGTGATATATCGGCGAAAAGTCATCCATTGTTTGAGAACCTAAAATCTTCATCCCGTTCAATGCTTTACGCTTTGCATCCCATTTACCGTATACGGCGATTTCCTCCGATAAAATGACTTTTTCTTTTAGATAAGGTTGATTAAAAAAAGAAACGTTGAACACATCATGTTCTTGCATCATACGAAATTGCAATCGGCTTTTTTTATAACCAAATCGATTCATCACAGGAGGCGAGACTACGATTCCTTTCAAAGTAACCTTTTCTTGATCTTGGATCTCGTTTAGATTTCTTTCCTGAATATCTTCGTAGCGGAAAGGATAATAAGTCAGTAAGTCTTCAATCGTTTGGATGCCCAAGCTGGCAAGACTAGCTGCTCTTTTTTCTCCGACTCCTGCCAGCATAGTGATTGGATCATCTAAAGAACGCATAAATTTTTCCTCCCTCCTTTAACAAAAAAAGGACTTGGTCAGCGATCATACCTGATCACTAACCGAAGGCCTTTTATGAATGAATACTGTGTTAGAAAGATATTCTGACACAGAAATTATTCAGCAGAAAATAGATAAGGATAGACAGGCTGATCTCCTTGGTGGATCTCGATTTCCAAATCAGGATGTTTTTCTGTTAGTTTCTCAGCAAATTCATTTGCTTGTTCAACTGTTCCTTCATCACCTGCCAAGATCGTTACGATCTCTGTGTCCTCATTGATCATTTGTTCTAGTGTACTTAACGCTGTTGCTGTGATATCTGGGTTAGAGATCAGGATTTTTCCATCGATCATGCCCAAAAAGTCTCCTTCTTTGATCTCTACACCGTCAATTGAGGTATCTCTGATCGCGTGAGTGACTTGACCGCTCACAACGCTAGACAACATTTCTGTCATCGTTTCTTTGTTTTCTTCTAAAGAAGCTTGATCATTGAATGAAAGCATAGCTGTCAATCCTTGGGAAATCGTTCTTGAAGGAACAACTGCTACTGGGATATCTGCTACTTCTGCTGCTTGATCAGCTGCCATGAAGATGTTCTTATTGTTTGGCAAAACAATCACTTTATCTGCGTTTACTTCTTGAATCGCTTTAACAATGTCTTCCGTACTTGGATTCATTGTTTGCCCACCACTGATAACATAATTAGCGCCTAAACTTTCAAACAGCTCTTGGACGCCTTTACCAGCAGCGATCGCTACGATACCATACGGGATACGTGGTGTTTCTTTTTTCGCAAACTCGTTCACTTCTTCATCGTGTTCCAAAATCGTCTCATGCTGCAAGCGCATGTTGTCGACTTTGATTTTGACTAATGAACCGAATTTTTGTCCATAATTCAAGACTTCTCCTGGGTTTTCTGTATGCACGTGGACTTTGATGATCTCGTCATCATTGACCACAAGTAAAGAATCTCCTATACCATCTAAATAGTTACGGAATTCTTCGTAATCGAATGTACTATCGACTGTAGGTCCTTCTCCGATTTTTACCATGATTTCTGTACAGTAACCAAAATGGATATCTTCTGTCGCCATTTGACCTTGGACACTGCGATGATGTTCTGCATTGACCATATCATCCATTTCTGCTGGAGAAGGTTCATATGTTTCATCCGCTTGGAATTCTCCATTCAATGCACTTAAAAAGCCCTCATAAACAAACAGCAGTCCTTGCCCTCCACTGTCTACGACACCGACTTCTTTTAGGACTGGAAGCAAGTCTGGAGTTTTAGCTAAAGCACGCTTTGCCCCTTTTACAACAGCTGTCATTACTTCAACGACATCATCAGTACTTTTTGCTTTCTTTTCTCCAGCTTTCGCTGCTTCTCTAGCTACTGTCAAAATCGTTCCTTCTACTGGTTTCATTACTGCTTTATACGCAGTTTCAACTCCATGAGTGAAGGCTGCAGCAAGATCGGAAGCATTTAATGAGACAACATCTGGAATTTGCTTAGAAAATCCACGAAACAATTGAGACAAAATAACGCCGGAATTTCCGCGCGCACCCATCAGCAATCCTTTTGAAAGCATTGCTGCTAATTCTCCTACTTTTTCTGAGGTTGAATCTACTACTGCCTTAGCTCCACTAGTCATAGATAGATTCATATTTGTTCCCGTATCGCCATCTGGCACAGGGAATACATTTAATGAATTGACGTATTCTGCATTTACTTGCAGACGATTCGCACCTGCCTGGACCATTTCCTGGAACTGGCTTGCACTTATTTCTGTTACACTCACCTAGATAATCCTCCTTCAGATCGACTGCTGAGTTACCAGCCAGTCTCCTGCCTAGTCTGGCAGTACACGAACACCTTGTACAAAGACATTAACTGAATTGGCAGTTACGCCTAATAATGCCTCTAGATTGTATTTCACTTTTTCTTGGACGTTGCGGGAAACTTCAGAGATTTTCGTACCATAGCTGATAATCGTATAAACATCTACAGCAATACCATTATCTTCTTGGCGGACAACTACTCCTCTTGAGTAATTTTCTTTACGCAAAATCTCAGTAATATTATCTTTAATTTGATTTTTGCTGGCCATTCCTACAACACCGAACACATCTGTCGCGGCGCCACCAACAACTGTTGCAATTACATCATTGGTAATTTCAATGGTTCCAGCTGACGTTTGAATTTTTACAGCCATGAATGAGCCTCCTTAACGGGTAAAAAACTCCCATTTTTCTTCTATCATATTTTATCATAGCGCAACTTGAAATAAAAGGCAGTTACCCAAAGTACTCAAAAACCTTGCAAAATTTCAGGTATAACCTTGTTTAATTTACAATTATTCTTCTCAATTGTCAATTGTATCTATGAAAATGTACTTGCAAATTTCCATTCTATATGATATGTTAGTCTGGTATGAGCTGAATTATTCTATTGCTCCAAATCAAGGCAAAGGAGGAAATTACCATGGCAAAAGTTTGTTACTTTACAGGTCGCAAGACAAAAAGTGGAAACAACCGTTCACACGCTATGAACTCAACAAAACGTACTGTTAAACCTAACTTACAAAAAGTTCGCGTTATGGTCGACGGAAAACCTAAAAAAGTTTGGGTGTCAACTCGTGCTTTGAAATCAGGAAAAGTTGAACGCGTTTAATTGAATGATACTTGGACCGTTCAGATAGTGAACGGTTTTTTATTTAATAAAAATTTTTAAGGGTGGGACTTTTGATTCCTACCCTTTTTTTGCGTTTATTTTTGTTATACGAACAAATTATGAAGTTATTTATTCTAAATTTTATTTTTTTGTGAAAACTAGACTCTTTTTAAGCAGAGAAAAACAAGGATATGATAAACTGAATACAACTTCATAGAAATTTGGTGGAAAATAAATATGAAAAAAAATTTAAAGTCATTCTTTAGAGAAAACGGACGCTACGCAGCAGCTAGTTTCCTGATTCCGTTTTTGATTTTAGCACTTGTTTATCTAAGTATCGGGATCTATCCTGGAAGCAGCAGAAGTATTTTGGCAAGTGATGCCTTTTCACAGTTTTCTAATTTTCATGCCAGCTTCCGAAATGTTCTTCTTGGAAAGCAAAGTATTTTTTATACATGGAATGCTTCTCTAGGATTGAATTATTTATCTTTAATTTCTTACTATCTAGGCGGGATCTTCACGCCACTGGTGTTCTTTTTTCCAAACCAGATGATGCCAGATGCACTGTATGTTCTGACTTTGCTTAAGGTCGGCTGTGCCGGATTGGCTTTTTGGTTTCTTGCACGTACGTTCAAGATTCCTCGCTGGGGGCATGTTGCACTTAGCGTCAGTTACGCATTGATCTCATTTATCACTGCACACTCGGAGATCATCATGTGGCTGGATGCATTTGTTTATCTTCCATTAGTGATTTTGGGGATTCATCGTGTTATGGATCTTAAACGGCCGAAACTTTTATTTATCAGTTATTTACTCTTGTTTTTATCCAGTTTTTATATGGGTTTTATGATTGGCGTATTTTCTTTCTTATATTTTATCGCCCGTCTATTGACAAACTGGTCAGAATATAAAAAAACGATTGTTCCTTATGGTATCACTTCTTTACTGGCAGGCGGCGCTTCAATGATCATTGTATTGCCAGCAGTGCTGGATCTTCGGTCAAATGGCGAGGCACTGAGTCAGATCACTACGTTGAAAACAGAAGCGACTTCTTATCTGGATCTAATCATGAAAAATATGATTGGTGTTTATGACACGACAAAATACGGATCGATTCCGTTCGTTTACGCAGGTCTGCTACCATTAGTCCTCTGTCTGTTTTATTTTGCCAGTCGGAAAGTACCGTTGAAAAATAAATTTTTGTACGGCAGTCTTTTCGCCATACTTATCGCAAGTTTCTATCTTGTTCCATTGAATTTGTTCTGGCATGGTATGCATGCACCGAATATGTTTTTATTCCGTTATGCCTATCTGTTCTCTTTCTTAGTGCTCCTGCTTGCAGGAAAAGGATGGGAAAAGATAGAACAAGACGATCGTGGGCTGTTGTTAGGAATCATTTTGGTCGTAGCTGCTCTCTTTGCGGTGGCATGGGGCATCAAACCTGAAGGAAGCTACACCTATGTGACGATGACTTCCTTTGTATTGACAGTGGTTTTCTTAGGGATTTATGCTTTTGCTGTGGGATTTTATCAGCATAAAAAACTTTCATTCAATCATCTGAGTATATTGTTATTATTGATCATGTCTGCTGAAGCACTGGTCAATACGAACAGTATGATCCATGGCATTCTTGATGATTGGAATTATGCTTCCCGCAGTTTATATACTGATCCTTATCCTGACTTGAAAGCTCTTGTAAATGAAACAAAAAAAGATTCCGACTCGTTTTACCGCTTGGAAAATCTGGATCCAGTATCTGCAAACGATTCGATCAACTATGGTTACAGTGGTATCAGTTTGTTTTCTTCTATAAGAAATCGTAATTCTTCCTCTTACCTGGATAAATTAGGTTTCCGTTCAAGAGGGACAAATTTGAATATCCGTTATAACAATAATACTTTGCTAATGGATGGGTTTACAGGAATCAAATATAACATTTCTAAAAACGAAAGCACGTTCAGTAAATATGGCTTCCGCCAAGCTGGTCAAAGTGGCGACTATACACTGTATCAGAATGTCAATGCATTGCCACTAGCATTTACTGCACCGTTGTCCGTTAATGATGTTGAGCAGCCAGTGACAGATAATTTGACCAGTCAGACAAACTTGATCAATACATTGTCTGGTTTAAATGAACAGTATTTTACATTCTATACACCTACTTTGAAGAATCAGTTGAATACGACGATCACAAAGACAACGACTGGCGTCACTTACTCAGAAACAGCAGATAACCAGCCAAAAGAGCTCACTTGGAAAGTCCATGTGCCTGCAAATACACAAGCTTACTTAAGTTTGTTCCCAACCAATTTTGCACAATTAGAAAGTTCTAGTGCGACGATCACTGTCAATGGTACATCGCGAAAAACGCAAATCAACATTTCTGGTCAATACTATGATCTTGGCTATTATCCTCAAGAGACAACAGTGACATTTACTGCAAGTTTTTATGGAACGAAAGAAGTAAGTTTCATGGAGCCTAAAGTCGTTGGTCTAGATGTTGTAGCCTATCAAGCCGCAATGAATCAGATCAAAGAAAAAGGTGTCGAAATGGAAGCCACTGGCAGAAAAGCTTCTGGGACTGTAAATACCGCTGAAGATTCCATGTTGGTGACAACTATTCCTTATGACAAAGGATGGAAAGCTAAAATTGATGGGAAACCAGTCAAGGTCAGCAATTTCAAAGACGCATTCTTGATGATAAAAGTTCCAGCAGGTAAACATACTGTCACTTTCAGTTACTTGCCTGAAGGATTTACGATAGGTGCAATCCTTTTTGTCCTATGTATTGCATTGTTTATTCTTTATGTCTGGTACCTTGACCGCAATCGCCCCTTTTATGGCACGATTGATCCAGCAATAGAAGAAAAACCGCGAAATACACACAGAAGAAGACGAAGAAAATAAAGAAACGATGGAATCTGTGTCACTCTTCTATTTAAATGGCAAAAATTTCAATCTTTAAATGACAAAAACCACCTGATTTTTGGTGGTTTTTTATATACCTATGACTAAACTATCTCTTGCTGCTTCGACAACTTCTACAGTGATCTTATCCATTTGATTGATTCTTAAAATCCGATCAATCTGCGCAAATAAACGATGAATAAGCCTAAAATTTCCTTTTGTGATCTTAATGATAGTTGTGATAGCCTCATAATCAGAAAAATCTTCTAGCTTGATATCAATTCCTAAATCTGCCCATTTGTATTCCAAAATATGATGTGTTTCGTCCTTACTAAGGTTATCAAATTCATGTGCAAATCCTATGCGAGAGTAAAGCTGCGGATAACGAGACAATCTTTTTTCAATACCAGGCATACCGATAAGAACCATTGCCAGATCATTTCTATCGTAAATATCTCTTAGCTGTTCTAAATGCTGAAGCTTTAAACGATCAATTTCATCGACAATAATTAAGTCAATTGCTTCATAGGTTTTAGGCACAGGAGGATCTTCTTGATTGTATTTTAGTACCATATGCATTGCTTTAGTCAGACCTATTCTACTAGTTATTGTGTTAATATCCGAACTGACACGAGACATCTTTTCAGCTGGTACAGTATAAAAAACTTTATTTACACTTAATATTTCATCTGTTGCATTTATCAAGAACAAGAAAAAGTCTGAATATTCAAAAAAATAACGGTGTACATTTTTAAAAGGAGATGTATAATCGAGATTGAGAAAGCGTTTTCCTCAAAATTTAATGAATTAGGAAGTGATTACTATGAAAAAATTATTTAGCGCACTTTTTATTCTGTTATTTGGTTTTATTGGTATTGGGACTTCTGGAAATATAGTTAAAGCTAGCACGATGGTTGAACAAACAAGTGAAATGGCAAAAACTTTTAGTCAATTAACACCAGAAGAACAAAGTTACTTCAAATCCAAAGGATTTAGTGATAAAGATACTTTTTACACTCAAAAGATAGAGCCTCAAGATCCGAAAACACGTTTTTCTGCAAATGTATTGCGGTTAACCGCATCTACTAAAAAAATTACTAATACGCAGGGGCGGACAGAATATATTATAACAAGTCCCAATTCGGCGATGTATCGTATTTCTACACGCTTGAGTTTAGGTAGTGCAAAATCATATACTCAAACAGTAAATCTAGCTAATTCTTATGGTTATGGTGGAGGAATGTATTTTACATTTACTGGGAAAAGACAATATTACAGTGTAAAATTAGCTATGCAAGTTTATAATACATTTGGTGTAGGGTCAGTCTCTTGCACTGCGGGAGGATTGACAATAGGAAAATGATAATTTCTTACTATGTCTTAAATAGAAGTGATGATGAAGGACTCTTCGTTTTTCAATCATTACATGAGGATACGATGCTAAAAGAGTTTTATAATCGGATTAAGAATAAACAGATAGAAACAAATTTATATTTTTTAAGTGACTCTATCTTGCCTTTTATTAGCAACCCTAAAATTCTTAACTTGTTGCAGACAAAAGATTTGAAAAGTTTACCGATTATTGTCATTGATGAGGAAATTGTAAAATATGGCGCTTATCTAAGCGTAGAAGAATTAGAAAAATTAACTAACATTGGAATGAGTATTCAGGAGGATAATGGGGTACATGGAACATAGAATGAATATGCACAGTTGAGAACGGAATTTGACATTTATTTAGACCAACAGGGTATACCCTGTTGGTCTTTTTGTGCGTTCATGATATACTTGGTGTCATTTTTATATTTAAATGGCACAAATATTTCTAATTATTTGTCATTTAACGCTGAAAATTTTTGCTATTTATCTAAAAAAGTGACAGGATACTCATTTGGCCTTCATAGAATTTTCTAAATATGAATCATCAATGAATTTAATTAAAAAAATAAGTAGGGCAAAATATAAATGTTTTTGCCTTACTTGTTTCCATCAGTTTAGTTTTAAATTGATAAGTTATATAGTTATGGTTGAATGTGTGTCTCGCATATTAGTATTTTTACCATCTGCTAGTTTTATTATTAATCTATAACAATAGATAATTTATAATTCGCATATTCATTAAGCTGTTCCAAAAAGCTGTTCATTGATTTTTTTGAAGTAAATCTACATTCCAAAAGATAACAGCCCCCTCCACTAATCTTATAATTTCTAATCAAGAATTTTTCATGATTTTTAATAAATGATAAATAGGCCTGAATAATTCATAGCTTTAATTCTTTGGCACATTTTATTGAAATATGTATCACTAATATCCCTATCAACTGATTTTGACTAAAAAGTTACTTCAAACATTCACTGTTCAAAAATATTGAGGAATAAATTTTGGGTGTAAGGCATTTTGAGCATACTTCTCCCTGGATAACTTCCCAGTAAAAAAATCGTTAGATTGTTGGATTAGATCCATTGACTGGCTCGCCTCAGGCGAGCAAAGACCCTGTAGAATTCATTCTGATACACATGATAACTAGATAATTTGAGATAGACTCGTCTACCCGTTTGGACTAATTTCCCAGCAACTTTCAGAAACTTCAATCGAATAGAATGAATGGTCATTCCCTTTTGGACTTCTTCAAAGCCAATCGTTCTTAAGAAGTTGACTAAGTTGTAAGCTATCAAGCTGAGCATCATTCGGACATGATTCTCCAAAAAGCGAGGACTGTCTGTTTTGTCAAAGTAAAAGCCAGCTTTCGCTTCTTTAATGAAGTTCTCCATTGTGCCACGTTTGGCATAGATAGAAAAGATGGTATCAGGAGAAACATTTTCTGATAGATTCGTCACGATAAATTCATGTCGAAAGAGTAGTTCGCCCGCTTCACGTGTTGAGCGTATACACACGCGACGACTTTGTGACCAGGATTGTGCTTGATAAGTGATCGAGAAGTACTGAACTTCTCGTTCTTCCCACTTTTGATTATCGCCATAAAGTACTGATTTCTCAGCTATTTGACCTAGTCTACGATTATTCTTCAGTCGAATAACATAATGACTCTTTTTTGATTCACACGAATCATACACACCAGGTGTAGCGAACCCGCTGTCTCCACGAACCAAGATGTCAGTGTTTGGTAGAGAGTGATTATAGTGCTCTAATAAAGGTGTGAGAAACTCCTTTACGCCTTTTGATGTATATTGATTTCCTGAACGTAGTTCAGCTTTTAAGAAGTCACCAGTCAATCCGTCAAAAGCTACCAATGGATGGTAACCATAGGTTTGGTAGTGTGTATTATAATTCGTTTGTTCTTGGTGACCAAATGTATCTGAATGGGTCGAATCTAAATCAATGATTAATTCCGTATCATTACGGATGAGGCGTGCTTTATCGATAAGTTCTTGGTTCAAAGCTTGAAGTTCATGGATATTCTCCTCAGATAGTCGATCTAAAAATCGGGAAAGTGAAGATTGAGAAGCGAGTTCTTTCCTATCTAAAACAGCTTTAAACACAGGATCTTGTCTCAGGAGATTAGCTGCAGAATCAGCTGAGTAACCAGCAATTAATTGCATAATGAACTGCTCAAGTATGGATAAGTTGTCATGAGTAAAATACGCTCGTTCGTCTTCAATGTGAATGTGTTGCTTAGCCAGTTCAGAAAAACCAAAGATGTTCATCAGCTCTTTCACTAGGACGAGACCCGAATCACTCGATAATTGACCACCTGTATGAGAAATAGTGATATTTGAATTGAATTTTACTTGGTTTTTGTGTAAGCTAGTCATGAAAAGAACTCCTTTCTTTTGGTTGGTTTAGTCACTTTAACCATAGCAGAAAGGGGTTCTTTTTTCATCACTTAACGGGTGAAGATGAAAAAGTAATTGTAAGCTGCCGTGAGGCAGTTTCACATGGTTTTAATTAAAAGTATGAATTATTCAGGAATAGGGTTTATGATTTAAATTTTGCGTAATTATAATTAAAAAAGCGTGAATCGAAAACCCTAGCTTTTCCATATTTAATTTTACTGTATAATTTTCAATAACTCCACTTTCCTCTAGTTTTGTCACTCTCGCCGAGACAGCGGGTCCAGTCAAATGTACTTTTTCTCCAAGTTCTTTCATTGTGATTCGACTATTTTTTGATAGTTCCTCAATGATATTTATATCTGTTTGGTCTAACATGGTAAACAACCTTTCATAAATTAAGTAAAAATAGTAAAAGACTTTTTTTGTTCGGTTTATTTATTGTATGGAATTGAATTATACTAAAAATATTTCATATCAACAAAAAGGAGACAACGTTTATGAATATACATCACATTCGTAATGCAACAGCTATCTTAGACTATGGAGGTAAAAAATTTTTAATTGATCCAATGTTAGCGGAAAAAGGAACACTTCCACCATTTATTTCGAAAGGTCCTTTTCCATCACCAAGAAAAGATCAAATGAATCCTCTAGTTGATTTGCCAATGCCAGTCGAAGATATTATCAACGGTATTGATGCTGTTATTGTAACACATTTACATCTAGATCATTGGGACGATATAGCGAAAGAGGTCCTACCTAAAGAAATAAAATTATTTGTGCAAGATGAAAATGATGCGAATGAAATTCGACTATATGGTTTTAAAAATGTGGAGGTACTACGAGAAGACACAGTTTTTGAATCTATACAATTGGTTAAAACAAAAGGCAAACATGGCAGAGGAGAAATCTTGAATTATGTAGGTAATGTTTGCGGTATTGTTTTCAAACATTCGACTGAGAAGACACTATACTTTACAGGAGATACAGTTTGGTATGAAGCTGTTAAACAAACTATTGATCAGTATAATCCAGAAATCATAGTAGCAAATGCTGGAGATAATCATTTTTTAGTTGGAGAATCTCTTATTATGGGGAAAGACGATTTATATGAATTGCATAAAGCAATACCAGATTCCACAATTATTGCCGTTCATATGGAAGCTGTAAACCATTGGGGACTGTCAAGAGAAGAATTAAAGTCTTTCAATAAAGAAAAAGGAATTTCCGAAAAAGTTTTAGTGCCTGAAGATGGAGACAACATCTTTATTTAAAAAAATAAAAGATTATTAATAAAGGGATAGATGCTACTGTATCAATCCTAAAGAGTAAAATAAAGTACTTAGTTTAAGTACTTTAAGAATGTAGACAAAAGGATCAGTTTCCTCTTTACTAAGAGTGTAGACTGGTGCTTTTGCTATTTTTGTATAATAAAAGATATGAAGACATATGTTCCAACTGCCAAGTGGACAACTTTTTCAGATTCATTGCAGCAAAAACAATCAGCGTATACACCTGATTGTTTTCCAAGTCTCGATACTTGATGTAGCGCATTCCATGCTTTTCCTTTGCGACTGCAAAAACGCGTTCAATCGTTTTCTTTTTTTTATATTTTTCGCGGTTGTATGCCGTATGGCGTAAATATTCTGCTTCATCTTAAGTAGTTATCACTTTTTTAGATAAATAGCAAAAATTTTCAGCGCTAAATGACAAATAATTAGAAAAATTTGTGCCATTTAAATATAAAAATGACAAACCTGTTCCGACTGTCCTCATTAAGGGCAATCAAAACAACGTTCCATCGTTTTTTGGTTACAGAAAAAATAGGTAACAAAAAGATGATTCACTTATCAACGCCTCGTCCACAAGTCACGATATTCATCAAAGATGAGAAGCTGTTTTTTGAAATTGTTACTTGTGACTCAGAGTTAAATGACAGGCTCACGACCTCTTTCTTAAACGGTGTTCAATCAGCTGACCTTCGGTATTAGCTCAACAAACGGCAAAATATGAGGAACTATTTTTCCGTTTGTTTCTCTAATACTCAGGTCAAAACGCTGATTTCACAACCTCTTCCTTAAACGGTGTTCAAAAGCTTGCATCTGCGGTAATAAGCCCAACCAAACGAAAAATATGACGAGCTATTTTTGTTTGGTTGTTCTTATTACTTGATGCAGGGCAGCTTTTTCACAACCTCTGATTCACGGTGTTCCAGAAGTAGCTCCTTCGAAAATAAGCCGAAATTTTGCAAAATTTTGAGAAGTAATTTTCGTAAATTCCTTCTTATTTCTTGAAGCTGACCACTTCTGTCACAACCTCTTATTCATATTTCACTTCATACAAATAAAGTCCTTCAGGATGTGCTGTAGGTCCTGCTGCATTACGATCTTTTTTCGCAATAATATCTGGGATACTATCTTCAGGCAATCGGCCATTGCCAATTTTCAAAAGCGTTCCTACTAAGATCCGTATCATCTTATACAAGAAGCCATTTCCCCTAAATGTAAACAACAATTCGTCTTTTGTTTCATTTACCTCCATCTTAGCCTCGTAGATCGTACGTACTTTATCCTCTATCGAGCTTCCTGATGCACAAAAAGAGGTGAAATCGTGAGTCCCTAATAAATCAGGAAGCGCCCGCTGAATTTTTTCCAAATCAAGAGGGTAAGGAAAATAACTTGCATAATGGCGTCGAAAAGGACTGCGTGGTTTCCCTATATCCACTCGAAATTGATACGTCTTTTCTTTGACCAAATATCTTGCGTGGAAGTCTTCTGAAACAATTTCTACTTGTCTTACAGCAATATCCTCTGGTGACTGGGTATCTAGCGCGAAACGCATTCGTTCTAACGGACGCTCCTCTGGATAATCAAAATGGATTACTTGCCCAATCGCATGTACTCCGGCATCTGTCCTTCCCGAACCAAAGACCGTGATTTCTTTTCCATTTGCCATTTTTTGTAATGTTTTTTCTACTTCTTCTTGAACAGTACGCCCATTTGGCTGTTTTTGGAATCCATTAAAATTTGTTCCGTCGTATGCAATGATTGCTTTGTAACGTACCATGTTTTTCTCTCCTTTGTTCCTAAAAGGTTATCTGGAATAATGATTTTTTTATAAAATTTTTTCGTTCTTTCTTTTCAGATAAAAGAAAGAGGCCTGTGACCTTAGTCTGCCACAGACCCTAATATTTCTTGTCATACACTGCTCGCATCCTTTCTTGCAAACAGATCAGCAAGAAAAGAATAGATAGCGGCCCACTGAACGTTTATCCTCTTAAAAAGATCAGTAGCACAGTTAATAATACAAAAGCAATGATAACCATCGTGTCTCTATTATGCCAATGCAATACACGATATTTCGTTCTTCCTTCCCCACCTTTGTAGCCTCTTGCTTCCATAGCAGTCGCAAGATCTTCCGCACGGTTGAAGCTGCTGACAAATAAAGGAATCAGCAAAGGAATGACTGCTTTCATTTTCTGAACTAGGTTTCCTTCACCAAAATCAACACCGCGAGCGCGCTGAGCGTTCATGATCTTTTCTGTTTCGTCCATCAATGTAGGCACAAAACGAAGAGCAATCGACAGCATCAATGAAATTTCGTGGACTGGGAACCGTACGGCTTTCAATGGACGAAGCAAGTACTCAATCGCATCCGATAATTCCAAAGGCGGTGTAGTAAGCGTGAGTAGAGTCGACATAAAAATGATCAACACGAATCGACAGAAAATAAAGAGGCCGTTCATCACACCAAATTCAGTGATATGGAAAACACCCCAACTCCAATAAGTTTCTCCGCCACTTGTAAACAAGACCTGCAAAGCTACAGTGAAGAGGATTAGCCAGATCAATGGGCGAATGCCTCGGATAAAAAATTTCAAATCTACTTTTGACAAGAAGACAGAAAGTAATGTGAAAAATGCCAACAAAAGGTACGTTTCCCAATTATTTGCTAAAAAAATGATTCCGATAAAATAAAAACTGGCTAATAATTTAGCTCGGGGATCCAATCGATGGATCAAGGAATCTCCAGGCATATAACGACCAAATATCAATTTATTCATCATGGGCATTTCCTCCAGCATAATGGACGATAGCGTCTGCTAATTCTTCAGCTGTCAAAGGCAAGGTAGCAAAGTTCATCCCTTTAGCCATTAATTCTTCTGCAAACTCGGTGGCAGTAGGTACGCCTAGTTGTTTTTCTTTTAGCCATTCAATGTTTTGAAAGACCTCTTGCGGCTCCCCGCTATTAACGATTCGTCCCTTTTCCAACACATAGACATAATCTGCAAAATTGGCTACATCATCCATTAAATGCGTAACTAATACAATAGTGATCTGCTGTTCCTTATGAAGACGCCAAAACATCTCCATCATTTCTTTTCTACCCTGGGGATCAAGTCCTGCCGTTGGTTCATCCAATACAAGTACTTCCGGCCTCATGGCAAGCACACCAGCGATTGCTACTCTACGCATTTGCCCTCCTGAAAGTTCAAATGGCGAACGTTCCAAATAGCTTTCATCCAGCCCAACTTGTTCTAATGTTTCTTTTGCTAGGACTAGTGCTTCTTCTTCGCTGACACCAAAGTTTTTAGGACCGAAAGCAATGTCTTTTGCTACCGTTTCTTCGAATAGCTGTGCTTCTGGAAACTGAAAGACGATGCCAACTTTTTTTCGGATGGGCTTTAAATTCTTATTATCCGTATCCGGCTGAATATCTCGTTCTCCAATATGGACTGTACCGCTTGTTGGCTTAACAAGCGCATTCAAATGCTGAAGTAAGGTTGATTTCCCGCTTCCGGTATGCCCTACTAATGCAGTATAACTGTTTTCTTTGATCGTCATATTGATGTCAAATAAGGCTCTTTGTTCAAATGGTGTATTCGGCTGATAAGTGAAGTCTACTTGTTCAAAACGGATGTCCATAACCAATCCACCATCCTTTCTTCTGTCATATATTCACTGGGCACATCAACCCCACGTTCTTTCAGTGCGCTCTTCAGTTTTTCAGGAAATGGTAGATCTAGACCTAAGTCGATCAGTTCAGGACCAGCAGAAAAAATTTCTTTTGGTGTACCTTCACGGACAAGTTCGCCTTGTCTCATCACTAGTATCCGATTGGCATTAGCTGCTTCATCAATATCATGAGTGATAGATATAACGGTCAATTGACTTTCTTCTTTGATCTTCTTGATCGTAGAGATCACTTCTTCACGACCTTCTGGATCTAGCATACTGGTTGCTTCATCTAAAATAATGATATCAGGTCGTAAGGCAACCACGCCGGCAATGGCAACACGTTGTTTTTGCCCTCCTGATAAACGAGCAGGCTCGCGTGAAGCAAACTCAGCCATTCTAACTTTCTCAAGTGCATCTTTCACACGCACTAGCATTTCTTCTCTGGGAATCCCTTGATTTTCAAGACCAAAAGCAACGTCATCTTCTACTGTCGAACCAACAAACTGATTGTCTGGATTTTGAAAAACCATTCCAACCATCTGTCGGATCGCCCAAATATTTTCTTCATCCAATATTTGATTTCCCACTTTCACGATCCCTGATTCTGGCAGAAGCAATCCATTGATCGTTTTGGCAAGTGTCGATTTTCCTGAACCATTGTGTCCAATAATAGCGATCCACTCACCTTTATCAATTGTAAAGGAGACATCTTTCAATGCGGGGCGAAGATCATCTGGCTGGTATTTATAATTTATCTTTTCTAATTCAATAATTGGCTCCATGATTACTCCTTCTTCATCCTAAAGTTCCTACTAACACTATCAAAAAAAGACAAAATTTTCAATTATTTCTCGCTTAAAATGTTTTTTTATGCCTTCAAACATATCTGTCATGACAGGTAATTGAAGGTATAAAAAAACACTTTATGATGAGTGCTTACTCCCCAAGCGATATTCGCTTGAGGAGCAGCGCTGAGCTAGACTCGGAAAAATATCTTCCAACATCATAACACTCTAAAAGAATCATCTATAAAGTGATGTTATTAGTGTGATTTTAGACAAGTTCTAAGACAACCATTGGTGCACCATCACCGCGTCTTGGTTCTGTCTTCAAAATGCGTGTGTATCCGCCTTGACGTTCTGCGTAACGAGGTGCAATATCGTTGAACAGTTTTTGTAAAGCTGATTCAATGACGATGTCCTCATTTTCTTCACGCACGCTGGCAACTTCATTACGTACGAAAGCCGCAGCTTGACGACGTGCATGCAAATCTCCGCGTTTACCTAAAGTGATCATTTTTTCTGCAGTTGAGCGAACTTCTTTCGCACGAGCTTCAGTAGTCACAATACGTTCGTTGATTAATAAATCAGTTGTTAAATCACGCAACATCGCTTTACGTTGGCTAGATGTGCGTCCTAGTTTACGATAACTCACGTTGGTTTCCCTCCTTCGTAAAAGGTTTTAATCTTCTTTACGTAAACCTAAACCTAAGTCGTGCAATTTTGCTTTAACTTCTTCTAATGATTTACGTCCTAAGTTACGGACTTTGATCATTTCAGGCTCAGATTTATTTGTAAGTTCTTGTACAGTATTGATTCCTGCACGTTTCAAACAATTGTAAGAGCGAACAGACAAGTCTAACTCTTCGATCGTCATTTCCAACATTTTTTCTTTTTGTGTTTCTTCTTTTTCGACCATGATTTCAGCATTTTTTGCTTCATCAGTTAAGTTCACAAAAATATCCAAATGTTCAGTCATGATTTTCGCAGACAAACTCATTGCTTCCAACGGTTCAATTGAACCATCTGTCCAAATCTCCATCGTCAATTTATCAAAATCTTCACGGTGTCCAACACGTGTGTTCTCAACTTGATAGTTCACACGACGAACAGGTGTGTAGATTGAATCGACTGGAAGAACGCCAATTGGCATATCTTCTTTTTTATTTTCATCTGCTTGAACATAACCACGTCCAGGTTTCACTGTTAAGCGAGCATGGAACGTAGCTCCTTCAGAGACACTACAGATGTACATATCTTTGTTAAGAATTTCTACATCACTATCAACGATAATATCGCCAGCAGTTACTGTAGCAGGTCCGGTAATATCGATTTCAAGGGTTTTTTCTTCTTGGCCATACATTTTCAGCGCTAAGCCTTTAATGTTCAAGATGATTTGAGTGACGTCTTCTCTAACACCTTTGATGGTAGAGAATTCATGCAGTACACCATCGATTTGAATATTAGTGATGGCAGCACCTGGCAAAGAAGATAATAAAATACGACGTAGGGAATTCCCTAAAGTAGTCCCATACCCTCTTTCAAGAGGTTCAACGATGAACTTGCCATAATCTTTTTCTTCATCAATTTTTGCGATTCTTGGTTTTTCGAACTCAATCATTCTTATCTTTACCCCTTTCAAAACGAAAAGTGTCTTGTTCAATGACGTTACTGATAAAACTCAAAATGAGCGGCACTCATTAAACACGACGGCGTTTTGGAGGGCGGGCACCATTATGAGGAACTGGAGTCACGTCACGAATTGCAGTCACTTCTAAACCTGTAGCTTGTAATGAACGAATTGCTGCTTCACGTCCAGAACCAGGTCCTTTAACTGTTACTTCAACAGTCTTTAATCCGTGTTCCATTGCTGCTTTTGTAGCAGTTTCTGCTGCCATTTGAGCGGCAAAAGGAGTTGATTTTTTGCTTCCTTTGAAACCTAATGAACCAGCTGATGACCACGCTAATGCATTTCCGTGAGTATCAGTGATCATGATGATAGTGTTATTGAATGTAGAATGGATATGTGCAATACCTGCTTCTATATTCTTCTTCACACGGCGTTTACGATTCACTTTTTTTGCTGCCATGAAGTTTTAACCTCCTTCACTTAAGAATTATTTTTTCTTGCCAGCGATAGCGCGAGCTGGGCCTTTACGAGTACGTGCATTGTTTTTCGTGTTTTGTCCACGAACAGGCAATCCACGGCGATGACGGATTCCACGGTAAGAACCGATTTCCATCAAACGTTTGATGTTCAAGTTCACTTCACGACGAAGATCCCCTTCAACTTTTAATTTATCTACTTCTGCACGGATAGCATCTGTTTGTTCATTCGTTAATTCACGAACGCGAACATCTTCAGATACACCAGCATCAGCTAAGATCTTTTTAGCAGTAGTGTTACCAATACCATAGATATAAGTAAGTGAAACTACTACACGTTTATCACGAGGAATATCTACTCCTGCAATACGAGCCATATTTATAGCACCTCCAATTATCCTTGACGTTGTTTATGTTTTGGATTTGCTGGGCAAATCACCATAACGCGTCCTTTACGACGAATTACTTTACAATGTTCGCACATTGGTTTTACTGATGGTCTTACTTTCATGATAATACCTCCTGTAGTTTTACGGAGTACAATTATTTAAAGCGATAAGTAATACGGCCACGGTTAAGATCGTATGGAGACAATTCAACCGTTACTTTGTCACCAGGTAAGATACGGATGTAATGCATACGAATTTTACCTGAAACAGTAGCAAGAACTTGGTGTCCGTTTTCTAGTTCAACTTTAAACATTGCATTCGGCAAAGTTTCGACGACTGTACCTTCGACTTCAATCATATCTTCTTTTGCCACGCACAGTACCTCCTTGTACTTGTTTCGCATTTTCACACGATAAAATGGCGGAAACTGCAGTTCCCACCTCAAAATTCTCAAAATGGATCATCTAGAGGATTCTCTAGAAGTCGGACTGACATATTCTATCATAATTTATTGAACTTGACAAGAGTAACTGCATAATGCAAGTCGGCTACGGGCAATCGTGCTATTTTTCAATGATTTTTTGTACATCTGCAAATACAGCATCGATTTCACGAGCACCATCAATAGTGTTTAGCAAACCTTGTTCTTTATAATAAGCCAAGATTGGTTCACTATTTTTGATGTTGATAGCCAGACGATTTTTAACCGTCTCAGGTTTATCATCTTCTCTTTGATAGAATTCATGCCCACCGCAACGATCACATGTGTCTTCAACTTTTGTAGGGTTGAAAATTTTATGGTAAGTTGCTCCACAATTGCTGCAGATAAATCGGCCGGCTAGACGTTCGACCAAGATTTCTTCACCAACATGGATATCGATGACAGCATCAATTTTTTTATTCAAATCTTTTAGCATTGCGTCCAGAGCTTTTGCTTGATCTAGCGTACGTGGAAAGCCATCTAATAAGAAGCCTTTCTCTGTATCTGGTTCAGCTAGTCGCTCTTTCACGATTCCATTTGTTACTTCATCAGGAACTAATGCACCTTTATCCATATAAGACTTTGCTTCCAGGCCAAGAGCTGTTTCGTTTTGCATCGCTGCGCGGAACATATCTCCTGTTGAGATGTGCGGAATACCATAAGCATCAATGATTTTTTCAGCTTGTGTTCCTTTACCTGCGCCTGGCAGCCCCATTAAAATGAGGTTCATTGTTTTCCCTCCTAATAAATGTGTGAGAACGTGTGTTGAGGGGAAACCTCAACACGCTTTCTTACTCAATGAATCCAACATATTTACGTTTCAGCATTAAGCCTTCTAACTGTTTCGCAGTTTCTAAAGCTACACCGATAACGATCAGTAAGCTTGTACCGCCTAATCCGATTGATTGTGGAAGATCCCAAACCATTTGAGCAATGATTGGAAGCAATGCCACTAAACCAAGGAAGACTGCACCAACTGTACTTAAACGCATCAGTAATCTTGAGACATACTCTTCAGTCCCCTTACCAGGGCGTACGCTTGGTATATAACTTCCTTGCTTTTGCAAGTTTTCCGCTAATTTCTCAGGGTTTACTTGAACAAAGGCGTAGAAGAAAGTGAAGGCAACGATCAGAATCGTATAAATCGTAGCACCAGGTGCTGTATTATAGTTAAAGATCTCCATCATCACTTTGTACCAGTTTTCAGAACCGAATCTACCGCTCAATGCTTGTAAAACAGCATTTGGCGTAGCAATAAACGAACTAGCAAAGATAACTGGAATAACTCCAGCTGCATTTACTTTCAACGGCAGATAGCTGCTTGTAGGCGCGCCAGCTACGCGTTTCGTATATTGGATCGGGATCTTGCGTTCAGCTTGTTGGAAAAATGTTACGAATGTCACGATCAACAAGACCGCTACTAGTAAAATGGCCACAAAAATAGCAGATTTCCATATGTCTGAAGGATCAATATTTATAAAGTAATCTTCATAAATTTCTCTGATACTTTCAGGCAATCTAGAAATGATACCTGCAAAAATGATCATTGATACGCCATTTCCGATACCTTTTTCTGTGATCTGTTCTCCTAGCCAAGTAACAAACATCGTACCGGCTGTTAGAATCAAACCGATCGTTACGTAAGTTGCTACGTTAGGATTATTCACGAAACCTAATTGAGCGTATTGATTGAATCCAGCAGTGATACCGACAGATTGGATAAATGCCAATACTAATGTCAGATATCGAGTCGCTTGATTCAGTTTTTTACGACCAACTTCCCCTTGTTTCGACCATTCAACAAATCGAGGCACGATGTCCATTTGAAGAAGCTGAATGACGATAGAAGCAGTAATGTATGGTGAAACCCCCATTGAGAAAATGGAAAAGTTTTGCATCGCACTACCACTTACCAAGTTCAACATGTTGAAAAATGGCAAAGAAGAAAGGTTTTGCAATGAAGCAGCATTTACGCCTGGTACAGTAATATGTGCACCTAGGCGAAATACAAACAACACAAATACAGTAAATAGGATTTTCGATCTAATGTCTTTTACTTTAAAAGCATCTTTTAATAGTCTAAACATTAGATCACCTCGATTGATCCACCAGCCGCTTCAATTGCTTCTTGAGCTGCTTTAGAGAATTTTGCTGCTTTCACAGTTAATTTCTTGTTTAGTTCCCCATTAGCTAATACTTTGATTCCAGCTTTTTCGTTTTTCACGATTCCAGCTTCAACTAAAGCAACAGGAGTTACTTCAGCTCCGTCTTCAAAGCGGTTCAATACATCAAGATTAATGACTGCATAGTCTTTACGGTTCACGTTTGTGAATCCTCGTTTTGGTAAACGACGGAACAATGGTGTTTGTCCCCCTTCAAATCCTAAACGCACACCGCCGCCTGAACGAGCTTTTTGTCCTTTTTGTCCGCGTCCGGCAGTTTTTCCGTTACCAGATGAAGTACCACGACCAACACGGTTACGTACTTGGCGTGAACCTTCAGCAGGTTTTAATTCATGAAGTTTCATAGGTTTGGCACCTCCTTAATGTTCTAGTTATGATTTTTCTAAATTAAATTTCTTCAACGTCCACTAGGTGAGAAACAGTATTGATCATGCCTTTAATTGCTTCATTAGAAGGCTTAACCACTGAACTGTTAATCTTTGTAAGACCTAACGCTTTAACTGTATCGCGTTGGTTTTGAGGACGTCCGATAATACTGCGTTTTAAAGTAACTTTTAATTCAGCCATTATTGTTGTCCTCCTTATCCGATTAATTCTTCAACTGATTTGCCGCGAAGTTCTGCAACTTCTTCTGCACGTTTCAATTGTTTCAAACCTTCAACTGTTGCGCGAACAACGTTGATTGGTGTATTTGAGCCTAAAGATTTAGAAGTGATATCTGCTACCCCAGCTAATTCTAATACGGCACGAACTGGTCCACCAGCAGCAACCCCAGAACCTTCTACAGCAGGTTTCATTAGGATTCTACCACCACTAAAAGCACCGATTACTTCGTGTGGGATTGTTGAACCAACCATAGGTACTTCAACTAAGTTTTTCTTCGCATCTTCAATTGCTTTACGGATTGCTTCAGGAACTTCTTGAGCTTTACCTGTACCAAATCCTACGTGTCCGTTTTTGTCACCGACAACAACTAAAGCAGCAAAACGTAGACGACGTCCACCTTTAACAACTTTTGTTACACGGTTAATTGCAACAACGCGGTCTTCTAATTCCAAATGTTTTGGATCGATATAAACCATGAATGGTATTCCTCCTTCTTCTAAAATTCTAGTCCATTTTCGCGAGCAGCTTCAGCTAAAGCTTGCACACGGCCATGGTAAAGGTATCCACCACGGTCAAAGACTACTACTTTAATGCCTTTTTCAGCTGCACGTTCAGCAACTAGTTTACCGACAGCTTTTGCTGCTTCTGTTTTTGTTCCACCTGAAATTTCTTTATCCAAGGTAGAGGCACTTGCTAGCGTTACACCCGCTACGTCATCAATAATTTGAGCGTAGATGTTTTTGTTAGAACGAAAAACGTTCAAGCGTGGGCGCTCAGCAGTACCAGAGATATTGTTACGTACACGACGATGTCTCTTTTGACGTGTTTTGTTCTTATCTGGTTTTGTAATCACAATTGTCACCTCTTTATTTTTATTGTACTACTATTTCAAGCAGTAAATACGTTTCGAAAAATAGAAGCTGCGGCACAAGTAAAAATGTATTTTTTTGAAGGTAAACTTCAGCCAAATGCCTTTTTCCTGCTGCTGGCTTCTATGCAATTTTTCTAAACGATTATTTACCAGTTTTACCTTCTTTACGGCGTACATATTCGCCAACATAACGAATACCTTTACCTTTATAAGGTTCTGGAGGACGAGTTCCACGAATGTTTGCAGCTAATTCGCCAACTTCTTCTTTGTTCGCACCTTTAACAATTACTTGTGTGTTAGCTGGTACTTCAACAGTTACTCCAGCTGGTGGTGTGATTTCTACTGGATGTGAGTAACCAACGTTCAATACAAGTTTTGATCCTTGTAATTGTGCACGGTACCCAACCCCGATTAGTTCTAACGCTTTTTGGAAACCTTCGCTGACACCTACAACCATGTTGTTGAAGTTCGCACGAGTTGTTCCATGAATTGTTTTCATTTCTTTACTGTCGTTTGGACGAGTGAAAGTTACTTCGTTTCCTTCGATATTCATTTTGATATCTGCTGAAAAAGTACGAGTCAATTCACCTTTTGGTCCTTTAACTGTAACGTTGTTTCCGTCTTGAGTAACTGTTACTCCTTCAGGGATAACAACGACTTTATTTCCGATACGGCTCACTTAAAGACACCTCCTTGTAGATTCTACTTGATTACCATACGTAAGCGATAACTTCGCCGCCGATATTTTTTTCACGAGCTTCTTTATCAGTGACAACACCTTCAGAAGTCGAAATGATTGCGATACCTAAACCGTTCAATACTTTTGGTACTTCGTCAGCTTTGACATAAGCACGCAAACCTGGTTTAGAGATACGTTTTAAGTTTGTGATAACACGTTCGCCGTTTTTACCAAATTTTAGGAAAACACGGATCACGCCTTGTTTGTCATCTTCGATGTATTCAACATCACGAACGAAACCTTCACGTTTCAAGATTTCAGCGATGTCACGTTTAATTTTTGATGCAGGTACTTCTAAAGACTCATGTTTAACCATGTTTGCGTTACGGATACGAGTTAGAAAATCTGCAATTGGATCTGTCATGACCATTGATCTTTTACCTCCTTCTTATGCGAATTTACTTTTTACCAGCTAGCTTTCTTCACGCCGGGAATTTGACCTTTATAGGCAAGTTCGCGGAAGCAAATACGGCAAAGATGGAACTTACGATAAACTGAATGTGGACGTCCGCAACGTTCGCAACGAGTATAAGCTTGTGTTGAAAATTTTGCAGGACGTTTGTTTTTAGCAATCATTGATTTTTTAGCCACGTAGTTCGCCTCCTTTAATTATTTTTGGAATGGCATGCCTAATTGTGTCAACAACTCACGAGATTCTTCATCAGAGTTTGCTGTTGTTACAATAACGATGTCCATACCACGTACTTTATCTACTAAATCATAATCTACTTCTGGGAAGATCAATTGTTCTTTAATACCTAAAGTATAGTTTCCACGACCGTCAAAGGCTTTTTTACTTACACCATGGAAGTCACGTACACGTGGTAGTGAAACAGAAACCAATTTGTCTAAGAATTCGTACATTCTTTCTCCGCGCAATGTAACTTTTGCACCAATTGGCATTCCTTCACGTAAACGGAATCCAGCGATTGATTTTTTAGCTTTTGTAATCATTGGTTTTTGACCAGTGATCAAAGTTAATTCTTCAACTGCTTTATCTAAGTTTTTAGCGTTTGATACCGCATCACCAACACCCATGTTGATGACGATTTTTTCAACTTTAGGTGTTTGCATAACAGAGCTATAGTTAAATTTTTCCATCAATGATGGAGTTACTTCTTTAAGATATTTTTCTTTTAGGCGGTTCATTCAGTAAGACCCTCCTTCCTTAAACTTTTATTTATCTAAAACTTCACCGGTTTTTTTAGAAACACGGACTTTTTTGCCGTCTACTTCTTTGTAGCCAACTCGGCCAGCTACACCAGTAGAGTCAACCACCATCACGTTAGAAACATGAATTGGCGCTTCCATCTCAACAATTCCACCTTGAGGAGCAGCTTGAGAAGGTTTTTGGTGTTTTTTAACGACATTTACACCTTCGACAATAACTTTATCTTTTTTCGGGAACGCTGCTAGTACAACGCCTTCTTTGTTTTTGTCTTTTCCAGTGATAACTTTAACTTTATCGCCTTTTTTAACAAACATAACTGTTTCGCACCTCCTTTGATAAGTGTCTCAAGATTATAAAACTTCTGGTGCTAGTGAAACGATCTTCATGAAGTTGTTTTCACGTAGTTCACGTGCAACTGGCCCAAAGATACGTGTTCCACGAGGGCTTTTATCATCACGAATAATCACTGCAGCATTTTCATCAAATTTAATATATGAACCGTCTGTACGACGAGCTCCTGATTTTGTTCGAACGATAACGGCTTTAACGACGTCACCTTTTTTGACAACCCCACCTGGCGTTGCTTGTTTAACCGTAGCAACGATCACATCACCGATGTTAGCAGTTTTACGACCAGATCCACCAAGGACTTTGATCGTCAAAATTTCACGTGCGCCTGAGTTATCAGCGACTTTTAAACGACTTTCTGCTTGGATCACGTTGTGTATCCTCCTTTCAGATTTTGCATTCAATCTATATAGGAAAATCTCGTGTTATTAGATAATAACTGCTTCTTCGACTACTTCCAACAAACGGAAACGTTTTGTAGCTGATAATGGACGAGTTTCCATAATTCTCACGATGTCGCCAACTTTTGCTGTGTTGTTTTCATCATGCACTTTGTATTTCTTAGAATAGTTCATGCGTTTGCCATAGATAGGGTGGTTTTTCTTTGTTTCGACAGCAACGGTAATTGTTTTATCCATTTTGTCTGAAACCACGCGACCTTGATAAACTTTGCGTTGATTTCTTCCTTCAGTCATACGCTTAATGGCCTCCTTCCATAATTACTTAGCTTGTTCACGCAACACAGTTTTGATGCGTGCAATCGATTTACGTACTTCTTTAATACGTGCAGTGTTTTCTAATTGACCTGTTGCTAATTGGAATCTAAGATTAAACAATTCTTCTTTTAATTGTTTTTCTTGATCAAGCATTTCGGCAGTGGTTAATTCTCTGATTTCTTTAACCTTCATTCGATTCACCACCCATTTCCTCACGTTTTACGATCTTAGTTTTCATTGGTAATTTGTGAGAAGCTAGACGTAACGCTTCACGAGCTACTTCTTCAGGAACGCCTGCGATTTCAAACATGATTTTACCACGTTTTACTGGTGCAACCCATCCTTCAGGTGCCCCTTTACCAGAACCCATACGTACCCCAATTGCTTTGGCAGTATAAGATTTGTGAGGGAAAATTTTAATCCATACTTTCCCACCACGTTTCATGTAACGAGTCATTGCGATACGAGCAGCTTCGATTTGGCGGTTTGTGATCCAATGTGAATCAACAGCTTGCAAACCGTATTCACCGAATGCTACTTCTTTTCCGCCTTTAGCTTCCCCGCGCATTTTTCCGCGGAATTCACGACGGTGTTTTACACGTTTAGGTACTAACATGATTATTTCCCTCCTTTCTCAGTGTTTTTTTTAGTTGGAAGAATTTCTCCACGATAGATCCACACTTTAACTCCTAGTTTTCCGTATGTTGTATCTGCTTCTTCCCATGCGTAATCAATGTCCGCACGTAAAGTATGAAGAGGAACAGTTCCTTCTGAGTATCCTTCTGAACGAGCGATATCTGCTCCGTTTAGACGACCAGATACTTGAGTTTTGATCCCTTGAGCGCCAGCACGCATTGAGCGTTGGATGGCTTGTTTTTGAGCGCGACGGAAAGCAACACGGTTTTCTAATTGACGTGCGATTCCTTCACCTACTAATTTTGCATCTAGATCTGGTTTTTTGATTTCCACGATATTGATATGGATTCTTTTACCAGTTAATTTGTTTAATTCTTTTCTTAGGCTTTCGACTTCAGAACCGCCTTTACCAATAACCATACCTGGTTTAGCTGTGTGAATTGAAATGTTTACGCGACCTGTTGCGCGTTCGATTTCAACTGTTGATACAGCAGCATCAGCAAGTTTAGTTGAAATAAATTTACGGATTCTTAAATCTTCGTGTAAGAACTCAGCATACTCTTTTTCAGCATACCATTTAGCATCCCAGTCGCGGATGATGCCTACACGCATTCCAATTGGATGTACTTTTTGACCCACTGATTATCCCTCCTTATTTTTCTGATACGACTACCGTGATATGACTTGTACGTTTGTTGATTGGAGAAGCTGATCCTTTTGCACGAGGACGGAAACGTTTCATTGTAGGTCCTTCGTTAACAAAAGCTTCGCTTACTACCAAGTTTTCAACATCTAAGTCAAAGTTATTTTCTGCATTCGCAACTGCTGACATCAATACTTTTTCAATGATTCCAGCAGATTTGTTTGGTGTGAATTTCAAGATTGAAATTGCATCTGCGACACTTTTACCTCTGATAAGGTCAATTACTAAACGGGCTTTTCGAGGTGAAGTGCGAACTGTTTTTGCAGTTGCTTTAGCTGATGTGATTTGTTCTGCCATTTGGATTTATCCTCCCCTCAAATTAGCGTTTCGTTTTCTTATCGTCAGCAGCATGTCCACGATAAGTTCTTGTAGGTGCAAATTCACCTAATTTGTGTCCTACCATGTCTTCTTGGATGTAAACTGGTACATGTTTACGTCCATCATAAACTGCGATGGTATATCCAACAAAACTTGGGAAAACTGTTGAACGGCGTGACCAAGTTTTGATAACTTTTTTCTTTTCAACCCCTGCTTGAGCTTCAACTTTTTTCATTAAATGCTCATCGACAAAAGGTCCTTTCTTTAAACTACGACCCATGGTGAACCTCCTCTCAAAATGTGCGACACATGGTCAAAGTAATTATTTATTTTTGCGACGACGAACAATAAGTTTGTCTGATTTAGCTTTTTTGTTACGAGTTTTGTAACCAAGAGCTGGTTGACCCCAAGGAGAAACTGGTGCTTTACGTCCGATAGGAGCTTTACCTTCACCACCACCGTGTGGGTGATCATTAGGGTTCATTACGCTACCACGTACAGTTGGGCGTTTACGCATCCAACGAGAGCGTCCAGCTTTACCGATGTTGATTAATTCGTGTTGTTCGTTACCTACAGAACCGATTGTAGCACGGCATGCAGCTAAGATCATACGAACTTCACCAGAGTTCAAGCGGATCAATACGTATTTGCCTTCTTTACCAAGTACTTGAGCACTTGTACCAGCAGAACGGATCAATTGTCCACCTTTACCAGGTTTCATTTCAATGTTGTGGATAACAGTACCAACTGGAATGTTTTCTAATGGAAGAGCATTTCCGACTTTGATATCTGCTTCTGGACCTGAAACAAGTTTCATACCCACTTCTAGTCCTTTAGGTGCTAAGATGTAAGCTTTCACTCCATCTTCATAGTGTACTAACGCGATGTTAGCTGAACGGTTTGGATCATATTCGATCGTTTGAACAGTTGCAACAACGTTATCTTTGTTACGTTTGAAGTCGATCACGCGATATTGGCGTTTGTGTCCGCCACCTTGATGACGTACAGTGATGCGGCCGTTGTTGTTACGTCCAGCATGGTTTTTCAATGGTTGTAACAATGATTTTTCAGGTGTTGATGTTGTGATTTCAGCAAAATCAGAACCTGTCATGTTACGACGACCATTTGAGGTAGGTTTGTACTTTTTAATCGCCACGTTTTTCCCTCCTAATTTAATGAGTTATCTATTAGTGCTTATTCAGCAGCTTCGAATAATTGGATTTCTTTTGAATCTTCAGTCAATGTAACGATCGCTTTGCGACGTTTTTTTGTATATCCTGCATATTTGCCCATACGTTTGAATTTCGCACGTACGTTCACGATGTTCACGTTTTTGACTTTAACGTCAAAAGCAGCTTCTACCGCTTGTTTTACTAAAGTTTTGTTTGCGCGAGTGTCCACTTCAAAAGTGTATTTCTTGTCATCCATGGCAAGCATTGATTTTTCAGTGATCACTGGGCGTTTGATTACGTCTAGTAAGTTCATTATGCAAGCACCTCCTCAATTTGAGTAAGAGCAGTTTGTGTTGCTAACACTTTTGTATTTGATACAACGTCTAGCACACTCACATTATCAGAAGTTACTACAGAAACGTTTGGTAAGTTACGTGCTGATAAAGCAGCAAAGTCGTTACCTTTTTCTAGAACAACCAATACTTTAGAGTCGATAGATAAGTTAGCAAGAACTTGTTTGAATTCTTTTGTTTTTGGTGCGTCGAAGTTCAAGCCTTCGATTGCTACCAAGTTGTTTTCAGCAACTTTTTCTGACAATACAGATTTCATTGCTAAACGACGAACTTTTTTAGGAAGTTTGTAGCTGTAAGAACGTGGTGTTGGTCCAAAGACTACGCCACCTCCACGCCATTGTGGTGAGCGGATAGATCCTTGACGTGCACGACCTGTTCCTTTTTGACGCCATGGTTTACGTCCACCGCCACGAACAGCGCTACGGTTTTTAACCGCGTGTGTTCCTTGTCTTAATGACGCACGTTGCATTACGATTGCATCGTAAACAACACTTTCATTAGGTTCAATTCCGAAGATTTCTTCGTTAAGTGTGATTTCACCGTTTTGGCTTCCATCTTGTTTGAATAATGCTACATTCGGCATTCCTTAGTTCCTCCTTTCTTCCTACAATTATTTAGCTTTCACAGCTGATTTGATAGTGATTAAAGATTTTTTAGCTCCAGGAACATTACCTTTGATCAAGATAACATTTCTTTCTGCATCGACACGTACAACTTCCAAGTTTTGGATAGTTACGCGGTTGCCACCCATACGGCCAGCAAGACGTTTGTTTTTAAATACACGGTTAGGTGCAACTGGACCCATTGACCCAGGACGACGATGGTAACGAGAACCGTGAGCCATTGGTCCGCGGCTTTGTCCGTGGCGTTTGATAACCCCTTGGAATCCTTTACCTTTCGTAGTACCTGTTACATCAATAATGTCTCCTGCTTGGAAAACATCTACTGTAATTTCTTTTCCTACTTCATATTCTCCTAGCTCAACATTTTTGAATTCACGAATGAAGCGCTTAGGAGCCGTGTTTGCTTTTGCAACATGACCTTTCGCAGGTTTGTTTGATAAAACTTCACGCATATCTTGGTAACCAACTTGAATAGCTTCGTAGCCATCCGTTTCCATTGTTTTCACTTGTAGTACTACGTTTGGAGTAGCTTCTACAACAGTTACTGGAATTAATTCACCAGATTCAGTGAAGATTTGTGTCATTCCCACTTTTTTCCCTAAGATTCCTTTGGTCATGAGTACACCTCCATTATTTTTGTTTTAGTTTTATAATTTGATTTCGATGTTTACACCAGATGGTAAGTCTAGCTTCATCAAAGCATCAACAGTTTTTGGTGTTGGGTTCACAATGTCGATAAGACGTTTGTGTGTACGCATTTCGAATTGTTCGCGTGAATCTTTGTATTTATGAGTCGCACGGATGATTGTGTAAAGACTGCGTTCAGTTGGTAATGGAATTGGACCAGACACGCTAGCTCCAGTTCTTTTTGCAGTTTCCACGATTTTATCCGCTGATTGATCTAAAATACGGTGTTCATACGCTTTTAAACGGATACGAATTTTTTGTTTTGCCATCTTGTTCCCTCCTTCGCCTATTTTGAAAAGTAGACATAGCTCCACGAAAATTTCCGTCACGCTCGTTCGTGGCAAAGCGTCCGGGCGTGTCGCAACCTCTCGTTTCTTAGCCGACGAAATCATTCTGATTACGTCTGTGCAATTCACTAAAGTAAACGCACCTTTGTCATTATAATATATATAAACTCACAAAGCAAGGCTTTTTCTTGTAAAAAACATTTTGTTTTCATAAAGTTTCATTTAGAAAATACTGACTCTTTTATTTCGCGTTCCTTCTATTATAATACTCCTGTCTTTTTTCCTGATCCTGCAATAAATAAAAAAGCTCGGAACAAAGATCCTGAGACCTTCGTTCCGAGCGATTACGTCCGAATAAATGTTGCTTTACTTTAAAACTTAAGTGAATTAAGCTTTGATTTCTGTAACGACACCGGCACCAACTGTACGTCCGCCTTCACGGATTGAGAATTTAGTACCGTTTTCGATAGCGATTGGGTGGATTAATTCAACTTCCATTGTTACGTTGTCGCCAGGCATAACCATTTCAGTTCCTTCTGGTAATTCAACAACACCTGTTACGTCAGTTGTACGGAAGTAGAATTGTGGACGGTAGTTAGTGAAGAATGGAGTATGACGTCCACCTTCTTCTTTTGTCAACACGTATACTTCTGCAGAGAATTTTGTATGAGGTGTGATTGTACCTGGTTTAGCTAAAACTTGTCCACGTTGGATGTCTTCACGTGCAACACCACGTAGTAAAGCACCAATGTTGTCTCCAGCTTCAGCGTAGTCTAACAATTTACGGAACATTTCAACACCAGTAACTGTTGTTTTTGAAGTTTCTTCAGCAATACCAACAACTTCAACTTCGTCACCAACGCGAACTTGTCCACGTTCAACACGACCTGTAGCAACAGTACCACGTCCAGTAATTGAGAACACGTCTTCAACTGGCATCATGAATGGTTTGTCGTTGTCACGTTCTGGAGTTGGGATGTATTCGTCAACTGCAGCCATTAATTCAAGAATTTTTTCTTCGTATGAAGCGTCGCCTTCTAGAGCTTTCAAAGCTGATCCAGCAACTACAGGAACATCGTCACCAGGGAATTCGTATTCTGTTAATAGGTCACGAACTTCCATTTCAACTAATTCTAGTAATTCTTCGTCATCAACCATGTCTACTTTGTTCAAGAATACAACGATATAAGGAACACCAACTTGACGAGACAATAGGATGTGTTCACGAGTTTGAGGCATTGGGCCGTCAGCAGCAGAAACTACCAAGATAGCTCCGTCCATTTGAGCAGCACCAGTGATCATGTTTTTAACGTAATCCGCGTGTCCTGGGCAGTCAACGTGAGCGTAGTGGCGTGTATCTGTTTCATACTCAACGTGAGCTGTTGAGATTGTGATTCCGCGTTCGCGTTCTTCTGGAGCACCATCGATTTGATCGTAAGCCATAGCTTGGCCGCCGTTTTTCTTAGATAGTACAGTTGTGATTGCAGCTGTTAATGTAGTTTTACCATGGTCAACGTGTCCGATAGTACCAATGTTAACGTGTGGTTTAGAACGGTCAAATTTTTCTTTTGCCATTTTAAAATGTCCTCCTAAAAATACAATATATTTTTTATTTGTCTGATAGGTATATGATGTACACAAGGTACACCACATGCCCATATCATCGATAATTATTTTACACGAAACTATATTAAAAATATAGTCTCTTTGGATAATCTCTTTGCAGGACTATCCGGTTTTAAGAAATTATTCAGCTTTTCCGCCGTTTTTCTTAATGATTTCTTCTTGTACTGATTTTGGTACATCTTCGTAGTGGTCAAATGTCATTGTAAATGTACCACGACCTTGAGTAGCAGAACGAAGAGTTGTAGCATAACCAAACATTTCAGCAAGTGGAACCATCGCACGAACAACTTGTTGGCCGCCAGCGCGAGCTTCCATACCTTCAACACGTCCACGACGAGCAGTTACGTGACCCATAACATCACCTAAGTAATCTTCAGGGATAACAACTTCTACAGCCATGATTGGTTCAAGGATTACTGGATTAGCTTTCTTAGCTGCTGCACGTAATGCCATAGAAGCAGCAACACGGAAGGCAGTTTCATTTGAATCGACATCATGGTATGAACCATCGTAAAGTTTAGCTTTGATATCTACTAATGGATAGCCAGCTAAGACACCATTTTCCATAGCATCTTTCAAACCAGTTTCAACAGCTGGAATGTATTCACGAGGAACAACCCCACCGACGATCGCATTTTCAAATTCGAAACCAGCACCTTCTTCATTTGGTGTAAATTCAATCCATACGTGACCGTATTGACCTTTACCACCAGACTGACGTACAAACTTACCTTCGGCTTGAGTGCCAGCACGGAAAGTTTCACGGTAAGATACTTGAGGCGCACCTACGTTAGCTTCAACTTTGAATTCACGACGCATACGGTCAACGATGATATCTAAGTGAAGTTCACCCATACCAGCGATGATTGTTTCGCCTGTTTCCACGTTTGTTTCAGCACGGAAAGTAGGATCTTCTTCAGATAGTTTTTGTAAAGCCACACCCATTTTATCTTGGTCAGCTTTTGATTTAGGTTCAATAGCGACTTGGATAACTGGTTCTGGGAATTCCATGGATTCAAGAATAACTAGACTCTTTTCATCACATAGTGTGTCCCCAGTAGTTGTGTCTTTCAAACCAACAGCAGCAGCGATATCTCCAGCGTAAACTTCAGAGATTTCTGAACGAGAGTTGGCATGCATCTGTAGGATACGACCAACACGTTCACGTTTGCCTTTTGTTGCGTTTTGTACGTATGAACCTGATTGTAAAACACCAGAGTACACACGGAAGAAAGTTAAACGACCTACGAATGGGTCAGTCATAACTTTAAATGCTAAAGCTGAGAAAGGAGCGCTGTCGTCTGCAGGACGTTCTACTTCTTCATCAGTTTTAGGGTCAATTCCTTTGATAGCTGGGATATCTAACGGTGATGGCAAGTAATCAAGAACAGCGTCCAATAGTAATTGAACCCCTTTGTTCTTAAATGCTGAACCACATAGTACTGGGTAGAATTCTACGTTAACTGTTGCGCGGCGGATACCTTCTTTTAACTCAGCTTCAGTGATTTCTTCACCTTCTAAGTATTTCAAAGTAAGTTCTTCATCAGTTTCAGCTACAGCTTCAACCAATTTTTCGCGCCATTCTTCAGCTAATTCGCGGTATTCTTCAGGAATTTCTGTTTCTTCGATCTCTGTTCCAAGATCGTTTGTATACATTTCAGCCTTCATTGTTACAAGGTCGATAATTCCTGTGAAGTCGTCTTCCGCACCAATTGGTAATTGGATTGGGTGAGCGTTTGCTTGCAAACGATCATGTAAAGTTGATACTGAATATAAGAAGTCAGCACCGATCTTGTCCATTTTGTTTGCAAATACGATACGAGGTACACCATAAGTTGTTGCTTGACGCCAAACTGTTTCAGTTTGAGGTTCAACACCTGATTGTGCATCAAGAACAGTTACAGCACCATCAAGTACACGCAATGAACGTTCAACTTCAACTGTGAAGTCTACGTGTCCTGGTGTGTCGATGATGTTGATTCGGTGACCCTTCCATTGTGCTGTAGTAGCAGCAGAAGTGATCGTAATACCACGTTCTTGTTCTTGTTCCATCCAGTCCATTTGTGAAGCTCCTTCATGAGTTTCACCAATTTTATGGATTTTACCAGTGTAGTACAAGATACGTTCAGTAGCAGTCGTTTTACCAGCATCGATGTGGGCCATGATACCGATATTACGAGTGTTTTGTAAAGAAAATTCTCTGGTCATTCTCCTTGTTTCTCCTCTCTTTACTATCTAGTTGCTAAAAATAAGGACACTATCTGAGGTCGACTTATAAAAGCCGACCAAACAGAGAGAATCTTACCAGCGATAGTGAGCAAACGCACGGTTGGCATCAGCCATTTTATGAGTGTCTTCACGTTTTTTAACAGAAGCACCTGTGTTGTTTGCAGCATCCATAATTTCTTTTGCTAAGCGTTCTTCCATTGTGTGTTCACCGCGCAAGCGAGCGTAGTTTACTACCCAACGAAGACCTAGAGTAACGCGGCGTTCAGGGCGAACTTCAACTGGTACTTGGTAGTTTGAACCCCCAACACGACGTGCTTTAACTTCAAGAACAGGTTGAACGTTTTTCATTGCTTGTTCAAACACTTCTAATGGATCGTTACCTGTAGATTCTTTGATCAAGTCAAAGGCATTATAGATAATGTTAGCTGCAATCCCGCGTTTTCCGTCAACCATTACACGGTTGATCAAGCGAGTTACTAATTTTGAGTTATAAATAGGATCTGGTAAAACATCACGTTTTGCAACAGGACCTTTACGTGGCATCCGTAACTCCTCCTTCCGAAATATTGTTCATAGTAATTACTTCTATATAGTAGAAGCAAGTTTCATTTGTTTAATAATTAAAATTAAGCTTTAGGTTTTTTAGTTCCGTATTTAGAACGGCTTTGTTTACGGTCGTTAACACCAGCAGTATCTAAAGCACCGCGAACGATATGGTAACGTACCCCTGGTAAGTCTTTTACACGACCACCGCGTAATAATACAACACTGTGTTCTTGTAAGTTATGACCAATCCCTGGGATATAAGCAGTAACTTCAATTAAGTTTGACAAACGAACACGTGCATATTTACGTAAAGCTGAGTTCGGTTTTTTAGGTGTCATTGTACCCACACGAGTTGCTACCCCACGTTTTTGAGGTGAGTTTACGTTAGTTTGAGTTTTCTTAAAGCTGTTATATCCTTTGTTCAAAGCAGGTGAATTAGATTTTTCCACCTTTGATTTACGAGGTTTACGTACTAATTGGTTAATTGTAGGCATTCCTTGTTTCCTCCTTCCCACGATTTGCGTCTAGTTCCACACATCCAGGTGGTTCTTTTTTTGTGATAAAAAATAAATGCAATGTCTGCATCCTTATCAAATATGCTTTGATAAACAGTCAGCACGTTTCTTCACAGAAACCTGTAGATAAAGCACCTTTGTTAGAATATCACGAATGAAAAAACATGTCAACAAGGGATGCAATTTTTTTTGAAAAAGCTTTATTGGAATAAAAAAGAATGGTATCTTTTTACCGTAAATCACGCTAAAATAGTGAGGAAAGCACGATGCTCAAACTAAAAAAAGGTGGACGCAAAGATGAATTTAAAACAATTAGCTGGCATTGAAGCCGCGAAATTCGTAAAGGACGGGATGATCGTAGGTCTCGGGACCGGTTCAACCGCCTATTATATGGTAGAAGAGATTGGTCGCCGTATGCGTGAAGAAGGTTTACGTATCACAGGAGTTACTACTTCAAATGCGACAAAAGAACAAGCGGAAAAATTAGGAATACCGTTAAAGAGTATTGATGAAGTCCCCGTAGTCGATTTGACAATAGACGGTGCTGATGAAATCAGTGCTGATTTTCAAGGGATCAAAGGCGGCGGCGCTGCTTTGCTTTTCGAGAAAATAGTCGCTACGTACTCAAAAGAAACGATTTGGATCGTTGATTCTTCTAAATTAGTCGATAAACTTGGGAAGTTCCCACTCCCAGTTGAAGTGATCCCTTATGGCTCCCAACAGCTACTTCATATTTTTGAAGAAAAAGGATTCCAACCTGTCTTGCGTACAGACGAAAACGGAGAAGTCCTAACCACAGATGGTGGTCATTACATCATTGATCTGCATCTAGAAGTCATCGAACAGCCAGAAAGCTTAGCTACCTATTTAGATGAACTTGTTGGGGTAGTAGAACATGGGCTTTTCCTAAACATGGTTTCTAAAGTAGTTGTCGGCTCAGAAAAAGGCGTTGAGATTCTTGACGCAATCCGTCGTAAATAAAGAAAAACTGCTTGATCATCCAATAAAAAAAGACAGCGGAAAATTTGCGAAAAAACTATCTTTTTGACGTACTTTATGCTACATTTTTACTGTTATATCCAGTTAGAAAATCACTGCTAGAAAGGAATCACCATGAAAATTATTGGTTATGCACGCACAACCATAAATGACGTTGATTTAACAACTCAGGTTGATCAATTATCTGACTTTGGTTGTCAAGAAATTTTCCATGAGACATATGAAGTGGAACAAAATGATTCTACTGCTGTTCATTTGGAGTCAGTGATCGCTGACATGCAACAAGGCGATGCACTAGTCATTTGCCAACTTCATCGATTAGGCAAATCTACGCGGCAATTAACAGAACTCACGCAATTATTCAAAGATCGCGGGCTGCACTTGATTAGTCTTGATGAAGGAATCGATACGCGCGAAATGGGAAAAATCTATTTCCAATTAATGGAAAACCTAGCAAACATGGAGTGCGCATTGATCAAAGAACGTACATTAGTTGGATTAGATGAAGCTCGTAAAAAAGGAAAAATCGGCGGAAGACCAAAAATCGATGCAAAAACGATCAAAAAAATCCGACGTCTCTATTATGAAAAAAAAGAAACGATCCAATTTATTTCTTCAAAATGCGGTGTTTCAGTTGGAACATGTTATAAATATATCAATTTACCTGAAAAAGAAATCAAGCAATTATGCATCTAATACCTAAAAACGAACAGTTGCGTGGGCACTGTTCGTTTTTTTATATTCTCTACTTGTTTTCTCATAGAATCTTATCTAATTTTTCGATGGAAATCTCTTCCAAAAAATTGTACAATAAAACAGAACTGAAAATTTCAGAAATATAAACCTATCTTAAAAGGAGAGCTAAACATGCCAAAATTAGTTTTTTCTCGTCACGGTCTTAGTGAATGGAATGCATTGAACCAATTTACTGGTTGGGCTGATGTAAATCTAGCACCAGAAGGAATCGAAGAAGCAAAAGAAGGCGGACGCAAAATCAAAGAAGCTGGAATCGAATTTGATGTTGCTTACACTTCTGTTTTAACTCGTGCAATCAAAACATGTAACTTGATCTTAGAATATTCAGATCAACTTTGGGTACCACAAATCAAATCATGGCGCTTAAACGAACGTCACTATGGTAAATTACAAGGTTTGAACAAAAAAGAAACAGCTGAAAAATACGGCGACGAACAAGTACACATCTGGCGTCGTTCTTACGATACTCTTCCTCCATTAATGGAAGAAACTGACGAAGGTTCTGCAGCAAATGACCGTCGTTACGCAATGTTAGACAAACGCGATATTCCTGGTGGAGAAAACTTGAAAGTGACATTAGAACGCGCTTTGCCATTCTGGCAAGATGAAATTGCTCCAGCATTACTAGACAACAAAACTGTTTTAGTAGCTGCACATGGTAACTCATTACGCGCCCTAGCTAAACATATCGAAGGTATCTCTGACGAAGACATCATGGATCTTGAAATTCCAACAGGTCAACCACTTGTTTATGAATTAAATGATGACTTAACAGTTGCTAAAAAATACTACCTATAAAAAACACTATAAAAAAGGGACTGTGACACGATTTGTCACAGTCCCTTTTTTCGTATAAACGGTGTTCTCCTGCCAACTTCTCGGTCACAAGTCACAATATTCATCAAACATGAAAAGCTGTTTTTTGAAATTGTTCCTTGTGACTCAGAGTTAAACGGCAGATTCACAACCTCTTGGTAAACGGTGTTCAAAAGCTTACATTTGCAATAATAAGTCCAGCCAAGTCAAAAACATGAGGAGCTATTTTTGCTTGGATGTTCTTATTACTTAATGCAGGGCAGCTTTTTCATTTCCTTCTTATTCTGCTATCGCTGTTTCCAATCCTACTTCGATCATTTCATTGAACGTAGATTGACGTTCTGCAGCTGTTGTTTCTTCACCGGTGATCAAATGGTCGCTAACAGTCATCAAACTTAATGTCTGCACATGGTATTTCGCGCCTAAGTAATAAAGAGCCGCTGCTTCCATTTCCACTCCTAAAACGCCAAGTTCAGCTAATTGGAATGTCTCTGTCAAATCATCTTTGTAGAAAGAATCTTCCGAAAGAACATTTCCTACATGAACCGTATAGCCCTTTTCTTTAGCTATCTCATATGCTTTCAGTAATAGATTGAAATCACTAATTGGAGGAAAATGAAAGGCTTGGAAATTTTTTTCGATCATCGAAGAACTGGTCGCTGCACCTTGTGCTAGTACTAAATCACGAACATGGACGTCTTTTGACAATGCACCGCATGTACCTACTCGAATCAATTTCTTTACACCATACGACTGGATCAATTCATGGGCATAGATGGTGGCTGATGGCATTCCCATTCCTGTTCCTTGAACAGAAATACGTTCTCCTTTATATTTGCCGGTAAAGCCTAACATACCGCGTACCTGATTGTAACAAACTGGATCTTCCAAAAAAGTCTCCGCAATATATTTAGCTCGCAAAGGATCTCCCGGAAGTAAAATCTTATCGGCGATCTCGCCTTCTTTCGCTTCAATATGCACACTCATTTTATTGTTCCTCCTATTACAATAATGTCAATGTTTCTTTAACCAATGCTTTAAAAGATTGTTTGACTCTCTGAGTTGTTTCTACAACTTCTTCATGGCTCAGATTCGCTTGCATACCTGCTGCTAAGTTGGTAATACAAGAGATTCCTAACACTTTTAATCCGCTGTGAGCTGCTACGATGACTTCTGGAACAGTCGACATCCCTACTGCATCGGCTCCTATTGTCCGAGACATTCGGATCTCCGCAGGCGTTTCATAAGTTGGTCCAGAATAGCCCATATATACGCCTTCTTTAAGATCCAAACCTAGTTTTTCTGCTGCTGCTTTTGCTGTTGCTTGATAGTCAGGCGTATAAGCTTGACTCATATCTGGAAATCTAGGGCCCATTGCATCTTCATTCGGACCGATCAAAGGATTTTCACCAGTAAAATTGATATGATCGGTAATCAGCATCAAATCTCCTGGTACAAATGATTCGTTGACACCACCACATGCATTAGTCACAATGACTGAATGGGCTCCTAGCCCGGCCATCACACGTACTGGATAGGTCACTGTTTGCATGGAATGACCTTCATAGTAGTGGAATCTCCCTTGCATGGCTAACACTTTCTTGCCTGCCAGAGACCCATAAACTAGCTTTCCTGCATGCCCAACTACTGTCGAAACAGGAAAGAACGGGATCTCATCATAAGAAATCATTACAGCATCTTCGATTTCATCTGCTAATTCACCTAATCCTGAACCTAGAATCAAACCAAAATCAATTTCTTTTACTCCTTTATCAAGGATAAACTGGGTCGTTTCTTGTAACATCTCGCTTAACTTGGTCATTTGCTTTCTCCTATTTAAAAAGATTATTTTAATAATTTCAAGAAGCTTTCGCCATTTTCAGTCGAAGAAACACTAAAGTTCTCAGCAATCGTTGCTGAAATATCTGAATAATATCCTTGAGGCAATGCCCCTTGTTCTTTCATTTTTTTACTGTAAACCAATAACGGTACATATTCTCGCGTATGATCGGTACCAGTAAACGTCGGATCGTTTCCGTGATCGGCTGTAATCATTAGCAAGTCGTCTTCTTCCATCGCTTCAAGCAATTCTGGAATTCGTAAGTCAAATTCTTCAATCGCATGCGCATAGCCGACTACATCCCGACGATGACCGTATAATGCATCAAAATCTACTAAATTGGTAAAGCTGATTCCTGAAAAATCGTTTTTCATAACTTTCAGTAGCTGGTCAACGCCATCCATATTGCTTTTCGTGCGGACAGATTCAGTGATTCCTTGTCCGTTGAAAATATCGTTGATCTTTCCAACAGCAATCACGTCCTTTCCTGCTTCTTTCAAAGAATCAAGGACTGTGTGTCCGAATGGATTCAACGCATAATCATGGCGATTGCTTGTTCGTGTGAAGTCTCCTGGTTCACCCACGTACGGACGTGCAATGATTCGGCCAATCATATACGGATCATCTTTTGTTATATCACGAACGAATTGGCAAATCCGATATAATTCTTCTAAAGGAATGATTTCTTCATGTGCCGCGATCTGAAGGACAGGATCGGCAGAAGTATATACAATTAAATCGCCTGTTTTCATTTGGTGTTCACCGTAATCGTCAATAACAGCTGTTCCGCTATAAGGTTTGTTACATACGACTTTACGGCCAGAAAATTCTTCGATTTGTTTGATCAGATCATCAGGGAATCCGTTCGGAAACACACGAAATGGAGTTTTGATATTCAATCCCATGATTTCCCAGTGGCCTGTCATCGTATCTTTCCCTACAGAAACTTCTTCTAATTTCGTCGCATAGCCTTGATGATCTTTCACTGATTCCACACCTTCAAGAGGACGGATCGTTCCTAAACCAAGCTGCTCTAAATGTGGAACGTTCAATCCTGCTTCTTTCGCAATGTGTCCTAATGTATCAGAACCAACATCACCGAACTTATCGGCATCTGGTGCTTCTCCAATTCCTACTGAATCCATGACGATCAGATGTACGCGTTTAAACATGATTATTCCTTCTTTCTTTTTATTTTTATTGCCTTTAAAACAAAAAGGGCGAGACGAAAAACACTTCCCGTAACCCACCCTTTTTATTCGCTAAAAGATTATTTTGATTTGATATAGTTCTTCCCGTTTGCTTTTGGACCAGAAGCTTTCCCTAAGAAAACAACCAGCACAATGATTGTCAGCAAATATGGAGCAATTTGCAGCAATACTGGCGGAATCGAAGAAATAACTGGTAATTGTGCGCCAATGATACTCAAGCTTTGAGCAAAACCAAAGAACAATGAGGCACCCATTGCCCCTAAAGGATTCCACTTACCAAAGATCATAGCAGCCATGGAGATGAACCCTTGTCCAACGATCGTACCAGCTGAAAAGTTACCGGAAATCGACTGAGCAAAAACAGCACCGCCCATACCGCCTAACAAGCCAGAAATCAGTACGCCTGAATAACGCATAGCATATACATTGATACCTAATGTGTCGGCAGCTTGAGGATTTTCACCAACTGAACGGAGGCGCAAGCCGAATTTCGTCTTGAAGATGATCACCCAAGCTAGGACAGCAATCAAAATAGCACAATAAGCAGGTAAGAATGTATTTTTAAAGAAAATTGGTCCAATGACCGGAATATCTGCTAATCCTGGGAAAGAAAAATACCCCAGATTCTGCGTGATGTTATCAGTTTGACCTTTACCATACCATGCTTTGATCAAGAAAACACCTAAAGCAGGTGCCATCAGATTAATTACTGTCCCGCTGATGATATGGTCAGCACGCAAACTGACTGTTGCTACTGCGTGAATCAGAGAAAATAGGATACCTACGACGCCACCCACTAAAATAGCGATCCATGGTGTCATAGAACCAAGTGATGGACTCATCGTCAAGTTGAAAACGATGGAACTAAAAGCACCCATGACCATGATTCCCTCTAGCCCTACGTTTACGATCCCGCTTCGTTCAGAAAAAGTTCCGCCTAGTGACGTTAGAATTAGCGGTGTTGAATAAACCAGTGTAGAAGTAAGGATCAAGGCAATTAATTCGATAGTCGACATTATAGTTCGCCCCCTTCATGGTTTTGATTCGTTGGTTTCGATTCGATTGTCGCAACGATCTCTTCTTGTTTTTTCCCTTGGAAGACTTTAGCCATGACGAAACGAATCAGGAAGTTGATCCCGACAAAGAAGATAATCAAAGCAATCGATACATTGACGATCTCAAACGGAACACCTGCTCCTGTCTGCATGCCAAGTCCACCGATCTTCAAAATACTGAACAAGATCGCTGATAAAAGAATACCGATTGCTGATCCAGAACCAAGCAAGGAGACAGCCATTCCGTCAAATCCAATAGATAGCGAAGTCGTTTGAACAAAGAAGTTTTGATACGTTCCTAATCCTTCAACCACACCGCCAAGCCCTGCCAAAGCGCCAGAAATGACCATCGACAAAACGATCGTACGTTTACTACTCATTCCTGCATACTCAGAAGCAAAAGGATTCAATCCAACAGAACGGATTTCAAATCCTAAAGTCGTTTTCTTCATCAGCAGCCAAACGAAAATAAGCGCGATGATTGCTAAAAACAAACCTGAGTTTACGCGAGAGCCGCCAAAAGCTTGTGTTAACCATGGTAACCGCAGTGAGGCATTTTGACTGATCATATTGGAAGAGTCCAAACTTGAGCGATAGCTTTCAGGCATCACTTCATGTAAAGCAAATGTGCTTACGTATAATAAGATATAGTTCATCATGATTGTTACGATCACTTCACTTGTTCCAAAAAATGCTCGAAGTAAACCTGGAACAGCCGCTGCCATCGCACCAGCTAAGGCACCTAAGATCACGCATAACGGAAGCAAAACAACTTTTGGCAGATCTGGAAACGCAAGTGCCACCCAGACACTGACGATCCACCCGCAAAGTGCTTGTCCAGAAAGCCCAATATTGAAAAACCCAGCTGAGTTAGCTACAGAAAAACCTAATGCTGTAAAAATCAACGGCGTTGCTTGCCTTAACGTTTCACCTATCCCTCTTTGCGAACCAAGGGCTGCATCTAGCATAGAAGAATAACCTTGGATGGGCTGAAAACCAAAAGCAGCCATCAATATCGCGCCTAAGATCAATCCTAAAACAACTGAAAGTACAGGCACTAATAAATTACGGAATTTTTCGCTGCGATCATTCATGTGCGCCAGCCCCCTTTTCTAACTCTTTTCGTGCTTCTTCTAAGGTATAGCCCGCCATCAATAGACCTAATTCATTTTCAGATGTTTCTTTCGGATCAACGATACCGACAATTTCTCCTTCATGGATAACAGCAATACGATCCGAAACATTTAAAATTTCTTCTAATTCGAAACTGATCAGTAACACTGCTTTGTATTTGTCCCTTTGTTCGATCAGACGTTTATGAATAAATTCGATCGCACCTACATCCAGTCCACGAGTTGGATTTGCAACAATCAACAGATCAGGATCTCGGTCGACTTCACGAGCGATAATTGCTTTTTGCTGATTTCCGCCTGATAAAGCTTTTGCGGGAACAAGTTCATTCGTTGTTCGAACATCATATTCTTCGATCAATTCTCTGGCATGTTCATTCATTACTGAATAATTCAGCATGCCGTTTTTACTGTAAGGTTTTTGATGATAGGTTTGTAGTGCGATATTTTCAGATAATGTCATATCTAGGACTAACCCGTATTTATGACGGTCTTCTGGCACGTGTCCTACACCATGTTCAGTGATTTTTCGGGGTTTTTTATTAGTGATGTCTTCCCCTTTTAGCTTGATATGTCCGCTTTCTGCCTTTCGCAAACCAGTCAAAGCTTGGATCAACTCCGACTGCCCGTTTCCATCGATTCCAGCGATACCAAGTACTTCGCCAGCACGAACCTCTAAGTTCAAGTTTTTCACGGCTTCTAATCCACGATTTTCTTTCACCACTAGATTTTCAATAGACAAAACGACTTCTTGAGGCTTCGCTTCTTTTTTCATCGTTTTGAATGAAACCGTTCTTCCAACCATCATATCGGCTAATTGTTGTGAGGTTACGTCTTTAACGTTGA
Organism: Enterococcus sp. DIV1411a; assembly: GCF_050531945.1. Classification (NCBI taxonomy): domain Bacteria; kingdom Bacillati; phylum Bacillota; class Bacilli; order Lactobacillales; family Enterococcaceae; genus Enterococcus; species Enterococcus sp. DIV1411a. The sequence goes on along the minus strand of NZ_CP172892.1, from coordinate 38,863 downwards.
CTGTACCGATTCCTTTTCCACGGCGGATAACTGTACAGCGGTCAGCTACTGCTTTGATTTCATCTAACTTATGCGTAATCAAAATGATCGACTTGCCTTCTTTGACTAATTCCTTCATGATCACGATTAATTCATCAATTTCTTGAGGGGTCAATACAGCTGTCGGCTCATCAAAAATCAGTACATCTGCTCCTCGGTAAAGTGTTTTTAAAATTTCTACCCGTTGTTCCATCCCAACTGAAATATCACGAACGTAAGCATCTGGGTTGACTGACAATCCATACTGTTCAGAAACTTTTTGGATCTCTTTTCGTGCTTTTTTATGGTCAAGCATCCCTGCGCGACTAGGCTCGCTTCCCAACACGATGTTTTCTGTTACAGTAAAGGCATCAACAAGCATAAAGTGCTGATGGACCATCCCAATCCCTAATTGGTTGGCTTTGGTCGGACTTGTGATCTTTACTTCTTTCCCACGCATCAAAATTTTCCCTGATGTCGGCTCTAATAATCCGGAAAGCACGTTCATCAATGTAGATTTGCCAGCACCGTTTTCTCCAAGCAACGCATGAATTTCTCCTGCCTTTACTTGTAAATTGATGTTGTCATTTGCCTTGAATGTTCCAAATTCTTTGGTAATATTCTGCATTTCTATGACAATATTTTCTTGAACCACCTTTTTTTCACATCCTAACGATTTCTATCTAGGGCAACGATTGACTAAGATTCACGCTTAGTGAGCGTTCTTCTTTTGAAACAAACATTACTTCAGGGAGTTGTTCCCTTATCCAAACTGTCACAAGGCAGCTTGGATAAATGAACAATTCTTGTTCTAATCAAACCATAGCCTTGTCAAACATGTGTCTAACAAGGCTATAGAAATGGTTTTAGTTTTCTTCAGGAGTTTCTGGAACTTTTACGTCACCTGAAATGATTTTTTCTTTTGCTTCATCAACTGCTTTTTTTGCTTCGTCAGAAAGTTGTCCTTCTGTTAGACCAACACCGTCTTCTTTCAATCCATAAACAGTGTGTTCGCCGCCAGGGAATTTACCGTCCGCTGATTTTTGTGCCAAATCTTCTACTACTGTTCCAACTGCTTTCAGTGTAGATGTCAATGTGAAGTTTTTCTTTTCGCCGTTTAATGTGTATTCGCCTTCGTCTGATTGGTCGCGGTCAACACCGATAACCCATACTTTTTTGTCGCCTGATTCGTTCAATGATTTTGCTTCTTGGAATACACCGTTACCTGTACCGCCTGAAGCATGGAAGATGATATCTGCGTTTTGTGCATACATACCTTGAGCAATTGAACGTCCTTTATCTGGAGCAGAGAAGTCACCAGCATATTGATTCAATACTTTGATTTCTTTTCCTAATTCTTTCGCACCTGCATCAACACCGGCTTTGAATCCAGCATCAAAACGATCGATTACTTCACCTTTTACACCGCCGATAAAGCCGACTACGTTTGTTTCAGTCGTATAAGCTGCTGCAACACCTGCAAGATAAGAAGCTTCGTTGTCTTTGAAAGTTGCAGATACAACGTTATCTAATCCATCGATGACATCATCGATAATAACAAAGTTCGTACCTGTATTGTTTGTTGCTTGTTCTTGGATCGCTGGTTTTAGTTTATAACCAATACCAAAAATCGTTTTGAATCCAGCATTCAATGCTTGGTCAATATTTGGGATGTAATCTGATTCATTTGAAGATTGGAAATATTGGAAGCCATCATTTCCTCGTGAAAGTCCTTGATCTTTCCCCCATTTTTCTAGTCCTTCCCAAGCTGACTGGTTGAATGAACGGTCGTCTACACCACCTGTGTCTGTGATCAATGCTGCAGTTGTTGTGTCTGATGAGCTTTTGCCACCGGATGAATCAGTAGAACCGTTGTTGCCGCATGCACCTAAAAATAACCCTGCTGCTAGTGCGACAGCACCTAAACCAAATAATTTTGCTTTTTTCATTTCTGTAAAGCCTCCTAAAATAATTGTTTTATTTTTCAACAGTCAGCTGACTGAATGAACATGAGTTATAGATCTTTTTCAGTAAATGCATAAGGCAGCAGTTCACGAACGGTCGTTGCCTTCGTCACACCATTATCTCCTACTAGCGTAACCGGCATATCAGGGGAACAGAATTCTGCCATTACTTGTCGACATGCACCACAAGGAGAGATAGGATCGGGGGTGTGCCCCGCTACGACTAGATGCGTAAATGTTTTTTCTCCTTCAGATACTGCTTTGAAAAAAGCTGTGCGCTCGGCACAATTCGTTAATCCAAATGATGCATTCTCAATGTTGATGCCTTGATAAATCTTGCCTGATTCCGTTACGAGACAAGCGCCTACCGGAAAATGGGAATAAGGAACATAGGCTTTATCTAACGCTTCAATAGCTGTGTTGATCCATTCTTGTTTGAGTTCTGCCATGAGCTTCTCCTTTGAAAAAATTAATAGCCTTCACCAGTTGAACCAGATACGATTGCTACTCCTGCGCTTGTTCCGATTCTTGTAGCACCAGCTTCGATCATTGCCATTGCTTCTTCTTCGTTATGGATACCGCCGGAAGCTTTGACACCCATTTCTGGTCCTACAGTTTCACGCATCAAACGGACATCCTCTACCTTTGCTCCGCCTGTTGAGAAACCAGTTGATGTTTTGACAAAATCAGCGCCTGCAGCTTTTGCTATTTCGCAAGCTCGGATGATTTCTTCTCTATCTAATAACGATGTTTCAATAATAACTTTGACAAGCGCACGATCTTTTGCTGCTTCAACAACTGCTTCGATATCTTTTTGGACTTGTTGATCATCCTTTGATTTCAAAGCACCGATATTGATGACCATATCGACTTCATCTGCACCGTTATTGATGGCATCTGTTGTTTCAAATGCTTTTGTCTCGGGTGTGTTTGCTCCTAGAGGAAACCCGATTACTGTACATACGGCTACTGGCTCACCTTGTAATTGTTCTTTCGCTAGCGCAACCCATGCTGGATTGATGCAGACAGAATAAAAATGGTATTTTTTTGCTTCTTCGATAATTTGCATCACAGCTTCTTTAGATGCGTCTGCTTTCAAAATAGTATGGTCGATCATTCGGTTTAGTTCCATTTCTTTTCCCCTTTTCTTTAAAACGGTAAAGTCCGCTTTTTTCCTTTATTCTGTGATGATGTCATGAATCAACGTTGGCTTCATTGCCGATTCACCAATTTCAATATTTTTATATAATAATTCAATGACAGAAGTGATTTCTTCGTCGTTACTATAGATCGTCAATAGTGACTCACCTTTTGTCACAGTGTCACCAATTTTTTTATGCAGTTTCAATCCAACAGCGTGATCAATATCTTCTTCTTTGGTTTTACGCCCAGCACCTAGCATCATTGCAGCAATTCCTAATTCATTTGCCACGATTTTTGACACAACTCCGCTTTGTTTAGCAGGAAGCTCCATTGTGTAGCGTGCAGTCAAAATTCGTTCTGGATGTTCCACGATCGCTGGGTCTCCCCCTTGATTTTGGATCATTTCTTTGAATTTTGCTAACGCTTTACCTGATTCCAGAGCTTCTTGAAGCAACGTTCTTGCTTCATCGGTTGTCTTAGCTTTGCCAGCAAGAACAACCATTTGGCTTCCTAAGGCGTAGCACATTTCTACTAGATCTTCTGGACCATTTCCTTGTAATGTTTCGATTGCCTCGACAACTTCTAGACTATTTCCGATAGCTTCGCCAAGAGGTTCTGACATATCTGAGATAACCGCCACTGTTTCTCGGTTAGCCAGTTTCCCAATGCTCGTCATGGTCTTTGCCAGACGTCTTGCATCTTCGATGTTCTTCATGAAAGCACCGTCTCCAGTGGTCACATCCAAAACGATTGCATCTGCTCCTGCCGCGATTTTTTTACTCATAATCGAACTGGCAATCAGCGGAAGAGAATCAACGGTCGCTGTGACGTCACGCAAGGCATACAATTTTTTGTCCGCCGGTGCCAAGTTTCCTGATTGACCAATTACCGCTACTTTACTTTCATTAACAATGCGTACAAATTCTTCATCCGAAAGCTCGATCTGAAATCCGGGAATTGCTTCTAGCTTGTCTAGTGTACCACCTGTGTAACCTAGACCGCGTCCAGACATTTTAGCCACTGTCACTCCGACACTAGCTACTAGGGGGGCTAAAATCAATGTGGTCGTGTCACCAACGCCACCTGTCGAATGCTTATCTACCTTTATTCCTTCAAGAGAACTCAAATCGATGACATCACCAGAATTAGCAATCGCCAATGTTAAGTTCGTGATTTCTTCATTTGTCATGTCTTGATAAAAAATTGCCATCAATAATGCACTGACTTGATAATCTGGAATCTTTCCATTCGTATAGTTCGTGACGATGTACTCGATTTCCTCTTTCGACAGCTCGTTTCCATCCCTCTTTTTTTCAATCAGATCCACCATTCGCATTGCCTGATCCTCCTTGTCTTCATTCGGTATTATACATTATTTTTAGGAAAGGTAAACCACTTTAGTAAACTGGTTTACTAAAAATAAAAAAAGCACTAACTCGCCTTTGTAAATGCTTACATAAGCAATATACCGCCGAGTTAGCCCTTTGTCAATACTTTTACGCTCTCACGAATAATTAATTTTGTTTCGAACACTTTGTTCGGAACTTTTCTTTGAGGAAATTCGATCGTATCGATCAGGAAACGTGCAGCATAAAATCCAATATCAAAACTTGGCTGCTGCACTGTCGTCAATTGCGGAATCATGTATTCTGACAGCTTTAATCCATCGAATCCTATGACTGAGATATCTTCTGGGATTTTTTTGCCCAATTCATCGATCGCCTGATAGCATCCGATCGCCATGGCATCATTCCCGCAAAAAATAGCCGTGATATCTTTATGTTTGAGTAATTTTTTTGATGCAGTATATCCACCTTGGACAGTCAACTCTCCATGTTCAACAAATTTCCCATTAAAAGGCAGGCCATGATCTTTCAGCGCATGACGATATCCGTTGAAACGTTCTTCTAATTGATAGTATCCAGTGGTTTCCTTCAGCATGCCGATCTTCGTATGGCCATTTTCAATAAACAGCGAAACAGCTTGATAGGCGCCCTCATATTCCTTTACGATAAGCCGTCCGTTATCCCGACGATTCAATCCGCGATCGATTAAAATGATTGGCATTTTTTGATAAAATCCGCTGTCTAATGCGTATTTCTCAGGTAAAATATTTGGTGTGGCCAGCAAGATTCCGTCCACTGAGCGGTGGGAAAGCTCTTGTAAATACTTGATCTCATTTTCTTGGCTATGACGAGAATTGCATAACATGATCACATAGCCCAAAGGATTCAAATAGCTCTCTACACCTTCGATCAGTTTGGAGAAGAAGAAATCAGTGACATCAGGGACGATCATTCCGATGGTCTTTGAATGTCGATTGATCACATTTGAAGCGAAATAATCGGGCTTATAATGATGTTCATTCACGATCGACAACACTTTTTTCCTTGTCTTATCACTAAATCTGCTTCCTTTGTTATTCAAAATCTGTGAGACAGTTGTTACTGATACGCCTGCCATTTCTGCGATATCTCTGATGGTCAGCTTCATCCTATTGGCTCCCTTCTATCTAAATTCCCTATCAGTGTACCAAAACCCCCAAGAAAAGAATAGAGAAAAAAGGAAAGTATGTTTTTTGATAAAAATCTCCTTTATCTACCGACTTGGCAGCCTTCTATACAAGTTCTGTATCTTATTTATTTTATCGTAAAAAAACATGATTCTGATTCTGCTACTTCTTTTTTAAGAAAAGATAGTTCCTTGATTAAAAAAGTCATCAATAAAAAAAGAACTGATGCGTACCATATATGTAATATGTACGCCCAGTTCCACTCTTTCGTCGCTCCACTATTTTTCAGCTAGTTATTCTTTCACACTTTTGATGATATAATATCCTTTATCTTTTGTGACGATTTCTGCATTGCCAAATGTTTCTTCCATTTTCTTTTGCGCACTCGGCGCTCCTTGTTTCTTCTGGATCACAATTGTCAGTGTACCGCCCTTCTTCAACCGATGATATGCGCCTGTCAAAATTTCATGTACAACTTTTTTTCCAGCACGGATCGGCGGATTGCTTACGATAGCTGCATAGGTTTCTTCATGAACTGCTTCATAGATATTCGATTGATGGATATCAACATGTTCGATTTGGTTACGCTTTGCGTTTCCTTGCGCTAGACTTACCGCTCGTTCATTAATGTCGACCATTTCAACAAACCGCTGTGTCGCAAATGCCAAAGCTAACCCAATCGGTCCATACCCGCATCCCACATCTAAGATCTTTCCTTCATCAGGTAACTCTTCCCAATCGAAAGCATCAATCAGGACACGTGAACCATAATCCACTGTTTCACGTGAAAATACACCAGAATCTGTTACAAATTGAAAGGTTCTGCCTTTTAACTCAAAAGCCCATTGTTCAAAATCGTGCGCCGTATCTGGGCGTTCAGAATAGTAATGATTTGTCATGTCTTCCATCCTTCTCATTTCTTTCATGACAACAGTCTATCCTTTTATGTATCCGTGCGCAAGTCAAGAATAAGACTCCGTTTCTTTCTATTATAAAGATTATACAAAAAGATCGGCAATCTCTCTTAAGTGGTGGGGTTTGCGTTTATTTTGTGTTAAAATAGTTCCATTGATGGGAGAACGCAGGAGGCTAATATGAATGATCCAATGAACTACTACCGTGTGGCAAGAGAAGAATGGCGAGAATTTTATCGTAATGGGCAAGCACCTTTGACACAAGATGAACTAGATAATATCAAAAGTTTGAATGACCGCATTTCCATGCAGGATGTTCGAGATATCTATGTACCTCTTGCTCATCTGATTTATCTTTATATGAAAGAATTTGAATCTTTGTTCTTGAGTAAAGGTTTATTTCTTCATAAATACGTAGAAGTACCGCCTTTTATTATCGGGATCGCCGGAAGTGTAGCCGTTGGAAAAAGTACAACAGCCAGACTGCTGCAGACGATTTTGTCTCGTACCTTCAAACGAAGAAACGTTCAGCTGATCACGACTGACGGATTTCTTTATCCAAATCGTATATTAAAAGAGCGTGGAATCATGGACCGTAAAGGATTTCCTGAAAGTTATGATATGGAGATGCTGATCGATTTCTTGAACCGTGTAAAATCTGGTCAGGAAGAGATAAAAGTACCTGTTTACTCACATGATGTGTATGATATCATTCCAGACAAGTACGAATTGATCCAGCAACCTGATATCTTGATCGTTGAGGGGATCAATACGCTTCAATTACCTGCGAATCAGCAAATCTACGTCAGCGACTTTTTTGATTTTTCTGTCTATGTCGATGCTGATTCCTTGCTGATCGAAAAATGGTATTTGGATCGTTTTGGTGCGTTACTGGATACGGCTTTCCAAAATCCAGAGAATTATTATTATCGTTTTGCTATCGGAGATCGTGAAGAAGCCTTTAAAATGGCAAAAGATGTATGGAAAAATGTGAATTTGAAAAATTTACAGGAATATATCTTGCCTACACGAGGAAGAGCCGATATAATTCTCCATAAAACTGAAAATCATATCATCGATTCGATTTTCATGCGAAAATATTAGCATTTTAAAATAGTTTGACTATTTTGAGATAAAATTTAAAGGGATAGGGGTAATAAATTTGACAAACGTTGCCGATATGACGAACGTTGAAAAGATTATCGTATTAGACTACGGTAGTCAGTATAACCAATTGATCACAAGACGTATTCGTGATCTTGGAGTCTTTTCCGAATTATTGAGCCACCGCATTACTGCAGAAGAAGTAAAAGCGATGAATCCAAAGGGAATCATTCTTTCTGGCGGACCAAACAGTGTATATGATGAGAATGCATTTGGGATCGATCCTGAGATCTTCAATTTAGGTATTCCTGTATTAGGGATTTGCTATGGTATGCAATTGATCACGTACAAACTTGGCGGTTCCGTAGAGCCTGCTAAAAACCGCGAATATGGGAAAGCCTTGTTAGAAGTAACAAGCGATCAAGCTGTCTTGTTTAAAGAAACACCAAAACAACAAACAGTATGGATGAGCCATGGTGACTTGGTAACTAAAGTTCCTGAAGGCTTTGAAACAGTCGGAACAAGCAAAGATTGTCCGATTGCTTCTATCCAAGACACAACACGTAATTTTTATGGTATCCAATTCCATGCAGAAGTACGTCATTCCGAATACGGAATCGAATTGCTGCGCCACTTTGCCTTTGATGTTTGTCACTGTGAAGGTAACTGGACAATGGATAACTTTATCGATATGCAAGTAGAAAAAATCCGTGAACAAGTTGGTGACAAAAAAGTCTTGCTTGGTCTTTCAGGTGGCGTTGATTCTAGTGTCGTTGGGGTTCTTTTACAAAAAGCGATCGGTGACCAATTGACATCTATCTTTGTTGACCACGGTCTGCTACGCAAAGGCGAAGCGGAACAAGTAATGGAAAGTCTAGGCGGAAAATTCGGCTTGAACATCATCAAAGTCGATGCAAGAGATCGCTTCTTAGACAAGTTGAAAGGTGTATCTGACCCAGAACAAAAACGTAAAATCATTGGGAATGAATTCGTATATGTTTTTGATGATGAAGCAACAAAACTTGCTGGTGAAGAAGGCGTCTCTTTCTTAGCACAAGGAACGTTGTATACTGACGTTATCGAATCTGGTACAGAAACAGCACAAACGATCAAATCTCACCATAATGTAGGTGGACTGCCAGAAGATATGCAATTTGAATTGATCGAACCATTAAACACATTATTCAAAGACGAAGTCCGTGAATTAGGGACTCAGTTAGGCATGCCTGATTCAATCGTTTGGCGTCAGCCATTCCCTGGTCCTGGTCTTGGTATTCGTGTTCTTGGCGAAATCACTGAAGACAAGCTAGAAATCGTACGCGAATCTGATGCTATCTTGCGTGAAGAAATCGCAGCTGCTGGACTTGACCGTGATATCTGGCAATATTTCACTGTTCTTCCAGGGATCCGCTCTGTCGGTGTTATGGGTGACGGACGTACTTACGACTACACAGTCGGTATCCGTGCTGTAACTTCAATCGACGGAATGACCGCTGACTTTGCCCGTATCCCATGGGAAGTCTTGCAAAAAATCTCTGTACGTATCGTAAACGAAGTAGCCCACGTCAACCGTATCGTGTATGACATCACTTCTAAACCACCAGCAACAGTGGAGTGGGAATAATAAAAGAAACCGTGAATCCTTTGATAATCAAGGGATTCGCGGTTCTTTTTTTATTTTTGTAACCAACCTTCTATCGTGACAGAATGGAACTAAAAATGTTTCCAAAACGAACAAAGGTGTTAAAAGGTAAAGTGATCAATACTACTGGTCAAAATAAGAGGTTGAAAGGGAATTGAAAAATAACTACAGATAATACTTTTATAAACATACGTGCTTTGTGGTTCTGTAGTTAACTATATAACTGGAATTAGGGAATGGTATCAAATTGAAAAGAAAGATTCTACCAATTTATCATATGTTAAAAATGGAAAATCAACAGCAGTTCTTTCGGAAACCTTACACAAAAACCGATTATTGAAAATAGCCGAAAAACGTTTTTCGGCTATTTTTTTAATTAAGTTTCCTTCTTCTTACCTTTTCCCACTATTCCGTTTCACATCTTTGATGATCTTCAGCGCACGTTTTCGTGTTTTGATATTTGGACTTTTCAAGCGGCGGTATGCACTTGAGATATCTGTTTTTTCCATATGGACGACCCACTTTCTTCTTTGATTGTAGTCATGCTAAAAAACACAAATCGAAACAATTGCGATTTGTGTTTTAAATGGTATCAAAAGTTAAAAAGAAAGTCAACTTGTTAAAACAGTCGATCAGACTAGCTGATTGACTCCTATCTCTAGAAATAAATTTTCATTATTACGTTTTAGCTACCTAAAAAAGGCCCTCTTGTCCGTTAACTTTAATATCTATTGTTATAGCTAGTTTACCTATTGAACGTACTGTTTGTTCGATAGAACACTAAAAAAGAGGCTGGGACAGAAGCGTTTAACTCCAAGAAATAAGAAGAAATTCACGAAAATTGCTTTTCAAATTTTTGTGAATTTCTTCTTATTTCCGAAGGAGTTGCTTCTGCTTCCGCCGTTTATACGTGTTTAGAGCGTGAGACAAAAGTGTTCTTTACTTTTGTCCCACGCTCTTTTAAACTATTTCGAAGTACTAAACTACTAAACTTATGAAGTAAGAATACCTAAGCCAGAGCCAATGTGCTCGCCTGCAAGCAATTGCTTTTTTGCTTGTCGCTGTAAACTCGTACTTTCTGGATAATCATGTATTTGGGCATCTACTCGTCCAAAGATCCAAGGGACTCCACTATCGTCCTGTTTATCAACTGATAATAATCGATAATCGGCTGCAAAAAGACAGATTTTTGACTCTTTTTTCAACCATTTAGTAAGATTGGGTGATAGTAACCAAGTATCTGTGTACATCACTTGGTAATGGTAATCAGGAAAATAAAGTTCAAAAAAACGAATGGCACTTTCGTAACTATCTCTTATCTTATTCTGAGATAAATCTGCATCGGAAGGAATATGAAGAGAAAGGCACTGCTTTCCTTCTAATCTTAGATCCGTGTACCCTTTCGGAAAATATGTCATTTCGTACTCCAATTCACCAATCCGAAAGATCAAGCCACTAGTGTAATGCCAAATCCAAAAACCACGGTCAAAGCGATAGCTTCCTGTTACTTGGAAATGTTCATGAATAAATCTAGTAAAAGCATTCATTGTTGCCAAATAGATAGTTCTTGGAATCTTCAATGGTTGATAAATTTTTTTCCAACTTTGAGAAGCTGCATATAGATAAATAGCTAATGCTGCAAAAGGTTCCTCTTCATAGACTTTGTCTATTTTCTTTGCAGTCGCCTTTGCTTTATTAGGATCCATTAGTTCATGACTATATTGCTCAAACACCTCATCAAGGATGTTTTTTGCTTGTACAATCATTTGCTCTATAACGACTTTGGGAAGAGTTAAATTTTCTGCCAGAATTTGGATTTCATTGCTTATTTTCTTCATCAAATTTCCCCTTTTCATATCTTTGAACCTCATTGTTTAAATGACTGATTATCCGGACACCATATGGTATAAACATACTTTTATTGTACACTAACTATAAAACTTAAACTTTCTATGAAGAAAGAATATCTGTAAGACTTTCAAGGAAAGCATTGACCATCTCAGGAAAGTTTATTCAGTTACCATCATAAACAAAATTTTTTGATAGAATAAATATAAAATTTTTTTGAAAGTTCCTTTCCACATTTTTGTGTGAATTTGACTTAATGCTGAGAATCTGGCTTTTGAACACCTTGAATTAGAGGTTGTAACAAAAATCTTGTCATAACCTCTTTTGGCACATATATTTGTCCTTCTATTCTAATTTTTGACGAACAACCGTTAAATAATGTTGCAAACCAACCGTCATTACCCACGCAACACCTAAACCGATGAAACTTCCTATGACGATCCCTAAAAAACGATATTCGATCAAAGAAATCAAGTATGCTCCACGAATAAGTGTAGATAGCATCAACGCCATCGGATTAAGAAAAATATTAGCAACTGCATAATTTCTAGCAACTAGAAATTGTGCGATTCCATATAGAAAAGTGATCAGAAAAATGGTCTGCAACTGCGTAAACGGCACAAATGACAAGAATGCCGACACACATAACCCACCCATCGATCCAATCAGATATTGGACTTGTCGATGCTTCATCGCATCCAAGTTTTCTGCTAGCAAAATCGATGCACATGACAAGGTCAACCAATAAGGATTATGCAGATTCAAGCCGTGACTGACATAAACGGAAAGAAATAAGGCAGCGCTGTAGAAAACAGAATCAATGATCACTAAAGGCTCTTCGTGAAATCTTTCTTTTAAAGTTGCTTTTTCAATTGTCTGCTCAGGCCGTGAATCCAGTAGTTTTGTAATCACTGCCGCAATCAGGGCAAAAACGACACCCATAAAAAAATAAAGCGAGACGATCGGTAATTGAGCGATTGGCAGCTGCATGCTCGTTCCCATGGCAGAAAGCATCGCAAAAAACAAGCCACCTGGTTTAGAGATATGGAATAATCGCAACACAAATCTGCTGGAAAAAGCAACCAAAGCTACGGCAAATGGTTCAAGCCATAAAACATAAGTCGATAAGATCCCCAAAACGAAAGCAACCAACAGTCCGCAACCGATCAGAAACATACGTTTCAGCAAATATTTCATCGGTATGTTTTGATAATAGAAAAAAGTAAAGATCCCTAATGATGAAAAACTTGAAATCAAAAAATCATGATTTATGTAACCTAACCATAATACAATAAAGATAAGTAGCATCAGATTCATGATACGAAAAGGATTATCTTGTATTTTATTGAAACGAAAATAAGTCTTGAACAATCTATCCCTCCTTCCTAGTAATTGGAAAAAAAGCTGAACCAAGATGAAATGCCAATCCCGTTTGTCAGCATTACCTAGTATAACAACTATTTCTTGATTTTTCATAAACTTAGTATCAAAAAGTAAACAACTTGGAGAAATTAGAACAAAAAACGAACATTCCGAGTCGTTTTGACAGAAAAAAGATAGCAACTTTTCCAAGCAACTCGCTATCTTAGCTTTGTTAAAGAAACCGGATTCCCAACAAAAAAAAAGCTTCTAATTTTCGTACGATAACTACGTTGGTCCTTAAACTTCATACTTTTTTATGATTTTTCAACGGTTTTCGATGGTATACTTTTTAAATGGAGGAGATGTCTATGCGGTATGTATCAAAATTTTTATTAGGGATTTATTTATTCTTTCTATTATGGTTGATTTTATTCAAGCTATCATTTAATCTTCCACAATTCCTCACTTATTCTTACAGCAATGTCAATCTCGTCCCTTTTTCTACTTTTTCTTTTGAAAATACGACGGTATTACGTGAGACCACTTATAACTTGATTGTCTTTTTTCCTTTTGGGGTGCTTTTGAATGTCAATTTCAAGAGACTTTCTTTTTCTAAAAAATTAGGGATTATTTTCCTTGTAAGCTTCTTGGCAGAATTGATTCAATTCCTATTCGGTATTGGCGTAGCGGATATCACTGATGTAATTACTAATACAACAGGAGGACTGATAGGTTTATGGGCCTATCAGCTTCTAAACAAACATCTATCGACAAATAAGTTAGACCGTCTAGCCATTATTTTGGGATACATTTTATTCTTATTTCTGATCGTAGCTTTTTTATTTTTGACCCGAACTGTCCGTCTTCAATAAAATCGTTCGTAAAAAAAGACCGTAATAGACACATTCCAATGTGTATCTATGACGGTCTTTTTATTCAGTCATTGGTTTAAAAAAATCTATTTTCATCTCTAATCTACTATATTATTGCAGCAGGACGACTTGCAGTTTGAAACTGACAGGCTATATTCCCCTTATTTAACAAAAAGGGTTTTTTTTAGCTTAAAGGCTTAAAATCTTAACATTCTCCCTAGTCAATATCTCAATCTAGAAAGGAATTCCGTCTTAATTTATACCCTACTCAGGTATATTATTTTTCTATAAAAAGCTTGTTTTATAAGTAATTACTTTATATTTTCTATGGTTTTTCTCCTTATTTAGGCTCCCTTTTCCTTGATTCTGCCAGTATATTCTGGCTGATCCTACTTTTTGAAGGCATTTCAAAGGAAAAAAACAGTAGTTTTTAGAAGTAGTAGAGAAATCTGAGACACGGTATTTTCTGTGTCGTTATTTTTTAAGTATAAAATAACAAAAATATAAAATGAGATGCGTTATTTTTTTTATTCCAAAAACCACACCGTTTTATACTGTTTGAAAACACGTTAATATTTATTCATTTCTGTTGTATATCTCCTATCAAAAGAAATCTATACGCCCTTCTTTGACTAGTTTTTTATTTTTATCTCTTACGAAGTTATCCACTGTGGAAAAACTAACTATCTATTTTTCGATACACTTTTCTAAAAATTAAATTTTCCACAAATAAAAACACGTTTACAACAGAATCATACTGCTGTAAACATGCTTTTCTTAAATAGATAGAACATCATATTACATAAAGATGTTTATTTTTTTATTGCTGTGAATAATGTCAAAAATCCTACGACACCAACTACTGTCCAAGTCAAATGACCTTGATCCAAATAAATAAGCATCGTGACAAAACTAGTAATCAGTCCTACACGAATTCTTTTTTGATCCATCTGCATCCCTCTTTGAATACTAGTATCACTCGGATATTTGATCGTTTATTTATTTTTTCTATATTTTTCTCTTAAATTTTAAACGCGGATCATTTTACCGATATTGTGATTCGATGGTACGACTTGGGATGATCCAAGCAGCTAGAATCACGATGTTTGCGATCAGCACGGCTACGGGCGCTACTAAATACCCTAAGACAATTCCTAACACATTCAAGCCAATCGATAAATACGATTTCTTGTAATTATTCAACATCGCCTTCAATGCTTTCTCGTGGCCTTTATTTGCTTTGACAAGTTCTTTTGCCAAGATATAATACGCAATATTAGCGGTCAAGGTAACAAAACCATAAGTCATTTCTGGAGCCAGGCTATTGATGTACTCACTGATCCATGAAGTTGCAAACGGAAAAAGCGAAAGCGCAAAAACAAAGAAACTGTTCGCCCATAAGACCCGTCCATTTATCTTATGTACAACTTGAAATAAATGATGATGATTGTTCCAATAAATCGCTAAAATGATAAAACTGACAATATAGATAAAAAATCGGTAACCTAATGCAGCGAGCGCCTCCCACGTATCTCCGTTAGGTTCATGAAGTTCTAAAACTAAAATAGTCATGATAATCGCGATTACAGCATCTGTAAATGCTTCAAGACGATTTTTAGGCATGATATTCTCCTCCTTTTCCGCTCTATTTTAGATGATAAACCAGAGAAAAAGCAATTGTTTGATCATTTAAGTAGATGAAGTAAAAATCAGTCTTCAGTTGGAGGTGTTTTTAAACAATCCCTGTTATACTTTTTCTATAGTAAAGAATGAACAAGAGGAGGGTTTTGTATGCGTCAAAAAAATATGTTCTTAAATATCTTCATGGTTCTTTTAGTGCTAATTGCAGCTAGCTTCGTCATCAGTCTTTTTGTCAGTGTCCTAAGCGGGCTTTTATGGTTTGCGGTCAAAGTTCTAATCCCAATCGCACTTATCATCTGGCTTGTTCGCTGGATCAAAGGAAATACACATAGAAAAAACTATTATTAATGTATGATACCATTCACTTCATTATGATATAACTTACTAAAAAAATAGGGTCGCGATATAAGTTCGCGGCCCTATTTGATATATCATATATATTTTTTTATTTATCCTAATGCCACATCCAAAATCATCATAATGATAAATCCACTCATGACGCCAAAAACTGCAAAATGACGTTTGCTGGACAATGTCTGCTGTGCTTCGGGGATCAATTCTTCCACCACGACATAAATCATTGCTCCTGCGGCAAAAGCAAGTGCATAAGGAAGCAGCAGCTCCACTTTCGTTACTAGTAGCGCTCCAATCACTCCAGCAATTGGTTCAACGATTCCAGAAGCTTGTCCGTAAACAAAGGCCTTTTTACGACTCAGACCTTCTTGTCGCAACGGGATTGATACAGCTGCTCCTTCTGGGAAGTTTTGGATACCAATACCTAGCGCCACCGAAACAGCGGCTAATATAGCGGCTGTCGGATTATCCGCAGTTGCTGCTGCACCGAATGCTACCCCCACGGCTAAACCTTCAGGAATGTTATGCAATGTAATAGAAAAAACAAGCAAGATCGTCCGTTTTAAATGGGTAGGCAATCCTTCTGCTTCATGTTGTGGTCCAAAATGCATATGGGGCAGTGTTTTATCTGCCATATATAAAAACACACCGCCTAAACCAAACCCAATACTTACAACTAGCCAAGCAATATCTCCATTTTCTTCTGCTTTTGTAATAGCCGGATCTAACAAAGACCAAAAACTTGCAGCAATCATGACACCAGAAGCAAATCCTAACATCAAGTTTAGCACTTCTTTTTTGATTTCTTTAAAGAAAAAAACCAACCCGGCACCAAGAGCTGTCATAAAATAAGTAAAAGCTGTCCCAGCAAGTGCTTGCTGCCAAGGTTCAAGTCTCAATAGCCATTCAACCATGCCATTCCCCTCTCTTGAATCTATCTATGTACTACTCTAGCATATTCCCAAAAACATGACTACATTTTTGTGAAAAGACGAATTAGTTGGGATTTTCGATAAAAAGTTCTATACTCTAGATACAAAAAATTTATGTATCATCATTGCTAAAGGAGTGAAACACCATGTCAAAAATCAATGCAGGAATCGCAATGGTAAAAGTTCTTGAAAGCTGGGGTATCGACCATATTTATGGCATTCCCGGAGGATCTTTCAATTCAATTATGGATGCGCTATATCAAGAAAAAACCGAAATCAACTACATTCAAGTTCGTCATGAAGAAGTCGGCGCACTCGCAGCCGCTGCAGATGCAAAATTAACGGGGAAAGTCGGCGCTGTCTTCGGCTCTGCAGGACCTGGTGCGACACATTTGATCAATGGTTTGTATGATGCACAGATGGACCATGTGCCTCTAGTAGCGTTCTTAGGACAAGTTGCTTCTACATCCATGAACTATAACTCTTTCCAGGAACTAAATGAAAATCCTATTTTCGCAGATGTCAGCGTATACAATCGTACAGTCATGACACCACAAAGTCTTCCGCATGTAGTAGATGAAGCCATTAAAGCCGCCTATGAGCATAAAGGCGTGGCTATCGTGACTATCCCTGTTGATCTTGGTTTTGAAGAAATTGACGAACAACCTTTCTCCACCGCTCACACTCACAAAACAAGTGTGATATTACCAGAAGAAAAAGATTTGCTAGCTGCTTTGCCTTATCTTGAAAAAGCAAAAAAACCAGTTCTTTATGTTGGTCAAGGAACGCGAAACGGATTTCCGCAAATCAAAGAATTCTCAGAACATTTTTCAGTTCCTATTGTCGCTTCCGTTCTAGCAAAAGGAATTATTCCTGATGATTATGAAAACTTTCTTGGTTTTGCTGGACGTGTCGCTACTAAACCCGGAAATGAAGCATTGGCAGAAGCCGATCTGATCTTATTTGTCGGTAGCGACTTCCCATTTGGACGTGCATTTTTTAATCCAACTGCTGAATTTATCCAAATCGATATCGATGCGTCAAAATTTGGACGACGCCATGAAACATCTTTGTCGATCCTCGGTGATGCAAACACAGCTTTGCAAAGACTTGTCGAGTTAGGGGATGCTCGCCCTGCTGATAGCTGGTACCTAGCAAATCAAGAAAATAAAGAAAAATGGGTAAATTGGTTGAAATCTTTTGAAGATCGAGAGGAAGAACCGATTCGTCCAGAGGCTGTCTATAAAGAAATCAATCGTATTGCTGAAGACGATGCGATTTTCGTCACAGATGTCGGTAACACGACTATCCATTCTATTCGTTTATTGAATATGAACGGTAAACAAAAACATACGACATCTGGATGGTTCGCAACTATGGGTAATGGTGTGCCAGGAGGAATTGCCGCACAACTAAGCTACCCAGAAAAACAAGTATTTACCTTAAGTGGTGATGGCGGATTTGCTATGGTCATGCAAGATATCATTACACAAGTCAAATATCAGCTTCCAATTATTAATGTTGTCTTTTCGAATGATTCTTTTGGTTTCATCGAAGCAGAACAAGAAGATACGGAACAAAAGAAATTTGGTGTATTTTTAGAAGATGCAGATTTCGGTAAAGTTGGAGAAGCGCTCGGGGCAAATAGCTTTACAGTCACAGAATACTCGCAACTTCGATTTGCCTTTGATGCAGCTGCAAAATCAGATCGTCCTGTAGTAATCGATGTGAAGATCAATAACAAACGCCCATTGCCAGTAGAAGATCTGCATTTAGATCCAAGAAAATATTCTGAAGAAGAAATCCAAGCATTCAAAGAAAAATATGAAGTCCATGATTTGCCAGTATTGAATGAATTATATGAAAAGAGGTTGTGACAACTGCGCTATACTTCGAGTATTAAGATACAATTTGTGTATATAGCTTCTCACATTTTTGCATAAATTTGTCTCGACACCTAAAAATC
Source organism: Enterococcus sp. DIV1411a (assembly GCF_050531945.1). Lineage (NCBI taxonomy): Bacteria > Bacillati > Bacillota > Bacilli > Lactobacillales > Enterococcaceae > Enterococcus > Enterococcus sp. DIV1411a. The sequence goes on along the minus strand of NZ_CP172892.1, from coordinate 20,591 downwards.
ACCTCGTGCATATTTGTCCATGATAAAAAAGCCAGCTTCCAATTACAACAGTAAAACTGTAATCGGAAGCCGGCTTTTTTATTTGTTTGATTTTGCTTATCTAAATGCATAGACGATATGTGTGATACCAAATAACATAAAATAGAATCCAACTAAAAAGCTTAATGTCAACGCAGAAGAAATTGGATTAAACAATAAGAAAATACCTAATAAAATTCCTAAGATATTGACGATGACCGTAAACCAATAATATCCTTCGCTTACTCCTCTTGCCAAATCAGCAGTAAATAACGCTAAAACGGAATCAGCAATAAACCATACTGCAAAAACAAAAGGTAATGCTGCGACTCCTGCACCAATATTGAATAAGAAAAAGACGCCAACTAGAATATCGATGATCCCGATTATTAAGGGCATCTTTCCTTTATATCCTGTTAGCTCTTTTAATCTGTTCCGTACAAACAGTTCAAATATCCCTTTAATAAAGGCAAAAATCGCAAAGACTACTACAATTGCAACTAAATTTCCGACAGGGTCTTGAAATGATAACAATGAGACAAGTACAAATAAAATTCCCAAAATCAATGAGCCCCAGTCGATGGTTCTTTTTTCATCCATTTTCAATCCTTCTTTCATTTCTTTTACAGTTTTATAGTACTCCCTCTTATAAATAACGTCAAAAATTATGCTTTTGCAAACTAATAAATCCTATAGTAGCTATTTTCGCTCCTCTTTTATTTTTATTTTTTTCATTCTGTTTCACGTGAAACACAAAGAATGTTCGATTGCCTTGAATCTTTTACCTTTCCCCTATATAATTCTATAAGACTTGTCAAAACTAATAATGATAAAAGTGAGGAAAAAAATTGATTACTGTAAATGATGTGAGTTTGCACTTTTCAGACCGCAAACTATTTGATGATGTGAATATTAAATTTACCCCCGGAAACTGCTATGGCTTGATTGGTGCAAATGGTGCAGGTAAATCAACGTTCCTTAAAGTGTTATCAGGGGATCTGCAGCCTTCCACAGGTTCCGTTACTATGGGACCAGATGAACGGATGGCCGTATTGAAACAGAACCATTACGACTATGAAGACTATACTGTACTTGAAACAGTCATCATGGGACACAAGCGTCTGTATGAAGTGATGAAAGAAAAAGATGCGATTTACATGAAAGAGGATTTCACTGACGAAGATGGTATTCGAGCAGCTGAATTAGAAGGAGAATTTGCTGAGCTTAATGGATGGGAAGCTGAACCAGAAGCAGCTGTTTTACTGCAAGGTCTGAACATCCCTGAAGAATTGCACCATCAGCAAATGAGTGAATTAACTGGTGGACAAAAGGTAAAAGTGTTATTAGCACAAACACTATTTGGTAAACCTGATGTTCTTTTGCTAGACGAACCAACAAACGGTCTGGATATCCAATCGATCAATTGGCTGGAAGAATTTTTGATCAATTTTGAAAATACTGTGATCGTTGTATCCCATGACCGTCACTTTTTGAACAAAGTATGTACACATATGGCGGATCTAGATTTTGGTAAAATCAAACTTTATGTAGGAAATTATGATTTTTGGTTGGAATCTAGTCAACTAGCGGCTAAACTTCAAGCAAACGCAAATGCAAAAAAAGAAGAACAAATCAAAGAACTCCAAGAATTTATTGCCCGCTTTAGTGCGAATGCATCAAAATCAAAACAAGCAACTTCACGTAAAAAAATGCTTGAAAAAATTACTTTAGACGATATCCAACCTTCTTCTAGACGTTATCCATTCGTTGGATTCAAACCTGAACGTGAGATTGGAAACGACTTATTGCAGGTAGAAAATGTAAGTGTAACGATTGATGGAAAGAAAATTTTAGATGATATATCTTTTAATTTGAGCAAAGAAGACAAGGTCGCTTTCGTCGCAGAAAATGATATAACAACAACAACGCTATTCAAAGTTATCATGGGTGAAATTACGCCAGATACTGGAACAGTACGTTGGGGTGTGACAACAAGTCATTCTTATTTACCAAAGGATACAACGAAAGAATTCGATACTGATCTAACGATTTTAGACTGGTTGCGTCAATATGCAAGTAAAGAAGAAGATGATAACACCTTCTTAAGAAGCTTCTTAGGAAGAATGTTGTTTTCTGGTGAAGAAGTATTGAAACCAGTGAATGTTTTATCTGGTGGAGAGAAAGTCCGTTGCATGCTTTCAAAAATGATGCTTTCGAAAGCTAACGTACTTGTATTAGATGATCCAACGAACCATTTAGACTTAGAATCAATCACAGCATTGAATGACGGCTTGATGGCATTTACTGGCTCAATCTTATTTGCGTCACATGACCATCAATTTATCCAAACATTGGCAAACCGCATCATTGCCGTTTCGGATAAAGGTGTGATCGATCGAGCTGATACGACATATGATGAATTTTTGGAAAATGCAGATATTCAAAAACAATTGAACGAGTTATGGGCATAATGGCCTATTTAGCTTAAAAAATAAAAAAACAGCGACCTCTAAGAGATAGGATGCTCATCTATCTTTTAAGAGTCGCTGTTTTTGTTACAATCAATTTCTGGGCTTTTTTACAGAATGAGTTACTGTTTTTATCGACTGATCCCCATTGAAAAAATCGCGATACAGCCATAGCCTGTGTGGCTGGCAATCGTTGGGCCTAATGGATAAAGTTTCACATCTTTCATCTTTATCTGTTCTTCCAAAAGCCGTTTTGCCTTCTCCGCGCTCTCTAGGTCCCCAGCGTAAGCCACATAAACGATTTGATCAAGTGGTGCAACGATTGTTTTTACCGTCTCATTGACGATTGTCTGGATCGACTTGTTTCTTCCTCGAACTTTGTCAACATTCGTCAGCCTTCCTTCTTTATCCACCGTAATAATAGGCTTTACACTCAATAGACTGCCAAGAGTAGCACTTGCTTTGGAAATCCTACCGCCTCGTTCTAGATATTTCAGATCGTCTACTGTTACCCATGAATGGACTTTCAAATAATTACCTTCCAGCCACTCTAGGGTTTCTTCGATGCTTTTACCTTCTTTTTTCAATCTTACAGCTTCCAATACTAAAAGCCCTTCCCCAATACTTGCAGCTTTTGTATCAAAAACATAGATCTCAGGGTCTTCATATTCTTCCTTCAGCAATTCAACCGCTTGAAGCGCACTACTGTAAGAGCCGCTTAATCCACTGGAAAAAGCCACATATAAAACAGGAATCTGTTTTTCCGCATAAGAACGGAAAAATTCTAAATATCGGCCAACATTGATTTGTGATGTCGTAGGCATCGCACCATTTTTCAGCTGATTCATGTAGCGGTCATAATTGAATGTCTTTCCGAGGTCATCTACTAACTCTTGATCATTCAATTGGAGATTCATTGATAAAAAATCAACTTTTTCTTTTGCTAATACATGGTATGGCAGATCACAACAAGAATCTGTTACAATTTGATACACATTTTTCAACCCCTTCTCGTTACATTTTACCCTTATCGTCTATTATAGCAAATCTCTTGCGCTAGACACACTTTAACCGGTTTATTTTCGCAAGTTCTAATCAAAATAAGAGGTTGTGACAGAAGTGGTCAGCTTCAAGAAATAAGAAGGAATTTACGAAAATTGCTTCTCAAATTTTTGTGAAATTTCGGCTTATTTCCGTAGAAGCTACTTCTGGAACACCGTGAATCAGAGGTTGTGAAATCAGCGTTTTGACCTGAGTATTAGAGAAACAAACGGCAAAATAGTTCCTCATATTTTGCCGTTTTTTGAGCTAATACCGAGGGTCAGCTGATTGAACACCGTTTACCAAGAGGTTGTGAGCCTGCCGTTTAGCTCCGAGTCACAAGGAACAATTTCAAAAAACAGCTTCTCATGTTTGTTGAATATTGTGACTTGTGACCGAGGAGTTGGCAGGAGAACACCGTTTAGTGGAGAGGTTGTGAAAAAGCTGCTCTGCATCAAGCAGTAAAAACAATCAGATAAAAATAGCACTCCATATTTTTCATCTGATTGGGCTTAGTGCCGTAGATGCAAGCTTTTGAACACCGTTTGTTCGAAAAAAGGGACTGTGACACGGTTTTTGTCACAGTCCCTTATTCTGAATAAACAGTGTTCAAGAGACAGCCTATCGGCAATAAGGCTAAACGTCTCTTTCACTACCTCTTCAAGTTATTATTATCGTATAGATAAACACTTCGACTCGCTCTGGTAAGAACGTCCTGATTCAGTCGTCGTTTTTATCCTTAGATTTGCGCCCAGACGCTTTCTAAGATGTTTGTTTGTGTTCTATCAGGTCCGACAGAAAATGTTGAGATACGTACACCAACAAGCTCTGAGATACGACGTACATAGTTACGTGCGTTTTCTGGCAGTTCTGCAAGTGTTTTGCATCCTGTAATGTCTTCTGACCAGCCTGGCAATTCTTCATAGATTGGTTTGCAGCGGTTCAACTCTTTCAAGCTTGCTGGATAATGGTAGATTAGTTCCCCATCTAATTCATAAGCCGTACAAATTTTTACTGTTTCCAATCCACTTAATACATCGATCGAGTTTAAAGATAGGTTGGTAATACCTGAAACTCGTTTAGAATGGCGCATAACTACAGAATCAAACCAGCCGACACGACGCGGACGACCAGTTGTCGTACCGTATTCTCGTCCTACTTCGCGGATTTGTTCTCCTGTTTCATCAAATAATTCAGTTGGAAATGGTCCATCACCGACACGTGACGTATAGGCTTTGCAGACGCCGACAACTTTATTGATTTTTGAAGGCCCTACACCGCTTCCGATTGTTACCCCACCGGCTACTGGGTTAGAAGAAGTAACAAAAGGATAAGTTCCCTGGTCGATATCCAGCATTACACCTTGTGCGCCTTCAAACAACACGCGTTTGCCTGCATCCAAGGCATCATTCAAGATAACGGAAGTATCTGTGACGTATTGTTTGATTTGTTGTCCGTATTCATAATATTCTTCAAAAATATCGTCAAAATCAAGTGGTTCTGAATCAAACATTTTTACAAATTGACGGTTTTTGTCATCTAGATTCAAACGAAGACGTTCTTCAAAAATTTCTTTATCTAATAAGTCTGCAATACGGATACCTACACGAGCTGCTTTATCCATATAGGCAGGTCCGATTCCTTTAATCGTTGTACCAATCTTATTTTCGCCCTTAGCATCTTCTTGTAATTGGTCCAATTTGATATGATAAGGCAAGATTACGTGCGCGCGGTCAGAAATACGCAAATTACTTGTTTCTACACCTTTTTCATGTAAATAAGCTAATTCTTTAACCAATGATTTAGGATTGACTACAACGCCGTTTCCGATCACACTGATCTTATCTTTATAAAAAATCCCAGAAGGAATCAAATGCAGTTTATAAGTCACACCGTTAAACTTAATTGTGTGCCCTGCATTGTCGCCACCTTGGTACCGTGCAATCACTTCAGCATTTTCACTGAGAAAGTCTGTGATTTTTCCTTTCCCTTCATCGCCCCATTGCGTACCTACTACTACTACAGATGACATGTGAACACCTCGTTCTATATTATTTAATCCTGAACCATTGTATCAATAATAGATACATATTTCAAATAAAATCGAATGATTTTTATTTTTATTTTATAAAAACGCTTAAAAAACGAACTTTATCTTTTTAGAATGGTTATTAAAAAAGAGGTTGTAACAGAAGTGGTCAGCTTCAAGAAATAAGAAGGAATGTACGAAAATTGCTTCTCAAATTTTTGTGAAATTCCGACTTACTTTTCGAAGAAGCTACTTTTGGAACACCGTGAATCAGAGGTTGTGAAAAAGCTGTCCTGCATCAAGTAATAAGAACAGCCAAACAAAAATAGCTTCTCATATTTTTCGTTTGATTGGGCGTATTACCGCAGATGCAAGCTTTTGAACACCGTTTAAGAAAGAGGTTGTGAGCCTGCCGTTTAACTCTGAGTCACAAGGAGCAATTTCAAAAAACTGCTTCTCATGTTTGATGATATTGTGACTTGTGACCGAGGAGTTGGCAGGAGAACACCGTTTAAGGAAAAGAGGTCGTAAGATCAGCGTTTTGACCTGAGTATTAGAGAAACAAACGTCAAAATAGTTCCTCATATTTTGACGTTTGCTGAGCTAATACCAAGGGTCAGCTGATTGAACACCGTTTATTCGGAAAAAGGGACTGTGACAAGACTTTTGTCACAATCCCTTTGGAGATCTGTTTAAATTAAGTACTCTAGTCGTTCCTGCGGTTACTCCTCGCATCTTCTTACGAGTGCTCTCGGCATTGCTCAAGGCTCACAACCTCTTCTTTAAAATTCTTCTCTTGGCGAAAGCGACGAAAATTTATTGTATTCTTTGATAAACAGTAGTTCAACTGTTCCTCGTGCACCGCTTCGGTTCTTCTCGATGATGACTTCGATGACGTTGTCATTTTTTGGCTCGTTTCCATCATCGTCATCTCCGCCTTCTCTTTCATAATAATCATCTCGATACAAGAAGGCTACGATGTCCGCATCTTGTTCAATTGATCCGGATTCACGAATATCACTTAGCACTGGTCGTTTGTCTTGTCGCTGTTCTACTCCACGAGATAACTGTGAAAGAGCAATGACAGGTACTTTCAGCTCTTTCGCCAGTTTTTTCAGTTGGCGAGAGATATCTGATACTTCTTGTTGACGGTTCTCTTTACCGTTACCTTCAATCAACTGCAAATAATCGATCAATATCAAACCTAGATTGCCTTTTTCTTGCGCTAGTTTCCGACATTTCGCACGGATTTCAGAGATTTTGATCCCTGGTGTATCATCGATAAAAATATTTGCTCGAGAAAGACTCCCCATCGCAACGATCAGATTCGACCATTCTTCTTCCGAAAGCTGACCTGTACGTAAATGGCTGGCCTCAATCGAACCTTCTGCACAAAGCATCCGATTTACAAGAGATTCTGCCCCCATTTCCAGACTGAATATCGCAACAGAACGATCTGTTTTGGTTCCTACATTTTGAGCAATATTCAATGCGAACGCTGTTTTACCTACCGCAGGACGAGCAGCCAGAATGATTAGTTCTTCGGGCTGGAAACCTGCTGTCATTTTATCCAGACCTTGATAGCCAGTTGGTAGACCTGTGATTTCTTCATTGTTTTGAGCTAGTCGATCGATATTTTCAATCGTGGAGTTCAGTACTTCAGCAATAGATAAAAAGCCGCTTCGATTTCTTTTTTCCGAAACCTCCAAGATACTGCGTTCGGCATCATCTAAAATTGTTTGAACTTCTTCTCCTTGCTCGAATCCTTTCGTAACGATTCCTGTTGCTGTCTGGATCAATGTACGCAGCAATGATTTTTCTTCAACGATTTTCGCATAGTAGACGATATTTGCTGCTGTCGGAACTGCTAATGCCAAGTCTGAGAGATAACTTAAACCACCGGCATCTTCTAACAAATTGGCTTGTTCCAGCCGGTCTTTGACAGTAACCACGTCAATCGCTTCATTACGATCATTTAACTCGATCATTGTCTCAAAAATAATTTGATGGCCACGACGATAAAAGTCTTTTGGCTCTATGTACTCCATGGCATCAATGATCGTTTCTGCGTCAAGAAAAACAGAGCCTAAAACCGCTTGTTCAGCTTCAATATTTTGCGGTGGGATTCGATCCTGCCACACTTCATTCATACGTATCGCTCCTTGTCTTCAATTGCTTCATTTTACAAGAAAATGAGAGAAAAGTCATCATTCGTACCGAAAGTGTAATAAAAAAATAGTTCTCTTTTATTATACTCGTTTTCTTTATGCTATTTTGCTGTTCCCAAAAAAGAAACCGAAATCAATCTGAAATCGATTTGCAGCTTTTGCTTTCATTGCTGCAGCTGTTTTCTCAGATAAATTTCGGTTTTTCTTTTTTCCTTCTGGTTATACTTACCAGCTGAACATCGCTATCAAGATTTGTTATTCTTGTACGACATGAACTTTGATCGTAGCCGTCACCTCATGATGAAGCTTAACAGGTACGTTTGTGTAGCCTAGTGAACGGATCGGATTTTCTAATTCGATTTTTCGTTTATCTAATTTGATTTTGTATTGTTTGTTTAACCCTTCAGCAATTTGTTTTGAAGGGATCGAACCAAACAAACGGCTGTCTTCCCCTGCTTTCGCCTTCAATTCGACTACAGTATCTTCTTTTTCCAAGAATTCTTTTAACTTTTTAGCTTCTTCCAAGATTTCAGCTTCGTGTTTTTCTTGTGCTTTCTTTTGTCCTGCTAACTGACTGATACTGCTTTTCGTTGCTTCTTTTGCCAAGTTATTTTTGATTAGATAATTTTGTGCATAACCTGCTGGAACTTCTTTGATGTCCCCTTTTTTACCTTTTCCTTTTACATCTTGTAAAAAAATTACTTTCATTTGGATTACTCCTTATCATATATTTGATTCATATTTTCTTTGATTGCAGCAAATAGCTTCTGTTTTGTTTCCTCAACTGTCGTATTTTCCAGTTGAGTAGCTGCGTTTGTGAAGTGTCCTCCGCCACCTAAGGATTCCATGATGATTTGGACGTTGATCATGCCGGTACTTCTGGCACTGATCCCAATCAAGCCGTCTGTCCGCTTTGTAATGACGAAAGCTGCATTGATATTGATCATCGAAAGCAATGTATCTGCTGTTTTTGCTGCTATAACACTATTATACTCTTTTTCGTCTGTCCCTGCCGCCACAACAATATCAGAAGTCACATAGTCGCTTCCAGCAATCAAATTGCTGATCTCCAAGTATGTCGCTAAATCCGAGCTCAATAAATATTGTACTAAGGATGCGTCTGCTCCACAAGACCTTAAATAGCTGGCAACGTCAAAAGTTCGTGCAGTTGTACGGACATTGAAACTATTTGTATCTACAACCATCCCTGCAAGCAATAATGTGGCCTCAAAACGATCTAAGCGATTTGTTTTGCTGCTTTGGTATTGGATCAGCTCAGAAACTAGCTCTGAAGCTGAAGAAGCTGAAGATTCGATATAAGTCAGCAGAGGTTTACTTGGAAACTCTTCCCCACGACGATGGTGATCAATGATCACAATCTTATCAAATTGCTCATATAGGCCCTGAGAGATCGATAGAGAAGGTTTATGGTAATCCACCATCACGAGGAGGTCCTCTTCTTTTTTCAGCTCTATGGCACGTTCTGGAGAGATTAGTTGCATTTCTAATTCAGGATGCTTATGGATTTCTTCAAGACACCGTTCTACATCTGGAATGATCTCGTTCTCGTTGATAACGATGTAAGCTTTTTTCTGGTTGAAGCGTGCCAGACAACTGACACCAAAAGCAGAGCCTAAAGCATCCATATCCGGAAACTTGTGCCCCATGATAAACACATCGCCTGTTTCATCAAAAATCCGACGCAAAGCGGTACTCATCGCTCGAGAACGAACACGCGTGCGTTTGACATTCTTAGCAGATTTCCCCCCATAATAAACAGGTTTTGCTCCTTCTTTTACCTCTTTCACGACAACTTGGTCGCCTCCACGGACTAAAGCAACATCTAAATTATTCTGAGCTTCTCCACCGATTTCATCGAGGGTTCTTGAGCCATAAGCAATCCCCATACTAAGGGTGATAGGCGAGCTCTGTTTTTCAGCTTCTGCTCGAAAGCGATCCAGCAAATCAAATTTTTTATCCATCATCTTTTTCAGATCGATCATCTGTGCTACGAAGAAAAACCGTTCTGCGTTGATTCTTTTGAAAAAGACATGGTATTCATTCATCCAGTCAGAAACTAGTGTAGTGACGAAAGAGTTCAAATAAGAAATCTCTTTGTCATCCAATTTATCAATGGCATCTGCATAGTTATCAATAGATAAAATACCAATCACCGGCTGACTGTTCGTCTGATGGAGTTTTAACAACTGGTTTTGGGTAATATCATTAAAATAAACAACACCCTTTACTGTATCCATATCAAACTGAAATGTTTTATCTGCTAGATAGACTTGGTTTTTCTTTTTTTCTTTTGCAGTAAAAAAAGTATCTAGCAATTCTTCCTCTGTTAATCCACTTTGATCTTTGATTTTCAATGCTAATGGATTGAGCCATTCGATTTTTTGGCTTGATGGCTGATAAGCAATCACTCCTACAGGCATGACTTCTGAGACATAAGCTAGATTGGTTTCAGCTACAGTCGAAGCCTGCTGGATTTTTTCACGTTTATTTAAAATAAGCCAACGTTTCATTTTCAACCAATAGCGAACACCCCATAAATTCATCAATAGAATGACCGAAGCGCTAACAAAACGAAATGGTAAAATTAAGACTACCAATACTTCGATTAATATAAACAGGATAAGGAAGAGAGGTTTCGGGGATAAATGATTGTTTTTATTTTCCATAATTTTCCTCCCATATATGACTAATTTGATTTTACCATAACTTTCGTCATTCGAGCGACTAAACGAATAGAGGTTATTTTTACAGAAAAAAAGGAATTGAATAGCTGATCAAAAGGATCAGTCATTCAATTCCTAGGATTTATTAGTCTTCGCTAACGAAAGGTAGCAAGCCCATGATACGAGCGCGTTTGATTGCAACAGTAATTTTACGTTGGTTTTTAGCGCCTGTACCAGTTACACGACGTGGCAAGATTTTACCGCGTTCTGAAATAAATCTTTTTAGTAATTCGATATCTTTATAATCGATATATTCAATATGGTTAGCAGCAATGTAGTCTACTTTACGACGTTTACGTCCGCCTCTTCTTTGTTGTGCCATTCTATTTCCCTCCTATCAAATTCGTTTAGAATGGTAAATCATCGTCTGAAATGTCGATCGTTGAACTTGAGCCGAATGGGTCAGAAGTATCACGGTCGAAATCAGGCATACCGTTGGATGATTGAGATGTTTGATTAGAGTTATTGTTTCCGCCAAATCCGCCAGCTGATTGACCAGAACTTTGGAATCCGCCGCTTTGTTGGCGATTTTCAGATGCAGAACGACTTTCCAGCAATTGGAAGTTGTCAGCTACTACTTCTGTCACGTATACACGTTGTCCTTGCTGATTATCATAAGAACGAGTTTGGATACGTCCAGTAACACCTAAAAGTGTTCCTTTACGAGCATAGTTTGCTAAAGTTTCTGCTGATTTGCGCCAAATCACACAGTTGATAAAATCAGCCTCGCGATTGCCGCTTTGGTTTGTAAAATTACGATTCACAGCCAAAGTAAATGTTGCGACTGCCGTACCACTTGCTGTGTAACGCAAATCTGGATCTTTCGTCAGACGTCCAACTAATACAACATTATTAATCAAAATAGTCATCTCCTCTCATCGTTTTCTATTGTTTCACATGAAACAACAATTAAGCTTCTTCTTTAACAATCATGTGACGAATGATATCGTCGTTGATTTTAGCAAGACGGTCAAATTCATTGACAGCATTTGCTGATGATGGAGAAGATACTTTAACGATGTGATAGATACCTTCACGGTAACCGTTCATTTCATAAGCGAAACGGCGTTTTTCCCAATCTTTTGATTCGATAACTTCTGCTCCGTTATCTTTCAAGATTGCATCGAAACGTTCGATTAAAGCAGTTTTTGCTTCTTCATCAATGTTTGGACGAATAATGTACATGATTTCATATTTCGTGTTTTCCATTGATATTCACCTCCCTGTGGACTTTCGGCTCTTAGGTTCCTAAGAGCAAGGAGAGTTATCTAATTAATTAGACTACTCACAAGCTCTGATTATACACTCTATTTTGGTCAAAAGCAATACAGAATGAACAGTTTCGAATATTTTAAGAGAAATTCAACTAATCAAAAAAGCCAGCAGGAATAACCAGATTTTTTAATCGGTCATTCTTGCTAGCTTACACAATTAGTCTTGATGGCTATTCTTCTGATCCTTGTTCTTCAACTGTTTGTTCTGCAGCTTCTGGTTCGACTGCTGCCATCGTGACAACTTTCGTATCAGCTTCCATCTTCATCAAACGTACGCCTAATGTTGAACGTCCAGTTTGAGAAACAGTCGATACGTTGAAACGGATAATGACACCTTTATCTGTAATCAGCATGATGTCTTCATCTCCAGAAACAGTGGTCAATCCAGCTAGTGGACCATTTTTTTCAGTGATGTTCGCCGTTTTGATCCCTTTACCTCCGCGGCCTTTCACTGGATATTCCGATACTTTTGTCCGTTTTCCGTAACCTTTTTCTGTGATCACTAATACTTCTTGATCTTCCTTCATTAAGGCTGCCCCAACGACATAATCTTCCTCACGCAGGCGTATTCCTCTAACCCCGGAAGCTGTACGTCCCATATCGCGGACTGCTTCTTCTTTGAAAGTGACAGAGTAGCCGTTATGTGTTCCAATAATGATATTAGATTGACCATCTGTCAGTAGCACATTGACGAGCTCATCGTCTTCTTTCAAACCAATTGCGATCAGACCATTACTTCGGATGTTAGCAAAAGCAGTGACAGAAGTACGTTTTACTGTACCTTGACGCGTCGTAAAGAAGAGATAGTGGCCTTCTTCTGCTTCTCCCGTCACCGCAATGATTGCCTGGATGCTTTCACTCGAATCGATACCTAGTAAATTGATAATTGGTATTCCTTTGGCTGTGCGCCCGTATTCTGGAATTTCGTATCCTTTTGCCCGATACACTTTTCCGTTATTCGTAAAGAATAACAATGTATCATGGGTAGAACAAGAAACCAGATTTTTGACGAAGTCGTCATTGTGGATACCCATTCCTTGGACACCACGTCCACCCCTTCGTTGAGCTCTGAATTCATTATTTGCCAAACGTTTGATGTAACCATTGTTTGTCAATGTAATAACGATTTCTTCTTCTTCGATTAAATCTTCATCTTCCAGACTTAAGACCTCACCGACTAGTAATTCTGTGCGTCGTTTATCACCAAATCGTTGATTCAAGTCTGCTAATTCATTCTTGATGATTTCTGTAACACGTTCTGGTCTTGCCAGAATGTCAGTTAAATCTTCAATCAGTTTTAAGAGTTCTTGGTATTCATTTTCGATTTTTTCCCGTTCCAAACCGGTCAATCGGCGTAAACGCATATCTAAAATAGCTTGAGACTGGCGATCGGATAAATCGAACCGTTCGATCATCGTCGCTTTTGCTTCGTCATCTGATTTAGACCCGCGGATAATCGCAATGATTTCATCGATATGATCCAAAGCAATACGCAAACCTTCTAAAATGTGTGCCCTTGCTTCTGCTTTTTCTTTTTCAAAGACTGTCCGTCTTGTGATGACTTCGCGCTGATGTTCGATATAGTTTTCAAGAATTTGTTTCAAGCTCAAAACTTTCGGCACACCTTTTTCGATCGCCAACATATTGAATCCAAATGAATTTTGCAAGGATGTCAATTTATATAAGTTATTCAAGATAACAGATGCGCTGGCGTCACGACGGATGTCAATGACGATCCGCATACCTTCACGGGAAGATTCGTCCCGCAAATCTGTGATCCCTTCGATACGCTTGTCTCTGTGCAGTTCAGAAATCCGTTCGATCAATTTTGCTTTATTGACCATATAAGGCAATTCTGTCACGATGATCCGTTCTTTACCATTTGGCATCTCAGTAATCTCAACTTTTGCACGTACGGTAATAGAACCCTTACCTGTTTCATACGCTCTTCGGATTCCTGATTTTCCCATAACCAAACCACCTGTTGGAAAATCTGGTCCAGGTAATACTTCCATCAATTCATTGGTCGTCACATCAGGATTATCCATCAGCAAATCGATAGCCGCTACTACCTCAGACAAGTTATGAGGTGGGATATTCGTGGCCATACCTACGGCGATCCCCGTTGTTCCGTTCACTAAAAGATTCGGGAAGCGAGCAGGTAGTACAACTGGTTCTTTTTCTGTATCATCATAGTTGCTTTGGAAATCAACAGTGTTCTTATTGATATCACGCAGCATTTCTGTAGCGATTTTGCTCATCCGTGCTTCGGTATAACGCATAGCGGCGGCACCGTCACCGTCAACAGAACCAAAGTTTCCATGACCATCCACTAGCATATAACGGTAGCTGAATGGCTGTGCCATCCGTACCATTGACTCATAGATCGCACTGTCTCCATGAGGATGGTATTTACCCATGACATCTCCGACGATTCTGGCAGATTTTTTATGGGCTTTATCCGGTGTTACACCTAATTCGTTCATGCCGTATAAAATACGGCGATGAACGGGTTTCAGACCATCTCTGACATCAGGAAGTGCACGTGCGACAATAACACTCATCGCATAATCGATGAAGGAGTCTTTCATTTCGCTGGTTAGATTGACATCATGGATGTTTTCTCTGATTTCTTCACTCATTCTTTTTCCTCCTTCATGATTAAATATCTAAGTTCTTCACATAGTGTGCATTTTCCTCGATGAATGCACGACGGGGTTCTACTCGATCCCCCATCAACATTTCAAATATCTGATCTGCTGCAATAGCATCGTCCACACTGACGCGGGCCATCATCCGATTGCTTGGGTCCATAGTTGTTTCCCATAGTTGATGATCATCCATTTCTCCAAGTCCTTTATAACGCTGAACGCTTGGTTTTGGTGAGGCAGGAAGTGAAGCAACGACTTGTTTCAACTCTTCTTCTGCATTTTTTCCTGGTTGTACATACGTAATATTCTTCCCTTGTTTTACCCCGTATAAAGGTGGCTGAGCAATATAGACGTATCCAGCTTCAACAATAGGACGCATGTAACGATAAAAAAGAGTCAGCAGCAATGTACGGATATGCGCGCCGTCGACATCGGCATCAGTCATGATAACTAATTTGTGGTAGCGAGCTTTCGATACATCAAAATCTTCTCCAAACCCTGTACCCATAGCAGTAAATAAAGACCGGATCTCTTCATTTGCCAAGATCTTGTCCATGCTTGCTTTTTCAACATTCAAGATTTTCCCACGAATAGGCAAGATGGCTTGAAACTCTCGATTACGACCTTGCTTAGCTGATCCGCCGGCCGAATCTCCTTCGACGATGAACAATTCGCATTTTTCAGGATCGTTGCTAGAGCAGTCCGCTAATTTTCCTGGCAGATTACTAATCTCTAAAGCACCTTTACGTCTCGTTACTTCACGCGCACGTTTCGCTGCTAGACGAGCTCTGGAAGCTAGTAATCCTTTTTCAACAATTTGACGGCCCACACTTGGGTTTTCCAGCAAGAATTTCATGAAATGTTCGCTAAATAACCGATCAGTGACTGTCCGTACTTCGGAATTGCCCAATTTTGTTTTTGTTTGTCCTTCGAATTGAGGGTCAGGATGCTTGATAGAAATAACAGCTGTCAATCCTTCTCGCACGTCTTCACCGGTCAAGTTGTCGTCATTTTCTTTCATCAGCTTTTGTTTTCGGGCATAATCATTTATCACACGAGTTAAAGCAGTCTTGAATCCTGATTCATGTGTTCCGCCTTCATACGTATGGATATTGTTGGCAAAACTCATGATATTGGAATGGTAGCCGTCTGTATATTGCATAGAGACTTCAACTGCGATATCTTGCTGTTCACCTTCCAAATATACAGGTTCTGGAAAAATCACGGTTTTGTTTGCATTCAAGTATTCGACATAACTTTTAATCCCGCCGTCATAATGGTATTCATTGATGACTGGTTCTTCTTCTCGTTTGTCTTCAATCGATATACGCATCCCGCGGTTCAAGAAAGCAAGTTCACGGATCCGGGTAGCCAATTTTGAAAAATCAAACTCAGTTGTCTCTGTAAAAATTTCAGGGTCTGGCGTAAAGTGAACCGTTGTTCCATGGCGATCCGTTTGTTCGATAATCTTTAAGTCGTCCACTACAGCTCCACGACGATATTCTTGATAGTACACATTTCCTTCTTTGTATACTTTGACATCAAGCTGTGTAGAAAGCGCGTTAACAACAGAAGATCCTACTCCGTGAAGTCCACCAGAAACTTTGTACCCACCACCGCCGAATTTTCCTCCAGCATGTAAAACAGTAAAGACCGTTTCAACTGCAGGACGTCCAGTTTTTGCCTGGATATCTACAGGTATCCCCCGACCGTCGTCAATAACGGTGATACTGTTGTCTTTTTCAATAATCACATGGATTTTCGTTGCAAAACCTGCTAATACTTCATCGATCGAATTATCGACAATTTCCCAAACAAGGTGATGCAGACCCTCAGAACTAGTCGAACCGATATACATGCCAGGTCGTTTACGAACGGCTTCAAGTCCTTCAAGTACTTGAATCTGACTGGCATCATACTCTTTAGCGCGTTCTACTAAACTTCTTTCTTCTGTCATTCAGTTTCTTCTCCTTTTAGTTTCCCTTGTTGAACATAAAAAATCTCAGGTTCAACAGTCATTTTATTTTTTACATGGTCAAGTGTCGTTGTTGTTAAGAACGTTTGAACTTTTCCTTCGATTGTTTCTAGCAGATGGAGTTGACGACTATCATCCAGCTCGCTCATCACATCATCTAACAAAAGGATTGGATATTCCCCCGTCTCTTCTTTAATCAAATCGATTTCTGCTAATTTGACACTTAGTGCAGTTGTTCTTTGCTGTCCTTGCGATCCATAAGTCTGCACATTTTTCTGATTAATAAAAAAGGAAAGATCGTCACGATGAGGACCAACTGTCGTTGTTCCCCGAAAAAGGTCTTTCTTTTTATTTTGGTTCAAAAGTGCGAGAAATTGTTCTTGGATTTGCTCTTGCGTATGTGTTTCTAAAGAATCGACTGCGGTGAGATACTCGATTTCCAGCTGCTCTTTTTGATGGGTGATTTGCTGATGCAAAGAATTAGCCCAAAACTCCAATCGCTTGACGAACTGTGCTCTTGCTTTCAATACTTTGCTGCCAAACGCTGCTAGTTGTTCGGACAAAATATCCAAATAAAGCAAATCAGTTTGTTTTTTTTCATTCAATTGCTTTAAATACTGGTTTCTTTGTTTCAAAATTGCTTGGTATTGGACAAGATCATAAAGATAGATTGGATTGATCTGGCCTAATTCCATATCTAAAAATTTCCGCCTGATCTGCGGGCTGCCTTTTACTAAAGAAAGATCTTCTGGTGCAAATAAAATGACATTCATTTGTCCCACGTAAGTACTTAACTTTTTTTGTTCGATATGGTTGATCTTGGTTTTTCGGCCTTTTTTAGATAATAAGATTTCTAATGGAAGAGTGGATGAACCTTTTGTGATCTCTCCTTGAATCATCGCCTGATCGTCAGTCCAGCCAATCAATTCCTGCTCACTACTTGTCCGATGACTTCGCGTCATAGCTAATACGTAGATACTTTCCAAAAGATTCGTTTTTCCTTGCGCATTTTCTCCTAAAAAGATGACGAGGTTCTTGGAAAATTCGATGTTCAGCTCTTCGTAATTTCGATAATTTTTTAAATACAGCTTATTCAGCCTCATTATCGTCGTTTCCTTTTTTTACCATAAAAAAAGTTCCTACTTCTGGAACTTCAACCATCATGCCGGGATAAAGTTTGCGTCCACGACGATTTTCTGGTTCGCCATCGACTAACACAGTGTTTTCTGCCAAATACCATTTTGCTTGTCCGCCACTACCGATAACTGTGACTTCTTTCAACATTTGGCCCAACGTCATGAATTCCGTATTTAGAATGACTTGTTGTTTCAATGCCCATCCCTCATTTTCATTATTAAAAGTATACTCTATTATACCTTTTTTTTCGCAATAAAACAAATTTATCCATATATTTTTCCATATAAGACGATTTAATCTAAAAAAGGTGATTTAAACAAAAATAAACAGAAAGCCTTAAAAGAGATTTTAGGGCCTTCTGTTTAAAATTTTATTTTTTCTATTTCTTTTCAATTAAATTTTCAAGAACAATGAAAATCATCGTTAATTTGTACGTACAGGAGTAATCAGCTGAATAAATTGAACGCCATCTTCCGTTGGTTCCAATGTAAATGGACGAATAGCAGAGATAAATTTCACTTTGATGCTCATATCTCCAAATGCACGCAACGCTGCTTTCATATAATCCGGATTGAAAGAAATATCTAATGGATCGCCACTGCTTGCTGTATAACTCAAGCTTTCTTCTACTTTCCCGATTTCTGGCGAATTTCCGTATAAAACAACCGCATCTGGACGAATAGATAAACGAACGATGTTGTTACGGCCTTCATGAGAAAGTAAAGAAGCCCGTTCGATCGCCGCTAAAAAGCTAGGAACAGAAAATTCAACCTCTGTATTAAAACTTGAAGGAATCAAACGATTGGTATCAGGATAGTTTCCTTCTAGCAAACGGGAATAGAAATACATCGTTTCTGTTTTGAACAACACTTGGTTTTCCATAATGCTGATTTCGACGATTTCTTCTTCATTTGTTAATGAGCGAGATAATTCGATCAAACTTTTTCCAGGAATAACAATATCAAAATGATCAGCCGCTTGTTCTACTGGAATCACGCGTTGACTTAGACGGTGAGAATCAGTAGCTACAGCCAATAAAGAATTATCAGATAAAATGAAATGCACACCTGTCAAGATTGGACGACTCTCATGTTGTGAGACAGCAAAAACTGTTTCGTTGATTAGTTTAGTCAATACGTGTACAGGTAATTTCATCTGGTTATGGCTTTCGACAACAGGAAGATGAGGATAGTTATCTGCATCTAATCCATTTACGATAAAATTCGCTTTTCCAGAAGTAATCGCTACTTGTTTATTTTCTAAAACTTCTAAAGTAAATGTTTCTTCAGGAAGTCTCCGAATGATTTCGCTAAAGAAACGTGCTTGTAAAACAATGGAACCAGTAGATTCGATTTGCATATTTGCTTTTTCGTTTTCAACAGACAAAAAAGTTTCAATTGATATATCAGCGTTGCTCCCCGTCAAAGTCAAACCTTCTTGTGTCAGTGTGATTTTTACACCTGTCAAAATAGGGATCGTGGTTTTGCTTGAAATAGCTCGTTGAACAGTTTGCAATTCCTGCATAAAGCTAGCTCGGTTTAAAGTAACTTTCATGATGTATCTCCTTTGAATGTTTGTTTATTTATTATTAGTTAAAAAGAATAATAAAAGTAATAGGGCATGTTGATTCTGTGGAAAACTCAAAAAACGTAAGAGAGAAACGAAAAAACAGCTGTGGAAAAAGTGTGCATAACTTTTGAACGTTTTTTTCTTTTATCCACATGCTATTTTCAGTTGATAGAATCGACAAATTAATTTAGTAAAAAGTTTTTGATTTCTGATACTTCATTTTGCATACTGACACTAGAATCCATCAGCTGCTGGATTTTTTCATGAGCATGGATAACCGTTGTATGATCCTTGCCACCGAATTCAGCTCCGATTTTCGGTAAAGAATTATCTGTGAGCTCACGTGCCAAATACATAGCGATTTGTCTAGGAACAACAATAGATTTGACGCGTTTCTTTCCTTTGAGATCTTTCAATTGGATGTGATAATACTTTGCCACTTCTTCTTGGATCTGCAGGATTGACAATTGAGGATGTCCTTTTCCTGATTTTAACGTTTTCAGTGCGTCTGCAGCTAGACTAGTCGAAATATCTTCACTATTCATCGCAGCAAAAGCTTGCACTCGAACAAGCGCACCTTCTAATTCACGAATGTTAGAATCAATTTGTCCTGCGATGTAGCTTAGTGTGTCATCTGGGATCTCTAGACGTTCAGCCGCCGCTTTTTTACGTAAAATCGCTGTTCTTGTTTCAAGATCCGGCGGTGTAATATCAACAGACAGCCCCCATGCAAAGCGAGAAACGAGGCGTTCTTGCAGTTTCGGAATCTCGTTTGGCAACCGATCACTGGTTAGTACGATTTGTTTCCCTTCATTGTACAAGGCATTGAAAGTATGGAAAAACTCTTCTTGCGTAGCTTCTTTTTCTGCAAAAAATTGAATGTCATCCACTAGCAGTAAATCAACATTTCGATATTCTTGACGGAACTCTTCTGCTGTTTTGTTTTGGATCGAATTGATGAAATCATTAGCAAAAGTTTCACTGCTTACATATTTTACTTTGGCATTAGGCTGACTTTGCAGCATTTGATGACCAATTGCATGCATCAAGTGAGTCTTACCAAGTCCCACGCCTCCATAAAAGAAGAGCGGGTTATAAATAGAACCTGGATCTTCTGCTACAACGAGCGCTGCTGCATGAGCCATCTGGTTTCCTTTACCAATGACAAACGTATCAAAGGTATATTTAGGGTTCAGCATGGCTTTTTTTAGCGGACTAGGTGCCACAACTTTTGGATTTTTTTCTTCTATAACTTCTTCTTGCTCTGCTTCTTCGCCAGTAATAAAGCGAGGGATAATCTCATTTCCTGATAACATATAACCGACTTCAACGATTTTTGTCGCCAGGTTTTTTTCCCAATATTCTTTATGAATCTTGCTAGGAACCTCAACAACGAGCTGGTTTTGATCAAGGGTTCGAGGGTTCGCTGTTTCGATCCATGTATTATAGCTAGCAGGCGATAAATCCTTTTGGTATGTTGCTTTTAATTCATTCCATAAAGCATCGAGGGATACCAT